>JBDWVU010000038.1:0-11203 GCA_039983755.1 Alloalcanivorax sp.
TTGATCAGGCCCGTAAAGCCATGCACGTCTTCGACGTCTGCTTTCATCATGCGCATGCCACCCCAGGCCATGCGATCCCGAACTGTGTTCATAAAACCGTTCTCGGACACATCCGAGAAAAACTCGCCCACGGTCTGCTGATCGCGGTTGTAATAATCAGTCATCATTTTCAAGTTGCGCATGATGCGATCACCGGAATGCGGGTGTTTGTCGGTCAATTGGACGACGTATTCGCGGTCGTAACGGAACGGTTCACGCCCCTCGGGTTCGATAACGATGGAACCGTAGGCGCCATCCGGCTCCTGAAAACCAGAGTGGCTGTGGAACCAGTAGGTGCCCGCTTGCTGGATGGGAAATTCGTAGGTAAAGGTTTCACCCGGCTTGATGCCCGGGAAACTGATACCTGGTACTCCATCCTGATCGAAAGGAAGGATCAGACCGTGCCAGTGAATGGACGTCATCTCATCCAGATTGTTGGTCACGTTGATCCTGACGTTTTCGCCTTCTTTGAAGCGCATCACCGGCCCCGGAGATACGCCATTGTATCCAATGCCTTCTTTCACGAAATCGCCAGTATCAATTTTTACCCGGTCGACCGTCAGGTCGTACTCACCAGCCATAACCATGGCTGGCATCAGCAGGCTTAAAAGTCCTGTCAGTAGGCGTGTTTTCATCTTTTTCTTACTCCAAACTGCACTTCGTTGAAGCAGGGCTGGAAAACAGTCCCAACCCGTGCATTCGCGGGGTTGTCAGTACGCCGGTTTACTCAAAGTTAACGTCACCGTACATGCCGGCCTGGTAGTGGCCTGGCACGTTGCATGCGAACTCAATGTCGCCTTTTTCCGTAAACTTCCAGACAACTTCCTTGCTCTGTCCGGGCTCAAGCAACACGCTGTTTGGATCGTCATGCTTCATGGTTTTTCCGTTGCCCATGTCCATGCTCATCATGTCGTGATTCAGCTTCCCGCCCTGAATCACGCCGTGCTCTACCATCATCATCATTTCCTCCTGATGCCCCTCATGCATCTCAGGTGTGCCGATGTTGAACTCGTGAACGAGGTTCCCCTTGTTCTCCACCACGAACCGCACCGTTTCCCCGGGGCTTACGATGATTGATTCCGGTTCATAGTAATTGTCGTACATTTCGACTGTTATGGTTCGGCTGGCCTCTGAGGCTTTGCCGGGCTCACCACTCGCAGCGCCGTGATCATGTCCTCCACCATGGGTTCCAGCGGCAAAGGTGGTCGCCGACAATAAGATAGTTGCGGCAGCAACGAGGAATTTTGATACGGTCATATATCTTCTCCTTTGAACAGCTTTGGCCCTGAGGGCCGGGTTGTCTCACTCAAAACTTGAGCAATATCCAGAAGCGGTTGCTACCATCGCTCAGCAACCTGAATCCAGGCTGAAAATCGGAATTATTTTTTGTTCTGGCACAATTCAGCTTGGGCAGCGACACTGACGGACTCTGATGCTCAATTTAGAAAGGCAGTTCAGGAATGAGATTACTTCTGGTGGAAGATGACTACCTGCTGACAAATGGGCTAAGCGCCCAACTGGAAAAGGCCGGTTTCAGCGTGGATACCGCCCGTACAGCGCGGGAAGCCCGGCACCTCGGGCAGCAGGAAAGTTACCGCGCCGGTATTCTTGACCTGGGCCTGCCCGACGGCAACGGCCTGGACGTACTGAAACAGTGGCGGACGCATAAGGTCAGTTTCCCGGTGTTGATCCTGACCGCCAGGGGAGACTGGCAGGACAAGGTCAATGGCTTGAAGGCCGGCGCCGATGATTACCTCGCGAAGCCTTTCCAGACCGAAGAGCTGATTGCCCGACTTCACGCCATCGTCCGGCGAAGCGAAGGCAGAATAATGGATACCCTGACAGCGGGCCGGTTCGAGCTGGACGAAAATCGCCAGACGTTAAGGGCCGGTGACGAGACCGAACATAGCCTGACCGGTACGGAGTTCCGTTTGCTCCGATGTCTGATGAGTCGTCCCGGGCAGGTTTTCTCGAAAGAACAGCTTCTCGACCAGCTATACAGCATCGACGACATACCCAGCGAGAACGTGATCGAAGCGTATGTGCGGCGGCTCAGGAAGCTGGTGGGACCGGACACCATCAAGACCCGACGTGGTCAGGGGTACCTGTTCGATGCCGATAGCCGTTAGACCTCGCTCAGTCAGGGGGATGCTCCTGATTCTGCTGCTTCCGGCCGGCATTGGTCTGATGGCACTGGCTTGGATCATCCATGGGGCCTTGCTGGAGAGGATGACCATGGACTTAGTAGAACGCCGCTTGAAAGATGAGGTAGCTTTTCTGGAACACCAGATCCGCCAATCCGGTGGCCAGATTGATACACTCCAGACCGGCGACTATTTTCAGGAAGTGCTCCTCCACGCCTTCGCCATCGCCATCGCTTCTCCGTCTGGGCAGTCCATCTCACCGGAGACCTGGACTCCGATTCTGAGGCCGTTGCTCACCTCCGGGCAGGAGGGAGCCGTGAGAGCCAGGGATGCTGAGGTACCAGCTGCGCCTTCCCAAATGCTTGGGTATCGCCGTGCCTTCACGGTCGACGGAAACCCCTTCGTGATCATTGTTGCCGAGGATATGGAGGCGCTTCATCGGAGCCAGGCCAAACTCCATATCTGGACTGCCGTCGTCTCGGTTTTACTGGTCATTCTGATGATCGGGAGCATATGGCTGGGAATCACTCTGGCCCTGCGGTCAATAGCGGGCCTTCAGATGAACCTGAAAAAACTTCAGTCAGGCGAGCTCTCCCGTATTAACGCAGACGGCCCGGAGGAGTTCCAGCCCCTCGTCCGGCAACTCAATCGACTGCTGGATTCACTGGATGACCGGCTGGAACGCTCCCGTGACGCACTTGCCAACCTTTCCCACAGCGTGAAAACCCCCATAGCGGCTGTCAGACAGATCCTGGAAGACACCAGTCGCCCGCTCGATGAGAAGCTGAGATGGGAAATGGCGGCGCGCCTCGACGACATAGATGCTCAGCTTGAGGCCGAAATGCGGCGAAGCCGGTTTGCGGGTCCACAGGTCGGCCAAAGTGTATGTCCGATCAAACAGGCCCGGGATCTGCTGTGGATGCTTGGCCGCCTCTACCCCGATAAATCTTTTGAATTGTCAACGGATCTGCCTGAAAACCATCGCTGGCCTGTCGAGGAGCATGATCTGAACGAAATCCTTGGCAACTTGCTGGATAACGCAGGCAAATGGTCATCCCGCTGGGTGGAGCTCACGCTGAGTGAAGATCAAGAGCAGTTAAAAATTATCATCAGCGACGACGGAGCGGGCGTATCAGAAACAGCCCACTCACAATTGGGCAAGCGAGGATTGAGGCTGGACGAGCAAACACCCGGTCATGGATTGGGGCTGGCTATTGTCCACGCAATAGTTGAGCGTTATCAGGGACAGGTTCATTACACGTCCAGTAAGGTAGGAGGCCTTACTGCAGTTGTTGTAATCCCTGGTTCTGATCGATTCGGCGACCGGTCAGACAACTGACACCTTCACCCTCCATTCTCTATGCTTCAAGTCAAATTCATCAATAGTTGGGATGATGATTTGGAGTCTCGTCCAGCCTGTTCAATCTCGACCGCTCTATAATGAGCTTTCCCTGAAGGATACTGAATCTACACCCACTAACACTACTTGCTCTACTTGCAACCCAAAACAGCAAACCGATGCTTTTGATCATGAATTTTATACCCCCCCCCCTTTCACTGCATGCCAGAGCCCGCCTTGTGCGGGCTTTTTCATGCCGTTTTGGAGTTTCTATGGATATTCGAGCGAGCTGGGCCTGTACCACGTACAGGGCTACGTTAATCCTGAGGAGATTATCAGTACGGCGGCCACCATTTTGTATGGCTGAAAGGTGTCTAGCAAACCGGTGGCGATTCACACACCTGAACTGACTTCCCACTTAGTAATTTCATTTCTGTTACCTAGTCTACGTCTCGATTCCAGATTTTTTCACCTACATATCACCCCCATGAAGCCAGGAAGGAATGACCCTCCTGGTCCCATTTCATGGAGGTTTAATGATCATTCAATGTCCCAGCTGCCAATCTATCCGGATAGCGGCGCTCCACACCGGGCGCAGGGTATGCGGCTCTGTCGGCACAGCCGCGGGTGCCGCGAGTGGAGTTGCGGCGGCCACAAGTGGCGCTCGTGTGGGTATGACGCTGGGCTATGTCGCGGGCCCTGGAGGATCGCTGCTCGGCGGCATAGCCGGTGCCGTGATCGGCGGCCTGATCGGAGGTGTTGCCGGCGGAGAGGCCGGTGCCGCTCTCGGTGACAAGCTCGACCAAACCTTTCTCGACAACCTGAAGTGCCTGGCTTGCGGCCACACCTTTCGACTCGACACCGATTAACCCGTATTTCGCACTTGCCCCCCCTTCACTACATACCAGAGCCCGCCTTGTGCGGGCTTTTTTATGCCGTTTTGGAGTTTTTATGGATATTCCCACTTTCGTGAAGAACGAGCAGGGCCTGTACCACGTGCAGGGCTGTGTTAAACCCGAGGAGATTGTCAGTACGGCGGCCACCATCCTACTGGATGAACTCACCGGTCGAGATACGCTCACTGCGCCCACCGATGTTGCCCAGTTCCTGCAGATGGCTCTGGCCCAGGAAAAAAACGAGGTCTTCGCGGCCATCTTCCTCAACAACAAACACAAGGTGCTCAGTTTCGAGCCCTTGTTCAACGGCACCATTGATGGCGCGGCGGTGTATCCCCGTGTAGTGGTACAGCAGGCGCTGGCCTGCAATGCCGCTGCCGTAATCTTTGCCCACAACCACCCCTCCGGGTGCTGTGAGCCCTCCCAGGCTGATCGCACCATCACCACCCGACTCAAGGACGCTCTGGCCCTGATCGATGTACGGGTACTGGATCACTTCGTCGTGTCCCGCTCCGAGTGGGTCAGCCTGGCCCAGCGTGGCTGGCTCTAAGCCTTCACTCTTCTGCTTTTGCTCTACCCCTGACTCACCCCCTCTTCTCATTCGCCAATCCGCCCGTTTCGGGCTCACCGTTTTTCTTGGAGATTTACCATGGCACATCTTGTCGAAAGCATGGCCTATGCAGGCCGCACCCCCTGGCACGGGCTGGGCAACCAGCTCGCCGCCCAACAGCCCCTCAATGTCTGGATGCAGGAAGCCGGCATGGACTGGGAGATCCGTGAGACTCCTGTTCGCTTCATTAGCAGCGAGGCTGGATCCCTGGGACAGATCTCATCCTTCCCGGATCAGAAGGTGCTGTTCCGATCAGATAATCAGGCGCCTCTGTCCGTAGTGAGCAACCGCTTCAAGGTGGTTCAGCCCCGGCAGATCCTGGAGTTTTACCGGGACCTCACCGAGCGCTCCGGCTTTGAACTGGAAACCGCTGGCGTCCTTAAAGGTGGCCGCAAGCTCTGGGCGCTGGCCCGCACCGGGCAAACAGGTTCTTTGGCTGGCAATGACCAGACCAACGGCTATGTGCTGCTGGCCACCGCCTGTGACGGTACCTTGGCGACCACTGCCCAGTTCACCAGCATCCGGGTGGTGTGCAACAACACCCTGGCGGTAGCCCTCAATGGCGCCGGCCAGGCGGTGAAAGTCCGGCACAACACCACCTTCGATGCTCAGGCGGTCAAGAAACAGCTGGGTATCTCCGTCTCTGCCTGGGATGACTTCATGTATCGCTTGAAAGCGCTGAGCGAACGACGGATCACCCGCAAGACCGCCGAGAAGGTCATGCGTTCGGTCTTCACCGATGTGAACTACTCCTCTGGGGACATGCTGGTGAAGCCCAACGAACAGGCCATGAAGAAGGCTATGGCGCTGTATGACGGGGCCGGTCGCGGCGCAGAGTTGCCGTCAGCCAAGAACACGGCCTACGGCCTGCTCAATGCAGTCACCGAGTTCGTGGACCACGAACGTCGCGCCCGCAGCACCGACAACCGGCTGGATTCCGCCTGGTTCGGCAAGGGTGCCCAGATCAAGCAGCGGGCCCTGAGCCAGACTCTGGAACTGGTGACCTGACTGATTCCCGACTCACTCTTTTTCCTCGACTAAAGCCCGACCCGCTCTGTGCCGGTCGGGCTTTTTATTGTTTGGAGCCTGACCATGACAGAACGTAATCACGATAGCCGTGTGAACCCGGAAGCCAGACTCTCTGCGCCACCCCTCTCCCCGCATCTGGCCGCCATCTGGGGCGCCTTTCTCCATGAAGGGGTGATGCTGAACAAGGAGCGCGGTACCCGGCTTCTGGAGATCTGGGGTAATGGATGCATTGAGCTGATCAGCACCCTGTGTGACTTCATCCCCGATATCTGGAAACAGGTGCAACCCTACTGGTATGGCCCGCAAGGGTTTCCTGGGGTGTTCGAGTACGAGGTGGTGTCTATCCTGGGCGAACAGCTGGGCACCTATCTGCTCGAGAATGATGGCGATTTACCGCCCAACACCGACATCCAACAGATGATCACCGAGCTGGTGGTCACTTTCTTCAGCCAGGGCGGTAGTCATGAGATCCCGTCGGATCAGACACCCCAGACCCACCGGCTGATCAATCTTCATGATCGCTTTACCGAGCGGCTGACCCAACTGGAAGGAGGACACTCATGAGCACGCCCCGCTCCATCAAATCCTCATCCCGCCCAGCCCTGCGCCTGGTGTCCACCAAGGGCATGAACCGGGAACAGTGGCTCAAGGTCCGCAAGCAAGGTATCGGGGCCAGCGATGCCGCTGCGGCCGTGGGACTTAATCCGTACCAATCGCCGCTTGAGCTGTGGATGATCAAGACCGGGCGGGATGGGCTGTTACCGGCCCCCGATCCTGACGACATCCATACCCCGCTGTACTGGGGCAATCTTCTTGAACCCAAGGTGGCCGAGGCCTATGCCAAGGCGACGGGCAACAAGGTACGGCGAGTGAATGCCGTGCTCCAGCACCCGGATGCAGACAAGCCCTGGATGCTGGCCAATCTGGATTACTCGGTAGTGGGAAATCCAGAGGTGCAGATCCCGGAGTGCAAAACCACCGGCCTCAATGGCGCCAGGCTCTGGGCCGATGGCGTACCAGAGTACATCCAGTGCCAGGTGCAGCATCAACTGGCCGTCACCGGCAAGCAGGCAGCGGACGTGGCGGTGCTGATCTGCGGGCAGGAGTTGCAGGTACACCGCATTGAGCGGGATGACGCCGTCATCAAGCAACTGATCGAGCTGGAACGGGCCTTTTGGCACTTGGTGGAAACCGATACGCCACCCGAGGCCGATGGCTCCGACTCCGCCGACCAGGCGCTGCGAGCGCTCTACCCTCGTGACGATGGCGAAGCGTTGGATCTCATTGAAGACACCGCACTCAACGGCGATTTCAGTGAGATGCTGGATATCCGGGAACGCCTAGCCCGTCTGGCCGAACGGGAAGCCCGGCTCAAGCAGCGCATCCAGCAACGCATGGGTGACGCCGCTCGGGCTTACTTCATGGATGGCCAGGTGAGCTGGAAGCGCAGCAAGGACAGTACAGTGCTCGACACTGACGCCCTGCTCAAGACTCAGCCCGCGCTACTGCAGCAATTCCCCAAGCATCGCGCTGGCAGTCGCCGGTTCCTCGTCAAACCCAACACCTGATCGTTCTCGCATCACCTCACTCAACACCCCACGCCTAACAGCATAAACGCCGGGCCCAGCCCGGCGGCTGTGCTTTTTATAACAGGAGATTCCCATGATCAAAGGACTCGCCATTACGCCCCCCGTGATTGGCCGTATCAGTATTGGCCGCATAGTAGAAAAGAACGGCAAGCGTCTGCCGGAGAAAGACGACCAATTCACCATCACTACCCAGATCCAGACCCGGGAGGGCTGGCTACCGCACCCACTGGATGAGGCCCTACGCCAGGAGGTACAAGGCAAGAAGCTACGCAGCATTCCCGTCACCCTGCCCTTCAATGATCCGGACCTGAACCTGCGGGCGGAGTACACCTTCTTCGAGCGCAAGAGTGGCCGGCCCCTGTGCAGTGGCGACGGGGAGACCTGCCGACGCCGCACCGACCAGGGCCTGGAGCAGTTACCCTGCCCCTCACCCGACCTATGCGAATTCGGTGCCCACGATCTGTGCAAACCCTACGGGC
Source organism: Alloalcanivorax sp. (assembly GCA_039983755.1). Taxonomy (GTDB): domain Bacteria; phylum Pseudomonadota; class Gammaproteobacteria; order Pseudomonadales; family Alcanivoracaceae; genus Alcanivorax. The sequence goes on from JBDWVU010000038.1 coordinate 8,126, forward strand.
GGCTCTATGTACGGATCGGAGAGGAGGATGGACTGGGCTGCTTCGTGTTTCGGACCACCGGCTACAACAGCATCCGCACCCTGGCTGCTCGGCTGCGCTACTTCCATGCCATCAGTGGCGGCAACCTAGCCACCCTACCCCTGGAATTGAAGCTACGCGGGAAGAGCACTACCCAGAGCCACCGGGCACCGATCTACTACGTGGATCTGACGCTGCGCGCTGAGCAATCCATGGAGGATGCCGTCAGCCACGCCAGGGAAACGGCCAAGGTCAGGGAAGACCAGGGCATCAACCAAACAGAGCTGGACAAGGTAGCCCATGCAGGGCTGCTCAACGCTCAGTTCGAATACTCGGAGGAGGAAGGGTTACAGGTCGTGGAGGAGTTCGTGCCGGAAGGGTCGGCCCCACCGGGCAATACTCAACCGCAGTCGGCACAGGGACTCAGCCAGAAGCTGGCCGGACAACAGGCAGGCTAATCAATCATAGCCAGCAGGCCTTGGCGACGTTTAACGGACAGGCGCCGGTAGCCCTTGAGCAGTTGAGCTTCGGCGTCATTACGTACCTGGGCGTCATACTTGGACTTCAGCTCTGAGGCACCCTCAACCTGATCACCGCAGATCAGATGATCCAGCGATACACCGAGGACCGCCTTCAACTTCGGCAGTAAACGAAATCCGGGCGAATCACGGCCATTTTCCCAAGCGGATATCGTGGATTTGGTCACATGAAGCTCGTCGCCCAACTGCTCCTGGGTCAGACCCAACGCCAACCGTGCCGCCTTCAGGCGCTCGGGGAAGCTCATCACGCCCACTCCATCAATCTGATAGAGCAACGCTACGGCAGTGCCATACCTCTGTCGTACCGGAATACTTGACCCCCAAGGTGCAGCGTTGCAATACTTTGCGAGTCTTGAATTACATAACACTCAAACTGAGACACACCTTCCAAACCAACGGACACAGCGCCTGGGGGAGACCGCTCTTCCCAGGCACAGCACTCGACCTGTGCTTGGCTAAAAACCATGGAAGGACAGCCACTACAAGGAATGAACAATGGAAAACAGCACCACGGGGAACGAGATCTGGTTCTACGAACTCAACGGAGAAAGGAAGGGGGGCGTTTCTGAAACCGATCTCATCACCCTGATCAGCAACGGCACACTACGCCACGGATCATCCGTCTGGAAGAAGGGGTTCGCGGACTGGACCAACATCGAAGATACCCAGCTTCGGGAACACCTTGATGATACGACCCCACCGCCGCTAACCGGAGCCAAAGTCAACAACACCGTTGTATGGATTCTGGCGTTTGCCCCACTGATCGGCCTCACCCTGGAATACTTTGTGGCCTACATGGTTCACAGCAGCGAGTACCGTGCCGAGCAAGCCGTTGCCAGCGGCCATTTCATTTACATCACTCTCATACTCAATATCGCCCTGTCTTTCCTGGATGAAAAGAGACTCAAGAAAGCCGGCACTGATACCAGCACATTTGGTGGATGGGTGTGGCTGGTGCCCGTCTATCTCTACCAACGAACCCAAGCCCTGAAGCAGAACCTGGCGTACTTCATCGTCTGGATCGTCTGTTTCCTCTTAATTGTGGTTGGTGCTTAAGCCAATCACCTCATGGAAAGATTTTAAAAGAGAACCATCATGAAAAACCTCAAAGCAGCCCTAGCATGCATTTCCCTGGCAGCCCTATCCGGGTGCTCTTCTGAAATAGACGTCATCCGGGAGGGGCGTCTTGAATTACTCCCTGAATATACGGTTGGCCAGGCGCTGGATAACCGTAAGCTTTGTGAGAGCACAGACTGGTCTGTCATTGAGGACGAACGGGGCCGAGATGTCGTTCGTTACACCTGTGATTTCAAGGACATAGAAAAGAATTACAGGGATACAGCAAATGAAATGATCGATGCTGCAAAAAACGACAGCAGGCTGATCACATTGCAGGAAAGGTTAAACGAACTCGAATCAGAAATAGCGAGAGAAAAACAACTATTAAAGAAAGCCCAAAATCATATCGATAACGGGAATTCTTGGACTGAAAGGAAAACAGAAAACGGCTCCAGCTACACGGTTTGGCCTCGTGTGAAACAGCAATCAATAACCGATATAGAAAATCACGAAAGAGGGGTCCGGAGCATAAAAAACCAGATCTCGATGATTGAAAAAGAAAACCAGGACTCCCTCTCTCTGGCTCAGGAGACTCTTGAGAAATACAAAGGAGCCAGGGCCTTTGAAACCATTGACTGGGTGGTAATGGAGGACGAAAGCTTCATGGTGCTTTCCGGAAGCATGCATCATACCAACATATTCAAAGATACCATCGAAGAAACGCCACACGAGAACATACAGTCCGCCCTCTACCTAATTTACAACGAAAACTTCGACACACTATTTGCTTATGAAGATGCCCTACAGCAAATAGCGGAGCTTTGATCATACTTCAATAAGACCCAGTCGCTGACTAGAACGGGCAGCGAATCTGCCCGTTTTATCATCTCCTCAAACTAGGACAACTCAATGAGCAAAGATATTGACATCGAAAAATACACCTCCGAAGACATCACTACTGAAAAGCTCTCCGAACTCATTGCCAAGAAAGCTTCCTTTCAAATTGTCGCGGTCAAGAACATCAGCTCCGTGGTAAATAAAGTCGAGGGAGCCATTGAAAAAAAAGGGCTACGTTGCCGCGTGTACACAGAATACAGAGCGGCCTCCTTAGCCAGCTTCGCTATCCCGACTGGCTTTACCCAGGTTACTGGCTTTGCCTCAGTGATTGGCATCGCCGCTCATAATCTCGCCACTTTCAACCCTGATTATGAGATAGGCAAGAACAAACCTGCCGGCAAAGTGACAGTGCTGTATAAGAAAGATTAGCGCCTTATTGGTAACAGCACCGTCACGTCGTGTGTGGATACCCGAGCAGAACATCCTCTCGGATAGTCCCCGTTTTCCTCGCCTACTACGCTCCAAGGTCTCGATCAATTGGCATTAAACCTCCCCGGTCCTATTGGTACCGGGGTCTACCATTACAAATTGGAGCCCCCTCCTGCTTTCATCTGATACAAAACCT
>JBDWVU010000039.1:0-14233 GCA_039983755.1 Alloalcanivorax sp.
GAGCAGATATTTTTGATTATATCGAGATGTTCTATAACAACCGGCGACGCCATAGTTCTAATGAGCAGTTGTCACCGGTAGAGTATGAAAAGCGTCACCAAGAACGGCTGAGAAGTGTCTAGAGAACTGGTGGCGATTCAGACACAAAGTGCTCACAGTTACGAGTGAACAAATTGTACTTCCATACCCCGATAAACCCTCGCGCCTTATCAACTATCTCTGCCCCAGCAGGCCAGGAGTCCGGGGCTCTGACCAGCCGAACCTCTCTCCCTTGCACCACAACATCCCATGGCTCTTCCATGACGGTACCCCATCTTGAGGACGCAGAAATCAAGCTTGGCTTACCATTAGGCCCAACAGGACCTGAAATAACTCTATGCCAGTATCCTAAGCACCAAATATCCAGGATCGAACCGATTGGCACGGCGGGAATCGAAATTTGTCTCATCTGTATACCTTTAGCTTTCAGCTATTTATCAATGTTCCCCGCCACCCAAAGGAACATCGCTAATGACACAGCAAAGATAATGACTTATTATTGTCATGTCCATACTGGATACATAGTCATGTCGCCTTTTGGCGCATATTTCTTCAGGGGAAAGACAAGATGGCACGGGTGGCAGGCAAAAATGCGGCGGACTGGGTGGTTCGCTGGGACTTACTATTACGGTACCGCTTGATTGAAGTAATTGCTCTTTGGGAAGGACGGCTGACCACAAACCACTTGCAAAGAGCCTTTGGCATTGGAAGACAGCAAGCCAGCAAAGACATTAACCAGTACCTAACAGCATTTGCACCCAAAAACCTGCAATACGACAGGTCCCTCAAGGGCTACAAGCCTTCCAAGACCTTTAAGCCGATGTTTACTCGCGGCGTTGCCGACGAATATTTGCAAATGATGCATGCCAGGGAGGATCTCAGTTGTGCTCTGGAGGAGCTGGATGTCCGAGAGCTGAATACTGAGGTGCTATTACCTCCCTCAAGAGACCTTCGCCCCGCCGTGCTTCGCCCCATTCTTCTAGCCTGCCGGGAGGGACTGCGTGTAGAGATTCAATATGCCTCCCTCAAAAACCCAGAACCGGAATATAGAGTTATCCAGCCACACACCGTTGTTCACAATGGTATGCGCTGGCACGCAAGGGCTTGGTGTGAAAAAAATGGTGAGTACCGGGACTTCGTTCTGAGCCGAATTCAGGACAAACCGGATCTCTCCCCTCCTGGCGACATGGGAAAAGAGAAAGATTCCGCCTGGCAGAGAATCGTTACATTGGAAGTTACCCCTGATCCAAGGCTGTCGGTCAATCAACAAAGAGTGATTACTCGCGATTACAACATGACCAACGGGATGCTTAAAATTAAATGCCGGGCAGCCATGGCAAGCTACATTGTCGAGACATTGAGACTCAATGGAGATCATCATCGCAAGCCCACCGCTCAGCAAGTGGTCCTCGGAAATCGCCAGGCTGTATCAGAATGGCTATGGGATAACGATTAGCCTTAACTCGGACAGGGGCATAATCAGAATTTTCTACGCTGCCTTTCCATCCATGCAAGCCGCTCCTGCCTCCGAATATCCGACTCCTTCTGAAGCAGCAACGTAATAGCTTCCTGCTGAGTTCTACCTGCGTCCAGATATAACTTATAAACGGTTGAATAAAACCGTGCTATAAGGCTCTCATCTGATGAAAGTGCATCATGTTTGGCCACAAGCCGGAGCGGGGGGCTAATTTTACGGTGCGCATAGAGAACACCATCTTGCTCTTTTTTAACCGGCCTTTTTTTCTGTAGTTCTGAAGAATCCCTTCGAGCAGCCATCTCATCAATACGCTGCACTCTCACCCTCTTTACATCCTCCTGCCTTTTCTTGTATTCATCTAAAATCTTTCCTTTCTCTTCAATAAAGGCTTTGGAATAGAGTCGTGGGTGCGACAGCCATAGCTTGCAATCCTCCTCCTTAAACAAGACATCTGCTTGCTCCAATATATTCTGCCCATTCCTTTTATCTAGCTCGATGGATTTTTTGATTGGCGTTATATCAATCTTAAGGAATCCGGCCTCATGTACTCCCTCAGGAATTACTGGGGACTCTCTATCTGGATATGAGAAATATATATGAAGCCCATACCCCTCCACGTCAGCAGCAATATCAAAATTACTTACGCCTTTCTTCCAAATTAGATTCTCTTGGAGTATGGGACGAGCCACTCTCTGTGCACGAGTCATCCCACCATTGACTTCATAGGAAATTGATAACCCAGGAGTCATAAGGGAGGACAGTTGGCCAGCCAACGCAGCCTCAATAATGAACTGCCTACAGCAGACATGAAACGAGATATCACATTCCACACCTGGCGTAGTTCCTGGAGAACTATCGTGCGCAAAATGCCATTCATAAACGCTGCCCTGACGCGCCTGAACACTTTGACGGCACGAAGGACAAATACATTCGCACGCACGTCCAGCAACAACACTAGAGACCTCGACCATTCTTCCGGTCGGCTTATGAATCGCAAAGGGAATCTTGGTCAACGCACTCACACCTCAAGACATCAAATCATCAAATCATCATGCACAGGAAACAAGCATAGAATTCATCGACCATCAGACTATGACGCACCGCCAAACATGTACACACTGCCTACATGAACATGTCGTATTTTCGAATATGTCGCTTTCTAAAGCAGATGGCTGAATGTAAGTGCAGATCAATTCAAACCGCGATCCCCCAGTAGGCTGACCTGCTCTTGAGACCGTGGGACAAACAGCCATACGACACCTAAAACCGCGCCATACATGCATTATGGAGGCAGTCCGATTGCGACCTACATCACCAACCGGTTGAAATTTGATAATGAAACAGAGCGAGGATGTTGGGCGATTAATGGGCACACGCAACCCATTAACCGGACACTGAAAGGTGGGACACAATTTATGTCCCAAGCAGCTTTTTCCTTCTTATATTTAATCTTAAAATTTAAATAGCGACCAGCTCCGCTATTTTTTCCGCGACTTCAGCCATTGAATCTTCCGAAGTATCCAGTCCAGTTCTGGAGGCAAGCAAGGGGCTGACATTTCGTAGATCTTCATATGTTGTATTGTGCACGATAGGTACGAGCTGGTTCCCCGCCAAAAGCGCAGAAAGCTCTTTGTCTGCTACGCTCTCTTTTGGAAGGCGTTCCAGCATTGCAGGGGTAACCAGAACAAGTCCAACTCGGCAATTCGCCAATCCCCTGTCGATAGCGCGCATCATCGGCACACCAAGCCCTAGATCTTTTTCACTAAACCAGACCTTAACACCCGCTGCCTCAAGTAAATCATGCAGCTCTTTAGCTGACTCCTTTCTGTCACCCCATGCATGACATAGGAAAACATCCCGAAGATCAGGTTGCACTGCAACCCTGGCTTCAACTGCTTCACGTACAGGCGTCAGCGACTGAATCTGACTCGCAGTGTAAAGCACAGATGAGCCTGATCTCGACCAGCGAGGTTTCGCTCTACCGCTATAACCACCTCCTCCCGTGTAGTCGCTCCGACTACCCCCATATGACGAGTAAGACCGAGAGCCTCCCCCATAACGAGCACTCTTAAAGCGACAAGCCGGACAGGCTGCAGCTGCAGCTGCAGAGTTATGCCCACGCACAGGAGCTGTACATCTTGCCATGTTACTTTTCTCCTTCCCTAAGACGTTATAAATCCCTGACGCAGAGGTCGTTGCAGAAAAATATAATGCCGGTATCCGGCTATACCTTCCTCATAGACCCTTAAATGGTTGCAAAAGCATTAAACTCAATACTGCAAGAAAAGGCAGCCGACATTCAAAATAATTTTAAATATATATCACCACTATGAAGACAGGAAGGGATGGCCTTCCTGGTCCCATTCATGGGGGTTTCATGATCATTCAATGCTCCAGCTGCCAATCTATCCGGATAGAGGCACTCCACAACGGACGCAGGGTGTGCGGCTCAGTCGGCACAGCTGCTGGTGCCGCTAGTGGCGTGGCTGCAGCCACCAGTGGCGCCCGGGTGGGCATGACACTGGGTTACGTCGCAGGCCCGGGCGGATCACTGCTCGGCGGGATAGCCGGTGCCGTGATTGGTGGTCTGATTGGAGGTGTTGCCGGCGGAGAGAGCGGCGCAGCTCTCGGTGACAAGCTCGACCAAACCTTTCTCGACAACTTGAAGTGCCTGGATTGCGGCCACGCCTTTCGACTCGACACTGATTGACCCGTATTTCGCACACCCCCTTTTCACTACATACCAGAGCCCGCCTTACGCGGGCTTTTTTATGCCGTTTTGGAGTTTCTATGGATATTCCCACTTTCGTAAAGAACGAGCAGGGCCTGTACCACGTGCAGGGCTGTGTTAAACCCGAGGAGATTGTCAGTACGGCGGCCACCATCCTGCTGGATGAGCTGACCGGTCGGGAGGCACTCACGGCTCCCACCGATGTCGCCCAGTTCCTGCAGCTGGCCCTCGCCCAGGAAAAGAACGAGGTCTTCGCGGCCATCTTCCTCAACAACAAGCACAAGGTGCTCAGTTTCGAGCCCTTGTTCAACGGCACCATTGATGGCGCGGCGGTGTATCCCCGTGTGGTGGTACAGCAGGCCCTCGCCTGCAATGCCGCTGCGGTGATCTTTGCCCACAACCACCCCTCCGGCTGCTGTGAGCCCTCCCAAGCTGATCGCGCCATCACCACCCGGCTCAAGGACGCTCTGGCCCTGATTGATGTGCGGGTCTTGGATCACTTCGTCGTGTCCCGCTCCGAGTGGGTCAGCCTGGCCCAGCGTGGCTGGCTCTGAGTTTTTCCACTTCCGCTTTTGATCTACCTCTGACTCTGCTCAACACCTCTTCTCATTCGTTAATCCGCCCGTTTCGGGCTCATCGTTATTCCTGGAGATTTACCATGGCACATCTTGTCGAAAGCATGGCCTATGCAGGCCGTACCCCCTGGCATGGGTTGGGCAACCAGCTCGCCAGCCAACAACCCCTCAATGTCTGGATGCAGGAAGCCGGCATGGACTGGGAGATCCGTGAGACCCCTGTTCGCTTCATTAGCAGTGAGGCCGGCGCCCTCGGGCAAATCTCATCCTTCCCGGATCAGAAAGTCCTGTTTCGCTCCGACAATCAGGCGCCTCTGTCCGTAGTGAGTAACCGCTTCAAGGTGGTTCAGCCCCGGCAGATCCTGGAGTTTTATCGAGATCTCACCGAGCGCTCTGGTTTTGAGCTGGAAACCGCTGGCGTCCTTAAAGGGGGCCGCAAACTGTGGGCTTTGGCCCGCACCGGGCAAACGGGTTCCTTGGCAGGCAATGACCAGACCAACGGCTATGTGCTGCTGGCTACTGCCTGTGACGGCACATTGGCTACCACCGCTCAGTTCACCAGCATCCGGGTGGTGTGCAACAACACCCTGGCGGTAGCCCTGAATGGTGCCGGCCAGGCGGTGAAGGTCCGCCACAACACCACCTTTGATGCCCAGGCCGTCAAGAAACAGCTGGGGATCTCCGTCTCCGCCTGGGATGACTTCATGTACCGGTTGAAAACTCTCAGCGAGCGGCGCATCACCCGCAAGACCGCCGAGAAAGTCATGCGCTCGGTCTTCACCGATGTGAACTACTCCTCTGGTGACATGCTGGTGAAACCCAACGAACAGGCCATGAAGAAGGCCCTGGCGTTGTATGACGGGGCCGGTCGCGGTGCGGAGTTGCCGTCTGCCAAGAACACAGCCTACGGCCTGCTCAATGCCGTGACCGAGTTCGTGGACCACGAACGCCGCGCCCGCAGCACCGACAACCGGCTGGATTCTGCCTGGTTCGGCAAGGGTGCCCAGATCAAGCAGCGGGCCCTGAGCCAGACTCTGGAACTGGTGACCTGACTGATTCCCTACTCATTCTTTTCCCTCGACTAAAGCCCGACCCGCTCTGTGCCGGTCGGGCTTTTTATTGTTTGGAGCCTGACCATGACAGAACGTAATCCCGATAGCAGCGCGACACCCGAAGTCAGCCTCTCTGCGCCACCCCTCTCACCGCATCTGGCCGCCATTTGGGGTGCCTTTCTTCATGAAGGGGTGATGCTGAACAGAGAGCGCGGCACCCGGCTTCTGGAAGTCTGGGGTAACGGCTGCATTGAGCTGATCAGCACCCTGTGTGACCTCATCCCCGATATCTGGAAAAAGGTACAGCCCTACTGGTACGGCCCGCAAGGGTTTCCTGGGGTGTTCGAGTACGAGGTGGTGTCCATTCTGGGCGAACAGCTGGGCGCCTATCTGCTCAAGAATGACGGCAATTTGCCGTCCAACGCCGACATCCAACAGATGATCACCGATCTGGTGGTCACCTTCTTCAGCCAGGGCGGCAGTCATGAGGTCCCCACGGATCAGACGCCCCAGACCCTCCGGCTGATCAATCTCCATGATCGCTTTACCGAACGCCTGACCCAACTGGAAGGAGGTCACTCATGAGCACGCCCCGCGCCATCAAACCCTCATCCCGTCCGGCCCTACGTCTGGTGTCCACCAAGGGCATGAACCGGGAGCAGTGGCTCAAGGTCCGCAAGCAAGGTATCGGGGCCAGTGATGCCGCTGCGGCGGTGGGGCTCAACCCGTATCAGTCACCGCTGGAACTGTGGATGATCAAGACCGGTCGGGATGGGCTGTTACCGGCCCCCGACCCGGACGACATCCATACCCCGCTGTACTGGGGCAATCTTCTTGAACCCAAGGTGGCCGAGGCCTATGCCAAAGCCACCGGCAACAAGGTACGGCGAGTGAATGCCGTGCTCCAGCACCCGGATGCGGATAAGTCCTGGATGCTGGCCAATCTGGATTACTCGGTAGTGGGGAATCCAGAGGTGCAGATCCTGGAGTGCAAAACCACCGGTCTCAATGGCGCCAGACTCTGGGCCGATGGCGTACCGGAGTACATCCAGTGTCAGGTACAGCATCAGCTGGCAGTCACCGGTAAACAGGCGGCGGACGTGGCGGTGCTGATCTGCGGGCAGGAGTTGCAGATACACCGCATTGAGCGGGATGAGACGGTCATCAATCAACTGATCGAACTGGAACGGGCCTTCTGGCATCAGGTGGAGAGCGATACGCCACCCGAGGCCGATGGCTCCGACTCCGCCGACCAAGCGCTGCGGGCACTCTATCCCCGTGACGACGGTGAAACCCTGGATCTCATTGAAGACACCGCACTCAACGGTGATTTCAGTGAGATGCTGGATATTCGGGAACGCCTGGCCCGTCTGGCCGAACGGGAAGCCCGACTCAAGCAACGCATCCAGCAACGCATGGGTGACGCCGCTCGGGCTTACTTCATGGATGGCCAGGTGAGCTGGAAGCGCAGCAAGGACAGTACGGTGCTCGACACTGACGCCCTGCTCAAGACTCAGCCCGCGCTACTGCAGCAATTCCCCAAGCATCGGGCCGGCAGCCGCCGGTTCCTGGTCAAGCCCAACGCCTGACCGTTCTCGCATCACCTCACTCAACACGCCACGCCTAACCGCATAAACGCCGGGCCCTGCCCGGCGGCTGTGCGGTTTCTTTATAACAGGAGATCCCCATGATCAAAGGACTCGCCATTACTCCACCCGTGATTGGCCGTATCAGCATTGGCCGCATGGTGGAAAAAAACGGCAAGCGTCTGCCGGAGAAAGACGACCAATTCACCATCACTACCCAGATCCAGACCCGGGAAGGCTGGCTACCGCACCCACTGGATGAGGCCCTGCGCCAAGAGGTACAAGGCAAGAAGCTGCGCAGCATTCCCGTCACCCTGCCCTTCAATGATCCGGACCTGAATCTGCGGGCGGAGTACACCTTCTTCGAGCGCAAGAGTGGTCGCCCTCTGTGCAGTGGCGACGGGGAGACCTGCCGGCGCCGCACCGACCAGGGCCTGGAGCAACTGCCTTGCCCGTCACCCGACGTATGCGAATTCGGTGCCCACGATCTATGCAAACCTTACGGGCGGCTGTATGTGCGGATCGGGGAAGAGGATGAACTGGGCTGCTTCGTGTTCCGCACCACCGGATACAACAGCATTCGCACCTTGGCAGCGAGGCTGCGCTACTTCCATTCCATCTCTGGCGGTAACTTGGCCACCCTCCCCCTGGAATTGAAGCTACGCGGGAAGAGCACCACCCAGAGTCACCGGGCGCCGATCTATTACGTGGATCTGACGCTGCGCGCTGAGCAATCCATGGAGGACGCCGTCAGCTACGCCAGAGAAAAGGCCAAGGCCAGGGAAAACCAAGGTATCAACCAGGCAGAGCTGGACAAGGTAGCCCATGCCGGCCTACTCAACGCTCAGTTCGAATACTCGGAGGAGGAAGGGTTACAGGTCGTGGAGGAGTTCGTGCCGGAAGGGTCGGCCCCACCGGGCAACACTCAACCGCAGTCGGCACAGGGACTCAGCCAGAAATTGGCCGGGAAGAAGGCAGGCTAATCAATCATAGCCAGCAGGCCTTGGCGACGTTTAACGGACAGGCGCCGGTAGCCCTTGAGCAGTTGGGCTTCGGCGTCATTACGTACCTGAGCGTCATACTTGGACTTCAGCTCTGAAGCACCCTCGACCGGATCACCGCAGATCAGATGATCCAGCGATACACCGAGGACCGCCTTCAACTTCGGCAGCAGCCGGAATCCAGGCGAATCACGGCCATTTTCCCAGGCGGATATCGTGGATTTGGTCACCTCTAGTTCGAAGCCCAGCTGTTCTTGCGTCATACCCAACGCCAACCGTGCCGCCTTCAGGCGCTCGGGAAAGCTCATCACGCCCACTCCATCAATCAGATAGAGCAACGCTACGGCAGAGCCATACTTCTGTCGTACCGGGATACTTGACCTCACAGGTATTGCATTGCAATACTTTCAAGGTATTGAATCACATAACACTCAGACCGAGACACACCTTCCAGTATTCACGGATAAATACAGATGCCCTTGGGGGAAACACAATGATTCGGTTGATCGGATGCAGCCTATTTTCTGCCTGTTTGGCTATTAGCGGATGTGGCGGAGGCGGAGGGGGAGGCTCAAGCCGCCCCAGCACACCTGACAATGCCAATACCGTCCCCGTGGCGGATGCTGGCCACCTGCAAAACGTTAAAACCGGTGATGTCGTAATCCTTGATGGTTCTGCCAGTCACGACGCAGATGGCGACTCCCTTACCTACCATTGGCAGTTCACCGCAATCCCCGTAGCGAGCTCTGCCACACTGACCTCACCGACCAGCCCCAAACCCCGGTTCACTGCTGATGAGAGCGGTCTTTATGAACTGGCGTTGGTGGTCAACGATGGGCAAAGCAATAGTGAGGTCGCGACCGTCTCAGTAACAGCCACTAAGCAGAACAGCGCCCCCGTCGCCAATGCAGGCCCTGATCTCGCCATCCCTACAGGCAGCGTGGTTAATCTGGATGGCCGTCAAAGCAGTGATGCGGATGGTGACCCGATCACCTATCAATGGTCATTCTCAAGCAAGCCCGCAGGAAGCCTGGTTAGTTTGGCAAATGCGAACAGCGCACAACCTGCCTTCACGCCTGATATCGATGGTGAATACCGCGTGACGCTGATCGTTAATGACGGCACCGTAGACAGCATCGCCGATGAAACACGCATCCTGGCAAGCACGACCAACAGTCCCCCGACTGCCAATGCGGGCCCTGATCAGAACGTCATCACCGGTGAAACCATTACATTGAACGGTGCTGCCAGTCAGGACGCAGACGGCGACCCCCTTGGCTTCCACTGGGCATTCGTATCCAAACCTGCATCCAGTACCGCAGCATTAACCGACGCTAGTCTCAGCGGCCCCAGCTTCATCGCTGACCTGCCAGGCGATTATGTGCTGTCACTGATAGTAAATGACGGTCGCGAGGACAGCCTGACAGACAATGTGACCGTAACGGCCACCAAAGCGAATTCGCCACCCGTGGCATTCGCAGGCGGAGACCAGGCAGTTCAGACGGGAGATACCGTGAACCTGAATGGCAGCGCCAGCCAAGACCCGGATAATGACCCCCTCACCTACCACTGGCAGCTTCTGTCTCGACCTGCAAGCAGCCAGTCATCAATCAGCAACCCTGAGGCCATCGCTCCGACCTTTATTGCGGATCTATCAGGACAATATCGCATCGGCCTGATCGTCAATGATGGCAAAGCCGACAGCCCACTGTCAGAAATCGCGGTAACGGCAACTCACTCAAACACTGCCCCAAGCGCCGATGCCGGCGAGGATCAGTCCGCATATACAGGCGACACCATCACCCTCAATGGCGCGAATAGCCAAGATGCGGATGACGATAGCTTGTCGTACCAATGGCGGCTCGTCTCATACCCGGAAGGCAGCAGTGCGGTATTGGCAGATGCTGACAACATCGCTCCAAGTTTTGAAGCTGATCTTGCGGGCATCTATATCGTGGAGCTGATTGTCAGCGACGGCGAAGAACAAAGCGCCCCTGATCAAGTTACCATTACCGCAACCAAGGCAAATGCCGCCCCCATCGCATTGGCTGGCAGTGACCAGACTGTCGTCGCGGGAGATCTGGTTAACCTGGATGGAAGCAGCAGCTACGACGACGATGGCGACGCCCTTAGTTATCAATGGCAGTTTGCCGACAAACCTTCAGCCAGTCAGTCCGTGCTGTCGGATACCGGCATTGCCACACCCAACTTTACTGCTGATCTACCGGGCAAATACTCCCTCCAACTCACCGTTAGTGATGGTATCACCAGCGCAATTGCCCAGGTAATCATTACCGCCACACCAAAAGAATACACTTTGTCCTACAACGCTGGACCCGGTGGAACGCTAACTGGCGACACCCACCAAGTGGTAATGGAAGGCAACGACGGCAGTCCCGTGACTGCCGTCCCTGATACCGGGTTTTCTTTTTTCCAATGGAGTGATGGCCTGAGCACCTCCTCCCGTACTGACAAGGACATAGATGAAGATCTGACACTTTCCGCCATGTTCAAGACCAACCTGACCAAACCGGAGAATCTGACCGTCAAACCGGGCGATGGTCAGCTGATCGTGAATTGGGACAGTGTTGACGATGCCACGGGTTACAACCTCTATTACGCCACAGAACCCGGCGTGACGTCGTCTAACTATCAGGATCTTCAGGGTGGCGCTAAAGAATCCTATTCTGGCAGCCCCATCACCCTCTCAGGACTGGTCAATGGGCAAACCTACCATCTTGTCGTGACCGCAACTCTAGCTTCTGCCGAAGGCGAAGAGAGCCAGGAAGTGAGCGGCATTCCCGCCATACCCGTCATTCCCTGGAAAGACTCATTGCACGAAGGAAGCCTCAACATACAAATCGAAGGCCCCAGGAAGGCAACGGTAAATTGGCCGGAAAATACTAACAGCGCCTATAACCTGTATATCAGCGACACCCCAGACATTGAGCTGGATAACTATGCAGCCTACGGAGCCACACTGGTTACCGATGTACGGTCTGGATACGCCCTGACCAGCCTCTCAACAAGGAAACCGTACTACATCGCTCTGGAAGAAAACGGCGTGATTGTCTCATGGAGTCGGTTCAGAACGGCTCCGTGGGGCGTTGATACCGGTGTCGGTGCCCAGGCCATTGGTCCTGATGGAACACGTTATATTGCCGGCGGGTTTACCACTATAGGCATATCTATCGGTAGCGCCGAAGCGTTCTCCTCCGGAGAAAATGCCCACCCCCTTGGAATGCCAAGAGTCAAAGGCAAGGTCAACGCGATTGAACCCGATGGACTTGGAGGCTGGTACATAGGTGGCGACTTCTCCAGCGTTGATGGAAAACCCAGAAACAACCTGGCCCACATCAATAACCAAGGTGTTCTGACAGACTGGGCTCCATCAATTAACAACTCAGTATCCGTGATAGCAGCCGACAGAGAAGCCATCTATATCGGCGGCACTTTCACCGAAATCAATGAACAAGAAAGGTCCAGACTTGCTGCTTTCAATGCTTATTACCAAACGAGCCAAAACAGCTGGAAATTTAGCGGTTCACTAAAAAACTGGCAGCCAGTATCAAGTGGCGCCAGCAATATTGAAATTGACAATAATTATATATACATCTCCTCCGCAGGCAGCATTTATGCCATAGGAAGGAACTCTGATTCCAGTGACTGGAGCATATCCGTCGATGGCTCTGTTATGGATCTAATGGTCCATGACGGCATTGTCTATGCTGGTGGCTCATTCAGCTCTATCGACGGCAAAGTGAGAGGAAAGCTCGCTGCTATTGATAACAATGGCCAACTGACAAACTGGTCTCCAGATGTAGAAGGCACTGCGGTTCGCTGCCTTTATGAATCAGGAGGCCGGATCTACCTCGGTGGCAATTTCACCCACATAGAAGGCGAAGCACGGAGCAATATTGCCAGTCTTGACCTGAATGGAAATATTACGCCTTGGAGCCCTACAACTGACGGTGAAGTTTATTCCATCTCCTCTACAAAGGACGAAACCATTTACCTAGTAGGCTCTTTCGATCATGTAAACGGTATTTCTCGGCCTCATGCTGCATCTTTCGATAGCAATGGAAAGCTTAATGACTGGAGCGTCACATTGAGTCGAGGCCATGCTGGCTCAAACCCATCTATCAGAA
This sequence comes from Alloalcanivorax sp., assembly GCA_039983755.1. GTDB lineage: Bacteria > Pseudomonadota > Gammaproteobacteria > Pseudomonadales > Alcanivoracaceae > Alcanivorax. Next base: position 12,610 of record JBDWVU010000039.1, read on the forward strand.
CCCTATCCACTCAAAAAAATGCGGTCTACATCGGCGGCAATTTCTCACAGCTAGGTCTTTTTCCCCGAAACGGCTTGGCAGCATTCGACAATGAAGAAAACCTTACAGAGTGGAAACCATCTGTTGATGGATTAGTAAGAACACTCACAGTGGCCGGCGACACTATTTATTTTGGTGGCGAGTTCAGCAGGGTAGACGATGAAAGCCGCAATCATCTAGCCGCCGCTGATACAGCAGGAAATATCATGTCCTGGTCACCTTCAGCCAACAACCGGGTTGATATCCTAAAATATGATGATGGCGTCATTTACATAGCAGGCATCTTCACGTCCGTAAACGATACTGAAAGAAACCGACTCGCTGCCTTGAATGAAACGGGATCGCTTACAAGTTGGAGCCCTGAAGTTAATGGGACTTTGGTTTCCGCAATGGAAACATATGGTAATCGAATCTATGTCGGTGGAAACTTCACTCAAGCCAACAGCCAGAACAGGAAATATCTAACCGCTTTTGACAAGTCCGGTCATCTCACAAGCTGGTGGCCAATAGTAAACGGCCAAGTCACTTCTCTGGCAATCAAAGAAGATACGATTTATGCCGGTGGTCGGTTTGATTACGCGCATCCCGAGGACCGAAACGGCCTAGCAGCCTTTGACTTGTCCGGCAACCTAACACCCTGGAATCCCAGCATTACCAACTATGCCGGCTCGAACCCTGCTGCCATCGCCGTTGGAAGTAATGAGATTTACGTCAGCGGTGCATTTGATGAAATCGATGGCATGAAGCTTAACCACTGCTGCCTGGCCTCATTCGGATTTGATGGCCAGTTAACAAATTGGCGACCAAAGCCTGATCAATACGCACTTGCCCGCTCAATTATTCTGGGAAATGGGAAAGTCTACCTAGGTGGCCATTTTACTGAAATGGGAGGAAAAGTCCGGACAGGAATGGCCGCCTTCTCTGAAGAAATAGGAACCATCCTTGAGCAGTAACAAGCCACATATAAATACCAAACAGCGCAGCAAGAGCTGCGCTATACCAATACGATCTCTTACCCCGTTAAGGACCAACAATGAGCAAGAATATTGATATTGCCAAATACACTTCCGAGGAAATAACAACAGAGAAGCTTTCTGAGCTAATATCCAAGAAAGCCTCCTTTCAGATAGTCGCGGTTAAGAACATCAGCTCAGTGGTAAATAAGGTCGAAGGAGCGATTGAAAAGAAAGGATTCCGTTGCCGGGTATACACTGAATACAGAGCGGCCTCCTTAGCCAGCTTCGCTATCCCGACTGGCTTTACCCAGGTTACTGGCTTTGCCTCAGTGATTGGCATCGCCGCTCATAACCTCGCCACTTTCAACCCTGATTATGAGATAGGCAAGAACAAACCTGCCGGCAAAGTGACAGTGCTGTATAAGAAAGATTAGCGCCTTATTGGTCACAGCACCGTCATGCCGTGTGTGGATACCCGAGCAGAACATCTCTCGGATAGTCCCCGTTTTCCTCGCCTACTACGCTCCAAGGTCTCGATCAATTGGCATTAAACCTCCCCGGTCCTATTGGTACCGGGGTCTACCATTACAAATTGGAGCCCCCTCCTGCTTTCATCTGATACAAAACCT
>JBDWVU010000040.1:0-131875 GCA_039983755.1 Alloalcanivorax sp.
GGGAGACTATGATCAGGCGGGGCGCGACTGGGTGCGCCAGCCGTTGCGGGTGATTCTGGACAGAACCTTGCGTACGCCCCCGGATGTGCCGGTGGTCAGTGCGCCGGGGCACTGCCTGCTGGTGGCCGGGGAACAGCATCCGGGGCGCCAGAATGCGCTGGAATCCGCCGGGGCTGAAGTCATGCATTTGCCGGCCTCTGGTTCCGGGATCGACCTGCAGCAGTTGCTAATCGAATTGAACCGGCGCGAATGTAATGAAGTACTGGTAGAATGTGGCGCCACGCTGGCCGGTGCTTTTGTCCGCGAGGGCCTGTTCGACGAAATTCTCGTCTATATGGCGCCGGCTCTGCTGGGCTCGTCAGCCCGGCCGTTACTGGGCCTGCCGCAGTTGGCCAGCATGAGCGAGAAGGTGGCGTTGCGTTGGCAGGATGTTCGCCAAATCGGCGATGACCTGCGTTTGACGCTGGTGCCTGCCTTGCCAACCCTGCCGTAGGCGCGTCGCTGGCGGCGCGATAAACAGCGCCGGGATCGCGCCGCCAGCGACGCTCCTACGGTGAGACATTACGAGGTTTTCATGTTTACCGGCATTATCGAATCCATGGGCAAGGTGGCCGCCATGACCCCGAAAGGCGGCGATGTGACCTTGCTGATCAAGAGCGACGGGCTGGATTTTTCCGATGTTCAGCTGGGCGATTCCATTGCGGTGAACGGCGTATGCCTTACCGCCACCGCGTTGCCTGGTGGCGCCTTTGAGGCGGATGTGTCCGGGGAAACCCTGTCGCTGACCTCGCTGGCGCAAATCAGCGTGGGCAGCACGGTAAACCTGGAAAAAGCCCTGACGCCGTCCTCCCGCCTGGGTGGCCACCTGGTCAGCGGCCATGTGGATGGCCTGGGCAAGATTGTCGAGATGCAGCAGGATGCCCGTTCGGTGCGTATCGATATCGAGGCACCGGCGGAGCTGGCCAAGTATATCGCCCACAAGGGCTCAATCACCGTCGATGGCATCAGCCTGACGGTGAACAGTGTGGCCGGGGCGGTGTTTTCCCTGAACATTATCCCGCACACCCAGGAGGTAACCACCATCGGCCAATGGCAGGTGGGGACGCCAGTGAACCTGGAAGTTGATATCATAGCCCGCTATCTGGAACGCCTGCTCCTGGGAGAGAAGGCCGCCGAGCCCACTTCCGAGGGGATTTCCATGGCGTTCCTGGCGGAAAACGGGTTTTTGAAATAACGCTGCAGGCATTACGCAGACACGCATCATGCAGGCGTGTCGCGTGTTGCGTGCCAGCCTGAAGGCGGTTTTATGCAACTCAACAGTATTGAAGAACTGATCGAAGATATCCGTCAGGGAAAGATGGTTATCCTGATGGATGATGAGGACCGGGAGAATGAAGGCGACCTGGTGATGGCGGCAGAGCATGTGACTGGCGAAGCCATCAACTTCATGGCCAAGTACGGCCGTGGCCTGATCTGTATGCCCATGTCCCGTGAGCGCTGTGAGTTGCTGGATCTGCCGTTGATGGTGCAGAGCAATGGCAGTGGTTTTGGCACCAAGTTCACGGTGTCCATCGAAGCCCGCGAAGGGGTGACCACCGGGATTTCTGCCGCCGACCGTGCGCGTACCGTGCAGGCCGCCGTGGCCCGCAATGCCCGCGCCTATGACATCGTTCAGCCGGGGCACATCTTCCCGCTGATGGCCGAGCCGGGTGGCGTGTTGCGCCGTGCCGGTCATACCGAAGCGTCCTGTGATCTGGCGGCGCTGGCCGGTTGCGAGCCGTCCGGGGTGATCTGCGAAGTCATGAATGAAGATGGCTCCATGGCACGCCGGGAAGACCTGGAAGTGTTTGCTGCAGAGCACGACTTGAAGATCGGCACCATCGCCGACCTGATTCAGTATCGCGCCCTGAACGAGCAGACCATCGAGCAGGTGTCTGACCACGAGCTGGATACCTGGTACGGCGATTTCCGTCTGGTGGCGTTCCGCGACACCGTGGACGGGCTGACTCACGTGGCGCTGGTGAAAGGCGAGATCAGTGAAGACGAAGAGGTGACGGTACGGGTGCACCAGGTGGACCCGCTGCGTGACCTGATGAGCGCCAAGATGAATGGCCGCACCGGCTGGAACATGCACCGGGTGCTGGAAACGGTTTCCCAGTCGGATGCCGGGGTGGTGATTATTCTGGGCCAGGATTACGCCTCCAACGATATCGTCGAGCGCCTGGATGCCTTCTTCGGCGGCACCGCTGGCAAGCCCAAGGGCGAGTCCCGTGCGTACCGCAACATCGGCACCGGTTCCCAGATTCTGAAGGCACTGGGCGTGCGCAAAATGCGCCTGCTCAGCTCCCCGATGAAATTCAACGCGTTGAGTGGTTTCGACCTGGAAATCACCGAGTACGTGGACGCGGATAGTTAATAAGAGATGCTTCACGCTCTACGCCTCGCGCAACATGCGTGAGGCGTGTCAGCGTGAAGCGTGTTAGCGAGGATTAAAAATGCAAAACATCAAGACTCTCGAAGGTACTCTGAGCAACGTGGGTGGCCGTTACGGTATTGTGGTGGCGCGCTTTAACAGCTTTGTGGTGGAAGCCTTGCTGGACGGTGCCGTGGATGCGCTGGTGCGTCACGGAGTGAGCCGTGACGATATCGAAATCATCCGCGTACCCGGTGCCTGGGAAATGCCGGTGGCGGTGAAAAAGGTCATCGAGAAGCGTAGCTATGACGCGGTGATTGCGCTGGGCGCGGTGATCCGTGGTGGCACTGCCCACTTTGAGTTCGTGGCCGGCGAAGCCGCCAAAGGTATTGCCTCGGTTCAGAACAGCACTGGTACCCCGGTGGCGTTCGGCGTGCTGACCGTGGACACCATCGAGCAAGCCATCGAACGCTCCGGCACCAAGGCCGGCAACAAGGGGGCGGAAGCCGCCCTGTGCGCACTGGAAATGGTGTCGCTGTTTAAAGCCCTGTAATTCCAGGGGCGCGGCGCTGGGCGCAGGCGCCCGGCATCGTTTTCCGTTATCTGAGGTCGCATGAACAATCCATCTACACCCAGTGCCCGTCGCAAGGCGCGTCGTTTCACCCTTCAGGCGCTGTACCAGTGGCAGCTGGCCGGTGCTGCCGTGAGCGACATTGAAGCCCAGTTTCTGGCGAATCAGGATTTTGCCAAGGTGGACCGTGAATATTTTCATGATCTGCTGCACGGGGTGCTGGGCCAGGTGAAAGCGCTGGACGAGCAGCTCACGCCCTATCTGGATCGGCGTGTGGAAGAGCTGTCCCAGGTGGAAAAAGCGATTCTGCGACTCGGCGCCTTCGAGTTGAAGGAGCGTCAGGATGTGCCCTACCGGGTGGTGATCAACGAAGGCATCGAGCTGGCCAAGGTGTTTGGCGCAGAAGATTCCTTCAAATACGTGAATGGGGTGCTCGACAAGCTGGCGCGCCAGTTGCGTTATGCGGAAGCGTCGGAACGTCGCCCCCGTGACTGATACCCGCTGCTAGCGTTGGCCTGCCCGTGCGTTCTGCGGGCAAGCCGCGTTATGCTTCTGCCATGACCGATCCCGCCGATTCGCCGCAACCGCCTTCACCAGTGTCAGCCGCCCTGGACGAATTCTCCCTGATCCGGCGTTATTTTCACCACCGTCAGGGGGAGTCCGTGGTGCTGGGCCCCGGTGACGATGGCGCCTTGTTGACCCCTCCCGCCGGCCAGCAACTGGTAATGACTCAGGATACCAGCCTGGTCGACCGGCACTTTCCTGCTGATATGGCCCCGGCCGATGTGGGCTACCGCTGCCTGGCGGTGAATATTTCTGATCTGGCGGCCATGGGGGCGACACCGCTCTGGTTTTTGCTCTCCCTGACGCTCCCGGAGGTGGAGGAGGACTGGCTGGCAGGCTTTTCCCGGGGGCTGTTTGAGCTGGCCGACCAGGCTGGGATTAGTCTGGTTGGAGGGGACATCACCCGTGGTCCCCTGTCGGTCTCGGTCCAGGCCACCGGGGCCGTGCCTCCGGGGCAGGCGTTGCGCCGTGATGGTGCCCGTGCGGGGGATCAGATCTGTGTAGGCGGCGTGACGGGGGCCGGATTGCTTGGGCTGGAGCAGTGGCAGGCCGGGCAGCGTCACGGTCCTGCCGTGGGCCATTTCCGTCGGCCCCGTCCGCAGTGGGAGCTGGGCATGGCGCTGCGTGGTCAGGCCAGTGCCTGCATCGATATTTCTGACGGTGTGCTGGCGGACCTGAACCATATCCTGCAGGCGTCGGGTGAGCTGGGCGCCTGCCTGGATGAGGCGGCGCTGCCGGACGATCCATCCGTGCTCGCCGGGTGTAGCGCCGATAAGCAGAGGGCCTTGCAGCTGCAGGGCGGTGATGACTATCTGTTATTGTTTACCTTGCCGCCATCAAAGCCGGTTCCGCAAGGCAGTTATTGCCTGGGTCGAATCGAGGCGCAACCCGGTATGCGTTTACGCCAGCGCGATGGGGCGGTGCGCACTCTGACCGTTACTGGCTGGCAGCACTTTTGACAAGAGACGCCTGCAAGCAAGACGTAGCATGGCTGCACGCTGAACCCTACAAAATCCAAAGAGATTGCCAAGACCGAGCCCGCGAGGAATAACATGGAATTTCAACGCCCCAGTATGCGTAACCCGGTGCACTTCCTGGCCTTCGGCTTCGGGTCCGGGCTGGCACCTATTGCGCCGGGTACCTTTGGTACGGTGGCGGCCATGCCGATCTGGTGGCTGTGTGCCCAGCTGCCCTTGTGGGGCTACCTGGCGGTGACTGCAGCGGTGATCGCCGTGGGACCCTACCTGTGCGGCAAGACCTCCGATGATATGCATGTGCATGATCATCCGGGTATTGTCTGGGACGAAATTGCGGGCCTGCTGATCACCATGATTGCCGTGCCGATCACCCCCTGGGGGGCGCTGGCCGGGTTTGTGGCGTTCCGGGTGTTCGACATTATCAAGCCCTGGCCTATTGGCTGGCTGGACCGGCGGGTGGGTGGCGGCCTGGGAATCATGGTCGATGACTTGCTGGCAGGGGTCTATGCCGCGGTCGTGGTGCAATTACTGATCTGGCAATTTCCTGCCATATTTACCTGATATCGTTTTGTCACTACCGCTGAAGCCAAAGGAATGGCGCTTCTGAAGGTTAACTTTTAACCTGCAAGAAGATTCGTTCGCAAAGGACTTGCAATGTCTGACACGGACCCGCGCTCACGACGGGTGGTGGTGCCGGGAGTGCGCTGGTTGCGCTTCCCCCGGCGCCTGGAAGGGGAGTACCGGGAGTATCAGTGCCAGGAGGCGGTGGAAAGCTTCCGGGTCAATGCCTTCTATATCCTGTTGCTCTACATGCTGCTGATCACCGGCATTTATGCGTTGGCGCCGGTGCAGATTCGTGGCTGGTGGTTGTCCACCTATATCTGGGTGGGGATCATTGTGCTGGTGGCGGGCCTGCTCGCACAGGTGCGCGCGCTGGATCGTTTTTTCCCTCTCTATGCCGGTGTCGGCAGCTTTCTCGCCGTGGCGCTGTCCGTGGCCATTCCCGGCTTCATGCGCGACAGTGGTGCCATTCAGTTGGCTCACGTGTCGGTGATTTATGCCCTGGTGATCATTTATGCCATGGTCGGGCTGCGCTTTACCGTGGCCGTGCTGGCGGGCTGGGGCGGTGGCCTGGTGGGGGCGCTGATTGCCGAAAAGCTGGGCCAGGGGCTGGACTGGCAGATGCTCCACCGCACCTATACCGGGATCAGTTTACTGGGGATGTTCCTGTGCTATTCCTCGGAAGTGCGTGACCGACTGCTTTTTTTCAACCAGCGCCAGCTACAACGCCAGCAACGTCGTACCCAGGCCTTGGCAGAACGTCTGCACCGGCTCAGCCGGGAAGACAGCCTCACGGGGCTGGCCAATCGGCGCTTTTTTGATGAAGCCTTCGATCGGGAGTGGCGGCGTTGTAAACGCAGCGGACAGCCGCTGACCGTAATGTTGGTGGATGTGGACCGCTTCAAGGCCTACAACGACCACTACGGACACCTGCAAGGGGATCTTTGCCTGCAGAAGCTGTCAGCGGAATTCCATCGTTACAGCCGCCGCGGGGGGGACCTGGTGGCTCGCTTTGGCGGCGAGGAGTTTGTGCTGTTGTACCCGGAAACCGATGAAGTGGAGGCGCAGCAGCTGGCGTCCCGGCTATGTCGTTCCGTGCGCTCACTGGCCATCCCCCATGCGGATAATCCGGAAATGAACGAAGTCACGGTCAGTGTTGGCGTGGCCACGATGATTCCCGGCGACCGGCACAGTGCCGGAGACTTGCTGGAGGCTGCGGACCGGGCCCTGTATATGGCCAAACAAGGTGGACGGGATGACTGGCGAATTTACCAGGCGCCGCCAGCGGTGCGCTTGGTCAAGGAACGCAAGAACGACGAAGGGGAGCGATGATCGCTCCCCTTTTTTGTGTTTAGTCGAGTAGATGCTCTCTAGCGTTCCTGCGCTTCGCGAAGGGTCTGCTGGCGGTTCAGGCGTTTGCGGATTTGCTGTTCGATGCCCTCCGCATCCAGGCCCGCTTCGGCCAGTAACACATCCCGCTTGCCGTGATGAATGAAGTGATCCGGCAGGGCCAGGTTCAGTACATCCAGCACTACGCCTTCCTCGTGCAGCAGTTCATTCACGGCCGAGCCTGCTCCGCCCATCTGCTGATGGTCTTCCGCGGTGACCAGCAAGGTGTGCTGCGCGGCGGCGCGCAGGGTGGCATCCCGGTCCAGGGGTTTCACCCAGCGCATGTCCAGCACGGTGGCATTGAGTGCGTTGGCGGCTTCAAGCGCGGCCGGCACCAGTGCCCCAAAAGCCAGTATGGCCACGTGCTGACCCTCGCGCAGGGTGCGCGCCTGGCCGATGGGCAGGGCCGTCATGGTTTCTTCGATGGTGGCACCGGTACCGGTGCCGCGCGGGTAGCGTACCGCTGCCGGGCCTTCGTGCAGATAGGCTGAATAGAGCAGCTGGCGGCATTCGTTCTCGTCGGAAGGGGCCGCGATAATCATGTTCGGCACGGTGCGCAGGTAGGCCAGATCAAACACGCCGCCATGGGTGGCGCCGTCTTCGCCCACCAGGCCAGCCCGGTCCAGACCGAAGGTCACGTCCAGTTCCTGCAGGGCCACATCGTGGATCAGCTGATCATAGCCGCGCTGCAGGAAAGTGGAATAAATGGCTACCACCGGTTTCTGGTTTTCACAGGCCAGCCCGCCGGCCAGGGTCACCGCGTGTTGCTCACAGATGGCCACATCGTGGTAACGATCCGGGAAGCGGCGGCTGAATTCCACCATGCCGGAGCCTTCACACATGGCGGGTGTGATGCCCACTAGGCGTGGATCCTGCTCGGCCATATCGCACAGCCACTGGCCAAAAATGTCCTGGTACTTGGGCAGTTTCGGCTTTTGCGGGACGGCCACCTGCACCTTGGGCTTGGGTTCGATCTTGTTGATGGCGTGGTAGCCCACCGGGTCGACTTCTGCGGGCGCAAAGCCTTTGCCCTTGGTGGTATAGATGTGCAGCAGCTGTGGTCCTTCCAGGTCGCGCAGGTTGCCCAGGGTGCGTACCAGCTCATCCACATTGTGGCCGTCGATGGGGCCGATGTAGTTGAAGCCGATGGCCTCGAACAGCATGTCGGGGCTGACCATGTTCTTCATGCTTTCTTCCGTGCGGCGGATGAAATCCCAGGCCGCCGGCATGGTGGAAAGCACTTTCTTGCCGCCTTCACGCAGGGCGATATAGCTCTTGCTGGCCCAGATGCGCGCAAAATAATTGGATAGCCCGCCCACATTGTGGGAGATCGACATGTTGTTGTCGTTGAGGATGACCAGCAGATTGGAGCGCGTATGTGCCGCATGGCTCATGGCCTCAAAGGCCTGACCGGCGGTCATGGCGCCGTCACCGATGATGGCCACGGCACGGCGGTCACTGCCGGCCATTTCCGCGCCCAGCGCCATGCCCAGTGCGGCGCTGATGGAAGTGGACGAGTGGCCCACGCCGAAGGTGTCGTATTCGGATTCGCTGCGCTTGGGAAAGCCGGACAGGCCGCCGGCCTGGCGGATGCTGGTCAGTGATTCCCGGCGCCCGGTGAGGATCTTGTGGGGGTAACACTGGTGCCCCACATCCCAGACCAGTTTGTCGTCGGGAGTGTGATACAGGTAATGCAGGGCGACGGTCAGTTCCACCACGCCGAGGCCCGCGCCGAAATGCCCGCCACACTGACCTACCGCATAGAGCAGATATTCACGTAATTCATCGACCACGCGCTCAAGCTGGGATGCCGGCAGCTGCCGCAAGTCTGCAGGGCTGTTGAGGGTATCCAGCAACGGGGTGTCAGGTCGCGCCAGCGGAATTTGAGTAAACGTCTTGGGCATAGGGTCATGCAGCCTGATGAGTGCAAGGCAGAATAATGGCCTGTGGTCCGGGCGGAACGCTGTGTGAAGCAGGCGCTTTCCGCGTGGACCGCTGGCACTAGTATAACTGTCCGGGGGGGCGATCGTCAGTGCTGGATCAGTGATTCCGGGTAATGATGTATTGAGCTAATTGTTGCAGTGGCAGCGCGCGTGGCCCATAGCCAGCCAGAGCCTGTTGCGCCTGCTCGCATAACTGGCGGGCGCGTTGCTGGCTTTGCTCCAGGCCGAGAAGTGCCGGGAAGGTGCTTTTTTGCAGCTTTTCATCGGAGCCGGAGGGCTTGCCAAGCTGCTCGGTGCCGCCGATGACATCGAGGATGTCGTCCTGGATCTGGAACGCCAGGCCAATGGTATCGCCAAAACTGGTGAGGCTGTTGAGTAGCGCAGCATCGTCCTTTTCTGCGGCAAAATAACCCAGCTGCAGGCTGGCGGTGATCAGGCGCCCGGTTTTCAGGTAATGCATCTCTTCCAGCGCCGCCACGGTTTGTTGCTGGCCCTGGGCGAGCATGTCCTGCATCTGGCCGGCGGCCATGCCGTCCACGCCTGCTGCCTGGCACAGGTGCTGAATCAGGGCGATGCGGCTGTCGCTGCGGTAGTCGCCATGACAGGCGAGCAGCTCGAAAGCGCGGGTGTGCAGGGTGTCGCCGGCGAGAATGGCGGTGGCTTCGTCGAAAGCCTTGTGGCAGGTGGGCTGGCCCCGGCGCAGGTCGTCATCGTCCATGGCGGGCAGATCATCGTGAACCAGGGAGTAGGCATGGATCAGTTCCACCGCCACGGCGGGGACGTCGGCCTGGGCCGGGCTCGCGCCAGCCAGTTGTGCGGCGCCGTACACCAGTAGCGGACGAATGCGTTTACCGCCGCTGAGGGCGGCGTAGCGCATGGCCTGGCTGAGCCGGGAGGCGGCGCTCTGGGCGGGCAGGTAGTGGTCCAGGGCCTGCTCCAGGCGAGCCTTGGCGGTGCTGGTCAGTTGGTCCAGTGCAGCGAATTCGTTCGCCGTCTCACTGTTCATTATCACCACCGGTAAAGGGCTCAGGGTCGGCTGTGGTGCTCTGTTCCAGCAGGATGCGGACTTTTTGCTCCGCCTGCTGCAGAGCTTGCTGGCATTCCCGGGACAGGCGCACGCCTTCCTCGAAGGCTTTCAGGGAGTCTTCCAGGGTCAACTCACCGGATTCCATCCGTTCCACCAGGGTTTCCAGGCTATCCAGCGAGGTTTCCAGCGCGGGGGCTGCGTTTTTTGCCATGAGCGTCTCCTGGGATCCATCACCGGGACCCCGTCTTTGCTGTCTCTGCCCCTGCAGTGGGCTGTGCTGGCGGCAACAGTAATGCAGCGGCTGTGGTGAATCAATTCCAGGTTGCGGGCTGGCGGTGGTGGTCAAACCGGGTCAGGGTAACCGTTCAACTGATTTGATCTATTCTAAGTGATTGATATAAATAGGGTAAGGCAGGCGGGGAAAAGAGGGCAGGAAGATTGATTCCAAATGGTTCTAAACAGGGGCTTCCACCCGATCGTGGTGGCTGATTATATTGAAAGGCCCGCCGGAGCTCGCAGGCTGCTTCTTCCTCTGATCTCCTAAGCTATGGCGTTTCGCTTGCGTTACCCGGCGGGGATTCTGATTAAGCACGCTTCATGCTGCGCGCAACACGCATCATGCTGTAGAAGTCATGGGAATTTTTTCCAGGTAAAACCCAACAGGCCGCGCCAAGGTTTTGAGCGCGGCCTGTTGGGTTTTCGGTGCGTATCACACTAAAACGCGTTGTTGCGTGCAGTGTGGTGCGTGCCTGCGGCTGTTAAAAATCAAACCGCATGCCCACCGTGAAGACCTGACCATCGCTTTCCACGTGGTAGCCCGCCAGCGGGTTGAAGCTCTCGGAGTTGGGGGTGTAGATGGCGTAGCCCAGTTCCTCGTAGAAGTATTCCGCAAAGAACTTCAGGTTTTCGGTGTGGCGGTAGTCCAGCCCGACCTGGGCGGAATCGCCCTGGAAGAAGGCATCGCCTTCATCGGTTTCTTCACCATGGGCGACCATGGCGCGCAGGGTGTACTTGTCCCAGCTGTAGGAGCCCAACAGGTTGTAGGTCACCGGGTCATCGTCCTGGACGGTGTCGTCGTTGGTCAGCAGTTGTTCCACCTTGGCGGCGAAGCGCCAGTTGCCGGGGGACCAGGCGGCGGAGATACCGGCCTGGTCGGCATGCTTGGCCGAATCCTGCTCACTGTCCTGATAGCCAATACCAAACGCCAGGTCATCGTTGACGGCGTAGGACAGTGCGTACTGCATGGTGTCCAGGTAGCTGGTGCCCTGCTCATCGGTCAGGTCGACACCGGATACGGTGGCGGTAAGGCCGCCCATGCTGGGTGTGGTGTAGGTCAGTGCGTTGCGGCGGAACGTGGACTGGGTGGCATAGCCTGAGTAAAAGGAGCTGAAGAAGTCCAGCGGATAAGCCACGGTGTTGTAGTAGGCCAGCCACTGGGTGCCGATGCGTACGCTACCAAAACGGTCGTGGGTGGCGGTGATATCGGCAACCCGGGGCTTGTTGTTGCCCTGGTAACTTTCCTGGAAAAAGGTTGGATCTTCTGCACGCAGCCGTGCGGAGTTGATCGGAAATTCCACCGTGGCAGAAATGTCAAAATGTTCGAAATCATTGTAGTTGGCGGTGACGCCCAACCGGGAGTAGGCATCCCGTAACCCGGTATAGGAATCATCTTCACCGGGTTGAGCCTGATCCACGGAGACGGCTTCCGTCTGGATGCGCAGGGAGCCGTAGGGGGTGACTTCCAGCTCAGCCTGGGCAGGCAGGGCGGCAAAGCCCGCCAGCAAGGCTGTCGATAATGGCAAAATACGTTGCTGTTTCATCAGTTTCTCTCCCTCATTTTTTATCGCAAAAAAAACGTGCGGCCTGTCGCGGGTGGGGCGACAGGCCTATGAATTGTGGGGTGGTGTAAAGCGAAATATTGCGTATTCGCGTTTGGGTGTCGGCAGCTTGTCGCGCAGAGCCGAAGACGCAATAAGGGAAAGAAAAAAGCACGCAAAAAACGGTGGATGCGTGGAGGTGGAGCACTCGGCAATCCAGAGAAAAGGTGGCAGATTTTCTCGGTGGTGTACCCTTTTGAGCCTTCCCGGTAAGGCGTTGATGGCGTTAACCATGCAAGAAAAAACACGGTTTTGCCCTGTCGATGGCGCTCGCGAATGATGCTCTGTTCATTGCGTTCCCTCACGTTGTCAGTGGGGCAGCCGTCACTTTTTTGGCGTGCAGGCGCCCCCGAGTAGCGTCCATTCTTGTACAAATTGTTATTTACCGTGGCAAATGAACTCCGGTTTTGCAAGAAAAGCCGGATGTTTTGTGGTGTGGTTCGTGGTGGAGAAGGAAGAAGGTTGAATGCACTTTCGCCCGCAATTACTCGTATTCGGCAACGCTGCAGTAGCCTAGAATGCGCGTCATGAAATTGATTCTGGCCCCCATGGAAGGCCTGGCGGATTTTTGGGTTCGCCAGGCATTAACGGATGTGGGCGACTACGATTGGTGTGTCAGTGAGTTTGTCCGTGTCAGCGGGCTGCTGTTGCCGCCCAGGGTGTTTTATCGCTGGTGCCCCGAGTTAAAGCTTGGCGCGCGCACCCGGGCGGGCACGCCTGTGCATCTGCAGCTGCTGGGCTCCGAGCCTGACTGTATGGCGGAAAATGCGGTGCGTGCAGTGTCACTTGGGGCGCCGGCGATTGATTTAAACTTCGGTTGCCCGGCGAAAACCGTGAACCGTCATCGTGGTGGTGCCGTGTTGCTTGATGAGCCTGAGGTGGTGCACGCGGTGACGGCTGCGGTGCGTGAAGCCGTGCCGGCCGATGTGCCCGTGTCTGTGAAAATGCGCCTGGGTAATGAAGATGATGGCCGGGCACTGGATAATGCACGGGCGGTGGTGGACGCCGGTGCTGCCTGGCTGACGGTACACGGGCGCACCAAACGCCAGGGGTATAAACCGCCGGCCTTTTGGGATCGTATCGGGCACATCCGTGAGGTGGTGTCGATTCCGGTGATCGCCAATGGCGAGATCTGGACGGCGGACGATGCGGCCCGCGCCCGCCTGGAAAGTGGTTGCGATGATCTCATGCTCGGGCGCGGCGCCGTGGCCAACCCCCGTCTGGTCTCCGTGTTGCGTCATGGCGGGGAGTCGGACTGGGATTCTATCCTGCCGATACTGCAGCAGTTCTGGGTGGATGTGGCGGGCACCGGCACCGACGCACAGCTGGCCGGACGCATAAAGCAGTGGCTGAGTTACTTGCGGCGGCGCTGGCCCCAGGCAACGCCATTGCTGGAGCAACTGAAACGCGAAACCCGGCCCGAGGTTATTGCCCGGATTCTGACTGACTTTGTGCCCTTAACGTAAAGCGCTGGAAGGGCGGCAGGACAAGGAAGTCGCCTTCGTGTCGATCCGCCAGCGCATGAAACGAGTCATGCATGTTGTCCAGCCCCCAGGGAAGAGGCTTCACGTCAGGCGTGAGTTCACTGAAAAAATCATCCCAGTGCACCGGTATCACGGTGTGTGCGCCAACCGCCTTGGCGGTTTCCTCCATGAATGCCTGTTGATAGTGATCCGTTTGTTTGCCCAGGCTGGCGCTGGCCAGCAGCGCATAGTCGGCCTGGTAGGCATCCAGTGCGCCGGTGACTGCCCCTGAACTTCCCTGAATCAATACGGACCCGTTGGGGTGGCTGATGACCACACCGTAACTGTGGCCCTCTTCCCAGGCGCCTACCCGTGCAGGGGGAACCACCGGTGCCGGAATGTCGCCCTTGCCGGTCATGGCTTCCACGGCGGCGGGTAGCGGCACATGGCTGGCAGGGACGAACTGCACGGTGAATTGGCCGAATTGATAGGGATGATGCGTTTCAATCGTGGTGATTCGCGATTCCGGTAGTCCCCCGCCGCGGCCCACCATGGCGGTGGAGGCGGAGCCCAGCAGTTGTGCCCCGGTTTTCTGTGCCACCACGGCCACATCCATGGCGTGGTCGAAATGGGAGTGCAGCACTAGTTGTGCGTCCAGCGAGGTAATTCCGGCCGCTTTCAAGGCCTGATCAATGCGCGGCTCATCGGGTTGTAACCGGGAAAACAGCAGTTGGGGAATCGATACCCGGGAAAAATAGCCGTCGGTGAGCAAATGGGTGGTGCCATCGCTGATCAGGATGGTGCTGGTGCCCAGGTAGGTCAGCGCCACCTGCCCCGGAGCGGGAGCCGGTTGCGGCGAGGCGATGGGCCAGCGTTCCAGGCTGGGGGTCAATGTCAGCAGCAATACGCCGCACAAGATCACAAGCAGCAAAGCGCTGGAAATCCATCGCGCTATTTTCATTATCTATCCATGGTTGTTCTTTTCGATGACGTGCCAATCCCTGCCTGCGTCTTGGTGTCACACAGGTCAAGACCAGCCAGTTTAACGGAAATTGCGCAGCTGCACAGGTTTGGAGCGGATTTTGCCGGCATGGATAGCGCTGGGCCGCAAGAGCCTGAACCCGTCCCGACTTCGACTAAAGTCATACTGTGTTGCCATGGCCCTTTGGCTAGTCTGGAGGTCGAGCCTATCCCTTGTCTGCCTGAAAAGGGGGTGGCCTGATTTCCTGATGACGCAGAGGGACGAGTAATGAAAGAAGAAAACGCCCGCGCCTACTGGGCTGCTAACCTGCGATTGATTTTTACCTACGTGGCTATCTGGTTCGTTGTCTCTTATGGCTGCGGCATCTTGCTGGTAGATGAACTCAATCAAATCCAATTCTTTGGTTTCAAGCTGGGCTTCTGGTTTGCGCAACAGGGAGCGATCTACGTGTTCCTGGTGCTGATCATTAAATACGCGCACTCCATGAACAAGCTGGACCGCAAATTTGACGTCCACGAAGACTAACCGCTGAACAGATAAAGAGAGACATCCTATGGATATTCAGACACTCACTTATCTCTTTGTAGGCGGTTCATTTGCGCTCTACATCGGGATTGCGATCTGGTCACGGGCCGGGTCGACCAAAGATTTTTACGTGGCCGGCGGCGGGGTTTCCCCGATCGCTAACGGCGCCGCCACCGCAGCCGACTGGATGTCGGCGGCCTCGTTTATTTCCATGGCCGGGATTATTGCCTACTCCGGTTACGATGCGTCGGTGTACCTGATGGGGTGGACCGGGGGTTATGTGCTACTGGCCATGTTACTGGCGCCTTACCTGCGCAAGTTCGGCAAGTTTACGGTGCCGGATTTCATTGGTGATCGCTACTATTCCAACGTGGCAAGAACGGTAGCGGTGATCTGCGTGATCTTCGTGTCCTTTACCTATGTGGCAGGGCAGATGCGCGGTACCGGTATCGTGTTCGCCCGTTTTCTGGAAGTGAATGTGAATACCGGTGTGGTTATCGGTATGGCCATTGTGTTTTTCTACGCTGTGCTTGGCGGCATGAAAGGGATCACCTATACCCAGGTCGCGCAGTACTGTGTGCTGATTTTTGCCTTCCTGGTGCCGGCGGTTTTCTTGTCCATCATGATGACCGGCCACGTTCTTCCGCAGACCGGTTTCGGTGGCACGGTACTGGATGCTGCCGGGAATGACAGCGGGGTGTATCTGCTGCACAAGCTGGACCAGGTGGTGACAGATCTGGGCTTTACGGAATATACGGAAGGCTCCAAATCCACCATTGATGTGTTCTTTATTGCGGCGGCGCTGATGTGCGGTACTGCAGGCCTGCCCCACGTGATCGTGCGTTTCTTTACCGTTCCCCGCGTGAAAGATGCTCGCATCAGTGCCGGTTGGGCGCTGTTTTTCATCGCCTTGCTGTACACCTCCGCACCGGCGGTAGGCGCGTTCGCGCGGCTTAACCTGATTGATACGGTGAACGAAACCCAATACACCGAACTGCCGGAATGGTTCTACAACTGGGAAAATTCCGGGTTGATCGGCTGGGTGGACAAGAACGGTGACGGTGCCGTGCAGATGCGCGCAGGGGCGCCCTTCGAAGGCAAGCCCACCTATGCCGGCAGCCGTGAAGAAACCAAAGGCAGCTACGGGGAGCGTGTGCTGACTAATGCGCCCACGGATAACTCCTCCGAAGTGTATATCGACCGCGACATCATCGTGTTGGCTAACCCGGAAATCGGCAATCTGCCTGCCTGGGTGATCGCCCTGGTGGCGGCCGGTGGGGTGGCGGCAGCACTGTCCACGGCAGCAGGGCTGTTATTGGTGATTTCCAGTGCCATTTCCCATGACTTGTTGAAGAAAACCCTGATGCCGGATATCAACGAGAAGCAGGAATTACTGGCGGCTCGGGGAGCGGCGGTGGTGGCGATTGTCATTGCCGGTTACTTCGGGATCAACCCGCCCGGCTTTGTGGCCCAGGTGGTGGCGTTTGCCTTCGGTCTCGCCGCTGCCAGCTTCTTCCCGGTCATCCTGATGGGCATTTTCTACAAGCGGATGAACAAGGAAGGGGCGATTGCCGGCATGCTGGTTGGCCTGATCTTCACCTTCAGCTACATCGTGTTCTTCAAGTTTGTCTCCCCGGAGCTGAACAATGCGGAACACTGGTTGCTGGGCGTGTCGCCTGAAGGTATCGGCACGTTTGGGATGATGCTCAACTTTGCTGTGGCCTTTTCAGTATCGCGATTCACGGCGCCGCCTCCTGAGCATATCCAGCATATCGTGGAAGATATCCGTATTCCGCGAGGTGCCGGTGAAGCGTCTGCACACTGAGCACGGATAAAACAGGAACCGGTGCGGGGACTTCCCCCGCACCGGTTTTTGCGTTTAATAATGACAGCAAAGACGCAATGGCGGAGTGAATCGAATGATTGAGCAGGAACTGAATCAGTATCCGTTCAGCCAGCTTAGCGAAGCAGGGCGCCGCCGTTTGCAGGAAGGAACGGATCTGGCCTATTACGAGCCGGATGACATTATTCTCGATGCGGCCAGCACCAGCGATTCGGTCTTTGTGATACACAAGGGCAGTGTGGCCGAGCTGGACGTGAAAGCGCCGGACAGCCGTCGTCAGGTAGGCGTGTATGCCGCCGGTGATTTGTTCGGGGCGATCAGTGTGCTGAACGGACAAAGCCGTTACCGGTTTCGTGCCGAGCAGCAAACGTTATGCTATCTCATCCCTGCCGGACTATTCAGGGAATTATGTGCAAGCGAGGCGGAGTTCGGCCGTTATTTTAATCAGCGCCTGGCGGAGAAAAATCAGCGACTGGCAGAACGCCGGGAAGGGGGCGTGACGCTGGCGGGTTTCATGCTGGCCAAGGTTGAAGAATGCATGCGCGCGCCCCTGATTATGCCGCAACAGGCCACCGTACGGGATGCCGTGTCTGCGTTGAAACAGCATGGCGTGGACAGCGTGTTAATTCAGTATCAACAGCATTACGCCATTGTCACCAAGACCGATCTGCTGACCGCGCTGGTGATGAGCAATCAATCGCCGGATACCCGTTTGGCTGAGGTGGCGGAAACGGAGCTGGTTACCGCCCGTCCGGGGGATTACCTGTTTGCCGCCTTGACCCGCATGACCCGACACAAAGTGGCGCGGGTGGTGGTCATGGAAAAGGGCGTTGCTGTGGGGGTGGTGGAGCTCACCGATGTGCTCAGTTTCTTTTCCAGCCGTTCCTACGTGGTGGGCTTGGAAATTGAAAAAGCGGATACGCTGGAGGCGCTGCAGCTGGCCAGCGCCCGTCTTCCCGATCTGGTGGATACGCTGATGGCCCAGGGTGTGAAGATGCGGTTCGCCATGGATTTGCTGGCCGCGCTCAATGGTCGCCTGATGAGTAAAGCCTTCGAAATGGTGGTGCCTGGCGATCAACAAAGAGCCTGTCTGATGGTAATGGGCAGCGAGGGGCGAGGTGAACAGATACTGAAAACGGATCAGGATAACGGCCTGATTCTGGGCGAGCACCAGCAGTGGCCAGGCTGTGATCAGGATATGCAGCGCTTTACCCGCACCCTGCTGTCACTGGGTTATCCCCCTTGCCCGGGGAACGTGATGGTGTCCAACCCGCAATGGGTCGGGCCGGTGTCGCGCTGGCAGCAGCGTATCCATGACTGGGCGGCCGATCCGGGTGGGAAAGGGCTTTTGAACCTGACCATCCTTGCCGATGCCCATGCGGTGGCTGGCGACCCCGGGTTGCTGGAGGGGGTCCGGGACACGCTGTTCTCCCGATGCAGTGATGATCAGTTGCTGATGGCTCATTTTGCCCGCCCGGTCCTGCAGTTCTCCACACCGCTGAATCTGTTCGGTTCGCTCAAGAAGCCCCAGCATGGTATCGATATCAAGAAAGGCGCGCTGTTCCCGCTAGTTCACGGCGTACGAGCCATGGCGCTGCAGTGTCGGATTCGGGAAACCTCGACCCTGGCGCGGCTGGACAAGCTGGTTGCCGCCGGTGCCATGGAGCCCGGCCTTGCTGAAGACCTGGGTGAGGCCATGGAGTTGTTCAGTGAGCTGCGCCTGTCCCGGCAGCTGGCCAAATTGCGCGGTGAAGACGAACAGTTGGAAGATAACCATATCGTGGTGCAGCAGTTGTCTTCGCTGGAAAGGGATTTGTTGCGTGATGCCTTGCATCTGGTCAGTGATTTCAAGCAGCGACTGTCTCGCCGTTTCCATCTGGAATATTGAACATGAACCGTGATTGGCGCTGGAAAAACATGTTGCCGCAGTGGCCCGGTTCCAAATGGCGCCGATTCCGTGATCGGTGCCGCCATGGGCAGGGGCCCTATGCGCACCTCTTTGCACCCTATGACGGCGATCAGGTGGTGGCCATTGATTGTGAAACCACGGGCCTGGACAGTCGCACCGCAGAACTGGTGTCCATTGCGGCGGTGGTCATAAAGGATGGACGGGTGCTGAGTAGCCAGAGTCTGGATGTGAAGCTGATGCCGCCGGACAGCCTCAAGGAGGACACCATTCGCATTCACCGGCTACGGCCGGTGGATCTGGAAGGCGGTGAAAGTGTGCGCGACGCGCTGGATGCGCTGCTGGCACTGGTGGGTAACCGCCCGTTGGTGGGCTGGTGTGTGGCTTTTGATGTGGCCATGATCAATCGGTATTTGCGCGCGCTAATGGGGTTTGATTTACCCAATGACCTCATCGAGTTATCTGCGCTGTATCAAAAGAAAATGCGCTATTGGCAGCCGGACATAACTCCCGACCTGCGCTTTGATGCCATGGCCAGCGCCTTGCAGGTGCCGGTGATGGAACGGCATACCGCCCGGGGAGATGCGGTGACCAGTGCGCTGATGTACCTGCAACTGCAGAAATCCACATTAAATTAAGCCGCTGGCGGCTGTGAAAAAAGAAGGAAGTGCTGATGTTCTATGCAGAAAAAATAGCGCTGATAGCGGGCCTCTGCCTGGTTCTGTACGCCTATTTTCGCTACTGGCGCCGTACCGGCGATGGTCAGGGGCTGGTGATGTTCTGGCGCCGGGCTATGGCACTCAATGTGGTGGAGTTCAAACTGCAACGCGGTGGCATTGCCCTGCTGCTGGTGGCCGTGGTGCTACGCTTTGCCCAGGCGCTGCTATAAGCTCAACAAGAGTCGCAGCAGGCAGCATGCTCCACGCAACAGGTAAACGCACGATAAGCGATTCCTGATTTCGGCGGGGCCAGTGAGCAACGGGGAGAGGCGGTGTTTTCATTGTGGCAATTGGGTGCGTTGGCGCTGGCTTATGTGTTGGTGTTGTTCGTTATCGCCTGGTGGGGCGATCGGGCTGCCCGGCAGGGCCGCAAGACTTTCCACAATGCCTGGGTGTACAGCCTGGGGCTGGGGGTCTATTGCACCTCCTGGACCTTTTACGGCGCCGTTGGTGAAGCCGCCCAGAACGGCTGGAACTATCTGCCAATTTATCTGGGGCCGATCATTACCGTGCTCTTGGGCGGTTCCCTGATCTACAAGATGGTGTCGGTGGCCCAGCAGCAGCATATTACCTCCATTGCTGATTTTCTGGCCGCCCGCTACGGGAAATCCCGGCGCCTTGCTGTGCTGGTCACCCTGGTGGCCATTGTCGGGGTGCTGCCCTACATCGCCTTACAGCTAAAAGCCGTCACCCTGTCGTTTGATTATGTGTTGGAGGAATCTGCGCCGGGCCAGGTGGATACGGCGCTGGTGGTGGCTGCATTGATGGCCATTTTTACCTTGCTGTTCGGTACCCGGCATATCGATACCACCGAGCACCAATCCGGCCTGATGCTGGCGGTGAGTTTTGAATCCTTTATCAAGGTCGTGGCGTTTGTCGGGCTGGGCTTGTATTGCCTGTATGCCATTTTTGATGGCCCGGTGGATATGTGGCAGCAGCTGAGCGAGCGCAGCGATGTGATGCAGAGTTTTGAACCTACTCTGTTTTCGCAAAGTTTCGTCACCTCCCTGCTGCTCTCCATGGTGGCGATTCTCTGCCTGCCCCGTCAGTTCCATGCTGGCGTGGTAGAAAACAACGACCTGCGCCATCTGCGCACCACGCGTTGGCTGTTTCCGTTGTATCTGGCGTTGTTTGCGGTTTTTGTTTTGCCGATTGTGATTGCCGGCGTGATTACCCAGCCCTACCTGATCGGTCATGCGGATACTTACATGTTGTCGTTGCCCATGGCCCAGGGCAGCCACGGCATGCTGATGCTGTCATTTATCGGCGGCATCGCGGCGGCCACCGGTATGGTGATCGTGTCCACCATGGCGTTGGCCATCATGCTCACCAATGAAGTGTTGTTGCCCATGTGGCTGCAGTCGCGGCTCAATGAAAAGGATCAGTTGCCGGATCTCAGCACGCAACTGCGCTTTCTGCGTCGGGCCAGCATTCTGGTGCTGCTGGGGCTGGCGTTTGCCTTTCATACACTGATCGACCGATTCGACGGCCTTGCCAGTATCGGGTTGTTATCGTTCGCGGCGGTGGCGCAGTTTGCGCCGTCACTGATCGGCGCCCTGTACTGGCGCAATGGCCACAAGCAGGGCGCCATTATCGGCCTGGCGCTGGGTTTCTTGCTGTGGTTTTACTGCCTGTTGGCGCCGGTGATTCTGCCCATGGAGTGGGTGAACGCACTCAACACCCAGGGGCTGTTCGGCCTGGGCCTGTTACGCCCCCATGCCATGTTCGGCATCGAAGGGCTGGAGCCTCTGACCCACGGTGTGTTCTGGTCGGTGTCCGTTAATCTGGCCGCGTTTATCTACTATTCCCGCCGGGCAAACCATGATGCCCTGGATGAAGCCCAGGCCGCCCGGTTTGTGGACATGCCCACCGACTGGTGGCGCGAAGGCATGGGGCACCCCTCCATTACCACCATCGAATTGCTGGAAGTCTGCAAGCGCGGGCTGGGACATCCACGGGCGGAACCTTTGTTCTTCGATTACATGCGCCGTCGTGGGGTGTCGGAAGAACTGGAATTGCCCGCGCCACTGCATCTGGTGCGATATGTGGAGCGGTTGTTGGCGGGCACCATGGGTGCCTCCACCGCACGCATTGTGATGAGTTCCTTGCTGCGTAAACAGAATGGCCGCCACGATGATGTGGTGCGGATGATGGATGAGGCCTCCGAGCTGATTCAGTTCAACCATCAGCTGCTGCGTACCACCATTGAAACCATTAGCCAGGGGATCTGCGTGGTGGACAGGGATATGCAAGTGGTGGCCTGGAACCAGGCTTACGTGAAGCTGTTTGATTATCCGGACGGATTGATTCGGCTGGGGCGATCCATCGCCGATGTGTATCGCTATAACGCTGAACGAGGGTATTACGACGGCGAGAATCTGGAAGAAAACGTGGCCCGGCGAGTGCAATTGTTGCGCGAAGGGTATGCTCACCAGTTCGAGCGGGAGCTGCCCAATGGCATCGTGGTGGAGGTGCGTGGCACGCCCATGGTCGGCGGCGGTTTTGTCAGCACGTATATGGATATCACCGAACGCAAAAACGATGAAAAAGCGCTGCGCCAGATCAATGAAAATCTAGAGCAGATGGTGTCGGAGCGCACCCGCAAACTGTCAGAGCTGAATGCCAAGCTGGCTTTGGCCAATGAAGGGAAAACCCGGTTTTTGGCGGCGGCGGGGCACGACCTGATGCAGCCGCTCAACGCCGCGCAATTGTTTGCGTCATCGTTACGCCAGCAGCTTCGCAGTCAGGACGATGGGCAGTTTGATCATGAAGTCCAGGTGCTGGGGCATATTGATAGTTCGCTGCAGGCAGCAGAACAAATTATTTCTGCGTTACTGGAAATCAGCAAACTGGATACCGGCACCATGGCGACGCATATTCATCCGTTGCGGTTGTCCACGTTGATGACGCCACTGGGGCAGGAGTTTGCTGCGCTTGCCCAGGCGCAGGGGCTGGAATTGCGGGGAGTAACCTGTAGCGCGATTGTGGATAGCGACGAAGTCTTGCTGCGCCGGGTGTTGCAGAACTTGCTTTCCAACGCGATCCGCTATACCGAGAGCGGTCGTATCCTGTTTGGCGCGCGGCGGCTTCACAATGCGGTGCGTATCGATGTATGGGATACCGGCCCGGGCATCCCCGACGACCAGCATGAGCAAATTTTCCGTGAGTTTCAGCGCTTGCCCCAGCTTAATAATCGTCAGGTAAAAGGTCTGGGGTTGGGCTTGGCCATTGCTGACCGAATCTGTCGTTTGCTGGGGCATGGTTTGACGGTGCGCTCCTGGCCTGAAAAAGGAACGGTTTTCAGCGTAACCCTGCCGTTATCAAAAGGGGAGCTGCCTCCCCTGCTACAGGATGAGCCCCTGCACGAGCGCCGGGATATTCAGGGCATGCGTGTTTTTTGCGTGGATAACGACGCGGCGCTTTTGGCGAGTCTGGTGGCCGCACTGCAAACCCTGGGCTGTGAGGTTGTTGCGGCCAGCGGCTTGCAGGAAGCACAGGAAAAGGCCGCTGAAAGCTGGGTGCCGGATGTCTTGCTGGTGGATTTTCAGCTGGATAATGAAGATGGATTTGACGTGATCGAAGCGCTGGATCATTGCTGGGAGGACGTTATTCCCGCCGTGCTGATGACCGCAGACCGACGCCCGGAAGTCCGCGCCAGAGCAGAAGAGCAAGGGGTAGGCTTCCTGCAAAAACCGATTTCCGAAGCCATATTGCAGCGGACGCTGGAAGGGCTTTTGTAAGCTGCATGCAGCGCTTGATGGAATGGGAAAATCCCGGCACCTGGTATCTACGCCGTGGTTGTAGGAGCGTCGCTGGCGGCGCGATAACCCAAGTATGAAAAGACAGGTTTACCACAGAGAGCACAGGATTCACGGAGGAAAAGAAGGGGGCTGTCTCAGTGACCTCTGTGGTGAAAGGCTGTTGAAGCTGGCCTCAATCGCGCCGCCAGCGACGCTCCTGCCGCGACTCAACCTTTAGCGCTTAGTCCAGGCCGGGGGGCTCGATGGCCAGGTCTTTGAGGGCCAGTACCGCCTGGGTGCGATTGCGTACACCCAGCTTGCGAAAAATGGCCGTCATATGGGCTTTCACCGTGGCTTCCGACACATCCAGTTCGTAGGCAATTACCTTGTTCTGCATGCCTTCCATCAGCATGCCCATGACCCGGAATTGCTGCGGGGTCAGGCTGGCGATTCGTTCGCTCATGGCGGAGTGGTCGGGCAAGGTCGGGGGCATCGCTCGGCGGGCCTTTTCCGGCAGCCAGCGTTCGCCGTCCATGATCTTGCGCATGGCATCAGTCATGGTGTCCACGGGAGCGGATTTGGGAATAAAGCCGTCGGCCCCAAAGTGAATGGCCCGCTGGATCACGTCCACGTCTTCGGTGGCTGAAATCACTACCACCGGGACTTTCCGGTATTGCTCGCGCAGGTACACCAGCCCCGAAAAACCGTGGGTGCCGGGCATGTGTAAATCCAGAAGAATGACATCGAAGGGGATTGCCTGCTGGCCCAGTACTTCCAGGGTGGCGAGCGAGTCGGCTTCGTGGATGGTGGCACCGGGAAAACTGGCCTCTACGGCCTGTATCAGGGCCGCACGGAACAGGGGGTGATCATCGGCAATCAGTATGGTTGTCATGACTCTGATTTAAGCATGTTGCGTGCAAAGAGCCCAAAAAAAGATGGGAATGAAAAAAAGATGCTGCCCGGAAAGGGCAGCATGGGGAAAAGAAACACAGAAAACGTCCATGTTTCATCAGCGTATTCGTTTTTTAACGGCGTATTTATCAACGGTTCAGCCGGGTCTCGACCAGGTTGGCGACCACCGCCGGGTCGGCCAATGTGGAGATGTCGCCCAGGCTGTCGTGCTCGTTGGCGGCCACCTTGCGCAAAATGCGGCGCATGATCTTGCCGGACCGGGTTTTCGGTAGCCCGTGGGTAAAGTGGATCAGATCGGGAGTGGCGATGGGACCGATTTCCCGGCGCACCCACTGACGTAATTCGTCGTGCAGGGCATCGCTGGCGTGCTCACCATCGTTCAGGGTCACATAGACATAAATGCCCTGGCCCTTGATGGTATGGGGGTAGCCGACGACGGCGGCTTCGCACACCTGGGGGTGTGAGACCAGGGCGCTTTCCACTTCCGCGGTGCCCATGCGATGACCGGACACATTGATGACATCGTCCACGCGACCAGTAATCCAGTAGTAGCCGTCTTCGTCACGGCGTGCTCCGTCACCGGTGCAGTAATAACCGGGGAAGCTGGTGAAGTAGGTTTGTACAAACCGTTGGTGGTCGCCCCACAGGGTGCGCGCCTGGCCGGGCCAGCTATCGGCGATGACCAGATTGCCTTCTGCAGCGCCGTGCAGCAGCTTGCCGTCGTTATCCACCAGTGCCGGCTGGACACCGAAAAAGGGCAACGTGGCAGCGCCGGGTTTGGCTTCAATGGCACCGGGCAGGGGGCAGATCATGATGCCGCCGGTCTCTGTTTGCCACCAGGTGTCGACCACGGCCGCGTGGCCGTTACCCAGCTGGTCGTGGAACCACTGCCAGGCGGCCGGGTTGATGGGTTCCCCCGCCGTGGCCAGAATGCGCAGGCTGTCGCGCCGGCTGTTGGCGCAACAATGATCGCCGCCGGCCATCAGCGCGCGGATGGCGGTGGGAGCGGTGTAAAGAATGTCGATATTGTAGCGGTCAATAATATCGCCGACCCGTTGGTCGTCCGGGTAGTTGGGCACCCCTTCGAACATGACGCAGGTGGCGCCGTTGGCCAACGGGCCATAAACCAGATAGGTATGCCCGGTAATCCAGCCCACATCGGCGGTGCACCAGTACACTTGCCCCGGGTGGTAATCGAAGGCCAGCTGGTGGGTTAGTGAGGCATAGACCATGTAGCCGCCGGTGGTGTGTAGCACACCCTTTGGCTGGCCGGTGGAGCCGGAGGTATAGAGGATGAATAACGGATCTTCCGCATTCATGGGCTCCGCAGGGCAGTCGTCGTCACTGAGTGCCAGCTGCTCATGGAAATCCAGATCGCGTTGCGCAAACCAGTGGCTGTCACAGCCCACATGGTTGACCACCAGTACCTTGTCGACGCTATCAGTGCCGGCCTGTTCCAGGGCGGCATCCACGTTATCTTTTAGCGGCACGACCTTGCCGCCGCGACGCCCACCGTCTGCGGTGATTACCATTTTGGCGCCGCAATCGGCGATGCGGCCGGCCAGTGCGTCCGGCGAAAAGCCGGCGAACACCACCGAATGAATGGCGCCAATGCGAGCGCAGGCGAGCATGGCAAATACCGCTTCAGGGATCATGGGCATATAAATCATGACCCTGTCGCCCTTGCTGATGCCTTGTTGTTTGAGGACGTTGGCCAGTTTGCAGACGTGCTGATGCAGCTGGTTGTAAGTGATCTCCCGGCGACTCTGGTTGGGCGCATCCGGCTCCCAGAGCAGTGCAATGCCATCTCCGTTGGTGGCCAGGTGGCGGTCGATGCAGTTTTCTGCGGCATTCAACTCGCCATCATGAAACCAGCGAATATGCAGATCATCGGGGCTGAAGTGGGTATCGCGGATCTGTTGGGGGAAGCGTTGCCAGTCGATGCGCTGTGCCTGACGGCGCCAGAAACCGACGCTGTCATCCAGGCTCTGCTGATACAGCGCATGGTAGTCATTGCCGTCGATCCAGCAACGGTCTTTCAATACCTCTTTTACCGGTACACGCAGGCCCGTTTCCATGGGACTTCCTCACTCGAAAAGTGCTCACCAGAAAATGGAGCAGAAATGAATGCCAAGAGTGTGCAAAAACAGGAGGCCGGGCTGAATTAGACCTTGGTATTAGAGATGCAACACGCTCCAGGCAACAAGGAAAACCGCCAAGGCATGACTTCAGGTCTATCCCTCTTTTGTGTGAGGTGATGCTCATCGTGCGGTTATTCAGTAGGCAGAAACCTTGTCATCACTCAGGTTTTCCTAGTCAGGCATTTCGCGTCGGGCCTCTGGTGTTTAATCACCTTCGACCTATGGCTAATAGAGTGTTGGCAAAACGCTCAGCAAGCTGTCAATCGGAGTCACTTTCGTGTTGATGACAATAAGAGGACAGGGCCATGACAGCAAGAAAAGCCACGTACCTGTGCGGCGCCTTGGTGTTGGCGCAGGCAGGCATTGCCGGTGCAGATACCACGCTGGAGGAACGCATCATTGTGCTTGAAGAGCGCATGGATGGGGTAAAAAGCGGTAATACCCATATCGATTTTGGCGGCTTTATCAAAGCCGATACCATGTTGAGTAAATACAGCGATGGCGATCTGGCAGCCGGTTCGATCGGACGCGATTTCATGGTGCCGTCCACCATTCCTGTTGGCGGAGAGGCCAGCTCGGAAGAGCTGGACTTTATTGCCAAGCAAAGCCGTTTCTGGCTGAAGAGTGAAACCATGACCTCCGCCGGCATGGTGCGGGGCCATATTGAAATTGATTTTCAGACTAACGGTATTGGTGACGAACGCATCAGCAACAGCTATTCACCGCGTATTCGCCACGCCTACCTGACATGGGACAAGTGGTTGTTCGGGCAGACCTGGTCCACTTTTTTCAATGTGAGTGCGCTGCCGGAAACGCTGGATTTTGTTGGTGCAGCAGGCACTGTCTTTGAGCGCCAGCCCCAGATTCGTTATACCAACGGTGGGTTGATGCTTGCGGTTGAAAACCCCTCCACAACACTCTACGGCGGCGCGCAAAACCCCTACGACGACAATGCCATGCCGGACCTGGTGGCGCGCTATAACATTGCCGGTGACTGGGGCAATGTCAGTGTCTCTGCCATGGGGCGTGAGTTGGCCTACCAGGATACGATTGGTGGTGTGGATCAGGATGAAAGCGAATACGGGTACGGCCTATCGCTGGCGGGCCGCATGATGCTGGGGGCCATGGACGATATTCGTTTCCAGGCGAACTATGGTAATGCTATCGGCCGCTATACCACGCTCAACGCCTTCCGCTCAGGACAGATCGAGGCGGATGGCAGTATCGAGCTGATTGATCAGTGGAGCGGTGTGCTGGCGTTGCGTCATCACTGGAGTGATCGCTGGCGTTCCAACTTTGCGGTTTCGGTCAGTGAAGCGGATAACCCGGATACCGTGGCGGTGACCACCAGCAAGCGGGTGCAAAGCGCCCACGCCAACCTGATCTGGCAGGTCGCGAAACCACTCTCTCTCGGCGGTGAGCTGATCTATGGCGATCGGGAAATCGAGAATGGTGATGACGGCAATCTGAAGCGCGTGCAGTTCACTGCCAAGTATGCGTTCTGAATAAGAGGCGCTGCACGCAACATGCAGCACGCCACACGCAAAAGAAAGGGGCGCTTCGGCGCCCCTTTTTTGCGTGCAAGCCTGTTGCATGCAGCATGATGCGTCTCTTAATCCACATCTGCCGGGTACACACCGTTCTCGTCGTGCACTTCCTTGCCGCTCAGGGGCGGAGTAAAGGCACAGGCAACGACCATGTCTTCGTTTTCGCCACCGTAGAGGTAATGCTCATCGTGCTCGTCGAGCAGGTAGATGGTGCCCGGGGTCAGGTCGTAGACCTTGCCGTCATCCAGGGTTTCGATCTTGCCGCTACCGGAAATCACGTAAACGGATTCCCAGTGGTTGGCGTATTTGATGTGAGTCTTGGTGCCTTTGAAGATGGTGGTGATGTTGAACGAGTGCCCCATCTTGTCTTCTTTGAGAGACAGGCGAACAGACTGCCAGTTACCGTTTTCGGCTTTAACACAGCGGTCAGACTTCTCGGCTTCAGCCAGAGTGCGAACGATCATGGATAACTCCTGAGCTAAAAAATCGGGGGAGGGAGAGGAATAACGCTCCCCCATTCTCCCGAAAAAGGAGGTGGGGGAGCGGGAACCGCCGTTGTTAGGCAGTGATGCTGGCGACGGAGTGAGCTTCGCCGCGCTTGATGCGGTCGGTCATCACTTCGTCCACGCTTTCCTTGACGATCTCAAGGGCGCGAACCAGATCTTCTTCGCTGATGGTCAGCGGGCACAGGGTCTTGATCACCTGATCGTCGGCGCCGGAGGTCTCAATCACCAGCTGGCGCTTGAAACAGGCCTTGGTGATTTCGCCAGCGACTTCGCCATCGCGAGCCACCAAGCCTTGCATCATGCCGCGGCCGTTCAGGTAGAACCAGTGGCTGTCGTAGCTGTTGGCGATCTGACGGAAGTGGTCGGTAATGATGTCCGCCTTCTTCTGCACTTCCTTGGCGAACTTGTCGTCGCGCCAGAAATGGTTCAGTGCTGCCGCTGCGGTGACAAAGGCCAGGTTATGGCCACGGAAGGTACCGTTGTGCTCACCGGGCTTCCACAGGTCCAGTTCCGGCTTCATCAGCACCATGGCGAAGGGCAGGCCATAGCCGCTCAGTGACTTGGACAGGGTGATAATGTCCGGGCTGATACCGATGTCATCAAAGCTGAAGAAAGTACCGGTGCGGCCACAGCCGGCCTGGATGTCATCCAGAATCAGCAGCATGTCGTGCTTGCGGCACACTTTTTCCAGGTTGCGCAACCAGTCGAAGCTGGCTGCGTTGATGCCGCCTTCGCCCTGTACGGTCTCAACGATCACCGCTGCCGGGTGGTCGACGCCGCTGGAGGAATCGCCCAGTACCTTGTCCAGGTATTCGGTGGTGTCGAAGGCATCACCCAGGTAGCCGTCGTACGGCATGGGGGTGACACCGCCCATGGTTACGCCAGCGACGCCACGGTGGTGGCTGTTACCGGTGGCGGCCAACGCGCCCAGGCTCACACCGTGGAAACCGTTGGTGAAGCTGATGATGTTCTCGCGGCCCTTGATGTTACGGGCAATTTTCAGTGCCGCTTCCACCGCGTTGGTGCCAGTGGGACCGGTGAACTGCATCACGTGGTCCATGTCGCGCGGCTTCAGAATCGTTTCATAGAACGCATCCATGAACTCACGTTTGGCAGCGGTATGCATGTCCAGGCCGTGAACGATGCCGTCGCGCTGGATGTATTCCAGCAGCTTTTCTTTCAGGACCGGGTTGTTGTGGCCGTAGTTCAAGGTGCCTGCACCGGCCAGGAAGTCGATGTATTCCTTGCCGTTTTCGTCGTACAGATAGCTGCCTTTGGCCTGATCGAATACCACCGGAAAGCTACGTGCATAGCTCATTACTTCCGATTCGTGGCTTTCAAAAATGTCTGTATCCATGGTTTCTGTACTCATGATTCCTGGTCCTCGCTTGAATTAGGGTTGCTGGTTCGGGTTGCGTTTACGCGTCGTCGCGATTGAACGGGCCGATACGTAGCAGGTATTCGTCGTTATGTTCGCCGGCAAAGTGAATGCGCGAATCGAACAGAATAAATTCTTCCGTGGGCATGCTGCGCTGGTAGGCGAAGCTGCGGAACATGCCCCAGGAGGCTTCGTTATCCGGGGTAATAGTGGTTTCGATGAACTGAACATCGGTGCTTTCTTCGCGCTCGATCAGTTCGGCCAGCATGCGCTTGGCCAGGCCCTTGCCCCGGGCTTTCTCATGTACAGCCACCTGCCAGACAAACAGCACATTTTGCTGCTTGGGCGGAATGTAGCCGGAAATAAAGCCGACCAGGTCGCCGTCCATCTCTGCCGCTACGGAGGTGTCGGCAAAGTGGGTGCACTGCAGCAAGTTACAGTAGACGGAGTTCTCGTCCAGCGGCTTACACTCGCTGATCAGTTTGTGAACCCGGCTGCCGTCCTGGCTTTCAGGTTTACGAAAGGTGATGTCATCCGATTTGCCGGTGGATGTATCCGTTTTTTTCGTATCGTCTGCTGACATGGTTTCACTTATGGTCCGTTTTGGAGAAAGAGTTAGCGTCCCGGCGGCCGTTCATTTCTACCGCCGGTTGCGCACGATCAATGGCACCCAGATCCAGCACCGGCGAGGCGTCGATATCGCCGGCATTCATCATTGACGCAACCCGCTGGAGGGAGCTGAGGATTAAAGATTGCTCCCAATCCTCAAGGCGATCAAAGCGTTCGATGAATTCGTCCTGAAGGGGGGTGGGGGCCTTCTCGATGATGTCCAGGCCGGCAGGGGTCAGGTGGGCATAAACTCGGCGCTTATCCTGCTCGCCGCGCTTGCGTCCGAGTAGCTCCCGCTTTTCCAGACGGTCGAGAATGGTGGTGACGGTGGCCTGGCTCAGCGATACCTCGTTGGCCAGGTCGCCCATGGTCATCTCACCGTGCGCCGCAATCGCCTGCATGATCAGAAGCTGGGGCGATGTCAGGCCGGATACCTTACTCAGCTTTCTTGAGTAGAGGTCCGTGGCGCGAATGATCTGTCGTAATGCGATTAGCACGTCTTCGTGTCTGGCCATTGCCGAAAATTCTCTTGATAACAAAGTAATGTGACCGAAATTAGACATGGTTTGTCTGCAATCACCTTTGAGATGTAAAGACTTCATCTCCATCAAAACAGGGCAATGGCGAGTAATCCCTTGCGATAAGTGGTAGGCTATCTTAGAGATAAAACATTTAGATGTCAAAATAAATACCGGGCAGTGACGGTGTTATGACTGGCTATATTGTCTGCATTCCTTGCTGCGCGGGGGGTTGCGGCCAGCCTCCGGGGAAGGCTCCCGGTTTCGACAATCACACCTGTTTTGTGTCACAAAGGACTACTCAAGTTCCCGAATCCGGGGCCTGTTTTCCGTCGTCGTGTTTATAGGCGTTGCCATGATGATTAATTCCTTCCTGCTCGTCCTTTCCTGGCTGGATCGCACCCTGGGTGTGATTGAGCGCGTCATTATTGGTGGCTGCATACTGGCCATGGCCCTGCTGATGAGTGGTCATGTGGTAGGGCAGACCCTGTTTGATGAAGGGATTCCCGGTACCTATGAAGTGGTGAAAATGCTGATCGTGGTGCTGACCTTCGTGGGGTTGGGCTACGCGGCCCGCCACGCCCGCCACATTCGCATGTCCGCTATCTACGAGCAGCTCAATGGCAAGGCCCGCAAGGGGCTGCAGATGCTGATCTGCCTGGGGACGGCGACGCTGATGTTTTATTTCGCCTGGAAATCCGGCCAGTACGTGTTTGATATTCAGGAGCGCGGTCGGGTGAGTGCGTCACTGCAGGTGCCCATGTGGCTGGTTTACCTGTCGCTGCCAGCGGGTTTCAGCATGGCCGGCATCCAGTACCTGCTGACCTTCACTCGTAATGCGGTATCGCCGGGTGTCTGGCGGTCGTTCAACGAAGAAGAAAGCTATGAAGCGGTGCCGCTGGGAGCGACAGCTGTGGATGATCTGGATGGCCAGCGCTGATGCGTAGCCGGTTTTTTGCTGTGAGTGCTGCTGAATGAGGGGGTTGTCGCTGTGTTAATCATTCTGGCCGTGATCATGCTGGTGTTACTGATGATGGGGTATCCCATGATGGTGCCGCTGGCGGTGGGGACATTGTTCATGATGTTCACCGGGCTGACTTTCTTCGGCCCGGACCAGGCCATCACCTGGATGGTCAACGGGGTGGGTAGCTGGGTGCTGGCGGCCGTGCCCATGTTTATCTTCGCCGCGGATATTCTCACCAAGGGCCATACCGCCAACCGGTTGTTGGACCTGGTGGATGCCTTCACCCGGCACCTGCGTGGCGGCTTGCCGATCACC
Source organism: Alloalcanivorax sp. (assembly GCA_039983755.1). Lineage (GTDB taxonomy): Bacteria > Pseudomonadota > Gammaproteobacteria > Pseudomonadales > Alcanivoracaceae > Alcanivorax. Next base: position 31,391 of record JBDWVU010000040.1, read on the forward strand.
ACCGCGGCGTCCTGTGCGGTGTTCGGCGCGGTCTCCGGTTCCACCCAGGCCACGGTGGTGGCCATGGGCGGCCCCATGCGCCCGCGCCTGCTGGCCAAGGGCTATTCCGACAGTTTCGCGTTGGCGCTGATCATTAACGCCAGTGATGTCGCCCTGCTGATCCCGCCCAGCATCGGGTTTATTGTCTATGGCGTGGTGATGAAAACCTCCATTGGTGACCTCTTCCTGGCGGGCATCCTGCCGGGCCTGTTGGTGTTGCTGATGTTCTCCGTTTACTGCTGGATTGGCGCCCGGGTCAAAGGCATTGAGCCGGAGGAGCGGGCCAGCTGGGGGGTACGCTTCAAGGCCATGCGGGGAGCGATCTTGCCGCTGGGTTTCCCGATTCTGGTGGTCGGCGGTATTTATGGCGGGCTGTTCAGTGCGGTGGAGGCGTCGGCCATCGCGGTGGCGTATGCCTTGCTGCTGGAAGTGGTGATTTTCCGTAAGGTCAGTGTGAAGGACTTGGGTGGGCTGGCGTTGTCCTCCGGGATGATCACCGCGGTGGTCTTTATCCTGGTGGCCATTGGTGCGGCGTTTTCCCACACCCTGGGTACTGCCGGGATTCCCGAGAAGCTGCTGGGGCCGGCCATTGAATCCATTGGCCAGAATCAGGTGGCGGCGCTGGCGTTGATTGCCGTGGCATTCTTTATCGGCTGCATGTTCGTGGACCCCATCGTGGTGATCCTGATTCTGGTGCCGATCTTCAAGCCATTGATTGAATCCGCCAACCTGGACCCGATCCACGTGGGTGTCATTGTTACCCTGCAGGCGGCCATCGGCTCGGCCACGCCGCCGTTCGGGTGCGATATCTTCACTGCCATCGCGGTATTCCGTCGCCCCTATCTGGAGGTGATACGCGGCACGCCGCCGTTTATCTTCATGCTGTTGATAGCGACCTTCGTTCTGATTCTGTTCCCGCAGTTGTCACTGTGGTTGCCGGGGTTGGGCGGCTGATTAGCGCTTAACCTGCTGCGAGCCCCGTGCTGTGGCCGCAGAGAGGCACAAAAAAGCCCGGCCAGTTGGCCGGGCTTTTTCATGTTCGGCTACCAGGGGAATTACTGCCCTTTGGCGGCCTCGTCGAAGGCGGACAGCAGGGCATTGAGCGACTGCTCACCCCGTGCGCCCACTTCATCAATGTAGATCTGACGTACCGGCTTGGCCTTTTTGCGGAAGGCGTCGCGCTGGGCCTCGGTCAGTTCAACAATGTTGATGTCGCTCTTTTCCTTGATGGTTTCCAGCCGCTCTTCGTTGTACTGGGTCTGGATATCATGGCCTTCGCGCACCAGGGTCTTGGTGATGCCGTCGATCATCTTCTGCTGGTCCGCAGACAGGTCGTCGTACCAGTCGGCGTTACCGATCAGGGTGGCGACGAACTGGGATTGCTGCGCAAAGATCATGTAGTCCTGCACTTCATAGAACGCCATTTCCTCGTGGGCAAACACCGGCTGGATGTTGCCTTCCGCCTGGCCCTGCTGCAGCGCGCTGTACAGTTCGCCGTAGGCAATGGAGGTGGGGGAGGCGCCATAGGCCTTGTAGGTGGCCCGCAGCAGGCTGTTGTCCATCACGCGGATGCCCAGGTTCTCGATGTCCTCCGGGGTGTTGATGGCCTTGTTGGTGGTCCACACCTGATAGCCTTCCGGCAATGCCGCCAGCGGCACCAGGCTGCGCTTGCGGAACGATTCCTGCCACGCCTTGCTCTTCAGGAAGGTGTCGCTGTTCAGGCCTTGCGCGGTTACCCATTGGTCGCTGGGCATGATGTAGTTCAGGTTGAGCAGCTGGCTTTCCGGTACGGTGCCGCCCAGGGCGCCGGAACCGAAACCAAGCTGAATGGCGCCGCCCTGGATCGCGTCATACAACGCGGAGTAGCTGGAGCCCCATTTGCCATAGGGGAGCAGTTGAACGTCAATCTCCCCGTCACTTTTTTCTTCCACCAGCGCTTTGAAACGTTCGGCGTAACTGTGCTGAACACTGCCTTCAATTTCCTCCAGGCCAAAACGCCAGGTATCGGCGTTGACGGTGGTGGTCGTGGCGGCAAGAAAGCCAAAAGTAGCGGCGCAAATAAATCGATTAAGTCGCATGCCTTTACCTTGATATTGCTTGTGGGTGGCATTCACTACATTGCATCGGGGCAGGGCTGTCAAGGGAGCAGCCTGCAACGCTGGCACCTCGGCAGGCTTGATGCGACCATAGGCAATGTTTCCCGGCGTGTTCCCGTCTGTGCGCGTTTTCCTGGCGGGAAAGGCACAGGCAAAAGGTGATTGGGTGTATTGAAGAGGGCAAGGCATTGATCAGACACATTCTGCGTACCGGTCTATTGGGCATGCTGCTGGCGCTGGCCGGCAGTCTCTGGGCGGAACAGGAGCCCGGTTCGCCTGAGCAAGCGCCGAGAGCGGAGGCCCAGAGCGAGATCGAAAAGGGGCCGGTGATTTCCCAGTTCCGGGAAAACTGGATCCTCGGTGAGCTGCGTGCCCTGCGCCAGGACATGATGGAATACCGCAACCAGATGAACCTGCTGGTCACCGACCGGGAGCTGGAAGTGGCCGACAAGGCCATGGGGTATGCCACCAACACGGTGACCTACTTTTTCTACCTGATTGCCGGTGCCGCTTCGATTCTCGCCCTGGTCGGCTGGTCCACCATTCGTGACCTGAAAGACAACGTGCGGGTGTATGCGGAAAAGGAAATGGCGCGCCTGACCAGCGAGTACGAATCCCGCCTGGCAGATCTGGAGCGCGAGCTGCGCAGAAAATCCCTGTCCATCGCCGAGAACCAGGAAGAAATCGAGCGAACCAACGACATTCACAGCCTGTGGCTCAAGGCCACCAAGGAGCCTAGTGCCCAGGCCAAGATCGAGCTCTACGACCGGATTCTGGAATTGCGCCCGGATGATCCGGAAGCGCTGGCCTGGAAGGCCGATGCGGCCCTGGAGCTGGGCGAGCAGCGCTGGGCGCTGAGCCTGTGCGACCGGGTGCTGGAAGTGGACGAGGAGAACTCGCATGCCCTGTACCAGCGTGCCTGCGCCTGGTCCGGGCTGGGGGAAATCGAGAACGCCCTGACCGACCTGGCTGCCGCCATCCAGACCTCGGAAACCCTGCGCAGCCACGCCCGCAGCGAAGAAATGTTCGAGCCCCTGCGCGAGCTGCCCCGCTTCCTGGAATTGGTCGGAAGCGACGAAGATTCAGGCTTTTCCGCCTGATAGCCCCTTTCTGTTGCGGTCATAGCGAAACCTGCGCCCGTAAATGGTCAATTTGCGGGACAGTTTCTGCTAGACTTGCCCCCCTTGTATGAGCGGGCGATGACGAACGGATTACCGTTTCGTTCACCTGGATGGCCTTATCCTGGCTGTTTTCAGTGCCCCTATGGAGAATCCCATGACTCGTGACAACGGTGCCGGTAGCACCAAACAGATGCCGGATGTGGCGTCCAACTCCATGGTGGATCATATCCACACGACCCTGGATTGGGTGGGCATGAGTGAGATCCACTTGCCAGCCCGCGTCAGCGATACCCTGGCTGGCGAGCGCCCGGTGAGCACCTCTATCCAGGCCTATGTGAACCTGGCCAATGCGGATGCCAAGGGCATTCACATGTCGCGCCTGTTCCTGATGCTGGAAGAAACCTTTGGCGACCATTCGGTCAGCGCCGGTTCCATCGAGCAACTGCTGCGTAACTTCCTGCAGACCCATGAGGGCCTCAGCACCCGCGGTTTCGTGCAGCTGGACTTCGAATATTCCATGCGCCGCGCGGCCTTGAAGAGCAGCTATTCCGGCTGGAAGAGCTACCCGGTCAGCATCAAGGGCACCCTGTGCGAAGAGGGCATGCGCATCGAGTTGTCGGTGGAAGTGCCGTACTCGTCCACTTGCCCCTGCTCGGCGGCCTTGTCCCGCCAGCTGATTCAGGAACAGTTCCGCAAGGACTTCGCCGAAGGCAAAGTGGATGCGGACGCGGTGTTTGAATGGTTGGGTACGGAAGAAGGGGTGCTGGCCACCCCACACAGCCAGCGCTCCATCGCCCAGGTGCGTGTGTTGCTGGATCACACCGAAGGGGATGCCTTCCCGATCACCGCCTTGATCGATTCCATCGAAGGCGCGCTGAAAACCCCGGTGCAGACGGCCGTGAAGCGGGTAGACGAGCAGGAATTTGCGTTGCTCAATGGCCAGAACCTGATGTTCTGTGAAGACGCCGCCCGCCGGTTGAAGACCGCGCTGAACCCGCAGTCCTGCTACAAGGATTTCTGGTTGCGAGTGAACCACCTGGAAAGCCTTCACGCTCACAATGCGGTCGCGATTGTGACCAAGGAAGTGGATGGTGGTTACCTGCCGATTCCTTGATTGAGAGACGCTGCACGCAGCACGGAAAGAAGGATTTCGCGCAGCGGTGATCGTTATCGCGGATGAATCAAAAAAGCCCTCTTCCCCTTGTCGGGAAGGGGGTTTTTTTGTGGTTGCAGGTATTGGTCTGGCGCCCAGTGCCCGGAGCCTGATGCAATGACAATCCTGCTTGCGTTCTTCGCTGCGTGGCCACGACATTGCACGTAAGTCCAAGTGAAATGCGAACCCGGCACGTGTATACCTTTTCTTTATCCGTTAAATTGCTTATTTAAGAACTGCTCAGAGTGCGTGCGGGAATGCACTAACTCACTGAAAAATAATAAAAAGACGCCAGGAAGCGATTGCTATGCCCAGCTCGGAGACGCCCCGGCCCCTGAGTGGCCGGTTTTATCGTGCAGACCTTGTCACCCTTCTGAATCAGTCAGATCGGGTGCCCCTGACTCTGTTGCTGGCCCCCGCCGGTGCCGGCAAGTCCACCTTGCTGAACCAGTGGCAGGCCCAGCCCGGAGATCGCCATGTGGTGCAGATGGGGTTACAGCGCGCCGATGATGACCCGGTGCGTTTTCTGCGTCGCTTCGCCGAGAAAACCCGGGCCGCGGTGCCGGCGTTTGATACCTCCTGGTTTATGCCCTTCGATGTGGCCGAGCTGCCACCATCCTCTATAGCCGATTCACTGTATGACGCCCTGCAGCAAGTGACGTTGCCGCTGTTTATCGTGTTCGACGATTTTCAGCATATCCAGAGCGAAGAGACACTCAGCGTGATCGCTACCTTGCTGGCGGACCCGCCGGAGAATGTGCACCTGATCATTGCCAGCCGCACCCAGCCACTGTTTGACGTCAGCCGGCTGCGGCTGGACGACCAGGTGCTGGAGATCAGCGCCGTCGACCTGAAAGTGCGGCGCAGTGATGTGAGCGAACTGAATCAACGGCTGGGCGGCGAGGCCCTGGAAGAGCAGGCCCTGGATCACCTGATGGCGATTACCGAAGGCTGGGTGGCCGGGGTGAAAATTGCCCTGCTGGCGGGGATTCGATCGGGGATGCAAACCCTGCAGGACTTTAACGCCAGCCAGCCGGAAATCATGGATTATTTTGGGCATGCGGTGCTCAAGGGGCTGCCGGACTCTGCGCGCACCTTATTCATGCAAAGTGCCCTGCTGGACACCGTCAACGCCGAGCTTGGCGATGAAATTCTGCAAACCCGCCAGTCCGCACGGTTGATTGATGAACTCACCAGCCGGGAGCTTTTTCTGGTGCCGGTGCCAGGCAAGCCGGCCAGCTATCGCTATCACGCCTTGCTGCGGGATTTTCTCCAGGCCCGGCTGAAAATCGAGATGCCCGACTGCATTGTGCCGATTCACCGGCGGGCGACCCGTTACTTCATCAGGATCGGCAATTTCGAACAGGCTGTCTGGCATGCCTGGCGCACCGGTGATGCCGCGCTGTTCGGTAACTGTCTGGAAAAAAGTTTCGAGTTCTGGCTGCAGGAAGGGTATTCCAGCCACATTCTTGAGTGGGCAGAAACCCTGGACGATGAAACGATACTGGGCCGCCTTGAACTGGCCGCTCCCCTGATCAGCACGCTGACCCTGTCACGGCGATTCTTCCGCGCCCGCTATTATCTCGACGCTCTCAAAGAGCAGGACTTTTCCGGCAGGGAGGATCGATACCATCACAGTCAGACGGTGGATTTTCTGGAACTGCATTTGCAGTTATTCCAGCACGATACCGACTTCATGGAAGGGGCCAACCTGTCGTTGCTGATGGAAAGCAGCGGCCACCGGGATATCCGTGCGTTCGCGCTGGCCATGGTGGCTTATTACCATCTGCAGCATGGCCGCCTGGAATCCGCGCTGGCCTTCTCCTCCCAGGCGCGAGATGTGTTGCTGCGCCTGGGGCAGCGCTTTACTGCCGGTTATGCGGGTTTGATTACGGCCCTGGCCAATCAGCAGCTGGGGCATATTGGTGAGGCGGTGGCCTTTATTGTCGAAAACTTCAATAACACCCCCAGGGATTGTCCCACCTGGTCGCTGTGGGCCACGGGTATGGTGGTGGTGTTATACGACCAGAATCGCCTGGAAGAAGCGCAACAGGTCTGTGAGGACCTGCTGCCCATGGTCTCCTCTGCTTCTGCCACGGAAGTGATTTCCACCGTTTATCTCACCCTGTCACGGCTGCAGCATTTGCAGGGAAAGCAGAAAAGCGCCGAGCGGATGCTGGAAAAACTGCTGGGCATTTTACAGCTGGGCAATTACGAACGCTTTGTCAGCATGGCGGTGCTGGAGATGATGCGCCAGGCGTTGCTCACCGGCAACTGGCAGCGCCTGGATGTGGTGGTGGACCGTTTCGAGTTGGCAGAGTGGGTGCAGGAGAACCTTGAGAGTGAGGCGGCCATGTACAGCCAGAGCTGGGAGCGGCGCGGGCTGGCGGCGGTGTACTGGTTAATGGCCCACGGCCGCAATGCGGAGGCAGAAACACTGCTGCGCCGGTTACTGGCGGTGGTGAAAGGGGCGGGCATCAAGACCCGGGCCTCCATCATCGAGGCCAACCTGCTGGTGCTCACCTCCAAAGCGGCCACCGCCACGGAACAAAGCCGCAAGGTGGATGCACTGATCACCCGCTATGGTTTGCTCAATATCAATCGCTCCGTGTTCGATGAAGCGCCGGGCCTGGCGGGGTTGATGAATCGGCTGTGGTCAGCCGGGCAGCTGGTGCTACCGGACTTTTATACCGGGCTGTTTCCGGCGGTATTCAGCACCACCCCGGCCAGTGAGCCGCTGGAAGTGGACCCGGGGTCGGTGCTTACGCCCAAGGAAAGCGAAATTTTCGAGCTGCTGCAGAGCGGCATGACCAATGCCCAGATCAGTGAATCCACCGGGGTATCCGTCACCACCACCAAGTGGCACCTGAAAAACATCTACAGCAAGCTGGGTGTCTCCAACCGTACCGAAGCCGTGCTGCGCGCCACGCCTAGATAAACATAAGCTTCGAGCTACGAGGCGCGAGGAATGCCCATTTTTTTGAGCGCCGTGCCCGCGCACGTACGCATGATCGCGGGCACGGCTTTCGAGATGAAGCAAACCCAATCCCGCGCCTCGTAGCTCGAAGCTCATAGCTCGTAGCTGCCATTCCAAACCTTGAACCCGTTCGCGCTTTTTCGTTTTCCCCCTCCACCCCCTCCCGGGGGAGGGGGTGGAGGGGTTGGCCCCGTTGCTAGAGTGCCGTCGTTGTCATCAGACATACCCCGAGAATAAAAACGACGGAGGTTTATCATGGCTATGTCCCCCTGGGTTACCTGGCCAGCCCTGACCAAGTTTGGTTCACTTGGCGTAATGGGCGCCCTGCTGGTTCTTGCCGGTCAACGGGAAGATCTGCTCGAAAACAATATGTTCGACATGGAAAGCTGGGGTGAAAAAAACGCCAGCATCGTCTGCGATGAGCGCAGCCATGTGGCCCGTACCGAAGACGGTACCTGTAATATCCTGGACAATCCGGCGGAAGGCTCCGCCAATGTGAACTTCGGCCGTAACGTGGATCCGGCCTCGTCCTTTGCGGAATCGGAAAGCGGCAACCTGCTGACCCCGAACCCGCGGGAAGTCAGTAACCTGATCATGTCCCGGGGCGGCGATTTCAAACCCGCCACCACCCTGAATTTCATCGCCACCTCCTGGATTCAGTTCATGGTCCATGACTGGTTCGATCATGGCCCGCGTACCGACGCCAACCCGATCGAATTTCCCCTGCCGGCTGGCGACGTGCTGGGCTCCGGCACCATGTCCGTGCAGCGTACCCGCCCGGACCCGAATGTCAGCGGCGATGAATCCCTGGTGACCTACGAAAACATCAACACCCACTGGTGGGATGGCTCGCAGCTATACGGCAGCGACAAGGAAACCAACGACGAAGTGCGTTCCTTTGTGGACGGTAAGCTGAAAGTCGACAGCAATGGCCGCCTGCCTACGGAATTCCTCAGCGGCAAACCGGTTACCGGCTTCAGCGAAAACTGGTGGGTGGGGCTGAGCATGCTGCATCACCTGTTCACCCAGGAGCACAACGCCATTGCCGACATGCTCAAGGCGAACAACCCCGGTGCTTCCGATCAGTGGCTCTACGACCATGCCCGGCTGATCAACGCTGCCTTGATGGCCAAAATCCACACCGTGGAATGGACCCCGGCGATTCTTGCCAACCCGGTGCTCGAGCGTGCCATGTACGCCAACTGGTGGGGCCTGGGCGGTGACCGTGACAAGCGCGACAAATTCCAGGATGACCTGGACGAGCTGAACAACAATCTGGGTGAACTGGGCGGCATCTTCAACCTGCTCGGCATCGATAACGATCTGGGGCAGGGCGATACCAGCTCTATCGAACACGCCCTGGCTGGCCTGGTGGGCTCGCGCACCCCGAACAACTACGGCGTGCCCTACACCCTCACCGAAGAATTTGTTTCCGTGTATCGCATGCACCCGTTGCTGCGTGACGAGATCAAGGTCTACGACATTGGCTCCAACGTGGTGGACGAAGAAATTCTGCTGCAGGACACCCGTAACGGTGATGCGGAAGATCTGCTCACCGACGTGGGTCAGGATCGTCTGTGGTACTCCTTCGGTATCACCCACCCGGGTGCGCTGACACTGAACAACTACCCGGACTTCCTGCGTAACCTGTCCATGCCGATGATTGGCGACATTGATATGGCGGCCATCGACGTGCTGCGTGACCGTGAACGTGGCGTGCCCCGTTACAACGAGTTCCGTCGCCAAATCGGCCTCAAGCCGATTACCAGCTTCGAGCAGTTATCCAGTGATCCGCAGCTGGTGGCTGACCTGAAGGCGCTGTACAACAACGATATCGAAATGATCGATACCCTGGTGGGCCAGCTGGCAGAAGAGACGCGCCCGGAAGGCTTCGGCTTCGGCGAAACCTCTTTCCAGATCTTTATCCTCAATGCGTCACGCCGCCTGATGACCGACCGCTTCTTCACCACCGATTACACCGACGAGGTTTACACCGCTGAAGGGATCGACTGGGTAGAAGAGAACACCATGGTCGACATCATCCGTCGCCACTACCCGAACCTGGCCAGCAGCCTGGTGGGCATGGATAACGCCTTCAAACCCTGGGGCCTGAAAATTCCCGAGGACTACCAGTCCTGGTCTGCCCAGGCGAAACAGGACCACCTGTGGGTCAACGGCGCCCTGCGTACCAGCTACGAAGAGGGTGAAGTGCCGGCCATCGAACCCATCGATATTGGTGGCCTGATCGACTCCGTTCTGTGGAAGAAAGTGCAGGATGTCACCGACGTGAGCCCGCCGGGCTACAGCAAGCCGATTCACCCTCGCGGCGCGCTGGCCAAGGTGCAGTTTGTGCCGACGGCAGGCCATGGCTACACCGGTCTGTTCCAGGGGGCAGATCACGGCCTGCTGCGCCTGTCGGTGACTGGCGATCCGTCGGACCGTGGCTTTGCACCGGGGCTGGCGCTGAAATTGATGGTGGACGGCAAGCGTTCTGAAAACGTGTCCGCGCTCTATACCCTTAGCGGGCAGGGCGATAACCACAATATCTTTGCCAACGAGCTGTCCAACTATGTCCAGCCGGAAGTGAACGAAACCCTCGGCACAACGACGCTGTTCTCGCTGGTGTCCAGAAAGCCAACGCTGGTAGTCATGAGTGACATGGCCAAGGTGAACCAGGATGGTTCGTCGGTGAGCAATGCCAACACCCCGTCCCAGGTTTACTTCGTGCCCAACGGTGATCTGAAGAATTCCATCAGCACCGCGCCCCACGACTTCCGTGACGACCTGACCGCCCTGAACCCCGGCACCAAGGTGTATGACGTTTACGCGACCTCCAAGTCCATCAAAACGTCCATCTGGCCCTGGGTCACCGCACGCTACGCCCGTGAACGCCGCAACAGCGCCACCAAAGTCGGTGAGCTGGTTATGGCATCCCCGTTCACCCTGTCCCAGTTCGGTGACACCGGCATCTTCTTCAAGCACCAACGGTACGAAGATCGCTAAGGGAGAGCGATAACCGGAGCTACACTCCTCAAGCCCGGGCGACGCAAGTCCCCGGGCTTTGTTGTGTCTGCGCGGGCGGCCCCTGGTCCGTGCTCACCGGACGAGGGTGTCTTGCTTGTAGGATATGGCTTACAGAAAAAGCTAAACAGTTGATATAAAGTGATTTTCAGGGAAAGGGTGGTGCTGGGAAATACGGGAAATAGGCCGCTCATTCGAGTTTTGTCAGCTGCGAACGGTTCTCAAAATCTCTTCAGGTCATTGTGTGTGCTGGGGATTTTGGTTGAAACAGGCGTTGCCCGGTCTAGGATTATGTCGAAAAAAGATATGTCGAATCGTTCGACTGAATACGCTGTTAACACTCTATGAGTCATCACACTCCGTACCAAGAAAGACTTAAAAGAAGCCCAGATTTCGTTGTGAAGTATGAGATCGATCTTTGTGACGAGCTGAAGGACGGCAAGCCGGGCCAAGGAATGCGAGTGGATTTTCTCTACGAAGGAGATAGTCCGCAGGTTGAGGGCGTTCATATGATCTGGCCTGAGTTTCTTGATGATCAAGGTAACGTCATCTTAGATGCAACGCCAGGCATCATTGCGAAACGAGGCAAGGCTAATATGTGGGTTGTTGATGAAGCTCGGCGGCCATATCACGCTGAGCGTATAAGGGTAGGCACAAAAGGCGTTTGGTGGCGTGGCGGTCGCATCGCGAGGGTCACAGTCATAGATGCCGAAGGCTTAAAGTGTTAACAAGGCCATGCACGCGACAGGCGCGTGATGGCAGCGTTAAGTTTCAGGAGATTTGGCTTTGGGCATTAAATTCCGGGCAGTGAGAATAACAAGCGAAGCAAAGCTGGAAGATATCGCTGAAACCATGCAGCGGGTTCTCGTAAACTTCTCGAATCCAATAAATTTCTCAAGCGTCTTCTATCGAGATCCGCGTGACGGCGAAACTATCGCTACGATGGTAGCGTTCCAAAATAAAGATGCCTTTTATTTGGATCGGCCGGACCCCGAGTTGCGCTCTTCCTTTTCGGCTAAAGCCCGGAAGCCTGGTTTCTTGTCTAACGTCTTCGCAAAGTTCGGTGGGGCACACGCAGAGAAAGACGTATCTGATTACATCAGTCGAATTGTTGCGGTGGCCACGGCAAGACAGCTAAGCACACGTTTTCATAATGCGACGGCTCATATTGTTTCCGATACTTTAGGTGAGTGTGGGCACATCACTTTCAAGAATGGGGTTGCCGCCAGCGGAGTTTTGGTCAGCCCAGAAGGCACAGAAAGAAAGGTCTCCATAAGTAATGGAAGTATAGAGACCTCAGAATATTCTGTTGGTGCGGACTACCAGAAATACTTTTTTGAACAATCGAACATGGATTTAGAAGAGTTTTTGGAGTCATTGGAGTATTTGGGTCGCATCCAGGTCATGGCAAAAAAAGAATTAATTCCGAATGCTCAGTTTGAGCTGGAGAAAACTTAACAAGGCCAGGCACGCGACGCCTACTGCATTGCGGCTTCGCCTCCATTCCGTAGCCGCGCATGCTGGCTAGCGTTACACGCAAAGAGAGCATTTGGCATAGGGGTAAGGAATACGAGAATGGCCGCAGAATACATAGGTATAGCGTTTAAATTCCTGTCAGCGACAATTAAATTCCTCCCTAAACAGTTATTGCGGGTTTGGAACTACTTTCGTCGCCCCAAGCTTCGCTTTAGTCTCAGATATACCCATGTCGAATGCAGGGATTATGAATCCAGGCGAGTTCTGCCGAGCTTTCCGGGTATTAGGATTCATAACGCAGGGTCAAGCGAGTTAACGTTTGATCTGGGGCGTTTCTTTGTAAATGGGGAATCGCTTACATATATCATTCAGCAAAATATCTATTACTGTAGAACTCTTGAACAAACTAAAGATGAATTGAAGCTCAGTACAGAAAATCAGATATTCACCGTTTTCAGAGAAAATTGGACTTCAGCGAAGTTTTTAAAGCTTCCGGCGCACCAGCATTTCGATGTTCCCCTGTATCCAAAAAAAGTGAATGAGACGACTTGGTTCAAGGTTATTAATGAATCGAGAGTGTTCTTTCCCTCCAAAAAAATTGTTTTAAGGGTGGGGGTGAACTCAGAAGATTATGATTACGCAGTAAGAAGAATGGATTTCTTGAAAATGCTATTCAATAGTCTGGTCAATAAGTGTCCTGATTAATCATGGCTATGCGGGTGTTGTGTAACAATGCCATGCATGCGACAAGCGCATGATGGCGGGCGTTATGTAGCTCCGTAACCTAGGGAAAGGCTATGAGTAAAAGAATCGACCCAAAGGATAGGCCACAGAAATACTGCACCAAGTGCCAAGAAATTACGCCATGGAACACCCATGATCGTTGTCTCGTTTGCCAACGCAAACGGAGCAAAGAGTATGCGGAACGAAAAAAAGCTTCCGGAGGGGCATTCTCATCTCGCATCAAAGAGAAACTGATAGCGGAGAATCCAGATCGGTGTCCAAAGTGCGGAACGCCTTGGGAGGAGGTGCCAAAGCATTCGCAGCATCCCAACACTCCATGGCATTTTGATCACAAGGTCTCTCCACAGCATGGCGGAACCAATGCTGATGAAAATGCAGATATTCTCTGTTGGCCGTGCAACCTCAAGAAACTGAACAAATTGCCGGACCATGCTACATAACCGAGGAGAACGGGGGTCAGGTCTTGCCCCGTGCTTCAGGAAACAAAATGCAAGAGGGTATTTGATCCTCGTGTTCCGATTCAATTCAAGGAGATCAAGCTCGTGAAAAAAACACTACGGAAAAGCTTTTGGGGCGGGATGATATTACTCACGTTGTCTGGATCCGCGCTCACCCATGCTGCGGGCCTTACTCCTGCCGAAACGAAGGCCATCGCTGAGGAGGGGTATATCTTCGGCCTGCCCTTGGTGATGAACTACGCGATCATGAACGAGTATGCCGTCGACAAGAATTCGAATCAGTTCAAGGCACCGTTCAACCAGATCAAGAACGAGTCACGCCTCTTTACCTACAAAGACACTACGATCCTCAGCCCGAACAGTGATACGCCTTACTCAGTGTCCTGGCTGGACCTGCGTGCCGAACCTGTTGTTATCACAGTTCCTGATGTTGAAAAGGGCCGTTACTACTCTGCACAACTGATCGACGGAAACCTCTACAACAATGGCTACATCGGCAGCCGTGCCACCGGAAACGAAGCTGGTGCTTATGCCGTTGCGGGCCCCGATTGGCAAGGCGAGACGCCTGAAGGTGTCGGCAAAGTCTTTCATTCGACGACGCCGTTTATGCTCGTTATTTTCCGCACCCAGTTGTTCAACCCCGAGGACATGCCCAAGGTGGAAAAAATTCAGGCCGGATACAAGATCCAGCCGCTATCGGCATTCCAAGGTAAGCCTGCGCCTGCTGCGGCGCCGGAAATCGACTTCCTGCCCGCAACATCGGCCGGAGTCAAAACCCAATTCTGGAGCTATCTGGGCGCCGCGCTTGATTACATTCCGCAATCCGATAAAGACAAGGGTATCCGGGCCAGGCTGGCCATGATGGGTGTCGCCCCCGGGAAAGCCTTTGACATGAACAGTCTTTCGCCAGAGCAACAGCAAGCGATGGTCGAGGGGATGAAAGCCGGAGATGCCAAGATCAACAAGTTCGTGGCCAGTGGTGCCACCGACGTCAATGGCTGGCAGGTCGGATCCTTGTGGGGGGACAGCGATTTCTACGCTGGCGATTGGCTCAAGCGTGCTGGCGGCGGCAAGGCCGGGATCTACGGTAACAACGCCAACGAGGCGATGTACCTGCTGTCCCGTGTCGATGCTGAGGGCAAGACACTGGATGGCAGTTTGCACAACTACACACTCACTTTCTCCGCCGATTCGTTGCCGCCGGTCAAGGCGTTCTGGTCGATCACTATGTACTACAGTGACAGTCAACTGCTGGTCGAGAACCCGATTAACCGTTACTTGGTCAACTCGCCGATGTTGCCGGACATGAAGAAAAATGATGATGGTTCGCTGACCATCTACATCCAGCATGATTCGCCCGGCAAGGATAAAGAGTCTAACTGGCTGCCGGCGCCGGACGGTCCAATCTACCTGGCACTGCGCATGTACTGGCCCACACCGGCAAGTGACGCAATATCTGTGCTGCCACCTGGCAAGGGCACTTGGGGGCCTCCAGGGATCGTCAAAGTTAAGTGACCAGCTAACAACTGGTTGCAGCGGACGGTGATCCTCACTCGTTGTAGTGGGCACCGTCTTCTAATCAAAGGCCCTTCCTGGCCTCAGCGACAAACCCCATAATAAAAAAACGCCCACCTTTCGGTGGGCGTTTTTGCTGCAGCGTAATGCTTGAAACGTGCTGCGTGTCCTAATCAGAACCGGCCGTTCAGGCCCAGCCCCAGATTAGTAATTTCGTCACCACTACGATCCACCACCCGCATGTATTCCAGGTTGATGAACAGGGTTTTGGTGATGGTGAAGTCCACACCCAGGCCCAATGACAGGTCTTTGTAGTTTTCCCCGTCGGAGCCGCCGAAGGCGTTTTTCTCGGTGGTTTCCACGTATGTGGCACCGATCAGGCCGTAGGGGCGCACGGGCATGGTGTTGGGGAACTGGCCGCGGAAGTAGGCGCCGTAGTAACGGTCGATTTCCAGGTCCACGTTGTTGCTGAGTTTATCGTCATCGACGCCCAGGCCCAGGCGTACTTCGCCACCGAGGGTTTCGTCGCGGTTGATCCAGCTACCGAATTTGAATTGCAGCGCTTTGGGATCGGCGCTGGAGGTGGTGTTATCCGGTTCGATGTCGCTGCTGATGATATCGATACCGGCAAAACCGCCGGCGTTGGCGAAAAGGGGCATTGCCAAAGCAGCGGCAAACAATACTTTTTTCATGGGTTCTCCCACTGGGTGTTAAGTCTCGACGCAATAATAGAGTGATTGTAGTGAAAAGAGGGGGCGACGGCGACCGGGAGTGTTACCGGGGATGCAGGGGCGGGGGTGAAAGTGGCAGGGGCGCCTGCAGGGGATGGCAAAAGCATCGCCTGCAGGCTGCCTCCTACGGTTAGTCGTTAGGGTGCGGTTGAGTGTTAGTGGTCGTGATCATGATCATGTTCGTCGTGGTCATGGTCCCCGTCTTCTGCGTGTTCCTCGTGTGCTCCGGCGAGGCCCGCCCAGGCCAGTGCGCCGGGGGCAAAGTTGAGGGACAACGGGGTTTCTATGCTGCCTTCTTCCAGGTGCACGACAACGATGGACTGGTTGCCGGCATCGGACAGGAAGGCATGGGCGGGTTCGCCGGCCACGGTCATGGCGACACGGCTGCCGTGGCCACTGGCCGGAGGCGCGGCGCTTGCCGGATCAATGGCGTTTTCCACGTGGGCATGTTCGCTCCAGTCGGCGGTGTCGAAAATGCGCAGGTCGCCGGCGTCATCCAGCAGCACCAGGTGCTCGCCATGGGGATCCAGGCTGTGGCTGTCGAGAGACACGGCGGCGCCTTCTTGCCAGTCCAGTTCCTGCACGTCGCCATCATCCGGGTGGATGATCAGGATGCGGTCACCGGCATAGCCGACAAAGTGTGGCATTTCGTGGTGGCTGTCGAAGCTACCGACTCGCTCACTGCCGGCCAGGCCCAGGGTGGCGTTGTCCACGTGCTGGGCGGTGAAGTTTTCTCCGTTCTGGTGAACGATGAGTACGCCATCGCTGCAACCGAACACGGAGTAATTTTCATTGGAGCCGGCGCCATGGAGGCCGGGGCAGTCCAGGCTGACGGTGCCTTCCTGATGGTAGTGGTCGTTGTGCTGATGATAGATGTCGACTTTTTCCGGCAGGCCGCTGGCGGCGGTGCGGAAGGTGGCGAGCAGTACATCGCCACGGGGTTCGGCGACACCGTGGTGGGCGCTGGCCAGGGTCTGGCTGGCGACGCTGCTGGCGGTTTCCAGCGAGGCATCGGTGAGTACATCCACTTTGGCCATGATGGCGCTGCCGGCATCGCCATCGTAGAACAGGGCTGCTTGTTCGCCGTGGGGGCGGTAGTGGGTGGGGGCCGGGCCGTTCAGGGTGCCAGTGAGGGCCGGGCTGACTTCGTCCACGTGATCGTCGTGTTGATAGAGCCCGCCATCGATGATCTGTACCTGGTTGGCGTCCCGTTGCGGGGCGAGCACGAAGCGTTTGCCAGGGCTGGTGTAGAGCGCGCTGGGCGCATTATCCAGAGCCAGGCTGCCGGGCAGCAGGGTGCCTTCTTCCAGGTCATAGACGTAGAGCTGGTCGCCGGCGCCCTCCCGTGAGGCGATAACCAGGCGGCCGGGGTGGGCTCCGTGGGCATGGTCGTGTTCATCTTCTGCGCTTCCCAGAGAGCTGGTGCCCGTTTCGTTACAGCCGGCCATGGTGAAGGCGGCAAGCAGAGACAGGGGCAGGGCTGCGTTTTGTTTCAGGTTTTTCATCATGCGTTGCATGGTGTTCTCCATATTCGTGTTGTTGTGTCCGGCGGAGTAAAGGCGCCGGCACAGATGCCGTTAAGGTTGCGGCTCATCAAAATTCAATGCGGGTACCCACGGTGACATTGCGACCTGGCTCCGGCACGGTGCTGGCGAGGAAGGAAGAGTGGTTGAATACCTCTTCGCCCAGCAGGTTGTTGCCGCGCACATAGAAGGTGTAGCGCTGGTCGCCACGTAGCCGGTAGCTGAGGGTCGCGTTGACCATGTCGTAGGACGGGGTGGTGTCCTCAAAGCCCGCGATCTGGTCCTGGGCAAAGCTGCGGTAGAACTCCAGTTCTCCGTCGAAGTTGCCCAGGTAGCTGTTGAGGCGTGTCCCTAACCGTTTGGCGGGAATGCGGGGCAGGTAGCCGCCATCATCGAAGGTGGCGCGCACCGTATCACCAAAGACCGTGATGCCCACCGGGTCGATGCCGTAGTAGCTCAGTGATGCTTCGGCACCGGTGAAGGTGGCGTCACGCTGGCTGTACTTGATCAGGCGGAAGTCCTCGATCTGGTCGAGGGTGCGGGCATAGATGTAGTTGTTGATACGGTTTTCGAAGATGCCCAGATCAAACAACCAGTCGCCCTGGGTCTTGCGCAGGTTCAGGTTGGCGTTGAGGCTGACTTCGTCATCCAGATCGCGCTGCCCACCACCACAGTCGCTGAGCAAGCCGCATTCGTAGGTGTTGGTGGCCAGGTGAACGCCTTCCGCATAGAGCTCCTGGGCGCTGGGTGCGCGACCAGAGTGCCCCACGGACAGCACCAGCTCGTAGCCGGGTACAAAGCGCCAGTTGGCCGCGCCCGAGAAAGACGCGTTATCGGCGGTGACTTTGGCCAGGGCCTGGCCGTTGCGATCGTCCGGCGTCTGGGTGAGGTGCTCCTGCCGGGCCCCCAATTCGAAGGACCATTGCTCATTGAGGGTATATTCCTCTACCGCAAAGACGGCAATGGATTCGGTCTCCGTCTTCGGGACGAAGGCTTCACCGCCCAGTGAGCTGAAGTCGAAGTGGGTGTAGTGCATGCCCACAACGCCGCGCCAGTTACCCAGCGGTTTGTGTTCCACTTCCAGCCGCGCATCGCCGCCCCTGTTGGTGAAGGTGCTGCCGATGGTGCCTTCCTCAATTTCGTGGTGGCGATAATCGGTGTGATTGCCACGAAAACGAATGGCGGTAACCCCGGCGAAGGGGTCGCGGTATTCACCACGGGCATCCACCCGGCGGCTGGCCAGGTCCACATAGGGGACGATCTCGCCATGGTCGTGATTATGGCCGCCGGTGGGGCAATCCAGGCTGGAGCCGTTGGCGCCACACTCCTCGAATTCGTGGCTGTGGCCGGGCAGGCCATAGTTGTCGCGACGATAGCTGTAGGCCATGCCGAAGTAGCCCTGATCACCGATCCAGGAGGCGCCAATGCTGCCATTGTCGCTTTCCGCGTAGGTGCCGGGCACGGTGAGTTCTTCGAAGCCATTCACTTCGTAGTCGTCCGCGTCACGGCGACTGCCTTCCACCCGGAACACCAGATTGTCGGTGGCTGAGAAGGTGAGGCCGGCGGCAGTGGCGTTCTCATCGGCCACGGTATTGGCCCGGGCCGCCACGAAACCTTCCACCTCTTCGCGGGGGCGCTGGGTGGGGATGCGGGTGTCGAGCACGTTCACCACACCGCCGCTGGCACCGCTGCCATAGAGCAGGGTGGACGGGCCGCGCAGGACTTCGATCTGGCGTGCCAGCAGGGGATCCACCGTGACCGCATGATCCGGGGAAATACTGGAAGCATCCAGTACCTGGGAGCCATCATTGAGCACCCCTACACGTGGGCCGCCCAGGCCACGAATGACTGGCCGGCTGGCGCCGCCGCCAAAGGTGTCACTGTGGACACCGGGTTGGTCTTTCAGGGTTTCCCCAAGGGTATTCTGGCTCTTCTGGGTGAGGGTTTGCTGGTCCATCACCGAATAGGGCGTGCTGGGGCTGTTACTGCCCAGCGGCAGGGCGGACACGTCCACTTGCTTTAGCTCGTGGGCCTGGTCTGCGGCTGCGCTGTTGCTTTCCGCTTCGGCGAATACTGCCGTGGGCGCCAACAGGGCCACGGCGACGCACCCGGTCAGGGTCTGGCGTCGAAATATCATAACTACCTCTGTCTCTAGCGTTCATGCAGGGCATGAATGAGGGCGCGAGTAAAAGGGCGCAGCCGAAAAGAAAGCGGCTGGCCGGACTCGTGCCGGAAACACGTTTGTTGCTGATCGCAGGCAGGCGCAACAGGCCCGGCTCTCAAGGAGAGGGGCAAAAGGTGATGCGCCAGTATGATCAGGGATCAGTAACGGGAATCAGGCAGAAACAGGGGGGCCGCGGGGCGGGTAGGGATTGCGCTTGCTGCGGTGCACCACGGCGGTGGCGGGCGCGAGCGGAACGGGTTCGGTGCGTTTCGCGACCGGTGCACTGTAGACGCTGGGCAGCGCCAGCATGCCATGGCCGTGGGTACACACCTGGCAATCAGCGGAAGCCAGCAGCTCCTTGGTGGGGCTGTGCTGGCCGGCGTCGATGTGGGCCGGGGCGTGCCATGCCAGCAGCAGCTGGGCACAGAACAGGCCGAGTACCAGAGACAGTGACAGGCCGCGATGGTAGCGCTTCAGCATGGCGGGGATCATGGTGATGTCCCCCCGCTGTGGTCACCGCATGGCGATGTGCATTGGTGTGCTTCCGGGTCAGGCTCGGTGCCGGGCACATAGTCAAAACCGCCCGGGTGCCAGGGGTGACACTTGCACAGTCGCTTCGCCGCCAGTGCGCTGCCGCGCAGGCTGCCATGGGCAACTACCGCCTGCCGGGCGTATTCCGAGCAGGTGGGGTAGAAGCGGCATTGATTGCCTATCCAGGGGCTCAGCACCTTCTGGTACAGCCAGATGGCGCCAAGCAGAAGCGATTTCACGTGACCAGCACTGCCTGTCGTAAGTTGTAAAAAAAGCATGATATAGCCATCGCGTGGGGAGATACCAGTGCTGTTCCATGGTCGTAATAAGCAGCGTGATAAGAAAGTGTTGCGATTTCATGATGATGCAACGCTAAAGCAGCCTCAGGGTAACAAGGAGAGACCATGAGCAAAGTGACAGGATGGACCCGCCCGGTACGCGTATCGGCATTGGCCGTGAGCTTGATGTTGTCTGCCGGTTCCATGGCGGCAGACTGGGAAACTGTGAATGAAGGCAAGGCCCGCACGGACATCAATACCTACGAGAAGGCCATGAAAGACAGCCCGGTGAAAGCGTTTCGGGGTGTCACCGAAGTGCAGGCGCCGGTGCTGAGCGTGCTGGCGGTGATGGCGGATAGCAGTGCCTGCGCGGACTGGTTGTATCAGTGTCAGTCACTGGAGTTACGCGATAACGATCAGGCCTATATCCGTTTCAAGGGCATCTGGCCGGCCAAGGACCGTGATGCGCTGATCAAGACTCAGGCCACCCAGAACGAGGAAACCGGTGCTATTACCCTGGCCTCCCACGCCGTAGACGGCGAGCAGGAGCACGAAGGGTATGTGCGTGTTGCTGCGCTGGAAGATCAGTTCGTGCTGACGCCGTTGGATAATGGCTGGACCCGCATCGAATTCGAAACCTTTATCGATCCGGGAGGCAATGTGTCTTCGGTGGCCAACGTGATTTCCCACAAGGCGCCCCAGGAAACCCTGCAGGGGCTGCGCGAGATGGCCAGCAGTGACTCCTACCAGAAGGCCACGCTGGAGCAGGCGGTGAAGCGTTACCCGGGATTGAAAGGGATGGGCCTGCCGCAGAGTCATCAGCCTGAGTGAGAAAAACATCAGCCTTGAATTGCCCTCGGCAGCGCCGGTAATTGGGGCCAATACCCCGGCCGGCGGTTGCTTCCCCGTGCGCGGGCAGCATACTGCGGCCAGCGTTTTGGATGATGTATTCCTGTTGACGAGAAGAGTAAGGAGAAGACCTTTGCGAGCGATGTTTGTGGCGTTGTTGTTGGCCCCTCTGGTGCTGGTGAACCCGGCCTGGGCGGCAAACTGGAAAACCAACCATGAGGGTGAGGCCCGGGGAGATGTCACCACCTATGTGCGCGATGTTTCCAATAGCCCGGTAAAAGCCTTCAAGGGCATTGTCGAAGTGAAGGCATCCGCCACCTCGGTGCTGGCGGTGATTACCGCCGTGGACACCTTCCCGGAATGGATCTTCCAGAACCAGGGGGCCAAGCGGCTGTCGGTGGAAGACCGTGAAGAAATTCACATGCGCTTTCACGGTATCTGGCCGGTATCGGACCGGGACGTGGTGCTGGCCAATGCATTGAGCCAGAACGAAGACTCCGGCTCGATCACCCTGCATAGCGTGAACGCCGACAATGTGCTGGGAAAGCAGGATGGTTTTGTGCGTATTCCCGCGCTGGATAACCAGTTCATCATTACTCCCATGGACGATGGCTGGGTGCGGGTGCAGTTCGAAACCTTTGTGGATCCGGGCGGCAGCGTGCCGGTGTGGCTGGCGAACCTGGTAGCGACCAAGGCGCCGCTGGAAACCCTGCAGGGGTTGAAGGTCCAGCTGGAAAAGCCGCGCTTCGCCAATGCCACCCGGAAAGATTTGCCGCCACTGCCGGGGATGGACACACTGTCACTGGAAGACTGATTCCCCGGTATCTGCCCGGGGGCGTTCATGGACGTGGTGCACCCGGGTAATCCGCCCGGGCAAGGATGCGAGGGCGAGCCATGGTGCTGGCGCGGTTTCAGCAGTGGTATACCCAGTTACGTTCCAGCATGTGGTTGCTGCCGGCCTGTTTTTTGGTCGGTGCATCGCTGCTGGCCTTTATCATCACCGCCATCCCCGGTGAGTTGCCGGATGCCGAACAACACTGGTGGGCTTACCTGCTCGCGGTGAATCCGGAAGGCGCCAGCGCGGTGCTGACCACCATCGCCGGTTCCATGATTACCGTGGCCGGGGTGACCTTCTCCATTACCATGCTGGTGCTGGCCCAGGCGGCCAGCCAGTATTCTCCCCGCCTGCTACGCGATTACATGGCCGATCGCACCAACCAGTTAACCCTGGCGGTGATTGTGGGGGTGTTCGCCTATTGCCTGTTGGTGCTGCGTAGCCTGCCCGCCGGTTCCCTGCTGCTGGGGCACGGCATTGCCGTGATGGTGGCGTTGCTGGGGGCTTTCGTGGGCCTGGCGCTGTTGATCTACTTTATTCACCACATCGCCAGCTCGATCCAGGTGTCCCAGGTGGTGGCGAAAATCACTGAAGATACGCAGGCGGCGATCGCCCAGCGCTACGATCAGGCGTTTGGGCGGGTTGCCGAAAACCCGGCCGCGTTACGGGCTGAGGCCGTGACGGTGAGCAGTAATGATGACGGCTCAGGCCATAAACCGTCGGGCCACACGCTGGCAGCGCCGCTCACCGGGTTTGTGCAGCAGGTGTACCTGAACGGCCTGGTCAAGGAAGCGGATGCCCAGGGGCAGGTCGTTACCATGCGTGTGGCGGTGGGCGAGTTTGTGGTCCAGGGGCAGCCATTGTTGTACTTGCATGGGCCGGGCTGGGACGAAGAGCGCTGTGCGGCGTTGTTGCGTTGCTATGTGATCAATCGCCATCGCACCATTGAGCAGGACCCGGCTTTCGGTATTCGGCAGCTGGTGGATATCGCCATCAAGGCGCTGTCGCCGGGCATTAACGATTCCACCACCGCTGAGCAGTGTGTGCTGTACCTGGGCGCGGTGATTGCCGACCTGTCCGGGCGGCATATGCCGGAACCGTTTCGGCGAGTGAACGGGCAGCTGCGGTTGCAATGCCAGCAGCGGGATTTTGCCGACTATGTGGAGGCGGCGTTTGCGCAGATTGCCCGCGATGCCCGGGGGAATCTGGCGGTGCTGGCAACATTGGGCAGCTCGCTGGCGATGCTGGAGCGTACTGTGCCGGCAGAGCGGTTGGGGCCCATACAGCAGCAGCGGCGCCACTGGGCCATGCAGGTGCGTGACAGTCTGTCGCGGGAGGACCAGCTGACCCTGAAGATTTGAAAGGGCCGCGCTCAAAAGGTCGGCTTGAGCGCTCGCTATATTCGTGGGATGATTTCGTTAAATTCATAGGATGACTACATGAATAAAGCGAAATTACCCCGTCTCTCCCTGGTGGATAGCGCGGTGGCTGAGTTGCGCAGCGCCGTGGCGCGCGGTGAGTGGCCGGTGGGTGAGCGTATCCCCACCGAGCCCCGGCTCAGCGAGCAATTCGGTGTGGGGCGCAACACGGTGCGTGAAGCCGTGCGGGTGCTGGTGCATGCGGGGCTGCTGGAAACCCGGCAGGGCGACGGCACCTATGTGCGTGCCCGGCTGGACCCCGCCGAAGCATTACGGCGGGTGGAGCGCAGCACCCTGCTCGACCAGCTGGAAATGCGGGTGGCGCTGGAAGCAGAGGCCGCCCGGCTGGCGGCCCAGCGCCGTGATGGTGATGACCTGGACGCCATGCATACGGCGCTGGCAGCTCGCGGTGCGGCGGGGCAGAACCTGCCCCTGCGCATTCAGCATGACCGCGATTTTCACCAGGCCATGATCGCGGCAGCCCACAATCGCGCGTTGGCGGAACTGTACCGTTATTTCAGTGAAGCGGTGGCTCGCACCATTGCGCGCACGGAATACGATGACTCCCTGCCGGAGCCTAGCCAGCAGGACCATGAAACCCTGCTGGCGGCTATGGAGCGGGGGGATGCGGATGCCGCCGAGCGTCAGGTTCGGGCCATGCTGGCGCCCGCGCTGGCGGCGTTGCAGGCGTCCTGATGATGGGTCTGCTGCGCCGGCTGGATGGCTTTACGCTGCTGCTGTTGACGGTGATTGTCGCCGCCACGGTGTGGCCGGCTGGTGGTGACCTGGCAGAGGGGCTGTCGCAGCTGTCCACGCTGGCGGTGGCGGTGCTGTTCTTTGTGCATGGGGCAGCGCTGTCCCGGAAACAGGTGCTGGCCGGGGCGATGTATTGGCGGCTGCACCTGTTTATTTCTTCGCTGACCTTCCTGGTCTTTCCACTGGCGGTGTTGCCGGTGTCGTTGCTGGCTCCGAAATGGATTCCGCCAGAGCTGGCGTTGGGTTTTCTGTATTTGGGCGTGTTGCCGTCCGCGGTATCGTCGTCCATTGCGTTTACCGCCATGGCGCGGGGCAATGTGCCGGCGGCGGTATGCAGCGCTGCCGCCTCCAATGTGTTCGGCATGATGCTCACACCCTTCCTGTTGATGCTGATGGTGTCCGCCAGTGGTGACGGTGCCTTCGATGTGAGCGGTGCGCTTAAAGGCATCGTGCTGCAGCTGTTGCTGCCGTTTGCCCTGGGGCAATGGCTGCGCCCGAAGCTGGTGGGGCTGCTGTCGCGTTGGCCCGGCTTTGTCGGCCGTTACGATCAGGGCGTGATTATGTTGATCGTGTATGTGGCCTTTTCGGAGTCGGTGAACGAAGGCCTGTGGCAGCAGTTGCCGGTGGCGTCGTTGTTGCTGGCGGTGGGTTTGTGCCTGTTGTTGCTGGCACTGGTGATCGGTTTATCCATGCTGTTGGCGCGGCGTTTGGGCTTGAGCCTGGCGGATGAAATCGCGGCAGTGTTTTGTGGTTCGAAGAAAAGCCTGGCGTCCGGCTTGCCCATGGCCAAGGTACTGTTCGTGGCGAATCCCGGCTTCGGCATGATCGTGTTGCCGATCATGTGCTACAACCAGATCCAGATTCTTTGCGGGGCCTTTCTGGCCGGGTATTACCGGCGCAAGGTTGAAGCGCAGGCAGCGTAACCTGAGAGCCTTGGTGGAGCATCCTGAGCGGGGTTTGTCGGATTACGGCCTTCGGCCTGGGGTAAGTCCGATCTACGAACCAAGCTTGACGGGATAGGGATAGGGATAGGAAAAGATGAGGGACCTTCTCGGTCCATTGTTTCTACGACGCCGCGGTAGGAGCTCCCTTCCAGGGGGCGAACCGAGCGCAGCGAGGAAATCGCCCGGCAGGGCGATCAGACGCTCCTGATCCGCCCGGTTCGCACCTCGAGAGGAGTTCCTACAGCCGGGGGGAAGCCAACAGCGTGCTGCGTGCCGCGTCTCTTTTACCGACTCCAGCGGGTGCCTTCGCGGGTGTCTTCCAGTTGAATGCCGGCGTCGGTGAGCTGCTGACGGATTTCATCGGCGCGGGCGAAGTTCTTGTCTTTCTTGGCCTGGGTACGCTCGGCGACCAGGGCGTCGATGTCGTCGTTGCTGAGGCCGTCTTCGCTGACGTTCTTGTTCTGGAACCAGGCGGTGGGCTCCACAGTGAGCAGGCCGAGCAGGTCGGCGGCGGCCAGCAGTTCGGCTTTGCGTTTTGGCTTGTCCGCCAGTTCGGCCTTGTTCAGTTCGCCGGCGATGGCATGCAAGGCACTGACCGCTTCGGAGGTATTCAGGTCGTCCTTGAGCGCGTCCAGTACCGGGTGGTTGTCTGGCAGTTGGTAATCCGCTTCCGGCGCCACGGTTTCACCACGGCCCAGCAGGGCGTAGTAGAGCGTATCCAGCCCTTTCTCGGCGTTATCCAGTACGTCGGCGGAGAAATTCAGTGGCGAGCGGTAATGGCTGGAGAGCAGGGCGAAACGCAGAATTTCGCCGTGGTACTGGGTGAGCAAATCGCGCACCAGACGGAAGTTGCCCAAAGACTTGGACATCTTCTCGCCGTCGATATTGATGTAGCCATTGTGCAGCCAGTAGCGCACGTAGTCGGTGCCGTGGGCGCAGCAGCCCTGGGCGATCTCGTTTTCGTGGTGCGGGAAGATCAGGTCCTGGCCGCCACCGTGGATGTCGATCACGTCACCCAGGTGCTTGTGGATCATGGCGGAGCACTCGATGTGCCAGCCGGGACGGCCACGGCCCCAGGGGGAGTCCCAACCCGGCTGCTCGTCGGTGGACGGCTTCCAGAGGATAAAGTCGCCGGGGTGGCGCTTGTAGTCGGCCACTTCCACCCGGGCACCGGCGAGCATGTCTTCCAGTTTGCGGCCGGAAAGCTTGCCGTAGTCGGGCATGGATTCCACCGCGAACAGCACCTGGCCATCCGCCTCGTAGGCGTGGCCCTTTTCCACCAGGGTGGCGATCATCTGGATCATCTCGGGGATGTGATCGGTGGCCTTGGGGATGATGTTCGGGGTTTTCGCGTTCAGCGACGCCATGTCTTCGGCAAACGCCGCGGTGAAACGTTCGGTGAGGGCGCTGATGTCCTCGCCGTTTTCCGCGGCAGCCTTGATGATCTTGTCATCAATGTCGGTGATGTTGCGAGCGTAGACCACGTTCGGGTAGAGCCGTTGCAGCAGGCGATACAACACATCAAACACCACCACCGGGCGGGCGTTGCCAATGTGGACGAAGTTGTAAACCGTGGGGCCACACACGTAGAGGGTGATGCGGTTGGGGTCCAGCGGAATGAAGTCGTCCTTTTTCCCGGTGAGGGTGTTCTGCAATCGTAGGGTCATTTGCCGTACAACTCTTTGGGGTCTTTGATGGGGGCTTTGTCGATGGTCACGCTGGTCGCGTCGGCTTTCCAGTAAAAGCAGTCGCGGCGGCCGGTGTGGCAGGCGGGGCCGGTCTGGTCCACTTTCACCAGCAGGGCATCGCCATCGCAATCAATGCGCAGCTCTTTGAGCATTTGTACCTGCCCGGAGGATTCACCCTTGCGCCATAGCTTCCCCCGCGAGCGGGAAAAATAACAGACACGGCCTGTGGCCAGGGTTTCTTCGATGGCTTCGCGATTCATCCAGGCCATCATCAGCACTTCGCCGCTGTCGTGTTGTTGAGCAATAGCAGCCACCAGCCCGGCATCGTTGAATGCCAGGTTATCGAGGGCTTCCTTGAGTGAAGCCTGAAAACCTTCGGGCTGTTGTTCGTTGTGTTTGAACATAAGTGCTCCGCTGCTTCACGCTGCACGCAACACGCGGCAGATTTTGCGTGTGGCGTGATGCGTGCCGGCGTGTGGCGTCTCTTAAATCGGCAAACGAGTCGCTGCTGCCAGGGCCGCCACGGCTTCGTCCAGATCCACGGTCTCGGTGGCCTGGGAGCCCAGGGTGCGAATGGCCACCTGGTTCTGCTGGGCTTCCTGTTCGCCGATTACCCAGATGCGCGGGGTCTTGGCGCGGGAGTGTTCGCGGACCTTGAAGCCGATCTTCTCGTTGCGAATATCCAGCTCCGCCGGTACCCCGGCGGCAACCAGTTTCTGTTGCACGGCGGTGGCGTACTCGTCGGCGGAGTTGGTAATGGTGCAGATCGCCACCGGGCGCGGCGCCAGCCACAGGGGCAGATGGCCGGCGGTGGATTCGATCAGGATACCCAGGAAGCGCTCCAGGGAACCCAGCACCGCGCGGTGCAGCATCACCGGACGCTGACGGGAGCCGTCTTCGGCCACGTATTCCGCATCCAGACGATCAGGCAGCACGAAGTCCACCTGCAGGGTGCCGCACTGCCAATCACGGCCGATGGCGTCACGCAGTACGAATTCCAGTTTCGGGCCGTAGAAGGCACCTTCACCCGGGTTCAGTTCGCATTCCAGGCCCAGGGATTCCACCGCAGAGCGCAGGGCGCCTTCGGCCTTGTCCCAGGTTTCGTCGGAACCGGCCCGGTTGTCCGGGCGGTCCGAGAATTTGATGCGGAAGCTGTCGAAGCCGAAGTCTTCGTAGACTTCGCGCAGCATCTTGATGAAACCGGCGGTTTCTTCGTTGATCTGCTCTTCGGTACAGAAGATGTGGGCGTCGTCCTGGCTGAACGAGCGGGCGCGCATCAGGCCGTGCAGGGCGCCATGGGCTTCGTTACGGAACAGGGTGGTAAATTCACCCAGACGAATGGGCAGGTCCCGGTAACTGGTAATGCCCTGCTTGAAGATCTGCACGTGGCCCGGGCAGTTCATCGGCTTCACGGCCATTTCTTTGTGGTCATGGGTGCAGACGGTGAACATGTCTTCGCCGTACTTGTCCCAGTGGCCGGACTGTTCCCAGAGGATGCGGTCCATCATCTGCGGGGTGGAGACTTCCTGGTAGCCGCCTTTTTCCATCTTGCCGCGGATGTAGTTTTCCAGGTTCTGGCGCATGCGCCAGCCCTTCGGGTGCCAGAACATGCTGCCCACCGCTTCCTGCTGGATATGGAACAGGCCCATTTCCCTGGCGAGTTTACGGTGATCACGCTTTTCCGCTTCCTCAATCTGTTTGAGGTGGGCATTCAATTCTTTCTTGTCGCGCCAGGCGGTGCCGTAAATGCGCTGTAGCTGGGCGTTGTTGGCATCGCCACGCCAGTAGGCCCCGGCGACTTTCATCAGCTTGAAACCGTCGCCCAGCTTGCTGGTGCTGGGCAGGTGCGGGCCCCGGCACAGGTCGATGAACTCGCCCTGGCGGTAGAGGCTCACTTCCTGGTCGGCGGGCAGCTCGCGGATGATTTCGGCCTTGAATTCCTCGCCTTTCTCCAGGAAAAACGCCACGGCTTCATCGCGATCCCAGACTTCACGCCGAATTTCCTCATTGCGGCGCACAATGTCCTGCATGCGCTTTTCAATGGTTTTCAGGTCATCCGGTGTGAACGGGGTGTCCCGATAGAAGTCATAGTAGAAGCCGTTGGCAATGGTCGGGCCAATGGTCACCTGGGTATCCGGGAACAGCTCCTGAACGGCTTCGGCCATCACATGGGCGGCATCGTGACGGATCAGCTCCAGAGCCTCGTCGGTGTCACGGGTGATGATTTCCACCGTGGCGCCATCGTCGATGGGCAGATAGACGTCGATCAGGTTGCCGTTGGCCTTGGCGGCCAGGGCTTGCTTGGCGAGTTTTTTGCTGATGCGACCGGCGATTTCAAAGGCGGAGGCCGGCTGCTCAAACTCCATGCTTGCCCCATCGGGCAGTTGATAGCTCACACTCATGAGACAAGGGATCCAGGTGATTGGCTCAGAACCGGCAGATGGTAGGCAATCAGGCCCCCCGCTTCAAGGTGCGGGGGCGGTTAAGCGCCTCCTGAGGCGTGATTTTGCAGCCTTTGGTGCGCCTGTCGTGGATTAACCGACGTATGGCACAGAATTTTGCCTGTTTCCGGGCGCCCGCCTATGCTTGGGGCGGGGATGCAGGGATAGATGACAATGAGAGTCCAAGGATGAACCCGATGGAGCGGGATAGCCCATGACAACACCCTCACAGACGCGGCGAATGGCCGAAAACGCTCAGTTACCCAGACTGTTGCGGGTAGCACAGCATCTGAGCGAGCAGAAGGATGTGCCGCGCTTGCTGAGTGCGCTGCTCAAGGAAGTACTCTACCTGTGCCACGCGGACACGGGTTGGGTGTGGTTGTATGCCGATAGCCGGCCCCAGGCTGGCCTGAAGTGCCTGTGCCGGGATACGGGCGATGGCAGTGGGGCGGTAAAGGAAGCGCCGCAGTGGTTTCGCCCGTTAATCGATGATGCTGACGGTATCGTGGAGCAGTGTTTTTCTGCCGGCGAGCCGCTCACTGTCGCGCTGACGGACACCGCCCTCGGTGAGGCTGATCAGGCGTTGCTGGCGGCACTGGCGCCGGCGGCGAAAGGGCTTCAACTCTGGCCGCTGTATAACCATGAGGGTCTGGTGACGGGCGTGCTGCAACTGGCCCACGACAAACCCGTACCAGGCAATCTGCAGCGACTCGGCGAACATGGACATCTGATTTTTCAGTCCCTGCTGACCTACGGCGGCATTGCCCTGAGCAATCTCAGCCAGGTGCAGGAACTCAAGGACCTGCTGGACGCCTTTATCAAGGTGCTGGCCCAGGCCATTGATGCGAAAAGCCCTCACACCAGCGCCCATTGTCAGCGGGTGCCGGTGATCACCGAAATGCTGGCCCAGGCCACCTGTGATGATCAGGCGTTGTTCCCGGAATTCTCGCTGGATGAAGAGGGCTGGTACGAGCTGCACGTGGCCGCCTGGCTGCACGACTGCGGTAAGCTGGCCACCCCGGATTCGGTGTTGGACAAGTCCACCAAGCTGCACACTCTGCACGACCGGATTGATGAAGTGGCCAGCCGCTTTGCAACACTGCGGGCGGAGATTCGGTTTGCTTATGAAAAAGCCTGTCTGCTTAATCCTGCTGATGAGCCGGCCAGCCGACAGCGCATGGAAGAGGATATCGGCACCCTGAAAGAAGAGTTGGCCTTTCTGGAGCGGATTAACCGGGGCGGGGAGGCCATGGCCGCGGTGGATCAAGAGCGAGTAAAGGCGATTGCTGCACGGACATGGACCGATGCCTGGGGACAGGAAAAACCGCTACTCAGCGACGACGAGGTGTACAACCTGTGCATCCCTCGTGGCACGCTGACACCGGAAGAGCGCAAGATTATCAACGGCCATATGGATGTGACCCTGGACATGCTGGGCTCCTTGCCATTTCCGCGTAAATTGCAGCGGGTGCCGGAATACGCCGGTGGCCACCATGAGAAAATGGATGGCACGGGTTTCCCGCTTGGCCTCACCCGTGACCAGATGTCGATTCCTGCCCGCATCATGGCTATCGCCGATGTGTTCGAAGCGCTTACCGCCAAGGAGCGCCCCTATAAAACCCCGCTGAAACTCAGCGAAGCGCTGGGTATCATGCAGCGCATGCGCAACAACGACCATCTGGACCCGGACCTCTACCAACTGTTCATCCGCTCACGGGTGTGGCGCCAGTACGGTGAGAAGCATCTGGACCCGGTGCAGCTGGATGTGGAAGATGGCAGCGCGTTTTTGTGACGGTTTTTCTGCAGGCGCGTTGCTCCTGCAGAACCATTGCCCCATTCGTCTTTGAGGTTTCCTGTGCGTATTCCTTTTGTTGTCCTGCTTTGCCTGTTGTCTTCGTTGTCCATGGCCAGCGACTGGTTGTTGTCACTGGAAGGGCCGCGTACCCAGGGTTCCTTGTTGCGTGGGCAGGTGGAAAATGGGGTGGCCGTCAAGCTGGGCGACCGGGCTGTGCGCACCACCGATGCGGGTTTTTTCGTTGTGGGTGTAGGGCGTGACGCCGATCTGCAACAGACACTGGTGCTGGAAAAAAACGGTGAACAGCAACCGGTGCCGGTGACGCTGGAAAAGCGTGAGTATGCGATTCAGCGTATTGAGGGCGTGCCCAAGCGCACGGTCGAGCCGCCACCGGAAGCGGTGCTGAAACGCATACGTCGAGAAGTGGCCGAGATCAAAACAGCGCGGGATACGGATTCCGACCTGATGGCTTTTCTCTGCGATTTTCAGTGGCCACTCACCGGGCGTATCAGTGGTGTGTATGGCAGTCAGCGAGTCTATAACGGCAAGCCGGGGCGGCCGCACTATGGCGTGGATGTGGCCCGGCCCACGGGCACGGTGGTGGTGGCGCCAGCGGATGCGGTGGTCACGCTGGTGCAGCAAAATAACTATTATTCTGGCGGCACCCTGATTATGGACCACGGTTATGGGGTGTCCTCCACCATGATTCATCTCAGCGAAGTGCTGGTAAGCAATGGACAGCGCGTGAAGCAGGGCGAGCCCGTGGCGAAGGTGGGCGCTTCTGGCCGTGCAACCGGGCCACACCTTGATTGGCGTCTGAACTGGTTCGAGGTAAAGCTGGACCCGGTCACCGTGGTGCCGCCGATGAACGAATGAAGGGGGTGTTGTTGCCGCCCCCAGGATGACTAAACGCTCAAGATAGAGGCTCCCGCCGGGGTGACCTTGCTATATTTATTATTCCGGCTATGGTGGATTCCATATCAACGTAGGAATGCCGCTGTGTTTTATCTTTTCTCCCTCTGGATAGATTTTCTTCCCACCTTTCCGGTTTAAGCCGGACGGAATCCGTCCGGCTTTTTTCCTCTTTTCGACACTGCTCGATACCCCGATTTTTTATCAATTTGGTGAATTGTTATGGCTGCGCTTATGGAGCGTTTGTCGTTGTTCCGCTATGGCTATGGAAAACGCTATTTAGTCAGGAATCCCCTGTTCTTTCTTTCGCCGGTCCGGCTTATGGAAGTGATGGAGAAAATAGAAGTGTTGCGTGGACTTGAGAACGGTCTTGCCGCTGCAGCGGTGGGTGATTGTGTCTCGCTATTCAGTTTTGAAGACGAAGAGCAGATGAGCTTCACCCTGGCGCCGTCTGGGAAGCCGGTGCTGGGGGAAAGGGATATTTCTGTGCTTTCGCCGCTGGGGGCGGCTTTGTTGGGCGCGTTCCCCGGCGAGGTGGTCAACGTGGCGTTTCTCGGCCACGAGCATCGCTATCTGCTATTGAAAGTGAAGAAATTCGACGAGAAATGAATGGTGTTAATGCAATAGGGAGGGATCGGCCTTGCATGTTTTACCGTAAGACAAAACGGAAAATATGAAACCTGCTTGAAAGGAAAGCGTTATGAGTAAGGAAAAAGTGAAGAAAAAGCCACAAAAAACCCTGAAAGAGAAACGACGGGAAAAAAGAGCCAGTAAATAATGGCGACAGGGCGCCTTGCGCGCCCTGACTTAAGCCTGTTTTAGCAGGATGCGAAGTTCATCAGTGTTACCAGTCAAGTCTGCCAGGGTGTATTGATCCAGCGCCTGCAGAAAAGCTGTCTGTGCCTGTCCCAGTGCCTGCTTCAGCTTGCAGGCGGGATCTATTGGGCAGGACGATTCCGTGCCAAAGCAGTCGAGCAGTTTGAGGTTTTCCGTCTGTCGGACCAGTTCCCCCACATTCACCTCGTTCGCGGGCTTGGCCATCACCAGGCCGCCTCCTCGCCCTCTCAAGCTTTGCACATAACCCAACTGCACGAGTGTTTGTGCGACCTTGGCCACGTGGTTGTTGGAGATGTGATACGCATCGGCAATTTCCTGGACAGTGGCCGGGTGTTCGTTACGCCGTAGGGTGAGATAGATCAGGGCCCGCAGGGCGTAATCCGTATGTGTTGTGAGTTGCATGGCTTGACCCGCATAAAACGAGTATCTAATATGCCTATTTAAAAGAGGCATGTAAAATACCTATTAATGGTCGCTAACAGGAGTCACGCCGTGCTTACGCAGAACCAACTGGCTGTTATTCAACAAACCGTTCCTGTGCTTCAGGAAAATGGGGAGACACTCACCCGGCATTTCTATGCGCGTATGTTCCGGGAGAACCCGGAGGTGCGGGCCTTTTTCAACCCTGCCCATCAGCAGGCCGGGACTCAGCAGCGCGCCTTGGCGGGCGCTATCTGTGCCTATGCCCAGCACGTGGACAACCCGGCGGCGCTGGCGGATGCGGTGGAGTTGATCGCTCAGAAGCACGTTTCCCTGGGCATCCAGCCGCAGCACTATCCGATTGTTGGCGCAAACCTGCTGGCTTCTATTCAGGAAGTGCTTGGAGTTGATGAAACGTCGGAAATCATTGATGCCTGGGCGGCGGCTTACGGGGCGTTGGCGGACATTTTTATTGGCCGTGAAGGTGCGCTGTACCAGCATCAGCAGGATGCGTTTGGCTGGCAGGGTTTCAAGCCCTTGGTCGTTGCCCGCCGCGAAAACGAAAGTAAGAACATCGTTTCCCTGTACCTTGCTCGTCAGGATGGTGAGGCGCTGCAGCCGCACCAGCCCGGTCAGTACATTACCGTGCGGGTGACGCCACCGGGTGGCCAGCCGGTAATGCGCAACTACAGCCTGTCTTGTGCACCGGGTGAAAGCCATTATCGAATCAGTGTGAAACGGGAGCTGGCAACAGCTGGCGAGGCCCCCCATGGTGTGTGCTCTGGTTATATTCATGAGCATATTCAGGAAGGCGATGTGCTGGAGGTGGCGCCGCCCTGTGGAGACTTTACCTTGGCCGATGCCGTCGGTGACGGCGTTCCGTTGGTGCTGGTGGCTGGCGGTGTGGGAATTACGCCGCTGCTTTCCATGCTGCATGGGGCGCTGGCTCGCCAACAGGGGCGTGAAGTGATCTTTATTCAGTGTGCCCTGAATGGAGCGGTTCGGCCTTTTGCCTCGGAACTGCAGAAGCTGGCGGATACCCATGACAATCTGCATTGTCATGTTCGTTACAGTGAGCCGTCAGGGCAGGATAAGGCGCAGGGTGGTTTTGATAGCACCGGTTTCCTGGATCGTGCACTGCTGGATAAACTGGTGGGCGAGCGTCGCGCGGAGTATTACTTCTGCGGTCCGGTGCCCATGCTGAAAGCGCTCTATGGCGTACTGCAGGAAAAAGGTGTGGATGATGCCGACATCCATTATGAGTTCTTTGGTCCGGCCGAAGGGCTTGCCGCTTGAATTTCCGATCCGACGGGCAGTTAACGAAAGAGACCGCGCTCCTGGAGCGCGGCCTCTTGGTTTCCGCCGCCAGCGATTAATTGAGCATTTCCACCACACCCTGATTGCTCATCAGTGCTACCCGGTTTCGGCCGGCACCTTTTGCCTGGTACAACGCTTCATCAGCCATCTTCAACAACTGAGCGCCGTCTTCTGCGCTGCTGTCGGAACACGCGACACCGACACTGATAGTGACCACCTGGCTGACCCGTGAGCCGCTGTGGGGAAGGCCCAGTTGCTCGACCCGGTTACGCATACGTTCGGCAAACACCAGCGCATCGTTGAAGCTGGAGTCAGTCAGGGTAATGACGAATTCCTCGCCGCCGTAGCGGGCCACGAAATCGGTATCGCTTTGCACCATGCCCAGAGGGACACCGGCCACTTTTTTCAGGCACTCATCCCCGGCCGGGTGGCCATAGGTGTCGTTGTACTGTTTGAAAAAGTCGATATCGAACAGCATCAGGGTGATGCGTTCCGGGGCATCCGGGTTCTTCTGGTTCAGCTTGTGATAGAGGTGGCTCAGGCGACTTTCCATTCCCCGGCGATTGATGCAGCCGGTCATGCCGTCGACGGTGGCCTGGTTTTCCAGTACCAGATTGGCGGAGTGTAATTCGTTTCTGTGCTGGAACAGTACATGCTCGGAGAGGAAGTGCTGTCGCAACAGGCGCTCGTACACGTATTGGCCAAACAGGCTCATGCTTGCAAAGGCCAGCGATACCAACACCAGGGTGGACGGTTCAAAGGGTTGCCGGCCGGAGCTGAGCTGCAGGCTGAAAATCATGCAGCCAATCATGACCACTGAACTAACCAGTGCGGCATAGAATGGCACCCGTATCAGGATGCAGATCATCAGGATGGCCAGCGGGGTGTGGAAGAAGAAGGTGTAGGCCAGAGGGTGTTCGACAATGGCACCCAGATAATTGCCGGTAAGGGCAATGGCGAATGCCAGTATCAGCGTGGCTTCATGAAGCCAGTTGCGCCATTGGGGCTTGCGGATCAAAACCAGACAGCCGCCGGTGAGCATCAGAGTGAAAAGTCGCGGGCGCCATGACATGTTGAGAACGTCGGGAGAAATTCGAGACTCGATAAACATGGCGGAGACAATCAAGAACGCCACCAGTGCCAACGCCCAGGGCATGACTCTGGCCACACTTGCCCGAAAATAGAGGCGAAAATCCTTTTCCAGGGGTTTGGGCAGGCGAAGGTGCCACGGTAACGTAATATCGTTGCCGGTTGGCAGTGGGGTGTGATTCTGGTTTGCGGTCACGGCCGTAAAGGCTCCTTTCAGTCCATGAATCGGTGACGGCGTGCTGAGCAGCATGCACTACATCATAGTGCAAAGTGCTGTCATATCGATAATGGGCACGTGGCCAACGGTGTATTGTAAGGACAAAAGGGCGATTGTCGTTAGCCCAGCAGCTAATCTAATCCAAAAGCGCTAACAGTGCCTGCTGTTTCCCCTGGGAAAGTTGGCGAAAGCGCTCCAGCAGGAAGGCTTCTTCGTTGCCTTGCGGCACCGCTGTTTCGCCGTGGGGCAGGGTATGCGGCCAGTTCTTCAAGCTATGTTCCAGCCGGGCAATAATTTCCGCGTTCATGCTGCGATGGCTGAGGTTGGCCGCTTGCGCGACCTCGTTTCGCATACCGCAGGGAAAACGAACCACGAACTTCTCGGTTCGCGTGGTTGCGTTGCTTGTCATAGTAACCTCTGAATCACGCCTGCTTACATGAGGCTGGCGGGTGAGGCTGGCCGGCCTATGACAACAGAGCAGGCTGTGTTGTTATCTGGACACAAGCTTTAGACCTTACGCATTTTTTTGCCTCCAGGCGATACTGGCAGCGTGCCAGCAATGGCGAAATAGAGACACGGTTAACACTCGGCTACGTAAAAGTTTTTTTTACACGGAGAATCGCCGTGCTTGTGTGACCTGGTGCACGGTGCCAGTGAGTATCAGGCAGTGCTACAATTGATACTACTGATATAAAAATTGGCGGCTATTCACTTAATGAATATTGGTGCGGCAGATCTGAACCTGCTCAAGTATCTCGATGTGCTCCTGCGTGAGCAGAATGTGACCCGGGCAGCCGAGCAGTTGGGTATTACCCAGCCGGCGATGAGTAATTCCCTGAAGCGGTTGCGCGAGTTGTTTGGTGATCCGCTGTTGATTCGTACCAGCGATGGCATGACCGCCACGGAACGTGCACAGGAGCTGCGGCCCCTGGTGCGGCAAATTCTTTCCCAGGCGGAGCAGTTGTTCACGCCCGAGGACGTGTTTCAGCCGGCGGACAGTCGCCGGGTGTTCCGGATCATGACCAGCGATTATGCGGAAGCCACTCTGGTGCCGCATATTGTTCGTCGCCTGCGCGCCGAGGCCCCCAATGTGGTGCTGGATTTCCTGACCCCGTCGGATGTTAGCTACCAGGACATGGAGCAGGGCCGGGTCGATATGGCGGTAAACCGCTTTAACGAAATTCCGGGGTCGTTTCACCAGGTGAGCCTGTGGAAGGATTCGTTTTCCTGTTTGCTCAACAGGGATAATCCCATTGCCAAGGGCTTTGATCTGGACAGTTATCTGTCGGCCCAGCATATCTGGGTGTCAAAAACCGGTTTTGGCGTAGGGTTTGGCATGAACCCGGAAAAGCTCGGCGGGCTGGGGTGGATTGATCATGCCCTGGAGCAACTGGGTAAAAGCCGCAAGATCAGTATTTTCACCCGCCATTACCAAATGCCGGCCCTGCTGGCCATGAATAACGACCTGGTGGCCACACTGCCAAGCCGGGTGGCGCGCATGCAGGCCCAGAACGAACGTTTGCTGATCAAGCAGCCGCCGTTTGATATTCCCGAGTTTGAATTGAAAATGGCGTGGTCATCGCTGTTGCACCACAACGTGGCGCATCGCTGGTTACGCAGGCTGATTCAGGAAGAAGCGGAACGGATTCTGGCAGAAGAATAGCTACGAGCTACGAGCTACGAGCTACGAGCTACGAGCTACGAGCTACGAGCTACGAGCTACGAGCTACGAGCTACGAGCTACGAGCTACGAGCTACGAGCTACGCTCGATTCGATAGGAAAAGCCGGGATAGTTCCCCAATACCGATCTTTCTTCGCAGCCGCTGTAGGAATGTGGCGAAGCCCGCTTGCGGGTTTTTCTCGAGGCTAGTAGCTAACAGCTGGCCCTCAAATTACTGAGGTGCCGCTGAGCCAGCTGCTGTGGGTCTTGCCGGGCAGGTTCTCGCCGGCTTCGGCGATGGCGCCCTTGCCGACACCTTCGAAGGCGCGGACCCGAAAGTGCTTGCCGGGAGCTTCATCGGCCAGTTGCGCAGCAATGTGGGCGGCCAGCTGTTCTACGGTGGTGTCCGTGTCGACCATGTAGCAATGGTCTTCCGGGATCACCAGCTCGAAATGTCCCTGCTCGGCATCGTAACGGAACCGGTGGTGGGGAATTTCGTCGATGTAGTAGGTGCCTTCCAGATCTTCCTCGGTACCCAGGTAGATGTCTTCCCAGCGGTCTGCCCAGAGCTTTTCCCAGTAACGGCTGCGTCGGCCATTCTCGAAAATGTGAATGTTGGAACGATGCCCATGGGCAATGCGCTGGCAGTTGCCGTCGTGCTTTTTCAGGCCGTGGGAATAGTGATAGAACGGCGCGGTGCCGGTATCTTCTTCGCGCAGTACCACGCGTACTTCCGCTACATTCGCCGGTACCACGGTCTGGATCAGATCCATCAGGTACAGGGTCAGGCTGGCTTTGGACACTTCCGGGCCGGGCATCAGCAACAGGCTCTGGCTGGGGGCTACCATGCGGATGGTGCCGCCCCGGTATACCCATTCCAGGCTGGTGGCGTTATCGCGTTCGGCGATGGTGGCCTGGTCATTGTCCACGGGAACCAGCAGGCGGTGATCCACACTGTCGTCAATGATCTGTTTGATCCGCTTTTTGATGTGGCCAAAGTCGAAGACCATGCCCTGATCATCCAGGTCGCCGCTCAGTTCCAGGTCCACCAGCCAGGATTCGCCTACCATGCCGCGCTTGGGGTGCAGGTAGGAGAAATCGGCGACGGTTAAATTTTCGACAAAAAGAGTGGCCATGCTGTTCCGGTTGATAATGATGGGTTTCGACAGGTGCTATAATGCCATTATTCTGGGCTGCCGCTAAGGTGCACAGCGCTTGCTGCGGACATTTTACGAGCAGTTATCGTAGTAGCTGTGAACCGGGGCACACCGGTTG
The DNA here is from genome assembly GCA_039983755.1 of Alloalcanivorax sp. Lineage (GTDB taxonomy): Bacteria > Pseudomonadota > Gammaproteobacteria > Pseudomonadales > Alcanivoracaceae > Alcanivorax. The sequence goes on from JBDWVU010000040.1 coordinate 69,672, forward strand.
CACAGTAAAGTGCACATCCTGTGACGTGGCTACGGGGTTCCGCCGTGGCTTTTCCGCTGACCCAACCGAGAGCAGTTATGGCTGAAACGCTTTTCTCCAAGATCATCGACCGGGAGATTCCTGCCGATATCATCTTCGAAGACGACCAGTGCCTGGCCTTCCGGGATATCAATCCCCAGGCGCCGACCCATTTTCTGGTGATCCCCAAGAAGCCGATTGCCAAGCTGTCCGATGCTGAAGAGGCCGATCAGGCATTGCTTGGGCATCTGTTGCTGGTGGCTAGTCAGGTCGCCAGACAGGAGGGGCTGGAGGATTTCCGCCTGAACGTGAATAACGGCGCTGGCGCCAGCCAGACCGTATTCCACCTGCATGTGCATGTGCTGGGTGGTCGCGCCTTCAGCTGGCCGCCGGGCTGAGTTGAGTCTGGACCGGCATTTGCCCGGCTATTCCTCCGGGAGTAGCAGGGCCCGGGCCATGCGCGTACTCAGTTCCCCGCGCTGGTCGGGGGTGCCTGCATCCACCAGAAAGCTGTAGCGACGCCCGCCCCACAAGGTCAGCAGCAAAATATCGATCACCGTGTCATCCACCGGCCCGGGAAAATCCTCCCATTGGGCGATGCAGTGTGACCAGGTACGCGCCAGGTGTTGAAAAATCTGTCGATGGCGGGCGTCGCTGGCGATCTGGGTTTCCCGTTCCAGCATCTCGCGGTCGAAATACGGAGCCTGGCCGTCTTCATCCAGGGTCAGGCTGACCAGTTTGCGCAATCGCGTTTCCCATGGCTGCCCCTCCAGAGCGGTGTTGGCTGCTGCCAGATCGTTGCAGAGCTGTTCCATGCAGTGGCGCACATACCCTGAGAGCAAGGCTGTGCGATTCGGGAAATACTCGTACAGGGTGCCGACGGCGTAACCGCTCTCTTCTGCAATGGCGCGGGTGGTGGCGGCCTCCGGGCCATCACGGCGCCAAATCCGAACAAATCCCTCGTACAGCGAATCCACCGTGAATTTTGCCCGGGCCTGGGAGGGCCGTTTGTGGGGCTGCGGCAGGGGTTTGTCGGTGCGATCTTTGCCCATAATGAATCCGAACCCGTACTGGTGGCGGGGTTGTTAGCATGAATCTCAGTGAAACCGGCTCGTCCAGAGCCCGTCAACGGAGATCATTATGACGCAAAATACCACTGCCCGTTTGCTCACCGACAAGGCCAATCTGGGAGCCAGCCGGTTACAGGACGAGGCCATGGCCGATGCGGCTCAGGGTGAAGTGTTGCTGGCCCTCGACACCTTTGCTCTGGCCACCAACAACATTACCTATGCCGCCTTTGGTGATGCCATGAATTACTGGTCGTTCTTCCCTACCGATGAGGAAGGATGGGGGCATATGCCGGTGTGGGGATTTGCCACGGTGATGCAATCGCGGGTCGAAGGGGTTGCCGTAGGCGAGCGGTTCTACGGGTATTTTCCCATGGCGGGCTTGTTGCGCGTGCAACCCGATCGGATCACCGAGCGTGGTTTCTACGATATCGCCATGCATCGCCAGGGGCTTCCTTCTCCCTACAACCAGTACACGCGTTGCCAGACTGACGAGGCCTATGTCCCGGAGTTGGCGGATTTCCAGATGCTGTTGCGGCCGCTATTTTTCACCTCGTACATGCTGGCGGATTACCTTGCCGACAACGATTACTTCGGCGCCCGCCAGGTGGTGTTTTCCAGTGCGTCCAGCAAAACTGCCTATGGCACCGCTTTCGCTCAGGCGGATGGCCCCTGCGGTGCCAGCGGTGAAGCGCCGCAGTGTATCGGGCTGACCTCGGCGCACCATTGTGAATATGTGGCCGGGCTGGGGTTGTATGACCAGGTGGCAGATTACGATGGCCTGGAGAAGCTGGATGCCAGCGTCCCCACCCTGTATGTGGACTTTTCCGGCAGTGACGCCTTGCGTGAGCGGGTGCGTGCCCACTTCGGCGCCTCCCTGGTCCATGATTGCTTCGCCGGTTCCGCCACCAACACGGATTACCTGGACGAAACGCGCTGGTCGGATCCGGTGCCGCAGTCGTTCTTCGCCCCGATCCAGATCCGCAAGCGTAACCAGGATTGGGGGGCGCCAACCCTGAGCCGGCGCTTTGGGTCGGTGCAGCGCCGTTTCCTGCGTGCCGTCAGTGACCCGGGTAATGGCTGGATGACCTTGCGTGTGCACCAGGGGCTGGAGTCGGCGCGGGCAGTGGTGGAAGACCTTTACCTGAACGGTGGCCAGCCCCGTGAGGGGCATGTGGTGCGGCTGCAGCGCCAGGACACGAGCGGGGCTAGTCGTCTATCCTGAGGGTTCATACCCTGAAGAGAGGATAGCCCGTTGAACCAACCGCCCGTGCATCGCTGGATAGAGCCAGTCCGGCTGGAAGGTCAGCACGTGGTGCTGGAACCGCTTGAGCAGGCCCATGCGGATGACCTGGCCGAGGCCACCGCTGATGGTGCGTTGTGGACACTCTGGTACACCACCGTGCCGGACCCGCATGGGGTGGCGGAATATATCGACACCGCCTTGCGGGGCCGGGATCAGCACGGTGACATGCCCTTCGCGGTGCGTCACCGTGCCAGCGGCAAAGTGATCGGCAGCACCCGTTTCTTTCGGGTCGACGAGGATAATGGTCGCCTTGAGCTTGGCCATACCTGGTACGCCCGTCGTTTCCAGCGCAGTGCGGTGAACAGCGAGTGCAAGCTGTTGTTGCTGGGCCATGCCTTCGAAACCCTGAATGCCATCGCGGTGGAGTTGCGGACTCACTGGCATAACCACACGTCGCGCACGGCCATTGCCCGTCTGGGGGCCAAGCAGGATGGGGTGCTGCGCCACCACACGCGTTCAGCGGAGGGGGTGTACCGCGATACCGTGGTGTTCTCCATTCTTGAGCAGGAATGGCCGGCCGTACGTCAGAACCTGCGTTACCGGCTGGACCGTGGTGCTCCGTGAATTACCTGGCCCATCTGACCCTGGCGCAACCGTCGGTGCCCTCCAAGGTGGGCAACGTGCTGGGGGACTTCATGCGCGGTGCGGTGGTCAGCGAGCTGAGTGAGCCGCTGCGCCGGGGATTGGATAACCACCGGCTGGTGGACCGGTTTACCGATCATCATCCCTGGGTAATCGCGCAGCGCCGAGGGTTTTCACCGGCCCGTCGCCGTTTTGCCGGGGTGGCGCTGGATGTGCTATTTGACCATTTTCTCTGGCAGCACTGGGCCAGGTTTTATGGCGCTCCCCGGGCGCAGACCATCGCCAGCCACTACCGCGATCTTGAGCAGGGCTTGCCGCTAATGCATGCGCCCATGCGCCAGCGGGTAGAGCGCTTGATTGCGTTCGACCTGCTCAATCAGTACGGCGAGTTGGCTGGGGTGGGAGAGGCGTTGGATGTGATCGCCGGGCGGATTCGGTTTGCCAATGCGTTTGGCGGCATGATTGAGGAAATCGAGCCACGCTACCGGGAGCTGGAGGACGGGTTTCTGGATTTCTATCCGGAGCTGCAGGAAGCGGTAAGGTCTGCAGGGGTGGAGGTTTGAGTTGAAAGTTGAAAGTTGAAAGTTTCAAGGCGCGGAAGGGCTGAGAGCTAAACGAAAGCTCCCTGCCCGCGCGTGCCGGTAATGGTGCGCGGACAACGTGTTGCAAGGGAGGCAGCAGCCTAATTCGCGCCTTTTAACTTTGAACTTTCAACTCGCAACTCATTACAACGTCGGCAGATCCAGCTCCGCCATGGTGTCGTAATACAGCTCATCGGCCAGGCTGCTGTTGCGGGCGCGGGGTGAGCGCAGGGCCGGTTTGTGATTGGCGAAATACTCACCGGTGATGTCCGCGTACTGTTCGTCCAGCGCCAGGCTCACGGGAAGCGCTGCGGCTTTTTCCGGGGTGGTGAGCGTGGGGCGAATCAGTGCCATGACGGCGCTGGGGACATGACGGAAAATCGGCGTGTCCACGCCGCCGGGGTGCAGGGCGTTGCTGGTGATGCCGGCCTCTTGCAGGCGGTCTGCCAGTACGTTGCTGAACAGGATGTTGGCGAGCTTGGATTGGCCATAGGCGTCCATGACCAGGTAGGGCTTGCGGCCTTTCCAGGTTTTCTTGTTGATCCGGCCCAGCCAGTGAGCCACCGAAGCCAGGTGCAGGATGCGGGGCTGGGTGCCTTTCTGTAGCAGTGGCAACATCAGGTGCGTGAACAGCACCGGCGCCAGGTAATTGACCCCGAACTGCATTTCATAGCCGTCTTTGGTGAACTCCTGCTGGGTGGGCACCACGCCGGCATTGTTGATCAGCACATCAATGTGCCCCAGTTCCTGATAGAGCTCAGCGGCGCAATCGCGAACCTGATCAAGGTCCGCCAGGTCCAGGGCAAACAGGCGCACTTTTGCCTGCGGGTGGGCGTTCTTGATTTTGGCGACGGCGGCCTGGCCTTTGGTCTGGTCACGGCAGGCAAGAATAACCTCGGCGCCACGGCCGGCCAGTTGCTCGGCGGTACAAAATCCAATGCCGGAATTGCCGCCGGTAATCAGTACGCGTTTGCTCATGGTTGTGTTGCCCTTCTTCCCTGTTGATGTGTGGTCAGCTTAACAGGCCACACAGGAAGGGGAGGGGCTGGTGAGGCCATTTTCGGTGTTTTTCTGTGGCCGGGATTGCGCCGGGGGGAGCCATTGAAGGATGTCCTGGCTCACCTGTTGCCACTCCCTGCTTTGCAGCAGTAAGTGCGGGCCTTGCGGGTAGAAACGGTAATCCCCTTGCGCAGACAGGTGGTCGCGCAGGTGATTAATGCCCGCTGCGGGCACGGAATGGTCATCGCCGCCGTACAGCAGCAGGGTGGGGGCGTTCAGGTTGCTGGCCGAATCGCTGGCGCTGTCCGCCAGCTTGATCAGGCCCCAGTACGCGTCCATACGGACCTCACGCATGACGCGTGGGTCCTTGGCCAGACGCTGAGCGCTGACGGGTGAAAGGGTGGGATCATCGGCGTTGCGCTCCACGGTGAGGGAATAGCCGGGGGCCAGGGTGGCGGCGGTGGCGATGGCGGCGTTCCAGCCGTAGCGAAAGCGAATCCCCTCGCGTACCGCGGGCCCGGCCAGTATCAACCCGGCGACCTTGTCCGGTTCCTGTTGGGCGGCCAGCATGGCTACGGCGCCGCCCAGGCTTTCACCGAGCACGAACAGGGGCTGGGAATGGGCCTGGTGGAGGCGGCGAATCTGCGTCACCGCGTCGTCTACCAGTTCGCGCTCGCCGGCCCAGCGGCCTTGCTCCAGCCGGTCGCCAAAGCCGGCCTGGTCATAGGCCACAAACACATAGCCGGCATCGGCGAACCAGGGGCCCAGCTGCTCAAACGCGGCGCCGAAATCCCCGAAGCTATGCAGGCCCAGAATCACCCCCTGTGGCGTGCCGGCAGGGGGCCACTCGCGCACAGTATCGGTGAGGGGCTCAGGTATACTGGTGGTCTCTGATTGTTTGCCGGAAAAAAGACTGCATGCGGCCATCAGCACCCCGGTAAAAATAATAAGAGAAACGCGCAAAGTACGGAGAGTCATGCCATGAGCGTAGCAGTGCCGTTGCAACGGCGAGTGAATGCGGCAATTTTTTTTCTGGTGCTGGTGATCACCACCGGGCTGGTCTCTCGCTGTGAGGCAGACAAGGCGCCGGCGGTGCCGATGGTGGAATTGACGGTAACGGCTTCGGCCTATAATTCACTGCACGGGCAGGGGGCGGGCAGCGACCATGCGCTCGCCGCCTGGGGCGACCGGCTGGTGCCGGGCATGCAGGCCATCGCAGTGTCCCGCGACCTGATCCGGATGGGGCTGACCCATAATACCGAGGTTACCGTGGAGGGCTTGCCGGGTGTATGGGTGGTGAAGGACAAGATGCACCGGCGCTGGAAGCGCAAGATTGATATCTACATGGGGGAGGATCTGCAGGCGGCCCGTGAATGGGGCCGCCGCAAAGTCAAAATCCGTTTCCCCCGCCCGCCGGAAAAACCCTGACGCTGACTCTGCCAGAGGCTCTCCGTCAGGCGCCCATCATTCCCGGCTGAGGAACGTCATGGTCATCCTGGTGGAGGCGCTGGGCAGTACCTTGTCCATCAACTTGATGAATTTGAACACCCCGCCGACCGGATTATGCACGGAGACGTTTTCATTGGCGGCCTGCCAGGCTTTGGCTGCAATGTCGTCGGCTGTCAGGTTCACACCCAGGCGGTCCACCACCGGCGCACGGAATTCAGCGTTGTCCAACATCGGCGTTTTCACAAACGGCGGCATGATATCCACCACCCGAATGCCCTGGCGGGCCCATTCGATGTTGAGCGCTTCGGTGAGCGCGCGCACGGCAAACTTGCTGGCGGAATAAGAGGCCAGATGGGGCACGCCGTAAAGCGCGGAGGCCGAGCTCATGTTGATGACGGCGGGGTCGGTGCTCAGTTGCAGATGCGCCTGTGCCGCCAGGGTCATGTTGATCAGCCCGGTGACATTGATATCAATGATCTGCTTGTGCTGGGCGGCGCTGATGTCTTCGAAGTGCCCCATGCGCAGGATACCGGCGCAGTTGAACAGTACGTCAAAGCCATTGCCCTGGGCAAAGGCCTCGCAGGCCTGTTGGCAGGCGTCGGCATCGGTGACGTCCAGCCGTTGATACCAACTGCCACCCAGCTCTTTTGCCAGTTTGGCGAGGGCGGTTTCATTGATGTCGGTGAGGCCCACCTGCCAGCCTTTGTTGTGGAAGAGTGTGGCGGTGGCCAACCCGATGCCGCTGGCGGCGCCGGTAATCAATATACGTTTCATGCGCAGTTCTCCTGCCCGTTTTGCTCGACAGCGTGTTGGTGGATAAAGCGGGCGCAGGTCATCAGGGCCTGATCCGAATCCGCCAGTACGCCGGCATGCAATTGAAAGTCGTGCCAGCGTTGGGGGTGAATCTGTAGCCGTGCCGGCGTGCCTGCTTCGTTCAAGGCGGCGCACAGGCGGTGGCTGTCATTGAGCAGAATTTCGTCGCCGCCGGCCTGTATCAGGGTGGGGGGCAAATCACTCAAGTCGCCGAACAGGGGGGAGCATTGTGGGTTGCGGGTGTCGTCACCGGCGTAGGCACTGGCCGCGCTGGCCAGCCAGGCATGGCTGAGCATGATGTCCCGGTCGGTGTCGAAGAGCTGGCCCAGTGTCAGGTCGACCCAGGGGGAAAACAGGATGGTCGCACTGGGCAGAGGGGTGCCGGCGGCTTTCAAGGCTTGCAGGGTGGCCATTGCCAGCCCGCCTCCGGCGGAGTCGCCCATCAGCGTCAGAGACGTCGGGTTGACGCCGTCGTCCAGTAGCGCCTGGTAGACCGCCACGGCATCGTCGATGGCGGCGGGGCAGGGGTGTTCCGGGGCCAGCCGATAGTCGGGCACGACAACATGGGCATTGGCGAACTTGGCCAGATGCGAGGTAATGGCCTTGTGGCTGTCCGGGCTGCCGGCCACGTAGCCGCCGCCGTGCAGATAGAGCACGGTGCTTTGTGCATGCAGTGGCTGGTAGTGGCGGCAGGGCACATTGGCAATGGCCTTGTCATGGCTGCCGATGCCGCCGGCCTTGAGCGTGCTGTAGGCCATGATGTCCAGCCAGCGCCGTTGCGCGGCAAAGCTGAAACGGGGGTTGGCGACGGGTTTGAACAGCAGGGCCAGGGACTGGCGCAGAACACCGGCCAGCAGTTGCTGAACGGTGGACTGGCTACGGCTGATGCGATCAACAAACAGGCTCATAGGGCTTTGTACTCGTAGTCGCTGAGTTCCAGGTGCTGGGTCTGGCGGCGGTAGTCAAAGGTGAAGCCGGGCCAGTTGTTGGTGTTCTTGCCGCTTTCGGTTTTGTACCAGCTGTGGCAGCCCTTGTCCCATACCGTGTCGCTGATTTTACGTTGCACGTTGTCGTTGAAACGTGCCTGCACGCTTTCGCGCACTTCCAGAGAGTGCAGTTTTTGCTCGTCCATTTCTGCCAGGCACTGTTGTACGTAATGAATCTGGCTTTCCAGCATGTAGATAATCGAGTTGTGGCCCAGGTTGGTGTTGGGGCCATAGAGCATGAACAGGTTGGGGAAGCCGCGCACGGTGATACCCAGGTACGCTTCTGCGCCGTCCTGCCAGGCGGTATTCAGGTCCACGCCATCGCGGCCGGTGATGGTCATCGGGGTCAGGAAATCGGTGGCCTTGAAGCCGGTACCGTAGATGATCACGTCCACGTCATGGTGGGCGCCGCTGCTGTCGGTGAGCCCCTGTTTATCCACGGCATCAATGCCGTAGTTGATTACTTCCGTATTGGCCTGGGCCAGCGCGGGGTAGTAGTCATTGGACATCAGGATGCGCTTGCAGCCCATGGGGTAATCCGGGGTCAGTTTTTCGCGCAGCGCCGGATCACTAATCTGCTTTTTCAGGTGCCGAGAGAACAACCACTCGTACACCGCCATGGCCTTCTGGAAAGAGGTAAAGCCGAGCACCCGGGATTCATTGGCCGCGTAAATGCGCATGCGGTCCAGCGTCTGGGTCAGCGGTAGTTTCTTCAATATCCAGTGTTCCGCTTTTTTGTAGGCGCGGTCCGGTTTGGCAATCACATGGGCGGCGGAGCGCTGGAACAGCTTGACCTTGCCGGCCACCTTGGCCACTTCCGGCACAAACTGGATAGCGCTGGCCCCGGTGCCGACAACGGCCACGGTTTTGCCGGTCAGGTCTTCATCGTGATTCCAGCGGGCGCTGTGGAAGTGAGGCCCCTGGAAGTCCTCGATGCCGGAAAGCGGTGGGTAGGCCGGTTGGTTGAGCTGGCCGGTGGCGGTGATCAGGGCCCGGCAGGTGAGCACGTCGCCGTTGGTCAGGGTGATTTCCCACAGGCCGGCGTCATCCAGAAAACGGGCTTCGGCCACTTCGGTGTTGAAACGGATGTGGCGGTAGAGGTCGTATTTTTTCGCGCAGTATTGCTGGTAGGCAAAGATTTCTTTCTGCGGTGCGAAACGACGGCTCCACGGGTAATGGCGTTCAAAGGAAAACGAATAGAGGTGAGAGGGCACATCACAGGCGGCACCAGGGTAGGTGTTGTCGCGCCAGCAGCCTCCCACATCGTGGCCCTTTTCGATCAGCAGCAAGTCGTCCTGCCCCTGGGCTTTGAGGCGAATGGCCATGCCCAGTCCACCGAAGCCGGCGCCAATAATGATCACGTTGTGCGTTGCTTGCATGGGAAACAATCCGGTTAATAACGTTACGCTCCACTCTAGCGATACATAAACGCCTTGTTTATGGCATTCTGGGACAGAAAATTGTGGAATTCGGACATCATGACGGTACAGCGAGCCATTACCAGCGTGCGCATGCAGGCGGCCTTTGCCGAAGAGCAGGGGGTGCCGGTAGCGGTCTGCCTGCAGGATTCCGGCATTCACCCGGAAATGCTGGGCCGGGCCGATTGCACCATTGAGGCGGGGCAGGAACTCACCGTGGTGCGCAACTTGTGCCGGGCACTGGGTAATGATGCTGAGCTGGGGCTGGCCATGGGGCAGCGTTATCACCTGAGCAGCTATGGAGTCTGGGGATTTGCGCTGTTGAGCAGCCCCACCTTTCGCCAGGCGGTTGAGCTGGGGCTGCGTTACCTGGATCTGACGTTCGCGTTTCTGGATATTTCCCTGCAGGAGCAGGGCGGTGACGCCATGCTGATTCTGGATGACAGTGGTGTGCCGGAGGAGGTCCGCGAGTATCTGCTGGCCCGGGATGCCAGTGCGGTGATGATGATTCAGGACGAGTTGTTTGCCGGGCGCATTCCGCTTTCTTCACTGGAAATGCGCCTGCCGGCGCGCCCGGTTGCCTCTTTCGAAGCGATTTTCGGTTTGGTGCCGCAATTTGATCGCCCACGCAGCCAGGCCCGCTTTGTGGCCGGGTTGCTGGATATGCCGTTACCCCAGGCTAATCCGGTGACTGCCCGTTTGTGCGAAGAGCAGTGTCATCAGCTATTGGTGCAGCGTTACCGCAAGGGCAGTGTGGCGGCACGCGTGCGCCGGCGATTATTACAGCAACCGGGACGGTTCCCGGATATGGAGGCCATGGCCGAAGAGCTGGCGATCACCAGCCGGACCTTGCGCAGGCAGCTGGCGGCGGAAGGAACCAGCTACCGGGCCTTGCTGGATGAAGTCCGGCGGATGCTGGCGGAGCAGTGGCTGTCGCTGGGCATTCTCAGTCTTGCCGAAATCAGCGAACGCCTGGGCTTCTCTGAAATTGCCAACTTCAATCACGCCTTCCGGCGCTGGACCGGGCAGACCCCCGGGCGTTTTCGGCATCAACGGTTGCGGGAGTAAGGTCCGGGCGCCGAGTTTTGCCGGCGCCCGGTGAGCTTGGTTGGGCGTGGGGCGGCGTTACGGCATCGCCGGCAGTTTCATTTCGCCTTCCTTGTCGAAAGACAGGGGAATCGGCACCCCGGCCACCCGCGCTTTACCCACCAGCCGGTATTGCAGTGGCTGGTCCTGGTTCTGCTGGATTTTCTGTAGCTGCTGCAGGCTGCTCAACAGGCTGGTGGTAATGGTCGTGGTGACCTGGGCATCGCTCATGGCGGGCAGAGTAATGCGTTCGTTGGTCAGCCCTCGGGCAAACTTTTCCCCGTTGACGTAGATCTCGTAATCCAGGCTGTTGAGGGTGAGCTCCCGGTCGTTGGGGTTGCGGGCCCGCAGGGTCAGCCCCCATTCCTGCTCGAACAGGTTGAAACTGTTCAGGTTAATACCGGAGACGCTGACTTCCGGGGACTCCAGGCCCGCCAGGCTCTGGCAGCCGCTCAGTATCAGCAAGCCCATGAACATCCACAGGGAAACCACTTTTTTCATCTATTCACTCCATCCATAGGGCACAGGGGGCGACGACGTGCCGGTTAGAGGCCAGCATAACGGGAAAGTTGCGAGTGTGAAGCAGAAGAAGCGGAAGAGGGAGGAGGGGGATTAATGCGTGCCGGACGGCCCGATCGCCAGCCACACCACCGCGCCCCTTGCGGGGCGCCTGTGGTGCGGCATCCTGACCGGGCCGCCGGCACGAGGACCGAATTACAGAATAATCCGGCTTTCTGGATAGTCGCGTGATCGTCGGGGGGAAGGCAAGTACCAGATGTCGTAAATTTGTATCCGGCAGGCTGTGACAATCACAACAGTCAAAGCCGGCAAGCTATGGTAGATTTCCTGAAAACAACGTATCTCAAAACAACGTAGATAATCGCTAACACCGGGGGAGCGCACATGCGCCGCGCATTCATTTTGTTGTTGATGCTGGTCGCAGCCCAGCTGCACGGGGCCGAGCTGGACAAGGATCTGGCCGATTTCAAACGTGACGTGCTGGAAGTCAATAAACGCCTGCTGTTGCTGGAAGAAGAGTTGCTGTTTCCCGCCGATACCCAGGTCGGGATTTATGTGTCTCTGGATGTGGGGCACTTTTTCCAGCTGGACAGCATCACGCTGGAGCTGGATGGCGAAGTGCTGGCCAGCCACCTTTACACGGAAAAGGAAATCCGCGCCCTGATGAACGGTGCGGTGCAGCGCCTGGCGTTGGCCAATGTGAAGAATGGCGACCACGAACTCACGGCCTTTATCACTGGCATCGGCCCTGCCGGGCGGGAAATGCGCCAGGGGGTGACCGGCCACTTCGACAAGAATCACGGCCGCCATTTCGTTCAGCTTCATATCGAGGACGATACCGCCAAACAGCAGCCGCGTTTCCGTTTTCGCGACTGGCGCTGAGAGCGGTCTATGCGAATGCGCGGATGCTTGAAAGGGCTGGCGGTGGGGCTGTTGTTGCTCAGCTCCCTGAGCTGGGCACGCCTGGATGAACCTCATCAGGTGCAGGAACTGGCCTACGGCGAGGTGGCCTATCTGTATCTCAAAGGGGATTATTTTGCCGCCCTGACCCGTGCCCAGATGGCACTGGAGCGGGGCGAGGTGGATATCCACAAGGCGGATATGGAAGTGCTGTTGGGGGCCATGTACAGCGCCTACGGCATGCCCGAAGACGCCGAGCAGGTATTCAACCGGTTGCTCGATACCCGGGTCAGCGGTGAGGTTGCCCAGCGGGCGTGGATCCATTTGGCCGGCCTCTATTACCGCCAGCAGAAATATGAACAGGCGCTGACCATGCTGGATCAGCAGGTCGGTGAGCCACCGGCAAAACTGGAAGAAGTGTATTTCAGTTTGCGAGCGCGGATATTGATGCGCCTGCAACGCTATGAAGAAGCCGCAGAGCTGCTTGATGCGTTTTCCGAAGATCACCCCCTCAATGCCTACCTGCGCTACAACCTGGCAATCAGCTGGATTAACGGCAAGCACCCGGGGCTGGGGCAGGAGTGGCTTTGGCAGCTGGCCAACTTGCCGCCAGGGGATGCCCAGACCAACGCCATCAAGGAAAAAGCCATGTTGGCGCTGGCGATCTACATGATGCGCAGCGACCAGGAAGACCGTGCGCTGGCATTGTTGCGCGACGCCCGCCTGGAAGGGCCCTTTGCTGATATCTCCCTGCTGCTCTATGCCCGTGCCCTGCTGATCGAAAACCAGCCAGGCAAGGCATTACCGGTGCTGCAGCAGCTGGACACGAAATCGATCCAGCGCTTGCCAGTGCAGGAAGCGCAGCTGGCGATTCCCTACCTGTACGAGCAAATGGGGGATCAGCGTTCTGCCAGACAGGGATTCGAGACTGCGCTGGAGCGCTTTGATGGTTTGCAGCAATACCTGCTGGAAGTGGAAGCCGATATTGCCAGTGGTGAATGGTTCACGGCCATGGTGGGGGAACCCCGCTGGTCCACGGCCATGGACCCGGTGCCGCCGTTTCTGCCGCGCCGGGTGGAAAGTTTCCCAACCTTTTATGAATGGTTCGCCACCACCGAATTTCAGCGCGGCTGGAATAACTACCACGAATTGTTGCGGCAGAAGAACCTGCTCACCCAGTGGCAGGAGAAACTGCCGGCCTTCGAGACATTGATGGCTGCCCATCGGCGCAAGCAGGACGAAACCCGGCCTGAGGCCAGGGCGCTATTGGACGATTTGTCACAGCAGGATTTTCAGGGCCGTATGACCCGTTTGCAGCGTCGTTACGATGAAGCCGTAGCCAAGCAGGACCCTCTACCCTTCGCCACCGAGAAGGAGCGCAAACTATGGGAGGCCCAACAGAATGCCCAGCAGCGCACCGAAGGCTGGGGCGAGCGAAAGCGCCCTGACGTGACCGCCAAGCTGGATTTCTACAAGGGCGTGCTGCTGTGGGAGATGCAGGAAGATATCGTGCCGCGCCAGTGGGAGCGGCAGCATCAACTTAATGAAATTGATGGATTGCTGGAGCAGACGCGAGTGCTGCGCAGCCGTGTGTTGTTTGCCACGTACCGTTCCGAGCGGTTGAAAGACTTTTCCCAGGAACTGAGCGCGCTGACGGATGAGTTGGGCCGTTTACAGCAGCGCGGCGCGCTGTTGATGCGTCGCCAGCAGTATGGCTTGCAAGCGTCGGCTTATGAACAGGTCACCGAAACCCGCAATCGCCTGAAGCGCTTCAGTGCGTCGGCCCACGAAGGCCTGGCGGACCTGTACCACCGAGCCTTGCGCAGCAGCCGCGAGCGCGACAATGCGCCCACAGAAGCGTCTCCTTCGTCGGCCTTTCCATTGCAGCCGCCGATGGGATCATCCCGGTGACAGCCCAGCGCCTGGATACCTTGCGCCACGCCGGGCAGGGGTTCGACCTGATCAGCGGTGGGGCGTTTGGGCCGGCGGACTGGGATATTTACCCCGATGGAGACAGCTCCGATTGCTGGCGGGGTTACGTGTGCCATTACCTGATTGAGGGTGACACCCTGTTCCTGGATGAGCTGGAATTGTGTCAGCCGTCCAGTGAGTTGATCGGCCTGGACGAGCAGGGCGAGATTATTGCCACCCCGGCGCGTTGGCCGAGCATTAACGGGGTGGCGCCGGAAAGGGTGGGAGGAGGGCTGATGCCCTGGCGCTACCCGGCCCTGGCGCTTCCCCTTGGTTTTACCGGTACGTTATTGCTGGGCCAAACCCTGCGCGACGACAGCCTCTACCTGACCGGTGCGGCGGATTTTCCGCAGGCGGAGGATTACCGTACGGTTCTGCGTTTGCAGCTGGAGCAGGGCCGGTTGTGCAGTGACGGGCAGGATGGTCCAGGTTCGCTGTAGACTGGCATTGTTCATTGTTCTGTTTCGGTGAGGGTTTATGGATATCCCGTCGCTGTTTCTGTTGATGCTATCCCTGGTGGCCATGGCAGCGTTGCCCAGTACCAGTGTGGCCTTGGTGGTGGTCCGTTCAGCCCGGTTCGGCATTTTCCACGGTTTGCTGGTGGCCGCAGGTATTGTGCTGGCGGACCTGTTGTTTGTGAGCATTGCGCTGTTTGGCATGGCGGCACTGGCCCAGTGGCTGGGCGCCGCCTTTGTGGTGGTGCGGATATTGGCAGCGGTGTGGCTGATCGGTTTTGGCGTGCAGTTGATGCGTTCTCGGGTGGCGATAGCGAGCCATTCGGGCAGTGGTGATATGCGTGCAGGTCACCATGGTGTGAGCTTTATGGCGGGCCTGCTGGTGACGCTGGGCGATATCAAGGCCATCGTGTTTTATGCCAGTTTGCTGCCGGTGTTTGTGGATGTGCCTGCGCTGCAAGGGGCGGGGATAGCGGCGGTGTTGTTGGTAACGGTCGTGGCCGTGGGCGGTGTAAAAGTCGCCTATGCCTTGCTGGCAAGCCGGCTGGCGGAAGTGGCCTTGCCGCCCCGTTATCGACGGCCGCTGCAACTCGGCACCGGCAGTGTCATGGTGGGCGCCGGGGTCGGCCTGCTGGTTCGCTCTTGAGAAAATTCATCGAGGGGCCGAGCGGCTCTGGCCGCGAAGAGTGAACATTCGCGAAAGCTGCGGTTATTCAGAGCTTCCCTAATCCGATCTGCTGTTTATTGCGTCAGGCCCCAGGCTCCAGACATTGGGCGTCTGGCGTCTTGTACTCTCAGCCGCCAGTCAGGTCGTCGGAGTAGGTCACGTTTCCCTTCCGGTCGATGATGATGGCGGAAGTGCCGGGCAGGCGATTGATCAGCGCCAGGCCCTTCTCCGCCCCCAGCACAAAGACGCTGGTGGAGAGGGCGTCGGCATCAATGCTGTTGTCACACAACACGGTCACGCTGGCCAGCCCATCGATGCTTTTGCCGGTCTTCGGCGACAGGATGTGGTGAATACGGCGGCCGTCCTGGATGAAGTAACGCTGATAATCCCCTGAGGTGGACATGGCCAGGTCGGCCATGGGTAGCCTCATGGCAATGTCCTGTTTGCTGCGCGGGTGTTGAATGCCCACTTCCCACGGGCGACCCCGGTGATCCCCCAGCACATAGCTGTCCCCGCCCAGTGACAGGTAGGCGTGCTCGACGCCCGCCTCTTTCAGCAAGGCGATGCCCTGATCAATAGCGTACCCCTTGGCGATACCGCCCAGATCGATGCGGGTGCCGGGGTCACGGAAACGGACCTTGTCCGGTGCGGTCAGTTCGATGCGGTCGGCGCCGATATGCTGGCTCGCGGTGGCCAGCTCGGCGTCGTCTGGCGCCTTGCCTTCGCGGTAATCGTACAGGTGCCCGGCACTGGCAAAGGTAATGTCGAAGGCCCCGTCGGTGAGTTGGTAGTAGTCCAGAGACCGTACCAGCAGCTGATAAAACTCCACGCTGATGGTTTGTGTTGTCTCGCCGGCATGGGCGTTGACCCGGGCCAGTTCGCTGGTGTCGACCCAGGGAGACAGCAAGGCATTCAGGCGCGCCATTTCCTCTTTCAGCGCCTCGAACAAGGGCGCGGCATCCTGCTCGGACCACAGTGTGACGCTGGCCCGGGTGCCCATCACATCCCAGTCCCGTTGTTGCCACTGGGCCTGAGCCGGCATGGCCAGCAGCAGGAGCAGTGCGGGTGTGAGCAACGTGATCAGGCGGGCAGCGGGGGGCAGCGAAACCATGGCAGTCGTCTTCGGGTTGTCAGCAAAGGAGAGTGACAGCAGTGTACCTGCCGGGGCCGCCCTGTGCTGCCCCGGCAGGTGGGATCATGCTGGCGGCGGGAAAACCGGACCGCTGACGATGGGGTTGAAGGCGGCCAGTTTATCCAGCGAGGCGGCGTTGCCCAGGCTGTGATTGGGGAAGCGGGCGCTGAATTCGCCCAGTTCACCGTGCAGGGCCATGTAGTTCAACCATACGGTTTCCGCCAGCAGGTTCACGTTGTTGGCCGCTGGGGTGCCGGCGGTTTCCACCGAGGCGTTGCTGCGCATCCAGCCCAGTTGCTGATGATTCTCGGCGCTGGCGCCGTTGGTGTTCAGGGTCGGGCGGCCGTTGGGGTTGTAGACCAGAAAGAACGAGGCGGCGGTGGAGGAATTGTCACCGGTCCATTCGCCTTTGCCCCGGCCATTGGCGGTGTCATCAATGCGCCCGTTACTGGACACGGAGCCATCGCTGAATACGTACATCATCAGCGGCATGTTGCGGCGGCGGGCGTATTCCAGGCAGGCGCCCATGCAGCGCCCGGCGCGCAGGTCACGTTGTTCGCCGGTGCCCCGTTCGCCGGTGTGGTAATCGAAACCGCCCATGGAAATACAGCCGGCGCCGGCGTAGCCGTTGATCACCAGTTTCATGATGGAAGCGGTTTTCTCAAATTCCCGGTCATTCAACTCCGCCTCGGAGAAGATGCTGAGGATGTCCGTGTCCTGGCGAATATTCAGGGCGGAGGGGTCGCCATAGCGGTCGGTAATATCTGCGGCTTCCACATAGCCGCAACGCAGCAGGTCGCGCAGGTTGGCGCGGCGGTTGGCATCGGTGAGGCCGCTGTCGATACGGTCGATGCGTTTGTGGCTGATGCGGGCGATGGATTCCATCACCGACACGGCATCGTCCTTGTCGAGCAGGCCCACCAGCTTGCCGGTGTCCACCAGGCCGGTCACATCGGTGCCCCGGTCCACCTTGGTGGGGCGGGCGGAGGCGATGATGGAGCCGTCCGGGGACATGGAGTTGCCGCCGGACAGGGAGCTGCGTGAACCGATCAGCGACAGCAGTTCGCCGTCGGCGCCGGCATTGAAGATGCCGTACATGGGATTGTGCGGGTTGTTGGCGGTGTCGTTTTCGGAGCGCGCCGGAATCACACAACCATTCACGTTGCCCATGGCGCCAGCGGCTTTTTCCTGAATGCCACGCAGGAAGGGCGAGTCATTGTGAAAAGCCAGACCCAGATCCGTATTGACCACACCGGGGTCGGTGCTGGGCGCCATATCGCCGGGCAGGCCCAGTTTGGAGTAGCCGGCACTGCTGAGAAAATCCAGCTGGCCGCCCTGGCCGCCCACCAACACATTGGAGCCGGCGATATTGGCGCCGCCGGCCAGGTCGAAACAGATGAACGGAATCTTGCCGGCGCCGGCACCGAGGATGCCGCAGTCGGTCTTGATGGTTTCCAGGTCCCCTTGCAGGGCCGCCATGGCGTCGCGTGGGCTGCTAAACAGGCCGAACAGGCCCATGCTGCCAAAAGCGGCACCGGAGACCAGCCCGCGCCCGAGGGCGTCACGGCGGCTGATGGGTTTGCCGTGGCCCAGATTTAATAGCGGGGCGTCGGGGTGCAAGGCCTGTGGTTTTTTCATCATTCTTTTCATGGTCGTGCCCCTTATTGAAACAGCATGGTGGCGCTGCCCAGCATGGCGCCACAGGCCGCCTTGGTGGCGGTGGCAGTGCGCTCCACGCAGTTGCTGCTGCATTGGGTCAGGTTGGTATTGAACAACAGGTTTTCCAGTTCGCTTTCAACCCCGTTGCGGTCTGGCTGGCTGGCCTGGCCATTACCGACCATGCGTTCAAACAGCGGTGAAATGACCCAGTCTTTCCAGTTCTGCTGGCTGAGGGTGTCGGCGCCGAGGTTGTAGTCCATGCCCACGAACAACGGCTCAATGCTGGCGTCGTTGTTGCGCTCGGCTTCGACCAGGGCGTTGCAGTATTCGATGGCCAGCTGGGCAACGCCCACCTGATGCGCAGTGAGGAAGGCTTCGATATTTTCCTCGCTGGGTAATTGGGCTCGCAGGCGCCGGTAGGTATCTGGTACTTCGCCGTAGCCTTCCGGTACACCGGTGAGCAGGCTCATGGTGGCGTTGATTTCGGCAAAGTTGCGCAGGCCGGGCAGTGGCTGCTCGCCGTACTGGTTCGGTGTCAGCGGCAGGGGCTGCGGGTCGGTGTGCACATTGGTGTGGCTGCCCAGGCGCTCGAAAGTAAGGAAGAACTCATCGTTGTCCTGGCCTTGCTCCACGGGCAGCAGGGTGCCCAGGCGGGACAGGGTTTCGCCCTGTTCGCTGTAGCCTTCACCGCCAATCAGGGTGTCCACTGTGGCAAAGGACTGGGCCACGTCGGGGACGCGACCGTTGATGCCCAGCCGCAAGCCTTGCAATGCCACTTCGGATTCGACGATATCCTGTTCCAGGTTGATGAAATAGGGCGCGGCGAACAGGTAGCTGTAGTTGTCGAAGCGGGACACTTCGAACACCAGGTAAGCGCCGGGCTGATCGATCAGGTGGCCGATGTAGAAAGGCAGGAAGTAGCGCTCGCCGACCCCGGCAGCAAAATTGGTGCGGATCTGGTCACCGGTGAGCGCCCGGCTGTGAAGGGCGGCAAATCGGATCACCCCTTCCCAGGGGCGGTCGTTGGAGGCTTCGTTGCCGAGCACCAGGGCAAAGGTGTCATCCCAGGTGTTGAGCAGGCTCGGGGTAACCGGGTCGGTGGCGCCATTGCGTTCACCATTGATGTAGATCTGGCGGCCGTTCACCGGGTCAAAGGTGATGGCGACATGCTGCAGGCTTGCCTGAAGCGGGTCATCGGCGGTGGCCAGTACCGGCTCACCGTTGCTGTCGGTGGCTTCGCCGATGCGCTGGTAGGCCAGGTAGTTGCTGCCGCTTTGTGCCAGGGTCAGGTTCCGGGCCATGGTGCCGGCGGAGTAGCTGATGATGTGGGCATTGTCCTGCCCGGTGCTGGCGGGTACCAGCCAGGCTTCCAGGGTCAGTTCGCCGGTGGCGGCAATCAGGTCGGTGAGCTTTTTGCTGGTCTGGGTACTGCCCTGGGCCTTGCCGCCGTTGAGACGAATGCCCCAGCCGCCTTCCCAGGCCACATCGCCGCTGAATTGCAGGTGAATGGCGGGCTCCACGCCGGACGAATCGTAGGCCGTCAGGTCTTCGCCGGTTTTGAACTCATAGCGGGCGACCACGTTGCTTTCGTAACGTCCGCCGCCAGCGGCCAGGGTGCCGTCATCCACGGTTAGTGCCTTGCTCAGCACCAGATCGGCATCCGGTGCGGTGGCGGTAATGTTGTTGGCCATGGCGCGAATGGCGTCTTCCATGGCGTCGGCATCGCTGCTGCAGCTGTCGGTCCAGCAGTTGTGGTTGTCTTCGCGTAGCCGTTCTACCAGGCGGCTGAGTTCCGGCTGGTTCAGATCAATCTTGCTTTGCGCGGCACTGTAGGCTTCGTCCACATCATCGGCGGCCAGGTAGGGCGCCTGCGGAGTGGCGGCATCGCTTTGGTGGCATTCACTGCAGTGCGGTTCCAGCAGCGGGTAAACGGTGGTTTCGAAGAGGCCGCTGTCCACCGGGAAGTTCTTGCTGTCGCCGGGATCGTACCGGGGCGGTTCGTCCAGCTCGGTGGTGCCGCCGCCCAGACCCAGGGTTTCTCCGGCCCAGGCGCTGATCCAGGTGCTGATCTGGTCGGCGCAGACTTGGGGATCGGTTTCCCAGCAGTTATGGCCGCCGGCCACTTTCTGCACCATGCGCGACGTCGCGGGCTGGTTCAGGTTGATCAGCGGGTTTGCCGCCGCATAGGCGGCGTTGATATCACCGGTTTGTACAAAGGCAGGTTGCTGGTTGCGGTGGCAGGCACCGCAACGCTGTTCACTGACCAGGTTGTTCCAGATGTAAATCTTGAAGGCGGAGGTGTCCGCGTTGCGCGGGGCGGGGCCATTGTAATTCACGCCACTATCGCCGTTGCCGGTATCCACGTTCGGTTGCGTGTCGGCGCCGCTGCCACTGCCGCCACAGCCACTGAGCAAGGCAATGAGCAGGCTGGCCAGCAGGGCTGCCGCGCGGGGATGAGCAAGCTGAGAATACGTCATCTGTTACTCCCCCATGCAGTAGGTGGCCGCATCAGAAAACAGGGTTTTCATGCGGTAGTTATCGTTCTTGAAGTGGCTGGTCATGCTGGCCAGCTCGGCGGTGTCGGCGCCGTCGGCGGGTTTGCGCAGGCACACGGTCTGGAACACTTTTTCCGCCTGGCAGGTGGCGAAGACTTCGCTGTGGGCCAGTTCCTTGCCCATGCTGGCGGCGCCTTCGCCGCTACCGGGCAGGCTCGGGTCCCAGCCCAGGTTGGCATTGGGGCCCTTGCGCCAGTAGTTGTCCCAGCTGTTGTCGGGCGTGATGTAGCCCCAGGGGAAGTTGTTGCCGTTGATCAGGTATTTGCCCTGCACCCGGGTGCCGGTTTCGGCATCGTTGCCGCTGTTGTAGACCATGCGCCCGCCATTGCCTTCCTGTTCGCCTTCCCAGTCGTAGTAGGCGAAGGCCTGGGCCAGCGGGTCCATGCCGCTGTGGCAGCCGATGCAGCTGTTGCGGAAGATACGGCTGTCGCCACCGGGGCTGCGGCTCACGTCCTGGCGGATGCGGTCGGAGGGGCGGGTGGTGTCCTTGACCTGTTCCAGGTCACGGCACATGTGATTCATCATGGTGAAGCGCAGCATGGCCCGGTTGGTGCCGGCGTAAAAAAAGGCGTTGGCGGCGGCACGGGTGGTGAGTACACCGGCCACGGCTTCTGCGGGGGTGCCGTACTGGCTGGCCTGGCTGCTTTCGGTGAGTGCCGTGCTCAGGTCCGCATGCTGATTTTCCAGGGCTTCGTAATGGGCATTGCTGGAGGGGGAGGCGGCCGGGCTGGCGTTGCCCACATAGAGCAGGTCGCTGTAGAGGATGCGGCGGAAGTCCACGTCGTCACGGACCACACCGATAATGGTGGCGGTGTAGTCGTTGAGCGGTGCGAACACATCCTGGGCCTCGTTGGTCCAGGGGGTGGCGAACTGCTTGATGGTGACGTTGTAGAAGGCCGGATGATCCATGGCCAACTCGGCGGCGGCGGTGGCCTGGTTGTTGTCAATCAGGCTCGCCATTTCGGTCAGCGTTGCGGCATCGGCCGGTACGCCGGCCAGCCGATTGTGGATGCGTTGAGCCTGATCCCGGCTGTTTGCCGTTGCGGTGGCGGGTACCACCATGGCAAGCGCGATCAGTATGATCCCCCGGTAGCCTTTCATGGGCTTGGTCCTTGTTGTTCTCTATGAGCGCCGCAGCCGCTTAATGTGGCCGCCGACAAGCCAGTAGTGATAATGCTATTACCGTTTAACAGATTTCCCGTATCCCGTGAGTATTCTGTATGACATTCTGCGTCACTCTCTGTGAAGTGACGCCCAGAAATTTAAGAAGATATTCGGGATACTGATGTAAACCTACGAAATACGGATGAACGGGTGAAAATAATAAAGCGTATTGGGGGGCTCAGCCTGCTGGGGATGCTGGCAGCGCTTGGTGGCTGCGGGGGCCTGGATGGCAGTGAGCAGGCAAAAGATCCGACCGTGACCGAGATCCCGGTGGCCTATGTGCAGCGTACCCCGCCCCAGGGTGACATGGACGCGATGGCGCAGGAGACGCTGGAAGACCCGGCGGTTTTCCAGGCCGGTGCCCGGCTGATGGTGCGCGACAGTGCCTCGGCCCGGGCTCAGGCCCGGGATGTGACCACCGCGCGGCTGGGGGCGGGCCACGATATTCGCGATCTCAGCGTGAGCCCGGATGGAACCCGGCTGCTTTTTGCTGCCCGTGCGCCGGAGATCCCTGATGCGGACGAGGACGAGCAGCCCACCTGGAATGTTTGGGAGTACGATTTTCAGGGGCGCGCCATTCACCGCCTGATCAGTAGTGACCTGCTGGCGGAAGAAGGCCAGGACCGTTACCCCGCCTACTTGCCCGATGGCCGCATTGTTTTTTCCTCTACCCGCCAGCGTCAGGCCCGGGCCCGTCTGCTGGATGAAGGTAAACCCCAGTTTTATCCCCTTGAGGAAGGGCGCGACGTGAGCGCCTTTGCGCTGCATGTGATGGAGCCGGACGGTTCGGATATCCAGCAGATCACCTTCAATATGAGCCACGACGTGGCGCCGCTGGTGAAGGCGGATGGTCGCGTGGTATTTCTGCGCTGGGACAACAAGGACAATGAAAACCGTTTTGATCTGTATCGGGTGAACCCGGACGGGACAGCGTTGACCCCCCTCTATGGCGCCGAGAGCCATGCGCTGACGGACGATACCCGTCGTGAGTTTATGCCGCTCTCGTTTATGGGCGATGGCCGTTTGCTGACGGCCATCCGGTTACGTGAAACCGCCGCCGGGCAAATGGAGCCGGTGGCCATCGATATCGACAACTTCGTTAACCGTGAAGGCCCCTTGTTTGGCCGGGTGGCGGGGCAGGCGGAACAGTCGCTGCCGGGCCCGGATACCACGCTGACCGGAGACATTTCGGTGACTGGGCGCATGGCGGACCTGGTCAGCCTGAATGATGGTACCGGGCGTTACCTGATGGCCTGGTCGCCGTGTCGTTTGCAGGACGGGGCGGTGTTGCGACCCTGTACCGACGAATACTTGCAGCAGGGTTTGCCGGAAGCCGAGCCGGCTTTCGGGCTGTGGATTCTGAATCCATCAGAAGGCACGCAGTTGCCGGTGGTGCAGCCTCAGCAGGGGCTATGGGTGACTGAGCTTGCGGTGGCCACGGCCAGTCGCATGGCCACTGTGGTGCCGGCGTCGGATCGGGATGAGGCGTTGGCCGATGCCAATATGGCACGTATCGATATTCGTAGTGTGTACGATCTGGATGGCGGTTTTTCCGATTTCATGAACCCGGGGCTGCCGGGCATCAACTCGATTGCCGATTTCAGTGATCCCGCCCAGGTTACGCCGGACCAGCGGCGGGTGCGCTTCCTGCGTATCACCAAAGGTGTGCTGATCCCCGACGAAGACGTGCGCGATATCAGCGGCGCCCAGTTTGGTCGGGCAGCCAACTTCGGCATGCGTGAGATTGTCGGTTATGTGCCGGTGGAGCCGGACGGTTCCGTGCGGGCGCGGGTGCCGGCAGATGCGCCGCTGGGCCTGCAATTGGTAGATGCAGACGGCAAAGCCGTGTTCAGCCGCCATGGTGCCTGGTTGAACCTGCGCCCCGGGGAGACACTGCAATGCCAGGGCTGCCACCGAACCAACAATCCACAGCCCCATGGGCGCACCGATGGTATGGCGCCATCAATCCATGACGGCGCACCGGTCACCGGGCAACCGTTCCCCAACAGCCGTGCCGATGTGGTGCCGTTTGCCGATGCCGGGGAAACCATGGCCCAGGCCCTGGCCCGTTTCCTGCCGGATAGCGAATGGCCGGCTATCAACATGCAGGCCTTTGACGCCTGGAGTGATCCGGCGCCGGATCCGGCCGATGAGCTATTGCTCAGCTATGATGATCTGGAGACCCCGGCTCCCGCCACGGCGGCCTGCCAGACCCAGTGGCAACCGGAGTGCCGGACGGTGATTCACTATGAAGACCATATTCAGCCGATCTGGGATCTGCCCCGGGTGGTTGATGTGGGGGGCATTATGGAAGATGGCACCTGTTCATCGTGCCATAACCGTCGCGATGCCATGAATGCCCTGCAAGTGCCGCCTGCCCAGCTGGAGCTCACCGGTGAGGCGTCACCGGACCAGCAGGACCAGCTCACCAGTTACCGGGAATTGTTGTTCAACGACAACGAGCTAACGCTGGAAGACGGCGCTCTGGTGGACAACCTGATTATCGTCACCGATGGTGAAGGCAATGTGGTTTACCAAACCGATGAAGACGGCGAGTTGATTCTGGATAACAATGGCAACCCGATTCCCGTCACGGACACGGTGGCGGTGTCCGCTACCCTGCGGGCCGGGCAGGCCCGTAACTCCGGCGCTTTCTTTGATCGCTTCGCCACCGGCGGCGTGCATGAAGGCTGGCTGAGTGCGGCGGAGCAGCGCTTGATTGCCGAATGGATCGATCTGGGGGCGCAGCTGTATAACGACCCCTTCCGGGTGCCGGAAAACTGAGCGGGCTTTCCCGCGCCCTGACATGTATTGGAAAGGAGACGCACCCGGTGCGCCTTGTTGTAATTCTGTTATCACTGATGGCGGTGCTGCCGGCCTGGGCTGAGCCTGAGACTGGGGCCGATGCCAAATCGGATACTGCGGCGGTGCGCGTCAAGGTGGCGGAGCCTTTTGTGGAAATCCACAGCGGCCCGGGCCGTGGCTATCCTGTGTTTCATGTGGTGGAGCGTGATGCGCCGCTGACCCTGGAATATCGCCGTGCCGGCTGGATCAAGGTCAGCACCGTGCGTGGCCGGGTGGGCTGGGTGCCCCGTGAAGCGTTGCTGGCCACCCTGGATGGCAGCGAGCAAACCCCGGAGATGAAGACACTCGGTCAGGAGGCGTTTCAGACCGGTCACTGGCAGGCGTCGGTGCTGATGGGGGAGCTGGATGAAGTGACCTCACTGGCGTTTGCGCTGGGTTACCGGATGACGGAAAACCTGTCTGCGGAAGCCATGTTCACCCAGGCCAGCGGCCCCTTCGCCAACAACAAATTGATCGACATTAACTTGCAGCACGAGATGTTCCCGCGTTGGCGGGTTTCTCCCTATGTCATGCTGGGTACCGGGCGCGCCAAAATCGAGCCCCGTGCCACGGTGGTGACACCGGAAAACCGTGATGAGAATTTTGCCTTCGCCGGGGCGGGCCTGAAAGCCTACCTGTCGCGGGGGTTTGTTCTGCGCGGCGAGTACCGTAGCTATGTGCTGTTTACCCAGGAAGACGACAACCGGAATTTGGAAGAATGGAAACTCGGTTTCTCTGTACTGTTCTAGCGGCATCCCTGCTGCTGCCACTGCAAAGCGTGGCGGCGGAACAAGAGGGTGACAACAAGGCCACCGTTCGGGATGCGGATGCGGAATCCGTGCTCGACCCGCGTATTGAACGCCGTCATATCAAAGAGGCGGACATCGATGCGGAAAATTTCGAGATCGGCCTCTACACCGGCATTCTCTCCATTGAGGATTTCGGCAGTGACCCGGTGCTGGGGGTGCGGCTGGATTACCACCTGTCTGAGGATGTATTCCTGGAAGGCAGTCTGGGCCGTTCCAAGGCCGGGGAAACCAGTTTTGAAACCCTGAATGCGGGGGTTCAGCTACTCACCGATGATGAGCGTGAATACACCTATTATCAGGTGGGCGTGGGCTACAACCTGCTGCCGGGCGAGGCGTTTCTGTCGGAAAACCGTGCCTACAACAATGCATTGTATTTAATGGGCGGAGCCGGCATGACGGACTTTGCCGGCGATGACCAGTTCACGCTGAGCCTAGGTGTGGGGTACCGTTTGTTGCTTAATGACTGGATGGCGGTGCGCGTGGACATGAAAGATCACATCTTCAATCTGGATGTGCTGGGTGAAGACAAAACCACCCATAACCTGGAATTAACCGCAGGCATCGGGGTGTTTTTCTGATCATCCCCGGTCGCGCTGCGGGGCCGTCAGAACGGGCGGAAGCAGCATAAAAAAAGCAGGCAAATACAGTGAGGGGAAGCACAATGAAAAAATGGCTATCAGGGGTGCTGTGTGGGGTGCTGTGCGTGTGGAGCCTGGGGGCGAGCGCTGATGTAACCGGCCAGGCGCCGGACTTTACCCTGAAATCCAACAGCGGCGAGAACATCAAGCTCAGTGAGCTGCGCGGCACGGTGGTGTTGCTGAACTTCTGGGCGTCCTGGTGCGGCCCGTGCCGCACGGAAATGCCCTTGCTGGATGAGCTCTATCAGGAATACCGGGACTATGGCTTTACCATTCTCGGTGTGAACCTGGATGAAAACCGGGATCAGGCCAACCTGCTGCTGGACAAAATTCCCGTGAGCTTTCCGGTGTTATTCGATCCGGCCAACAGCACCAGTGAGACCTACCAGGTGGATGCCATGCCGACCACGGTGCTGATCGATCGTAACGGCAAGGTGCGCTATCACCATCGCGGTTATAAGGACGGCTATATGGATCACTACCGGACCGAGGTGAAGGAACTGGTGCTCGAATAATGCGACAGACCGCGCTGATTTCCCTGTTGATTGCCGCCGCCCTGGGCAGTGGCTGTTCATCCGTGCAGCCCTGGCTCAAGCCTTACGAGCGTGCCCGGTTGGCCGACCCGGTGATGAATCCGGCAGCCAATCCTGCATCGGATAACTACATGCACCACGTGCATCAGGCTCGTGAAGCCATGCGCGGAGCAGAAGGCAGTGCCGGCGGAGGCTGTGGATGCAACTGATGTGGGGGCTACGAGTCGGGGCGCTGTGGTTGCTAACGGCCAGTGCATTGGCGGCGGTGTTGCCGGAGGATCGGCTGGATGTATTGCGCCATGCCTACGATGGCGGCGGCATGGATATCAAGGGCCCGTCGGTGCTGGTGCGCAAGTCTTTTGCAGATAAAGTCTCGGTGCGTGCCAATTACTATGTGGACAAGGTGTCGGCGGCTTCCATTGACGTGGTGACCAGCGCCAGCCCTTATTCAGAAGAGCGCACCGAAAAAAGTGTCGGTATCGATTACCTGGCGGGCAAAGCCATTTATTCACTGAGCTACGGCAACAGTGAAGAAAGTGACTTTGAAGCCAACTCGGTGCACTTCGACATGAGCCAGGATTTTTTCGGGGACCTGACCACCCTGAGCCTGGGCTATTCGAAAGGCTGGGACGAAGTGTTCCGTACCGGCGACAACAGCTTCGCTGAAGAGGCGGACCGTCAACACTTTCGTATTGGCTTGAGCCAGGTGCTGACGAAAAACCTGATCGGCAGCATCGGCCATGAACTGATTACCGATGAAGGCTACCTGAATAACCCTTACCGCTCTGTGCGTTACCTGACTTCCCCCAACAGCTACAGCTTTGAACCGGAGCGCTACCCCAATACCCGTACCAGTGAAGCCACGGCGATCCGGTTGTCGTATTACCTGCCATGGCGTGCCGGGTTGCACGGGGAATATCGACTTTACAGCGATTCCTGGGGTGTGGATGCCAATAGCTGGCAGCTTCAGCTGATTCAGCCCATCGGCCAGCGCTGGACCGTGGAGACCCGCTACCGAAGCTATCAGCAGGGCGATGCGGACTTCTATGCGGATTTGTTCCCGTTTCAGAATGCCCAGAACTTTTTGGCCCGTGACAAGGAGCTGAGTGAGTTTTCGTCCACGGTGATCGGAATGGGGGTGGGTTTTCAGTTCAGCAAACCGAACTGGGGCACCATCGATAAAGCCGGCCTGCATCTATGGGTGGACCGCTTCAGCTTCGATTACGATAACTTCCGCGATATCCGGGTACAGACCACCCCCGGTACTGAGCCTTTATACAGCTTTGATGCCACCGTAACCCGGCTGCTGTTTACGCTCTGGTATTAGGTGCTGCATGCAACACGCACTCCGCACCATGTGGGTTGGCCGTGTTGCATGATGCGTGCAGCGCGGAGCGTCTCTTACAGTGAATCCGTCAACAGGATCCCGAAGCTGTAACGGTTTTCGTAATCGTCGTAGTTGATCAACGAATCCCCATAGCCTGAGAAAACCTGCACCAGCCCTTTGAAGCGCTTGCTCAGGGGGAACGAGTAATTGATACGACCAGCGCCTTTGTTATCTGAACGCAGGTTGTTACGCAGCATCAACTCGATGACGTGATTACCGAACGGGTGCGCCACTTCCAGCTCGAAATTACCCATGTATTTCTCGATATCCGGGTTGTCGTCGCCGCGAGTATCCGTGGGGTCATCTTTTTTATCTTCGGGTATGCGATACCAGGGCTTGAAGGACCAGTAATAATCCCCTGTCTTGAACACATAGTTCATGAAGATGCGGTTCCAGCTGCGTGAAACCGGTACATCCTGTCCGTTGGATTCGTGGTTGAACCCGACTGCCAACAGTTCCGAATCCAGCGGCCCGATTTGCCAATTAATGGGTTTGGTGATGAACAATTCCGGTTCGTAATTGGCTTCGCGGAACGGGGCAGAAAGCTCACTGTTGTAGGCCTGCCAGTAGAAAGTGCCGGTAAACGCCATCCACAGGGTAATGTCATCCACGATCTCTTCCTTGATCGGGGCTTTCAGCGACAGCTGAAATTTCACCTCGGCGGGCTGCAGGTCGCTGTCATTCTTGGTGGGATCGTTCCACTGCCGGTTGGACCAGTAACTGTAGGGCAGCAGATAATTGCGGCGGTGGGGGGTAATGACGAAGGGGTTGCCCTGGGTGGTATTTTCCAGTGCCAGTCTGGCCCGCAGCGCATCTTCGTGGGCGCTGATCTTGTCCTGCTCTTCGCCATTGGTACACCAGCCGCGCATTTCCTGCAGTGTCACCTTGCCGTTGGCGGTCTGGGCGCTGCGCAACAGACAATCGTTGAGCTTTTGCTCTTCGGTCATGCTGGCGGGGGCGGTATCGGGAACCGGCGTGTCGTTATCGACGGGCTCCTGAGCGCACAACGGGGAGCTGGCCAGCGCCAGGGCAAAACAAAGCCGCTTATGCATAAAAGGCCTTCCTGTGGCGAAGTGTTATGTGGCGGGGCTCTACAGCGATTGAGCTTCCTCATCACCCATGGTGCGAGCTTGCTCTTCCAGCATGACAGGGATGCCGTCGCGTACCGGGTAGGCCAGGCCACTGGCCTTGCACTTCAGTTCAGCCGACTTTTCATCGTAGATCAGCGGTGCTTTGCTCACCGGGCAAACCAGAATATCCAGCAGGTTGGGATCAATCATTTCACTATTCCTTAACAGGCTGTTAAACCGTAATCCCGCGAGTATACCGAAACCCGAGGGGCTTGAGAGGTCAACGGGGGCAGACCGGTGCTTTTTTACGGTTGCCGGGTAAATGCCTTTTAAATCAGCGCGGTTAGAGGGCAAACGGTAGTTTCAAACGCTTGTTTGACTTGCGGGTCACAAATAGGGGTGGAGACGTGCTGGAGGCCTGACCTAAGATTAGCGTCCCAAGGAGTACTTCAGAGACTCCCCTACACTGGCGAGCCGCGGCCCGCCTCATTGTCACCGGTAATTTAAGGGAGATTTGAGATGCCGGATTACAAGGCTCCCCTGCGCGATATGCGCTTTGTACTGAATGAAGTGCTGGATCTGGATGGCCACTACGCCAGCCTGGGTCTGGAAGACATCAACAGCGAACTGCTGAATGCTTTCCTGGAAGAAGGCGCCAAGTTCTCCGAAAACGAGCTGGCTCCCCTGAACCGTTCCGGTGATGAGGAAGGCTGTGGTTTCGATAACGGTGTGGTGACCACGCCGAAAGGCTTTAAAGAAGCCTATAGCAAATACGTGGAAGGCGGCTGGCCGGCCATGGGCGGCGACCCGGAATTCGGCGGCCAGGGCCTGCCCGGTTCTGCTGGTATCGCGATTTCTGAAATGACCGGTTCCGCCAACTGGTCCTGGAGCATGTACCCGGGCCTGTCCCACGGTGCGGTTGCGACCATCGAAGAGCACGGTACCGACGAGCAGAAAAACGGCTACCTGCCCAAGCTGACCAGCGGTGAGTGGACTGGCACCATGTGCCTGACCGAGCCGAGCTGTGGTTCCGACCTGGGTATTCTCAAGTCCAAGGCCGAGCCTAACGCCGACGGTTCCTACAGCATCACCGGCACCAAGATCTTCATCTCCGCCGGTGAACACGATATGGCTGAGAACATCATCCACATCGTGCTGGCCCGTCTGCCGGGTGCCCCGAAAGGTACCAAGGGTATTTCCCTGTTCATCGTGCCCAAGTTCCTCACCGACGGTAACGGCAGTGTAGGTGAGCGCAATGCGGTGACCTGTGGTTCCATCGAACACAAGATGGGCATCAAGGCATCCGCCACCTGCGTAATGAACTTTGACGGTGCCAAGGGCTACCTGATCGGGCCGGAGAACAAAGGCCTGAACTGCATGTTCACCTTCATGAACTTTGCCCGTCTGGGGACCGCCATTCAGGGTGTTGCTCACGCTGAAATCGGTTTCCAGGGTGGTCTGACCTACGCCAAGGACCGTCTGGCCATGCGTAGCCTGTCCGGCCCGAAAAACCCGGAAGGTCCGGCGGATCCGATCATCGTTCACCCGGACGTACGTCGCATGCTGCTGACCTCCAAGTCCTTCGCGGAAGGCGGTCGTGCGCTGGTTTACCTGTGTGCCCAGCTGGGTGACAAGGTGAAGCTGGAGAAAGACGAAGCCGCCCGCAAGGAAGCCGACGACCTGATGGCTCTGCTGACTCCGATCGCCAAGGCGTTCGTAACCGAAGCGGGCCTGGAAGCCGCTAACCACGGTGTGCAGATCTACGGTGGCCACGGCTTTATCCGTGAGTGGGGCATGGAGCAGAACGTACGTGATGCCCGTATCTCTACCCTGTACGAAGGCACTACCGGCATCCAAGCACTGGATCTGCTGGGCCGCAAGGTGATGATGACTCAGGGTCAAGCCCTGCGTAACTTCACCAAGATCGTGCACCAGTTCTGTGAAGCCAATGGCGACAATGCGGACCTGAAAGAATTCCTGGAGCCGCTGGCCGGCTACAACAAGGAATGGGGCGAGCTGACTCAGGCCATCGGCATGCAGGCCATGCAGAACCCGGAATACGTGGGTGCCGCTTCTGTGGATTACCTGATGTACTCCGGCTACGTGACCTTGGCCTACCTGTGGGCCCGTATGGCGTCCGTGGCCCACGGCGCACTGGAATCCGGTGCCGGTGATGAGGACTTCTACAAGGCCAAGATCAGCACTGCACGCTTCTACTTCAAGCGTATCCTGCCGCGCGTGGCTGGCCATAAAGGCGCCATCGAAGGCGGTCTGGACTGCATGATGGATCTGGATGCGGAACACTTTGCATTCTGATCTTTCCTGTAGATAAGAAAGCCCGCCTCTCATGGCGGGCTTTTTTTTGGTTCTTTGTTGGGTTCAAGACAACGCCAGCCGGGTGAGGTACAACGTCCGGCTGGCGAGAGATGACACGCCTGTGGTGGTTGGCGGGCTGATCGTTACTCCCGGTGTTTTTCCGCTATAGTGATGCACTTCAAAAAACGGGGTAACAGGGACGAAGGGGGAATACCCATGAAAAAAGGACTCGTGCTGGTTGTAGTGCTGGTCGTACTGCCGGTAGCGGCATGGTTGGCGGCTACCTTTTATGTGGGCCTGCGAGTTGAGCAGGTGGTCCGCGATGAAGTCGCGAAGATGGAAATACTGCCGGGGCAGAAGGATATTCTGCTGGATGTGGTGCGTTACGAGCGCGGCTTGTTGTCTTCCAGTGCGCATACCTGCCTGATCATTCAGGGAGAGCTGGCGGCCATGCCGCAAGCGGCGGCGTTGTCCGGTCAGGTGTGTTCGCTGAGCACGATCCATCATGGCCCGCTGGCGTTCACCGATGATGGGCTGAAGGTCGGCCTGGCCAGCACCCGGGAAGTGCTGGACCTGTCGGCCTTGCCGCCGGAGGGCAAGGCGCTGGTTGAGCAACTGTTTCAGGGCCAGGAGCCTCTGGTCGGAAACAGTTTCTATGGCTTTGACGGCAGCGTCCGTATTCGGGTGGCGCTCGCCCCGGTCGATCTGGATTCGCCCATGGGCAAGATCGTGCTGGAACAGCTTCAGGTGGATGTGCATCGCCCGAATATCGACGGCTACCCGGTGAACAGCTTTGTGATGCTCAAGGGGCTGAATATCAATGCACCACAGGGGCAAATGGCGATTGAATCGCTGACCGGCTCTGTGGATGTGGTGGATATGCTTGGCGACATCCTGCCGCTGACCGACATGAACCTGAACGGCAAGGGGCTGGTGTATGCGCAGAATGACCTGCCGCTGCTGGGGTTCGATTTTACCCTGCAGGGTAGCAGCCAGGATGATGGTGACACGCTGGCCGGTAAAAGTGGCCTGTGGGTGGATAACGTTATCGGCGCCATGGTGCCCATGCCGATGGACAGTGCTTACCTGGGCATGAATTACGCCGGCCTGGACAAGCAGGCGTTAATCAAGGTCAACGCCCTCAACAACGAACTGGACCAGCTGCAAACCAACATGCTGCTGGGGGCCATGGCCAACAGTGAGCCGGCGGATTCGCAGCAAACGATTGCCAGAATCAAGACGCTGATTGACGAGATGATGACGGTGATCGGGGAGCAGTTGCTGCACCCCGGTGACAGCCGCCTGGCCATGCAATTGCTGGTGGACAATGCTGATGAGCGCCAGCTTAGCCTGGATGCCCGTACCCGCTATCTCGGGCTTGAGGGCCGTAACTTGCCACTGCAAGAGCTGCAGGGTCTCACCGAGCAGCAAATGAACCAGATGCTGGATGTCTCTGTGCAGGTGGATATGAATCAAGCCGTTATTCCACCGCCGTTAGCCATGCGGTTGCCCGGTTTGGCTGCCCAGGGGCTGGTGGTTCAGCAGGGGGATCGCTGGAGCAGTGTACTCAACGCCAGTGGTGATGAGGTGGTGCTTAATGGCGAGACCATTCCGGTTGCGATGCTCAAGCAGCGCCTTGAAGCGGCCAGTGGACTGGCTGGCGCTGCCGGGGATGCCCAGACTGTCCCTCAGGACGGGGAGTTGCCTGCAGAAAGTGGTTCAGAGGTTCCCTAGCTCTGCCCGGTCACTGCGTTGCTGTACTCGTTGACGTCAGTCATCAGGCGTTTGATTGTGGAGGTTTTTTCAATTCAGGCGTACTGGTGCATGCTGTAGTGACGTTTCAGGAGTGTGAGCAATGATCAGAGTCGTTGCCTGGCGATTACTGGCGGTGTTCTGCGTGGCCTTGGGGATGATCGGTGTGGTGATCCCCGGCCTGCCCACGGTGCCGTTTCTGCTGGTGGCCGCCTGGGCGGGAACCCGTGGCTGGCCCCGGCTGGAAGCCTGGCTGTTGGGGCACCCGAAATACGGTCCGAGCATCCGTGACTGGCGCGAGCAGGGCGCGGTATCGCGCCGGGCTAAAATCGCTGCTTCGGTGATGATGCTGCTCAGTGTGGTGATTATTGCTTTTTCCGGTGCCCATGTGGCTGTGAAGTTGGGGGTGCCGGCGATATTGGCGCTGACTGCCAGTTGGCTGTGGGCACGGCCGGAGCCGCTAGCCGCGAATCTCGAGCACAAAGACAAACAAGCTGGCCGGTAATGCCGGCCTGCCTGTTTGTGTCTGTTGGGGCCTTGCTACACCACGCCCTGTGCCAGCATGGCATCAGCGACTTTGACAAAACCCGCAATATTGGCACCTCGGACATAGTCAGTGGTGCCGTCGATTTTTCCGTACTCCAGGCAGGAGTGGTGGATGCGCTGCATGATTGAATGCAGTCGCTCGTCCACTTCGCCGGACGTCCAGTTCAAGCGCAAGCTGTTCTGACTCATTTCCAGTCCGGATACCGTAACGCCTCCGGCGTTGGCTGCCTTGCCCGGAGCAAACAGGGTGTCGGCGTCGCGGAAGATATCCATGGCTTCGAGGGTGCAAGGCATGTTGGCGCCTTCGGCAACCACCTGGCAATTATTTTTGATCAGGGTCCGGGCGTTCTCACCGTCCAGTTCATTCTGGGTTGCGCATGGCAGGGCGATATCGCAGGGGATGTGCCATGGGCGCTGGCCTTCCAGATATTCAACATCCAGATCCTTGCTGGCTTCGCTGAGCCGTGCCCGGCGCTCATTCTTCAGCTCGGCAATATAAAGCAGATCGTCTTCTGTCATTCCCTGTGGGAAGAACAACGTGCCGCTGGAATCGGAAAGGGTGAGCACCTTGCCACCCAAATCCAGTACCTTGCGGGCGGCAAACTGGGCCACATTGCCGGAGCCGGAAATCAAGGTCTGCTTTCCTTCCAGCCCGCTATGGCGGGTTTTCATCATTTCTTCAACGAAATAAACGCAGCCATAACCAGTGGCTTCCGGGCGAATTCGTGAGCCGCCGAAGGAGAAGCCTTTTCCGGTAAAGGTGCCGGTGAATTCATTGGTGAGCTTTTTGTACATGCCAAACATGTAGCCCACTTCCCGGGCGCCGACGCCGATATCCCCGGCAGGGATATCCAGGTTCGGACCAATGTGGCGGAACAGCTCGGCGATAAACGCTTGGCAGAAGCGCATGATTTCGGCGTCGGACTTCCCTTTGGGGTCAAAGTCCGCGCCGCCCTTGCCGGAGCCCATGGGCAGGGAGGTCAACGAGTTTTTAAACGTCTGCTCAAAGGCGAGGAATTTGAGAATGCCCAGGTTGACCGATGGATGGAAACGCAGCCCGCCTTTGTAGGGGCCGATGGCGCTGTTCATCTGCACACGGTAACCACGATTGACATGCACTTGACCGTTATCATCCTGCCACGCCACCCTGAACTGGATTACCCGCTCAGGCTCAACAAGTCTTTCTAGCAGCCCCATGGACCGATATTTCGGGTTTTGTTCCAGAAAAGGCCAGAGTGAGCGCAGCACTTCTTCGCTTGCCTGATGGAAAGCGGTTTGTTCCGGGTCGCGCTGTTTTATATGCTGAAGAAAGTCCTGTAACCCTGATGACATAAGGGAATCCTGAGCTTTTGGGGATGAGTTTGCGTTAATTTGGTGCACCATAGTGCACCAAATTAACGCGTTTCGGGAGTCCTGTTGCTGTTTGATGGTCTGTGGTTACTGGTTGGCTGTGGTGCGAGCCGTTATTGAAGGTGAGTTGGGCGGTTAATAGGGCAATAAAGCGACAAAAACCCGGGAATGAACGCCGGGTCACAAATAAGCCTGTAACCCGGCCGCCGGGCTGCCTAAAATTCGCACCCTGCCAACTTTCGGGAGATGTGCAAATGGCGACCTATAAAGCCCCCCTCGAGGACATGCGTTTTGTTCTCAACGATGTGTTCAAAGCGGATCAGCTCTGGGCCTCCATGCCGGCCACCGCAGAGGTGACTCAGGATTTGTCCGATGCCATTCTGGAAGAAGCGGGCAAAATGACCGAAGGGCTGCTGTTCCCGCTGAATCGCAACAGCGATGAGCAGGGCTGTACCTGGAACGACGGGGAAGTGACCACCCCGGACGGCTTCAAGGACGCGTTCAAGACTTTCGCCGAAAATGGCTGGAGCGCTTTTTCCGGTAACCCGGAATTCGGTGGCCAGGGCATGCCCAAATCCCTGGCGGTACTGTTCGAAGAAATGATGCACAGTGCCTGCTCTTCGTTTGCCCTGTACCCGGCCCTGACCAGCGGTGCCTGCCTGGCGGTGGACGCCCACGCTTCTGAAGAGCTCAAGTCCCAGTACCTGCCCAAGCTGTACAGCGGTGAGTGGAGCGGCACCATGTGCCTTACCGAACCTCACTCCGGGACCGATCTGGGTATTCTGCGCACTAAAGCCGTGCCCAACGACGATGGCTCGTTCAACATTACCGGCACCAAGATTTTTATCACCGGTGGCGAACATGACCTGACCGGCAACCATATCCACCTGGTGCTGGCCAAGCTGCCGGACGCGCCGGCTGGCTCCAAGGGCATTTCCCTGTTCCTGGTTCCCAAATTCCTGCCTGACGCGGATAACAATCCGGGTGAAGCTAACGGTGCGACCTGCGGTTCCATCGAGCACAAGATGGGGATCAAGGGTTCCGCCACCTGCGTGATGAACTTCGACGATGCCAAAGGCTGGATTATCGGTGAGCCGAACCAGGGCCTGGCGTGCATGTTCACCATGATGAACTACGAGCGTCTGTCCATCGGTCTGCAAGGCCTGGGCCTGGGTGAAGCCAGCTACCAGAGCGCGGTGGAATACGCCCGCGAACGCCTGCAGGGCCGCAGCGCCACCGGCGCGAAAAACCCTGACGGGCCGGCGGATCCGATCATCGTGCACGGTGATGTGCGCCGCATGCTGATGAACATGCGTGCCATCAACGAAGGGGGCCGCGCCCTGGCCGCCTACGTGGGCATGCAGCTGGATACCTCCAAGTTCAGCGAAGACGCAGACGCCAAGAAAAAAGCGGAAGATCGCGTGGCGCTGTTGACCCCGATTGCCAAGGCCTTCTTCACTGACCGTGGTCTGGATACCACTATCACCGGTCAGCAGGTGTTCGGTGGTCACGGTTATATCCGTGAGTGGGGCATGGAACAGTTCGTTCGTGATTGCCGTATTTCCCAGATCTACGAAGGCACCAACGGCATTCAGGCTCTCGACCTGGCGGGCCGCAAAGTGGCTCGCAACGGTGGCAAATCCGTAGATGCATTCCTGGCAGACGCCCAGGCCTGGGTCGACGCCAACGCAGGCAACGCTCAGTTGGCCGTGGTGAAAGACGACCTGCAAGCAGCGCTGGCATTGCTGAAGTCCTCCACCGATACGCTGCTGGCCCAGGCCGGTGACAACCCGGATGCCATCAGTGCCGGGGCGGTGGAGTATCTGGATATCTTCGGGTATGTGATCTACGCATGGCTGTGGGCCCAGATGCTGGCGGCCACGGATGGTCGTGATGATGACTTCGTCAAAGCCAAGCGCATCACCGGCCAGTACTACTTCCAGCGTGTCTTGCCGAAAGCTCAGTCCCTGGCAACCCAGCTGAACAGTGGCGCGGCTACCATGATGGACTTGGATGCGGATCTGTTTTAAAGACCGCGGCATGTGGCACGCAACACGCCGCACGCATTAAAAAAACCGCACCCCCTCAAGGGTGCGGTTTTTTTATGGTTCATCACGGCAGCCTCTCAGGCGACGTGTTGTTGCCTGCTGCATGAAGCGTGCTGCGTCTCTTCTACGGAAACTGCATGTTCAACGGTGAGCTGCCTTGCAGGCTCTGTGCGCGGTCGGGCTCGTCGATGAAGGGGTTGCGGTTGCCCTGCAATTGCTCAATCACGTTATTGCGGCGGCGCTCTTCGGCGGTGACCGGGTCCTCCTGGTTCCAGCGTTGGTACATATCCAGGGTGCCCAGCAAGGGAAGCTCGTAACGTTCGTGGAGATAGAGCATGGCCCGGGCTACGTCTCCCTTGGCGCTGACCGGTGGCTCGAATACCTGGAAAGATTGTTTGTAACCGCAGTTACTGTCTTTTGCCGTCGTGTCAGGCAGATCGCCAAACAGGGTGCGCCGGCGGTCCAGCTCGGCGCGGCGGGTGACAGGGAAAAGAGCGTGACGGTCCTTGCGAATATCAGAAAATTGCGGATTGTTTTCGCAAAGGCGACTGCTGCGACAACCAAAATGCTGAGCCAGTCGGCGTTCATCGTAAATCTGCTCTACCGAAATGCGATCACCGGGCTGGAAGGGTTCCTGACAATAAAGGGTGTTGCCTCCGTTGGCGTAAACCTGCTTGAGGAACAGTGCGTCCATGCCATCGGCGTAGCTGGCCGCAACCGGCAAAAAACTTGCCAGTAAAGCCAGTGTAATTTTGTGCATATTGTGAATCCTGTCACATTTCCAATATTGCCATCTTAGCCCCCAAGGCCAGGGTGACGGATATCTACAATGTATACCGAGCAGACAGGTGGTGCCAACGGTGGGACTAGTGGTTGTCTAACAAAAGCGTCACGCAGCTCTGGATATGTGCAGTGATCGCGGTTTCGTCGGGAAGCTGGCTGGGCGCCAGCAGGGCGCAGAGCTGGAAGTCGGCCTTGATCATCCCGAAAAACTGCCGGGCGGCATGGGGGCTGGGCTGGGCTCCTGATAGGAGTCCGCGGTCGTGCAGGCACTGCAGGTAAAGCTGCAACTGCTCTTGCAACATGTGTGGCCCGGCTTCGTAAACGGTTTGCCCGAGTTGGGCAAAGGCCGCCCCTTCCGCTATCAGCAGCCGATACAACTCCAAGTTGACTGGATCCGTCAGCGCGTTGAAAAAAGCGTGGCCCAGCAGTTCCAGGCCTTCCCGGGCCGTTAATCCGTCCAGTTCCAGGCTGCGGATATCGTGCACCATCTTGTGGGCGTGGTGGGCGATGACCGCGCTGAACAGGCCACGTTTGTCGCCAAAATACTCATACAGGCTGCGGCGCGAACCACCTGCTTCCGCAATGATCATGTCCAGCGTGGTGCGGTCATAGCCATGCTGCAGGAAGGTGTGGGTAGCGGCATCAAGCAGTGCCTGTCGACGACGCTGGCCGCGCTCGCTGAGCTGTTGGGTCATGAAGAAAGTCCTGTGATATCACTCAATGGTATTGAGCAGGACACTTTCCGGCAATGACAGCAGCTACTCATCAGCAGAGCAAAGGGGTAAATAATGCACAAAAAAAAGGGGGGCAGGGAAAGCAGAATGAGTTTATCAATCAGAGAATAAATGTGAAAAGCGGTCTTTCTGTAAATATATAGTCTCGAGACGGCTAACGGGGCAGGGCAACCCAACTCAGCACGCCTTGCTGCCGTTCGCGCCAGCGAAAAGGAATGGTGGCGCCAAGCTTCCAGTCTGGCGACAGGGTTTTCAGCAGGGTCAGTGAACGGGTGTCCCGGCGCTCCGCGTCATGGAAATAAAAGCGTTTGCCGGTGATCGGGTAGAGCGCCTTGAACAGGCTTTCCTTGGCGGAAAAAATCAGCGTGATGCGATTGGCGCGCTGAATAGGCGATAACCCTTCCAGCTGTTCCCGTTCTTCGTGGGTCAGCAATTCCCGGCACAGACGGGCAGCCCGTTCTGCGCTGAGCCATTTTTCCGTGTCCAGTCCGACGGTTAGCCAGTGGCGTGCGTCGGCGACCATCACTTCCGCAATGCCCTGGCTATGGGTAATGCTGCCCAG
The DNA here is from genome assembly GCA_039983755.1 of Alloalcanivorax sp. Lineage (GTDB taxonomy): Bacteria > Pseudomonadota > Gammaproteobacteria > Pseudomonadales > Alcanivoracaceae > Alcanivorax. The sequence goes on from JBDWVU010000040.1 coordinate 108,371, forward strand.
GCTGCCCGTGGGCCATTGCGGTGCCCGGTCGGGTCCCAGTGCAGGAATGCCGTGGACACCGAGCATCGCCAGTGCTTCACGGGCGCACCATCGCCCCGCCAGATATTCGCTGCGGCGTTTGGCCACGGCCGTACTCAGAGAGGGCGGCAGGGGAATGTCTGCCTGGGCAAAGCTGTCGTCGCAGAGACGCTCAGGGGCGTAGTGACAGCCCACGCGCACCAGTCCGGTGGCGAGCTCTTCGCGGTGCAGGTGAGTCAGGCATGCGGGGCGATGGAATAATGACATGATCAACAGATTTCCCGGTTGCCGGTACTATATCAGAGGTGCCAGTCGGAGGCCCCCAGTCGCCGCACAATTTGATCCTCACCACAATGCGACAACTGCTACACTAGGCATACGCTGGCCGTGCGTTGTCAGTGTTTCCTTGCCACTTTTCTTTGCCACAGGCTGCTCCCGTGACTGATGCCTCTTTTGCTTCCCTGCCGCTGTCTGCGGAACTGCTCGCCAACCTGAATACCCTGGGGTACGCCACCATGACGCCGGTGCAGGCACAAAGCCTGCCATTTGTGCTGAAAGGGCATGACGTGATTGCCCAGGCCAGCACCGGCAGTGGCAAGACGGCGGCTTTCGGTCTTGGTCTGCTGCATCCGTTGAATCCACGCTATTACGGTTGCCAGGCGTTGGTGCTGTGTCCCACCCGGGAGCTGGCCGATCAGGTGGCCGGGGAAATCCGCCGGCTGGCCCGTGGTCCCGGCAATATCAAGGTGTTGACCCTGTGCGGCGGGCAACCCATCGGCCCGCAGATTGGCTCGCTGGAACATGGTGCCCAGATCGTGGTGGGCACGCCGGGGCGGGTGCTCAAGCATTTGAGCAAGGGCACGCTGAGTCTGGAAGGGCTGAATACCCTGGTGCTGGATGAAGCGGATCGCATGCTCGATATGGGGTTCTACGACAGCATTGCCGAGGTGATCCGGCAGACGCCATCCCGTCGCCAGACCCTGTTGTTTTCGGCTACCTATCCGGCAGGGATCAAGCAGCTGGCGGAAACCTTCATGAACAACCCCCAGCATGTAGAGGTGGAAGCGCTCCACGATAATAGCCAGATCGAACAGCGCTACTACGAAGTAGACCCTGCTGAGCGGGAGGAGGCGGTGGCCCGTGCTATTGCCTGTTTCCGGCCGGTGTCCTGCGTAGTGTTCTGTGTGACCAAAAAACAATGCCAGGACGTGGTGAACCAGCTTTGCCGACAGGGGATGTCGGCCATGGTGCTCAACAGTGACCTGGAACAGCGCGAGCGCGATGAGGTGCTGACGTTGTTTGCCAACCGCAGCCTGTCGGTGCTGGTTGCCACGGATGTGGCTGCGCGGGGCCTGGATATCGATAACCTGGATATGGTCATCAATGCGGAACTCTCCCATGAGCCGCAGACCCATATTCACCGTGTCGGCCGCACCGGTCGTGCCGGTGAAAAAGGTCTGGCCATCAACCTGGTAGCGCCGCGTGAATCCCGCCGCGCCATGGCCATTGAGGAATTGCAGGGCGCGCCCCTGAACTGGCACCCGGTGAGCAGCCTGAAACCCCGTGAAGGTGAGCCCTTACAGCCCCCGACAATTACCTTGTGCATTGGCGCCGGCCGCAAGGACAAGCTTCGCCCCGGCGATATTCTCGGCGCGCTGACCGGTGATGCGGGGATTGCCGGCAACAAGGTGGGCAAGATTACCGTCACGGATTATCAGGCTTATGTGGCTATCGATCGTGACAGTGCTGACCTGGCGCTGGAGCGATTATTGAAAGGCAAAATCAAGGGCAAAAACTGGCGCGTTAAGAAGTTGTAACCTTCCCCCTGCCTGTGGCCGGAGAATCTCTCCGGCCTCTTCCTTCACGCCTGTCATTCTCTCTCTTCAGTTCACCTTGAGTACGCAAGCGGTTTGCAGAGACGACTTAATGTTGGTCGTCGATGACGCGAAACGCGGTCTGTGTATCGCCATAACCGTTACCGGGCTTTCTGTTGTTCCCACTGTGAGGGAGGAATCCCGAACCAGCGCGAGAATGCTCTGGAGAATGCGCTCAGGTCTGCGTAACCCAGCAGATCGGAAAGTTGGGTGACTTGCAGCTGTGAATCACGCAGATAATGAAGCGCCACTTTTTGCCGGGTGTCGTCCAGAATCTGTTGAAACGAGGTGCCGGAATCTTTCAGACGACGTTGCAGGGTGCGCCGGCTCATGGCCATGCATTGCGCAATATGGTCCAGCGTTACTCGACCCTGGGGAAGCAGGTCGCGCAGCAGATTGCTCACATAACCGGGTAGTTCAAGGTCCGTAAGCCGTTGCAGGGTATCCAGGTGCTGGCGGATCAGCTGATGCAACACCGGATCGGATTCGCTGAGAGGCAGTTCCAGGTCTTGCGGCTCCAGCAGGATGGCGGTGGTGTCCGCGTTGAATTGGGGGCTGACACCCAGTCTGTCCCGATAGAGTGACGCGGCGCTCTGACGGGCATGCTCCAATAGCACGGGCCGGGGTTGCCAGTTTTCCCCCATCAAGGTTTTCAACAATTTCACCCCGACCCCCATGGCCAGCTCGGCGCCCTGATTCAGGCCGGGCTGGGTCGGGTCCAGAACGCGATAAGCCAACTGAATCTTGTCGCCGTAGGCGCCGACATCCACATGGGCGGCACCCATATGCAGGTGAAAGTACTGGCGAAGTTCGGAGAGGGCTTCCCCTACGGTGCTGGCGTTATTGAGCAGGTAGAGAATCGGTCCGAATATGGCTACGCCCTGACGCAGGCCCAGCTTCAGGCCAAACAGTGGGTCCTGGCTGCGTTCTGCGCTGAGCTGTAACAGGGCCAGAAAACGCCGATAGGAAACCACGCCTTGCAGGTGATCCAGGGTGTCGGCGGGCAGGCCCGCTTCTACCAACAATGTGGTATGAGACAGGCCGTATTCGGCAACAAGCCCGTCAAAGCCAAACAATGCTGAGCTGCGTGCAAAATCCTGCATTTCATTTGTCCCTGCGCTCGTTAAACGCTCCTCTACTGGCGCAAAATGCTAAATCATTGGCGCACTTTATCAAGTCTACATCATGTATCGGGCGCAGTATGTTGCTACCCCATTCCAACAAGAGATTCAGGGAGAGCAAATATGTTGCCCATCGTTGCAAAAGATCACGACTCACTGTTGACGCTCAACAACAATGATATGCCGGTCTACAAGGACATCATGGTCCCCGGCCTGGATGTTCAGCCTCAGTATATTGATTTGAACCGTGGTGTCTGGGTGCTGCGGGTCATGTTCCACCCCGGCGTGCGTCTGCCCATGCATTACCACACCGGCACAGTTCACCTGTGGACCCTGTCAGGTAAGTGGAATTATGTGGAATACCCGGATCAGCCACAGACGGCCGGTTCCTACCTGTTCGAGCCGGGCGGCAGCATCCATACGTTCAGCGTGCCGGAAGACAACACCGAGATCACCGATACCCTGATGCTGGTTGAAGGGGCTAACGTGAACTTTGACGAGAACGGTGAATACCACAGCATTCTGGATGCCAACTCGATTTATCTGTTGATCGAGCAGCACATCCAGGAAAACGGTCTGGCACCGGCCAACTACATCAGGCCTTCCATGCCGGACTACGCCTCCAAAATAAAAGACTGAGTCAGTCAGGGAGCCAATGGCTACACGCGGATGGCTCCCGCTTTTAACAGGGGAACCCAGATGACAACAACAATGCCTGTCGGCGAACACGGGCAGCAGCCTGCCATCCCGAAATCGGTTTTTATTACCGGTGCGGGCGGGTTTATCGGGCGAGCCATCATGGCGCGCTACAGGGCGCTGGGTTGTGAGGTCCGGGGTATGGATCTGCAACCGGATGAAAGTGCCGGCATTGTGGCTGGCGATATTACCGATCCCGCCAGTTGGGCTGCGCATGCTAAAGGCTGTGAGTTGTTTATTCACACTGCGGCAGTGGTAAGCCTGGCTGCGCAATGGCCGGCTTATCGCCAGATTACGGTTGCAGGCACACGCAAGGCCATTGATGTGGCCGTGGCCGCTGGTGCGAAACGGTTCGTGCATTTTTCTTCCATTGCTGCACTGGGGTACGACTATCCGGACGGTGCCGATGAAACCTGGCCGGTCACTATCGGCGATAGCTATCTGTATGGCGTGGCCAAAGGTGCCAGCGAGCACGTTGCGCTGGCGGCGCATGCAGCACGGGAAATAGACGTCACCATTATCCGCCCCGGTGATGTCTATGGGCCGGGCTCACGTGCCTGGTTGATTGAACCGTTGAGGATGGCCAAAGCCGGTCAGCTGATTCTTCCTGATAATGGGAAAGCCGTTTTTACCCCTGTATTTATCGAGGATTTGCTCGACGGCATTATGCTGGCGGCAGGTCTTCAAGAAGGGGCCGGGCAGGTCTTCATTCTTTGGGGAGGCGAAGCGGTTTCCTGCAACGAATTTTTCAGTCATCACTGGCGTTGGGCGGGTCGAGCGGGCTCCCCCCGCAGTTTGCCATTGACTGCTGCGTTGGCGTTAACCAAAGGGGTCTGGAAATTGAATCAGCTACTCAAGCGCCATGACGAAGTGACGCCAGATACCATGCTGATGTTTTCCCGCAAAGGCGGCTTTTCCATCGAAAAAGCCAAACGTCTGCTGGGCTATTGCCCCAAAACCCGTCTTGCCGAAGGGATGCGCGAATCTGAGGCCTGGTTAAAAGCCAGCGGTGAGCTGGATTGAAGGAGAGTGAGATGAAGCATGTAATGATTACGGGCGCAGGAAGTGGTCTTGGCCTGGGAATGGCAACACGCTATCTCAATCGCGGCTACACCGTGAGCGTGCTGGATTTGGCCGTCAGTCAGGACAACAGAAAAGTGCTGACACAGTCGGCAGAAAAAAGCGGTTCCCGTTGGTCCTTTTTCAAGATGGATATCACCGATGATGCTGCGGTCGCCGCAGCGGTGGCTGATGCTATTGCCATGTTTGGTGCGCCAGAACTGGCGATTAATTCTGCCGGCGTGGTACTGAACAAGACGGTGGCGGATCAGAAACCTGCCGAGTTTCGCAGGGTCATTGATATCAACCTGAACGGAAGCCTGCATTTTGCCACAGCGGTGTTGCCGTTCATGGAGTCTGGCTCACGTCTGGCGCTGGTGGCTTCGCTGGCAGGGCATACCAGCAACTATGCCTACAGTGCCTATGGCGCCTCCAAGTTCGGTGTTATCGGCCTGGCCACCACGCTGCGCTATGAATACGAAGCCTTGGGGATTCATCTGAGTTGTATCTGCCCACCGGAGGTGGAAACGCCGTTGGTGGATGGCGAGCGTTTGTCTGGTAACCCCATTTCACTGGAACTGAAGAAAACGGCCGGTTGTATGAAAGCGGATGCGGCCTGCGATCAAATTGTTGATGGCCTGGATGCGGGAAAGTGGATGATTATTCCTGGCGCTGCGGGCAAACTCACGGGTTTTGTGGCGCGCCACATGCCGGGCGTTTTCAATGGCTATATGCAGAGAGTGATTCGCAAACTGATGAAGCAATACCCGGTTGGGGAAACCGCCTGACTGTATCAACAACAAACGCTGATTTCTGGATGCCCCGTATCGCTGATGCGGGGTTTTCTTGTTTCAGGAGCAGAGCGTTTGCAATCCAGAGATGGTAGTCGAACAGAGAAATTGGTGGCCCACCAGGACTTGAATAGTTTTTGTACCTTGTTGTTATAAAAGGGATTGGCTATTTCAATTAAACCAAAGTGCCCCCATAAATGCCCCCGCCTTCGATGTCTTGGGTGAAAGCCCGGTCCAGGTCTTTGCCGCGTGATTTGTGCTCGGCAATCAGTACGCCCGGCCAGAACAGGTCGATGAATCCCGCCTTGCCTTCCGCTTTCTCTACATGCTTTTCAAAGGTGGCAATACGGCGGCGGGGAACCCCAAAGACCTTGAAGAATTCGTCCCAGGAGGTTTTGCTTCGGCGTGCTCTGCGCTTTCGCTAGCTCACTCCGCAGAAAAGGCAATGGCGCGGTTGCGTATTTCGTTCCAGCTAAGCGGCATGCCCAGACTCCTATCCCCAAGAAAAGGTCGATAATACGAAGAACGGGCGGCACTTTACAGGAGAAACCGGGCGAGTCTTATAACTCGATATTGAAACGCTCGGCCATACCTGCCAGAGAACGGCTGACGAAGGCGTCATGCTTCGCGCTGAGCCGTTCAAAGGTGCGCCAGTGCATATCCTTGGGCTTGAGGCCGTTACCGTTAAGAATGCCCGGCTCCCAGTCCAGTTTGTCCCGGATACGGTCGGCCCGGCGGGCGGCGCGGTCGTAATCGGTTTCCCTCTGGCTTGGGTAGGCCAAGCTCAAGCAGTGACGGCAGACAAAAACCTCACTGCCGTACAGCAGCGCAACTCGGCGTCTGCAGCCCTTAGCCGGGCACAGGAACCAGGGGCGGTGGCCGCCCAAATGGCAATCTGTCCATTCCAGAGATACCGGGTAACGCTTGTCCTGCCATTCGCCGCCCCGGATGCGTTGGCGGTAGCTCAATATTACCTGGCCTTCTTCCGTGGTGACGTTGATGGAGGCTTGTTTCTCGCCGTTGGAGCTCCATTGCCAGCCAAAGGATTGGCCTGGCGTCAGTAAGCCGTCACGCCGCCAGCGTCGCACGTCAAGACTGCGGTAATCGCTCGTGGTGTCGTTCGCTCCGTAATGCCAGCTCCGTCCGCTGCCAATGCCGCCCATAATCACCTCTCGATTTTTTATCGAAATCTATTGGGAAATGAAGGTTTTTCCGGGGTCACTGGGTTCGAGCCAGGCAGACCACGAATACATAAAGAACTTCTGAAACCCTTTAGCACCCGACCCCCTTGGTAATATATATAGGTGACCGGTATCCGTGTTAATGAGATTAAAAAAAAGATCTGACTAGCACGGATACTGTGTTAATGATTGGCGGCAATAGCTTTGTTTTTCACAGACTGACACGGATACCGGGCTAAGTTGACACGCATAGAGAGTACATAAAATGCTTAGGCTGCATGTCCTTGGTATTCCCTCCATTGGTTGCTTGGCCGGTCTGTTGGCCCTATTTCCAGCTTTCCTTTGCACTCATCAATGTTTTGCCAGGTGATGGCGTAAAGGCTGGGTTTGTTTCTGCCTCCCTGTCGTGTGAGTTGTATCAGGCCTCGCTCCAGCAGTTTCTTTTGTGCGTTTTGCAATGTGCTCCGTGAATTCCAGCCCTTGGGTTCCATAATTGTCCATGCCGTGGTCAGGTCTCCATTGTTGTAGCCGTGATACTGGCCGGTTATATCCACCAGTAGTTTTACTGCCCACCCGTCCAAGGACAGGTAGGCAGGACTGCTAAGGATGTGGTGAGGCAGGCCCATGAAGCCTGCCGTGCTCTTGCGGCCCTTGATCCGGGCTCGTTTGTCTTTGGCCATCAGTCCCCCAGCTCGGTGACTCGCCTCACTGTTGGGGGCTCAGGGATTGGGTCACCGAAGGGTAATTCGTTCTCTGTGGTGCTCCTGAGGGCTTCTAGCGCGTCCTCCTTGCTGTCAGCGTCGATGACCAGGGGCACAACCGTGGTTAGCTCTAGCTCGATGAGGAAGCGCATTAGCTGGCCTCCCTGAGTAGCTTGCGGGCGGCGGCCTTGCCGTCACCGTCCAGCCAGTACACCCCGTATTGGATCTTCTGGCCGTCATAGTCGGTGCCTGAGGCCATGAGTAGCCGTACCGGGATGCCGTATCGCTTTCGCAGCTCCCCAACATAGTGGGGCGAGTTGCTGGCGTGGGCGATCCGGTCTGCCTGTTCACGGGTAACGGTGGTTCTGCGTTCCAGTGCCGCCAGCAACCGACGATGGCGGGGGCCTATGGTAAGATGCAGTGGACAGTGTTTGGCTATGCCTTGGCCCTCGCTCCCGGCGGTAACCGGGGCGGGGGCTTTCTGTTTTTCCTTCATGCCGCACTCTCCCCGCGATCCTCCAACAAGGCGCGTATGCTTTCGGCCCGCCACATGGTCACATTGCCCCCAAAGGGCTTTTCTCCTTTGGGGAAACGGCCTGTTTTGATTCCAGCCCACCAAGTGGCAGGACTAACAGGGATCAGTGCGGGCATGCCGGGGCGGGGGCGCTTTGGCCCTTTGCCGGTCTTGCGGTTGCTGGCGGCCTGTTCGTCGTCAATTTCTGACTGGCCGATAATTTGGGGCAGGCGAAGCCAGCCTGCTTGTGGAAGCTCTTGCATTTGTACCTCAACTTTAAATATTTGAGGCAGTTGCAAGGCAGGGGAAGTGGCTTAATGGTTTCCCCGCTTGATAAACGGGGGTTTACATCACGCTATGAGATGGCCCATATTAAGCATTGCCTCATAAGGCTAGCCTTAACTGGTTAACCTTGAAGGTAAGGAGCCGTGCGTTAAGCATTATCCTGCCCAACAACTGCGTTGGGTTCCCCCTGGTTATCGGTCGGTCGCCAAACTTGCCCGATAACCAGGGATTCTTATCTAGAGAATCCTCTAAATAATCTGACCATCCTTTCAAGCATCTAAAGCTGTCCATTCGGTCAGGTACAAAGCTAACACGGCCTAAAAATAAATACACATAGCCCAATGCTTTTTATCCTGTGGATAAGTTGCGCCGCGATTGGCAGCCCCGCGATATATCTAACGGCTGACGTGACAGCTTCCCGCTAGGTGCTAGCCCTGTCGAATTGGGACCACGTTGCCGTTGATTGCTTGCGCCCTCAGCGTATCCAGATAATCCGCCCATCCCTGCATCATCTTGGCTCTGCCTTCCAGGTGGCTGGTGCGGTTGTAGGCTCTGCCGTTGGAGTCCTTAACTGCGTGGGCTAGCTGGTGCTCGATCCAGTCCACTCGATAGCCCAGCACTTCATCAAGAATGGTTCTGGCTGTGGCACGGAAGCCGTGGGGCGTTTGCATATCATTGCCATAGCCCAGGTCACGCAAGGCGGTTCTGACGCCATTTTCAGACAGGCAGCGGCTTGCCCCTCTGGCACTGGGGAACACGTAGCGGCCCCGGCCTGTCAGCGGTTTGATTTCTTCTATCAGGGCCAGTGCCTGTCGACTCAGCGGCACGATATGGGGCTGGCGCATTTTCATTTTCTCTGCCGGGATCTCCCAGCGCTGTTCTTTCCAGTTGATTTCCGCCCACTCCATAGAGCGGATTTCGCCGGGGCGCTGGAATAGCAGGGGGGAAAGCAGCAAGGCTGTTTTGACAACCGGGCCGGATGTGCTGTTGTCCATGGCTACCAGCAAGCGGCCAAGCTCTGCCGGTTCGGTGATGGCGGCAAGGTGTTTCTTCTGGGGGCTGGCTAGTGCGCCGTGAAGGTCGGCGCTGGGGTCGCGCTCTGCTCGGCCTGTGCGCACGGCGTAGCGGAAAACCTGTCCGGCGGTCTGTTTGGCTCTGTGGGCAATGTCCGGAGTGCCCCGGCTCTCTATTCGACGCAGTACCGCCAGCACCTCGGGTGCCTTGATGTCGGCAATGGGGCGGTTGCCCAATATCGGGAACAGGTCGCGTTCCAGCATGCGCAAGGATCGGGCGCGATGGCCGTCGGACTTGCCTTGCATGGTATGTTCAAACCATTCACGGCCTATGGCCTCGAAGCTCTCGGCAGCAGAAAGATGGCGAGTCAGTTTTTCCACCCTTTTGGCCGTGCCGGGGTCGATGTCGTCGGCCAGTTTGGCGCGGGCTTCTTGGTGTGCTTTGCGGGCGTCTTTCAGGGAGACACCAGGGTAAACGCCAATGGAAAGTCGTTTTTCCTTGCCGCTAAAGCGGTACTTGTAGCGCCAGTATTTACCACCCTTGGGTGACACCTCCAGATACAGGCCGCCGCCATCCGCAAGGCGGTAGGTTTTTTCCTTGGGCTTGGCTTGCTTTACTGCGGTTGCGGTTAGCTTGCTCATGGCATGCGTCCTTGAACTGGGGGCATCTGGTTTGGGGGCGTTTCATATGCCCCCGTAAATGCCCCCGATTGTGGGGGCATGTGGCTGGATGCTATTGGACAGTGTTAGGCGTACCATAACGTAAAAAGCCCCGCATTGCAGGGCTTTCAGGATGGGAGTGGACTTCTTTGGGTTGGGATTTGGTGGGCCCACCAGGACTTGAACCTGGGACCAATCGATTATGAGTCGACTGCTCTAACCAACTGAGCTATAGGCCCGAAAGAGTTGCCTGACGCCGGATGCTCGACGCCTGACGGTGCCACGCTAACGCGCGGGCATGGATTATAACGTGTATTTGAAGCAGGAAAAGGCCGATCTTTTTTTATTATGAGCCCGGGCTGCGAGCAGCCCGGGTTTGCGTCCGGCGTCTGGCCTCAAGCGTCCGGCGTACTAATTACAGGTCGCCGTCCAGGAAGCTGCGCAGGTGTTCGCTGCGGCTGGGGTGACGCAACTTGCGCAGCGCCTTGGCTTCTATCTGACGGATACGCTCACGGGTTACGTCGAACTGTTTGCCCACTTCCTCAAGGGTGTGGTCAGTGTTCATGTCGATGCCGAAGCGCATGCGCAGGACTTTGGCTTCACGGGCGGTCAGGTTGGCCAGCACGTCACGGGTGGCTTCTTCCAGGCCCAGTGAAGTGGCAGAGTCCACCGGCGATTCCATGTTGCCGTCTTCGATAAAGTCGCCGAGGCTGGAATCTTCATCGTCACCGATGGGGGTTTCCATGGAGATCGGCTCTTTGGCGATCTTCAGTACCTTGCGGACTTTGTCTTCCGGCATTTCCAGACGGACACCCAGTTCTTCCGGGGTCGGTTCGCGGCCCATTTCCTGCAGCATCTGACGTTGTACCCGGTTGATCTTGTTGATGGTCTCTATCATGTGTACCGGGATACGGATGGTGCGCGCCTGGTCGGCGATGGAGCGGGTGATGGCCTGACGAATCCACCAGGTGGCGTAGGTGGAGAACTTGTAACCACGGCGGTATTCGAACTTGTCCACGGCTTTCATCAGGCCAATGTTGCCTTCCTGAATCAGGTCGAGGAACTGCAGGCCGCGGTTGGTGTATTTCTTGGCGATGGAAATTACCAGACGCAGGTTGGCTTCCACCATTTCTTTCTTGGCGCGACGTGCTTTGGCTTCACCGATGGAGATGCGACGGTTGATTTCCTTGATGTCGCCCACGGGCAGGCCAATGATGTCTTCAATGGTGCCGATCTTGCGTTGGGCACGTTGAACATCTTCTTTGACTGCGCCGAGTTTGTCGGCGATGGCTTTGCCTTTTTTGGTTTTCAGCTGGCCATCGATCCAGTCCATGTTGGTTTCGTTGCCAGGGAATACCTTGATGAAATCCTTGCGATCCATGCCGCCGCGACGAATGGTGGCGGACATGATCTGACGCTCGAATTTACGCACCAGGTCCAGGTTGTCGCGGGCACCAACCAGCATGCCGTCGAAAATGCGCGGCACCAGTTTGAACAGGGTGAAGTGTTCGGCCAGGGCTTCCAGAGCCTTGGCACTGGAGGCGTGATCGCGACCGTTGCGCTTGAGTGAGCGCTCGGCTTTTTCGTGCAGTTTTTTCAGCGTCTCGAAACGCTCTGCGGCCAGAACAGGATCCAGACCGCCTTCATCTTCTTCTTCATCGTCGTCGCTGTCTTTGTCGTCAGTGCCTTCTTCCTTGGCTTTTTCTTTGGCCTTGGCTTTTTCTTCCGCCGCTTTCTTGGCTTTTTCGGCGAAGGCAGGGTCCCGGTTGACGTTGGTTGCCGCAGCCCCATCGTCATTGGGATCCAGGTAACCGGCAATGATGTCGGTGAGCTTGCGTTCTTCGTTTTCCACGCGGGCGTATTCGTCGATCACCATGTCGACGGCGCCGGGCCAGAAGGCGAGGGCGTGCAGGACTTCACGGGTGCCTTCTTCGATACGCTTGGCAATTTCGATTTCGCCTTCGCGGGTCAGCAGCTCCACGGTACCCATTTCGCGCATGTACATGCGCACCGGGTCGGTGGTGCGGCCGGGTTCGTTTTCTACGGAGGCAAGCACGGCAGCGGCTTCTTCGGCGGCGACTTCGTCGGTGCTGTCGGCGCTTTCATCGATCGTCAACTGATCGGCATCGGCGGCTTTTTCCACCACGGTGATGCCCATGTCGTTGATCATCTGAATGATGTCTTCCACTTGATCAGTGTCGGTAATGGAATCCGGCAAGTGGTCATTCACTTCGGCGTAGGTAAGGTAGCCCTGTTCCTTACCCAGTGCGATCAACTGCTTCAGCTGAGATTGTTGCTGCTGCTTTTGAGTCGTCATGCAATAAAGCCCGTAACGTCGTGCTGGAAGCTTGCGCTGGCCAGCGTGATGGTGGCGTGGGAAAACGGCGTATTATACCGGGATGTGGGGGCTACGGCCAGTCAATGCAACCCCGGGGGTATGGCACGGACCGGGCTAGCCGAAGGGTTTGCGGGCGTGCTGGCGCGCTTCGGCCAGGGCTTTATGCAGCGCCTGCCAGTGCGCCGGGTCGGGCATGCCGGCCTGTTCCACTTCCAGCAGGGCGGCCTCCAGCCGGGTGACTTCCAGCTGTGACAGGGCATCCAGCCATAGCCGGGTGGCCATTTCTTCGGCCATGGGCGGCTTGAGGCTGGCCTTGAGCAGGCGAGACAGGGTTTCGCCCTGCTCCAGCGCCATCAGGGCGCCAAGCAGCGCCGCGGCGCTGTGGTTCTGTCGGCACAGGCCGGCGACCTGGACCAGCAGGTCGATATGCGGCAGCGGGAGCGTGTCGATGCCCTCGGGCAGCGGGTGTTGGTCAATCAATGAAGGATAATCCAGCAGCACCAGCACCAGGCGTTCAGCCAGGGTGAGCGGGCCTTTGCGGCCGCTGTTCTGGCGTGGGTTGGGGCGTGTGCGATTGGGGCTGCCGCCGTTGAAACCGGCGCGGTCCTGGTTGCCCTCGTCCGTAAAGCCGAAGTCTTCCGGGTAGGGCGCGCCAGGATCGTCCTCCGCCGGCGGATAGCCTGCGTCCTCGTAGCCGTACGCGGTAGCATCCTGAGGGGGCTCTGAGGGGGCGGGGGGCGCTGTTGGGCGAGGCGCCGCCGGGGCGGGTTTGAGCTGGATCAGCGATTCCTTGTCCAGCCGGGTAAGGCGACTGAGCTCTTCGGTAAGCAGGGCGCGGTAAACCGGGCCGGCGGGTTTATCCAGGAATGGTAGGGCCAGCCGGGCCAGCCGGGCACGGCCGTCCACGGTGTCCAGGTCGAGCCCTTCGGACAGGTGCCGGAACAGGTAAGTGGACAGGGCGTCGGCCTTGTCAGTAAGTGCTCGCAACGCCTCGGGGCCTTGCTGGCGCACGAGTGTGTCCGGATCTTCCCCGTCTGGCAGGAACAGGAAGCGCACTTGTTTGCCGTCATCCAGCGCCGGCAGCAGTGATTCGAGGGCCCGCCAGGCGGCGCGGACGCCGGCCTTGTCGCCGTCGAAACAGAGAATCACTTCGTTGACCTGACGAAACAGTTTGCGGGCGTGATCTTCGGTGGTGGCGGTGCCCAGGGTGGCGACCACATTGGGGACGCCGTGCTGGGTCAGGGCGATCACGTCCATGTAGCCTTCCACCACATAGAGACGGTCACTGCGGTCGCGGCTCTGGCGCCATTCCCACAGCCCGTAAAGCTCCTGGCCCTTGTGGAAAACGGGGGTTTCCGGGCTGTTCAGGTATTTCGGTTTGCCGTCGCCGAGCACCCGGCCACCGAAGCCGATGGTGCGCCCGCGGCTATCGCGGATCGGGAAGATGATGCGATCGCGGAATTTGTCGTAGGTGCGGCCGGTGTCGTCCTTGCGTACCAGCAGCCCGCCGGTGAGGGCGTGCTCCAGGCTGGTTTCGGTGAGTGACAGGCCGTTGATCAAATTATCGTAACCGGGTGGCGCAAACCCAATCGCGAATTTTTTTGCAATTTCGCCGCTCAATCCCCGATTTTTAAGGTAGTTTACTGCTTTTTGTCGCTCTGGCGCTTGGCGCAGCTGCTGCGCGTAGAACTTTTCGGCGCGGCTGAGCAGGTCGTAGAGCGATTGTAGTCGGTCCTTCTTTTGCCGGTCGGCGGCGGTTTCCGGCCGGGATTCGGGCACTTCCATGCCGGCCCGGCTGGCCAGCTGTTTGACTGCCTCCGGGAAACTCAGGTGCTCGTATTCCATCAGGAAGCCCACTGCATTGCCGGAGGCGCCGCAACCGAAGCAATAATAGAACTGCTTGTCTGGAGCCACGGTGAAGGAGGGCGTTTTTTCCTGGTGGAATGGGCAGCAGGCGCTGTAGTTGCGGCCGGTTTTCTTCAGGGGCACGCGGGTGTCTATCAGCTCCACCAGATCGGTGCGAGCCAGAAGATCCTGAACAAAATTTTCCGGGATGCGGGCCATGGGTCTGATTCTGCCAGAAAGGTGGGCTATTCAAACAGAATTGCCAGTGTGAAGAAAGTTTATGCGGGGCGGTAGGGTGCTAGATGCAGGCCGCTGGGCTTATCGAAAATAGAGTGATGGAACGTCGGAGGAGTTGCTTAGGCTAGCTTTGCGCGAACCTTGCCGCTGGCGGCGCCCATGTCGGCACGGCCCTGCAATTGTGGCTTGAGGATGCCCATTACCTTGCCCATATCCTGCATGCCGGAAGCACCAGTCTGGGTCATGGCGTCATCGATAAGAGAATCGATTTCTGCATCACTAAGCTGGGTGGGGAGGAACTCTTGAAGTACCACGATTTCCGCTTCTTCGGTTTCCGCCAGTTCTGGTCGGTCCGCGTCACGGTATTGGGTGGCAGAGTCCTTGCGCTGCTTGATCAATTTGTCGAGCAGAGCCAGTACACGGGCATCATCGGGTTCGATGCGCTCGTCCACTTCGATTTGCTTGATCGCTGCCAGCGCCATACGAAAAACGCCAAGACGTGCCTTTTCTTTGGCACGCATGGCGTCTTTCATGGCTGCAGTGAGCTGCTCTTTGAGCGCACTCATCAGACGTCTATACCTTAGTACAAACGTTTGCGTGCGAGTTGCTCACGCTGCAGTTTTTTAAGGTGACGCTTGACGGCTGCGGCACGCTTGCGCTTACGCTCTTGTGTGGGCTTCTCGTACTGCTCGCGACGACGCACTTCAGAGAGAATACCCGCTTTTTCACAGCCACGCTTGAAACGGCGCAGGGCCACATCAAACGGTTCGCCTTCTTTCACCTTCACCTGAGGCATGAAGAATCACCTTCCTAGAAATTAGAGTTTATGGGTTCGCCGCGGGCTCAGGTGGTCCCGGGGTGCGGCGAGGCGGGGATTCTACCTGAGTGGGGAATAAATGCAAATCCGGGCGTCTGGCGCTATCATGGCGCCGCAATTTCACAGGGTTGAGCACCATGCGCGTATTGGGTATTGAATCAAGCTGCGACGAGACCGGCGTGGCCATCTATGACACCGAGCAGGGCCTGCTGGGGCAGGCGCTCTATAGTCAGGTGGAGATGCATGCCCGTTATGGCGGGGTGGTGCCGGAGCTGGCCAGCCGTGACCACGTGCAGCGGGTTCTGCCGCTGGTGCGTGAAGTGATGGGGGAGGCCGATACCCGCCCAGAGCAGCTGGATGGTATCGCCTATACCGCCGGACCGGGGCTGGCCGGCGCCTTGCTGGTAGGCGCTGGGGTGGCCCGTTCACTGGCCTTCGGCTGGGATCTGCCTGCGGTGGCGGTGCATCACATGGAAGGGCACCTGCTGGCGCCGTTGCTGGAACCCAATGCGCCGGCGTTTCCGTTTGTGGCCCTGCTGGTCAGTGGCGGGCATACCCTGCTGCTGGATGCCCAGGGGCTGGGAGACTACGCCATGCTGGGTGAATCGGTAGATGATGCTGCCGGTGAAGCGTTCGATAAGGCCGCCAAGATGATGGGGCTGGGGTATCCGGGTGGGCCACGTATTGCTGCGCTGGCTCAGCAGGGCACGGCGGGGCGGTTTTGTTTTCCCCGCCCGATGACCGATCGTCCGGGGCTGGATATGAGCTTTTCCGGCTTGAAGACCTTTACGTTGAACACTATTAACGATCTGGGTGGCAAGGACGCGCTAGGCGAGCAGGACCGGGCCGATATTGCCCGTGCCTTCGAGGAAGCAGCGGTGGATACCCTGGTGATCAAATGTCGCCGTGCGGTGGAGCAGACCGGACACAAACGATTAGTGATGGCAGGTGGCGTCAGTGCCAATCAGTCGTTGCGCGCGAAGCTG
The DNA here is from genome assembly GCA_039983755.1 of Alloalcanivorax sp. Lineage (GTDB taxonomy): Bacteria > Pseudomonadota > Gammaproteobacteria > Pseudomonadales > Alcanivoracaceae > Alcanivorax. The sequence continues at coordinate 124,507 of JBDWVU010000040.1, forward strand.
GCGGAGCAGATGAAAAAGCGCGGTGTGGACGTCTACTACCCGGCTCCGCAGTATTGTACGGATAACGGCGCCATGATCGCCTTTGCCGGCGCCTTGCGATTGCAGGCCGGTGAGCAAGCCGCCCTGCCCATCAAGATTCGCCCGCGCTGGCCGTTGACGGAGTTAGACAAGCTACAAGCTTCAAGCTGCAAGTCGCAAGGCGCGGATTAAGCCGGATTGGTTTTCAAACGCTCTGCCCGTGCACCGTGGTCTGGGCGCGGGTATAACGCTGCAGAGACAATGAGCCTTTTCGCGTTGCAGCTTGTAGCTTGAGGCTTGCAGCTTAATCTTTCTTTCTGAACCCCAGTTCTTCCCCGCGCAGGATTTTCTGCAGGTTGCTGCGGTGCCGGGCAATCATCACCAGTGATAGTGCCAGCATGGGCCAGAAGGCCTGGGGCAACCAGGCAAAGATACACGCCGGTGCCACCACAAAGGCACTGAGGGAGGCGATGGAGGAGATGCGGTTCAGCGCAAAGACCAGCAGCCAGGTGCCGCCGGCCACCAGCCCACTGGGCCAGTGCAGGGCAAACAGTAAGCCAAAAGCCGTGGCTACGCCCTTGCCGCCCTGAAAGTGGAAGAATACCGGGTACAGGTGGCCCAGAAAGGCGAAAGCGCCGACGGTGGCGGCGACAAAGGGCCCCATATCCAGATAGCGGGCCAGCACCACGGGGATCACCCCTTTGAGCACGTCACCGAGCAGGGTAAGTGCAGCGGCGGGTTTGCCGCCGATGCGCAGCACATTGGTGGCCCCGGGGTTATTGGAGCCCTCCGTGCGCGGGTCCGGGTAGCCGAACAGCCGGCAGACCAGAATGGCACTGGAAATGGAGCCCATCAGATAGCCGGCCACGCACAATGGCAGCAGCCAAAACCAGACGTCCTGTAATGTCCCTGCTTGCACCGGCTATAATCTCCCTTCAATCGCTGAGGCAGCGAAATTTGCGCCCTGTAATACATGGGGTGACATTGTACACAGCAGGGCGTTATTGCCTGCGCTGCAAGCGTAACATCTGATTACCTGAAATGGGATTCATCCGCCAGAGGCCCTGTGTCAGCGTAGGTGCCGGTGAATGCCACGCCAAGAGATCGAGTATGGATATTGTTTATATCAATGATTTGAAAGTGGATACCGTGATCGGCATTTTCGACTGGGAGCGCCGTATCCGCCAGACCGTGAGCCTGGATCTGGAAATGGCGGCGGATATCCGTAAAGGCGCCGCGTCGGACCATATCGATGACGCCCTGGACTACAAGTCCATTGGCAAGCGGTTGATCGCCTTTATCGAAAGCAGTGAGTTTCAGCTGGTTGAGACTTTGGCTGAGAATGTGGCACAGCTGGTGCTCAACGAGTTCCAGGTGCCGTGGCTGAAGTTGCGGCTCAGCAAGCCGGGCGCTCTGCGTGGGGCGCGGGATGTAGGAGTAATCATTGAGCGGGGTGAACGTCCCGATGGATGAAGCGCTGGAAGGTGAAGCGTCTCAGGCCCAGGTATTTCTCAGTCTGGGTTCCAATATCGATCGCGAGCACAATATTCGCTCCGGACTGAATGCCCTTGTCCGGGTGTTCGCGCCACTGGCGATCAGCCCGGTGTACGAAAGCGAAGCGGTGGGGTTTGACGGCGATGCGTTTTATAACCTGGTGGTCGGGCTGCAAACGACATTGAGTGTCGGTGAGCTGACTGCCTGCCTGAAAGGCATCGAAAAGGACCATGGCCGGGTGCGGGGCGAGAAGAAGTTTTCCAGTCGAACCCTAGATATCGACATTCTTACCTACGACGATCGCGTGGGTGAGGTGGATGGCGTCCAGCTGCCCCGCGACGAAATCCTCAAACATGCTTTTGTGTTGAAACCCCTGGTGGATCTGGCCCCGGATGCACTGCACCCGGAAACCCAAACGTCTTATCAGGCATTGCTGAAAGCAGCCGATTTCAGTGGGCAGGATTTGTGGGTGGTGCCGTTCGAGGATAAGTAATGGCGGTTTTTGTAGGTCGTGTTAGCCACGTAGCGGCGTAACCCGACAGCCGGCCATGGAGCCTCGGAACGCAGCGTGTCGGATTACGCCTTTCAGGCTAATGCGACCTACTGTGAGCGATCCTTTAGATGAGAAAATAGCGTGGTTTTTGTGTTGCGGCACGGGGCCGCAGGGGGTTAGCCCCAGGATTGCCCGTTTCAACTTTTCACTTTGCACTGTCAACTGCTGTTTCGCGAGCATTGCGGCCACCTTGCCTGGCTTGCGTTGCAGCTTGTGGCGTGAAGCGTGTTACGTCTCTGTTAATACCAATGCGGTGCCATGTCGCTTTGCGCCCAACGAAAGAAATCGTATTCCAGTCGTGAAATGCCGCCCGGATAGAGGTGCTCGATGCGCTGCAATGTTGGGCGTTGGTGGGTTTTTTCCAGGTCCTGAAGCATTTGCCGTAGGGTGGCGCGGCCCACGGGTTTGGACATGAGAAAGGCAGTGGTGGCCCAGGCGACAGTGTAGGGAATGGCGTTGAGCTGATGGGCCATTTTCCGCCATTGTGCATCGTCCATGGAAAGGTACTGGCGCAGGGTAATCAGCCGTTCCTGTTCAATCCAGGTTTGTACCCGCTGCTGGGCATCGTCCAGTGCGCTGATCATCAGGCGGCCATCCGGTTGCATCTCCAGTGTCTGGAAATACTGTGCCAGGCCTTCCTGTAGCCATACCGGAGCCAGGGGGGACAACTGGTAAAGCAGCACATGGCTGGATTCATGCAAAATTGTCTGGGCAACTTGCTGTTCGTTATCAGCCCATTGCCAGACCGCCACTTCGTTGGTGGCAGGAATAAAGACGCCCGCATAATGGCGGCTGCTGGTGCCAATCCGGTCAACCATCCATTGTTGAAAGTCGTCCTGTTTTTCAATCAGGTAAAGGTTGACTTCCGCGGTGCCATGCAGGTCCAGGCCGAAGTCCCGACGGTAGCGCTGGTAGATGTTGCTAATGTTATCCAGCGTTTGTTGCTGCAAGTCGCCAGACAGGGTGAAGTCCTGACGTTTGACGTTGATCTCGAGCTCTTTGAGTTGCGGGCTGATATCCGGGGTGACGGTTTGGGTTTGGGCATCTTCCGGCGGGCGGTCGCCGAAATGCAATTTGCCGTTGGCGTCACGCCATTGGAAAATTTCTGCCCGGGCGGCTCCGCCGAGCAGGAGGCTGAGGGTGAGAGCAAGCGCTAGAAATCGCAATGTTCATCAATCCATTTGCGGGTTTTTTTCTCATCTGCGGCAACTTCGTCTGCCGTTGCGCCGCGCCGTGAGCCGTCTTCTTCAATATATTCGAAAGGGCCTTTGAGCATTTTCAGGCGATCTTGTGCTTCCGCGCAGGGTTTGGCAAAACGTTCCTGGCGTTGTCTTCGGGCGGCTTCTTCAGCCTGGGCTTTTTCCCGGGCCTGGGTGCGCTGGCTTTCCAGCAGGCGCTGGGTGCGGGCATGAATATCGCGTGCATCATCCTGACCAATTTTGGGGGGAGCTTTCACGTCGAGAGTGTCATGTTGCTCTTTTGGCGCCTTGTCCCCGAATTGCCAGTTTCCGTTGGCGTCTTTCCAGCGATAGATTTCTGCACTGGCAGACATGACCGTCAGTAACAGAATTATTCCCCCGATTAATCTCATCATTCCCCCGAGTATCCGTCTCGTGTTGTGTGGTTTAGCTTCCCTGCAAGGCCAGTGAACGTCCCCCGTCCACGGCCAGTATCTGACCTGTTATAAACGGCGCGGCTGCGGCCAGCCAGTAAACCGTGTTGGCGATGTCATCCGGTTCGCCGCTGCGCTTGAGCGCGGTGGCATCCTGAATGGCCTGCTGGTTCATTTGCCCCGCCTCCGGCCACAGGATCGGCCCCGGCGACACGCCGTTGACGCGAATTTCCGGGCCGAGCTCCCGCGCCAGGCTTTTTGTCATCATCGCAAGTCCTGCCTTGGCCATGCAATACAGGGTGTGGGTCTGCAGCGGTTTTTCTGCGTAGACATCGACAATGTTGATAATGCAGCCGTGCTGTTGGCGCAGGGCCGGCGTCAGTTGTTGGCTGAGAATAAAGGGCGCGCGCAGGTTGCTGTGAATCAATTTTTCCCAGTCGGCGTCGTCGGCCTGATCAATGGGTGTGGGGTAAAAACTGGAGGCATTGTTCACCAGCAGGTCCAGTTGGCCGAAACAGGCCAGTGCATCGCTGGCCAGCTGGCGTACGGCCGCCGGCTGGTCCAGATCGGCTTGTAGCAAGGCGGCGCTGTTCGGGCGGGTCTGATTGAGAACCGCGGCCAGGCTTTCGGCTTCCTCCTGGCTGCCACGGTAATGGATGATGACCCGCATGCCGTGGTTGTGCAGGGTGCGAACGATCTGGGCGCCGATACGGCGGGCGCTGCCGGTAACCAGGGCGACGGGGGCTGTCATCAGGGATTGAGCTCCTGTTGTTTGAAAGTGGTGATGGCCTGGATGCGGGCTTTTTCGATGGCCTCGCCCAGGGCGGGCCCTTCAATACCCTGAGCGCGCAAGGCGGCCACGTCCACAGACTGAAGCGCCTGAGCCGCACCGCGCAGGTAGTTTGCCTGGGGGTAGTCGCGGTCTTCGAAGCCAGTGCGGCCACGGGCATCGGCTTCGCAGGCGCCCAGGAAGTCCTCCAGTCGTTCGGGGCGGCGGATCACATCCAGTGCCTTGAACAGCTTCCACACGGTCTGCGGTTTCAGCTCCAAAGCGCGGTGGCAGTGGGTGTGGTATTCGGCCACCAGCGCAGCGGTGTCGGCGGCGTCACGGGGAACCCGCAGCCGTTTCGACAGGGTGCGTGACAGTCGGGCACTGCGAATTTCGTGGGCGATATGCCGGGGCCATTCTGCCTGTGGTGTCTTGGCCTTGCCCAGATCGTGGCATAGCACGGCGTAGCGGGCCGTCAACGGCAGCTTGAGTTTGGCGGCCATTTCCAGGCATAGCCATTGGTGCACCAGGGTATCCACTTCCGGATGGTGGGCTTCCGGTTGGGGTACGCCATCCAGTGCGGCCAATTCGGGGAACAGTTTTTCCAGCGCGCCACAGGCATGCAGGACCTGGAAAAAAACCTGGGGAGCGGGTTCCATGAGGGCCCGGCTGGTTTCTTTCCAAACCCGCTCGGGCACCAGGTAATCCAGTTCGCCGCTATCACTGAGCTGGCGCATCAGTGTCAGGGTGTCGTCCGCGACGCGGAAGCCGAGCCAGTGATAACGGGCGGCGAATCGCGCCACACGTAATACCCGCAGCGGGTCCTCGGCAAAAGCGGGGGAAACATGCCGTAGCAAGCGGGCTTTTAGATCGATCTTGCCTTGGAAAGGGTCGACCACCTCGCCACCTTCTGAACGGGCCATGGCATTGATGGTCAGGTCGCGGCGAATCAGGTCTTCTTCCAGGGAGACGTCGCTGGCGGCATAGAAGGTAAAGCCCCCGTAGCCATGGCCGGATTTTCGCTCGGTACGGGCCAGGGCGTATTCTTCCTGGGTGTCGGGATGCAGGAATACCGGGAAATCCTTGCCCACGGGGCGGAACCCGTTGGCTTCCATTTCTTCCGGCGTGGCGCCAACCACGACCCAGTCCTTTTCCGTCACGGGGAGGCCGAGCAAGGAGTCCCGCACCGCACCGCCCACCAGATACACTTTCATCTTGTTTACCTGTGAGTTCTTGAGCAGAATGGTCGCATGCTTTCTATCGTACTGAAACTAGGGGCTGATGATGGTGCATCCTCGTCTCTGCTGGAGTTCATTTTTTTGTCTGACTACGTTGAAAGAGGCGTGGCATAGTATGCTATGTGAGTCTTTTTCAACGCAGTCAGGCGGAAAAAGGAGCCCAGCCCTTCGGGTTGCGCCTGAAAGAGCGGCACTCGTTGTTGCTCGTCGTTCATTTGGGCAAGCCAAACATCTCTCCTCGCGCCTAGATTGCCGCTCTTTCAGGCGCAACAGAGATGAAGATGCACCATCATCAGCCCCTCTCATGCTGGTCGTCGACCGCTGTGCACGCAAATGGCGTGCGCAGGGACGACGGCTGTGTGACTGAAAGTTTCAGTTATCAAAAAAGGCCGCAGCGTCCCCGACCTGCGGCCTTTTTTATGGGGCCTGACCCGTCCTGAATAGAGTTGACACGTTCCAGTCCTGGTTTTGGGAGAACGTGATGAATCAACGAGTTAAGCGCACACAGCGGGATTACACCTTGGCCTTTAAACGGGCGGTAGTCGATCAGGTGGAAAACGGCGAGCTGACCTACAAGCAGGCTCAGGCCCGCTATGGTATTCAGGGGCGTTCGACGGTACTACAGTGGTTGCGTCGCTACGGTCACCAGGACTGGCGCCCTGGTGTTGGAGCCCGTCCAACGAGGAGTCCCGCCATGCCACAATCCCCTCCAACCCCAGAACAACGCATCAAAGAGCTTGAAGAGAAGCTGCGCTTGGCCGAGCAAAAGGCTGAGTTCTTTGAAGCGGTTGTCGATGTGATGGAAAAGGACTACGGGGTGTCCGTAAAAAAGCGGCCCGGCAAGTCCTTGAGCAAGAACGCGTTGCCAGATTGACCGTTAGCAGGGCATGCCGTTTTCTGGGCATCAGCCGTCAAGCCTGGTATCAGGCCGAACAGGCACAGAAGGTTCGGGAAGACCGGGAACAGCGGGTGATCGACTTCGTGCATGGGGTTCGGCGTTGCCAGCCTCGAATAGGGGCCCGCAAGCTCCATTACCTACTGCACGAGCAAGCGGATCGGACCTTGCACTTGGGCCGCGACCACCTGTTCCAGGTGCTCCGGGCACAGCACCTGCTGGTGTCACGGCGGCGGGCTTACCATAAAACGACACATAGTCATCACCACTTCCGGCGCCACCCCAATCTCCTGAAACCGGGTATCGATCAGGTCGTCCCCAGCCGTCCCAATCAGGTCTGGGTAGCGGACATCACCTACCTGCCGACGCGCTCGGGGATGAGCTATGTGAGTCTGGTGACCGACGCGTATTCCCGCAAAATAGTGGGGCACCACGTACATGACAGCTTGCGCAGCGAGGACGTTGAGCAGGCGCTACGCAGAGCGCTGAGTCAACGACAGGGACGCCAACCGTTAATCCACCACTCCGACCGGGGCATCCAATACTGCTGTGAAAGCTACCAGAAGCTGCACCGTCAGCATGGCATCCAATGTTCGATGACCGACGGCTACGACTGCTACCAAAATGCTCTGGCCGAGCGGGTAAATGGCATCTTGAAGACGGAGTTCCTACTAGTCAGGCCTAGAGACTTGAATCAGGCCCGCATAATGGTCAGCGAATCGGTCGAGATCTATAACCGGGATCGGCCTCACTTGGCCCTGAAATACAAAACGCCCGATGCGATGCATCG
>JBDWVU010000041.1:0-58423 GCA_039983755.1 Alloalcanivorax sp.
GAGAGATGGCTGCCAAGGTTTTCAGGTTTTGAATGCAAGCGTCTATCATCGGGCATCCGGCGTCCAGCGGTTGCCAGGGCGGGATAATGCGACACGTTCTGAAACTGGCCGATCACTCAATTCCGCGATGAACCAAAAAAAAGCCCCTCACTCGGAGGGGCTTTTTTGTATCCCTGTGTTTGGCTACCGCAATCAGAACGCGGAACGCAGGCCAACACTGATACCGGAAATTTCTTCTTCATCGGTATCCACATAGCGCATGTATTCCAGGTTGGCGCCAACCGTATCGGTAATATTGAAATCCAGGCCAGCACCATAGGACTCATCTTCAAACGTTTCGGTGTCGCTGTAGGAGTAATCCACACCAGCTACCGTGCCATTGGCCGATACCTTGCCTTTCACCTTGGTATAACCGCCGATGACATAGGGGCGAATGGTCTCACCAATGGGCGCACCCAGCTTCACGTAACCCCCGTACAGGTGATCCATTTCGAAGTCAGCAATACCCTGGGAGTCTTCGTCAAAACCCAGGCCACCACGGGCTTCCAGCGCCAGAAAATCGGTAAACTCAAAACCCGCATTAACCGTGGCCGAGTCAATTTTCAGGGTGTCCGTGTCGTATTCTTCATTGTCGTACTGAATCTGACTGTAGTTACCGCCAATGTAAGGGCCGGCAGCAAACGCACCCGGGGCGGCAATCAGTGAACAAGACAGGACCAGTGCATTACGCATAATGACTTTCATACAGGACTCCTTTTCCGTTAAGTCACCCATTTCGAGACCTTATCTGTCGCACAGTTCCAGCGACTACGGTAAATTCTGTAAAATGAATCGATAACACCAACTCCGTATCCACATAACAGTGATAACAGGATCGGGAATGACACAGGGATTCGTCATCATCAGGCAGGGACTTGCCAGCCTGCTTTTGCTCGTACTGGCCGCATCAGCGCACAGCCTGACCCTCACCGATGATCAGGACAGCTACCAGGCGTCACTCGGCATGCAGTGGCTCGCCGACCCCCAGCACGCCTATAGCCCGGAAATGGCTCTACAAGCTTTCCTCGATGGCGCAGGGGAAGAAATTCACGACAAGTACCCCTCTCTGGGTTTTCGTGACGGACCGCAATGGTTCCTCGTGCCGATCGACAATCAGAGCCGCCAGGTATCGTGGTTTGCCCGACTGGGACGCCCCCATCTGGACTATCTCGATCTCTACCTGTTTGATCGGCAAGGCAAACAGCTGTGGCACAACCGTCTTGGTGATCGCATACCTTTCGGCACCCGCACCTTTGCCCATAACCACCTGATCTCCACTCTCGATCTGCCGGTGCATTCGCAACGCTACCTGCTGCTGCGCGCCCAGGGGGACAATGTCATTGAGCTGCCTGTCTCGCTGATGTCACCTATCGCTTTCAACCAGCAAGACACCCAGGTATCCATTTTTTATGGGCTGTATTTCGGCGCCATGGTGGCCATCTTTCTATTCAACCTGCTGATATTTATTTCCATCCGGGACCGCAGCTACCTGCTTTATGTTCTCTACCTGGGCACGTTCACCCTGAACCTGTTCACCCGCGAAGGGCTGAGCTATCAGTGGCTCTGGCCCCAGGCAACACTGTGGAACCATTACTCATTGCCGGTGCTGAATCTGCTGACACTGGCTTTTTCGATTCTGTTTACCTGCCAGTTCCTGGAACTGAAAAAACGCGCCCCCGCCATCAATCGCTGGCTGGTGGCAGCCGCCAGCGTGTTATTTCTCACTGCGCCGCTAACACTGGTGAATTTTCATTTTTTCATTCAGGCGAGCACCGCCGTCGTTCTGCCCTGGCCACTTATCGCCATTGTTTTGTCTATCTGGCTGATCCGGCAGGGCTACAGTCCTGCACGGTATTTTCTGCTGGCCTTTACCGCCGTAGCACTGGCCACAACGGCATATGTTCTGAAAACGTTTCAGCTTATCGACGGCGGCTGGATACTGGAAAACATCATGCAGCTGGGCACCTTTACCGAAGCACTGCTACTGTCATTTGCGCTGGCGCATCGCATGACCGTACTGAAAAGCGAAAATGCCCGTATTCAGCACGAAGCCAACGAAGTGCTGGAACAGCGCGTCACCGAACGCACCGGGGAGCTGAATGCCGCGCTCAGCGCCCGCAGCGAATTTCTGGCCGTAATGAGCCACGAAATTCGTACACCGTTGAACGGCATTATCGGCACCGTGGACATGCTCAAGGGGACCTCCCTGGATGATGATCAGCGCCACAACCTGAACGTGATTGAACAGTCCGGGAACAGCCTGCTGAACCTGATTAATGACATCCTCGATTATTCCCGCATCGAAGCGGGCAAAATGCCCATCGAGCAAACCAGCTTCAACCTGTTCAACCTGATCAATGAATCCCTGGCCCTGTTCCAGCACAAGGCACACGTTCACTCCAACACCCTGACACTCGACATTGCCCCCCACGTGGGCGAACGCTGCATGGGGGACCCGGTGCGGCTGCGACAAATTCTGGTAAACCTGATCAGCAACGCGGTGAAATTCACCGACAACGGCAGCATCACCGTGCGGGTACAGCGGGATTCGGACAACGCGGATTACGCCTTTTTTGAGGTGCACGACAGCGGTATCGGTATTTCCGAGGAACAACAACGCCGACTCTTCGATCACTTTCAGCAGGGCGACAGCTCCACCAGCCGACGCTATGGCGGCACCGGCCTCGGGCTTGCCATTTGCCGGCAACTGGTAGAGATCATGGGAGGAGAAATCGGCGTGGACAGCCAGCCCAAACAGGGCTCGCGCTTCTGGTTTCGGCTCCCCATTCCATCCACGGAACGTGCCGATACCTTTACCTCGGAACCCATCGCTGACAGCCAGCCGGGGCTGTCCGGCGGCCGATTGCTGATCGTGGACGATAACCACATCAACCTGATGGTGGCCGAGGGGCTGTGCCAAAAACTGGGCTACGAGACGGAAGTCGCCGAGAGTGGGCTGGAAGCGATCGCCGTCTTGATGTCCGCAGAACAGCCCTTCGACCTGGTATTAATGGATTGCGAAATGCCGGACATGGACGGGTTTGAAACCTCGCGAGCGATTATCAAACTGCAACAGGAAGGCCGCTTGCCCTGGGTTCCCATTATTGCCCTTACTGCCCACGCCATACCGGACAAGATCCATGCCTGCCACGATGCCGGCATGATCGGGCATCTAGCCAAGCCGGTGAACCTGGCGCGCCTGCAAACCACCTTGCGGCAGATCCTTCGTGACGCCGGGGCACCACCTCCAAAAACCTATAACGATTAATTCCCAAAAAACGCCCTGGCTAATTCAGCCCCTTGAGCAGGGAATCCACAATCCGCTCAAGATCGTCCAGTGACGCGCACTGGCGGGCCAACCGGCAATGGGGCAGATAACGATCCATGACCGCATCGCCGCTATTCCAGCGAGAACGCGCCTCCGGGTTCAGCCACCACACCTGCTTCACTCGCCGACGAATCTGCTGCAGCACCTCTGCGCCTTCCGGGAGGTTGTTGTTGCGGGCATCGCCGAGAATGATAACGGTGGTATGGCTGTCCAGTTCCCGTTCACAACGGCGCCAGAAATCCGCAAACATTTCGCCGTAATCGGTACCACTACCGGAAAGACGGTCAAGCACCCGGCCCACCGCCACGTCCGGGCTGTAGCGCTGAAAATCCTCGCTGATTTCATCAAAACGAGATGCAAACGCAAAGCTGCGCACCCGTGGCAGCACATCATTCATGGCATACAGAAACTGGAGCAGGAAACGGGCCGCATCGCTCACCGAACTGGAAACATCACAAATCACCATCACCCGGCTTTTCTGCACAGGCCGCTGACGCCAGTGCAATCGGGCGGGCACTCCATCGTGACGAATACCCGCCACCAGGGTGCGCCGAGCATCCAGCATGCCGCGCCGACTTTTCTTCATGCGCCGCTGATGCAGGCTGGCAAGGCGCCGAGCCATGCGACGCACCAGGGTTTTCACTTCCTGGAATTCACGCAGATGCCGAAACGGCACAGCGCGCATGGTCTGTTCCCGCAACGCCCTGCCCTTGCCTGCACCGTGCAGCAGAAACTGGCGCCGCACATGGCCCGCAGCCTGCTCGCGCACCTCCCGTCGCCACTGGCGCAGCATCTCTGCCCGCGCCTGCCGAGGCGCATCGCCCTGATCCAGCTGCAGAATGCGGTCATCCACTGCCCCCATCCCCATGTTCATCAGCAGACGACGGGTATACAGGCCCTGCTGGGTAATCACCTCCATCTGGGTGAAATCCATTTGTGCTGCGGCTTCAGCCAGCCGTTGCTCCAGCTCGGCAGGGGTTTGTGCCGTCAGGTCATCACCGTCGCCCGCCAGCCCCTCATCGCCCTGGGAAGATTCACCCGCTTCGCGCAGCTCCTCTACCGGCGCAGGCATGGCGCCGCTGTTCGATGTGGCCGCCGCTGCGCCGGGCGTCGCCGCAAAGAAACGCGCAAAGGTTTCCTCAAACGCAGGGCGATCGTCTTCGCGCTTCACCAGCGTCATCGCCAGGGCATCGTGAAAGCGTTGCCGCCCTTGATAGCCCACCAGTGCAGCCGCATCCATGCCCTGGGTGGCCTCGTCCGGCGATATTCGCAACCCCGCTCCCCGCAGCGCCTGCACAAATTCCGAAAGGCGACGGACCGGCATCAGCGTTTGCCCAGCTTGCGCAACCAGGCAGGCAACAACTCCCGTGCCAGGGTCACGTCCTGCTCGGTTTTTAAAACCAGATTGAGCGTATCTGCCACCTGCTCCTGCTCCAGTGAATCCGCATGCAACAGCACCAGCGCCCGGGCCCAGTCCAGCGTTTCGGAGATAGCCGGCAATTTCTTCATGTCCTGCTCGCGCAGGTACTGAATAAACGCCACCAGTTGCTCGCGCAATCGTGCATCCAGATCCGGCACCCGCGCCGCCACGATGTTCGCTTCCAGCTCCGCTTCCGGGTAGGGAATATACAAGTGCAGACAGCGGCGCTTGAGTGCATCGGACAACTCGCGCTGGTCGTTACTGGTCAGCAGCACCAGGGGCTGGTGGCGCGCCTTGACCGTGCCCAGCTCGGGGATGGAAATCTGAAAATCCGACAGCAACTCCAGAAGAAACGCCTCGAACTCCTGGTCAGCCTTGTCGATTTCATCGATCAACAGCACCGCAGGCTCTTCACTGCGAAGTGCATGCAACAGGGGGCGCGGCTCCAGGAAGGTTTCACTGTAGAACGCCTCACCCAAATCCCCCAGGCGATCCATGCTGGCTTCCAGGCTATCCGTATCGGCCAGCATGCCACCGAGCTTGTCGCGCAGCAGTTGCGTATACAGCAACTGCTTGCCGTACTTCCATTCGTATAGCGCCCGGCTTTCATCCAGCCCTTCATAGCACTGCAAGCGGATCAACGGCGCTTCCAGAAAGGCGGCGGCCGCTTTTGCCAGCTCGGTTTTGCCCACTCCCGGCGGGCCTTCCACCAGCACCGGCTTGTGTAACTGCGCCGCCAGGTACACCGCCAGCGCAATACGCTCGCTGCAAATGTAGCCCTGCTCGGAGAAGCTGCGAATAATGTCTTCGACTGAGTCGATACGGGTTTTCATGGGCACTCCTGCACAACCTTGCCAAGGCACAGCGAAAGCCGGACCTTGCCTGAGCCAGACAGAGTAACGCAGAGCACGACAGGAGACACTGGCCAACCACGACACAACACCGACAGGAAGCGGCGCAGGACAACGCGGTTAGCGAAAAGGAATCAATGAACGAACACGCAGAGCGCCGACCGGGGCGTCAATGCAGAGTGATGTTGCCCGCCAGCACCACAGGCGCAATCTCGCTGACGTCCTCGACAATCGGGTCGCCATCCATGCTGGACACATCAAAGCGAGCCGAGGTGACATCGCCATCAATCATGTCGGGAATGGCATCGAGAAAGGCGTCCACATGCTCGGAGCCAAAATGGATTTCCAGCGCATCCAGGTTCGACCACTGCTGCCACACCATGATCACCCTGGGCGCATCCGCCTGCAGGTATACCTCATAGGCCAGACACCCCCGCTCTCCCCGCGACGCACTGGCAAGTGCCTGCACCAGCTCCAATGCATGGGGCTGTTCGTCTTCTTTCACGGGAAAGGAGCCTTTCACTATGATCATGGAGGGTCACTACGCTGGGAAAACGACCATTGTAGCACAATCGCACCAACGCTGCCCGGACCCTCCCTGTTTGCAGCACAGGGGACCGACTACAAACTATCGCAGAACTGCACCGAATCGGAGACCGGCACCCGATCCACTCGGGCCTTGTTTGCCGCGATATCCGGGTCCTCGTACCCAAAGCTGATCCCCAGCACGATGGCCGTACTGGATGGGATCCCCAGCATTTCCCGCACATCGTCGGGATAGTAACGCATGCTGCCCTGGGCACAGGCGCCCAGCCCATAGGCGCTCATGGACAGCAACAGCGACTGCACGTACATGCCCACGTCCAGTCCCACGGTGACACCGAAATCCCGCTCCATGCCGATAAACGCCACATGGGGCGCATCAAACAACTCGAAATTGCGCAGCTCGGCACGCTGGCGACCGGGGCGGTCTTCGCGGGCAATGCCCATGCTGCCGTACAGCGCCATGGCGCAATCCACCTGGCGTTCCCGGTACACCCCCTCGAAACGGGGCAGGCTGTCGTAATCCGGAGCAAACGGGACACCCTGGGTCACCTTCTCCACCATGCGCTCGCGCAGCGCATCGCGCACGGCACCGGACGCCACCCACACTTTCCAGGGCTGGATATTGCAGTTGGAGGGAGAGCGCTGGGCAAGCGAGAACACCGCGTCCAGCACCTCCTGAGGTACCGGTTTGTCGGTAAAGCCGCGTACGGAGCGGCGCAGAATCATGGCATCAGCCAGGGAAATATCGTGGGCGGTCATCAAGAGCTCCTGTCAACACTCGCTCCGAGTCTACCGGGGCGGAGAGACAGACACGATGACCGTAGCGATCAGGCCGCTTGTTCGGACGCGTCACGCATGGCCTGGCAGATCTGGTCGATCACCGGTGCAGCCAGCTCCATGCGGCCATCGCAACCATCCACCCCAAAGCGCCGGGCGCAGTCAGGACAAAGCACATTGAACACCAGTTCTTCGCCGTGATTGCGGGCCGGCAACACTGCCCAGTTTTCAATCCGGGCCTGCTGACCGATGCGGTGGTAATAATCCAGATTCACCTCACCACCGGGTTCAAAATCAAAGGTGGCAGGGCAACGGCTGCAATTGAGCCACATGTCGTACAGTGCTGCGGCGTCGTACGGATCCTTGGGATCAAAAGACATCGCCACCTCCTGTGGCAATCGGCGGCAGCGCTGCGGTATTAACGTTGCCGTATTTAGCGACCCTTTTTAGTGCATTTTTCGGCACAAACCCACGAATCACGTCACAAACCGCCATTTCATAGCCGATTACCTACAGCCATCTGCCGGCCACCCAGCGCCATCATTTCCAGCTGCAGGCAGGCATGATCCGCCAACACACGGCGCGTAGCGGGGCTACTGTCGAGCATGGAAATTCCGGCGCCAAACATGATGGCAATGGCCGCTTGCGCCTCCTGCTCTGCCGGCACCTGGACCCGCCCCTGGCTGGCGACCGCCTGACGCACGTCTTCGGCCAGCTCATCCACCAGCAGCTGTAGTTCGCGCTGAATTCTCAACCGGTAGCGATCATGGCTACCCAGACGCTGCTGCACCAACAAGCGAAAATCATTGCCGTTCTCGGCAATGTAACGGGAGAATCGCCCGACCAGCTCCTGCACCGCCTGGGCCGCACCGATTTCGATCATACTGCGCCGCTCGTACTCCATGGCTGAGCGCAACCGAAAGCAACAGGAGTCAATCAACGCCAACCCCAGCGCCTCCATATCCGGAAAATGGTTATACAGGGAGGTGGCCGCCAGACTGGATTCCCGGGCCACTTCACGCAGCCCCAGGCTGTCCAGGCCCCGCCCGCCCGCCATAAGATTTCGGGCGGATTCCAGAATCCGCTCCCGGGTTTGCCGTTTCTGGCGCTGTCGCGCTGTTTCAGCCATAACAGTATCACTAACGAATGTTAGTTAAATAATCCCACAAACGGCAGTCATCGCGCAACATCACAGCGGTTACAAAACAATCTTTGACAAACACTTGTTAGCTGGAAGAGAATTCACCTTACAGATGTAAGGCCGAAGATTTGGCACTCGGCCTGATCACGGCGCATGATCAGACAGCGCTACAACACAACCTGCCTGCCCGAGCAGGCAGCAAGGAAGCACAAGGGGAAAGCAATGAACTATTTCGTTACCGGTGCCACCGGGTTTATCGGCCGTTTTCTGGTTGGCCGTCTGCTGAAACGCGACGATACCCGCGTTTTTGCCCTGGTTCGCTGTGGCTCCGAGTACAAGCTGGATGCCCTGCGCAATCGGCTTGGTGTTGATGCCGACCGGCTGGTCGCCATTCATGGCGACATCAACGAAAAACTGCTGGGCGTGAGCAAGCGTGACCAGGATGACCTGAACGGGCAAATCGATCATTTTTTCCATCTGGCCGCTATTTATGATCTGACCGCCGATGAAAACACCCAGCGCTACACCAATATCGAAGGCACGCGGCAAACGCTGAAACTGGCTGAAAAAATTCAAGCCGGCCGTTTTCACCATGTCTCCTCCATCGCGGCCGCCGGCCTTTACGACGGCACCTTTACCGAAGACATGTTCGAGGAAGCCACCGGGCTGGATGACGCCTACCTGCTGACCAAACACGAATCCGAAGCACTGGTACGCCAGGAAAGCAAAATCCCCTGGCGCATCTATCGCCCGGCCATGGTCGTCGGTCACTCCGAAACCGGGGCCATGGACAAGGTAGACGGCCCCTATTACCTGTTCAAGTTCATCCAGAAACTGAAAGACGTGCTGCCCAACTGGATCCCCCTGATCGGCGTGGAAGGCGGGCACTTCAACGTGGTGCCGGTGGATTTCGTGGCGGACGCCCTGGATCACATTGCTCACCAGCCTGACCACGACAGCCAATGCTTCCACCTCACTGCGGACCGCAGCTACAGCCTTGGGGAGATCATGGACATCGTCGCCGGTGCCGCCCAGGCGCCGCGCGTGGCCCTGAAACTGGAAAACCGCCTGTTCGATGTGGTCCCCGGCTTCGTGCGCAAGGGCGTTAGCGCCCTGACCCCCAACCTGCTGCTCAATGCCGCACTGGATAACCTGGACATCCCGCCCTCGGCCATGAAGTTCCTCACCTTCCCCACCGAGTACGACAACAGCCGTGCCAAAGCGGCCCTGGAAGGCACCGGCATCGCAGCACCGGAACTGGAAAGCTATATCCAGCAACTGTGGGATTTCTGGGAAAACCATCTGGACCCGGACCGCGGCGAACGCAAGGATGAACTGCAACCGCTACCCACCCTGCCCGAACGGGTGGAAGGCAAGGTCGTCATGGTCACCGGTGCCACCTCCGGTATCGGCAAGGCCAGCGCGCTGAAGCTGGCTCGCGCCGGCGCCACCGTGCTGGTAATCGCCCGCACCGCCGAAAAACTGGAAGAAACCCTGCATGAAATCGACCAGCTGGGCGGCACCGCACAGGCCTACAGCTGTGATGTCTCCGACCTGACCGACGTGGACAATTTAATCCAGCAGGTCCTCGCCGATCATGGCCATGTGGATATTCTGGTGAACAACGCCGGGCGCTCCATTCGCCGTTCCGTGGTGCATGCGTTTGACCGTTTCCACGATTACGAACGCACCATGCAGCTCAATTACTTCGGCGCCCTGCGACTGATCATGCAGCTGATGCCCAGCATGATCGAAAACGGCGGCGGCCATGTGATTAATATTTCCAGCATCGGCGTACTCACCAATGCGCCCCGCTTTTCCGCCTATGTGGCATCCAAAGCGGCACTGGATGCCTTCACCCGCTGCGCCTCCAGCGAGCTGGCCCACGAGGGGATCCGCTTTACCACTATCAACATGCCGCTGGTGCGCACACCGATGATCGCGCCCACCAAGATCTACAACCACGTGCCGACCATCAGCCCCACCCAGGCAGCGGATATGATCTGCGACGCCATTGTGCGCCAGCCAAAACGCATCGCCACCAACCTGGGCGTCATGGGGCAGGTGATGCACTTCATCACCCCCCGGGTCACCGAAACCATCATGAACACCGGCTACAAGTTGTTCTCGGATTCCTCTGCCGCGCTGGGTGAGAAGGAGGGCACGCCGAAGAAGATCCGTCGCGAACAGGCCGCTTTCTCGCGGTTGTTCAAAGGGATTCATTGGTAAACGGAGACGCTTCACGCGACATGCACCACGGGCGTGTCGTGCGAAGCCGGCAGACGCAAACAAAAAAAAGGCCCCGTTTCCGGGGCCTAATTGTTTCCGGAGACAACCGGAAGCATACGCAGCGGGATCAAATCCCGCAGTCATAATGCCGCCAACCACCCTATCTCGCCTTGATCTGGGTCAGGGTTCGTTCTGTATTGCACAACAGCATCCCCTGACGATCGCCAGACATTACCCAGCGCTGTGCGAATTGCCAGCCTGGGCCGCCAGCACCGGGGCCAGTGACGGAGGCGAGTACGCCGGGCCTTTCAACACTTTGCCTCGCTCATCCTTCACCGGCTTGCCATCGGCACCCAACTTGCTCATGTTACTGCGATGCACCTCCTCGCAGCAGGCGTTCAGGTCGATACCAAAGGTGTGGCCGGCGCCGTAGGTGACATAGTTGATATCGGTGAGCGCATCCGCCACCTCCACCAGGTCCACCTCAAACCGATCCAGCGCATCCAACTGCTCACGGGCCTGGGCCAATGTGGCGAGAAACGCCTGCTGGGCATCACTGGCGTTCTGGCAGGTCGCTTCGGCCAGCTCGTGGAATTCCTCCAGTAACAGGGCCAGCCGCAAACGCACGGTCGCATCGTCCGGCACGACTGGCCGAGGCTCCACGGGCAACGAAAATGCCCGATGAAACTCCCCAACCTTATGAAAGTTACTAACCTCAGACTTCATCGGCATGAATCTCTTCCAGAAAGGCCAGTATTTCCCGGTTCACTTCGGCGGCCTGCTCCATCTGAATCCAGTGGCCACACTGATCCAGCATCACCGTACGCAGGTCCGGAATATAATCCGGCATGCGCTGCAGGGCTTTCTGGCCAAACATGATCACCGGGTCCTGCAGGCCACCGATAAACAAGGTCGGCATCACGATCTGCCAATCAGTGTCATCACGGCTTTCCTCCCAGGAAGCATCCATGGACCGGTACCAGTTGATCGGCCCGGTGAAACCGCTGTGCTCAAAACGCTCCACGTAATAAGCCAGATCCTCTTCCCGCATCCAGCGGGGCTGGGTCGCCGGAACCGGCATGGACTGAAGGAAGCCGGTATCATCCGGGCCGGCCTTGAAATCCGCGATGCCATCGGCGGAAAGACCATGGAAAATACACCGCAAGCTGTACGACACGTCAGCCTCAAGCTCTTGTTCAGGCAGGGCCGCTTGCTGGAAGTACAGCATGTAGAAAAAACGGTCCTCGAACAGCTTGCGCATGGCGGCAGTGGGCGGCTCGGGCGCCGGGCCACCATAGGGAACAGACATACCGATCACCGCTCTGATTGCTTTGGGGTATCGGCGTGCCACCTGCCAGGCCAGCCCACAGCCCCAGTCATGCCCCATCAGGATGGCGCTGTCATAGCCCAGCGCCTGAATCAGGGCCATCACATCCTCAACCAGCACACTCTGCCGATAGGCATCGGCCTCTTTGGGACCACCGGTAAAGCCGTAACCGCGCAAATCCGGAGCCACCGCGTAATAACCGGACTGGGCCAGCACCGGCAGCTGGTACCGCCAGGAAGCCCAGCATTCCGGGAAACCGTGCAAACACAGCACCAGGGGCGCACCGGCCTCGCCAGCCTCCGCTACAAAAAAATCCAGCCCATTGGCAGGAATCTGTCGCTCTCGCGTAAACGCCATACTCATATCCTAATTCAAGGCCGGGTAACAAACAGTCAGACGGCTACTTACCCGGCACCACTAAAATGCTATTGTTGGCATAAGGCACATGCCTGAATTTGACAGCAAGGACTGCCGCTGACAAGCACAGGCCGGAGCCCCGCGCCTGATGACACCGCGGCAGGCCGAGAGAAACAAAAAGGAACCCGCACAGCCACACCAGGGACGTAACTGTGAGCACGCCA
Organism: Alloalcanivorax sp.; assembly: GCA_039983755.1. Lineage (GTDB taxonomy): Bacteria > Pseudomonadota > Gammaproteobacteria > Pseudomonadales > Alcanivoracaceae > Alcanivorax. The sequence goes on from JBDWVU010000041.1 coordinate 12,240, forward strand.
AAGGGCCCCGAACAATCCAGCCCCCCCCAACGCACCCGCCTCGGCGAGTGGCTGGCGCCCTATATCCCGGCCTATTTCCCGGTGGCCTGGAAGCTGGGCCTGTCCATTTCCCTGCTGATCCTGTGCGGCATGACTATTCTCGGCACCCTGCTGCTCAACAATCAGCTCAGCCGCATGCGCGACCAGGCAGACAGCTTTGGCACCGCCATCGCCCAGCAGCTGGCCAACACCGCCCGCGAACCATTACTGGCCGACGACACCTTCTTTCTCAAGGTACAGCTCAACAACCTGGCCCGCAGTGACAGCGTTCGCGGCGCCGCCCTGTTCGGTCGCGACGGCAACCTAATCGACAAGGCCGGCATACTGCCGCTGGCCGCCAGCCCACTGCATGAGCAGGTAAAACGCTGGGATCTGGAAGACGAGCCCGTCACCACCTACTACGCCCCGATCAAGATCAGCGATGCGGTGGCCGGCCACACCGCCATCTCCCTGTCGGACCGCCCCATCGTGGCAGCCCGCCAGGCCGTGCAGGACACCATGGTGACCGCTACCCTGATCATGAGCGTGATCGCCATTATCGTTGCTTTCCTGATCAGCCGCCGCCTGGCCCAGCCCATCCATGACCTGCTGGCCGCCACCAGCGCCATGCGCAAAGGTGACCTCAACTACCGCATTCAGGATCGCCGCAACGACGAAATTGGCGGCCTGATCGAGGCCTACAACACCATGGCCCACGGCATGCTCGAAAAAGACCAGGTAGAACGGGTACTGCAACGTTTCGTCAGCCCGTCCGTAGCACGCAACATGATGGCTGATCTGGATCAGGTACAACTCGGTGGCCGTGACGTTTCCGCCACGGTGGTCTTCGCGGACATCGTCGGCTTTACCCGGTTGTCCGAAAACCTGGCACCGGACGCCATTGCCGACATGCTCAACGTCTATTTTGATGCTATCACCACGGCCACCAGCTTTTATCGTGGGACCATCGACAAATACATGGGCGATTGCGCCATGATCGTCTTTGGTGTGCCCGAGAAAGATGATGAACACCTGTTCCACGGGCTGTGTTGTGCGGTGATGATCCAGCGGCTGGTAGAGCGCCTCAATGAACACCGCCATGCCCACGGCCAGACCACCGTGAAATTCCGCATTGGCATCAACTCCGGCGACATGCTGGCCGGGAATCTGGGGTCACGCGATCGCATGCAGTACACCGTGGTAGGTGACGCGGTCAATCTTGCCTCACGGCTGTCGAACATGGCCGGCGGCAACGAAATCATTGCCGCGGCTCCGCTTCTGTCCAACCCCAATATCGCCTCACGGGTTCGCGCCACAGAATCCGGGGCCATGCGGATTCGCGGCAAAGAGAACCCCGTGGGCACCTATCGCATCGACGGCGTTCACGCCTTGTCCGAAACGCTGATGGAACAGCGTATTGCCCAGTTTCTGGCAAAACTGAATACGGAGCATCAACGTGTACAAGGCGAGTAGCCTCACCCTGGCCACGGTACTGGCTGGCTGCGCAACCCTCGGCAACCCTCACCCGGAAAGCGATGTCAGTGCCGCGCTGGAACAACACAACTACACCCGGGCCGCCGCCATTATTGAACAAACCAAACCCAGGCACCCCGAATACCCGGCCTTGCAGGAGCAATACCCCGGGATCCGCCAGGCCAGCAAGGCCTACCGCCAGCACATCATTCTCCAGGCCCAGGAACTGGGCAGAAACCAGCAATGGGATGATGCCTTCAACCTGTTGAACGAGAACCGCAACAAGGTGCTGAACCCGGCGGCCATGGATGAATTAAGCACCGCCTTATCCACACAGGAAGAGCGCCAGCTGAACCAGTTACTGGCAGAGAGACGCCAGGCCCAGGCTGTCGCCATGCTGGCCAACGACAGGCTGGAACAACAGCTGGCCGACTTTCATGCGCCCCACGCCAAACAAGAACGCCAGGAGCTGGCCGAGGAGCGGCAGCAGCTGATTCAGGACCTGACCACTCTGGGCGAATATTTCGGTGACCGGGAGCAGTGGATGCTGGCTCGCGACCTGCTGCGTTCCGCCCATCAACTGGCCCCCCAGGCCGAACCCTCCCCGGTCCTGGCACAGGCCCAGCAGGTACTGAACAACGAAGAACAGCGCGCCCGTGCCAAACGTAACCTTGCTCTGCAAACCCAGGCAGAACAACTGATGAGCCGCTACCAGCGCAACGGTCAGCTGCAATCACTGCTCGCCGCCCGTGCCTTCCTGAACCGGCACCCGGGCAACCCGGCCCTGGCCAGCCACCGCAAGCGTCTGGAGCAATGGTGCCGTCGCCGGTTTGCGGAAGAGATGAACACAGGGGAAGCGCTCTATGCCCGCGGCCAGTATCGCGAGGCTTACCGAATCTGGAAACAGGTCGCCCCGCTGTATCCGGACAACGAAGAACTCAACAAAAAACTGGAGCGCAGCCAGCGAGTGCTGAGCAACCTGCGCAGCCTCCAGCAATCCTGAAGAGAACCCAGGACAGACCCAGAGACAGGCGCTGACGTCAGCCACTCCACCACAACAGCCAGCCACAAAAAAACGCGCCGAAGCGCGTTTTTTTGTGTCGAAAGCCCACCCGACTACAGGTCTGAATCTCCCTCCGCCTGACGATCAACCCCCGGAACCTTCCTGGGCTGTTTGTCCTCGATGTCCTTTTTGGTGGCCGGAATCGGCGCATCCTGCTCATTGAAGTAGGCATCACGGAAATCCTGCGGCACCGGTGTGCGCCCTTCAAAAATATGATCCAGAGTCTGGGGAATCGGATTCTTCTCCACCTGCTCCAGTTCGCCATCATCGTTAAGACGGAACTGCAGGGCGGTCAAACCCATGTACTTCTCCCGGCTCATTTTTACCAGGCGATCATTGTTGGCCAGAATCGTCGGTTTCAGGAAGACCATAAGATTACTTTTCACCCGGTCCTTGCTGGTAGAGCGAAACAAGAAACCCAGAAACGGGATATCGCCCAGCAATGGCACCTTTCGCACAGTAACGCGAATATCATCCTTGATCAGGCCGCCCAGGGCGATGGTCTCAGCATCATCGGCCAGCACCGTACTTTGCAACTTGCGGGTCGTGGTAACGATATCCACGGCATCACCGGCGGAGTCCTTAACTGCAGAGTTTTCCTGCTCCAGCTCCAGACGAATGGTGGACAAGCCCGCCACATGCGGGGTGACTTTCAGTGTCAGGCCCACATCTTCACGCTGAATGGTGGTGAACGGATTGGATACCCCGGAACCCGTGTTGGTGCTTTGCCCGGTCACGAACGGCACATTTTCACCAACAACGATGGAGGCTTCTTCATTATCCAGGGTCAGAATGCTCGGCGTGGACAGCAGATTCACATCTGACGAAGTGGAAAGTGCCTGAACCAGGGCGCCCCACTTCAAGTCTCCGTTGGAATCGGTTTCACCCAGCCCGGCGGTAATACCATCGCCCAGGCTCAGGCCAGAAGGATCATCAGTGGCCAGGGCCTGGACGATGGAATTGATGCTCAGCCCACCGCCACCAAAATTCACTGCGCCGACGCCACTTTCATTGCTGCCGCCCACGTACTGAAAGCCCAGGTTCTTACCCTGCTCGCCGGAGATTTCTACAATCGCCGCCTCAATCAGGATCTGCGCACGGCGCACATCCAGCTGGCTAATCACCGACTGTAGCTCACGCATCATGCTCGGTTCGGCCCGGATCACCAGCGCGTTCAGGGATTCGTCTGCCTGAATGGACACCTTGCTGTTATTGGATGATGCGGCTGTGGCGGTCTTGCTGTCGCCGCCCGCCTTGGTCACCGATGCGCCATCGGCAAAATTCTTCAACAGCTCCGCCAGCGTCTTGGCATCGCCATGGCTAAGACGGATGACTTGCACACCGCCATTATCCGTTTCTTCGGTGTCCAGGCTGCGAACCATCTGCACCATGCGCTGACGGGTGACCCGATCCCCTTTTATGATCAACCGGTTGGTACGCTCATCCGCCACCACCGTGACCCCGCCATCCGGCGTTTTGCCACGGCGACCACCGGTCTGAGGTGTCAGGCTTTCCAGCATCTTCACCATGTCACCAGCGAAGGCATACTTGAGCTTGATCACCTGAACGTCTTCGGATTCCGCACTATCCAGGCTGGCAATAATCGCTTCCATGCGACGGATGTTGTCCATGTGATCACTGATGATCAGCGCATTGGCAGACCCCACCGCCGCCAGATGGCCGTACTGGGGCACCAACGGGCGCAGCACTGGCACCAACTCTTCCACCGGCGAGTTTTCCACCGGAATCACCCGGGTCACCAACTCTTCTCCACCGGCTGCATTCTTGCCCACCAGCGGCAGATTGCTCTGTTTGGCCGTGGTGTTGGGCACAATCTTGATAATGTCGCCGGCCGGCACCGCCGCGTAGCCGTGCACCTGAAGCACAGACAGGAACAACTCATAGACTTCGCTGGAGGTAAGCGACTTGGTGGACACCACCGTCACGTCCCTGGCCCGGACCCGGGGGTCGACCACGAAGTTCTTGCCGGTCATGTCGGCCACCTGGCTGATAAACGCCTGAATATCCGCATTGCGGATATTTACCGTCCAGCTCTTGCCGTCATCACTGGCCTGCACTTCGTTCGTTGTCCGCGCATGGGCTGTGGTCGCCATGGCAACCGACAACGCCAGCAGCATTATTATTCTTGATAGAGACGTTCTGAAAAAAGGCGTCATAAAACCACTCACTAAGGCGGATAGTTCACGGTAAATTGCTGGTCACCCCGTTGCACCACAATGGATGCCTGCTGGGTGTCCTGATACGAACGCAGAGCCGCCATGTCGTTGCTTTCTGTTCCCAGCGGGTGTCCGTTAACCGAGAGAATTACGTCATCGCTTTGCAGGCCAACCTGCGCAAGCAATTGTTTGGGAGCGCGTTTACCCAACCGGTAACCGGCGCTGCCACCATCGGAGACAGGCTCCAGCCCCAGTTGACCGATAATAGCAGTACGCTGGCGCGCCAGATCGACCTCGCCACCCTCATTGCCGGCAGGCGCAGTGGGTGCAGGGCGTGGCGCAGGCTCACGACTCACTTCGGTGACACCGCCCAGGGCATTGTCACTCCAGCGCAGCGTTTCCAGCCGCCCCGCCCGGCGCAGGATCACCCGGTCGGGGTAAACCTCTTCCAGCTTGGCATTACCGGGAATGCTGTCGCCAATATGGTACAGCTCTCCCTCTTTACCTTTCTCGGCAATAATCGCCGTGGCGCGCTTGGTATCGGCATTCTGGAAAACCCCCAACAACTCCAGTCTCAGGCGGGTATCAGGGGCATCGGTGGGCTTGTCATTGCCGGTGCTGGCCACTGGCTCATAGTTACCGAACAGTTGCCAGTTATCGATCTGGGCCTGGGAGAGGGTCGGGGCATCGCCAGATGCGGACACCTCCAAACGGGTCCGGGCATTCGCAGGCACGGGTTCGCTGGGGCCATACCACAGTAGCCATACGGTCTGCGCCAGCACATAGGCCAACGCGACCACCAGCAATACAGCGATCACCCACCGAAGCGGTGCGCCCCATTGCTGTTGCTTTCCCCAACTCGCCAGTTGCGACATAACCGTCCTGCGACTTCCTTTATCGTTATTGCCGATTACCGATATGGCTGAGGCTACAACCTACCGGATTCTACGGCTTATTATTGCAATATAGTGTTACTGACCACCCGGCAAGGCAAAAGGTTGCGACATCTGGAATACCACATCCTCCGGATTGCCTCCCTGGCTCACGCCCAACAGCATGGGCCAGGCACGCCGCACTTCCAGTGCGAAGCGCCCATCGGCAAGCCGGGCATCCACCAACGACTCACTCTCCGGGCCCACCACCTGCAAGGCAGGTTGCTCATTGTCCATGCTCAAACGGCCTTGCAGCACCGGTACCGTTGCGGAGCCATTGCGGCCCCAGGTGACCGTGCCGCCGCCGTACTGCAGCGTGCCCTGCAGTGCCTTGATCTTGCCATCACCAAAGGTAATCTGCATCAGGGTCGCGTCCACACGCCCGTCTGCACTGCCCTGGGGAATATGGTCAGCCACCAGCGCCACCGGCAACGAAAGTCGGGTCTGCTGCAACTGCCAATCGCCCCAATCGGCGCCCAGCCAACCGGACAGACGCGCGGCGTCATCGCTGCTATGCATTTTCAAAGCCAGGCCCGGCACCAGGCCGTGCCAGTCCAGCGCCCATTTCACCGAGCCCTGACGGCGTTGCCATTGCCAGTCGGCCTGCCCATCCCACCAGAGCCCCTGAGGGTTGGTCAGCACCAAGGGGGCACCACCGGGTCGCAAGGGCGGGACACGCTCCACCAACACGGCCGCCGGCATCAGCAGCAGCAAGAACAGTAGCAGACTGGCGCTGAAAAGCAGCGCCAGTGTTATTTTTCGTGGCATAACGGAGCCGGTTTCCTGTCAGCCGATCAGAACGGGATGTCGTCGTCGAAGTCATCCGCCGGGCCACTGAAACCGCCGCCCTGGTTGCTATTCTGGTTCTGCGCCGGCTGGCCGCCTCCGGACTGGCTATCATTGCCGTAGCCGCCCTGGTTCCCTTGAGGCGCAGAAGACTGGGCATAGCCGCCGCCCTGTCCGCCGCCGTCACCGCGCCCATCCAGCATCTGCATTTCGTTGGCCACGATTTCCGTGGTGTAACGATCCTGGCCGTCCTGCCCCTGCCATTTGCGGGTACGGATAGAGCCTTCGATGTACACCTTGGAGCCTTTTTTCAGGTACTCGCCAGCAATTTCACCCAGCTTGTTGAAGAACACCACCCGGTGCCATTCAGTGCGTTCCTGCATCTGGCCGCTCTGGCGGTCCTTCCAGCTTTCGCTGGTGGCCAGCCGCACATTCGTGACAGCGCCACCGCTGGGCATAAAGCGGGTTTCCGGGTCTGCCCCCAGGTTACCAATCAAAATTACCTTGTTAACGCCGCGCGCCATGTTTCTCTCCGTGACTTCTTATGGTCTGACTACTGTCTATCATGCTGCCATCGCCGGTGGACGACAAACTCAATCAAGCTGTCCATTGTGTCAGCTTTGTCCGGCTCCGGCGACACCCTGTAACTGTTGCTCATCCAGCTGGCCAGCATCCACCTTCAGCAGGGCCAGGGACTGCTCTTCCACAATCACCGTTTCCACTACGCCGGGCACGGATTTCAGCCGCTCTGCCAGGGCCTGCCAGTCTTGCCCGGGAGACAACGACAGGACCCGGTTATCCAGCTTGGGCAGCTCTTTCATGCCCACCAGCACCAGCAACCAGATCAACGCCAGCAAGCCGCAGCCATAAAAAACCGCTTCCGCGCCCACCCATTGATACAGCGCGCCACCCATTTGCCCGCCAACAAACACGCCCAGAAACTGGCTGGTGGAGTACACACCCATGGCCGTTCCCCGGGTGCCGGCAGGCGCAGCACGCCCCACCAGCGAGGGCAGCAAGGCTTCCAGCAGATTAAAAGCGGTAAAGAAAACCAGCAATGCCAGAACAAAATGCCACAATTGCGCGCCGGCCAGCGCCAGCAGCAACTGGGAAACCGCCAGCAACACCACCGCCAGACGCTTCATCGGCACCGCCCCGCGGCGTTCAGCCCGGATGATCAACGGCACCATGGCCAAGAACCCCGCCACCAGCACCGCCAGATACAACAGACTATGGCTTTGCAGCGTCAGCCCCAGGCGCTCGCTGAGCAGGGCCGGCACCACCACAAAAGACGCTGTCATGATCAGGTGCAGGCTAAAAATGCCCACATCGAAACGCAGCAATGTCTTACTGCCCAATACGCGCCGGAAGCGCTCCGACACGGGCAACGCCTCACCCTGCAAGGCCTTCGGGGCCGGCACCACAAAGGCAACCAGCAGGGCAAAGCCCCCCAGCACCGAGGTCATCCAGAACAGGCCGGACAAGCCCAGCCAGCCCGCCAGCAGGGGGCCAAGAATCAGCGCCAGCACAAAAGAGCCCCCCACCGACATGCCGATCAGCGCCATGGCCCGGGTACGGTGTTTTTCCGTCACCACATCACCAATCAACGCCATGATCACGCTGGCGATTGCCCCGGCGCCCTGCAGCGCCCGCCCGGCAATCACCCCATAGATATGGTCACTCATGGCCGCCACTGCGCCGCCGGCAATGAACAACAACAGGCCGATCAACAGCAACGGGCGACGCCCAAAACGGTCCGACAGCATGCCGAAAGGAATCTGCAGCAGCGCCTGCATCAGACCATAGGCGCCAATGGCAGTCCCGATTAATAGCGGGGAGGACCCTTCAAGCGCTTGCCCGTAGACCGCAAAAATCGGCAGGATCATGAACAAACCAAACATCCGCAACGCAAAAATCGTTGCCAGATAACCAGTGGTTTTCAGTTCTGTCCGCTGCAGGGCATGGGAAGATGATGCCGTCATGAACCGTTTTCGCTCCTAACCCGGAGTGGCCTCAGCACCGCAGCACATCGCTGCTGCAATCCCGGCCGATACAAAAGGGCACGCAGTGTAGCAGATTCCGGCTCCGCCAGAACCCGAACAGCACACCTGCCGCACTCAACCTTTGATCGTGAAATCGGTAAAACTCGACTGCATCAAATTGAACCCCCGCCAAAGCGGTGATAAATTGTCAGGCTGATCAGTTTTTTTTCTTAGGTGTTTGCCTGAGCAATCACGGACGGGGCCAATGAATAGCCAAGAACATACCCAGCAAGTTTACGTGGTCGGCAGCCAACAGCTGCAAAACGCCCTGCTTACAGAGTTTCTCGTCAAGGAAGACGTGGCAGCCAAGAGCATTCCCACCGCCCTGGATATCACCACCGATGTCCTGCGTGAACGAGCCCAGAATCTGTTTCTGGTGGATTACCACTCAGTGGACGTGAACGAAGTCATTGCTCACCTGCTGGAAGCGGACCAGGAAGTGGAAAGCGATGTTCTGATCGCCGTTTTCAACGTGGACAGCGATGAGTCACTATCCAAACTGGCCGGGCTTCCCATGGTCAACGGCGGCTTCCAGCACGACTGCCCCCAGGCCCTGCTCAGCAAAGGCATCAAGGCCATTTTCGATGGTGAGCTGTGGTTCCCGCGCGCAGTATTGCAGACCTACCTGATGAAGAGCCGGACCTTCAACAAGACCTTCTCACGCAGCGAAGTCAGCCTGACTGACCGGGAAGTGGAAGTGCTGAAAGTGATGGCCACCGGCGCCAAGAACTCGGAAATCGCCAGCAGCCTGAATCTGAGCCCGCATACCATCAAGACCCACATCTACAACATCTTCAAGAAAATCAACGCCTCCAACCGCCTGCAAGCGGTGAACTGGGCGCAGGAAAACCTGTAACCACGCCTGACGCAAGACGCCAAATGCCTGACGCCGGGTTTTCGCATCCTGCGTCTGGCGTCGGGCGTCCAGCGTCCCTTATACTGCCCTGTTCATTTTGACAGTACTCAGGGGCAGTAGATGGATACCATTCTGGTTCGTGGCGCACGCACCCATAACCTGAAGAACGTGGACCTGGATATTCCCCGGGACAAGCTGGTGGTTATTACCGGCCTGTCCGGTTCCGGCAAATCGTCCCTGGCGTTCGACACCCTGTACGCAGAAGGTCAGCGCCGCTATGTGGAATCGCTGTCCACCTACGCCCGCCAGTTCCTGTCGATGATGGAAAAGCCCGATGTGGACCACATCGAAGGGCTGAGCCCGGCGATTTCCATTGAACAGAAGTCCACCAGCCACAACCCGCGCTCCACCGTGGGCACCATCACCGAAATCTACGACTATCTCCGTCTGCTGTTCGCCCGGGTCGGGGAGCCACGCTGCCCCGAGCATGATGCTCCGCTTGCCGCGCAAACCATCAGCCAGATGGTGGACCAGGTGCTGGCCATGGAGGAAGGCAGCAAGCTGATGCTGCTGGCACCGGTGATCCGCGAAAAGAAAGGCGAGCACGTTCACCTGTTCGAGGAGTTGCGCGCCCAGGGCTTTATCCGGGTACGCATTGATGGCCGCATCTACGACATGGACGACACCCCGGACCTGGACAAGAACAAGAAGCATACCATCGAAGTGGTGGTGGATCGCTTCAAGGTCCGTGACGACCTGCAGAACCGCCTGGCGGAATCCTTCGAAACCGCGCTGAACCTGGCCGACGATATCGCGGTGATCGCGCCCATGGATGGCGACGGCGAGGAAACCACCTTTTCCGCGAAATTCGCCTGCCCCAGCTGCGGCTATTCGATCCCGGAGCTGGAACCGCGCCTGTTCTCGTTCAATAACCCGGCCGGTGCCTGCCCCAGCTGTGACGGCCTGGGCATGAAACAGTTCTTCGATGAAGGCAAGGTCATCAACTCCGACGAGCTGTCGCTCTCCGAGGGTGCCATCCGGGGCTGGGACCGACGCAACGTGTACTATTTCCAGATGCTCAATTCCCTGTCCCAGAGCATTGGCTTCGACATGGATGCAGCCTTCAAGGACCTGCCCAAAGAGGTTCGCAAGAAAGTACTGCACGGCACCGGCAAGGAAAGCATCGAATTTCGTTACCTGAACGACCGCGGCGATATCATCAAGCGCAACCACCCTTTCGAAGGCATCATTCCCAACATGGAGCGCCGCTACCGGGAAACCGAATCCGACGCGGTACGCGAAGATCTGCTCGGCTACATGTCGACCTCCAGCTGCCCCAGCTGCAACGGCTCGCGTCTGCGCGAAGCCGCCCGCCATGTCTTTATTGAACAGACCACCCTGCCGGAAGTGGTGCGACTGGCGGTGGGCAAGGCCCACGCCTACTTCAGCGACCTGAAGCTTCCCGGCAGCCGAGGCGAAATCGCCGACAAGATCCTCAAGGAAATCCGGGATCGCCTGCAGTTCCTCGTCAACGTGGGGCTGGAATATCTGACGCTGGAGCGCAGTGCAGAAACCCTCTCTGGGGGCGAGGCCCAGCGTATTCGCCTGGCCAGCCAGATCGGCGCCGGCCTGGTGGGCGTGATGTATGTGCTGGATGAGCCCTCCATCGGCTTGCATCAGCGTGACAACGAACGCCTGCTCAGCACCCTCACCCGCCTGCGGGACCTGGGCAATACGGTGCTCGTGGTGGAGCACGATGAAGACGCCATCCGCCTGGCGGACCACGTCATTGATATCGGTCCCGGGGCCGGTGTCCACGGCGGCGAAGTTATCGCCCAGGGCAGCGCCCAGGACGTGGCGGACAACCCCGCGTCGCTCACCGGTGACTACCTGTCCGGCCGTAAACAAATCGCCATTCCCGCTCAGCACCGGCAGCACGATGACGACCGCTGGCTGACCTTGCACGGCGCCACCGGCAACAACCTGAAAGGTCACCCGCTGAACATTCCGGTAGGCCTGCTGACCTGCATCACCGGCGTGTCTGGCTCCGGCAAGTCCACGCTGATCAACAGCACCCTGTACCCGCTGGCAGCCACCAAACTCAACAAAGCCACCACCCTGACCGCGTCACCCCATGAGTCCATCGAAGGCCTTGAGCATTTCGACAAGGTGGTGGATATCGACCAAAGCCCCATCGGTCGCACCCCGCGCTCCAACCCGGCCACCTATACCGGTATTTTCACCCCGGTGCGGGAATTGTTCGCAGGCACCCAGGAAGCCCGCGCCCGCGGCTACAAACCCGGCCGCTTCAGCTTCAATGTGAAAGGCGGCCGCTGCGAGGCCTGCCAGGGTGACGGGGTCATCAAGGTGGAAATGCACTTCTTGCCCGACATCTATGTTCCATGCGAAGTCTGTGATGGACGACGCTACAACCGGGAAACCCTGGAAATCACCTACAAGGGTAAAAACATCTTCGAAGTGCTCGACCTGACCATCGAAGATGCCCGCGAGTTTTTCGATGCCGTACCGTCGCTGGCACGCAAGCTCCAGACCCTCATGGATGTGGGCCTCAGCTATGTGAAACTCGGCCAGGCAGCCACCACGCTATCCGGCGGCGAAGCCCAGCGGGTCAAACTGGCCAAGGAATTGTCACGCAGGGATACCGGCAACACCTTGTACATCCTCGACGAACCCACCACCGGCCTGCACTTCCATGACATCCAGCTCCTGCTGGACGTACTCAATCGCCTGGCCGACCACGGTAATTCTGTGGTGGTGATCGAACACAACCTGGATGTGATCAAGACCGCTGACTGGATCGTGGATCTGGGTCCCGAGGGCGGTGACGGTGGCGGTGAGATCATCGCCGAAGGCACCCCGGAAGAAGTCGCCAAGGTGAAAGGCAGCCATACCGGGCGTTTTCTTAAACCCATGCTGAAATAACGCATACCCGACGCCAACAATGGGGCCGCAGGGTGGGGAGCAGCATCAAGCTCTCTCCACCTTCTCCCAATCGGCAATCTCCAAGGGGCACGCCGTGACGAATCGCACATTTCCCCACCCTGTCACGCAGCCGCAGCCTCCCTCCCACCAACACGTCATATTTCGCAACCAGACTCAGCCTCAATCACAACCGTGGAGGCGGATCATGAAACTCATTTCGGCTTTGAAAAGCGGCATTACCGCACTGGCCATGGGCGCTGCCGCAGTAGCCTGTGCCGCTCAGGCACCTGACCACAGCACACCAGACAAAGCCGGACGCAACGCCGCGACTCACCACACCGCAGCCCACAGCACTAGCGTATCGCTCGGCCCCCGCCCCTATTACCTTGTCTCTGATATGGATAGCGGGCCAGTCAAAGAGGCCCTGCAGGCCTGTGCTGCCCAGCGCCGCCCGCAGCGACGAAGCGACTTTTCCATCGGCCACCGCGGCGCGCCCCTGCAATTCCCGGAACACACTGAAGAATCCTATCGTGCTGCAGCGCGTATGGGCGCAGGCATTGTGGAATGCGACGTTACCTTTACCAAAGACCGGGAGCTGGTTTGCCGTCATTCACAGTGCGATCTCCATACCACCACCAACATCCTGGAAACCGAGTTGGCCAACCAGTGCAGCGAACCGTTCAGCCCCTTTGACGGCACTCACTCAGCCAGCGCGAAATGCTGCACCAGTGACATCACTCTGGCCCAATTCAAAACCCTGAAAGGGAAGATGGATGGCGCCAATCCTGACGCCACCACCGTGGACGAATACCTGAATGGCACCCCCGGATGGCGCACCGAACTCTACAGCCAGCGCGGCAGCCTGCTCAGCCATAGAGAGAGCATCGCGCTGTTCCAGCAACTGGGCGTCAAAATGACCCCGGAACTGAAGGCACCTCAAGTCTCCATGCCCTACCAGGGCGATTACAGCCAACAGGACTATGCACGGCAAATGATCCGTGACTACCAAGAGGCCGGCGTCAGTCCCCATCGCGTCTATCCACAATCATTCAATCTGGAAGATGTTCGCTATTGGTTATCGGCCACACCGGCCTTTGGCCGTCAGGCGGTCTACCTGGATGGACGAGACAGCAGCGGACTGGACCCGCAAAACCCAGGGACCTGGCAGCCCGACATGGCCACGCTGAAAGGCTATGGGGTCAACATCATCGCCCCGCCGCTATGGATGCTGGTCACCACCGATGCCCAAAACCGTATCGTGCCCAGCGTCTATGCCCGTTCCGCGCAACAGGCCGGCCTGGAGATGATTGCCTGGTCCCTGGAGCGCTCCGGGCCACTCGCCAACGGCGGAGGCTGGTACTATCAGAGCATCCCCTCTGCCACCAATAACGACGGCGACACCCTGGCGCTACTGGATGTACTGGCTCGCCAGGTGGGCGTCATGGGTGTGTTTTCCGACTGGCCAGCCACCACCACCTTTTATGCCAACTGCCTGCGGCAACGCCGCTCGGCCCACCCGCACGCACAACAATAGCGCAGTTGCACCACACTTTACCCGGGCCCGCCCTGTAGCGGGGCTCGAGCCCCTCAGGCAGCCCTGAATTGGTGGCACGCTTTCTGCTTTGTACCACTCTACACACAGGCCGAGGAGTACGAGTATGGAATCAACCCCGGACCACCGTTGGCTGATGCAGTACAACATCGTTAATCTGGTTAACCAGTGTCGGCGCTTAATCCGTGCCGAGTTCGACGAAAGCCTTTCTCTTACGGACCCCCAACTGCGCTTCAAGCTGGCTCACTTTGCAGGTCACACTCGCTCCCAGGGGCTCCAGCGACTCTATGGCGAGATTCGCCTGGCCCTGCTCCGCCTGGAAGGGCCCGACCCGAAACCAGAACAGGCATCCACAGCTCCAGTAAGACGTTACCGGGGGCAAGTCAGCCCATCACCCGACACCAGCGCACACACAGCCACAAGCTCACGCCCAACACAAAAGGCCGTTATTTATCGGGGAAGAACCATCGCACAAGGGGGATAAAAGAGAAGGCGCAGGAATCTCAGGCAGAGAACTGAAAAATACTTAAATCCAATGGCAGGCTCTCGCCCAACCACATCACCAGCTCAGTGTGATCCCGGAGATCGTCACCACTGAGCCCATGGACAAACACGGTTAACCCGTTCCGGCTCGCCATCAGCCAGGGGATTACCTCCCCCGCCAGGCGCCTGGGAATCGTCAGCTGGCAACTCCAACAAGGATGAGGCCCCACCGGTTTACGGTGCATGTGCCCCATCGGCACAGCAAAATGTTGATGGGCGGCCTGGCAGAGAGCCGCCGCCTGGGAGAAGGTGTGTTCGTCGAAATAGACGTGTGCGTGAAAACCGTTAATCGCCATACGCTGTGCCTGTTAATGACAACTCCAGCATAGCCGATGCTTTCACACTTGCAACAGGCATAAAAAAACCGGGCACAGGGCCCGGTTTTTTTTGGAACGGTTAACGCTTACTCTTCGTCAGCGTCAGCCAGTTCAGGACGGTCAACCAGCTCAACATAAGCCATCGGTGCGTTATCGCCTGCACGGAAGCCCATCTTGAGGATGCGGATGTAGCCACCCGGACGCTCCTGGTAGCGAGGGCCCAGCTCGTTGAACAGCTTGCCGACCATTTCCTTTGAACGGGTACGGTCGAAAGCCAGACGACGATTGGCGACTGAGTCTTCCTTAGCCAGAGTGATCAGCGGCTCAGCCACACGGCGCAGCTCTTTGGCTTTCGGCAGGGTGGTCTTGATCGCTTCGTGCTCAAGCAGAGACACAGCCATGTTACGGAACATCGCCTGACGATGAGAGCTGTTCCGATTCAGTTTTCTGCCGCTTTTGCGATGACGCATGATTCTGTTCCTATGTTCAGGGGCGCTTCACAGCGTCCACAACAACTAATTAGCGCAATTTGGTGTTCAGCCGGTCATCATCCCGCAAGCTGACCGGAGGCCAGTTTTCGAGACGCATGCCCAGCGACAGACCTTTAGAGGCCAGCACATCTTTGATCTCGGTCAGCGACTTCTTACCCAGGTTCGGGGTTTTCAGCAGCTCAACCTCGGTACGCTGTACCAGATCACCGATGTAGTAGATGTTTTCCGCTTTCAAACAGTTAGCGGAACGAACGGTCAGCTCAAGGTCATCCACCGGACGCAGCAGGATCGGATCGATTTCCTCACGCTCCTGCTTCGGCTCAGGCTTGGCATCCTGCTCCAGGTCTACAAACACCGCAATCTGCTGCTGCAGAATCGTTGCTGCACGACGAATCGCTTCTTCCGGATCAATGGTTCCGTCTGTTTCCAGATCGATAACCAGTTTATCCAGGTCAGTACGCTGCTCAACACGAGCCGCCTCAACCACATAGGCTACGCGACGAACCGGGCTGTAGCTGGCGTCCAGCTGCAGGCGGCCAATACCACGGGTCTCGTCGTCTTCAGACTGACGGGAATCCGCAGCAACATAGCCACGCCCTTTCTGAACCTTCAGCTTCACACGCAGTTCGGTGTCGCCGGTGATGGTGCAGATCAGGTGATCCGGGTTAACAATCTCAACGCTGTGGTCGCGTTGGATGTCATTCGCGGTAACAGCGCCCGGGCCTTTCTTGACAAGCTCGAGGGTCGCTTCTTCGCGATCTTCCATCTGCAGGGCAACGCCCTTCAGGTTCAGCAGGATGTTGATCACATCTTCCTGAACCCCTTCGATGGAAGAGTATTCATGCTGCACACCGTCGATCTCCACTTCGGTGATCGCACAGCCGGGCATGCTGGAGATCAGGATGCGGCGCAGCGCAGTCCCCAGAGTGTGGCCAAAACCACGCTCCAGCGGTTCCAGAACCACTTTGGCGTGGGTCTGGTTGATCGCGTTGACCGCGATCGAGCGGGGCGTGAGAAAGTCGTTCACGGCGGTCATAGAGATCCCTCAGGCAGTCCTTACTTGGAGTACAGCTCGACGATCAGATTTTCGTTGATCTCGGCAGGCAGGTCGATACGCTCAGGCTTGGCCTTGTAGGTACCTTCCAGCTTCTTGTCATCAACTTCAATCCACGGCATAAAGCCGCGCTGCTGAGCGAGCTCCATGGCGTTTTTCACGCGCAGCTGGTTCTTGGACTTCTCGCGAACGTTGATCTGATCGCCAGGTTTAACCTGGTAAGAAGCAACATTCACAGACTGGCCGTTAACCAGGATGGCACGATGGCTAACCAGCTGACGTGCTTCAGAACGGGTAGAACCGAAGCCCATGCGGTAAACCACATTATCCAGACGACCTTCCAGAAGCTGCAGCAGGACTTCGCCTGTAGCGCCTTTGGAAGCAGCCGCTTTCTTGTAGTAGCTACGGAACTGCTTTTCCAGCACACCATAGGTACGACGAACTTTTTGCTTTTCGCGCAGCTGAACACCGTAGTCAGACAACCGTGCCGGGCGACGACCGCTGGCACCAGCAGCCTGGCCAGGAGCCTGCTCAGCTTTACACTTTGATTCCAGAGGGCGGATACCGCTCTTCAGGAACAGATCGGTGCCTTCTCGACGGGAAAGCTTGCACTTGGGACCGATGTATCTTGCCATCTTGCTCTAACTCCCGTTACACGCGACGCTTTTTAGGCGGACGGCAACCGTTATGGGGAATCGGCGTTACGTCCTCAATATGGGTGATCTTGTAGCCGCAACCGTTCAGGGCACGAATAGAAGATTCACGACCCGGACCTGGGCCTTTCACCCGCACTTCAAGATTTTTCAGACCGTAGTCCTTTGCAGCATTACCCGCGTTTTCAGCCGCCACCTGGGCAGCGAACGGGGTGCTCTTACGGGAACCACGGAAACCAGCGCCACCGGAGGTCGCCCAGGACAACGCATTGCCCTGACGATCAGTGATGGTGATGATGGTGTTGTTGAAGGAAGCGTGCACGTGCGCAATACCGTCCGCAACGGTGCGCGTTACCTTCTTACGACGTGCGCCACTATCTTTCTTTGACTTAGCCATAATGCCTATCCAAATCCAGCCGCTGTCTAATTCAGCTTATTTGCGAATCGGTTTACGCGGACCTTTACGGGTGCGCGCATTGGTCTTGGTACGCTGACCGCGAAGCGGCAAGCCGCGACGATGGCGAATACCACGGTAGCAACCGAGGTCCATCAGACGCTTGATGTTCATGTTGATTTCCCGGCGCAGGTCACCTTCGGTAGAGAACTTCGCAACTTCACCACGAATGGCGTCAAGTTGCTCACCGGTCAGCTCGCGAACTTTCGCGGTCTGCTCAATACCAGTCGCTACGCAGATTGATGCTGCGCGGGTGCGACCGATCCCGAAGATGTAGGTGAGCGAAATCACCGTGTGCTTATTTTCCGGGATGTTAACGCCTGCAATACGGGCCATCCGAATATCTCCGATTCACAAAACGGGTGGCGCCAGACTCAAGGGCGCCGAAAGGCGGCAGAGTCTAGCGCTACGCCGACTGAATTTCAACCAAACACTTAAAAGAAGACGTAACCTTAACCCTGGCGCTGCTTGTGCCGGGGTTCGGCACTGCAGATAACCATGACGCGACCCTTACGACGGATCACTTTGCAGTTTCGGCAGATCTTCTTCACAGAAGCCTGAACTTTCATCGCACTCGCCTCGTTCGTTAACGCACCAGACCGGTGCCACCATACCCTTTCAGGTTGGATTTCTTCATCAACTTCTCATACTGGGTGGACGTCAGGTGCGAATTAACCTGCGACCAGAAGTCCATTACCACTACCACAACGATCAGCAGAGAGGTGCCGCCCAAGTAAAAGGGCACATTGGCAACAGCTTGCAGACCCAGCGGCAGTAGGCACACCAGCGTCATGTATACCGCACCGATCAGAGTCAAACGCCCCATCACCGTGTCGATATAGCGAGCGGACTGCTCGCCCGGGCGAATGCCCGGAATATAGGCGCCGGATTTCTTCAGGTTGTCAGCGACATCCTTCGGATTGAACACCAGCGCTGTATAAAAGTAGCAAAAGAACACAATTGCCAGGGTAAACAGCAGAATATACAGCGGCGTACCTGGCAGCAGGGCTTCACTGACATTACGCAGCGCCTGGCCCCACCATGAATCCGGATTGGAGTCACTGAACCACTGGGTCAGCGACGCCGGAAACAGCAAGATAGAGCTGGCAAAAATCGCAGGAATCACCCCTGCCATGTTTACCTTCAGCGGCAGATGACTCTGCTGTGCTGCATACACACGACGCCCTTGCTGACGGCGCGCATAGTTTACCGTAATACGGCGTTGTCCGCGCTCCACGTATACCACACCGAAAATCACGGCCATGGCAACCAAGAACACAAACAGCATCATGATCAGGCTGAGGTCGCCGGTACGCGCAGATTCAAACGTCTGCGCCACCGCACCAGGCAGGCCGGACACGATGGAGGCGAAAATCAGCATGGAGATACCATTGCCGATACCGCGCTCGGTAATCTGTTCACCCAGCCACATCAGGAAGACAGTACCCGTTACCAGGGTGCTGACTGCCACAAAATAGAAGCTGGCAATTTGCATGGTGTTGGCTGTTTCAGGCAGCAGGGTAATACCCTGACTGTTAAGACCGGCCACCATACCGAATGACTGTATCGCCCCCAGCGCCACCGTCAGATAACGGGTGTACTGGGTAATCTTGCGCCGCCCTTGCTCACCTTCCTTACGAAGCTGCTCAAGCGTTGGCACTACAGCAGTCATCAGCTGAATCACGATGCTGGCCGTAATGTAGGGCATAATGCCCAACGCAAAGATACTCATGCGCTCCAGTGAACCACCAGAGAACATGTTGAACAGGCCAAGAATGGTGTCCCGGTTATTGTTGAACATCTGTTGCAACGCTTCCGGGTTCATGCCCGGGACCGGGATATGCGCCCCGACCCGGAACACCACCAGGGCGCCCAACAGAAAACCGATCCGCCGCCACAGTTCACGCATTGCGTTACCGTCAGCTTTCGGCGCACCGCCATTTAGTGTTTGAGCGCGATTCTTCGCCATAAAGCGCAGCCTTACTCTTCGACTTTACCGCCAGCTTTTTCAACTGCTTCACGGGCGCCTTTGGAAATGGCAACACCACGAACAGTCACTGCACGATCGATTTCACCTTGCAGAACAATTTTGGCTCGCTTCATGTCACGGCGAACAACGTTGGCTGCTTTCAAAGAAGCCAGGTCGATCACGTCACCTTCCACTTTTGCCAGTTCAGCAAGACGGACTTCAGCGGTGCCCATTGCCAGCTTGGACGTGAAACCGAACTTCGGCACACGACGCTGCAGCGGCATTTGACCACCTTCGAAACCGGGCTTCACGGTACCACCGGAGCGAGACTTCTGACCTTTATGACCACGGCCACCAGTCTTGCCCAAGCCGGAACCGATACCGCGACCTACGCGCTTACCTTCCGGACGGGAACCTTCAGCGGGATGCAAATCATTAAGACGCATCACTTATTCTCCCTCTACCTGCACCAGGTACGAAACCTTGTTGATCATGCCTCGTACTGACGGGGTATCTTCAACTTCAACGGTGTGGCCAATACGGCGCAGACCGAGACCACGCACGCAGGCCCTATGCTTTTCCAGCCGGCCATTGGTGCTTTTAACCAGCTTTACCTTGATCTTTTCAGCCATCGTATCGATTCCGCTTATCTGCGCTTAGTTCAGAATCTCTTCAACAGACTTGCCACGCTTGGCAGCCACAGATTCCGGAGAAGCCATGGATTTCAGACCATTAAAGGTAGCCCGAACCACGTTTACCGGGTTAGTGGAGCCATAGCACTTGGCCAGTACGTTCTGAACGCCTGCGACTTCCAGCACGGCACGCATGGCACCGCCGGCAATCACACCGGTACCTTCATCGGCCGGCTGCATGTACACCTTGGAGGCACCGTGACGGGCCTTCATTGGGTGCTGGATGGTAGAACCGTTCAGCTCTACCTGAATCATGTTGCGGCGGGCAGCTTCCAGGGCTTTCTGGATAGCAGCAGGCACTTCACGCGCCTTGCCACGACCAAAGCCAACTTTACCCTTGCCGTCACCCACTACAGTCAACGCGGTAAAACCAAAAATACGGCCGCCTTTTACTACTTTAGCAACCCGGTTTACCTGAACCAGTTTTTCCTGCAGACCTTCGTTGGGATCAACCTTCGCCATAACCAAGCACCCTTAGAATTCAAGCCCGTTTTCACGCGCGGCATCAGCCAGCGCCTTTACGCGACCGTGATATTTAAAACCAGAACGGTCAAAGGCTACGCGCTCAATGCCCGCTTCTTTGGCACGCTGAGCAATAATCTGACCAACTTTGGTCGCTGCATCAGCATTACCGGTAGCGTCAGCACGCAAATCTTTCTCCACTGTACTGGCAGAAGCCAGTACCTGGTCGCCTGCCGCAGAGATTACCTGCGCATAAATATGACGCGGGGTACGATGTACGCACAGACGAACTTCGCCCAACTCGCGGATCTTCAGACGAGTGCGCTTGGCCCTGCGTAGACGTGCAACTTTTTTGTCTTTCATGGCATCAATCTCGACGATTATTTCTTCTTGGCTTCCTTACGGCGCACTTGCTCATCAGCATAGCGCACCCCTTTACCCTTGTAAGGCTCAGGCGGACGGAAGGCCCGAACATTGGCAGCAACCTGACCAACCAGTTGCTTATCAATGCCCTTAATGACAATTTCAGTCTGGCTCGGGGTCTCTACGGTAATCCCTTCAGGCAGCTCGTAAGCCACCGGGTGGGAAAACCCGAGGGTCAGGTTCAACACCTTGCCCTGAGCCTGTGCGCGGTAACCAACACCCAGGAGCTGAAGCTTGCGCTCAAACCCATCGGCTACGCCGGTTACCATATTATTCAGCAGAGCACGGGTGGTCCCGGCCAAAGCCCAAGCCTTCTGGGAGTCTTCGTGAGGCTTTACAGACATCACGCCTTCTTCCAGAGACACGGCTACCAGCTCGTGAACTTCATGCTCCAGGCTGCCTTTGCCACCTTTTACGGCGACTTTTTGGCCATCGACTTTAACTTCGACGCCCTTCGGCAGATTTACCGGATTTTTTGCTACTCTAGACATTGTTGCACCTAACCTGTCTACGCCGCTTCTGTTAGGACACTTCGCAGATCAGCTCGCCACCAACATTGGCTTTGCGCGCTGCCCGGTCAGAAATAATGCCCTGATTAGTGGATACGATCATAACACCGAGGCCATCTTTGACCTTGGGGATCTCACCAGCGGACTTGTAAACCCGCAGACCAGGACGGCTTACCCGTGCGATCTTCTCGATCACAGGGCTGCCTTCGTAATACTTCAGCTCAACCGTCATTACCGGTTTTTTATCGCTGGTTACTTCGTAACCTGCGATATAGCCCTCGTCCTTCAGTACTTTGGCAACAGCTTCCTTTGCTTTTGACGCAGGAATCTCGACCTGTACTTTCTTGGCCATCTGGGCGTTACGGATACGAGTAAACATATCCGCCAGGGTATCTTGCATGCTCATGCCGCAATCGCTCCGCTACCTAACTCTTGGCTTACCAGCTGGCTTTAACCAGACCGGGAACATCACCGCGCATTGCTGCTTCACGCAGCTTGATCCGGCTAAGGCCGAATTTGCGGTAGTAACCGTGCGGACGACCGGTGAGACGACAGCGATTACGCTGACGAACCGGAGAAGAATCGCGCGGCATTTTTTGCAGCTGAAGCTGAGCATCCCACTTCGCTTCAGGTTCTGCATTGGGATCCTGGATGATCGCCTTAAGCGCTGCGCGCTTGGCGGCAAAACGCTGAACCAGCTTAGCGCGTTTTGCTTCCCGGTTTTTCATGGATTCTTTAGCCATGACAAATCCTCTTAGCCCTTCAGCGGGAAGTTGAAGGCGCGCAGCAGCGCCCGTGCTTCGTCATCAGTCTTGGCTGAAGTGGTAATGGTAATATCCATACCACGCAGCTTGTCGACCTTGTCGAAATCGATCTCCGGGAACACGATCTGCTCACGCAGACCCATGGAGAAGTTGCCCCGGCCATCGAAGGATTTCGGGTTCAAACCACGGAAGTCACGGATTCGCGGAATGGCAACAGAAACCAGGCGTTCCAGGAACTCATACATTCTCTGGTTGCGCATGGTCACCTTGCAGCCAATCGGCCAACCTTCACGAATCTTAAAGCCTGCAACAGACTTGCGCGCGTTGGTTACCAGGGGCTTCTGGCCAGAAATGGCCGTCATGTCCGCCAAAGCACCTTCCATCGCTTTACGATCCGCAGAAGCTTCACCAACACCCATATTCAGGGTGATCTTGGTGATCTTCGGCACTTCCATGATATTACCGAGACCAAGCTCTTCTTTCAGCTTGGGCGCGATTTCGTCTTGATAAATCTTTTTCAGATCACTCATGGGTCACCTAACCTACAGCGTTTCGCCGTTGGACTTGAAGAAGCGAACTTTTTTGCCGTCTTCAAAACGGAAGCCCACACGATCCGCTTTCTGCGTCTTGGGGTTCCAGATGGCAACGTTAGAAGCGTTTAGCGATGCTTCCTGTTCTACGATGCCGCCTTGAGTACCGCGGTTAGGGTTGGCTTTAACATGCTTCTTGACCATGTTAACGCCAGCAACGATGAGGCGACCGTTGTCCAGAACTTGCTGAACAGAGCCACGCTTACCTTTGTCCTTACCCGCAATTACGATGATTTCGTCATCACGCTTAATCTTGAGCATTACCTTCACCCGCCTTTACAGAACTTCAGGTGCCAGGGAAATGATCTTCATAAATTGCTCAGTACGCAGCTCGCGCGTTACTGGGCCGAAGATCCGAGTACCGACCGGTGCTTTGTTGTTGTTCAACAACACCGCGGCATTTTCGTCGAAACGAATCAGTGATCCGTCCGGACGACGTACACCTTTACGGGTACGAACGACTACAGCGGTCATCACGTCGCCTTTCTTGACACGGCCGCGTGGAATCGCTTCCTTTACTGTGACCTTGATGATGTCACCAATGCCTGCATAGCGGCGGTGAGAACCACCCAGCACTTTGATGCACTGTACTCGACGGGCGCCACTGTTATCAGCTACCTCGAGCATGCTTTCGGTCTGAATCATCGCTTAATCTCTCCAACTCTGCCCTTACAGGCAGCCACAGCAACGGTCCGTTTAGGCCTTAGACTGTTCAACTACGTTAACCAGCATCCAAGCTTTACGCTTGGACAGCGGCCGGCACTCCTCGATGGTGACCAGGTCACCTTCACGACACTGATTTTCTTCATCATGCGCCATCAACTTGGTGGAACGCTTGATGATCTTGCCGTAAATCGGGTGCTGAACCCGGCGCTCTACCAACACAGTGATAGTTTTATCACCCTTATTGGAGATGACTTTGCCGGTAGCGGTCCGGCGCATTGTGTTCGCCTCTGCCATGACTAGTTACCCTGTTTCTCTCTCAGAATGGTCTTAACGCGCGCAATATTGCGGCGAACCTTCCCAAGCTCATGGGTTTTAGAAATCTGACCGGACGCGCTCTTCATACGCAGCTTGAATTGTTCCTCAAGCAGCTCGATTTGCGTCTGCTGCAGCTCCTCGACACTCTTATCTTTCAGCTCGCTCGCTTTCATGGCTTACATCACCGTCCGAGTCACGACACGGGTGCTTACCGGCAGCTTGGCCGCGGCCAGACGGAACGCTTCACGCGCAACGTCTTCTGACACACCTTCCATTTCGTAAAGCATTTTTCCAGGTTGAATCTGAGCAACCCAGTACTCTACAGAACCCTTACCTTTACCCATCCGCACTTCGAGAGGCTTATTGGTAATCGGCTTGTCCGGGAATACCCGGATCCAAATTTTACCGCCCCGCTTGATATGGCGGGTCATTGCACGACGGGCTGCTTCGATCTGGCGCGCAGTAATGCGGCCACGACCGGTTGCCTGCAGGCCAATGGTGCCGAATGACACCTTGCTGCCCCGTTGTGCCAGGCCACGGTTACGGCCCTTCATCACTTTCCGGAATTTGGTACGCTTCGGCTGCAACATCGTTCGTTACCCTTTAACCGCGGCCGCGCTTCTTCGCGCCCTTGGACTGCTTCTGCTCTTCCTGTACCTGCTCCATGCCACCAAGCACTTCGCCGCGGAAGATCCAGACCTTCACACCGATGGTGCCGTAAGTGGTTTCAGCACGTACGCTTGCGTAGTCGATGTCAGCACGCAAAGTATGCAGAGGCACTCGGCCTTCGCGGTACCATTCGGTACGCGCAATTTCTGCACCACCCAGACGACCGGACAGCTGAATTCGAATACCTTCAGCGCCAGACTTCATGGCGTTCTGCACCGCACGCTTCATGGCGCGACGGAACATGACTCGACGTTCCAGCTGGCCGGCGACATTATCACCTACCAGACGGGCATCCAAGTCGGGCTTGCGCACTTCCTCGATGTTGATGTGCACAGGCACACCCATCTTGGCAGCAACATCACGACGCAGACGCTCAACGTCTTCACCTTTCTTGCCAATAACAATGCCCGGACGCGCAGTAGCAATAGTGATGCGAACGTTTTCAGAAGGACGTTCGATCTTGATACGGCTTACCGATGCACTTTTAAGGCGCTTGAAAAGATACTCACGCACTTGCAGATCGGTAACCAGGCAGTCTGAATAAGACTTCGGTCCGGCATACCAAAGCGAATTATGCTCTTTGACAATGCCAAGGCGAATACCGACCGGATGAACTTTCTGACCCATCTGGTTACTCCTGACCTTCTGAGACTTTCACAGTAATGTGGCAAGTACGCTTGAGGATACGATCAGCGCGGCCTTTGGCGCGCGGGCGAATCCGCTTCATCGTCATGCCTTCATCCACGAATACCGTGGACACCTTCAGCTCATCAACGTCAGCGCCGTCGTTGTTTTCCGCATTTGCAATCGCGGACTCCAGCACCTTCTTAACGATTTTTGCCGCCTTCTTCGGGCTGAATTCCAGAAGATTCAGCGCCTTCTCAACCTCCAGGCCACGGACCTGGTCGGCTACGAGGCGGGCTTTCTGAGCCGAAATTCTTGCACCGCGCAGACGGGCTGCAACTTCAGTAGCCATAACTGTCACCTTATCGCTTAGCCTTCTTGTCCACGGCATGCCCGCGGTAGTTGCGGGTCAGGGCAAATTCACCCAGCTTGTGGCCAACCATATGCTCGGAAACCATTACCGGCACATGTTGCTTGCCGTTATATACCGCAATAGTCAGGCCTACCATCTCCGGAATGATCATGGAGCGGCGAGACCAGGTTTTAATCGGCTTACGGGAGCCGGCTTCCACCGCATCTTCCACCTTGCTTAGCAGGTGGTGATCCATAAAAGGACCTTTTTTCAGTGAACGTGGCACAGCCTGAACCTCTCTTTATCCCTTACTTACGACGGTCACGCACAATCATTTTGGTCGTGCGCTTGTTTGTACGGGTCTTGTAGCCTTTGGTCGGAACACCCCAAGGGGTCACCGGATGACGGCCACCAGAACTGCGCCCTTCACCACCACCATGCGGATGGTCTACCGGGTTCATCGCCGCACCGCGTACGGTGGGTCGAACACCCCGCCAGCGCGTCGCGCCCGCCTTACCCAGTGAGCGCAAGCTGTGCTCACTGTTGGATACTTCACCGATTGTGGCCTTGCAGTCAGCGTGAACCTTGCGCATTTCGCCGGAGCGCAAACGCAGAGTCACATACTGGCCGTCTTTTGCCAGCAGCTGCACGGAAGTCCCTGCAGAGCGAGCAATCTGACCACCTTTGCCAGGCTTCATTTCCACATTGTGGATAGTGGAACCCAGCGGAATATTACGCAGCGGAAGTGCGTTACCCAGCTTGATCGGCGCATCTTCGCCGGACTGGATACGATCTTCTGCCTTCAGCCCTTTGGGGGCCAGAATGTATCGACGCTCACCGTCAAGATACTTCACCAGCGCAATGTGCGCGGTGCGGTTCGGGTCATACTCAAGGCGCTCTACAACCCCGGCGATACCGTCTTTGTTGCGACGGAAATCGATCACACGATATTTCTGCTTGTGACCGCCACCCTTATGACGAGTGGTAATACGACCGTTATTGTTACGACCACCGTTTTTCGCCTTGGCTTCCAACAGCGGTGCGTAGGGAGCACCTTTGTGCAGATCTTCGTTGACCACCTTGACTACAAAGCGGCGGCCCGGAGAAGTCGGCTTGCACTTTACAATCGCCATTATTCCTTACTCCCTTCCTTACTCTGCGCCCAGGAAGTCAATGTCCTGGCCTTCCGCGAGGGAAACATAGGCCTTCTTCCAGTCAACGCGCTTACCAGCAACGCGACCAAAGAATTTGGACTTGCCTTTCATGTTGGCGGTACGAACAGCTTCAACCTTCACTTCAAAAAGCGCTTCAACCGCTTTTTTGATTTCCAGCTTGCTCGCATCTTTAGCAACCTTAAACACGAAGGTGTTGTTCTGATCGGCTACTACTGTGGCCTTTTCAGAAACGTGCGGCGCACGCAGCACCTGCAAAATACGCTCTTGATTCATGCCAGGGCCTCCTCAAGCTTCTTCAGAGCCGGCACAGTGATCAGCACCTTCTCGAAAGCAATCAGACTTACCGGATCAACGCCCTGAGAATCGCGCACATCAACCTTCGGCAAATTACGTGAAGCCAGGAACAGGTTTTCGTCAACGTCATCAGTGACGATCAACACGCTGCTCAGCTCCATGTCTTTCAACTTGGCTGCAACCGTTTTGGTCTTGGGAGAGTCAACAGTAAACTCATCCACAACAACCAGACGCTCTTGACGCACCAGCTCAGACATAATGCACTGCAGCGCACCGCGGTACATTTTGCGGTTCACTTTCTGAGAGTGGTCACGCGGTACCGCAGCAAAAGTCTTGCCGCCGCCACGCCAGATCGGGCTACGAATCGTACCCGCACGGGCACGACCAGTACCCTTTTGACGCCACGGCTTACGACCACCACCACTCACATCGGAACGGTTTTTCTGAGCTTTGGAACCCTGACGGGCACCTGCCAGAAACGCAGTCACAACCTGATGAACCAGAGGCTCGTTAAAGTCCTTGCCGAAGGCGACTTCGGAAACGGTAACGGTACCTCCAGAGGCAGTATTGAGATTCATCCTCTATTCCTCTTTCAGGCCTTCGCCTTCACTGCCAGACGCACGATCACATCACCACCGGTAGCACCGGGGACCGCACCTTTAACCAGCAACAGATTCTTGTCAGCATCGACACGCACCACTTCCAGGTTCTGGACAGTGACACGCTCAGCACCCAGATGACCGGCCATCTTCTTGCCTTTAAACACTCGACCCGGGGTTTGGTTCTGACCAATAGAACCCGGAGCACGGTGGGACAAGGAGTTGCCGTGAGTGGCGTCCTGGGTACTGAAGT
This sequence comes from Alloalcanivorax sp., assembly GCA_039983755.1. GTDB lineage: Bacteria > Pseudomonadota > Gammaproteobacteria > Pseudomonadales > Alcanivoracaceae > Alcanivorax. The sequence goes on from JBDWVU010000041.1 coordinate 39,950, forward strand.
TCCAGCGCTTAACGCCGCCAGCGAACCCTTTACCCTTGGAGGAGCCAGTGACATCGATCATCTGACCTGCCTCAAACCCCTCAACAGTCACCGAGGAACCCGCCTCAAACTCACCAGCTTCAGCACGGAATTCCCAGACACCACGACCCGCCTCTACACCAGCCTTAGCAAAGTGACCGGCTTGCGCCTTGGTCACACGGCTGGCACGGCGCTCACCTACAGTTACCTGTACGGCCTGATAGCCATCTGATTCTTCGGTCTTGACCTGGGAGACCCGATTAGGGCTCACCTCAATCACAGTCACCGGAACACTGACACCTTCTTCAGTGAACACCCGGGTCATGCCGCATTTTCGACCGATCACACCAATCGCCATTGTTTACCTCTTCACAACCTGTCGGGATAAACCCGCCCGTTGTTAACCCAGGCTGATCTGCACGTCCACACCGGCAGCCAGATCCAGTTTCATCAGCGCGTCCACGGTTTTATCCGTAGGCTCGACAATGTCCACCAGCCGCTTGTGGGTGCGGATCTCATACTGATCTCGCGCATCTTTGTTTACGTGCGGAGAGACCAGCACTGTAAAGCGTTCTTTACGCGTCGGCAGCGGGATTGGACCCGTCACTTGCGCGCCTGTCCGTTTGGCCGTATCCACGATCTCCTGGGCGGACTGATCAATCAGACGATGATCAAAGGCCTTGAGACGAATACGGATTCTTTGGTTAGCCATAGCTAACAAACTCCAGACCGTTTCGAGCCATATTTATATGGCAAAAAGCCCACTTACCTCATCGCTACAGGATAGGTGAGTGGTATCAAAACAAGCCCGGGAACAATGCCCCGGTTGGTACTGCCCGAAGGCAGGTTGCGCATACTAGAGAGCTGCCCCCGTCTTTGCAAGGGCTAATTTCAATCAAAGTGCAAATTAGCCGTCAGAGGAGGCACGATTTCCATAAATTACTCCTTTCGGGGCGTTACCATACTACCCGTCAGAGTGGAATTTCGTAAAACCTGCTACCGCCCCCTTCCCTGCATCACCAGCAACAGCGCATGTTTGGTTGCCAGGAACACACTTGTGTCCGCCCCACCGGCTTGGGTGGGTTTGTTGGATAGGAAGGGATTATTTCCAATGCTGATTCCAGTCATTATTGCCGGCGGTACCGGCTCACGCCTTTGGCCGCTGTCTCGCTCTCACTACCCCAAGCAGTTGCTGCGCCTGAATGGCGAGTTCAGCATGCTGCAGGCCACAATCCTGCGTTTGCCCGCAGAATTACGCGCTGTCCGCCCCATCATTGTCTGCAATCAGGAGCACCGCTTCCTGGTTGCAGAACAACTTCACGACATCGGCATCGAAGCAGACATCCTGCTCGAGCCCTGTGGGCGTAATACCGCGCCCGCTGTGGCCCTGGCGGCTCTTCAGGCTCGCCAGCGCGACACCAATGCAAAAATATTTATTTGCCCCGCTGACCACGCCATCCGCAACCCTGAGGCGCTCGAAGAAACCATCAATGCCGGGTGCCAGGCTGCTGAAACCGGCCAGCTCGTCACCTTCGGCATACAACCAACCCGAGCGGAAACTGGCTACGGCTATATATGTATGGGCGAAGCCCGCGGCAAGTACCATCTGATTGAACGCTTCGTGGAAAAACCGGATGCCGCCACCGCCCAGCAATTCCTGGATGACGGCAACTATCTGTGGAACAGCGGCATGTTCCTGTTCCGCGCCGAGCGATATCTGCAGGAGTTGCGCGAATACCACCCCCAGATGCTGGCGCACTGCACCCATTCACTCTTGCAGGGCGAAGCGGATCTGGACTTTATCCGCCTGGACGAAACCAGCTTTGCCCGCTGTGAAGACCTTTCCATTGATTACGCCATTATGGAGCGCACCTCTGATGGCGCCGTGGTACCGGTTGAACTGTTCTGGAATGACCTGGGTTCCTGGCAATCCCTGTGGGACCATCTGGACAAGGACAGTGATGGCAATCACCTGCGCGGCGACGTCATTGCCCATGACAGCAGCAACAACCTGGCCCTGAGCGACCAACGCCTGGTCGCCCTGCTCGGCGTGGAAGATCTGGTGGTTGTCGATACTCCGGATGCGATCCTGGTGGCTCACAAGAGCCAGACCCAGGAAGTAAAGCGCATCACTGATACCCTCAAGGCTCGCAAGCGGCCAGAAACCGAAGACCACCGCCTGGTTCATCGCCCCTGGGGCAAGTACGACTCCGTCGACAAGGGCAACCGCTATCAGGTAAAGCACATCACCGTAAAACCCGGCGAACAGCTCTCCGTTCAAATGCATCACCACCGGGCGGAACACTGGATTGTGGTCTCAGGTACCGCCAAGGTCACTTGCGGAGAAAAAACCTTCCTGGTCGCAGAGAACCAGTCCACCTTTATCCCCATTGGGGAGGTACACTCGCTGGAGAACCCCGGGCGCATTCCGCTTGAACTGATCGAAGTCCAGTCAGGCACCTATCTGGGTGAAGATGACATTATCCGCATCAGTGACCGCTACCACCGCGAGGACGCTGCCGACAAAGTGGCGCAGCTGCCGTCATGAGTGCGGCCTGCTTCAAGGCCTATGACATTCGCGGCCGGGTCGGCGAGGAACTGAATGAGGACATGGCCTGGCGGATCGGTCGAGCCATGTCTGACTGGCTGAAGGCCAGCCGCATTGTGGTCGGCGCCGACATGCGCCTGAGCTCACCGGCACTGAGCAATGCGCTCTGCGAGGGCATCATGAGCAGCGGCGCCGATGTCATCGATATCGGCTTGAGCGGCACAGAAGAAGTGTATTTCGGCACCGTCTACCATCAGGCCGATGGCGGCGTGCAGATTACCGCCAGCCACAACCCGGCGGACTACAACGGCATGAAGCTGGTCCGCCGCGGCGCCAGCCCCATCAGTGGCGATACCGGACTCTTCGACATTCGTGACCGGGTACTTGCCAACCGTTTTCCGGACACCGGCCTGCGTGGCAGGCGACATCGCAAGACCGACAAGCAGCCCTATATAGAGCATCTGCTTCATTTGGTGGACTGTCAGCCTCTGGATGGCTTCTGCATGGTCAGCAATGCGGGCAATGGCGCCATTGGCCCGGCGCTTGACGTGCTGCTGGACACCCTGGCGCGGCGTGGCATCAAGCCCTTGCTGCATCGCTACCATGACACCCCCGACGGCACCTTCCCCAATGGGGTGCCGAATCCTCTACTGCCTGAGAACCGGGCAGAAACCAGTCAGGCGGTGATCACCCATGGCGCCCAGCTGGGCGTGGCCTTCGACGGCGATTTCGACCGCTGTTTCTTTTTTGATGAGCATGGCGACTTCGTCGAGAGCTACTACATCATCGGGTTACTGGCCAACGCCCTGCTCGCCCGTCAGCCAGGCAGCACCATCATTCACGACCCACGCCTGACCTGGAGCACCATTGATTCCGTGCTTGAGGCCGGCGGGCAGCCGATGCAGAGCAAAACCGGCCACGCCTTCATCAAGGAACGCATGCGCAAGGATGACGCCCTTTACGGCGGCGAGATGAGCGGGCACCACTACTTCCGGGATTTCCATTATTGCGACTCCGGCATCCTGCCCTGGTTACACCTGTCCCGACTCCTGGCGGATTCCGGGCAAACCCTGTCGGCCCTGGTTCGAGATCGGGCCAGGCGCTACCCGGTGTCTGGGGAGATCAACTTTTCAGTGCCAGACAGTCGCCTCGCGCTGCGCAAGATCCTCGACCAGTACAGCCACATTGCGCTTATCCAGGATGACACCGATGGCGTGAGCCTTGAATTCAGCGACTGGCGCTTCAACGTCCGCGCCTCCAATACCGAACCCCTGGTCCGCCTGAATGTGGAAACCCGCTCCAATCCGGCACTGCTCGCCAGCAAGACCCGGGAACTGAGCGCCCTTCTACGGAGTGCATGATGAAAACCTTACTCGTTGCGCTATTTCTCATGCTGACATTCCAGCCCGCCCTCGCATCGGTACGGCTGTCCCCGATTTACGCAAACGAAGCCAGTAACTGGCCTCTGGAGACCTTTGCCGCCAACGGCCTGTTCCGCCAGATTGCCCGATACCAACAGGGTCATCCCCAGGCCATCGTCCTCAATAGCGGCGAATACACACTGGCGCAGTTGGCTCGCACGCTGGACAGCCGCGCACTGAGCCGCACGTCCTCTGGCTGGGCACTCCACTATCCATTGATCATCGGCCCCGGCGCCCGCCTGACCCTGTCCGCCAGCACCCTGTTTATAGAAGGTCGCCACGGCGGCTGCCTCATTAATCGGGGCGAGCTGCTCATCGAGAACAGCACCCTGTCCAGCAACGGCGATCATAGCAGCGGCTTTATTCATGGCTGGGGCGGCTCAACCACCCGTATCCGGAACAGCCTCCTGACGGACCTTGGCCGCGCCGACTACCGGGCGAACGGCCTTAGCGTGGCACGCCACCGCTACCAGGCGGGAACCGCACCGGCCCTGCTTCTTGTAACCGACTCCCGATTTAGCAATTTCTACCGGGGGCTGGACGCAGAGGCAGGCAGTCGCGTCAGCATTTCCGGCCTCTCCCTTAGTGGCAGCAGAGAGCAAGGCGTGGTGTTGCACAACAGCCCTGCCCGCATTGAGCGTCTGCAGGTTAGCGATTCAAACGGACACGGCCTGCGCGCAGGAGGAAGCGGCGCATTTTCCATTGCGGACAGCCAGCTACAGCGCAATGGCGGCAGCGGCTTGCTGCTGGAGGCGCACACTGGAGAAATACGCATGACTCGAGTGGACAGCCACAATAACCAGGAATACGGGGCTCAGATAAAAAGCCAGCGCGGCCAGCAAGTTACCCGACTGGAGACACTGAGCCTGAACGGCAATGGTAGCGACGGCCTGCGCCTGGATGGTGGCATGCACGTCACCCTGAACAAAGCCGACATCAGCCACAATCAACGCTATGCCATTTCCATTGAGGCAGAAGACGGTCGCCAGATCACCAGCAACATGGCGGAGTTGCACCTGCACCGCAACCGGCTGGCGGCACTGCAGACCGGCGGGGAAGGCACTCTGGTGTTAAAGGGTGTGAGCCTGAGGCATGGCAGCAATCAGGGAAAATATCTGGCCGGCAACCTGGCCGACCAGGAAGCCGACCTGTTACCCAGACTGTTACGGGGTCAGGAAGTGGCCATTTCGTTTACGGGGGCGCTTCCCACAATCCCCCTAGTGAGCCTCCGGTAAACCGGGAGCTAAACCGATCCGCATCGCCTGCCGGCAGCGGCAGGCGCTCAGGAAAACGATGCGCATACACCGGCCACCAGGCCATCTTGTGATCATCGATGGACTCCTGCCGTTGCGCAAACGCGACCCCCTTGCCATCCCCCGCCCAGAAATGCACCACCTGGGCAGCCAATGCATGCAGCTGCTGACCATCGCCGTCATAGAGGGCCAGGCCATTGCGGGTGCCCGCCTCCGCCATCAATATCAGTGGAGTGATCGCAAAGGCATGGTATTCCTCCGCCCGTTTACCGCGAGCCGCCTCCAGAGGTAACACCACCCCTCCCTTTCTGGGCGTTATCTGTCCAATGGCCAGCCAGTAGCCCTGCTCCGCCCAGGACAACCGCGCCGGATCATCCAGCACCAACGCCGCGGCCATGACCGCCCAGGACGACCAGTAATCATGGTTATTGTAGAGATCCATGCGCTGACGCCGGGGGGTGGCGTAAGCCTGCACCCGGTCCGCCAGCAACGCCAGCCAATAACGCTGCCGGTCACTCGCCTGCCAGTCCGTCAGGGCCTGAGCTTTCATCATGTTGGTGGCCAGGGCAGACAAAAACCATTTTCGGACCGCTTCTCCCTGCTTGCTCGCCTCTCTCTGGGTAAGCGACTCAGCCTCGGCCCAGCGCTCCAGCGTCGTGGAAAAACACGCCTTTGCCGCAGCACGGATGGCCGGGTCAGGTTTGCGCATGTACTCCGTGATCTGGCCCAGAAAAGCCAGGTAACTGTAGATCGCTTCCACCTGGGCCCGGTATTGGCGGGCCGCCTTCTTGTCCAGCACATCCTTGCTGGCCTGTCCCTGATCATACTTGCTGCCCATCCTCAGCTGACCGGGATAAGGCGGATATCCCTGCGACTCAGCCTGACAGCGGCTCAGCGCCCGCGCATCCGGCCTGGCCGGATCCAGAAACTGACTATCGAAAAGTGGCACCAGCGCTGCCTGCGAGCACCCGGTAACCAGCCCCAGCAACATGCCCGTCAGTAGTCGCACAATGACGTCTCCACTTCCATGGCTACAGCCACCGGCTGCTCAAACTCCAATAGCACCGACAGCAGATTGCTTTGCCGCCCCGGCGGATCCAGCCGCAGCATAAAACGACCGGTATCCAGACGGGCGGGACGCCGAATACGAATTTTCTCACGCTGGCCATCATCGTAATAAGCCAGCACATAGAACTCCTTGAAACTGCTGTCCGAGAAGTTCATGTCGAGCAACAAATGAGATTTGCCCGCCGTAACACGCCGGTTTTGCCCGGCATTGGCCAATACCTCTGCACGCTCATCCACGTCAGCGACAGGCAGCGTCACCGTTTCGCTGGCCAGTAGCGTTTTATCCGCGCACCCCCCGGAAGCTTCGGGCAGCAATTGCCGCCAGGTGGTCTGATCCTCCAGGGCGTAGTTCACTGGCAACTCCCAGATCAGATAACGGAACTGGCCATCCTGATAGGCCTCCGATAACAGCAGATCTTCCAGTGAGCCGGTCGCCCCACCGCCGGTCATGGCGAAATTCACAACATCACGGCGCAGGTATTGCTGCAGAAAGCCCTGAAAGTTGTAGTTCTTGTAGCGGTCATCCCGATTATCGGAATTACTGGTGCCCGCCAGCGCAATGGCCGGCGTCGCCACATCGCCGAACAGGGCGTCGGCACTCTCCGTCTCTTCTGCGGGCACCGTGACACTGCCGCGAACCCACTGATACCCATAGGCATTGCCGCACGCGATGCTGACTGCCACATTCATGGTGCCCATCTTGCGCAGCAGAATTGCCGGCCGGGTTTCGAAGGCCATCTCGGCTAGCTGATCGATACCCGGGTCCGCCAGCATCGTCTCAGCCACCTGGCGGGCACTGACATCGGCGCCGTAGGGCGTCCAGTGGTGATCGCGGCGGAAAAAATATTCCTGTTCGTGCTGACGGGCCAGCACCGATTCCATGTCGACAACCACCGCCCCCAGCGAGCGCAGTGTCTGTGCTTTTTCCAGAAAGGAACGCCGCGCAGCCGCCTGCGAATAGCGCTCCTTCCAGGGCGACACCAGGGCGTCCGCGTGCATCAGTCCGCGGGTCGGCTGCAGCATCACCACCAGCTTGACGCCTCGCTGCGCCAGTCGCTCTACCAGTTCGGCAAACGCCTGCTGACTGGCCGCATCCAATGGGAAGGATTGCTGCAAATCCACTTCGGTACGGAAAAACCAGTAGGGCTCACCGGCGATCAGCTGGCGCATATTGGTCATGCTGCCTTCGGCATAGGTCTCAGGATCCGACAAGGCCGCACAGGTGAACGGGGGCTTCAGAAAGGCACCGCGCATAACATCGCGCTGTTTGGCTTGCGACTCAGACACCTCGCCATCACCGCCATCCCCTTCTGCCGCCGAACAGATGCCGACAAGACCAAGACACAGACACAGGGCTAGCCGTTTTGCGAAATCAGGGAGTCGCTGTTGCCACATGGGTTTCCTCCAAGCGTGCCTGCGCACCGCCACTGCCCGGCGTGACCAGCACCGTATAGACCCGGCCGCGCTGCAACACGACTTCCTCGAGAGGCAAATTGGCGCCATTGTTGAGGGTCACTCGCAAAGACACCTTGACCCCGTTTATTTCCCGCTCACCACTGCTGCCCGCCAACAACGGCCCGATCACGTTCACCGCACCGTTGCTGGTTTTCAGCGTGGCCGGCTGGGCAGACAGGTTGTACATCACCAGCAGCGCTTTCAGGCGGCTGGAGAAATAGGTGTCCTGATGCGCCACTAACGACGCGCCATCAAACACCAGTGTCTGCACCGATCGCCGGGCAAAGTCGAACGCAAACGGCTTGCCGTTGATCTGCAACTGCGCCGCGCCCTCCGATCGGTAGAGATAATCCCCCGCCTGACCAGGGGAGAGCGACTGACGCCAGTCATCCATGGCCACCGCCACCTGTTCACCGCTCACGTTAATGACCCGTACAAAGGCCGAGTCCGGCGGGGCGGCCATTTCATACAACCCTTCGTTACCGTCCCGGGCTGCCCACCCCGGCAAACTCAACAACATGGTCAGAACCATTAGCCATACACGCATGACGCTCCCCCTCCACAATCGGTTCCATTGATTGAATCATCGCCCGTTCGGGCACTTCCCAGAGCACATACTTAATCCGCTCATCCCTGGCTGCAGGGCCGTTGATAAACTCCCGCATCGCCGCAAAGGGACCCTGCGCCTCCAGCGCATAGACCAGCACGTCCTCCCCCAGCTGCTGCCTGAGGAATCCGGGGAAGTGCCATTCATCCATGGCGCTGTAGCTGGTGCCCACCAGTGCCACCGGCGGCATGTCATCACCAAGCAAGGTCTCGGCATCCTGGGCCTGATCCACTGCCGCGGTTTCATAGCGCGTTAGCCGCTCCTCGCGTTGCGGCCCGATGCCGTTGCTGGTTGGCAGGTAGCGAAGCAGGTCTCCTTCATAGGCCCTCTCTGCCACCTCCCGGGTCTGATAACGGTGAGTCAGAGGCAACGACAGCGTTGAGGCCACCCCGGCGGCCACCACCTCCGCTCCGCGTGGACTCCAGTGTGTGTCGGTGCGCATGAAAACCGCATCCCGGGCTGAGGCATGCTGCATTAGCGGCAAGGTGTCGACCCAGGCGATGCGGGAGTCACTGAGGTGGGAAGTGATGCGCTGATACAAGGAATCCATGCTTGCCGACACCGCGCGATCACCTCACTGGGCATACAGCCGCCTCTTCGCCGGCACCGGCACCAGCAACACCTGTTTGCCCAGCTGCTCAAGCGTGCAAACTGTCGTCGTCAGCTCGCGCAAATTTTTCGACAGCAGCTGCTCGCTGCGGCTGTCGTAATAATATTCCTCGCGGGTAAAAAGCCAGTCATCCTCACCCACCAATACGCCGGGCCGGCCGGCATGGAAAAACAGGAAGCTGGCATCAGCCCATAGGGAAATGGAGGGCTCACGCAAGACAAACACCTCATCCACATGCTTCTCCAGCTTGCGCACCAACTCACCCTTGCGAAACTGATCCCACGGCGCGGTCTCTGTCACAAAGAAATGCGCCACCGGATAAAGCAGTGAAACGAGCCCGGAGAAGATCGCAGCAAGGAATAGCCAGCCGTTGATCAAGGAAGCTTTTTTCATGGCAATCATGACGACCTCCTGTCAGAACTGAAAATAGAGAAAGGGAGAGAACGACTCGGCAGACAACCGAGTCACCGCAAGCGCAAAACCGCACCATAGAATAGGCACTCGCCAACCACTCACATCCTGGTACACATTGCTCTTGTCCAGGCCAAGATAGAAACGCTTGTTGTAATAAGCACTGGCCCGATCCCAGAACATGGCCACCAGACAAAAGAACAGCGTCATGGGGGACACCCACAGGGAAAGGTTGTGCAGGCTGCCCCAGCCGTTCAGGCCCAGCAGACCAGACATGATCCGCCAGGCATCATCCACATTGCCGGCCAGGAACAGCGGCCAGATAAACCACAGGAACGCCAGGGATCGATAGTTTTTCCAGAGCGAGTACGGTGTCGACATGGTGGTTACCCAGCCGAGCCGCCGCTCCAGAACCATCATCCCGCCCAATGCAGCCCCCCACAGCACAAAAGCCAGATCCGCACCGTGCCACAGCCCCGCCAGAGTCAGCGTCGTAAAGGTGGCCGCCGCCACAGGCCAGCCCAGGGTTTTCTTCAGGGGGCGGTAGAGATAGTCCCGCAACCACTGAGACAGACTAATATGCCAGCGCTGCCAGAACTCGGTAACACTCTGGCAGACAAAGGGCTGATTGAAGTTCTCCTGGAACTTGAAACCCATCATCATGCCCAGTCCGATGGCCATGTCCGAGTAACCGGAAAAATCGAAATACAGTTGCAGGGTGGATATCACCACCGCAAACAAGCTATCCACAAACCCGGGATCCGGGGCGGCCATGAGATACGCGGCCACGGGCGCGATGCTGTCAGCAATCAACACTTTCTTGATAAAGCCCAGCAGGAAACGACTGGCCCCCAGGGAAAACAACTCCATGGAATGGGTACGTTTCTCGAACTGTCGCTCAAGATTCCGGTAACGCAGAATCGGCCCGGCAATCAGCTGGGGGAAAAAGGAAATGAACGCGGCGAAGTTGATAAAACTGCGCGTTGGCTTGGCATCTCCCCGATAGACATCTACCAGATAGGCCAGTGCCTGAAAGGTATAGAAGGAAATGCCCAGCGGCAGAATAATGGTCTCAAGAAAGAAGGGATTAAGCCCCACTGACAGCATAAGTGTGCTGATGCCTTCCACACCAAAGTTGGCGTACTTGAAATAACCCAGTGCCGCCAGATCTCCAGCCACCCCGAGCACCAACCAGTAAAAACAACGGGGGTGCTCCCGGTATTTGTGTATCACCAGTGCAAAAGCATAATTCCACAGCGTGATTGCCACAAAAAGCAGCAGGAAATCCGGTCGCCACCAGGCATAAAACAGATAGCTGCCCAGCAGGATGGCCCAGTTTCGCCAGCGCGTTGGCGTCAGATAATAGGCCGCGAGAAACAGCGGCAGAAAGAGAAAGACAAAAAGGTTGGATGAAAAGACCATCGTTACCACCTCCCTGCGATAACAAACAGGATCTGGTGAATCTGTTCAGGCCGCTGATAGGCCTCCCCCATATCAAACGCGGAGTAACTCAAACGGGCGGACAATTGCATCTGCCGACGCTCTGACAATGCCAAGGGAAAGGATTGCCAACCCAGCGCCACATTCACCACATTGCCCAGGTGCTCTTCCCCCTGTACCAGCGGATTACTGATTCGACTATTGACCGGCACAGAGGAATTCAAGCGACGCACCGTGCCCGCCAACACTTCCAGTTCTGCACGGGGCCACAATTGCTGCTGGTACCAGGCCGCGGCATAAGCCAGGTTCTTCATCTCATAGTCGAGCAGATCACCGAGCACCCCGGTGGAGAGATCTGCCACACCGGGGCGGCGGTTACTCTGTACACGGCTCTGGAAGTAGCCATCGTTGACAGCAAAGTCCGGTTTGTCGGTTGTCGCGGCCCGCACCCCCAATGCCGGGCGCCAGCTGAGACTGTCTATTCGACCGTAGAACTCCCCCTGAACCAGAAAGCCCTGCACACGGTCTTCACTGTCGACACGGCTTCCCTCGCCATCAATGACATAACGCTTCAGATCCCCCTCTTGAAAGAGCGCATTGACGGTGTAACCCAAGGCAGGAGCATGTCCGCCTTCGCCATGCAATCTCAACCCCGCCCAGTAACCGGTGTAATCCCGCACATCCAGCAAATCCTCCAGCCGCTCCACCTGATCACCGGAGGTGTCATCCTGATAGTGCAACTGCAAATCCCACCAGTGCCCAGGCAACCACTGCTGCCCCACCCCGGCGAGGACTCTGGCGATATCTTCATCGCGAGGATCAAGATCGGAGTCATCGGATCGCCAGGTCGTCAACTGCTGCCCCACAGCCAGATTGGCGCGCCACAGGGTGGAGCGGTATTCCAGATTCAGACTCTCCAGGGGCAAGTCCCAGATCACGCCCTCCTCATCCTTGTAGGACTGACGCCCCAGCGCCAGCGACAAGGAGGGAGAACCGAACAACATGCGGCGGCGCACCCAGGCGTCGCGTAATTCGACGTAATGCTCGTCCTCGCGGATACGACCATTCTCATCAGCCTGCAAACTGCTGGGGCGCCCTGCCGCTACCAATAACTTGGCACGTAACTGGGCGTCCCAGCGATGCCATTCCGAATCACCACTGCGCCAGTAATAACGGGGTTCATAACGCAACAGGCCATTGGGCTCGGTTTCATCATCGAGATACAGTTTCAGGTACTCCGGTGATTCACCGGCGCTGAAATAGAGCCGCTGGTCATAGGTATGAATCGGCAACGGGGCCCCGTGAACGAAGGAGGCCGCAAAGGCCACCAACAACAGGCCAGCGGTATTAGTGAGTAATCGCGACATGGAACTGCTCCTCCAGCCAGCGACGACGCTGCGCCACCAGTTTCTCTGCGGCCTGCTCCCCGGCCGGCATAAGGCTTTCCGGCAACGCCAGCGTCTCACGGGTTTCCTCTCGGGCTGTTCTCGGCAGCAACACCTTGCTGGCTTCCTTGTGCGCATAGGCCTTGATCGGGTCACGCATCATGCCCCGGCCGGTGAGATACAAACCGGACAACGCTTCATCGCCCTGGGCAATCCCCGCCTCTGCCGCACGGCTGAAATACATCACCGCCTTTTCCATATCCGCCTCCCCCAAAAAACCACTTTCGTAAAGCGTTCCCAGCGGGATCAATGCCTGGGGCATACCCTGCTCAACCAGCATGAGGAGATCATCCCGCGCTCTTTCCGGTTTCAGGGCGAACCACAAGGATTGCAGATCCCCCTGTGCCCGGTAGAACCTGGCAACCGCCGGATCCTTTGGCATCAGCTCCGCGACCTTGTCGGTAAATGCTTCATGGGAGTAGTCATCCGGCCAGGACAGCATGTAACGCAACTGCTCGGACAAGGCCACAGGCTCGCCATTGTCCGCCGCCCGCTGCAGCCAGCGCATTACTGAAGGATCGTGCTCTGCGGTGGTGGCATTGGCCTTGATCAGGGTTGCCACGCGCAGACAGTAGGCGCCATCCAGCGACACATCCCCTTCCAGGTTCTGCATCAGCTCGACAAACCGTTGTGACTGACCGTTATCCCAGAGCATGTCCTGCAGATATTCCACCGCACGGGGATCACGATGCAGGGCCCGGGCATAAAGCATCTCGGCCTGCTCATATTCACCACGATGCTGGGCATAGCGACCGGCATAGGTATCGAAATAGCACTCCACCACACAGCTGCGGCGATACAATTGCAGCCAGCTTTGCCACTGCGGGTCCGAGGCGGCACCGGGATACAGGACGACAATATCTAGGGCCAGCTGCAGGTCTTCCGGGTTTTCCCGCGGGCGCAAGGGTGCCAGCAACGCCCCGGCACGGGTTTCCCCAAAGGCGAGACTGCCCTGATAGCGTTTGTACAAACGCAGACTGGCAGGGCCGGCACGATAATCGTGCTGTCGCCAGGCGCGCTGATACCATTGCAAGGCCTCGGCGGGATCCGCACCCTGCTCCCCGGCCAGCAGCTTGCCGTATTCCACCTGCGCCGCCGCATCCCCCGCTTCCGCCAACTGGCGCAATTGTTCACGGGCTTCGGCGGTGTTGCCCTGTGCCAGCAGGTAGCGGGCGGTCATGGTGTCCGCCGGCATCTGGCAGCTGGCCAACGCTGCGGCCAGGCAGAGGATCAGAGTACGGGAAGCCATGCGGGATGCACCGTAACGCTGACGGGCTGATTCTGGGCAGAGGACGGCAATTCACGCGCACCGATAATTTGCATGCGCAGCAAACCACTTTCCTCATCGCGAACCAGTTGGGAGATCGTGGCACTTTCCTCCACGACCCCATCCAGGTAGCGCACGGTCACCGCATCCCCAACCCCCACATTCAGCGCGTCTGCACTGCCATCGAATAGCGCGGTGATGGTGGCAGGACCGCCAGGCTCTACCAGCTTCATCAACACGCTATTTTTGTGAACAAACTCCCCATCCCGAACCGACAGCTCGGCAATCTCACAATCACAGGGGCTATTCAGCGTCACCTGGAAAACCGCCGCATCGACCAGAGCACGAACCTGTTTGGGGTCGAGTCCATCCAGCACCACGCCATTATTGAGTCGCGCCACCAGGCGCGAGGAGACCGTCAGCAGCGGCTGCCCCTGCTCTACCCGTGTTGCGCCTTCAGGCAACAACAACTGCACGTAACCATTCTCCGGCATCAACACCGTCTTGGCAGGCAGCGACACCCAGGCGTCATCGGCGCGAGTCAGAAAAGCATGCTGATAAAGCTTCCACGCCACAAACAGAAAGGCGAGCAGTCCGGCCACAAAGAACAGGACACTCCCGAACAGGGCGCGGACACGGTCCCACAGAGTGCGAGTCTCGGGCTGCTGCTTGTTCTTGCGTGTCGCCACATAGTTTTCACGCTTCATGTTGTCGATCACGTCATCCAGCTCGGTGAGCTCACCCGCCAGATAATTGCTGATCAACAATCGCAGCAGGTCGGTATTCTGCTGATCAATGACGGTGTACTGGCCGCCAACACGCTGACTGCCCTCCTGCTGGTAGATCACCTTGAAGCTCACCGGCATGGACAGGTTGGCACGTCCCAGGCGAAACGCGATTTCTCCATGGCACAGGGTCCCCGGCGTCAGGCTTACCTGGCCGGCAATGAACGACAGCCCCCCCAGTGACACATCTTCCAGTGAGAAAATCCCTTTCACCGGACTCTGCATCCTCAGCCGCAGACTCCCTTTCAGGCTGACCCGCACATGCTGACGCTCCTCCTGGGACTCGTGCACCTGACGAACCTTTTTTTCTTCCATGATCCTTCCCTCCATAACAGAGCCCACCCCCAAATCAGTCGGGCTCTGCGGTTAGCTGCCGGTCAGCAGCACCATCAAACAAACGAACAAACTACCCGCCGCAAACAGCATTGTTTTTGAACTGATGCGATTGAAGGCCGCATCGAAGCCTGCGTTCTGTACAGACAAAGTGGTTTTCTGTCGTGTCCAGCTTTGTCGATCGAGATGAAACAGCGCGAAAATTTTCACCAGCGACCCCACCACCTGGTTGTAATACAGCAGTACCGGATACAGGGGCCCCACCGGGTGACAGGTCACAGTGAGCAGCGCAGCCACAAGAGTTCGGGAAAGCGCAATCCAGAACAGATAGACCGCGAACAATTGCCCGTTCTGCAGTGACGCCATCATCAGTGCTGCTGTCAGGCCAATCAGGCAGGTCCACATGCTGATGCGCTGGTCGTAAAGGACAAAGGTGGTGAAAACCCCCAGACGTCGCCAGCCTAGCCGCGTTGCACGAAGGTTCTGGCGCAACGAGTTACCGTACCAACGAAACATCAACTGCAAGGTGGCCGGCACAAAACGGTGATGCGGAGGATGCTCCACTGTCAGGGTGTGAGCGTCAGGCACATAGAAGGTGTCCCAGCCCAGGGTCATCAGCGAGTTCCAGCTGGACTTGTCATCTCCGGTGAGGAAACGGAATTTGCCCAGGCGCCAATGCACCAGATGATCCGATTCCACATCAGCAATGAACTCCGGGGCTGTCAGCACCGCAGCACGAAAGAACGACATGCGACCGGTCATGGTCAACACCCTATGCGATAGCGCCATGGAGCACATATTCAAATGCCGTTGCGCAAAGCGCATGGTGTGCCAGTCACGCATGATGCGACTGCCTCGCACGACACACTGCTCGTTGGTAGTCAGCCCGCCCAGGTTTGGCATCAGCCCGAAGAAGCACACCGAATCTCGCACACAGTCCGGCGCCAGCATGGTATCGCCATCGACGACACCAACCACCGCATCCCGGTCCGGCATGGTGCGACTCACTGCCCGGAAGGCCAATGCCAGCCCATCCCGTTTGCCGGTGCCGCGTGCACGACAGATGATCAGTTTGACGCAACCCTGCGGATCGAACTCCCGGTGACACTGGCGAATCAGGTTTTCATCCGCGCGCTCAACAATGGACACCACCACGGTAGCTGGTGTCCCGCAGTTCACCGCCTCACGAAACACGCTGGCGTACACAGTCCAGGTCGTGTCAGCAGGTATGCGAAAGCTGGTAACCACAAGATACACATGGCTTGGGGCATAGCGTTGCGGGTCGCGCTCGATACGCCGGCGCATGGCCGGAAACGTTACCCGCATGAACCAGACACCACGCAACAGATGCAGGCCACCGATGGAATAGCGCCACAGGCCGATTGCCCCAATCAGCAGGATGAACTTCCTGTCCCCACTGTCCAGGTAGGTGGGATCAATGAGCAACCCCAGCCCCATCACCACGGACAGCCACAATAGCCATTCGCCCAGGTTTTTCATGACGATTACCAGCAGATTCCCTGACGATCCTGGCTGGATACCCCAGGCAGGTAACCACACAGATCTATCAGCAAACGGCCGCTATTGACGGTATCTGCGACAGCCTTGAAGGCAGGAATGGCATGACCGACCACAACCACTTCGCTGTCGTCCACCAATTGATCCATGTCCTCAACCAGACACTCGAACAGCTCGCCATAATTGCTCCAAAGTTGTTCCGCCACCGGGCTGTTCTTGCTGGCATAGCTGACGTTGCTGTCATAGATAGCCAGCTGATAGCCCTCAGACACCAGTTTTACCGCAAGGCTGATTAGCGGACTTTCCCGCAAGTCATCGGTACCCGGTTTGAAGCTGAGTCCCAGCATGCCAACCTTTTTCATACCGGATTCACGGATCATGGTCATGGCCCGCTCTACCTGGTTGTCGTTACTGGTAGACAGCGATGCCAGCAGGGGCGACGGCAATGACACCTTGCTGCACCAGGCGTTCAGGGCGCGCACATCCTTGGGGAGACAGGAGCCACCATAAGCAAACCCGGGCTTCATGTAATAGCTGGACAGGTTCAGCTTGTTGTCCATGCACACAACTTCCATGACCCGGCGCCCATCGACACCGGCCTGCTTGGCGATATTGCCAATTTCATTGGCAAACGACACCTTGGTGGCGTGCCAGGAATTACAGGCATATTTCACCAGCTCGGCTTCCTCAAGCGTCATTTTAACCATGGGCGCATCCAGCCCCTCATAAAGCGCGGCAAGGGCGTCGGAGGCATCTTCGGTCATACCGCCAACCACCGTCATCGGAGGATTAAAGAAGTCATAAATGGCCGTAGATTCACGGAGAAATTCCGGATTCACCGCCAGCAGGAAATCAATGCCAGCCTTTTTGCCAGAAGCCTGCTCCAGAATCGGCAACAGATCGCCCCGCACCAACCCCGGCAACACCGTGCTGCGGATCACCACAAGGTGCACGTCATCCTTGTCACGCAGCGCCTGCCCGATATCCTCACATACGGCTTTCAGATAACGCGTATTCAGGAAGCCGCTCTCGTCGCTGGGTGTCCCAACGCAGACGAACGACACCTGGCTATCCGCTACAGCCTTGCGGGCATCCGTGGTCGCGGTAATGCGTCCGGCTGCAGCTCCTTCCGCCAACAGCTCTGCGAGCTGCTCTTCGACAATGGGCGATTCGCCACGCTGGACCTGGGCCACCTTACCCTCACTGACATCCATGCCGATGACGGTGTGACCTTTCCTGGCAAAACAAGCGGTGCAGACTGCGCCAACGTAGCCCAGTCCAAAAATTGAGATAGTGGACATTCCCTTTCCCCGACAGTTAGCGGCCATTTCACAATGACCGAGAAGCAACTCAATCCGTGAAGGCCATCTAACGCCTGACGCAGGAAAATGTGTAGAGGGGTAACACTAAAAGGGAACGGTCTTACTAAAAGGTTTTACGACTACTAGCCCTGACAGATGGGAAAAACTGATTTAGGACCTATCCCAATGGCTAGTTGCTGCCGTTTTTATCATTTTAATAATCCCGAATTCGCAAACCGCGTCACAGACGCTCGGGCGCCCACAGGCATCACTGATTGAAAGAATTGATTGAGGTCCGGTCAAAGCAGACCCATCGCCAAGCCGAAACGAGCACATCGTCTCGTTCTTTGCGAAGATGAAGCCCCATCAGGCAACGAATGCACTCCGGTGCTTTTAATTGGTTGCGTGAAATAAAAGGTTCATCGCGGAATTGAGTGATCAGCCAGCTTCAGAACGTGTCGCATTATCCTGCCCTCGCAACCGCTGGACGCCGGATGCCCGATGACAGACGTTTGCATTCAAAACCTGAAAACCTTGGCCGCCATTTTCTCTGCGCAAAATGCCTTACCCGATAATTGCCTGAATCATGACCCTGACAATCGCTTAAAATATTCCTCAAATTAGGATGCCGTAATAACGACAAGCTCTCAGGCTAAGGGGCTTACGTCAGGCATCCGGCGTCGAGCGTTTGGCAAAGTGCCGGGCATTCGGGATAAACCCATCAAACGTCGGGGGGGGGGCGTGCTCTTCACTCTAATCCGCGAAGAACCAAATAAAAGCATCTTGTTGCCATAACACAGGCATAAAAAAAGGGCCGCCGAAGCGACCCTTTCTTTGATTACCGGGTAACGAATTACTCGGTGATCTTGGCTACCACGCCGGCGCCAACGGTACGGCCACCTTCGCGAATCGCGAAGCGCAGACCGTCTTCCATGGCGATCGGAGCGATCAGCTCAACGTCCATCTGCACGTTATCGCCCGGCATTACCATTTC
>JBDWVU010000042.1:0-98735 GCA_039983755.1 Alloalcanivorax sp.
TAAAGTGCCTACGCACTTAATACATGCTCAGTTCGTCATCTGAATTAACAAAAACTTTGTTGACTCGTTCAGAACTGAAATCTATTAAAGATCCCATCCCGAACAGGTCCCACACGTTTGCTTGCCTGATTGTTAAAGAGCGTCTCGTCCGTGGCGCCGCGCTGCTCTGCGTTGTTGCCCCGTCGAGGAGTGCGCATTCTAGAGAGTTCGCTCTGGGAGTCAAACCCTTTTTCGCACTTTTTTTAAAAAACCTGCCGACCGCCTAAATTCCGCTCAAATCGCCCAAAAAACAAGCCCTCATGGCTACTATTTGAGCGTTACCCGGGCAATCTTCTTCTTTCCTGCCTGAATCACGTGGCTATCGCCACGGGAGAAGGTGCGCTCGTCGTTGAGCTGAGCCCCATCCAGGTACACCGCACCCCGCCCAAATACATCCTTGGCCGCCTTGCCGTTCTGCACAAGGCCCGCCTCGCGAAGCAACGGCAGGATATGAATACTGTTCTGATCTCCCAGGTCCACCTCAACCTCCGGCACATTATCCGGGATCTGACCCAGTGCGATCTGGTTACCCGCCGACTTCGGGGCTGCCAGGGCGGCATCCGCCCCGTGAAAGCGCTCCACCATCTCCAGCGCGAAGGCTTTCTTGGCCTCCTGGGGAGAGCCAAGCGTATCGGCCTCGGCCTTCAGTTCCACTATGCGCTCGTTGGAGCAGGCGCTGAGCAGTTCGTAATAACGCCAGGTAAGGCTGTCGGGAAGCGAGAGCAGCTTGCGGTACATCTCGCCCGGCGCATCACTGACCCCCACATAGTTACCCAGTGACTTGGACATCTTCTGCACACCATCCAGCCCTTCCAGAATCGGCATGGTCAGACAGATCTGTGGCGCCTGGCCATAGGACTTCTGCAGTGTACGCCCCATCAGCAGGTTAAACTTCTGATCGGTGCCGCCCAGCTCCACATCCGCCTCCAGCGCCACAGAGTCGTAGCCCTGCACCAGCGGGTAGAGGAATTCGTGGATGGCAATGGGCTGATTGCCCTTGTAGCGCTTGTCGAAATCATCACGCTCCAGCATCCGCGCTACCGTATACTGCCCCGCCAGCTTGATCATGCCGGCCGCACCGACTTCGTTCATCCAGCTGGAATTGAACGCAACCCGGGTCTTGCTCTCGTCGAGAATCTTGAAGACCTGCTCTTTGTAGGTCTCCGCGTTGCGCAACACATCCTCGCGACTCAACGGCGGGCGAGTGGCGCTCTTGCCCGTGGGATCACCAATCATCCCGGTAAAATCGCCAATCAGGAAGATCACCTCATGCCCCAGTTCCTGGAACTGTCGCAGCTTGTTGATCAATACCGTATGCCCCAGGTGCAGATCCGGGGCGGTGGGGTCGAACCCTGCCTTCACCCGTAACGGCCGGCCCGATGCCAGTTTTTCCCGCAGTTCCTCTTCCTGGATGATCTCATCCGCCCCGCGGGTAATAAGTGCCAGTTGCTGATCCACCGTGGCCATGCCTACCTCTGATTTCCAGACCCATTAATGAAAGCGCGCCATTGTAGCACTTGAACGCGGCCAGAGAAGGCGGGTATCTTTGCAGGTCAGTTTTTCGCTGTGCCCCCACGGGCGCGCCAGTCTCTATTTACCCAACCAGGCCTTCACAGACTCTCCATGAAACAACTTATCTCTGCTGCCGGCAGGCTGGTGCGCCAGTTCCCACGCACCCATTTACTGCTGAGCATGGTATTGCTGGGCGGCGTCATCCTGATCGCCTTTCGCCCGGACAGCACCGAAACCACCCCGGAACGCGTCCAGCCCATCAGCCTGCCGGAGCGCGCAGCACCCGCACCAAAACCGCAAACCACCAGCAAACCCGCACCGGTCACACCCCAATGGCAGACGCTCACAGTGAAATCCGGGGACAGCCTCTCTTCGCTACTACACCCGCTAGGCATTGGCGCCGGGCAGATCGACGCCCTGCTCAAAGGTGACGACAAGCTGAAGCGGCTCACCCGCCTGCGCCCCGGGGAAGCACTGGAAGTCATCGTCAGCGACAGCGGCTCCCTCACCAACGTGCGCTACCACCCCTCAAAAGTTGAAACCCTCACCGCACGCCTGACTGGCGGTGGCTGGAATGTGCGCCTGAGCCAACGGGAATATCAGAAGCAGACTCGTTTTGCCCAAGCCGATATTACTGGCTCCCTGTTCCTGGCCGGCACCGCAGCAGGGATCACCGACCGGCTCACCATGCAGCTGGCCAATCTGTTTGCCTGGGATGTGGATTTTGCCCTCGATATCCGCAAAGGCGACCGCTTCCGCATTATCTATGAAGAGCTTTACCTGGACGGGGAGAAAGTCGGCGAAGGCGACATCCTGATGGCCGAATTCTGGAACCAGGGCCGCCACCTCACCGCCTTCCGATACGAAACCCTGTCTGGCGACGTGGAGTACCTGAACATCAAGGGCGACTCCATGCGCAAGGAATTCATCCGCACCCCCGTGGCCTTTTCCCGGGTCAGCTCCCGGTTTAATCCGGGCCGCAAACACCCGGTACTCAACCGCATTCGCGCCCACAAGGGCACTGACTATGCAGCCCCTTCCGGCACCCCCATCAAGGCTGCAGGCGATGGCAAGGTTATCTTCGCCGGGGTGAAAGGTGGCTACGGCAACGTCATCATTCTCAAGCATGGCCAGATCTACACCACCCTGTATGCCCATATGCGCAGCTTTGCCAAAGGCATCCGCGTAGGCAAACGGGTTACCCAGGGGCAAACCATCGGCTATGTGGGTTCGTCCGGGCTGGCCACCGGCCCACACCTGCATTACGAGTTCCGCATTAACGGCGTACACCGCAATCCGCAGACAGTGCCACTGCCCAAAGCACGCGGCATCAACGATAACGAGAGAGCGGAGTTCCTGATTGCCGCCAACCGGCTGAAGGCACAAATGACCCTGTTCTCCGAAGCCTCAACGCTGGCCAGTAGCGATGTCTTCTAAGACCGCGCCATCCCTGTTTATCGGTCTGATGACCGGCACCAGCGTGGACGGCATTGATGCCGTCCTCGCCCGCATTGGCGACGACCATTTTTCTCTGCTCGGCACCCTGAGCCAGCCGATCCCGGCACCGCTTCGCGACGACATTCTCGCCCTGTGCCAGCCGGGCAGTAACGAAATCGACCGGGCCGGCCGCGTCAACCTGCAGCTGGCCGGGCATTACGCCAACACCTGCCAGACCCTGCTCGCGCAGGCCGGCATTACCCCGGAGCAGGTTCGCGCCATCGGCTGTCACGGGCAGACCATTCGCCATCGCCCGCAACCGCCCGGCTTCAGTGTGCAGCTGGGCTGCCCGGATTCGCTGGCCGTCGCAACCGGCATGCCCGTGGTCAGCAACTTTCGCAACAAGGATATGGCGCTGGGCGGGCAAGGCGCCCCGCTGGTGCCCCCCTTTCATAGACAGTTATTTGCCCGCCCCGATCAACGCATTGCCGTGGTCAACATCGGCGGCATGGCCAACGTGACCCTGCTGGAGAACGGCCAGCTCACCGGCGGCTTTGATACCGGCCCGGGCAACGTGCTGATGGATAGCTGGATTCAACAGCACCACCAGCAAGCCTACGACCGCAATGGTGACTGGGCCGCCAGCGCCCAGCCCGACAGCACCCTGCTCACTACCCTGCTGGATGATCCGTATTTCCATCAGCCGCCTCCGAAAAGCACCGGACGGGAGCGCTTCAGCCGCGACTGGCTCAACGCCCAACTGGCGAACCACTCGCTCCCTGATGACGTCATCCAGGCAACGCTGGCAGAGCTCACCACCCACTCGATCAGCGATGCACTTAACAACTTCCAGCCCGATCACGTACTGATCTGCGGCGGAGGCGCCCATAACCAACACCTACTGGAACGCCTTCAGGCATTACTCGATACCCCGGTCACCAGCACCGCCGAGCACGGACTGGACCCGGACTGGGTGGAAGCCGCCGCGTTTGCCTGGCTGGCCTGGGCGCGCATGGAAGGAAAAGCGGGCAATGCGCCAGTGGTCACCGGGGCATCAAGGGAAGCGGTATTGGGTCAGATCACCCTGCCGTAGAGGGACAAGCTTCAAGCTGCAAGCTACAAGGCGCGAATAAAGCATCTCGCCAATCGACAGGCCACCGAGCCGCGCCGCAAGCCTTTTCATTACGCATGAACGCGACCACAAACAATCCAGTTGGCAGCCCCCTTTCTCGCGCCTTGCGGCTTGTAGCTTGCAGCTCAAACCAGCCACAGCCCAATCATGGCGCAGCTGAAGCCAAGCGTCGCGCCAGCCAGAATGTCCGACGGATAATGGACACCCAGCAACACCCGGGACAATCCCACCAGCACCGCCAGACCCAGCGCCAGCAGCATCACCGGGGGATAGAAGACACACAGCAGTGTCGCCATCACAAAGGCGGCAGCGGTGTGCCCGGACGGGAAGCTAAACCGGTCCGCGGGCTGAATAAACGCCGACAGGCTCTCCAGCGCATCCGCCGGCCGCGGCCGCTTGATCAAGTGCTTGAGCAGCACAAACATCGGCACTTCCAGGGCATAGGCGGCCATGGCAGTCAGCGCAAACTCGCTGCCACCCTGCCGATCCATCCACCAGATCAGTAGCGTCAACGCCACATAGAAAGGACCATCGCCGAGGCGGGAGATCATGCGCGCCATACGGGCACGGCGGGCTGCCTGCGGCTGTTGTAGCAACCAGCACATGGCCCGGGTATCCGCGGCGGTCATTCGTTGAAATGTCGGTTTTGTCGTCATCATGGGTTCAGTGTCTACCCGAAAAGCGACGAAATGTTGATCAAACAGTGAAGGTTTTGTGACAACAAGAGACGCGGCACGCACCACGCTTCACGCCGCCCTTCGGGCGCACGCTAAAACCAAGAAGGCGCCATAGGCGCCTTCGTACTGCTCATGCTGCGTGTTTGCGTGGTGCGTGCTGCGTTCTCAGACCGAGAACGAGGAGCCACAGCCGCAGGTGGTGGCGGCGTTGGGGTTGCTGACCACGAAACGTGAGCCCATCAGGCCCTTTTCGTAATCCACCTGAGAACCATCCAGGTACTGAATGCTCATGGCATCCACCAGCAAGGTGACCCCCTCTTTCTCCACCGAGGTATCGTCTTCATTCACCGCTTCATCGAAGGTGAAACCATAGGAAAACCCCGCACACCCACCGCCGGTGATATACACACGCAGCTTCAGGTTCGGGTTTCCTTCGTCGTCACGCAGCTCTTTGACTTTGGCGGCGGCGGCATCGGTAAATGAAATAGGTGCTGACTCGGTCATACTCTCGCTATTGGCTGACGTCTGGGCAGTAGGATCCCCACCAGGGCAACAGCAGTCGCCCAGGCGGGGAGATCATGTTCCAGTACCCGACTAAAACAGTCAAGAATTATCCACGGCCGCCTTGCCTGCCACAGCCTTGCCTTCAGGCTCCGACTTGGCGGCTTTACTGGCGTCCGGGGCCGGCAAATTGCGGCGCTCATCATCCAGCCGTACCAACTTGCCATTCACCCGTGCACCCATGACCATTTCGATCATCCGGTAATACACATTGCCTTCCACGGATGCCTTTTCGGCCAGTTCCAGGTTCTCGGTGGCATGCACATCGCCTTCCACTCGACCATTAATCACCACCTGGGCGACCTGAATTTCACCTTTCACCACGCCGCTTTCACCGATCACCAGGCGGCCGCCATCCTTGCCCACGCTGACGTTGCCTTCCACGGTGCCCTGGATATGCAGCCCCCCGGAGAATTCAATATCGCCACGTACCGTTGCGCTGGGCGCGATCAGGGTGTGGTTACGGTAATCCTGGGACGATGCCCCTGTCGTTGCTGCGGTTTTCTTGTCTCGGCCTAGCACACGTCTCTCCTACTGCCATTTTATGGTTTTCTGTGTCTGGTAACGGTTTCTGCCGCCGCTCTCAGCATCCACATCTACCGCTTGCACCACCACCCCTTCGGGCACCTTAAAGCGGCCATTCAGCTCCTGAAAGTAGCGAAACCGGAAGCGTGTCTCACTGCCGTCCTCAAGCCAGCTGCGTCCGTTGAGCGAAAACGCCTCACCGTCTTTCTCTCCGCGCAGGTGCAAACTGATATCCCCGGACAGATAACCCCGGTTATCGCCGGACTGCACCAACACCACCCGATAATGGTATTCGTCAGTGTCGTTATCCTGCTGCACGGTCATTTTTTCGATCTGCAGGCCACCTTCGGTACCGGCCGGCGCCATGACATTCTTATAGAACAGCACCGCCTCTTCGAGCTCAGCCACCTGATCCTGCAATGCCTTGATCTCCCGGCGCACCTCTTCGCGAGCCTCCAGAGTCAGCTCTGAATCCGCGCGAAACACCGCCAGCTCGTTACGGGCGGCCTCCAGCTCGGCATTCTGGGCTTTGATCTCCCCGCGCAACCGACGGTTGGATTCCGAAGCATCCAGCGCGCCACCGGCGCCCAGCCAGCCCCCCACCAGAAACAGCAGCACAGCCACAATCAATGCAACCAGCGCCAACAACCGGCGCTGCTTCTTCTGCTGGGACGGACTCACCGGCATCAGCATCACATCATCGATACCTGCCCGGCTTTTCGGTTTCTTCGCCATGATTACGGCGCCAGCGGGACCACAGCCAGCCCCGCTCCTTCATCCAGACCAAACATGATATTCATGGCTTGCACCGCCTGGCCCGACGCCCCTTTCACCAGGTTATCGATCACCGACAGCACCACAATCACGTTCTCACCACGGGGCCGGTGCAACGCCAGCCGGCACATGTTGGCGCCCTTCACAAAGCGGGTTTCTGGATGGCTCCCCAACGGCATCACGTCCACGAAAGGCTCATCGGCATAACGGGCCTCGAACGCCGCCTGGATCTCTTCCAGTGGCGGCGCCGACTCGGTGAGCTGGCCGTAGAGAGTGGCATGAATACCACGGATCATGGGGATAAGATGTGGAACAAATGTAGCGTTTACCGGGGCACCCGCAATATCACCCAGCCCCTGCTCAATTTCGGGCAAGTGCCGGTGACCACTGGCGCCATAGGCCTTGTAACTTTCCCCGGCTTCCGCCAGCAACATGGGCACCTTGGCACCCTTGCCGCCGCCACTGGCGCCACTGGCCGCGTTGGCAATCAGTTGATCCGGCTTGATCCAGCCCTTTTCCAGCAATGGCAAATAGCCCAGCTGAATCGAGGTGGGATAGCAGCCAGCGCAGGCCACCAGCCGGGCATCACGAATTTTCTCCCGATTCACTTCCGGCAGACCGTACACCGCCTCCGCCAATAGCTCCGGGCAGGCATGGGGCTCGCCGTACCAGTCACTCCAGAGTTCGTGATCACGCAGGCGAAAATCCGCAGACAAGTCCACCACCCGCACGCCGGCGTCCATCAGCTCCGGCATCATGCGCATGGCCACATTATGGGGCGTGGCGAAGAACACCACGTCACAGGCCGCCAGCCGCTTCACATCCGGCTCACTGAACACCAGATCCGTGCGACCACGCAGGGACGGAAACAGGTCCGCCACCGCCACACCGGCCTCGCCACGGGAGGTAATCACATCCAGCTCAGCATGGGGATGATTAACCAGCAGGCGCAATAATTCGACACCGGTATACCCGGTCCCGCCGACCACACCCACTTTCAGCGGTGCACTGACTTGTGCTGGCTGAGAAGACATATCCCACTCCTGAACTGCATTAATAAAAGGAAGCCCTGCATGATAGGGTCGCCGCCCGTCAGCGGCAAGAAAGCCACAACAGCGACGGGCCGATATCCCCACCGCGCGGCCGTTTTATGATCAACCCGGCAATTGTCGCTCGGGCTCTTTCGTTGCCTGTGTTGAATCGCCCTTTTCGTCGCTACGCTCCACAGGCTTTTCCAGCGCCATACCTTCGCCCTCGGAAAGACGATCCGCCAGGGAATCGTACAAGGGCCGGGCCCAGACAATTTTCGCCACCGCCGCCGACAAAAAGGCGCCGGCCATCAGTGGCAGCAGAATATCGTGGCGGTTGCCGGTCAACTCCATCACGATGACAAAAGAGGTGATGGGCCGCTGGATGACGCCCGCCAAAAAAGCCGCCATGGCCACCAGGGTCAGCCCCACCAGCGACGAGCCCGGGAAGAAACCGCCCACCACGTTACCAATCCCCGCCCCGGCCGCCAGGCTCGGCGAGAACAGGCCACCAGGAATGCCGGTGAAATACGACACCAGCGTGGCGGACATCTTCGCCAGCGCAAACGTCCAATTGCCAGGCTGCTCACCGGCAAGCAACGTGGACGCCTGCTCATAGCCACTGCCGTAGGTCGCCCCACCGGTGATCAGCCCCAGAAACACCAACACCAGCGCGCACATCATCACCACGCGATAGGGGTGCTCCTTGGCATACGGGGAGAGAAACTGGCTGCCCTTGATCAGCAATCGACTGAACAACCCGCCCAACAGGCCACACACCAGAGCCGTCACCCCAATGGCCGCCCAGTCCCGGGTAATGTCCAGAGAGCCCTCCGGGTGCCCGAAAAAGCTGTAGTGCCCCATAATCATCAGCACCACCACACCCGAAAGGATAATCGCCAGAATCAGGGTGCCGCTGGTGCGCTGCTCAAAGGAGCCGGACAACTCCTCAATGGCGAACACAATCCCCGCCAGCGGAGCATTAAACGCTGCAGATACCCCCGCCGCCCCACCGGCCACAATCAAGGCGTTATCCACGTATTTATGGTGGAGTCGTCCTACCTGGCCGACGGAATACATCATCGCCGCCCCCATGTGCACACTGGGGCCTTCACGGCCAATACTGGCGCCGCACAGCAGCCCCATGCAGGTAAGCACAAACTTGCTGAGAATCACGCGCAGAGAAAGGAAGGAGGGGCGCAGCCAGTGGTAACGCTGTTTCAGCACCACCAGCACCTGGGGTATACCACTGCCCTGGGATTCGGTGCCCAACTGACGCATCAACCAGACAATAATCACCATGCCCAGCGGAGTAATCAGCACCGGCAGATACGGCGAATGAGCATGGATAGCGGTAAAGGTATGGGAGGCCAGCTCTGCCACCCAGGCAAATGCCACCACCAGCAACCCCACCATCACCGCACCAGTCCAGAATACCGCGCGCAGTTTCCAGTCTTGCCAGGAACCCAGCTGTCGACGGCTCAGGCGCCGGGTGCGAAACAGGTAGTAACGCAACAGACGACTATGGCGTGGCCGCTTATTCACAGCGCTCCTTCTCAAGGCGGTAGCAAGTGAACCGGAAAGAAAACAGGTAAGTCTGTATAGTGTACGCCGACTGGAAATATCTCTCCAATGCAGCCACCAATAAGGGAAGCCCCATGCAGTTTGCGCTCGATTACTTTCTCTGGATCAAGGCCTTCCACTTGATCGCTGTAATTTGCTGGTTTGCCGGCATCTTCTACCTGCCGCGCCTGTTCGTGTACCACGCCATGGCAGACGATCAGCCCAGCCGCGAACGCTTCAAGATCATGGAACGCAAACTCTACCGGGGCATCATGAACCCCAGCATGATTGTCACCGTAGTCCTTGGCATGTGGATGTTCATGGCAAACATGGAAGCCTACAAAGGCAACGGCTGGATGCACGCCAAACTGGCGCTGGTGTTCCTGCTGATCGGCTATCACCATGTCTGCCTCTCCTACATGAAGAAGTTCGCCGCCGACGCCAACACCAAAAGCGACAAGTTCTACCGGATCTTCAACGAGATCCCGGTTGTCCTGCTCATCGCCATTGTTATTCTGGTGATCGTTCGACCTTTCTAATTCCGGCCAAGGCCTGACGCTCGGTACAGACCGGCATCAGGCGTCCGGCTTCCAGCATCAGGCGCGATCAATGAAACCGAACATTCTCGTCATCGCCGGCCACGACCCTTCCGGGGGCGCCGGCATCCATGCCGACATTGAAGCCATTCAGGCCCTGGGCGGCTTCGCCTCCACCCTGATCACCGGGCTCACCGTGCAGAACAGCCAGAACGTGCGCGGCTTCCGGCTCACCGATATCGACCTACTGCAACAACAGGCCGATGCCCTGCTGGACGACATGGATTATCAGGCCATCAAGATCGGCATGACCGGTTCGGTTGCCATCCTCGAGTTCATTACCCGGCTGCTCAAACGGCTGCCCGGTGTCCCGGTGATTCTCGATCCGGTACTGGCCGCCGAAGCCGGCGGCAGCCTGGCGCAGGAATCTCTCGCCGAAGCCATGCTCGAAAAACTGGCGCCGCTGTGCGACGTGATGACCCCCAACCTGCCAGAAGCCCAGGCCATGAGCGGGCAAACAAGCGTCACCGACTGCGGCCGAAGCCTGGTCCAGCGCAGCGGCTGCGCCACCCTGGTCACCGGCACCCACGACGACACCAATCAGGTCATCAACCACCTGTTCACCGTCTCCGGCGAAGAACAATGGCGCTGGGACCGGTTGCCACACAGCTATCACGGCTCCGGCTGCACCCTGGCCTCCTCCATCGCCTGCCTGCGCGGCCACGGCCAGTCACTGGACAGCGCTGTCGCCAATGGCCAGGCCCACGTGGACCGCTTCCTGCGCGGCGCCTTTCAGCCTGGGCAAGGCCAATACGTGCCCAACCGCCAGGCCTGAGCGCCCCATGTCCCTCCACCGTCACCACCGGCTCCACGGCCTCTACGCGATTACCGACCCGGCACTGACCCCGGACGAGCGCCTGCTGCCCGCCGCCAAAGCCGCCCTGCGCGGCGGCGCCCGGCTACTGCAATACCGGGACAAGACAGCCAGCCCGGCCCAGCGCGAATACCGGGCCGCCCAGCTACGCGCCCTGTGCCACCAGTACGACGCCCTGTTTATCGTCAATGATGACCCGGCCCTGGCCGCCCGCGTGGATGCCGATGGCGTGCACATCGGCCAGAGCGACGGCGGCATCAAGGCGGCCCGCGATCAGCTGGGGGACTCACGGATAATCGGCGTCACCTGCCACGGCGATCTGGCACTGGCCGGCCAAGCTGCCGAAGCCGGCGCCGATTATCTGGCCATGGGCCGCTTCTTCACCTCGCAGACCAAACCCCAGGCGCCGCCGGCCTCACTGGCGCTGCTACACAAGGCCTGCCAGCAGTTTCATCAACCCGTGGTAGCCATCGGCGGAGTGAATCCGGATAATGCCCCGCAACTGATCGACGCCGGCGCCGTGTCTGTGGCGGTCATTCATGCCCTGTTCGGGCACACAGACACGGCCTCCATCGAAGCCGCAGCACGCCGCTTCAGCGCCTGTTTTCCGGCACCCGCCGGCCAGGCCTTCCCAGAATAGATTCAACAGCACCACAACAGAGGACACACCATGAGCCGCAAGCACTCTGAACAGCTTTTCCGTCAGGCCCAGAAACACATTCCCGGCGGTGTGAATTCCCCGGTGCGGGCGTTCAAAAGCGTCGGCGGCACACCGGTGTTCTTCCATTCTGCCCGTGGCGCGTACCTGTTCGATGAAGACGACAATCAATACATCGATTACGTGGGCTCCTGGGGGCCCATGATCCTGGGCCACAACCACCCCCACGTGGTGGCCGCCGTGCAGGCGGCCGTACAGGAAGGCCTGAGCTTCGGCGCCCCCACCGCCACGGAAGTGGCCATGGCCGACAAGGTCTGCGAGCTGGTGCCCTCCATGGACATGGTACGCATGGTCAACTCTGGCACCGAAGCCACCATGAGCGCCATCCGCCTGGCCCGCGGTTACACCGGCCGCAACAAGATCATCAAGTTTGAAGGTTGCTACCACGGGCATGTGGACAGCCTGCTGGTGAAAGCCGGCTCTGGCGCCATCGCCATTCCCGGCTCCCCCGGCGTACCGGAAGCCGTCACCGCCGACACCCTGGTGCTGAACTACAACGATGCCGCCAGCGTCACCCAGGCTTTCGAAGAACACGGCGACGACATCGCCGCCATCATCGTGGAGCCGGTGGCCGGCAACATGAACTGTGTCCCCGCTACCGAGAATTTCCTGAAAACCCTGCGCCAGCAGTGTGACAACAACGGCGCGGTGCTGATTTTCGATGAAGTCATGAGCGGCTTCCGGGTGGCGCTGGGCGGAGCCCAAGGCCATTACGGCATCACCCCGGACATGACCACCCTGGGCAAGATTGTCGGCGGCGGTATGCCGGTGGGGGCCTTTGGCGGCAAGCAGGCCATCATGGAACATCTGGCCCCGCTGGGGCCGGTCTACCAGGCCGGCACCCTGTCCGGTAACCCGGTGGCCATGGCTGCAGGCCTGGCGACGCTGAACCTGATCAGTGAGCCCGGCTTCCACGACACCCTGGCTGAAAAAACCACCCGCCTGCTGGAAGGCCTGACCGCCGCCGCCCATGCGCAGGGGGTGTCATTCACCACCGCACAGGCCGGCGCCATGTTCGGGCTGTTCTTTACCGACCAGAACCGTATCAGCAGCTTTGCGGAAGTGATGGCCTGCGACAGCGAACGCTTCAATCGCTTCTTCCACGCCATGCTGGACCAGGGCATCTACTTGGCGCCCAGCGCGTTTGAAGCGGGCTTCGTGTCTGCGGCGCACAGCGATGAGGATATCGACGCCACCATCGCCGCCGCGCGCAAGGCGTTTGCGAAGGTCTAACCAAACCTATCCGTAGGAGCGTCGCTCGCGGCGCGATAACCCAACATTTTAAAAGACGGTATTACCAAAGAGGGCACAGAGACACAGAGAAATACGTTCTTTTTCTCGGTGAACTCTGTGCCGTCGTGTGGTGAAAATGCTTTTGATCCTGGTCTGTGATCGCGCCGCCAGCGACGCTCCTACGGAGAGATTGGTCAGTCGCGAACCAGCGCCACAATCTTTCCACCAGTCAGCCCCAACAGATCCCCCGGCGCCATGGCAATTTCCAGCCCGCGCCGGCCGGCGCTCATGTAGATAATCTCGTGGAATTGCGCGCTGCCATCCAGATACAACGGCAACCGTTTCTTCTGCCCCAGCGGGCTAATGCCGCCCAGCACATACCCCGTTAATCGTTGCACCTTGTCCGCCGGACACATCTGCGCCTTCTTGCCACCGTGGGCACGGGCCAGATATTTCAGGTCCAGCTGATGGGCCACCGGCACCATGGCCACCACCGGCACGTCATCCACAAGCGCCATCAGCGTCTTGAACACCTGCTCCACTGGCAGGCCCAAGGCCTCCGCCGCTTCCAACCCGTAGCTTTGCGCTGTCGGGTCGTGTTCGTAGCTATGCAGCGTAAACGCGACCTTGCCGCGCTTGGCCGCCTGCACCGCCGGCGTCATGCCTTGCGCGGCTCCGGGGCACGCAGCGTCGCCGCCCGTTCCCGAGCCGTTTTCGCTCCGGCAGCATCGCCTTGCCGATCCCGCGCGGTGGCCACCAACTCCCACAAACCGGCCTGATACTCCGGGTGGTCCGGCGCCAGCCGCAGCGCTTTCAGGGCAAAGCCTTCCGCACCACGGGCGTCACCTTCGGTCAGGCGCAGATCCGCCAGCTGCTTGTACAGCCAGGAGGAATCCGGGGCAATATTCAGCGCCCGCTCCAGATACCGTTCCGCCCGGGAATTATCCCCTTGCTGGCGCGCCTGCTCGGCACTGGTCAACAGACTCAGCGCCGGAGAGCCGTCCAATTCCTGGCTGGCCGTCATCGGTTCCTGCGGCTCGTCGACCACGGGTTTCACCGCACACCCCACCACCACGGCACTGATGAGCATCAATCGAACCAGCCTTTGCATAAACAACATCCTGTCCCCTATTTTCTTGATCGCAGGTTGAATTGAACGAGCCACCGCAAACCGCATGGCACTTAATCAAACAGGCCCTTGAACCATCCTTTGATGCCCTTGCCGGTTTGTTTCACTGTGCCACAACCATCGCTGTCTTCGGGAATCGACGCGGCCAGCATGGGGTAGCGTCGGGCATTGCCACAACCTTCTGCGCTGACACGACGGCCGTCTTCATTCATCCATACCCATTCCACGCTGGGCGGCGGGTTTTGTGACAGGCTGCGCTGCGGCAGCTTGCCCATCAAGTTCGCCCACACCGGCAAGGCACCGCTGGAGCCGGTAATCCCCGCGTTTTTGTTGTCGTCACGGCCCACCCAAACCACCGCCAAATGATTGGCCGAGAATCCGGCAAACCAGGCATCACGGAAATCATCACTGGTACCGGTCTTGCCGGCCACTTTCAGGTCCGACGGCAACGCAGCACGAGCGGCGCGGGCGGTGCCTTCTTCCACGACTTGCTGCATGGCCCACTGGGTCAAGAAGGCCGGCCCCGCTTCCACCACTTCGTCGGTACTCACCGGGTAACGGGCCAGCGGCTTGCCATCCTTGTCCAGCACATCGGTAATGGAGCGCAGCCGGGTACTGAAGCCACCGGTGGCCAGCGGCTGATACATCATCGCCACTTCAAACGGGGTCAATTCCAGGCTCCCCAACAGAATACTCGGGTACAGCGGGATATTGCGGGTAACCCCCAGGGTCTTCATGGTATCGGCCACCTTGTCCAGCCCCACATCCAGCCCCAGCCGCGCGGTGGCCTGGTTACGGGACAGGGCCAGCACATCCACCATGGGCATGGCGCCCTTGGCCTTCTTGTCGAAATTCTGTGGCGCCCACACGCTGCCATTGGGCAGCTTCACCTGAATCGGGCCGTCTTCCACCAAAGAGGCCAACGAGTAGGTTTCCGGTTGCTCAACCGCCGACAAGATCACCGCCGGTTTGGCCAGGGAGCCCATGGGTCGCTGAGCATCCAGTGCCCGATTGAAACCCGCTTGGCGCGAGTCCCGGTTACTCACCAGCGCCAATACATCGCCCTGGGCCGGCGCCACGACAACCACGGCACCGTTGAGTTTTTTCACCTGTTTCGGGTCGCGATGATTGAGATGCTCTTTCAGCGCCCCTTCCGAGGCCAGTTGCGCCAGCACATCCAGGGTGGAGTGAATATGCAGGCCTTCATCGCTGAGCACTTCCGGCGGGTAATCCCGCGCCAGCTGGCGGCGCACCAGATCGATAAATGCCGGGAACGCGTACAGTGCAGAGGCTCCCCGCGGTACCACTTCCAGTGGCCGGGCACTGAACGTGTCGTAGTCCGCGCTGGACAAGGCGCCTTCGTCACGGGCCACTTTCAATACGGTATTGCGCCGCTCCATGGCCCGCTCCGGGCGACGGCGCGGGTCGTACCAGCTGGGGCCTTTCAGCAAGGCCACCAGCGTCGCCAGCTGATGGGGCTCCAGCTCTTCCAGCGGTCGGCCGAACAGGAACTGCGCCCCCAGGCCCATGCCATGAATGGCGCGGGCGCCGTCCTGGCCGAGATAGACCTCATTCAGGTAGGCCTCGAGGATCTGCTCCTTGCTGTAATGCAGCTCCAGCAGCAAGGCCATGGGCATTTCCATCAGCTTGCGCGACAGGGTCCGGTCGGAGCTGAGCCAGAAATTTTTCACCAGCTGCTGGGTCAGGGTACTGCCGCCCTGCACCAGGCCACCGGCCTTGATATTGGCCAGCATGGCGCGGCTCAGGCCGCGCAGGGAAATGCCATGGTGATCATAGAAACTGCGGTCTTCGGTGGCGATCAGCATGTCCACCAGCAACGGCGGCACTTTATCCAGCGGCACCAGCACCCGGTCCTCGGCGTGCTGGGGGTGGATGCTGCCGATCTGCAATGGCTCCAGGCGCGCCAGGCGATCGCCGCCGGCTTCCAGGCTGCGAATCTGCCCCCCGGACAGGGACAGCCGAATACGCTCGGACTGCTCGCCGCCATCGCTGTCGTTGAAACCTCGAGTGTGAATCAGCAGGGAATTGCCCTGCACCGCGAAACTGCCCGGCGTACTGGCCCGCGCATCACGCCGGTAACGCATCAGGTCCAGCAGCTTGAGCATGTCATCGCGGGACAACACCCGACCTTCATACAACTCCACCGGCCGGGCATAGACCCGTGCCGGCAGCTGCCAGGCATGGGAATCAAACCGCTCGCGCACCAGCGCATCCAGGTACGCCATACCGGCGGCCCCGAGCACCAGGCAAACCAGCCCGGCCTTGGCAATAAATGACCAACTGAACCAGCGCCGGCGCTGGGCGGAGGGCTTCTTTTTTCTACTGGGTTGCCGCCGCGACTTTGCGGGGGACTTTTTCGCTTTTTTCGCCATGGGCCGGAGTATAGAGAAAAGTGTGGGTACTT
This sequence comes from Alloalcanivorax sp., assembly GCA_039983755.1. GTDB lineage: Bacteria > Pseudomonadota > Gammaproteobacteria > Pseudomonadales > Alcanivoracaceae > Alcanivorax. Next base: position 16,164 of record JBDWVU010000042.1, read on the forward strand.
TATGAGTGTGGGGGCAGAAATATGTTCCCGGAGGCAAAATCCCTGAGCCAAGGAGGGACAGCCCCTTCCCGCTGGCGTACAAATTTTGCATGCAGCGCCCGGCAGCCCATAATAGCCGCCCCTGCAATCCGGATCGGAGCTTCCATGACAAAGAAATATGACGTTTACGCCCTCGGTAACGCCCTGGTGGACACGGAAATCGAGGTCAGCGACGCCTTCTTGGAGCGCATGGACGTAGGCAAGGGCCTGATGACACTGGTGGATGAAGCGCGCCAGGCGGAGTTGCTGGAGGCCCTGGCCAACGAAGCGGAACCGCGCAAGCAGACCAGCGGTGGCTCCGCCTGCAACACCGTGGTTGCCACCCGCTACTTCGGCGGCAACAGCTACTACGCCTGCAAAGTGGCCGACGACGCCACCGGCACCATCTTCGTCGACGACCTGACCGCCGCCGGCGTGGACACCAACATGAACGGCCCGCGGGATACTGGTGTTTCCGGCAAATGCCTGGTCATGCTGACGCCGGATGCCGAGCGCACCATGAACACCTACCTGGGCATCTCCAGCCAGGTGTCCGATACCGAACTGGACGAAGCTGCCATCGCCGCCAGCCAGTATGTTTATCTGGAAGGCTATCTGGTCAGTGGCGACAGCTCCCGCGCCGCCGCCGTCAGACTTCGCCAGCTGGCCGAAAAGAACGGCGTGAGAACCTCGCTGACATTCTCCGACCCGGCCATGGTGCAGTTTTTCAAAGATGGCCTGAATGAAATGCTCGGCGAGCGTGTGGACCTGCTGTTCTGCAACGAAGCAGAAGCGACCAGCTTCACGGATACCGATAACGTGGACGCGGCCCTGGAAGCGCTCAAACCCCGCTGTGGTTCCGCCGTCATTACTCTCGGCGCGGACGGCGCCCTGGTCTGGGACGGCGAACAGACGCATCGCATCGACCCGGTACCGGTGAAGGCCATCGACAGTAACGGTGCCGGCGACATGTTTGCCGGCGCCTTCCTGTATGGCATTACCCACGGCCACGATTTTGCCACTGCCGGCAAACTCGCCGCCGCCGCCGCCGCAAGGCTGGTCAGCGAATTTGGCCCGCGCCTCCCGGCAGAGGTCCACCAGGAACTTCGCAACGCCATTCTGGGCGAATAACCGCAGGGCGGCTATTTCTTCCCGACGACACAGCATCACGGAAACACCAAGACCATGGAACACATCTGCAACGTGAACGACATCGAGCACGAAAGTGCACGGGAATTTCAGAAAGACGGCCAGCCGATTGTCGTCGCCAGGTTCGATGGGCAGATTCACGCCTACATCAACTGGTGCCCGCACCTGGGCATCGAACTGAACTTCATGCCCGATGAATTCATGGACGGCGATAGCCAGTTCATCATGTGCGCCAACCACGGCGCCCTGTTCGAAGTGGAGACCGGCAATTGCCTGTCCGGCCCTTGCAGCGGCGACAAGCTGATTCCCGTACCGCTGGAAGTCCGCGGCGAGGAAGTCTGGCTCGGCGAGGTTCCCCAACCCGCATGAAAACAGAAAGCAGTCACCCCTTCGATTTACTGACCCCGGACTACATGCTGGATGCCGTCGATGCCGCCGGCTTTCTCAGCGATGGCCGGCTGCTGCAGCTGAACAGTTTTGAGAACCGGGTGTATCAGGTGGGCCAGGAAGACGGCCCGCCGGTGATCGTGAAGTTCTACCGCCCGCACCGCTGGAGCGATGAACAAATCCTCGAAGAACATGCTTTCAGCCTGTTTCTGGCGGACCGGGACTTACCTGTGGTCGCCCCCATCGAGAACCACGGCACCAGCCTGTTCCATTGCGACGATTTTTCCTTCGCCGTCTTCCGGCGTGCCGGTGGGCACGCGCCGGAACTGGCCAACGATGATCACCTGGAACAGCTGGGGCGTACCCTGGCCCGCTGGCATACCTGCGGCAGTGATCGCCCCTACCAGACGCGCCCGACCCTGCAGATCATCGACGATATCCGCACCGCCAGCACCTTTCTCACCAACGATGTTGTGGACCTGAACTACCGGGGACAATATCGGGATGTGACCGGCCAGATACTGGAAAAGGTGGAGCAACAACTAGGCGAGCACAGCTTTCCCTTACTGAACGTGCATGGCGACTGCCATACCGGCAACATCCTCTGGCGCGACGAACGCCCCCACTTCGTGGACCTGGATGACAGCCTGCGCGCGCCCGCCATGCAGGACATCTGGATGCTGCTGTCCGGTGAACACGACGAACAGCAACACCAGCTACGGGTACTCGCCCGCGGCTACGACACCTTCCTGCCCTTCCCCTGGAGCCAGACCGTCCTGATTGATCCGCTGCGCCTGCGCCGCATCATCAACTACGATGCCTGGCTGGCAAAACGCTGGGACGACCCGGCTTTCCCCCCCGCCTTCCCGTGGTTCGAATCCATGAATTACTGGGGCAACCAGGTGACCTTATTGCAACAGCAGCTGCGCAGTTTGCAGACCCCTCTGTAGCTCTGTAGAGGAAAACGCTTTTCTGCAGGGGCGTCGCTCGCGGCGCGACAGGGCTGGCTCCGTGTTTTCTAAAGCCGCTGCTGTAGGAGTTCCTCTCGAGGGACGAACCCGAGCCCAGGCAAGGAAAAAGGCGAGGCAGGGGTGCCCCCCGATCACTCTGGAGGCGCCCCGGTTCACAGCAACGGTTGCTGCCCCTACAGGTGTTTTTCCACGCTAACGCGTGGTTCGTCCCTCGAGAGGAACTCCTACAACGCAATCGGCAAGGGTTTTTCCAGTTCGAAACCCTCAGCGGATAACGTCACCTTCCAGGCCAGCACCTCCACGCCTTTCTCTATCGCCTCGCGCAACAACTGCCCATAGCGCGCATCGATTTCGTCCGCCGGGCGCGCAGCGGTGGCGCCGCTGTGTTGAACGCAAAAGACCAGCACCGCGCGTTTTCCTGAAGCGACCACATCCATCAGCGTCTGCAAATGCTTCTGCCCCCGCTCGGTGACCGAATCCGGGAAGGCGATGATGCCGTCGTCCCCATCCTCTGGCCCCGGACCCAGGGTGACGTTTTTCACTTCAATAAAGGTATGCGGGTCGGCCCGCTCGCCCAGCGCCAGATCAAAGCGGCTGTCCCCGTATTTCACCTCCCGCTCCACGCCACTGGCTGGATCCAGCACGGGAATCTGTCCGGCCCGCACCGCTTCTTCCACCAGTGCATTGGGTCGGGCGGTATTGACCCCGGCCCAATGGCCGTGAGCCACCTGCAGCGCTTCCAGAGTGTGGCGATATTTGCGTTTGGGGTTGCCGCTATCGGAAATCAGCGCCTGCTGCGGCTCGCCCAGCACGCAATTTTTCATGGAGCCAGTATTCGGGCAATGCACGGTAATCTCGCTGCCATCGGCGCGGACCACATCTGCCATGAACCGTTTATAGCGACGCAATAGCGTCACCGCTTCCAGTGGGGGATCAAAGATCACAGTGACTCCAGATAGTGTTCCAGACGATGCAAGGCATCCGTCAGCCGCGCCTCACTACAGGTATAGGCCATGCGTACAAAACGGCGGTGATCGTGGCCTTCACCGAAGTCCAGTCCCGGCGTCATGGCGACCCTGGCCTTTTCCAGCAGGTCGGCACAAAAGGCAAAGCTGTCGTCGGTGTAATCACTCACATCCGCGTAGACATAAAAGGCCCCATCTGCCCGAGACACCACCGGCAGCTTCAAGTGCGCCAGGCCGTTGAGCAGACACTGGCGCCGCCGCGCCAACAACTGATGCCGCTGTTCCAGAATCGTCAGCGTCGGCTCCTGCAACGCCGCCAGCGCCCCATATTGAGCAGGCGTGGATGGCGCCAGAAACAAGTTCTGGGCCAGCCGCTCGATGGCGGGCACCAGCGGCTCCGGCGCCACCAGCCAGCCCAGTCGCCAACCGGTCATGCAGAAGTACTTGCTGAAACTGTTGATCACCAGCACCGGGGCCGACCCCGCCAGCACCGATGTGGCGGGCTGGGTGTAACACAACCCCTGGTAGATCTCGTCCACCAGCAGGATGCCGCCCTTGTCCACGGCGCCGCGGGCCAGTTGCTGCAAGGTCTCTACCGGCAGCATATTACCGGTGGGGTTGTCCGGGCTCGCGACCATGGCCACCCGTGTATTGTTTTGCCAGGCATCCAGAAACGCCACCGGGTCCACGTTGAAATGGTCATCCGCCTGAAGTACTACCGGTTGCGGCTCGCCGCCGACCAAACGAACAAATTGCCGGTTACAGGGGTAACCGGGGTCCGTGAGCAGCACGCCGTCACCGGGATTGAGCAGCGCCGCCAGGGCCAACTGCAGCGCCCCGGAGGCTCCAGGCGTCACCACCACCTGAGCAGGACTGACCCGGGCGGCGAAGCGATTCTGGTAATCCTCGGCAATGGCCTCACGCAGTGCCGGCAATCCCGCAGCAGGGGTGTAGCCGGTATGCCCGTGGGTGACCGCGTCCTGTATGGCGGCCAGCACCGGCTCGGGAGTGTCAAAATCCGGCTCACCAACCTCCAGGTGAATCACATCGTGGCCTTGGGCAGACAATGCCTGCGCACGCTCCAGTAGCGCCATTACATGAAACGGCGGAATGCGTCGGGCGAAATCGGACAGACTGGGTGTCATCATCATGCTCCCTCGAAAATGCGTGATTTACGGTACAACAACCGCGCCACTTCATCTGCTACCCCGTACCGGGCCACACAACAGGGCAAAAAACACAGGAAAAGTCGGCCTGTCACAAGATTCCCCTTTTCTGTTGCGCCTGCATGGCTATAATCGGCCAGATTTTCACCAGCAGTGGCCAGAAAATGTCCAGCACCCCGCTGATTGGTGACAACCCTTGCCCAGACGGGGTAAGGTCGAAGATTACATTATGCCCGGGCCTGACGATATCAGGCCGGCACCCAAGGATTGCGGGTTACCGATAGAGAGTCGCGAAGATGCTAAGGGAGTTAATCAACATGGCCACCGGCAAGAAAAAAGCCCCCAAGAAGGCGGCTAAAAAACAAACCTCCGGTTCTGCTTCCAGCAGCAAGAAAGCCTCGGCATCAGCAAAGGCTGCGCCCAAAAAAGCCGCAGCTAAAAAGGCTGCTCCGGCTGCCAAGAAGGCCGTAGCGAAAAAGCCCGCAGCCAAAAAGGCCCCGGCCAAGCCAGCCGCAAAAGCCGCCACAAAAAAAGCCCCCGCGAAAAAAGCGGTCGCCAAAAAAGCCGCGGTAAAGAAAGCTCCGGCCAAGAAAGCCGCTGCCGCCAAGGCCACACCGAAAAAAACCCCGGTTAAAAAGGCCGCTGCCAAACCCGCAACAAAAGCAGCACCTAAAAAAGCAGCGCCCAAAAAGGCCGTAGCGAAGAAGCCCGCAGCCAGCAAAACGGCCAGCAAGGCAACCGCTACGCCCAAGGCAACAACACCCAAAAAAGCGGCCGCCAAGAAAGCCGCTGCAAAGGCACCGGCAAAAGCTGCGGCCAGCAAGCCCCAGCCCAAGCCAGCGCCCAAGACTTCGGCAAAGAAAGCCGCTACCAGAAAGGCTCCAGCAGCACCAAGAACGAAATTACCGGCCTCAGGCAAGGCCACCGCAGCGGCCCGTGCGGCCGCAAACGCAGGTTCTGCACGGACTGCAACTGCCGGCAAAAGGACTTCGCCGAGCCGTTCCCCCTCTTCTGCTCAGGTAAATCCGAAAGTGAAAAAGAAAAGCACCAGTTCCTCCGCATCACAGGCCCAGGTTCACGGCTTCAAGCCTTACCAACCCGGCCCTGACGAGGAATACATGAACGAAGCGCAACGCGACCACTTCCGCAATATCCTGCTGGCCTGGCGCCAGGAGCTGATGGAAGAAGCGGACCGCACCATGCACCACCTGCAGGACGAGCAGGCCAACCTTCCCGACCCGGCCGACCGCGCCACCCAGGAAGAAGAATTCGCTCTGGAACTGCGCACCCGCGACCGTGAGCGCAAGCTACTCAAGAAAATCGAGAAGACCCTCGACCTGGTGGGCAAGGACGATTACGGCTTCTGCGAAGCCTGTGGCGTAGAAATCGGCATCCGCCGCCTGGAAGCCCGCCCCACTGCGGAAATGTGCATCGACTGCAAAGAGCTCGCTGAAATCAAGGAAAAGCAGCTGGCAGGCTAACCACCAATGGACAATTGATAATGGATAATTGATAACGTAAAACCCACCCCATTCAAGGTCGGTAACGACTTCCGGTTTTCGTTATCAATTATCAATTGTCCACTCTCAATTATCTTCATGCCCTATCGCGGACGTTTCGCCCCAACTCCCTCCGGCCCGTTGCACTTCGGTTCGCTGGTGGCGGCCCTGGCCAGCTGGCTGGACGCTCGCCATCAAGGCGGGCAGTGGCTGGTTCGCATTGATGATCTGGATCCTCCCCGGGAAATGCCGGGTGCCGCCGACCACATTCTGGCGCAACTGGAGGCGTTCGGGCTGCACTGGGATGAAGCCGTGCGCTACCAGAGCCAGCGCGGTGAGGCCTACCAGGCAGCAGTGGCGCAATTGCTCGACACCGGCCACGCCTTTCATTGCCGCATGACCCGCAAAGAACTGGCCACCCTGGATCACTGCCACCCCGGCATCGCCGCCGCCGTTCCCGCCGACACCAACACGGCGATTCGCCTGCATGTGCCAGACCGTCAGCTCTGTTACCCGGACGGCATTCAGGGGCAGGTCTGCAATAACCTCCACCGCGATGGCGGCGCCTTCGTGATTCGCCGCCGCGACGGCCTGTTCGGTTACCAGCTGGCCTGCGCCCTGGACGATGCCGACGACAACATTACCCATGTGCTGCGCGGTGCCGATCTGCTTGATTCCACCCTGCGTCAGCGCTGGTTGCTGGAATGTCTGGGTCGACCAGTGCCGGAGTATGCCCACCTGCCGGTGGTAATGAATGGCCGTGATACCAAGCTGTCCAAATCCAGCGGTAGCGAAACGCTCGATCCTGGGCACGCCAGCCAACTGCTCACCGCCGCCCTGCACTGCATGGGCCTGCAGCCGCCAAAAGATCTCCAGGGCGCAACGCCAGCCACCTTGCTGGAATGGGGCACCGACCATTACGCCAAACACAGGTGGCCCACCGGACGCCAGCAACCCCTACCCGCATCGCTTGCAGACATACCCTAAAGGGCACAGAGAACGCCTGCAGCAAGCGCCAGGCAAACAGCGCGCAGCATGCTGCCCAGTCCTTTTTTGCTTTTCGCTGTCAATTACCCACTGTCCACGGCCAACTGCCTTCCCCGCTTTTACACGCCTCCCCCACCTGACGTATGCTCTTGCACCAGAGGGCCTTAACCACCTATGTATACTGATCGCCTGCTTATTATTTTTATTCTCGGCACCTACTTGCTGTCCCCTGCCATTATTGACTGGTGGAGTGAAGGTGGCCGCGCCTGGTATCGGCCCTACCTGATCTGGCTGGGCCTGATCGCGCTGAGCTACTGGATTGCCAAGAGCAAGGATGTCGATGGTCTATAGTGTCAGCGACCTCATCCTGATTGCCTGTGGCTACCTGTTTTTTCTTTTCATGGTGGCCTGGATCACCGAACGCGGCTGGTTACCCGCAAGACTGGTGCGGCACCCGGCGGTATATGTGTTCTCACTCGGGGTCTATGCCAGCGCCTGGGCGGTGTACGGCTCGGTGGGGTACGCCTATCAGTACGGCTATAATTTTCTGTCCTACTTTCTCGGCATATCAGGCGTGTTCCTGCTGGCGCCGATTCTGCTGGCGCCAATCCTGCGCCTGACCACCACCTACCAGTTAAGCTCCCTGGCGGATTTGTTTGCCTTCCGCTATCGCAGCCGCTTGGCTGGCGCCATGACCACCATCATCATGCTCATCGGGGTGCTGCCGCTGCTGGCACTGCAATTAAAAGCCGTCGCCGAGTCCATCCAGATTCTCAGCGGCACCGCCGACCCCCGCGACCTGGCCGCCGGCTTCTGCCTGATGATGGTGATCTTCGCCATCCTGTTCGGCGCCCGCCATGCCACCGCCCGGGAGAAACACGAAGGACTGGTGGTGGCCATCGCCATGGAGTCACTGATCAAGCTGCTGGCTTTCGGGGCCGTGGCCCTGCTGGGCCTGTATGGCGTTTTTGATGGCCCGGAAAGCCTGGGCAACTGGCTGGACGACCACCCGGAAATGCTTTCGCGGCTCTATTACCCGCTACAGGATGGCACCTGGCACTCCATGATCATGGCATTCTTCGTGTCCGCCGTGGTGCTGCCACACATGTTCTACATGGCGTTCACCGAAAACCTGAACCCCCGTGCCCTGATCACCGCCAGCTGGGCACTGCCGCTGATGTTCCTGGTCATGGCCCTGTGCGTGCCGGTCATCCTGTGGGCTGCTGCCGCCAGTAACGCCCCCACGTCGCCGGACTACTACGCGCTGGGCATTGGCATGGTCACCGGCGGGCACGGCGCCATCCTCGGCTATATTGCCGGCCTGGCCGGTGCCAGCGGCATGCTGATTGTGGCGACCCTGGCCTTGTCCGGCATGTGCCTGAATCATCTGGTACTGCCTGCCAGCCCGTTACATCAGGGCAAGAACCTCTACCGCAACCTGCTGTGGACCCGGCGTATTCTGATCGCCGCCATCCTCGCCCTGGCCTATCTGTTCTATCGCTTCACCGGCACCGAGCACACTCTGGTGGAACTGGGCGTGCTGTCTTTCGTGGCCACGCTGCAATTTGTTCCCGGGCTGATCGGCGCCCTGTTCTGGCCCTCCGGCAACCGCAATGGTCTGTTCGCCGGTCTCGTCGTGGGTTTCCTGTTGTGGCTGCTATTACTGCTGCTCCCCATCACCTACCCGCAATGGCAATTTCAGGGCTTGATGGAATTACTGGGCATGCGATTCCAGACCGGCGCCAGCCAATGGCACCACGTGGCCATCGCGTCAGTCACCGCCAACACCTTGATCTACGCCATCGTCTCCATCGTCACGCCCATGTCCCGCGCCGAACAGAACGCGGCGCAAGCCTGCGCAGTGGACAGCTTGCGCCGCCCCTATCGCTGGGAACTGGAAGCCAAGAGCGTAGATGATTTCATTGATGCGCTGACCCAGCCGCTGGGGCCGATTACCGCCACCCGGGAAGTGGAAATGGCGCTGCGTGATTTACGTCTGCCACGCACCGAAACCCGGCCCTACGCCCTGCGGCGTTTGCGCGACCAGCTGGAGACCAACCTGTCAGGCCTGCTGGGGCCGTCGGTCTCCCATCAGTTGATGGACGATCACCTGCCTTACTTGCCTGAAGAGGAACAAAGCTCCAGCGAAGACATCCAGTTTATCGAGTCGCGACTGGAGCAATACCGTGACCGACTCTCCGGGCTGGCCGCAGAGCTGGATGGCCTGCGACGCTTCCACCGCCAGACCTTGCTGGAACTGCCCATGGGGGTCATTTCCCTGGGCGCCGACCGGGAAATCATTGGCTGGAACCGGGCCATGGAAGAGCTTACTGGCATTACCGCCGCCGACACCATCGGCTCCCGGCTGGCGGATCTGGACCCGCCCTGGGGCGATTTCCTGACGCAGTTCAGCCACGACGACAACCCGCACCAGCCACAACAATCGCTGGAAGTGGACCGGCAGACTCGCTGGCTGAGCCTGCATAAATCCGAAGTGCTGGGCACCGGCACCTCGGAACAGGCTGGCGGACAGGTGGTGGTGATCGAAGACATTACTGAACTGCGCCATATGGAAGCCCACCTGGCCCACAATGAACGGCTCGCCTCCATCGGCCGGCTCGCCGCCGGGGTAGCCCACGAGATAGGCAACCCGGTGACCGCCATCGCTTGCCTGGCACAAAACCTGGACAGCGAAACCGATGCAGAGGAACAGCTGGAATCCAGCCAGCAGATCCTTGAACAGACTCGCCGCATCACCCGTATCGTGGAATCACTGGTGACCTTCAGCCATTCCGGTGGCATCAAGCAGAGCCAGCATGTGCCCGTGAATATCCGCGACACCGTGGACGAAGCCGTATCCTTGCTACTGCTCGACCCGGACCACCGCCAGCAACCCTTCGCCAACCAGTGCGAACCGGAACACTGGGTGCAAGGCGACCCGCAACGCCTGCTGCAGGTCTTCATCAACCTGCTGGGCAATGCCGCCGACGCCAGTGCTGACAAGCAGCCAGTCATTATTCGCTGCGAATCCGCCGACGAGGTACTGGATGTGATTGTGGAGGATCAGGGCCACGGCATCCCCGATGAACTGCGCGACGCCCTGTTCGAACCCTTTGTCACCAGTAAGCCACCGGGACGAGGAACAGGCCTTGGGTTAGCGCTGGTTTACAGTATTATCGAAGAACACCTGGGCGCGATTCGGGTGGAGAGCCCGATCACCGAGCAGGGCGGCACCCGGTTTATTATTCGGCTTCCCATGCACGCCCCGACATCCGGTGTGTAATGCGCCATTGAAAGACAGGACAGGATCAAGTCATTCATGAGTCACATTCTGATTGTTGAAGATGAGCCGGTAATTCGCGGCGCCCTGCGCAAGCTGCTGGTGCGCCACGAACATTCGGTTGAAGAAGCGGAATCCGTGGAACAGGCCCGCGAGTACAGCCTCAATCAGTTCGACCTGATTATCAGCGACCTGCGCCTGCCCGGCGAACCCGGCACCACCCTGATCGAAACCGCCGGCAACACACCGGTGCTGATCATGACCAGCTATGCCAGCCTGCGCTCCGCGGTTGATGCCATGCGACAGGGCGCCGTGGACTACATCCCCAAACCCTTCGATCACGACGAAATGTTGCTCGCCGTGGATCGGGTATTGAAAGAAGGCCGCCTGAACCGGGGCAACCGGGCCTTGCGCCGGGACCTGGAACGTAGCTTCCCGGTACGCAACATGATCGGTAACAGCGAGGCTATGGAAGAGCTGAAACACCGCATTGGCCGAGTGGGGCCGACCAACACCCCGGTGCTGATCATGGGCGAAGCGGGCACCGGCAAAGAGCTCACCGCCCGCGCCCTGCATGAGCACAGCGAGCGAAGCAATGGCCCGCTGGTCTCGGTGCAATGCGCGGCGCTGCCCCAGGCCCTGCAGCTCGCAGAGCTGTTCGGCGATGACGAACAGCCCGGCCGCATCGAAGAAGCCGACGGCGGCACCCTGTTCCTGGATGAAGTAGGCGAACTGACCAGCGAAGTACAAAATCGGCTGCTGACCCTGCTGACCCATCACGAAATCCACCGTCAGGGCTCCCTGTCGTCCCGCCGGGTGGACGTGCGCATTCTCGTCAGCAGCCAGCTGGACCTGCCCGCCAGGGTCGCCGATGGCAGCTTCCGCCAGGATCTTTACTATCGGCTTAACGTCATGGAACTGACCCTGCCACCGCTCAACGATCGCCAGGAAGACCTGGAACCCCTGGCCAATGCCCTGCTGGCCCGGGGCCGCGAAAAGCTCAACCGTCCGGACCTGCACTTCACCCCGGAAGCCCTGCAAGCCATGCATAGCTATAGCTGGCCCGGCAACGTGCGGGAACTGGAAAACGTGATTGAACGGGCCGTTATTCTCACTGAAGAGGACGGCATTGGCCCGGCCCAGCTGGGCCTGAACCCCAACCGCACCCCCCAACGCGTCAGCCGGGCCAGCCTGGACCCCAGCGAAGACCTGTCACTGGAAGATTATTTCACTCGCTTCGTGATGGAAAACCAGGACAGCATGACCGAGACCGAGCTGGCGCAGAAACTGGGAATCAGCCGAAAAAGCTTGTGGGAGCGGCGTCAGCGGCTGGGCATCCCCCGCAAAAAGGCCAGTGCACGTCGTTGAATAAGAATGCTGCATCGCTTGCCATTGACCGGCAAAACCAATCCGCACGTCATTAGAGTCAAACGTAAAAACGTTAATTCGGGACACGGAAATCGGGAGCAGGACCCGAAACAACCTAAAAGCCGAGCAAGTGTTACCGCTCTACACAGGAAAGTAACACAAGCGTTACCTGGATCCGGCCGCATTTAAGGTGTTTTTCACAAAACACACATAAACCAATGATTTAAATGGATTTTTTGGCGTGTTGCATTGGCAGGGGTGGACGGGCACTATGAATCCCACGCCAGCAAACAACAAAAACAGCGGCGTAAAGGCTCAAACAATAACAACAAGAAAGAAGAACAATAATTTCACGAGCCAATGCAGTGCTGCTGCAACTGATGATTGCAGCGACAAGGCAGAAAACAACACAAACAATAATAACAACAGAATCAGCGCAAAATATGGGAGTCACAACTTCGGTTGTGGCTCCTTTTTACTTTCTGGCCGGGCATTTTATCCCATTGCGTAGGCCGGTGTCGGCCCTTGCGGGCCAAAGACATCTCAACTGGCGAAAAAAAGTGCTACTATCGCCGCCTTATTGCTCATTTTGAGGCCGAATTTTTCGCATGCCCTGCAAGCTTCTGAAACGTATGACACGCTGGTTCACTCCGGGTTCCCCAAAATCTTCCGGACCGATAGAACCGCGTGTAATTCCCCGCGACCAACACCCGATCTCCCGCAAGCAAGTTTCCCGAGCCGCACTGGATGTGCTCTACGGATTGCACAAAGGCGGATTCGAGGCCTATCTGGTGGGCGGCTGCCTGCGCGACATCCTCTGCGGCCGCGAGCCCAAGGATTTCGACGTCAGCACCAACGCGACGCCTGAGCAGGTCAACCGTCTGTTCAAGCGCAGCCGCATTATCGGCCGCCGCTTCCAGATCGTGCATGTGCGCTTTGGCCGCGAAGTCATTGAGGTTTCCACCTTCCGGGCCAAGGCCAGCGATGACAACCAGGACCAGAACAAACATCACGCCCACGAAGAAACCGGGCTGGTACTGCGCGACAACACCTGGGGCAGCATCGAGGAAGATGCCCTGCGCCGGGACTTCACCATTAATGCGCTGTACTACAATATTGCCGACTTCACCCTGCATGACTTTGTCGGCAGCATGGACGATATCGACCAGGAAGTGATCCGCCTGATCGGCAACCCGGAACAACGCTTCCGCGAAGACCCGGTACGCATGCTGCGCGCGGCCCGCTTCACAGCCAAGCTGGGCTTCCACATTGAAAACAGCACGGCGCAACGCATTCCCGACATGGCAGAACTGCTTCTGCAGGTCCCCGCCGCCCGTCTGTTTGATGAAGTGCTCAAGCTGTTCCTCAGCGGGCACGCCCGGGCCTCCTATGAGCAGCTACAGGCGCTGGGCCTGTTCCGCTTCCTGTTCCCGGAAACCCAGCAAGCGCTTGAAGGCGACCAGGGCGAGACCTGGGAAGCCATGCTGCTGGCCGCCATGGACAACACCGACCGCCGCCTGCTGATGGACAAACCCGTCACTCCGGCCTTTATCTATGCGGTACTGCTGTGGCCGGTCATTCAGCAGCGCTTCGGTGGCTACCTGTCCAGCGGCTTGCCGCCGGCCCAGGCACTGCACAAAGCCGCCACCCGCGCCCTCAACCAGCAAATAAAACACACCGCCATTCCCCGTCGCTTCTCCACCGTGATGCGTGAAATGTGGGAATTGCAGCTGCGCCTGGACAAACGGGCCGGACGTCGCGCCGATGCGATGATGGAACACCCTCGCTTCCGGGCCGCCTACGATTTTCTGCTGTTGCGCGAGCAGAGCGGTGAACTCACCCCTGGCCTGGGAGACTGGTGGACCCGCTATCAGGAAGAAGACGAAAGCGGCCACCGGGAGATGATCAGTCAGCTGGGCAACCAGGGGGGAGGCGGCAACAAACGCCGTCGCCGCCGGCGCCGCCCGAAGCCTGCTGCGGATAATTAATGCAGGCGTTCATTGGCCTTGGCAGTAACCTGGATCAGCCGGCACAACGGCTGATCAGCGCGCTGCTGGCCATGGCTCGGCTACCCGGACTCACCCTGCAACACCACTCCCGCCTGTACAGCAGCGCCCCCATCGGCCCACAAGACCAGCCCGATTACGTCAACGCCGTCGCCCAGGTGCATAGCACTCTGGCGCCCCACGCCCTGCTGCACAGCCTGCAGGCACTGGAACTGGCCGCTGGCCGACAACGCCTGCGCCACTGGGGCGAACGCACTCTGGATCTGGATATTTTGTTGATCGACGATCAGCATATCGACACCCCCGACCTCCAGGTGCCCCACCCGCAAATGCGCCGTCGCGCCTTTGTCCTGCATCCTTTACTGGAAATCGCCCCACACTGCCACTTGCCCGACGGCACCGCACTGGGTAGTTTTCTCAGTCAGGTAGCCGAACAAACGCTTTCACCGCTGGCAGAACTGGACCGCGATGCACTCATTGAACGAAAAGACCCTCACTGAACGGATTGAACAGCGCCGCACCGCCGGCACCCTGCCCCGCTTCATCGCCGTGGAAGGCCCCATCGGCGCCGGCAAAACCAGCCTTGCCAAGCGCCTGGCCATGACCTTTGGCTATGACCAGCTGCTGGAACAGGCCGACGACAATCCATTCCTGGCCCGTTTCTATCAGGATCCGGCTCGCTACGCCCTGCAGACCGAGCTGTTCTTTCTGTTTCAGCGGGCCGATCAGCTGCGCCAGGTCCAGCAACAGGACCTGTTTGCCGGGCCACGAATTGCGGACTTCCTGATCGACAAGAACCGGCTGTTTGCCCAGGTCACCTTGGACGAAGACGAATTCGAGCTGTACCGCAACGTGGACGATCACCTGACAGTGGACGCGCCCAGGCCGGATCTGGTGATTTACCTGCAGGCACCGCCCCAGGTGCTACGCCAGCGTATCGGACACCGGGGCAACGATTTTGAACAAGGCATCGCCAGCGATTACCTGGATAAACTCAGCAACGCCTATACCGAATTCTTCCATTTTTATGATCGCGCCCCGCTGCTCATCGTCAACGCGGCGGAAATCGACCTGGTCAACCACGACCGTGACTACCAGCAACTGATCAGCGAGTTGCTGGACATCCGCTCCGGTCGCCACTATTTTAACCCCCGGCCGCTGGTAGGCTAAAACCCGCTGCAAGCTTCAAGCTACAACACGGTCAGGGCTGTCAGGCTTTGGAACCTTTGAGCCCGCGCACAGACTTAATCGCGGCTTCTTGGCTTTAAAAGCCAGCAAGACCATGTCGCGTTGTAACTTGAAGCTTGCAGCTCGCCCCTGAATTTCCCTGGGAGGTTTCCCATGTCCGTTACCATTCGCACCCTGCAGAAACGTAAACAGGAAGGCGGCAAGTTTTCTGTGCTCACCGCCTACGATGCCTGCTTCTCACGGCTGATTTCCGAAGCGGGCGTGGAAGCCATTCTGGTCGGCGACTCCCTGGGCAATGTCATCCAGGGCCAGACCAGCACCGTCCCGGTGACCCTGCAACAAATGGTCTACCACACCGAATGCGTGGTCCGCGGCAACCAGGGCAGCCTGGTCATTGCTGATATTCCCTTTATGGGCGCCGCCACCCTGGAGCGCACCCTGGAAGCCGCCACCGCCCTGATGCAGGCTGGCGCCAACATGGTGAAACTGGAAGGCAGCGCCTGGCTGGCCGACGCCATCGAGGTCCTTAACCGCAACGGCATTCCTGTCTGCGCCCACCTGGGCCTGACCCCGCAAGCGGTGAACTCACTGGGCGGCTACCGCGTGCAGGGCAAAGATGACGACGGCGCCGCAGAGCTGCTCGACGCCGCCAAAATACTGGATCAGGCCGGCGCAGCCCTGTTCGTACTGGAGTGCGTACCGCGCGCACTCAGCGCGGAGATTACCCACCAGGTCGCCGCCCCGGTGATCGGCATCGGCGCCGCGCCGGAGTGCGACGGCCAGGTACTGGTGATGCACGACATGCTCGGCATCAGCCCCGGCAAACCGGCCCGTTTCGTACGCGATTTCATGGCGGACACCGGTGACATGCGCGCCGCTTTCAAGGCCTACGATACCGCCGTGAAAGACGGCAGCTTCCCGGCCGACGAACACTGTTTTTAAAGACCGCAGCACGCGTCACGCTTCACGCCCCAACGCGGCGTAGCGGACTTTGGGTTGTGCAAGGTCGAAGCCGCGCCCATAGCTCAAACGCGGCCCTGACACTTTATAACGCAACAAGCCAAACGACGCGTTGCAGGCCTGTTGCGTGTTGCGTTTCAACGAGGATTTCCATGCAAACCGTTCACTCCGTCGCCCAGGTCCGTGAATATGTCCGCGGCTGGCATAACAAGGGCCTGTCTGTGGGTTTTGTCCCCACCATGGGCAACCTGCACGATGGCCATATCAGCCTGATCCGCGAGGCGCGTGCCCGCTGCGACGTTGTGGTGGTGTCGATCTTTGTGAACCCCACCCAGTTCGGTCCCAACGAAGACTTCGACCGCTATCCGCGCACCCTGGACGCGGATGCCGCCGCCCTGGTCGAGGCTGGCACCGACCTGCTGTTTGCGCCCTCCGTCGAAGAAATGTATCCACTCGGCCAGAACCAGACCTGGGTGGATGTGGACCAGCTGGGCGACCACCTCTGCGGCGCCAGCCGGGAAGGGCACTTCCGGGGCGTCACCACAGTGGTCTCCAAGCTTCTGAACATCGTGCAACCGGACGTGGCCGTATTCGGTGAAAAGGACTTCCAGCAGCTGGCCATTCTGCGCCGCATGTGTGAAGAGCTGCTGTTCCCGGTGAAGATCGTCGGTGCCGCCACCAGCCGCGAAACGGATGGTCTGGCGCGCAGCTCGCGAAACGGCTTCCTGAGCGACAGTGAGCGCACACTCGCCCCCCAGCTCTATGCACACCTGCAACAGCTGAAAGCCGACATCGACGCCGGCGAGCGCGATTTCCGGGCACTGGAAAGCCGCATCAGCCAATCGCTCAATGCTGCCGGGTTCAGCGTGGACTATCTGACCATCGTCAACGCCAAAACCCTGGCGCCGGCGGACCCGCAGGACACTGACCTGGTGGCCGCCATCGCCGCGAAATTAGGGTCAACGCGATTGATCGACAATATATCTCTGGCCGTTGTGCGTGACCGGTGATTCATGCATACTTCCGGCCCCTTGAAGTGCCTGCATGCCCACCATACGGCGTTTACAGCAGGTTTCGGGTCGCTTGAGAGGTAACCAACATGCAGTGCACCATGCTGAAAGCAAAACTCCATCAGGCTCGCGTCACCCACGCGGAGCTCGAGTACGAAGGCTCCTGCGCCATTGATGGCGATTTGATGGACATGGCGGGTATCCTGGAATACGAACAGATCCAGATCTACAACATCGACAACGGTGAGCGTTTCGAAACCTACGCAATCCGTGGCGAAGCGGGCTCCAAAATCATCTCCGTCAACGGTGCCGCCGCCCATAAGGCCCAGCCCGGTGACCGCGTGATCATTTGCGCTTACGCCAGCTACTCCAGCGCGGAGCTGATCAACTTCAAGCCAAGCCTGATTTACATGGCCGAAGGCAATGAAGTGAAAGGCACCAGCGATGCGATTCCGGTTCAGGTTGCCTGATCCCGAATTCGCTCTGAATTTTTGATAAAACGCCGGCCCTGCCGGCGTTTTTTTTGCCTGCCGTTTTTTACCGCTTTCCCTGTATACATTGCCTCTTTTGTCCGCTTGGGCATTGGTCATTAAGCAACGCTTTGTTTACTCTTGGAACACAACGTCTACCCCTCACGGCACCCTATAAGACCATAGTGGAATACACCCGGGCAGGCGTAGCCATAATAATGATGGAAACTGGCAGGCAGTATCCCAAGGAGGCCCTAATGTCCCAAGTACATATTCATCCTGTTCCCGCCGAGTATAAAAAACAGACCCTGATGGACCGCGATACCTACGACCGCTGGTATGCCCAGTCCATCAACGACCCGGACACCTTCTGGGCCGAGCGCGCCGAACAGTTTCTGGACTGGAAGACCCCCTGGGTCACCGTCAGCGAATGGGACTTTAGCGAAGGCCGGGCTGCCTGGTTCAAGGGCGCCACCCTGAATGCCTGCTATAACTGCGTCGATCGCCACCTGCCTGAACGCGCCAATCAAACCGCGATCATCTGGGAAGGCGACGAGCCCGATCAGGACAAGCACATCAGCTATCAACAGCTGTTCGAGGAAGTCAGCAAATTCGGTAACGTGCTCAAGAACCGGGGCGTGAAAAAAGGCGACCGCGTCGTTATCTACATGCCCATGATTCCCGAAGCGGCCTACGCCATGCTGGCCTGCGCCCGTATCGGCGCCATCCATTCCGTGGTGTTTGGCGGCTTCTCGCCGGAAGCCCTGAAAGACCGTATCCTCAACGCCGAAGCCTGCGCACTGATTACCGCCGATGAAGGGGTACGCGGTGGCAAGGCGATTCCGCTGAAAGTGAATGCCGACAAGGCGCTGGACGGGGTCGACTGCGTGCATACCTGCCTGACCGTGAAACGCACCGGAGGCGACGTGGCCTGGCAAGCGCCGCGCGATGTCTGGTACCACGAGGCCATGGCCGACGCCTCCAGCGATTGCGAACCGGAATGGGTCGAGGCTGAAGACCCGCTGTTCACCCTGTACACCTCCGGCTCCACCGGCAAACCCAAAGGGGTGGTGCACACCACCGCCGGCTACCTGCTCAACAGCGCCCTGACCCACAAATACGTGTTCGACTATCAGGACGGCGACATCTATTGGTGCACCGCCGACGTGGGCTGGATCACCGGGCACAGCTACATCGTCTACGGCCCGCTGGCCAACGGCGCCACTACCCTGATGTTCGAAGGCGTACCCACCTATCCCGATGCCTCCCGTTGCTGGCAGGTGGTGGACAAACACAAGGTCAATATTTTCTACACAGCCCCCACCGCCATCCGCGCCCTGATGGGGCTGGGAGACGCCCCTGTGGAGCAGACCTCCCGCGCCAGCCTGAAGCTGCTGGGCACGGTGGGCGAACCCATCAACCCGGAAGCCTGGGAGTGGTACTACAAGATAGTGGGTGATTCCCGCTGCCCGATTGTGGACACCTGGTGGCAGACCGAAACCGGCGCCATCATGATTGCGCCCCTGCCCGGCGCGGTGGACCTGAAAGCCGGCTCGGCCACCCTGCCCATGTTCGGTGTGCAGCCCGGCCTGATGGACCCGGACGGCAAGGAACTGAACGGCGCGGCCTCCGGCAACCTGGTCATCAAGGCCAGCTGGCCCAGCCAGATCCGTACGGTATATGGCGATCATCAGCGCCTGATCGACACCTACTTCAGCGCCTACAAGGACTGCTACTTCACCGGTGACGGCGCCCGCCGTGACGAAGATGGCTACTACTGGATCACCGGCCGGGTGGACGACGTACTCAATGTGTCCGGCCACCGCCTGGGCACTGCCGAAATCGAATCCGCCCTGGTGCTGCACCCCAGCATCTCCGAAGCCGCCGTGGTCGGTTACCAGCATGACGTCAAAGGCCAGGGCATCTATGCCTATGTGTCACTGATGGCCGGCAAGGAAGGCAGCGAGGAGCTGGTCCAGGCCCTGCGGGATCTGGTCACCCAGGAAATCGGCCCCATCGCCAAGCCCGATCTGATTCACTTTGCACCGGGCCTACCGAAAACCCGCTCCGGCAAGATCATGCGCCGCATCCTGCGCAAGATCGCCGCCGATGAACTGGACAGCCTCGGCGATACCTCCACCCTGGCCGACCCCGGCGTGGTGGATCAGCTTATCGAGACCCGCCAGAATAAATAAGCCACAACAGCAACAGGAAACGGCGCAGCGGGCTAATCTCCCCCTGCGCCGTTTTCATTTGCCCGCCACTACACTGCACTCATTGGCCTGACGCCAGCTGCCCTTTACGGCCAGGCCATTACTGTTTGCGGGACTGGCCGTTGTCCCCGCCTTTCCCGCCCATAAAAAAAGGGCCGGCAAATGCCGACCCTTCTTTACAAGCAAAGAGAGAAATTAATCTTCTTTGGCTTCCTTCATGGACAGCTTGATGCGACCACGCTGATCCACATCAAGGACTTTCACCTTGATGATCTCGCCTTCGTTCACGTAGTCAGTCACTTTCTCTACGCGCTCTTCAGCAATCTGCGAAATGTGCAGCAGGCCTTCGGTACCGGGCATGATTGCCACGAATGCACCGAAATCGACGACACGGGTTACCTTGCCTTCGTAGATCACGCCCACTTCAGCTTCAGCCGTGATTTCTTCCACACGACGCACAGCTTCATCCGCTTTTTCACGGGTTTCACCGTAAATCTTCACGCTACCGTCGTCTTCGATATCGATGGTACAGCCGGTTTCGTCGGTCAACGCACGAATGGTCGCACCACCTTTACCGATCACATCACGGATCTTGTCCGGGTTGATCTTCAAGGTCAGCAGGGTCGGCGCGTTGTCAGACACCTCGGAACGGGACTCGGAGATCGCCTTGTTCATTTCACCCAGGATATGCAGACGGCCGGCATTCGCCTGGTTCAGCGCCTTCTCCATGATCTCTTCGGTGATGCCTTCGATCTTGATATCCATCTGCAGGGCAGTGACACCACGGGCAGTACCCGCCACCTTGAAGTCCATGTCGCCGAGGTGATCTTCGTCACCGAGGATATCGGACAATACTGCAAAGCGGCCGTCTTCTTCCTTCACCAAGCCCATGGCAATACCAGCCACCGGCGCGGTCAGCGGAACACCCGCGTCCATCAGTGCCATGGAAGTACCACACACGGACGCCATGGAAGAGGAGCCGTTGGATTCGGTGATCTCGGAGACCACACGAACCGTGTACGGGAAGTCCTGCACGCTC
This sequence comes from Alloalcanivorax sp., assembly GCA_039983755.1. GTDB lineage: Bacteria > Pseudomonadota > Gammaproteobacteria > Pseudomonadales > Alcanivoracaceae > Alcanivorax. Next base: position 36,840 of record JBDWVU010000042.1, read on the forward strand.
GGCACAACCGCTTCCACACCACGGCGCGCCAGACGACCGTGGCCGATTTCACGACGCTTCGGGGAGCCGATGAAGCCGGTTTCGCCCACACAGTACGGAGGGAAGTTGTACTGCAGCATGAAGTGGTCCTGATGGGAGCCTTCCAGCGCATCGATGAACTGGGCATCACGCATGCCACCCAGAGTGGCCGTCACGATGGCCTGGGTTTCACCACGGGTGAACAACGCAGAACCGTGGGTTTTGGCCAGGGTGCCCACCTGGCAATCGATTGCACGGACAGCATCCAGAGCACGGCCATCGATACGCGGCTTGCCGGATACCACGGCTTCACGTACCACGCTTTTTTCGATCTTGCCGAACAGCTCTTTCACTTCACCGGCTTCCGGAGCACCCTCTTCGCCGGTGGCGAACTCAGCCACACAGGCTTCGCGCAGCTCGCCGACCTTGGCGTAACGGGCCATCTTCTCGGTGATGGTGTAAGCCTCGCCCAGTGCCGCGCCGAACTTGTCCTTGATGGCCGCTTTCAGGGTCTCGTTCTGCTCGGCCGGCTTCCAGTCCCAGGTCTCGGTACCCACTTCGGCAGCGAATTCCTTGATGCCCTGGATCAGCGGCTGCATTTCCATATGACCGAACAATACTGCGCCCAGCATCTGGTCTTCAGACAGCTCCTGCGCTTCCGATTCCACCATCAATACCGCAGGCTCGGTGCCAGCCACAACCAGATCCAGCGCAGACTCGGCCAGTTCGGAGTAGCTCGGGTTCAGGATGTACATGCCATCCTTGTAACCCACACGGGCAGCGCCGATGGGGCCATTGAACGGAATCCCGGAAATGGACAGGGCAGCGGAAGTACCGATCAGGGCGGCGATATCCGGGTCACGGTTCTTGTCCGAAGACATCACGGTGGCCACAACCTGCACTTCATTCATGAAGCCATTGGGGAACAGCGGGCGAATCGGGCGATCGATCAGGCGACAGGTCAGCGTTTCTTTTTCGCTGGGACGGCCTTCACGCTTCAGAAAGCCACCGGGAATACGGCCGGTTGCGTAGGTCTTTTCCTGATAGTTAACGGTCAGGGGAAAGAAGTTCTTGCTCGGATCGGCTTCTTTTCTGCCCACTACGGTGACCAGCACTTCGGTGTCACCGATACGGACCATGACAGCGGCAGTTGCCTGGCGGGCGATCTGCCCGGTTTCCAGGGTGACGGTGTCACGGCCAAACTGAATTTGCTTGGTGATTTTATTAAACATATCTCGTCTCTTCTCTCTTCTTCACGACAGTCTTCGAGGCCCATGCCTCTAATAAACAATCTTCTTTCGCTCGCGCATCATAACCAGAAACGCAGCACGCATCACGCATCGCGCCTCAGGCGCCGAAACACCACAGTCTCAGGCCCACCCCAACACCCCGTCTTGTCTGAGGCAAGGGACTTATTGCTTGCCCCAAAACAACAGAAGCCCGGCAAATGCCGAGCTTCTGTTGTGGTTACCCAATCTGCAGCCTGTTAGCGACGCAGACCCAGCTTTTCGATCAGCTGGAGGTAACGGGTGCGGTCTTTCTTGGCCAGGTAGTCCAGCAGCTTACGACGCTGGTTTACCATGCGGATCAGGCCGCGACGGCTGTGGTGATCCTTCTTGTGACCTTTGAAGTGATCCTGCAGGCCATTGATGTTGGCGCTCAGCAGAGCTACCTGAACTTCCGGGGAACCGGTGTCGTTCTCTTTACGGCCATGCTCTTTGAGGATCTCAGCTTTCTGTTCAACGGTTAACGCCATGATACTTCTCCAATATGCTCAGTTAGGGACACGGCCAGCCATGCATATTTATAGCTGCCGTCATTAATCAGGCCAGTCTCCTCAGGAGGCTCCGCCTGCGATCAGACGACGGGGGGCAATCCGCCCGTCGTCCAATACTTCGCCGACACCCAGAAATTCACCGCTGGATGCCTGATAAACACTGACCCAGCCGTCCAGAGGACGGTCCGAGGCCATCACTGGCTGACCCTGCTGCAGGTAATACGCTGCATTGTCACCCAGTTCAACGCGCGGCCAGTCTGCCACGCTGGTAGATAAAGGCAAGAGCAGCTCGTCGATTGCCTCGAACCCGCCGGTTTCCTTGATCTTGCCCAGCTGCTCCAGAGTCAGCATGCGCTCCGCGGGATAAGGCCCGGCCGACAGACGGTGCAGCGCCGTTACATGGCCACCGCAACCCAGCAGCGCGCCGGTATCTTCCACCAGAGAGCGCACATAGGTGCCCTTGGAGCAATCCACCTCGAATTCCACTTGATCACCGTCGATGCGCAGAATCCGCAGGTCATAAATAGTCACCGGGCGCGGTTTACGCTCCACGGTCTTGCCCTCGCGGGCCAGCTTGTACAGCGGCACACCCTCGTGCTTGATGGCCGAATACATGCTGGGGATCTGTTCGATGTCGCCCTTGAACGACAATAAGGCCGTCTCGATCTGGGCGGGCGACGCGTTCACCTCGGTGGTTTCCACCACATCGCCGTCGGCGTCACCGGTTTCCGTGGTCACACCCAGCTTGGCGGTGACCCGGTAACTCTTGTCGGATTCCAGCAAAAACTGGCTGAACTTAGTGGCCTCACCAAAGCAAATCGGCAACATGCCGGTGGCTAGCGGATCCAGGCTACCGGTATGCCCCGCCTTGGCGGCCGCAAACATTTTCTTGGCCATCTGCAGCGCGCCATTACTGCTCACGCCGGACGATTTATCCAATAACAGGATGCCGTTGAGATCACGACCTCTGGGACGACGCTTTGCCACCTGACAGCTCCGAGTTACTCGTTGTTTCCGGTTTCGTCGTCTTCCGGACGCAACTCCCGGTCTTCGGCACGGGCATCATCAATCAACTGCGACAGATGCGCCGCCCGTTCCGGGGTCATGTCGTAATGGAAACGCAATTTGGGCGTGGTGCGGGTATTGAGGCTCTTGGCCAGGCTGCTGCGCAGGAAGCCGCTGGCCTTGACCAGCGCTTGCTCGGCTTCCACGCCGGCTTCTTCACCCTGCCCCAGCAAGGTGAAATACACCTCGGCATAGGACAGATCGCGGGAAACTGTGACATCCTGAATCGTCGCCAGATTGACCCGCGGGTCTTTCATTTCAAACTGCAGCAACCGGGACAGTTCACGCTGAATCTGGTCAGCGATACGGTCGGTGCGGTTAAAGCCCTGGGGGCGGCGATGACGGCTCATAGCAGGGTTCGGGCACACTCCTTACAGGAAGCGCGCCACCTCCTTCACTTCGAAGACTTCGATCTTGTCGCCTTCTTTCACGTCGTTGTAGCTCTTCACCGCGATGCCACACTCCATGCCGTTACGCACTTCAGGCACATCGTCCTTGAAGCGACGCAGGGATTCCAGCTCGCCTTCGAAGACCACCACATCGTCGCGCAGAACGCGGATCGGACGGTTCCGGTACAGCGTACCTTCCACCACCATACAACCGGCAACCGCACCGAACTTGGAAGAACGGAACACGTCGCGCACCTGGGCCACACCAAGGATCTCTTCGCGTTTTTCCGGCGCCAGCAAACCACTCATGGCCTGCTTCACGTCATCAATCAGCTCATAGATCACGCTGTAGTAGCGCAGATCAATACCTTCCTGCTCGCAGGTTTTCTTGGCCTTGGAATCTGCACGAACGTTAAAGCCCAGCAACACACCTTCACTGGTCATGGCCAGGTTGACGTCGGATTCGTTGATCGCACCCACGCCGCTGGAGACCAGATTTACCTTCACTTCATCGGTGCCCAGATCATTCAGGGCACTGGTCAGCGCTTCCAGCGAACCGCGCACATCGGTCTTCAACACGATGTTGACGGTTTTGGTTTCTGCGCTGCCCATATTTTCAAACAGGTTTTCCAGCTTGGATGCCTGTTGACGCTTGAGCTTGAGCTCACGGTCACGTTCCTGACGGAACTCGGCCACTTCCCGCGCCTTACGCTCGTCGGTTACAACCTGGATCTGTTCACCGGCTTCCGGTGCGCCATTCAGGCCCAACACTTCCAGCGGAATAGACGGGCCGGCTTTTTTGATCGGCTTGCCGTTCTCATCGATCATCGCCCGCACACGGCCAAAGTGGGCACCGGCCAGCAGCATGTCACCGATCTGCAGCTCACCACCCTGAACCAGAATGGAAGCCACGGTACCGCGACCTTTCTCGATACGGGATTCAATGACCACACCGGTGGCTGAACCAGACGCCTGAGCCTGCAGCTCCAGCAATTCAGATTGCAGCAGAATGGCATCCAGCAGGTCATCGATGCCTTCGCCGGTATGGGCCGACACATTGATAAACTGGTATTCGCCACCCCACTCTTCCGGGATCACATCCTTGGTCGCCATCTCGTTACGCACGCGATCAGGATCCGCCTGCTCTTTATCGATCTTGTTGACCGCAATAATGATCGGCGCACCGGAAGCTTTCGCGTGGTTGATCGCTTCTTCGGTTTGCGGCATCAGGCCGTCATCGGCGGCCACCACAATCACCACGATATCCGTGGCTTTGGCACCACGGGCACGCATGGCGGTAAAGGCCGCGTGACCAGGAGTATCGAGGAAGGTAATCATGCCCTTCTCGTGCTCAACGTGGTACGCACCAATGTGCTGGGTAATACCGCCCGCTTCACCGCTTGCCACCTTGGCTTTACGGATATAATCCAGCAGGGAAGTCTTACCGTGGTCCACGTGGCCCATGATGGTAACAACAGGCGCACGGTGCTCGGAATCCACGCTGTCACGGGTAACCAGGTCTGCCGCCAGATGATCTTCCAGCAGCTCTTCCTGCCCTTTGCTGGCAATGGGCTTGTGCCCCATCTCTTCCACCAGCAGGAACGCGGTTTCCTGATCAATCGGCTGATTAACAGTGACCATCTCGCCCATCTTCATCAGGGACTTGATCAGCGACTTGGCCTTGACGTTCATACGCTGGGCCAGGTCGGTCACTGTAATAGTATCTGGAACTTCGACTTCGTAGATTTTCTTCTCCGTCGGCGTTTTAAAGCCATGCTGCTTGTTCATGGAGCTCTTCATCTTACCGTGCACAACACCCGCAACCTTGGGCTTGCGACGACGACGGCGAGACTGGCGCTCTTCACGCTGATAGCTGGCTTCCTGGGCGGCATTAACAATGGACGAACCTTTGTCCTTATCGTCTTCCGCTGCAGGCTTCTTCTCTTCCTGCTCGCCACGCTGTTCCAGCTCAGCCGCAATACGGGCCGCTTCTTCAGCGGTGCGGCGCGCGGCTTCTTCTTCCGCTTTCTTGCGAGCTTCCGCTTCCTGCTTGCGCTTGGCTTCATCAGCTTCACGCTGCTTGCGCTCGGCTTCTTCGCGCTTGGCTTTTTCTGCCGGCGTTTCTTCCTTGGCAGGTTTCTTGGTTGCAGAAACCTTGGGTACAGAAACGCGTTTGCTCTTTTCTTCAGCCGCTTTTTCGCCGGCAGCCTTACGTTCCTGCTCAGCCTTGGCGCGGGCTTCGTCTTCCTTCAACCGTGCTGCTTCATCATCCGCAGCACGTTTGGCGGCTTCTTCTGCCGCGCGTTTCTCTTCTTCCGCAGCACGCACAGCTTCTTCAGCCGCCAGGCGCTCTGCTTCTTCACGCTCTTCCGCTTCCAACACATCGCGCTTCACGTAGGTGCGTTTCTTACGCACTTCCACGTTCACGGTCTTGGACTTGCCGGCGGCGCCGGTGGTCTTGATGGTGCTGGTGGATTTACGCTTCAGCGTAATTTTCTTTCCACTGCTTTCGTCCTGGGCACCATGAGACTTGCGCAAATGCGCCAGTAGCTGCTGCTTCTGTTCATCGGAGACCACTTCGCTGGCATCGCCATGGGGCAACCCTGCGTCTTTCATCTGCGTGAGCAGCTTCTCGACGGGCGTCCCTACGATGTCGGCCAGTTTCTTTACGGTCGTTTCTGCCATGTCAGCAACACTCTCCTGTCCGTCTCTGATGGTGCCTGCTTGATCAGCCTGAAAAGGGGCTGTTATGCCCCGGCTTCGTCTTCGCCTTCAAACCAGGGCGCCCGTGCAGTCATGATCAACTCGGCTGCACGCTCTTCGCTCAGGCCTTCAATTTCCAGCAGGTCATCCACCGCCTGTTCGGCGAGGTCTTCCATCGTGACAATGCCACGGGAAGCCAATTCAACGGCCAACTCACGGTCCATACCTTCCATGCTCAGAAGGTCTTCCGCAGGCTCGGCCTGTTCAAACTTCTCTTCAGACACCAGGGCCTTGGTCAGCAGCGCGTCTTTGGCGCGCTGGCGCAACAGCTCCACGATCTCTTCATCAAAACCATCAATTGCCAGCATCTCTTCCTCAGGCACATAGGCCACTTCTTCGAGGGTAGAGAAACCTTCATCAACCAGTACACCGGCCACGTCTTCGTCAACGTCCAACTCATTAATGAACGTCTGCAAGGCCTGTTCCGCTTCTTCTTCCTGTTTGGTCTCAGCGTCATCAATAGTCATGACATTGAGTTCCCAGCCGGTCAGCTCGGAGGCCAGGCGAATGTTCTGCCCGCTGCGGCCGATGGCCTGGGCCAGTGCGGATTCGTCTTCCACGGCGATATCCATGGAATGGCTTTCTTCATCCATCACGATGGAAGCCACTTCCGCCGGTTGCATGGCGTTGATCACCAGCTGTGCCGGGTTGTCGTCCCACAGGACGATATCAATACGCTCGCCGGCCAATTCATTGGACACCGCCTGGACGCGCGCGCCGCGCATACCCACACAGGCACCCACTGGATCGATGCGTTGATCATTGGTTTTCACGGCGATCTTGGCGCGGGAGCCTGGATCACGGGCAGCACCCTTGATCTCGATCAGCTCTTCACCGATCTCCGGCACTTCGATCTTGAACAATTCGATCAGCATGTCCGGGCAGGCGCGGCTGGCGAACAGCTGCGGACCCCGGTTTTCTTCATTCACACCCAGCAGGTAGGCACGAATGCGATCGTTCTGGCGAACGGCTTCACGGGGAATCATGTGCTCGCGGGTAATCAGCGCTTCAGCATTGCCACCGAGATCCAGAATAATGGAATCCCGGGTAGCTTTTTTCACCGTGCCGCTAACCAGGTCGCCAATGCGATCACGATATTCTTCAACAATCTGACGGCGCTCGGCTTCACGTACCTTTTGTACGATAACCTGCTTGGCAGTCTGTGCAGCGATACGGCCAAAGGCTTCGGATTCAACTTCCTCTTCCCAGGTATCACCGATCTGCAGCGACGCATCCTGCTCGTGCGCTTCATCCAGTGTCAGCTGCTTGCCAAACTCGTAGAGCTCCTCGTCTGGCACCACGTGCCACACACGGAAACTCCTGGCATTGCCGGACACCCGGTCAATCTCCACACGAATTTCTACATCTTCTTGCTTGAAACGTTTCTTGGTGGCCGCCGCGAGTGCCAGTTCAATGGCCTCGAAGATTACGTCCCGGCTTACACCTTTCTCGTTTGATACGGTTTCCGCTACCAGCAGGATCTCTTTGTTCATGGCCAGGCCTTTACAAAGACTAAAGTTCTTCAGGGCGTACTCAGTCGAAGCGGGGCTGCAACCGGGCACGATCTACCTGACTGTAAGGAACACGCAAGGTTTCGCCATCCAGCTCCACCACCAGCGTATCGCCATCCACGGCCACAATGGCCGCCGTCATTTTGCGCTTGCCGCTTACCGGTGCCAGCAGCTTGAGCTGCACATCTTCACCGATGTAATCGACATACTGCGCAATTTCGAACATGGGCCGATCCATGCCCGGTGAAGACACCTCAAGGTTATATTCACCGGAAATCGGATCTTCCACATCCAGCACGCCGCTGACTTCGTGACTCACGGCCGCGCAATTATCTACCGAGATACCGTCTGCATGGTCAATAAATACACGCAGAACAGCCCCGCGCCCCTGGATGTATTCGACACCCCAGAGCACGAAGCCAAGATCTTCCACTACCGGAGCGAGCAGCTCCGTTAACTGTTCCGTGCGTTTCGACATAAAACTTTCCGACGGTACAAACAAAAAATGGGCCCGAGGATGTCACAGCGATTGCAGCTTTGCCGCACAACGACCGTGTATCCACCGCCCATTCCCACTAACCGGGTCGGTTTGCGGATAACAAAAAGCCCCTGCTAGAGGGGCTTTTTGTCCGCTTTGAACCAGAGATGTTTTTCTGGTTCATCTAAGTGGTAGCGGGGGCAGGATTTGAACCTACGACCTTCGGGTTATGAGCCCGACGAGCTACCAGACTGCTCCACCCCGCATCAAAATCGAGCGCAAATAATACTTAGAGGCGCTCACTCTGTCAAGGCATTATCGAAAAAGTATTTATTTTTCGAAGCCTTAGCATCGGGAAAAGCCACATAACCCGATGCTGATCAACCCGTGGGTCGATTCTGAAGAAAGCCGGTCAATCCACCGATTTTCTTCATACGTTTCACTGACAACATACACCAGCAAAACGTTCCCTAATTGGTGCCGAAGGCCGGACTTGAACCGGCACGAGCGAAGCTCACTACCCCCTCAAGATAGCGTGTCTACCAATTCCACCACTTCGGCAAAGAACGCTTACTTACTGCTCCGGCTGAGGCACGTCAGCCGGGGCCGGGGATTCTACCTCAGCTTGAGGTACATCCGAAACTTCTTTTTGAGCTTCATTGGCTTCTGGCGCCACAGGCACTTCTGTCATGCCAGCGGGCACGTCGGATTGGTCCTCGTCAACAACAGGAACATCCTGGTGCTCAACGGTTTCCAGTTCCGGCAGGAAGCTACGGGTGCTGTCCGCTTCCTGACGCGCCATCCAGGCCAAAACCAGGCTGGTCACAAAGAAAACCGCCGCCAGCACAGCCGTAGCACGGGTCAGGAAGTTTGCCGAACCGGCGCTCCCAAATACCGTCTGCGAGCCGCCGCCACCAAAGGAAGCACCGGCATCCGCGCCTTTGCCGTGCTGAATCAGCACCAGACCAATCAGCCCAAGGGCTGCCAGCACGTGCACTACATGAACAACAATATCCATAACGTCTCTAATTATTCCGCCGCCTGACAGATCGCAATAAAGCTGTCGGCTGTTAACGATGCCCCACCGATCAGACCCCCATCGATGTCTGACTGGGCAAATAGAAGGGCGGCATTATCCGCCTTTACGCTGCCGCCGTAAAGCAACCGCAACGATTGAGCGATATCCGGGTCATTTTCTGCCAAAGACTGGCGTAAACAGGCATGCACTGCCTGGGCCTGTTCCGGGCTTGCCGTCTTGCCGGTACCAATGGCCCAGACCGGCTCATAGGCAACAACGGCCTTCGCAAACGCCGCAATACCCACCGCATCGACCACCGCCTGCAGCTGCCCACAGACCACCGCATCTGTATTGCCCGCCTCTCGCTCTGCCAGGGTTTCTCCCACACACAATACGGGAATCAGGCCTGCCGCCTGCACCTGGGCGAACTTGTCAGCAATCTGCGCATCGTTTTCTGCGTACAAGGCACGGCGCTCGGAATGACCAATAATCACATAACCGCAACCGGCTTCCGCCAGCATGGAGGCAGACACCTCACCGGTGAAGGCGCCGTCTGTCTGATCACTGACATTCTGCGCCCCCAGGCCAATAGCCCCCGGCAACTGCTCGCGGGCAGAGGCCAGATAGGGAAACGGCGGGCACACGACCACATCCGCCGCGCCCTGATAATCCGCCAGGGCCGCCGCCATGGACGCCACCAGAGATTGGCCGCCATTCATTTTCCAGTTACCGGCAACCAGAGGGGTTCTTTTCATTGTTGGATTCCTTGGAGTCTTTTCTTGCGCCAATCAACCCGACCGTTCTTGCGGTCAGGCAATGGCTTTCTCAACCACATCGGCCAGCTCACGACAGAGCGCCGCCACCTGATCGCCATCTTTACCTTCTATCATCACCCGCACCAATGGCTCGGTGCCGGAAGGCCGCAAAAGCACGCGGCCATTGCCTGCCAACCGCTCCTCGACGCTGGCCATCGCCGCCTGCACGTCCGGATGCTCCATAAAACCATCGCGGTTGGGGCCTCGCACATTGATCATCTGCTGGGGCAACATGACGACATCCGCCACGGCATCCGCCAGACTTTCATTCCGGCGGGACAAGGCTGCCAGCACCTGCAGGGCCGACACGGTACCATCACCGGTGGAGGTGCAATCCAGGCACACCAGATGCCCCGAGGACTCACCGCCGATGCTCCAGCCACGCTTATCCAGCTGCTCCATGACGTAACGATCGCCGACCTTGGCACGCACAAATTCAATACCTTCAGCCTTCAGTGCCAGCTCCAGCCCGAAATTGGACATGAGGGTGCCAACCACGCCTGCCATGTTGGCGCCATTGTCCTTGCGGTCTCGGGCCACCACAAACAGCAGCTGGTCACCATCGACCAGGTTGCCCGCATGATCCACCATCAGCAGCCGATCAGCGTCACCATCCAGCGCCACCCCCAGGTCCGCCTTTTCTTCCAGCACTCTGCGCTGCAGAGCCTCAGGATGCGTGGAGCCACAGTCGCGATTAATATTGAAACCGTCGGGCTGGTTAGCCATTGGCACCACCGTTGCGCCCAGCTCTTCAAACACATCCGGCGCGATGTGGTAGGCCGCACCATTGGCCGTATCCACCACAATCTTCATGCCGCTGAGATCCAGCGCTGGCACAGTGCTTTTGCAAAACTCGATATAGCGGCCACGGGCGTCATCAATGCGGCGCACCTTGCCGATCTGATCCGTGGACACCACTGAAATTTCTTCGTCCAGCAGGCGTTCAATTTCCAGTTCAATCTCGTCATTGAGCTTGCGGCCATCTGCGCCGAAAAACTTAATGCCGTTATCCGTATAAGGATTATGGGATGCGGAAATCACGATGCCCGCCTGGGCCGACAAGGTACGCGTCAAATAGGCAATCCCCGGTGTGGGCAGAGGCCCCAGCAGGCGCACATCCACACCGGCTGCGGAAATCCCGGCTTCCAGGGCCGACTCGAACATATAGCCAGAAATGCGAGTATCCTTGCCGATCAATATCTTGCTGCCGCCCCGCGCGGCCAGCACCTTACCTGCCGCCCAGCCCAGCTTGAGCACAAAATCCGGCGTAATGGGAAATTCCCCCACCGTTCCTCGCACCCCATCGGTGCCGAAATATTTGCGCGTCATGACAACTCCTTCTGTGATTCTCTCTGTGATTCCCTCACCGCATGGGCAAAACGCACCACATCCACGGTTTCTTTGACATCGTGGGCACGCACAATCATCGCGCCGCGCTCCACACACATAACGGCAGCCGCCAGGCTGCCGGGCAATCGTTCACTGACATCACGATCAAGCACTTTACCGAACAGGGATTTACGCGATACACCGATTAAAATCGGCAACGCCAACGCCTGCAACTCAGCCATTTCCTGCATAAGCTGCAAATTGTGCTGCACGGTTTTCGCGAAACCAAACCCCGGGTCCACCAACAACCGCTCGCGAGAAATTCCCGCCTGCTCACAGGCGGCAACCTGCTCACGCAGAAACGCCACCACCTCGACAGTCACATCATCGTAGCGGGGATTATCCTGCATGCTGCCGGGCTCGCCCAGCATATGCATCAGGCAAACCGGGAGCTGGCTGGCGGCGGCCGCCTGCATCGCGCCAGGGCGGCGCAAGGAGCGCACGTCATTGATAAGGCCGGCGCCGGCCTCGGCGCTGTCACGGATCACTGCCGCCGTACTGGTATCCACGGACACCAGCGCACCCAGCTCATTACTCAAGGCCTCGACAATGGGCACCACCCGGTCCAGTTCTTCCTGCTCGGACACTGCCGCCGCACCCGGGCGAGTGGACTCGCCACCCACATCCAGAATCGCGGCGCCGTCACGCAGCATCTGCTCCGCCTGGCGCAGCGCCGCATCACGCTCGGTGTAGCGACCACCATCGGAAAAGGAGTCGGGGGTCACATTGAGGATCCCCATAACGACAGGCGCGGACAGGTTTAGTGTCCGCGCCCCACAGCTAAGCGTTGTTGGATGCATCATGAATCAGTGCGTGTTGGCAGGCCCACCAATGGGGTCGTCACCGGACGGCTGATCGCCGTCGCCGGAGGCGGCAGCACCGTTACCCGGGCCCTGATCACGCCAGTCTTTTGGTGGACGCGGCTTATGGCCACCCATGATGTCCTCGATCTGGTTAGCGTCGATAGTTTCGTACTGCATCAACGCGTCCGCCATGAGATCGAGCTTGTCGCGATTGTCTTCGAGAATCTGCTTGGCACGGCCATAGCAGCTGTCGATGATCGCCCGCACTTCACGGTCAATCTCTTCAGCGGTCTGCTCGGACATGCTCTTGCGTTGAGACATCTGTTTGCCCAGGAAGACCTCGCCCTCTTCTTCCTCGTAGGCCAGCGGCCCCAGTTTCTCGCTCAGGCCCCACTTGGTGACCATGGCGCGGGCCAGCTTGGTGGCACGCTCGATATCGTTGGAAGCACCAGTGGTGACGCCATCAAAGCCCAACGTCATTTCCTCGGCCAGACGGCCACCGTAGAGCGAACAGATGGAGGATTCCAGGCCGCGCTTGGACTGGGAATAGCGATCTTCTTCCGGCAAATACATGGTCACACCCAGCGCACGACCGCGCGGAATGATGCTCACCTTGTAGACTGGGTCATGCTCAGGCACCAAACGACCAACAATGGCGTGACCCGCCTCGTGATACGCCGTATTCAGCTTCTCTTTCTCGCTCATCACCATGGAGCGACGCTCGGCGCCCATCAGGATCTTGTCCTTGGCTTTCTCGAACTCTTCCATGGACACCATGCGCTTGTTGGCGCGAGCGGCGAACAATGCAGCTTCGTTGACCAGATTGGCCAGGTCCGCACCGGAGAAACCGGGCGTGCCCCGCGCAATCAACGCAGGCTCCACATCATCCGAAATCGGCACCTGGCGCATGTGCACCTTGAGTACATGCTCACGGCCACGGATATCCGGCAGCGGCACGGTTACCTGACGGTCGAAACGGCCGGGACGCAGCAGCGCCGGGTCCAGCACGTCCGGACGGTTGGTGGCGGCAATCACGATGATGCCTTCGTTGCCATCAAAACCGTCCATCTCAACCAGTAACTGGTTCAGTGTCTGTTCACGCTCATCGTGACCGCCACCGACGCCGGCCCCACGGGAGCGGCCCACCGCATCGATTTCGTCGATAAAGATGATGCAAGGGGAATGCTTTTTGGCCTGCTCGAACATGTCACGGACACGGCTGGCGCCGACACCCACAAACATTTCCACAAAGTCGGAACCGGAAATACTGAAGAACGGCACCTTGGCCTCGCCTGCAATGGCCTTGGCCAGCAGGGTCTTACCGGTACCCGGCGAACCCACCATCAGCACACCGCGGGGAATCTTGCCGCCCAGGCGCTGGAACTTGGCAGGATCACGCAGGAACTCAACCAGCTCCTGCACTTCTTCCTTGGCTTCTTCCACGCCCGCCACATCGGCGAAGGTGGTCTTGATCTGGTCTTCGCCCAGCAACTTGGCCTTGGACTTGCCGAACGTCATGGGCCCGCCGCCGCCACGGCCGCCGCCCTGCATCTGGCGCATGAAGAAGATAAAGATGGCCAGAATCAACAGAATCGGCAGCACGGACAGGAAAAGCTGGGTCAGAAAGCCCTGACGCTGGGGCTCCAGGCCCACCACGTTCACATCATTCTGGATCAGCGTGGGCATCAGATTGGTATCCAGGGTCGGCGGTTTCACCGTACGAAACTGGCCACCATCCGTGTAGGTCCCGGTAATCGTGCTTTCGCCGATTTTCGCTTCCTGCACCTTGCCGTCTTCTACCCGTGAAATAAAGGTGGAATAGGGCACATCGGTGGTTGCAGGCTGGGTACTGAGACTGGATGCCACCACGTACAGGACGCCGGCAATCACCAGCCACAGCACAATATTCTTGGTCATGTCGTTCAAGGGAGACCTCGATTAATCCGGGCGCTCGCGCGCACACTAACGAACTTACACCTTACACCATTTGCCAGAAGCAACGTAATGCCGGTTCGGACAGGAATATAGCCATTTTACGGCTTTTCACCGCCTATTTCAGGCCAAAACCCAACTGATAGACCTCTGTGGAGCGAGCCCGGCTTGCCGCCGGCTTGCGGCTGACCACGCGCTTGAAACGGCTTTGCAGCGTCTTGCGGTAGTCTTCAAACCCCTCACCCTGGAATACCTTGACCAGAAACAGGCCATCAGGTTCCAGCACCCGCTCAGCCATATCCAGCGCCAACTCAGCCAGATACATGGCCCGCGGCTGATCCACCGCGCTATTACCACTCATATTGGGGGCCATGTCGGACATTACAAGGTCTGCCCGCTGATCCCCCAGCGCCGCAAGGATTTGCTCATAGATCGCATCCTCACGAAAATCCCCTTCAATGAAGGTCACATCCGGCAGGGCATCCATGGCGAGAATATCACTGGCAATCACCTTGCCCCGGCCGCCAATCAGCTGCCCCGCCACCTGGCTCCAGCCTCCCGGCGCGGCGCCAAGATCCAGCACCGTCATTCCCGGCCGGAACAAGCGGTCTTTCTCATGCATTTCCAGCAACTTGAAACTGGCCCGGGAGCGATACCCCTGCTCCTGCGCCTTGGCCACCCACGGGTCGTTGAAATGTTCTTTCAACCAGGCCTTGCTGGTCTTGGAACGGCTGGACTTCGCCATGGCCCCTCTCTCCTGAATTCTCTGTACTCGCAAACCCTCATGACTAACCCACATGACGGCTGCTTTTCGGCCGGGTAATACGTAGAATACGCGCACAGCAACCCTTTCTGGAGCTACACCGTGCCGCTATCTACCCAGGACATCAAACGGTTACGCCGTATTGGTCACCACCTGAAACCCGTTCTGATCTTTGGCGACAAGGGACTCAGCGACAACTTCGTGGAAGAGCTCAACCTGCGCCTGGAAGATCACGAGCTCATCAAAGTGAAAGTCAACGCAGAAACCCGCGACGACCGCGCCGCCATTGTGCAGGCCCTGACCGAGAAAGGCAGCGCCGAGCTAATCCAGCGCATCGGTAACATCGCCCTGCTCTACCGCCCGGCCCAAAAGCCCAGCGCCAAACTGTCGAATATCCTGCGGTATCAAAACGCCTGACGCCTGATGCTCGACGCTGAACGCCAAAAGAAAAGGCGGCGTGTTACCACGCCGCCTTTTTTATTTTCGTCTGGCGTCATGCATCCAGCATCAGGCGCTCAGATATGCTCCACCTGGTCGACTTCGTACTCACGGGTACCACCGGGAGTATCGATCTGCACCACATCGCCTTCTTCACGGCCAATCAAACCGCGGGCAATCGGTGAGTTCACACTCAGCTTGCCTTCCTTGATGTTGGCTTCGTCGTCACCCACGATCTGGTAGACCTTGGTTTCGTCCGTATCCACATCAATGATCGTCACGGTCACACCGAAAATCACCTTGCCGGTATTTTCGATAGTCTGAATATCGATGATCTGCGCATTGGAAAGCTTGCCTTCGATATCACCAATGCGGCCTTCACAAAACCCCTGCTGTTCGCGGGCAGCGTGATACTCGGCATTTTCTTTCAAGTCGCCGTGCTCACGGGCTTCTGCAATCGCAGCAGAAATACGCGGGCGATCTTCTTTTTTCAGTTTTTCCAGTTCCTCGCGCAGGGCTTTGGCACCCTTGGCGGTCATCGGTACACGTTGCATAGTTATCCTCGTATCTTTTAACAGGCGCAAAATAAAAGGCGCTGTTAACGGAACCGCCCGGAGCACTCTGCTCCGAGCGCTCCCGACGACGATTTATTTCATTTCTGCGTGCAGGTCCTGCAAGCGACGAACAGTGGGCTCACCACTGATCCCCAGCGCCTGACACACCGCATGGGCGGCCGCGATGGTAGTGGTGTAGAACACCTTGTGCTGCAGCGCCGAGCGACGAATCGCGAACGAATCACGGGTCGCCTGCTTGCCTTCAGTGGTATTCACGATCAGGGCGATCTGGTCGTTCTTGATCATGTCCACAATATGCGGGCGCCCTTCCAGCACCTTGTTCACTACCTTCACTTCAAGACCAGCCTCACCCAGCACCTTGGCGGTGCCTTTGGTGGCAACCAGACTGAAGCCCCGCTCAATCAACATGCGAGCCACTTCCACAGACGCAGGCTTGTCGACTTCACGCACGGAAATAAAGGCCGTACCAGATTCCGGCAGCTTTTCGCCGGCGCCCAGGGATGCCTTGCCAAAGGCTTCCGCGAAGGTCGCCCCCACACCCATGACTTCCCCGGTGGATTTCATTTCCGGACCCAGGATCGGATCGACTTTCGGGAACTTGGCGAACGGGAACACCGCTTCCTTCACGAAATAGTGCTGCGGTTTGACCTCTTTGGTGAAGCCTTGTTCCTTGAGGCTGGTGCCGGCCATACAACGGGCGGCCACTTTCGCCAGGGACACGCCAATGCACTTGGACACATACGGCACTGTCCGGGAGGCACGCGGATTCACTTCCAGCACATACACCTCACCGCTTTTCACGGCGAACTGCACGTTCATCAAACCGACCACGCCCAGCTCCAGCGCCATATCGGCAGCCTGCTGGCGCATCACATCCTGCACATCGTCATCCAGCGAGTACGGCGGCAGGGAGCAGGCAGAATCACCGGAGTGCACGCCGGCCTGTTCGATGTGCTGCATGATGCCACCGATAACCACATCGGTACCGTCACACACCGCATCCACATCCACTTCGATGGCGTCATCGAGGAAACGATCCAGCAGCACCGGTGAATCATTGGACACCGATACCGCATTCATCATGTAGTTACGCAGCTCGGCTTCGCTGTACACGATTTCCATGGCGCGACCACCCAACACATAGGAAGGACGCACCACCAGCGGATAACCGATTTCCTCCGCCAGACGCACACCGTCTTCCATGGAACGGGCGGTGCGGTTGGGCGGCTGCTTCAGGCCAAGCTTGTTGACCATCTGCTGGAAGCGTTCGCGATCTTCCGCTTCATCGATGGCATCCGGCGGGGTGCCAATAATGGGCACGCCGGCAGCCTGCAGGGCACGGGCCAGCTTCAACGGGGTCTGCCCGCCGTACTGGACGATCACACCCTTGGGTTTTTCTTTCGCCACGATGGCCAGCACGTCTTCCAGCGTAATCGGCTCGAAGTACAGGCGATCGGAGGTATCGTAATCCGTGGACACGGTTTCCGGGTTGCAGTTGACCATGATGGCTTCGTAACCGTCGTCCTTCATGGCAAACGCCGCGTGCACACAGCAGTAATCGAACTCGATACCCTGGCCGATCCGGTTGGGGCCACCACCGATGACCATGATCTTGTCACGGTCGGTGGGATTGGCCTCACACTCTTCATCATAGCTGGAGTACATGTAGGCCGTATCCGTGGCGAATTCCGCCGCGCAGGTATCCACCCGCTTGTAGATCGGCAGCACACCCAGCTCTTCACGCTTGCCACGTACGTCCGCTTCCTTCACGCCCAGCAGCTGTGCCAGGCGGGCATCGGAAAAGCCCTTGCGCTTGAGCGCGTACAGGCTGTCGCGGGTCAGGCTACTGAAGGTGCTGTCGGCCAATTGCTGCTCGGCACGGATCAGGTCTTCGATCTGCACCAGGTACCAGCGATCAATCTTGGTGATGTTGAACACGTCGTCCACGGTCATACCAACGCGGAATGCATCGCCAACAATCCAGATGCGCTCCGGGCCCGGCGTGGACAGCAACTGCGCCACCTGTTCACGGGCATCCGGCGCCGCCGGGTCCACATGGGGATCAAACCCGATGGACTCGGTTTCCAGACCACGCAGTGCTTTCTGTACGGATTCCTGGAAGTTACGGCCAATGGCCATCACTTCACCCACGGACTTCATCTGGGTGGTCAGCACCGCATCCGCTTCAGCAAACTTCTCGAAGTTGAAGCGCGGAATCTTGGTAACCACGTAATCGATGGACGGCTCGAAGGAGGCCGGGGTCTTGCCGCCGGTGATCTCGTTCTGCAGCTCATCCAGGGTGTAACCCACCGCCAGCTTGGCGGCCACCTTGGCGATCGGGAAGCCGGTGGCCTTGGAGGCCAGCGCCGAGGAACGACTCACCCGCGGGTTCATCTCGATCACCACCATGCGGCCGTTGTCCGGATTGATGCCGAACTGCACGTTGGAACCACCGGTTTCCACACCGATCTCACGCAGCACCGCCAAAGAGGCGTCACGCATGATCTGCAGCTCTTTATCGGTGAGCGTCTGCGCCGGCGCCACAGTGATGGAATCACCGGTGTGCACCCCCATGGGGTCAAAGTTCTCGATGGAACAGACGATGATGCAGTTGTCCTTTTTGTCACGGACTACTTCCATCTCGTACTCTTTCCAGCCCAGCAGGGACTCGTCGATCAACAGCTCGTTGGTGGGCGACAGGTCCAGACCACGCTGGCAGATTTCCTCGAATTCTTCCCGGTTATAGGCAACACCCCCGCCGGAGCCACCCATGGTGAAACTGGGGCGGATAATGCAGGGGAAACCCAGCTCTTCCAGGGCCGCGCTGGCTTCTTCCATGTTATGGGCAATGGCAGAACGCGGACATTCCAGGCCGATGGCTTTCATGGCCTTGTCGAAGCGGGAGCGATCTTCCGCCTTGTCGATGGCATCTTCAGTGGCGCCGATCATTTCCACGCCAAACTCTTTCAGCACACCGTTGTGATCCAGGTCCAGGGCACAGTTCAGTGCGGTCTGGCCACCCATGGTGGGCAGCAGCGCGTCCGGGCGCTCCTTCTCAATGATCTTGGCCACGGTCTGCCAGGTAATCGGCTCGATGTAGGTCGCATCCGCCATGGCCGGGTCGGTCATAATGGTGGCCGGGTTGGAGTTCACCAGAATGACCCGGAAACCCTCTTCCCGCAGCGCCTTACACGCCTGCGCACCGGAGTAGTCAAACTCACAGGCCTGGCCGATCACAATCGGGCCAGCGCCAATAATGAGGATGCTTTTTAAATCACTTCTTTTCGGCATAGTCACTAACCGTCAGACGTTAATTTCAATTGCCAGGGCGTCAGACGTGGAACGTCGGACGTCGGACGCTTATTTTGCTTGCATGAGCTCGATAAAATGATCGAACAGCGGCGCGCAGTCTCGCGGCCCCGGGCTCGCTTCCGGGTGCCCCTGGAAGCTGAAGGCCGGCACATCGGTGCGCTCGATGCCCTGCAAGGTGCCGTCAAACAGTGACACGTGGGTCACTTTCAGGTTGTCCGGCAAGGTATCGATATCCACCGCGAAACCGTGGTTCTGACTGGTGATCATCACCGTGTCATCCGCCAGGGTTTTCACCGGGTGGTTGGCGCCGTGGTGGCCCGTGGCCATCTTCATGGACTTGGCGCCACTGGCCAGTGCCAGCAATTGATGGCCCAGGCAGATACCGAACACCGGCAACCCGGTGGCAACGATCTCCTGGATCGCGGCAATGGCATAGTCGCAAGGCTCCGGGTCACCGGGGCCGTTGGACAGGAAGACACCGTCCGGCTTCATGGCCAGCACCTCGGACGCGGGCGTCTGGGCCGGCACCACGGTGAGCTTGCAGCCACGCTCGGCCAGCATGCGCAGGATGTTGCGCTTGACGCCGTAGTCGTAGGCCACCACATGAAAGCGGGTCTCGCCCTGTTCGGTATGACCTTTCTCAAGGTCCCAGGTGGACTCGGTCCAGCTGTAGGGCTCGGCAACGGTCACTTCCTTGGCCAGGTCCATGCCTTTCAGGCCGGGAAACCCCTTGGCCGCCGCCAGCGCCTGTGCTTCATCCACATTGTCGCCGGCCAGAATGCAACCATTCTGGGCACCCTTGTCACGCAGAATGCGTGTCAGGCGGCGAGTGTCGATATCGGCGATGGCAACGATGTTGCGCTCACGCAGGTAGTCCGGAAGAGTTTGCTCACTACGCCAGTTGCTCACTGTCATGGCCAGATCACGAATCACCAGGCCCGAGGCCCAGATTCGGGAGGACTCTTCGTCCTCGGCAGTGACGCCAGTGTTACCAATATGCGGATAGGTAAGGGTTACAATCTGCTTGGCATAGGAAGGATCCGTCAGGATTTCCTGATAGCCAGTCATGGCGGTGTTAAACACCACCTCACCCACGGTTTCACCCGTGGCACCGATTGCAACACCCCGAAAGATGCTTCCGTCTTCAAGAGCGAGAATGGCGGGAACCGTCAACGCAACCTCCAGGCTGATAGGGAATAGGGAGATCTGCGGCGGGTGCGCTCGCAAAAAAGCGAGATGGATTCCTCCACCTCGCTTTTTCTAAATTCTTCATTCGGCGCCCCGCACGCCCATCACGGGCTGCGCGCTATTTTAGGGCTTTGTGGCCCCGCTGTCACGCGGCAATCCCGTTGATAGACCAGTGGCAGGCCTAGGCCTTGCCCCAACCGGCGCTTTCCCCGGCCAGCCCGAGCACATCCTGCATGTCGAACAGGCCCTTGTCATGGCCGCCCAGCCAGGCTGCCGCCCGCACCGCACCACGGCCGAACGACATACGACTGGACGCCTTGTGGGTAATTTCCACGCGCTCGCCTTCCGCCGCGAACATCACCGTGTGGTCGCCCACGATATCGCCGGCGCGAATGGTCTCGAAACCGATGGTGTGGCGCTCACGCTCGCCGGTGCGGCCTTCACGGCCATACACGGCACACTCGTTCAGGTCACGCCCCAGGGTCTGGGCCACCACTTCACCCATGCGCAACGCCGTACCGGATGGCGCATCAATCTTGTGCCGGTGATGAGCCTCGATCACTTCGATATCCACCTCATCGCCCATGATCTGTGCCGCGGTCTCCAGCAGCTTGAAGCACAGATTCACCCCGATGGAGTAATTCGGCGCAAAACAGATCGCAATATCGTCACTGGCGGCGCGCAGGGCCGCTTTCTGGGCATCATCCAGCCCGGTGGTGCCAATCACCAGCTTGGTGCCCGCCGCACGGCAGACCTCAAGGTTCTTAACCGTGGCTTCCGGCACGGTGAAGTCGATGAACACATCCGCATCGCTCACCACCTTGCTCAAATCATCCGCCAGCAACACACCACTACTGCCCTGGCCCACCAGCTCACCAGCATCCGCACCGATCAGGCTGGAGCCGGGCACATCCACCGCCGCCGCCAGCGTCGTATCCGGGTTGGCCAGCGTCGCCTCGATCAGAATACGGCCCATGCGACCGGCGGCGCCGATAATACCTACTTTCATGGTGTCTCCTTGATTAAAAGCGGGACGCCGAACGCCAGAGGTCTCACACCCCACCCACCCCGGACAGGAACGGGTAAAGCGCCAGGCCTCTGGCGTCCGGCATCAAGCGGA
Source organism: Alloalcanivorax sp. (assembly GCA_039983755.1). Classification (GTDB taxonomy): domain Bacteria; phylum Pseudomonadota; class Gammaproteobacteria; order Pseudomonadales; family Alcanivoracaceae; genus Alcanivorax. The sequence goes on from JBDWVU010000042.1 coordinate 58,194, forward strand.
TTATTCTACCAGAAAGGGCGGCAGGGTCACCGCGTAGAGATTGGTGTTTTCCTTGAGCATAAACTTGCGCCGCTTTCGGTCGAAGCGCTTGAAGCTCATGCCGCTCTCGCGCCAGGCCAGCACCTCCTGTAACCGCTTGCGGGCATAGGCACGGTCGAGCCACTCCATGGAAAAACCCGCAGGCAGCTGGGCCGCCACCTGCAGCTGGGCCAGCGCCCGGTTCAGCGCCTCTTCCTGATAGGTATAAAGCAGGCTGTTAGCGTATTCATAGCGGACAATCGCCAGACCCTTTTCTTGCCTGAGCGCAGTCTCGAACGGCTGAATGGCATCATTACTGTCCGCCGCCAGCGTCAGCTTGCCCGCCGTTTTCCCCACCCGGCGCAACACGTTGGCCTCGAACGCCGCGCTCAACGACAGCGCCAATGGGTGGTTCGGCGCTACCGCCAGCATCTCTGTGGCCGCATTGATAACCATGGCCGCATAATTTCGCTGCAGCGTGGCAGGCACAGATTCATCCTCTGCCAGCCGCGCCACCGCATAGCCAAACCCCAGCCGCATCATGCAGTAATCCGCCGTCAGCGCCTTGTCGCCAGGCAACACCACCATCTTCTCGCCGAACCAGGCCATGTCATTGATGGCCTCCTGCAACAGCTGCTGCTTCTGCTCGTGGGTGGGCGCCAGATAGGTGGCATACACAATCTGCGCCACCACCGCCGGTACCCGGGCATAGCCGCCGTAGCGACGCCCAAGATCCCGGGCCTGACGGAAATCGCCACGGAAGAAGGCCTGCCAGACCTCCAGCACATTGCGACTATGCTGCTCCCAGTCATCATCCTGATAGCGCAGATCCCGATACAGATCCGGGAAGCGCTGATAGCGAGCCTGCAGGTAGTCGGCAGAGGGGTACGGCAAGCGCAAGCCACGCATAAACTGATCCCAGTTAGCGCGGATTTCTTCCACCGTGAAGGTATAAGGGGCCGGATCGAAAGGCGCAGGCTGCCAGTCGGCATTCAATACCTGCAGATTCGGCACCAACGGCGCCTTCTGGGAAAAGGTAGCGCGGACGCGCTCGTAGGCCTGATCCACCGGTGCGCACACCGCAAGGACAGGTGCACAGCACAACACCGCCCCCAGCACACACGCCAGTCGCCGTGAATTCATAATTGCCTCTGATTATTGTTGTTTTTATGCACAATATCGCAAGGCTGTTCACAGCGGCAATGAACCTGATCAAATTCCATACTATTGGCTGAGGGCCGCGGTGCGCGGCACACGACCACAAAAAAGCCCGGCATGAGGATCATGCCGGGCTTTTTCCTATCGGAGCAGAAACGCTTACTTGGTATCGAAGAACCGCTTAACGCCCTCGAACCAGCTGCTCTTGCGCGGGTTGTGACGGTTACCGCCACTCTCCAGGGACTCCTGGAATTTGCGCAACAACTCTTTCTGCTCGCCGGACAGCTTGACCGGCGTTTCAATGACCACCTTGCAAAGCAAGTCGCCCGGTGCACCACCACGAACCGGCGCCACACCCTTACCACGCAGACGGAAGACCTTGCCGCTCTGGGTTTCCGCCGGCACTTTCAGCTTCACTTTGCCATTCAGGGTGGGCACATCCAGCTCACCACCGAGCGAGGCATCGACAAAACTGATCGGCACTTCGCAGAACAGGTTGTCACCGTCGCGCTGGAAGATGTCGTGCTCACGTACAGCCACCTGAACGTACAAGTCGCCGGACGGCGCGCCGTGCATGCCCGCCTCACCTTCACCGGCAAGGCGAATACGATCACCAGTATCCACACCCGCCGGAATTTTCACCGACAGGGTCTTGGTGTTCTGCACCCGGCCCTGGCCGCCACAGCCGCCACAGGGATCCTTGATGATCTTGCCTTCACCCTTACAGGTGGGACACGCCTGCTGCACGGTAAAGAACCCCTGCTGCATGCGCACCTGGCCAACACCGCCACAGGTGGTACACGCCACCGGCTGACTGCCTTCTTTCGCACCACTACCATGACAGACCTCACAGCTATCCCAGGTGGGGATACGGATCTTTTCATCGCAGCCGCGCACGGCCTGCTCCAGGCTCAGCTCCAGCGTATAACGCAGGTCTGCACCACGGGCGGGGCCACGGCGTCCGCCGCCGCCACCACCAAAGATGTCACCAAAGATATCGCCGAAGATGTCACCAAAACCACCGCCGCCGAAACCGCCGCCAGCACCGGCACCGCCGCCCTGACCGTTAACGCCGGCATGGCCGAACTGGTCATAGGCCGCGCGCTTCTGCTCATCGGCCAGCACTTCGTAGGCTTCTTTCGCTTCCTTGAATTTGGCCAACGCCTCTTCATCATCCGGATTACGGTCCGGATGGTATTTCATCGCCAGGCGACGATAAGCCTTCTTCAAATCCTGCGCGCTGGCATCCTTCGCCGCACCCAGCACTTCGTAATAATCACGTTTAGACATAGATAAGCCTTTGGCTTAGCCAGACGCCGAACGCCGGAGGCCAAACGCACAACCTCGAAAGGCAACTGCGTTCAGCATCCGGCGTCAGGCGTCAGGCGTTACTTACTTCTTCTTGTCGTCGTCGACTTCTTCGAACTCGGCATCGACCACGTCATCGCCTGCCTGCTGCTGGCCGCCTTCGGCGCCGGCAGCACCTTCAGCCTGCTGGGCCTGTTCGGCGTACATCTTCTCGGCCAGCGGTGCGGACACTTCGGACAACGCCTTGATCTTGGCTTCGATGTCGTCCTTGTCGCTACCCTTGGCGGCTTCTTCCAGCTCACCCACGGCCTTGGTGATGGACTCTTTCTCTTCGTCGGTGGCCTTGTCGCCGGCTTCCTCAAGAGTCTTGCGAGTCGCATGCACCAGGTGGTCCGCCTGGTTGCGGGTCTGCACCAGCTCTTCGAACTTCTTGTCTTCGTCCGCGTGCGCTTCGGCATCCTGCACCATCTGTTCCACTTCCTCGTCGGACAGGCCGGAGGAGGCTTTAATCTGGATGGTCTGCTCTTTGCCAGTGGCCTTGTCTTTCGCGCCCACATGCAAAATACCGTTGGCATCGATGTCGAAGGTCACCTCGATCTGCGGCATGCCACGCGGTGCCGGCGGAATGTCTTCCAGGTTGAACTGGCCCAGCGACTTGTTCTGTGCCGCCTGCTTACGCTCACCCTGCAGCACATGCACGGTCACAGCGGTCTGGTTGTCATCCGCGGTGGAGAACACCTGCGACGCATTGGTCGGGATAGTGGTGTTCTTCTCGATCAGCGGAGTCATCACGCCACCCATGGTTTCAATACCCAGGGTCAGCGGGGTCACGTCCAGCAACAGCACGTCGGTCACGTCACCGCTCAGTACCGCACCCTGAATGGCTGCACCCATGGCAACCGCTTCATCCGGGTTTACGTCCTTGCGCGGCTCTTTGCCGAAGAACTCGGTAACACTCTTCTGCACCATTGGCATACGGGTCTGACCGCCCACCAGAATCACGTCGGTGATATCGGCGGTTTTCACGCCCGCATCAGCCAGCGCGGTTTTGCATGGCTCCAGTGAACGGGTCACCAGGTCACCCACCAGGGATTCCAGCTTGGCGCGGGTCACTTTCACCACCAAGTGCTTGGGACCGGTGCTGTCTGCAGTGATGTACGGCAGATTCACTTCGGTCTGCTCTGCAGAGGACAGCTCAATCTTGGCTTTCTCGGCCGCTTCTTTCAGGCGCTGCATGGCCAGCGGGTCGCCGCCCAGGTCGATGCCGGAGTCCGCCTTGAACTGATCCGCCAGGAAGTTGATCAGCGCCAGGTCGAAATCTTCACCACCCAGGAAGGTGTCACCGTTGGTGGCCAGCACTTCAAACTGGTGCTCACCGTCCACTTCGGCAATTTCGATGATGGAGATATCGAAAGTACCGCCACCCAGGTCATACACGGCGATGGTGCGATCACCACCCTTCTTGTCCAGGCCATAGGCCAAGGCCGCCGCAGTGGGCTCGTTGATAATACGCTTCACGTCCAGGCCAGCGATGCGACCGGCATCCTTGGTAGCCTGGCGCTGGGAATCGTTGAAGTAAGCCGGCACGGTGATAACGGCCTCGGTGACGGTCTCACCCAGGTAATCTTCCGCGGTCTTCTTCATTTTCTTCAGCACTTGCGCAGAAATCTGCGGCGGCGCCATTTTCTCGCCTTTCACTTCCACCCAGGCATCGCCATTGTCAGCCTTGGTGATCTTGTAGGGCACCATCTTGATGTCCTTCTGAACCACCTTGTCGTCAAAACGACGGCCGATCAGACGCTTCACCGCATACAGGGTGTTTTCCGGGTTGGTCACCGCCTGACGCTTGGCAGACTGACCGACCAGGGTTTCCTTGTCGTCGGTGTAGGCGATGATGGACGGCGTAGTACGCGCGCCTTCTGCGTTTTCAATAACCTTGGTCTTGTCACCTTCCAGCACGGCCACACAGCTGTTGGTCGTACCCAGGTCGATACCGATAATCTTACCCATAGTCGTTCTATCTCCTTCACACCAGCCGGGACCCTGTCGGCGCCCCAGGCAGTTGAATTGTTAATTCGTCTCGCTCCTATATGGCGGTCATGCTCGCCGTTTCAAGGGGCCGAATCGCTTTTTCCCACACCCAATCAGGGGGCTTTACTGACCACCACTCGCGCCGGGCGAATCAGGCGCCCATTGAGCTGATAGCCTTTCTCGAGCACCTCGATCACGGTATTGGGGTCCACATTGGGGACCGGCACCATGGTCATGGCCTCATGCAATTCCGGGTTGAACGGCTCGTCAGCAGGGCTGATCTGCTCCAGGTTGTAGCGGGCAAACGCATCCAGCAGGGACTTGAGGGTCAGCTCGATGCCTTCACGGGCCCCTTTCAACGCCTCGTCCTCGGCATCCAGCGCCGCCAGACCGCGCTCCAGGTTGTCCGCCACGCTCAACAGATCACCGGCGAACTTCTCCAGGGCGAATTTGCGGGCATGCTGCACATCGCGCTCGGCGCGCTTGCGCACGTTCTGCACTTCCGCCTGGGCACGGACATCCGCCTCAGCCAGTGCCTTCTTGACCCTGGCCAGCTCGGCATCCGCTTCAGCCAGCTTCTCTTCAACGGTAGGTTCTGCCTGCTCGCTCTCGGCTTCGGCGGCAGCAGCAGCCTGCTGCTCTTCAACCGTTTCTACCTGCGGCTCGGCATTGTTCTGGTCTTTTTCCTGGTCACTCATTCATCACTCCACATCCCTATCCGGGCTTTTATCAGGAAAGCGGGCAAAGATATGGGAACTATTGGTTGGGATTCAAGGGGGAGAAGGGCAATGGACAATTGATAATCGATAATGGACAGCTCGCGGGGAGACCGGGTGCCGCACACCCTCTGGAGGCCGCGCCCATGACCCAGGCGCGGCCTTTACCCCTTGGGATCAATAAACCGGGGCGCGTCGTTATCAATTATCCATTATCAACTATCAATTCTGTTTACAGCTGGGTCAGCGCTGCCGAGAGGATCTTGGCGGTAATATCCACGGTGGGAATCACCTTTTCATAGTCCATGCGGGTGGGGCCGACCACGGCGAGCACCCCCATTGGGCCGTTATCTGCCTGGTAGGGTGCAGAAATCAGCGAATAATCCTCGAAGGGCTGGAAGCCGGATTCACGGCCGATAAAAATCTGCACCCCGTCGGCCTTCATGGACCGCTCCAGCAAATGCAGGATATCGCGCTTGTGATTGAAGGCATCGAACAGGTTGCGCAGCTGGCCCAGGTTTTCCGCCTCGGCGGACTGGATCAGGTTGGATTCCCCGGAGACCACATAATCGGAATCGGGCCGCTCGGTGCGCAGGGCCTTGTCCGCCACCGCCACCGCCGTTTGCATCAAGGCATCCATCTGCTGGCGGTCGGCGTTCATGGTATCCAGCAAACCATCGCAAATGCTGTTCAGGTCGCAGCCCGCATAGGTGTGGTTGATATAGTTGGCCGCCTGCCGCAACTCCACCTCATCGTAATCCCGATCGGTATGGATGATGCGGTTCTGTACTTCAGACCGGTTAACCACCAACACCACCAGCACCCGCTTGCCCGACAACGGCAGGAATTCCACCTGCCGCAATGTGGACACATCCCGCCGCGGCACGGCCACCAGCCCAGCCATGCGCGTCAGCTCAGCCAGGGTTTTCGAGGCCTGGGCAATCAACTCCTGGGAGGACTGCTCCGGCGCCAGCATCTGCCGCAACTCCTTCTTCAGGTGTCGGTGGTCCGGGCGCTCCATGACACTGGTCGCCAGTAGCGAATCCACATAAAGGCGGTAACCCAGCTCTGTGGGAATGCGGCCCGCCGAGGTGTGCGGGCTGCTCAGCACCCCCAACTCCTCCAGCTCCGACATGATATTGCGGACCGTGGCCGGGCTCACGGTCAGGCCGCTGCCACTGGCCAGCGTCTTCGAGCCCACGGGCTGCCCATCACGGATGTGCCGCTCCACCAGCGTCATCAGCAGGCGTTGTTTACGTTCGTTAAGATCCAGCTTTGCCATGGGGGTATATGTACCAGAAAATCGCCCCTCTATTATATAGAGAACCACGGCCGGGTTTCATTGGGCAGAGGGCTTACACTCTCCGCGCGAATCCCCTACCATTAACAATACTGACCATAAGAACAGTCATCGTAACAAGGATGTCATCATGACCGACGAAAACCCGAACAACCCCTACCAGGCCCCGGACAGCACCACCCGGCGCCCGGCCAAACCCGACAGCCCGGAACTGGCCAGCCGCCTGTACCGTTTTCTCGGCTCCATCATTGATGGCCTGGTGCAGCTACTGGTCATCGGCCCGATCATCTACTTCACCGGCATCTGGGACGCCCTGATGCAGGGCAGCGGCGACATCAACCTGACCACCAGCATCGGCCTTTTCATCGCCGGGGAACTGATCTTCCTGGCCCTGCAGGGCTGGCTGCTGTTCAACCGCCAGCAAACTATCGGCAAAGCGATTCTCAACATGCGCATCGTCGGCATGGAGCAGGACAGCGTCCCCGCGGGCAAGCTTTACGGCCTGCGCTACCTTGTTTTTCACGTGCTCGCCCAGCTGCCCGGCGTCAATCTGATCATGATCGTCGACCCGTTGCTGATTTTCCGGTCCGACCGCCGCTGCCTGCACGACCACCTTGCCGGCACCCAGGTCATCCAGACCCAGAGCACCACCGCTTAACCACGATTTCGCCTGTTCCGGAGGAACACCATGCTGACACACTTGAGCGTTCGTCATTTTGCCACCGTTGACCAGCTGGAACTGGAGCCCGAAAACGGGCTTACCGTCATCAGCGGCGAAACCGGGGCAGGCAAATCCGTCATCATCGACGCCCTCGGGCTTACCCTCGGGGATCGCGCTGACTCCTCCATCGTTCGCCACGGGCACGACCGCGCCGAGGTGCTGGCCACCTTTGATGTGAGCAACAACCTGGCCGCCCGCCAATGGCTTGCCGAACGGGAGCTGGATGATGAAGAACAGTGCCTGCTGCGCCGCACCGTGCGTGCCGACGGCCGCTCCCGGGCCTACGTAAACGGCACCCCCACCCCGCTGGCGGAAGTCCGCGAGCTGGGCGAGCGCCTGATCAGCATCCACAGCCAGCACGAACACCAGGCGCTGCTGAAAAAAGACGCCCACCGGCAACTACTGGACAACTTCGCCGATGCCCGCGACCTGGCCAACAGCGTGCGCGAGCACTGGCGCCACTGGCAGAAGGCCCGCCGCGCCCACGACGAGGCCCTTAACCAGGCTCGCGAACAGAACGAGAAAGAAGAGCTGCTGCGTTTCCAGCTGGAAGAATTGGACGCTCTCGCGCTGCAAGACGGCGAACTGGAGCAACTGGAACAGGAACAGCAACGGCTGGGCAACGCAGAAAGCCTGATCCGCGTCTGCCAGCAATCCCTGAACGCGCTTTATGAAGGCGAAGACGGCACCTGCAACGACCACCTCAGCCAGGTCAGCCACTGGCTGGATGACGCCCGCAACAACGATGACGGCCTGGGCAGCATTGCCGACACCGTGGAATCCGCCCGCCTGCAAGTAGAAGCCGCCGCCGACGATCTGCGTCATTACCTGGAAAAACTGGACCTGGACCCGGCGCGCCTGAGCCAGGTGGAAGAGCGCCTGAGCCAGTGCTACACCCTGGCCCGCAAACATCGCGTTCGCCCGGAAGAACTGGTGGAGCATCACTGCAACCTGCTGGCCGAGTCCGACGCGCTAGGCAATGTGGATGCCCATCTGCACGCCCTGGCCGAACAGGAAACTTCTGCCCAGCAGCACTATATGGACAGCGCACGCAAACTCAGCAAGGCGCGCCGTAGCGCCGCCAAGACACTCAGCCAACAGGTACAGAAACAACTCACCGCCCTGGGCATGAAAGCCGCCCAGCTGGATGCGCACCTCAGCGAATGCAGCCCCACCCTCGATGGCCTGGAAGAGGTGGAATTCCTGTTTTCCGCCAACCCGGGCCAGCCTCTCAAGCCGCTGGGTAAGGTGGCGTCCGGGGGCGAGCTGTCGCGGGTCAGCCTGGCCATTCAGGTGATCTGTGCACGCAACCTGACCGTACCGAGCCTGGTATTCGATGAAGTGGATGTGGGCGTGGGTGGCGGCGTTGCCGAGATCGTCGGCCGGCTACTGCGCGAGCTGGGCCAGCACGCCCAGGTGCTGTGCATTACCCACCAACCACAAGTCGCCAGCCAGGGGCATCAGCACTGGCAAGTACACAAGATTCAGGGAGACGACACCACCCACACCCGCATTCAGGGACTGGACGAGACCGCAAGGGTGGAAGAGCTGGCACGCATGCTGGGTGGCGTGGAAATCACCGAATCCACCCGCAATCACGCCAAAGAGATGCTGAGCAAAGCCCAGGCAGCATGACAAGAAGCGCAGCACACTTCACGCAACAGGCACCACGCCCGTGTGCGGCATGAAGCGTGCTGCGTGAGGCGTTACGACTTCTTCTTCGGCTTGACGTACAACACCAGCGAGTGATCCACGATTTCGTAACCGTGCTCCTCGGCAATGGCGTGCTGGCGCTTCTCGATCACGTCATCCATGAATTCCACCACCTGGCCGGTTTCCATGCACACCATGTGGTCGTGATGGTCTTCATCGGCCAGCTCGAAAACGGCAGAGCCCCCTTCGAAATTGTGGCGCAGCACCATGCCAGCTTGCTCGAACTGGGTCAGCACGCGATACACCGTGGCCAGCCCCACGTCTTCGCCGGAGTCCATCAATGACTTGTAGATGTCTTCCGCGCTCAGATGGCGCTCTTCGGACTTCTCCAGTTGCTGCAGGATTTTCACCCGCGGCAGGGTCACTTTAAGGCCCGCTTTTCTGAGATCCTGATTATCCAATGCGTATGCTCCATCTGCCAATCAATGGCGGTTTTGAAAAAGGCGGAAAATCTGTACCACCGGGGGGCACCAAGGCGAACTCCTCGCCCGGCGAACTGTCCATGAAGAGGATCAGACTACCAGACGGGAGTTTGTCATAGGTTCCCAAGTCTGTATTATCGCCCGAACACTTAGCGAAGTCGAAAATCATGCCCCGGATTCTAGTTTCACTGATACTGATATCACTTCTGGCCACCGCCGGCTGCAGCACCTTGCGGTTCCCCGGTGTCTACCGGATTGATATCCCTCAAGGCAACTTCGTCACCGAAGACATGCTCAGCGAGCTGCAGCCCGGCATGTCGCCGGAGCAAGTGCGCTACGTTCTCGGCGCGCCGACTCTGGTCGACCCGTTCACCCCGGACCTGTGGATCTACCCAATGACTTACCGGCCAGGCAAGGGCGATAACGTCAGCCAGAGCATCACCGTGTACTTTGAAAACGGCACCTACAGCCGCTACGAAGGTGAAGTCATCGACGACTTCAAGGCCAAGACCTCCGGCCGCAACGATCTGGAATTACAGCGCAAAGCCGCTGACCGCAAGGATGACGCCGAATAAGCGCACCGCCCTCCTTGCTGACTGATACACGCTACAAAAGAGCCTCTCAGCCCTTGTCTGCAGAGGCTTTTTCTTTTGCTCGTTTCTTGCGATTAAGCTTCGGATCCGCCGTCAACGGGCGGTAGATCTCCACCCGCTCACCCGCCTTGAGTACATGCCCCGCAGGGTTCGCCACCACCTTGCCGAACACCCCCATGGGCGCCTTGCCCAGCTCCAGGCCGGCAAATTGCTCGTCAATACCCGACAACCGGGCAGCCTCCAGCATGGTGGTCCCTTCAGGCACATCCAGGCCTATCAAACGCTGCTTTTCCGGCAACGCATAGGTCACTTCCACGTGAATCATGGCATCACTCACTGTGCTGGCTCCAGCGGCGCCGACGGCACCTCTCCGTCTTCAGCGTCGTCCGCAGGCTCTGCCACTGGCGCGGGGATCTCGGCCCCGGCCGCCACGCCCGGTGCTTCAGAGGCCGCCGGCGCAACCGGTTCCGGCTCCTGCACCGGGGCCGCCTCATCGGCAGGCGCCACGGCACTCCAGATGGAATACACAAACAAGGCGACCACCGCCGCCGGAGAGAAAATCCGCACCAGCGCGCGCCACACCAGGTACAGCTTGAAGTTCTTGATGCCCAGCTCCTTGCGCGCATGGGTTTCCTTCATCACCCAACCCGCAAAGATGGCAATCAGCAAGCCACCCAGCGGCAACATCACCGTGGTGGACAGGAATTCCATGTTGTCGAAGAAGGTGCCCGCCAGGAACGTATTGTCCTGCCAGAGGTTAAAAGACAGCACCGAACCGATGCCCAGCACCCAGGCACCCAGCCCCACCAGGGTAGCAGCCAGCCCCCGGGACAGACCGCGCTCCACCAGCCACGCCACCACCGGCTCCCCCAAACTGATGGACGAGCTCCAGGCCGCAGAGACGACCAAAATGAAGAACAGGGAACCGAACAACATGCCGCCCGGCATCTGACCGAACGCCAAAGGCAGCGTGACGAACATCATGCCCGGCCCCTGGCCTACCTGCAGATCATTGGAGAAGATCAGCGGGAACATGGCCACACCGGACCCCAGCGCTACCAGCGTATCCAGCAGCGCAATAATGATCACCGTGGACATGATCGACACCGGCTTGGGCTTGCCCCCCTTCTTGCCGGCGGTCTCCCGGGGCATATACGCCCCATAGGCCATGATCGCGCCCATGCCCAGGCTCAGGGTAAAGAAGGCCTGCCCCACGGCAGTAATCACCACCTTGCCATTGAGCTTGGAGAAATCCGGCTCAAACAGGAACAAAAGCCCCTCCTTGAAACCCGGCGTGGTGGCGGCATAACCCACCAGCACCAGCAGCAGCACAAACAGCAGCGGCATGAGGATCTCGACGGCCTTCTCCAGCCCCCCCTTCACACCACGGCCCACTACCACCATGGTCAGCACCATGAACAGGGTATGGCAGCCCATCATCAACCAGGGGTCAGCCAGTAACGCATCAAAGCGGGCACCGGATTGCGCCGCCGTAATCCCCTGAAACCCCCCGGCCACGGCCTCCCAGGCGTAATAAAGCGCCCAGCTGGCCACCACGGAATAAAAGGAAAGGATCAGGAATGCCGACAGCACCCCCATATGCCCAATCCCCGCCCAGCGCTGCGTTACCTTGCTCTCGCCAGCAAGCTTGCGCATGGTGTTGATCGGGCTCAGGCCACCCTTGCGGCCCAGCATCACCTCCGCGGCCATGATGGGAATCCCCACCACCGCAATACACAACAGATACAGCAGCACAAAGGCACCGCCACCGTTTTCCCCGGTGATATACGGAAAGCGCCAGATGTTACCCAGCCCCACTGCCGACCCGGTTGCCGCCAGAATAAACACCCAGCGGCTGCCCCATACTCCATGGACCGACTTGTTTTCTTGCTTCATAACACCATTACCCTTGTTCGCGTGGCGGTATTGTCTTTTTTTTGGCAGGGCGGCTCAAGTGACCGGCAGTAACAGCACAAAGATGGTAAGCAGTCACTCACCCGGCACCGGCCATAGCAGACAAACCGCTATCAGCCACTCCCCCCTTGCTCTATAATCGCCGCCCTATGGGAAAAGCCAACAAGAAAGCCAAAGCACCGTCGGCCACCATTGCGCAAAACCGCAAGGCACGCCACGAATATCATCTGGAAGAGCACTTTGAAGCCGGCCTGGTATTGGAAGGCTGGGAAGTGAAATCCCTGCGTGCCGGCAAAGGTAACCTGACAGAAGCCTACGTCTTGCTGAAAAACGGCGAGGCCTTCCTGTTCGGTGCCCGTTTCGAGCCCCTCAACACCGCCAGCACCCACGTTAACCCGGACCCGACACGCACGCGCAAACTGCTGCTGCACCGTCGTGAGCTGGGGCGGGTATTTGGTGGCGTACAGAAAGACGGCTTCACCTGTGTGCCGGTGAGCCTGTACTGGAAGAAAGGGTTCGCCAAGTGCGACATCGCACTGGCCAAAGGCAAGCAGAAGTTCGACAAGCGCGCCACAGAGAAAGAGCGCGACTGGAATCGCCAGAAGCAGCGCATACTGCGGCAGAGATGACGCCGTAAAAAGGCGTCACGCCCTGCCGCCGGGCACTGTCTCAGGCTGTCTTGATTACGCCGTGTGGCGGGTATTTACATCCTGTGCACGGCTATCGCCACGCAGCTGCCAATACAATTGCAGCCAGGCGCGAAGCACCGCAGGCAGGAAGTAAACGGCGAACAGAATCACCGGAATACGTGCTTCCGGGGTCGCCATATTCACCAGGTAAATACCTGCTGCATACGCAGCCAGCGCAAATACCAATTGCAACGCTCTGTAGAGCAGCGGCTGAGCCTTCAAAGGCGACAGTGCCTTCTCGGAAACTTGCCCTGCTGACCGAAAGATCGTGTTCATCATCCTTCTCCTTCAATGAACGACAATGCTTTGATCAGCGGCCTTCTTGATACGTCAATCTCAAGGCTCGCTGTAAAGCCATTGTGTGGTACACAATATTTGAGCCAGATGCCCTTGGGTCGCTTATGGCTACCAGTTCATCTTTTGCTCAACCTCACCACTGACCGATGTAACTTTGCCGTGGTGACACCGCTATAGTGCGCCCGAAAAATGACAGCACAAGCTTATTGAGTCGGATTGTCGGACAACAGATGTGTATTCAGGTAACACTTTTCACATTCTGATTACAAAATGAACAGCCTTCATGCCGCCTGCCACCAAGGCATGGTCAGTTCCGCCGCCACCGAATAACCCGCACGCGCGCACATTGAAATCGACTTCCCCACCCCCATCCCTTAGAATGAACCCATCACAGGGGCCGACCTGGATTCGACGCCGGTACTGAATTCTGTGGTGCATGCCGAGAAGGTCACGAGTCTCGTAAATCATTTGTGGCACATTAAAGCAATCGCAAACGACGATTCTTACGCACTAGCAGCTTAAACCCTGCTTATCGCCAATCGACCCTGCCTGTGGGGAAGAGCGGCGAGCATCGCAACACAGGCTCGCAGCAAAGTCCGCCCCGGATGGCGCTGTTAAAACTCTTAGGGGCCCGGCCTTCACGTCCTGCCAATTGGGCTGTGAAGGCTTAAACTAATAAATATGGCTAAGCATGTAGATCTGCAGATGGATTGCTGACGGACGCGGGTTCGATTCCCGCCGGCTCCACCAAACAGCAAGTAGCAAATAAAAAGGGCCACCCCGATGGGGTGGCCCTTTTTTTATGCCGCTTCGCGGCTGCAACACGCTTCACGCAACATGCGGCACGCAAAGATCAAAAACGGACTTACCACAGAGGGCACAGGGTTCACCAAGGGTGGAGTAAATTGCTGGGGTAGCGCATTCCCGCAAACCCGCAATGAACCTTTTTTGCCGTGCTGCGGACGCCTAATGCTGAGCCCAAGGCAGAAATCGGCGTCAAGCCGGGCCTTACTGAATCCGGAAATCCGGCTGCAAGCCTCGCCAATGGGTTTTGAGCGCCTGCTTGTGCACTTCAGCCATTGGCAGATCCTTGAGTGCTTGCGGCCACAGGCTTCGTGCCTTGTCCATCACATCAGCAAGGTGCGGCTTGATAGCACGCCATGGGATTCCGGCCCGGTCTGCCCAGGTCTCAAAGCTAGCTTGGGATACCTCATACCACGCCCGGGTTTTGCCCAGCTTCATCGCAAACTCGCGTTCACCCTCAATGTACACGCTGGTTGTCAGAATATCGTAGGCAGGGGAAAGCCTCGGAGTAATCCGATCCGCATAGAGCAAACTCCAGTTCTTGAGGTGCGCATCACCATTCGCCAGGAGAATATTGACCAGCAGCCGTCTGGCGAATTGCTGCGCATCTGCCAGCCCATCTCCGGAGAACCCGTAAACAATCCTGCCTATCTGCTCATAATTGGCCGAGCCGTATTTCTCGTGAGGATACTTCACCAGCACCTGCGCGAAATCTTCCATATGGATGCGCGCGCCCTCATCACGGTCAAAACGCCGGATCGCGAACGCCAGCTTTTCATCCGGCAAACTGATTGGCGGCAGGCCATCCAGGCTGCCAAGCTCAACCAGCCGTATTTCAGGAATCTCAATGCCGGCCAGTGATGCCAAACTCATGGCCGTGTATTCATTCAGCGGCACATCCCTATGCCGCGTGGAAGGTGTTTTTATGATCCAGTCGCCAAGCCCATCGCGGCCCGGCAGGCTGTAGCGCCCCTCTCGCTCCTTCATGGAAAACTTCATCTGCACCCCGGCCAGAGAAAAGCGGTTTTCTGGCGCAACATTCTCAAACTCCACCGCCCTCACATTGCCATGGGCCCCAAGCACACTGTCCGGAACAGCGTCAGGAGCCATGGGCTCAACCACCAGTGCGCCCGGCAGATCCGCCCCCAGATACGACAGCATCTGGAACTCATTATCCACATGCACCTTAAGCGACTGGGCAAGCCACTCCCTGAGCGCTCCTTCGGGCAGCAAATTAGACAACACCGGGTGCAACCGCTGATTCCTGGCCCAGGGCTCCGCCATCACCCTGGCCGAGTGCGGAAAATCCGGATGGGTGATCAAACTGAAGGTTGGGCGGGCAGCATCCGCACTAAACGCATCGGCGAACGTCAGCACATTGCGGCCATTACTGAAGCCCGCCAAATATCCCGCCAATCGGCCATGCAGGCTCAGCTTCAGTACAATCACCTCATCCGACGGGTTCGCGCTCATGAATCATCGCCCAGCAGGCCTTGCCATGGATCATCAGAGAGTTGCGGCGTCTTCTCGCCTGGCGACGCCGCACCAGCCCCCTCGCCGTCTGCCGCATCACGCTCCAGCACCGCCCGAACCGCAGCCAGCCTTTCCTTGGGAACCAGCATTAATTGGCTGTTCAGCCCCTTGGCAAGAAGCTCCAGCGTATCCAGCCTGGGATTCCCCTTCGACTCGAGACGCTGGTACTGCTGCCGGGAAATCCCCACCCGCAACATCATGTCACTCTGTTTGAGCCCCAGCGCGAGACGGCGATTCTTCAACTGTTCCAGGAGTGAACTGATCATTGTAAACACACAGGTTGCTTTTCCATCATAAGAAACACATTAGTTTCCTATAAGACAAAAGGCAACTTATATATTTCATTTTCAGAATAACCCGCACCGCCACCCCAGAAGCAACAGATAAGTTACCTCAATCCAGAAAGGGCCGCGCCGATAGCAGTGTCGCGCACGCGACGAGACCTGCCAGCCGGGCCATATAGGCTTACATCAATAGGCCTGGCCAAGCATGTAGATCTGCAGATGGATTGCTGACGGACGCGGGTTCGATTTCCGCCGGCTCCACCAAACAGCAACACCAAAAAGGACCACCCCGATGGGATGGCCCTTTTTTGTGCCTGATGCCAAGAATCAAACCGCTGAAGGAACGTAGCGCAGCGGAGTGCGGCCCCGAAGGGGAGAGCGCAGCGAATAACTTGCCTGCAAGCGATAGCCCCGTTGCTGTGCCGGGAAAGAGCCTTGATCCAATACTGGAAGCAAGGGGCAAGACCTAACCTAAAAACGCAGAAGCCCGGGGACACCCACCCATCAATCAGACACCTTCGCCTCGTCCATCCGATATATTGACGCACAGGGAGCGACTTGTCTCCGCAACCTCCTGAAGCTTGGAGTTAACCGGTAAAACTGCTACACATAGCCCAGCCAATATTAGAAGCCCGTCCGGGGTCACACCCTCACAAGAAAGGGAAGGAATCGCATGACAGACCAAGCCCCTCCAATCCAAGCAATGGAATCACTAATGAAGAAACAGGGGGCGGAGCGCATTATTTTCAAACTTCTTTCTAACAATGATAACTCCAAGCAACAAATCTACTTGGGAACAGACTTCAACGTACTCCGTCTACTTCAACACGGAGATCTCATCGCCGGCGAGAATAGTGGTTCAAAAAAAGGGGTCATGTACAAGGCGTCACTTAATTTTCACTGGATTTCCTTTAACGGAGAAAGCGAACAAGCCAAAGGCGCGCAATTGATTCTCTATCCCAAATATCCTGAAGTCAGAATGTCTGGTTTCACAAGGGGATGCTCTATCGCCCCTTCCCATTTACTTCAACCTCCGACGAAAGAACAAAGGGATGAGAGGATCAACACACTTCGCTGCTTTATGCTTGGTCTTTGCCCGGATGGCCGAATTCTTGCCTACATTGACCACTGGACAGGAAGCATATCGAAAGAAGCTCAGAGGCTAATCAGCACTAATGATGCATCACCTGTAGGCACAGTCTTCCATGAGAGAGTGCGCCCTGAACACGACAATCGGTCAGCCCTTCTTGCCAAGCTTCGTGAAATCCACCAAATGGGTTTCGTTCGTTCATGCCGTTTGAACGGGGCAGGAAATCGTATTGAATACAGCGCCAAGAATGGCGCAGGCTATACCCTCGAAAGCTTATTCAACATCACCCCAAACGGACACGCAGGTCCGGATTATCTAGGATGGGAACTCAAGTCGCACTCGTCCGGCCCCGTCACTCTAATGACACCAGAACCCGATACTGGCTTATACACCCAAAGCCTTGAGGCATTTCTCGAGAGCTATGGACGCTGCGGAGAGATTCGCCGTGACTTCACAGGCAAACATGAAACCAATAAAAGGAACAAAAAAACGCTCCTGACTCTCGACATGGAGGGATACGATAGTGATAAACAGGAAATCATAGACACTTCAGGCGGCCTAATCATGAGAGACGACGCCGGAAACATTGCCGCAGGGTGGTCCTTTGATAAACTGCTAACGCACTGGAGTAGAAAACACGCCCATACCGCTTATGTACCCTACACTCATGAAGACAGGGACATTCGTTACTATGCTTTCGGCCCAGAAGTCCACCTCTGCGAAGGCGCCGATCTAAAACGGTTCCTCAACGCCCTAAACAACAGCACTATTTACTATGATCCCGGCATCAACATGAAACTCTCGAAAGGGAAGTGGACCCCCAAAAAACGCAACCAATTCAGAATTTCCTGGCGAAATATAGACCGCATCTACGACAGGACCATTAAAGAAAACCTTGGTCTTGACCGAAACTGATAAAAACAAAACTCTATTTATTTACTGTCAGAAGATTTTTCTCAGAGGCCCAATATTCATGCTCGACAATATACGGCCTCATTATCCGCGCCACCTCTTGAAAGGCTAGCGTCACAACCGAATTGCCAAATTGCTTGTATGCTCGAGTATCAGATACAGGAATTCTGAATTCATCAGGAAACCCCATCAACCTGGCACATTCACGAGGGGTCAACCGACGCGGCCTCTTCCTTCCTCTCTGTACAAGAATTTCCGACCCATCCTTGTAATACCTGGCAGAAAGAGTACGAGCAACGCTATCAGGTCCCACAAGGCCAAACCCAAAGCCATTCCCTTTAGCCTGATGTTTTGCCTTGTAATCTTTAAGATATTTCCAAAGCTTCGGGGTTAGAATGTACTTTTCGTTCACCTCACCCTTTCCGTGGTCAAAGAAACGGTCGCCATCCCATTCAAGATAGGGTTCAGAACCGTCTTCTCGGTGCAAAACCTCTCGCATCCTCTTCTCACCCTTATCTGCCATTTTCATGGCATCCCATGAAAATGGCATAGGCTCACGAAAACCAACAATAGCAATTCGTTCCCGGTGCTGGGGCACAAAATGCTGGCCATCAATCACTTTAACGTGAACCTGGTAGCCCAACTCTTTTTCCAAGGTATCTATTATTACCCTAAAAGTGTTTCCCTTATCGTGTGATTTTAAATTCTTCACATTCTCCAAAAGGAAAGCCTTTGGCCTTTTTTCTTTAATGATCCTGGCGACATCAAAAAACAATGTACCTTGGGCCTCGCACGCAAAACCGTGCGAACGGCCTAAAGCATTTTTCTTGGATACCCCAGCAATGGAAAAAGGCTGACAAGGAAACCCGGCAAGCAGAACGTCATGATCAGGGATATCAACAGCATTCACCTCTGTAATATCGCCATTAAGCTGATGGCTATCACCAAAATTACCGAGGTAAGTACGCTGAGCATAGCTGTCCCACTCACTCGTGAAGACACACTGCCCTCCGGCAGACTCAAAGGCCATACGCAGGCCACCGATTCCGGCGAAGAGATCCACAAACTTGAAATCCCCTGCTACCGGCTCTCTATTAAAAGGCAGCATTAGCTGCGTCAAGCGATCAGCCACATAGGGTTTGGGCTCGTTTTCTCGGGTTAACCAACGCCCCAAGGTACTCCCGTTGATCTCCAGAGCTTGCGCTAAATCACGACGTGTATAGACCCGAAGGGCCTCTTCCAGCTGTTCATATACGGTTGCATTACCCAACTTCAAGCCCTCCGGCGGGAATTTTTTGTGCATTTTGCATGCTTTTTGACCCAGCATCAACGAGTCATAGTCATGGATACCTGAAAAGCATGTAGCATCGAAGCATCTTTAAGCATTGAGCAAGAGAGAGCTCTCAATGGCTGATATTGTGCCGCCCAAAACCCGATCAAGAATGATGTCCAACATCAAGGGGCAGAACACAAAGCCAGAGCTCATCATACGATCCGAGCTTCACAGGCGTGGCTTCCGCTACCGACTTCATGAGAAACGCCTGCCCGGCAAACCAGACCTGGTTTTCCCCAAATACAAGGCAATAATCCAGATCAATGGCTGCTTTTGGCATGGCCATGATTGCCATCTATTTAAATGGCCCAGCACCAGACAGGAGTTTTGGCAGCAGAAGATTGAGCAAACTCGCAAGAGAGATGCGGCCAACCTTGTCGAATACCGAAAACTCGGATGGAAGACGCTCACCATCTGGGAATGCGCCCTTAAGGGCAAAAACAAGCTGGGTATCAAGGAAACAATAGAAACCGCTGTGCGCTGGCTGCAGTTTGATGAAAATGACGCCGAAATCAGACAGAGACCCGCTGGTCGGCCAAATTGATGGTTCTCGCAGCCGCCCTCGGCCATCCTTGATCAACTTGTAGCCAGGCATTCCCACACCGCCTGAAAACCGGCATCGTAAATGCTGTTCCCGTGTTGGTGCTCCATCCGGACAAGGATACTTTCGAGCTTGCGACAGGCGCCAGCAGTAAACATCGGCTCTCCGCTCTCGATGAACACAATGGTTGAGGGAGAATCATCGGGATGAAAAGCCATCCCTCTATTCGCCATCTCATGCCACCACTCAAAAAGCCCGGCTTTGCTTTCATCGTTCCAGTCAGGAATATCCTTTTCACTGATCATGGCGACCTCCCTCCCCTAAATACTGTACATAAAGTCAGTAAAAGTAAAGCCCCCTAATCCGCGCCTTCAACCCTTTCTGACAAGCGCCTGTCAGCTTCTTTTTGACCCATCTTCGCCCGCCCCCTAAGCTGAAACCCTCCCCCAAAGCACGGATAACCACAATGAAGCTCACCACCCTCACGCCTCCCTTGGAGTCCCTGCACGCTTCCTCCGACGACATTCTGCTGGTCTCCCTGATCAGCAGCGACGGGATGCCGGTGGTGCACTTTGGTGAAGGGCTGGATTTTGACGAGCAGAGCGCGTTGTTCTTTGAGATGAAGAAAGCCTGTGACCGGGTACTGGAGGGCCTGAAACTGGGGGATAGCGAGGAGGTTTTCATCCGTTGCCGGGAAGGCTGCATCAGTATCTGGCCCGTGCAGGATATGGTGTTTGCCTGCCTGGCGAAGCCAACCATCAATTCCCAGCGCATGCAGATGCTGGTGTGGAAAACGGTTTCCCGGTTGAGGGGGCTGGTTTAGTCGACGCTATCTTCACGGCCAGTTCTCATTTTGCCTTTTTGCCTTTGAACGCGGTGCTTCCAGGCCGCTGAACCCCTTTCAAAACAACAAAAAGCTACACCCTGCCCATGGAGAGATACACGGCGTTTCCCTAGCGTTCTATTCCAAACGTACTGGAGGGATTTAAATGCCGCGCTCGCTCATGAAAGCTACCGTACTGGCCGCCGTTCTCGGGGGCAGCGTGCTGTCACCCGCCTGGGCCGCCGACGATAACAATACCCCCGCCATGGGGGAGATCATCCAAAACCAATACATTGTGACCCTGGCACCGAATATCACCGAGCAACTGGGCCTCACCAGCCTGACCACAGCGATTCAAACGCTGCTGGCCGGTATTGGTGGGGGCGAGGTGCTTTATACCTATGACCATGCGTTGCTGGGCATGACCGTAAGATTGACCAACCTGCAGGCGTCCTTGCTTGGTATCCTGCCCGGCGTCATCTCGGTTGAGCCGGACCGCACGGTGACCACGGTTGCGGTGCAGAGTAACGCCACCTGGGGCCTGGATCGGGTCGATCAACCGGCCCTGCCGCTGGATAGCAGTTTCCAGTACCCGGACAACGGCGGGCGTGATGTGAACATTTATGTGGTGGATACCGGCGTACGCACCACGCACCAGGAATTTACCGGCCGAGTACTGCCCGGCCGCAATTTTGTCAGCTCCGGGGGCTTCCTGTTTGGTGGCAGTGTTAACCCTGACGACTATGAAGACTGCAACGGCCACGGCACCCATGTAGCGGGCACCGCAGCCGGCAGCACTTATGGTGTGGCGAAACAGGCCAACGTGGTGCCGGTACGTGTACTGAACTGCTTCGGCAGCGGCAGCACCTCTGCGGTTATCGCAGGCGTCGACTGGGTGGCCGGTAATCACCAGAAGCCCGCCGTGGCCAACCTGTCGCTGGGCGGCTTTACCTCCACCGCACTGGATACAGCCGTCGCCAACGCCGTCGATGCTGGCGTTACCATGGTTGTGGCGGCAGGTAACGATAACGCCAATGCCTGTAATGGCTCGCCTAACCGGGTGCCCGAAGCCCTGACGGTCGGTGCGACGACTCGCCAAGACCAACGCTCCTCATTTTCCAACTTCGGCGCCTGCGTGGATCTGTTCGCACCGGGTAGCGACATCACCTCGGCCTGGTATCAGTCAGATACCCAGACCGCCAGCCTGAATGGCACCTCCATGGCAGCGCCTCATGCCGCCGGTGCGGCCGCCTTGTATCTGGGTGCCAACCCCAGTGCCACTCCCGATGCTGTGAATGTGGCACTGGTGGACGACACCGTCACCGGCGCCATCAGCAATGCGGGCAACCAGTCGCCCAACCGTTTACTGCAGATCACCCAGCAGGACGGTTCCGGGATCGATCGCCTGCCGACTGCAGCTTTCACCGCTGATTGTGTGGGTACTGTCTGTGAGCTGGATGCCAGCGGCTCCAGCGATGATGTGGCCGTAGCGGCCTGGGACTGGAGCCTGGGGGACGGCAATGTGGCCAGTGGCGAGCAGATCACTCACGACTACGGAGTGGATGGCGAATTCACCGTGACCCTGACGGTCACTGACACCGCCAACCAGACCGGCAGCACCGACCAGACCCTCAGCGTGGGAACAGAAACCTCCCCCTGCCCGGACTGCACCCGCTATGAAGGCCAGCTGAACAACGGTGGCTCCGTGATTCTGCCGTCCAACGGTTTCAACTTCTCCGGCGGCCAGATTGATGCCTGGCTGTATAGCCCGGCCGGCGCCAGCTTCACTGTTACCCTGCAAAGCCAGAGCTGTTTCCTGTTCTTCTGCAGCTGGAACAATGTGACATCCGCCAGCCCGCAAGAGGGTGTCGCGGAAATTCATTCCAGTGTGAGCAGCGGTTACTACCGCTGGCAGGTACAGGCTCAAAGTGGTGCTGGTGCTTATACGCTACTCACCAATCCGTAAGTTTTCTGCCTACGGTTTTGCCGGCGTCAACCTCCTGGTGACGCCGGCTTTTTTGTGAATCAGGAGACGCTTGCACGCAACACGTTAGCAACAAGATACCTCATAACGCATCCGGGTCCACCAACAACGATTGCGCCCGCGCAAGAATGGCATCCACTTTCGCCGTATCCATCCGATTCAGATTCGCGTAGATCATTTTCATGCGGTGATTGCCGGCAAACTGTTTGCGATGGCGATGAATAAAGTGCCAGTAAAGGCTGTTGAACGGGCAGCTGTCGGATTCGCTGGCGGTCTTTACGTTGTACTGGCAGTGCTTGCAGTAATCCGACATGCGATTGATGTAACTGCCTGACGCCGCATAGGCCTTGCTACCCAAATAGCCGCCATCGGCATGCATGACCATACCGAGCGTGTTGGGCAACTCCACCCAGTCGAAGGCATCCGCGTACACTTCCAGATACCACTGACAGATGGCCTCCGGCACCACCCCCAGTAATAACGCAAAGTTGCCGGTGACCATGAGGCGCTGTATGTGATGGGCGTAGGCATGGTCGATGGTGTTGCGAAAGCACTCCGCCATGCAGTGCATTTTTGTCTCCCCGGTCCAGTAATAGGCCGGCAATGGGCGCTGGTTTCCTAACCGGTTTTCCTTCTCATAGTCCGGCATCAGCAACCAGTAAATACCCCGCACATATTCCCGCCAACCGAGAATCTGGCGAATAAACCCTTCCACCGCATTCAGCGGCGCCTTCCCTGAGTAATAAGCCTGCTCCGCCGCCTGACAGACTGCCATGGGATCCAGCAGGCCGATATTGATGTAGGGGGAAAGGAGACTGTGGAACAAGGTATCTTCGCCGGTGCTCCCTTTACCAGTAAGCATGGCGTCCTGATAATCGCCAAAATGCGGCAGGCGATGCTCAATAAAATGAGCCAGCGCCTGTTGAGCCTGCTCACGGGTGGTTCCCCACTGGAAGGAGTCCAGTGAACCCATGTGACTCGGGAATTGCTCCTCCACCAGTGCCAGCACCTGCCGGTCAATATCATCATGCGCAAACGTCAGCACCGGTGGTAATGGCGTCTTACCCTTGTAGGGCTGGCGGTTGTTGCTGTCATAATTCCATTGACCGCCGGCAGGTTCATCCCCTTCCATCAGCAGGCCGGTGTAGCGGCGCATTTCCCGGTAGAAAAACTCCATGCGCAGCTGCTTCTTGCCGGCGGCCCATTGCCGAAAGAACGCCGGCGAACACAGGAAGCGGGAATCGTCCAGGCAGGTCACGGGGATGCCGCTCTCTTGCTCCCAGCATTCATCGATACGCTGCTGCAGCCGATATTCACCGCAGCGGGTCACCAGCACGGCTTCGGCCTCACCATAACAAGCCGCGAGCAGAGCCTCGAAACCGCTGAAGTCATGGTCGCCATAGCAGTAGTAATCCACTTGCCAGCCCGCATCCTGCAGACCTGCGGCAAAGTGGCGCATGGCGCTGAAGATCAGGGCGATCTTCTGCTTGTGATGTTTCACATAGGTGGCTTCGTCAGCCAGTTCAGCCATCACCAGTCTGTCCTCGCGTTTATCGAGGTGCTGCAAGATGGGTACGTTGAGGCTGAGCTGATCACCGAGAATGATGCCGATCTTCACGCCAGGTCCTTTCTGAAATACCGATTGATCTTCGATATTGCCGTTGCCACCGTCCAGACAAAGTGAAGGCGGCCATGACTTGCAGGCACACGCCCGCGGAAAACCGTGCTGCGTGATCTCCTCTGCGTCTCTTGAAACAAAAAAGCCACCGCGAGCGGTGGCTTTTCGTTTCTACTGGTGAGCGCCAGTGGGTCAGGCGACAGCAGATTCCTTCTGCTCGTCGGTGTTGCTTTCACTTTCGTACAGGGCATCCAGTCGGTCGCCCTGGGTCATCAGGTATTCAAAGGCCGCCAGGGACGCCTTGGAGCCTTCGCCCATGCTGATGACAATCTGCTTGTACGGCACCGTGGTCACGTCACCGGCGGCGTAAATGCCTTCCTCTGAGGTCTGGCACTTCTCGTTGATTTCGATTTCACCAAACCGGCTACGCTCGACCACACCCTCCAGAAAATCGCTGTTGGGCACCAGACCGATCTGGACGAACACACCGTGCAACGGTAGGGTATGCACTTGCTCTGTCTCGCGGTCCACGTACTCGATGGCATCCACCTTGCCATTGCTGGCAGTGATCTGTTTGGTCGCCACGTTTCTGTGGATGGTGACATTGGCTTTACTCTCCGCCTTGTCCACCAGCACCTTGTCGGCTTTCAACTCCGGCATGAACTCGAACACGTTCACGGATTTAACGATACCGGCCAGGTCCAGTGCAGCTTCAATGCCGGAGTTACCGCCACCGATCACCGCCACATCCTTGCCCTTGAAGAAGGGGCCATCGCAGTGCGGGCAGTAGGCCACACCATTACCGATGTTTTCTTTCTCACCGGGCACACCCAGCTCGCGCCATTTGGCACCGGTGGCCACGATCACGGTCTTGGTATCAATTTCTTCACCGGAAGACAGCACCACTGTCTTGATATCCCCCTTTTCCACACGGGCAACTTTCAGGTGCTCTTTCACCGTCACGTCGTAATCGTTCATGTGCGCCTGCAGGGCGCCGGACAATTCCGGGCCGGTGGTTTTCTTCACGGAGATCAGGTTTTCGATATCCATGGTGTCTTTCACCTGGCCACCAATACGGTCGGCGATCAGGGTCACTTTCAGCCCCTTGCGGGCACTGTAGATGGCCGACGCCACACCGGCAGGACCACCACCGATCACGGTCACGTCCTGCAATGGCATTTTTTCGCCAGCGCCCGCCTGGGCAATGCTCGGGTCATGTGCGAGCAGCTTGTCGATCAACTCGGCTGCGGTCACCTTGCCGTTGGCGAACAGCTCACCATTCAGGTAGACGCTGGGCACCCCCTGAATGTCGCGTTCGTTGACCACGTCCTGAAACAGGCCGCCATCAATCATTTCCGCGCGGATGTTCGGGTTCAACAAGGCGAACTGGTTCAGGGCCTGGACCACGTCCGGGCAGTTGTGACAGCTCAGGCTGATAAACACTTCGAAATGCATGTCGCCTTTGGCATTGGCGACCATGCGCTGGAGGCTATCGTCCAGCTTGATGTCTGTCCCGGATGCATGCAGAAACGCCAGCACCAGGGAATTGAATTCGTGGCCTGCGGGAATACCGGAGAAACGGATACCCGTATCTTCTCCATCGGCTTCCAGCAGAAAACTGATCGGGCTACGCAAGGTGTCGCCCGTATCGCGTTCTTCGAACGCCAGGTTGTCACTGACACCGGCGATGTCGGAAAGGAAGCTGACCAGTTCATCGCGCTTGTCGTGGGTGCCTGCTTGCAGCACGAAAGTGACTTTCTTCTGCATGTTGGCGGCGTAGCCCTTGAGAGCCTGCAAAATTTCATTCGTGAGCATGAGTCTTCCCTTAACGTGAATTAAGTAATCAGTGACAGAAAATCAGGGAGGGGTTGCCCCGGCGATTCCGCCGGGGCAACAATCCGGAGGCAGACTTAGATCTTGCCTACCAGGTCCAGAGACGGGGCCAGAGTGGCTTCGCCTTCTTTCCATTTTGCCGGGCACACTTCGCCAGGATTGTTGCGAACGTACTGGGCGGCTTTCACCTTGCGCAACAGATCGTCGGCATCACGGCCGATACCTTCGGCAGTGATTTCCATGGCCTGGATCACGCCATCCGGATCGATCAGGAAGGTAGCGCGGTCTGCCAGGCCCTGGCCTTCACGCATCACCTGGAAGTTGTTGGTGATGGTGCCGGTCTGGTCGCCAACCATGTAGTAGTTGATCTTGCCGATGGTGTCGGAGGTGTCGTGCCATGCCTTGTGGGTGAAGTGGGTATCGGTGGATACGGAGAACACTTCCACGCCCATGTTCTGCAGCTCTTCGTACTTGTCAGCCACGTCGCCCAGCTCGGTGGGGCAAACGAAGGTGAAGTCAGCGGGATAGAAGAAGAAGATCGCCCACTTGCCTTTTACGTCGGCGTCAGAGATCTCTACAAATTCGCCCTGCTTGAATGCGGTGGCGTTGAACGGTTGGATCTCGCTATTAATCAGTGCCATGTTTCCAAGACTCCTTAAGTTATCGGTAAAACGATTGGGTTAACGTTTCGTCGGAAGTAAGAATGCGTTTTTTGCGGCGATTGGTAAATTTGGATGCTTCCATTGCAGTGATAGGCAATACCTAATGCGCTCCGCCGGGCAGTCAACAACGCCCGGCATCAGGAACCCCACCGCTGCCGCCCTGTCCCACGGTAAGACGCACAGAACAGGAGGCCTTTATGGAACGCACAGGATGGCACCGTGTAGCACTGACCGCGGGTTGGATAATGATAGCGGCGGGCACCGCCGCCCCGGCGTATGGCAGTGATTACGACTACATTCGCGGGGATGACGTCTACGAAGAGGATTACCAGTACGGGGTGGATTACGACGGCCTCACCAGCGTGCCAAAGTCCGACCTGAAAAAAGGCGGGACAGGCGACGCGGACAGCGCCTCAGGCCGGCTGCAGAAGCGGGCGCTGGAGCTGCAGGAAGAAACCACACAACCGTCCATGACCCGCGAGCTGGACCGCTGGAAGCCGAGCAGCGACCTGACCACACCGGGCAAAAACGAACCCTGATCACGGCTCCTGCGCCCGTCTTTCCTTCAGTGGCCGCGCGCCGCAACCTCCGCGCCACGCACAGCGCCTACATCACGGTGTTGCTGCTCAAACAACGCGCTCAGTGGTTGTGGCCGGCCAATGGCATACCCCTGGACGAAGTCTACCCCGGCCTCCTCCAGCACCCCGATCAGCGCGTGCTCTTCCACGTATTCCGCCACGGTTTTCACGCCCAGCCGATGCGCCACCTCGTTGATGGATTCCACAATGGTGCGATCCACACTGGAGTGCAGCAGGTTGCGCACAAAGCTGCCGTCGATCTTGATGAAATCCACCGGGAAGTGCTTGAGGTAACTGAACGAACTGAACCCGCTACCAAAGTCGTCCAGCGCCACCTTGCAACCATGCTCACGAATACGCCCGAGCAAATCACTGGCCGAGGACAGCTGATTCACCACCGTGGTTTCGGTGATTTCAAACGTGAGCCGTTCCGGTGACAGCGAGGTCTTCCTCAGCAGGGACTCCAGAAACGGCATAAAGGACGGGTCATCCAGCGAGGTGGCCGACAGGTTGATGGCGATGTTCAGTTGCGGCAGCGCGGCCAGCTCGTCGCTGAGGGTCACCAATAGCTGGGTGAGTACCCAGCGGTCGATGTGCGGCATCATCTGGTAGCGCTCTGCTGCGGGAATGAACGACCCCGGGTTGAGAATATCGCCATTGCGGTCGCGCAGGCGCAGCAATACCTCGTAATGCGACGGCTCCGTGCTGGCATCAATGGGGCGAATCTCCTGGGCGTAGAGCAGGAAGCGGTTCGATTCCAGGGATTCACGCAGCCCCGCCGCCATCTGTAATTCCAGGTGGCGGCGGGACGCTTCGCTGTCGTCCGGGGTGTACACCGACACTTGATTCCGCCCCCGGTGTTTGGCGGCATAGCAGGCCACGTCCGCCCGGCTCATGGCCTCTTCCACGGTAATCACGTTGGCATCCAGCTGCACCAGCCCGGCGCTGGCGCCGATATCGTAGAGCGACTCCTTCCAGGCGAAGCGAATATCGCCCAGCGCAGCAATCAACCTTTCAGCAATCTGGATGGCCCGTTGTGCCGGGCAATGGCGCAGCAGCAGCCCGAATTCGTCACCGCCCAGCCGGGCCACCACATCCCCCTCGCGCACCTGCCGGCCGATCACCCGGGCGCATTCGCGCAACAGGGCATCGCCCGCCACATGGCCGGCGGTATCGTTCACCACCTTGAAGCGGTCCAGGTCGATAAAGCACAGCATGCTGTGTTCCGCCCCCGGCTCGTCGAGGGATTCCTGCAAGGTATTTTCAAATTCCCGGCGATTGGTGAGGCCGGTCAAGGCATCGTGGGTGGCGTGGTAGCGCAGTTTCTTCTGCATGGCCCGCCGGGAGGTCACATCCCGAAACACCATCACCGCGCCGGTCACCTGGCCATCCGCCGATTTAAGCGGTGCTGCGGAATCCTGAATTTCGTAGCAGCTGCCATCGCGGCTTTGCAGCATGCTGCCTTCGCGCAGAAAGCACACATCACCCCCGCTCAGGGCCACGGTAATCGGGTTGGGGACCGGGATCGTGGCGTTGTCGTCACTGAGCATCAGAATGTCGCCCACCGGCAACCCTTCCGCTTCCGCTTCGTGCCAGCCGGTGAGCGACTCGGCCACCGGGTTCATAAAGGTCACCCGGCCGGCCTCATCCGTGGCCACCACACCATCGGCAATGGAGGTCAAGGTAACGCGCAGGCGTTCTTTCTCATGGGCCAGAGACGCCTGCATGGTCTTTTCTGCCGTCACATCCCAGTTGGTGCCCACCACCAGTGTCTCCGCGCCGTCAGAGCGCACCACGGTTTCTGCCCGCACGCGGATATGCCGAATGTCGCCGCCGGGACGCAGGGTCCGGAATTCTGTGTCCAGATCTTCCTCGCCCGCGATAACGCGCTGGAAGGCCGCGTTGATGTCCGGGTAATCGTCCGGGTGCACCTGATCACGCCAGATCTGCAAGGTGCCATCGCCGGGCGAGCCGGGCTGTACCCCGTACAGCTCGTACATGCGTTCATCCCAGAACAACACACCGCTCTGCGGGCTGTATTGCCAGATACCCACGCCACCCACTTCCAGGGCCATTTGCAGGCGCTGCCGGCTCTCCTGCAGCGCCTGTTCCGACAGCCTGGCCGCATGGATATTTTCTACCTGGGCAATCAAATAACTGACCTGCCCCTCGACCCGCACCGCCGATACCGACAGACGCACCCACAGGTCGTCGCCACGGCGCGTAATAAAACGTTGCTCCAGTGAATAGCCGGTAATGTCGCCGGACAACAGGTCCGCCAACATCCCCCGACTTTTGAGCAGGTCATCCGGGTGGGAAATATCCTGAAAGGAGGTGCTCAGCAATCCCTCTTCGTCATAACCCGCCAGATCACACAGAGCGTGATTCACCGCCTGCCATTCTCCCCGGGGGCTCAGCAACGCCATGCCAATGGAGGAATGCTTCATCGCCAGCCGAAAGCGGATTTCACTGTCTTTTACCTGGGCCAGCCTCGCCCGGCTACGCTGAAAAAACAGTGCACCCAGCAACACCACCGCAACGGTAACGGCCCCAATCAGCACACCCTGCATAGCATTCGTCCATTATTATGGTTTGTTCTGAGGGAGCCCCTGATTTTTCACCCTCTGTTCACTTTTTGGACGCCCTGCTGCTCCGTGGCCAGCATCACCTGACAAAGCCGGAACTTTCACCGACAATTGGGGCCTGTTACAGGGATTCCCGGTTCTTACCGTGTCCGGGTGTCCCGAAAGCCCCAGGGAGAAGCAAAGCTGACCTGGTCAGCGACGATCATGACGTTTAAACGACGCCTGCTACAGTGTCTGGCCCTGCTGTTTGTGGCCGCGACCCTGGCCCAGCTCTGGTATCTGGGCCAGGTGTTACGCCTGCAACACCACAACCCGGACAACAGCGCTTATATGCACCGCGCCCAGGAGCAGGGCAACGTGCAGCAGTACTGGCGCGATTACGATCAGATCAGCGATTACCTGAAGCGGGCCGTACTGATATCCGAAGACGCCCATTTCACCCGGCACACCGGCTTCGACTGGGCAGGCATCCGCTATGCCCTGAAGCGTAATATGGAAGCGGGCAAGCCGGTGGCCGGGGGCTCCACCATTACCCAGCAACTGGCCAAGAACCTGTACCTGTCCGGCGAGCGTACCTATACCCGCAAAGCGCAGGAAGCAGCGATTGCCCTGATGCTGGAAATCGGCCTGAGCAAACGTCGCATCCTGGAGCTCTACCTGAATGTGGCCCAGTGGGGGCACCAGATTTATGGTGCCGAAGCCGCCGCCCGACATTACTTTCAGGTCAGCGCCGCGCAGCTCTCGCCCCTGCAGGCAGCACAACTGGCAGCCATGCTGCCGCGCCCAAATCTTTATGATTTCAAGGGCCCCACCGACTACGTACAACAACGGGCTCAATGGATTCAGGCCCAGATGGCGCTGGTACGCATTCCCGACCCGGGAAACCTGCCCTTGCCGCCGCCTGAACCCTCGCCCCCCGAAGGAAACACGCAATGAAGCAGTATGCCGTCCCCTTTGCCGCCCTGTGTTTTGGCGGCCTTGCCCTGCTGGGCTGTAGCGACAACGACAACACCCAGGCCGCCCCTGCCGGCAACGATAACGCCAATGGCATCACCGGCGTGTGGCAAAACGAACACCAGGTGTTGGTGCTGGAAGCCGGCGGCGACCTGTACCTGCCCATGGACAACAATCTGCAGGGGCTGCGCTGGCAGCAACAGGATGACACCCTCACGTTCCACTACCTGGACAATCAGGAACAGCGGGTCACTCTGACCACCGCCACAGGCCAGCAACACGATGACACTCTTACTCTGAGCAGCGCAGCGCCAAGCCAGGAAGACTCGCAAGCGACGACCGGCGACGACGAAGCGCCCAAGCCCTCTGCTGATGCTCAGACGGATAACGAAGACGCCGCCCCGCTACTGTTCCATGGCGACTATCAGCGTGCCAACAACACCGTGGCCCATATCAGCGGCACCGCTACACGTTCACAGGACAGCGAACTACCAGATAATGCCGTGCTCACCGTCGCCCTGCTGGACAACCAGATAGAGACCGGCACACCCGGCGCCCAACTTGTCGCCAAGCGTCTGATTCGCCTGGATGAAAACACCGACACCATGCCCTTCCGCCTGTACTACCTGCCGGACAGCCTGAAGGCAGACCATGAATACCAGATCATCAGTCAGATCCTGGCCGACGGCGGCCTCTTCTATCAGTCCGACGCCATCACTCTGCAGCGCAAAAAACACGGCTTTGCCGATGTCACCCTGCCACTCACCGCGGTGATGACGGACAGCGAAACCCTGCGTGGCGCCATCACCCGTGGCAAGCCCGGACAACACCGTGACACCTTCACCCTGTGCAACAGCGACCGGCGCCTGCTGATTCGCGGCCCGCAAAGCGATGACTTGCTATCGGCCTATGACCAGGGCATTCGCTATCCGCAGCAACCCCGTGTCGCCACCGTCAGTGGCCTGGTGCGCAAGGTCCCCGGCACCCAGGAAGGCAGCACCGAAGCCGCTCTCATTGTGGAAAGCTTCACCCTGGAACCGGGCATGGAGAACTGCCAGTTGCCCACCGCAGAATTGACCCACACCCGCTGGCAACTGACACACCTGGAGACGGATCGCATTATTCTGGGCAGTGCGGCACAGGTGCCGTTCCTTACCTTCAACGATGACGGCAAGATCAAAGGCCATGGCAGTTGCAACAGCCTGAACGGCGCCTACCAGCGCGACGGCCAGCAGCTAGCACTGTCCGATCTGGCAAGCACACGCAAAGCTTGCCCGACCAGCGCTATCGAAAACCGCTACCTCGACGCCCTCAAGGCCAGCGACCACTTCCGCATCGACGGCGAACTGCTCACCCTGTTTGATAAAGACGATGAAGCAGTGGCCAGTTTTCAGTCCATTTATCTGTAGCACGACACGGATTGAGTAAACCGCAAAAAGGGAAATCGCCATGCGTGTTCATTACCTGTCCCACGTTCCCTTCGAACAACTGGGCGCCATGGAAACCTGGTTTCAGGAGCGGGACATCAGCATTCGGCACTCGCTGTTATTCGCTGGCGATGCCCTGCCCGCCCCGGCGGATTTTGATGTGCTAGTGGTCATGGGTGGCCCCATGGGCGCCGATGACGACGTCCGTTTTCCCTGGATGAGCGCAGAAAAAACGCTGATCCGCGAGAGCATTGCAGCAGGGAAAAAGGTGCTGGGCATTTGCCTGGGGGCACAACTGATCGCCCGGGTGCTGGGCGCCCCGGTGAGCAGCAACCCGGAAAGGGAAATCGGCTGGTTCCCGGTCTACCCCTCGCCAGCCGGAAAAAACGACAGCGTGGGCAGACTGTTTGCGGACGCGCCGGCAGTCTTGCACTGGCACGGCGACACCTTTGCCATTCCCAATGGCGCCGTGCATTTGCTGGAGAGCGAAGGCTGTCGCAACCAGGCCTTCCGTTACGGCGATAACGTGCTGGCTCTGCAATTTCATCTGGAGCTGGAGAAAGATAACGCTGATGCACTGTGCGATGCCTGCCCGGATGATCTGTCACCGGGCCGCTGGGTGGAAGACCGCGAAGCGCTGCTTGGTGACCCGCAGCGTTTTACCGCATCGAAAGCCTTGTTAGGGCGCGTCCTGAATGTCTTCCTGGGCTAGCGTCTCGCCCGCCTAATGTCAGATTACGGCTACGCCTAATTCGACCTACTTGAAAGGCTAGATTTTGTAGGCCAGCTAATGTCGGATTACGCCCTTCAGGCTAATCTGACCTACATGAAGCACGGTGTGTTTTCGTAGGTCAGATTAGGCGTAGCCGTAATCCGACATATCACTTGAGTTCCGCGCCCCCACAAAAACGAAGAAGCCGCGCCCCTGTCAGGAGCACGGCTTCTTCACTTTTCACTCAATCAACGCGGCAGCTTGCTAACTATTAACGATTAACTTTTCACTCGCTTGTTGCACCCGACCCACCGCCGACAGGATTGCCTGCAAGGCAGCAGCGGTAGTGTCCGCCGCCATGGCCACGGCACTCTGGGTGGTGTCGCCTACCTGCACGCGCACACAGGCCATGGCATTAGCTTCTGTGCTGTCGCCCAATGAATACTCATCGAATGACACCACTTTTACCTCGCCGCCAATGCGCCGGTTCAAGGCATCGACCAGTGACGACATGGCGCCGTCGCCGCGACCGGACAACAACGTCACCGGCTGGCTGTCATCACCAATACTGATCTGCGCCTGCACCTGTTCGTTACTGCGGTTCAGGTCGTAGGAGCGCAACACCCAGCCCATGGGGACGCTCAGGTAGTCACTGTTGAAACGGCGATGCACCCGCTCGCTGGTGATCTCGCCACCGTCTTCTTCCGCATCGTTCTGCACCACACGAGCCAGCTCCTGCTGCAACCAGCGCGGCAAGTCGATACCGAAATCCCGCTCCAGCACATGGGCAACCCCGCCCTTGCCGGACTGGGAATTGATGCGTACCACTTCCTCGTAGCGACGTCCCACATCGGCCGGATCAATGGGCAGGTAAGCCGCTGTCCAGATATCCCCTTCCTGATAACGGGCCAGACATTTGCGAATAGCATCCTGGTGGCTACCGGAAAAGGCGCTGAATACCAGATCACCCGCATAGGGATGGCGCGGATGGGTCTGGATATCGGTGATCTCCTCTACCAGCGCCACAATCTCTTTCATACGCGAGAAATCAATCTCCGGGTCGATTCCCTGGCTGTACAGGTTCATGCCGGCGGTGACCAGATCCATGTTGCCGGTGCGCTCGCCGTTACCCAGCAAGGTGCCCTCGACACGATCCGCCCCGGCCATCACCGCCATTTCCGCTGCAGCCACACCGCAACCGCGGTCATCGTGGGTGTGGACACTGATAATTACGTCATCGCGGTACTGAATATTGTCGTTAACCAGCTCTACCTGATCTGCAAAGACGTTCGGGGTGCTCACTTCCACCGTGGCCGGCAGGTTGATGATAACTCGCTGCCCCTGATCCGGACGCCACACGGCGTTCACCGCATCAATGACTTCGATGGCGAAATCCGTCTCCGTGGCACTGAAGGTTTCCGGGGAATACTGGAAGCTCCAGTGGGTCTCAGGCTGTTTAGCTGCGCAATCGCGCACCCATTCGGCAGCACGCACGGCAATGGCCGTGCAACCGGCCTTGTCCACGTTGAACACCTGCTCACGGAACGTGGGCGAGGTGGCGTTGTAGATATGCACGATGGCGTTTTTCGCCCCTTTCAGGGACTCGAAGGTCCGCGCAATCAATTCTTCCCGGGCCTGGGTGAGCACCTGGATATGCACATCGTCAGGCACCAGGTCTTCCTCGATCAGGGCCCGGCAGAAATCAAAATCAATCTGGCTGGCAGACGGGAAACCCACTTCGATTTCCTTGAAGCCCAATTCCACCAGCATCTGGAAAAACCGGCGCTTCTGCGCCACGGACATGGGCTTGATCAGCGCCTGGTTTCCATCACGCAGATCCACCGCCGCCCACAGGGGAGCTTTCTCGATACGCTGGTTCGGCCAGCGACGGTCGGGTTTGTCGATAACGGCAACGGGACGATATTTACGATGATCAAAGCTCATGGTCAGTTCCTTGGATGGCTAAAGCTGGACGCCTGACGCCAGGGCCGTGCGGATCTCGCATCCGGCGTGGGGCGTCTAGCGTCTGGCGTTCCTGTGTGATCTTGGGTGTCGATCAGGGCGCCGGTCGGCACCGTTGGCAGCAAAGAGTGGTGTCCCGCTTTTGACGGTTCACATCATCGCCCCACGAGAGATACTTTACGGCTCGGGCCCGGCAATGTGCTTGCTTTTTTCACCCAATTACCGCCATATAAGCAATAATATTGCGCAAACCCCCACAATCAGTGAGAAATGCATCATGAGCAAGCAGGAACTGGCAAAACTGGACCGCACCGACCTGCGTATTCTCGATGCGCTGCAGCACAACGGCGGGCTCAGCAACCAACAGCTGGCGGAAACCGTAGGGCTATCGCCCTCGCCCTGCTCCCGGCGGGTCCAGAAGCTGGAGGCCGCCGGCATCATCGTGAAGCGGGAAACGGTGCTGGATGCCCGCAAGCTGGGGCTCGACCTGACCGTGATGATCCAGATCAGCATGGATCGCCACACACCGGAACGGTTCGCCAATTTCGAAGAGAAGGTGGCCAGTTACCCGGAAGTGCAGCTGTGTTACCTGGTCACCGGGCAGGAAGCTGATTACCTACTGAAAGTGGTAGTGCCCGACATCGACGGCTACCAGCACTTCCTGCTCAACAAGATCACCCGGATCGAAGGCGTCAGCGGCGTGCATTCCAGCTTTGTCATGCGTCGGGTGGTGGATACCGCGGCGCTGCCGTTGAATTATGTGGATGCGTAAAAAAGCAACCAGCTACTAGCTGCTAGCCTCGAGAAAAACCGGAAGCGGCTGCGAAGAAAGATCGGTATTGAGGAACTTTCCCGGCTTTTCCTATCGAATCGAGCGTAGCTCGTAGCTCGTAGCTCGTAGCTCGTAGCTCGTAGCTCGTAGCTCGTAGCTCGTAGCTCGTAGCTCGTAGCTCGTAGCTCGTAGCTCGTAGCTCGTAGCTCGTAGCTCGTAGCTCGTAGCTGATATGCTGGATCCACCAACCGCGTTGAATTGCGAGACCATGAAAAACCTGCTGATCGTCGCCCACGCCCCGTCACCGAATACGCAAAAACTCCGCGAGGCCGCCGCGCGCGGGGCAGGCCATGAGGATATCGAGAGCGTCTCGGTCACCGTGAAGGCACCGCTGGACGCGGGGCCGGAAGACGTGATGGCCTGTGATGCCATCCTGCTCGGCACCACTGAAAACCTGGGCTACATGAGCGGCGCCCTGAAAGACTTTTTCGACCGCACTTACTACGCCGTACTGGAAGAGAAACAGGGCCTGCCCTGCGCCCTGTACATTCGCGCCGGCCATGACGGCACCGGGACCCGCCGGGCCGTGGAAACCATTGTCACCGGGTTGCGCTGGAACTGGGTACAGGACCCACAGGTGCTAAAAGGGGAATGGCAGGATAGCTTTGAAGCACAGGTGGAAGAACTGGGGATGTATCTGGCGGCCGGGCTGGATGCGGGGGTTCTTTAGCTGCGAGTTACTAGCTTCGAGTCGCGACAGAGATCGGTGTGTTCTTAAATGTCTGCACCCGCGCCAAACCATGGGCGCGGGCACAGACTTTCCATTACTGACAAGCCAACCCGCGTCTAGTCGCTAGCAGCTCGTAGCTGCCTTACCCCTTGCTCTTACTCACCATGGCCGCAATCACCGCCTTGGCTTCGTCGCCCTGGAGCATCTCCCCGAACAGGGCCAGGTCTTCTTTCACTACCTGGTGCAAGGGTTTGTTGATGGATTCACGCATCAGGCGCTTGCTGGCCTGCAAGGCACGAGGCGGTTTTTTCGCCAGCGTCACCGC
The DNA here is from genome assembly GCA_039983755.1 of Alloalcanivorax sp. GTDB lineage: Bacteria > Pseudomonadota > Gammaproteobacteria > Pseudomonadales > Alcanivoracaceae > Alcanivorax. The sequence continues at coordinate 94,536 of JBDWVU010000042.1, forward strand.
CATATTGCGGGCCGTCGCATCCAGCTCTTCACGGGCCACAACCTTGGCCAGCAGCCCGATTTCCAGCGCTTCTGCGGCCAGCATGGGCTCACCAAGCAGCAGCATGCGCGCTGCGCGCTGATAGCCGATCCAGGCAGGCAACAGCTTGGCGGAACCCGCTTCCGGTACGGCGCCCAGGTCCACAAACGGCGTGATCAGTTTCGCATCCTCGGAAGCCACCACCAGGTCCATGTGCAACAGCATGGTGGTGCCCACGCCAACCGCGTTGCCCTGCACGGCCGCCACCACCACCTTGGGGAAATCGTGGATAGCCTGGATGAAATGGGCGGCTTCGCCGGCCTCACCGGGTTTGGCGTTGAGAAAATCCACCAGGTCGTTCCCCGCGCTGAAAGACTTGCCTTCACCCCGGAACAGCACCACGTGGGTCTCATCACTTTGCTCTGCCACCGCAAGCAACTTGACCAGGTCTCGATACATGGCACTGGTCAGCGCATTCAGTTTATCCGGGCGGTTCAGGGTAATTTCCATCACTGATTCGGCGTTTTCCACCTGAACCAGTCCACTTTCCAGTGTCGGCATGGTCACGACAGCTCTCCCAATCGTATTTATAGTCGGGCAAGGCTAGCGGGCGCGCCCCCACCTGCCAAGGGCGAATAACGACAAAGACGCTTGACCGGCCGGTCAAAGGCGATTAAAAAAGCGAACCTCGGTCGGAATCCCTACAGTGAAGCTGATTACTTTCGATCCTTTCCGCACGCTCGGCCTTCCCAGTGTGCGTTATATCAAACCGGAGCATATGCATCAGCACCGCGACGAACTCGCGGCGGCGGACTGGCTGCTATTCCCCGGTTATTGGCAGATCAACAGCCTGCATTACGTGCTCAAGCGGCCGATTTTTCCCAGCCTGTGCAGCTACCACCTGGGTCACGACAAGGTGGAGATGACCCGCGCCCTGCAAACGGCCTGCCCGGACCATGTGCCCGAAACCCTGATCACCTCATCGGACAAATACGGCATCGGCCAGATTCTCGATCAATGGCGCTTTCCGTTTGTGGCCAAGTCAGTGCGCTCCAGCCAGGGCATGGGTGTCTACCTGATCGAAAACCGGCAACAGTTACAGGACTATGCCGCCCGCGAAGCCGTTCTCTACGTACAGAAATTACTGCCCATCGTGCGCGACCTGCGCATTGTCGTGGTCGGAGACAACGTGGTGGCCAGTTACTGGCGGGAAGGGTCCGGCTTTCTCAATAACGTGAGCCAGGGTGGCCGGGTGCGCACCGACCTGCCGGTGCCGGACAACGCACTGTCACTGGTGGGAGGGCTGGCCCGTTACCTGAACATCAACCACGCCGGGTTCGACGTGGCCATGGTGGATGGCCATCCCTACATTCTGGAATTCAATCGACTGTTCGGGAACACCGGCATCGCCGCACTGAACAGGGACGTGCAACGGGCCATGCAAGACTACCTGCTGGGCTCAACCCTGCCACCGTCATCCGACAGCAAAGTCTCCGCCTGAGTGCGTAACAGCGCCTGGTAACGGTGGGCCAACTGTTCCACCGGCTGCAAACGCACCCGGTGGTCACCCGCACAAACCACCTGGGCTTTCTCTGGCTGGTATAGCGCTTTCACATCCAGCTCGGCCACGGTCAGCTGGCTGTCAGGCACATTGAGACGCCCCGGCACACCCGCCACACACAGGGCCCAGGCTTCTTCCTGATCCGGGTCCGCCGTCACCAATGCCTTGAATTCCAAAGAGACCTTGCCTGCCTGTTTGCGCTGCGGCGCCAGCAGCCGCACCACTCTCAGGAACAGCAGGCCAGCACACAGTGCGGAAAACGCGGCCCGTGATGCCGGCCCCTGATAGAAATACAACCCCGCCTGCTCACCAATCACCGGCCCCTGGTGGCCGTCATACAGTGCCGCCACTTGATCCAGCAACTGCTGGTACTCCGCCAGCACCTCTTTCAACGCCTCTTCCGTGTAGCGCTGCCGGATATGCGCGAAGTTCACAATGCTGAGGCGTAACTGGGCCTGCATCTCTGCACCGTCCGGCACAGGCGAGCGGACTATCGGCGGGAACGGCGCATCATGATGTGGCGACTCCGGAGGCACCCTCGGGGCGGGTGCATCAGGCTCATCTTGCGCGGGCGGCTGCAGGCGCTGCTGTATCAACGCAGCCGCCACTCGTAACAACAACAGACACAGCACCGCCAGCACAAAACCCGCTTCAATCTGTTTTCGCGGCAGCAAGGTATTGTCGCCCAGCAAGGTCAGGGTGCCCGCCAGTTCACCATCCGGCAGCGCTGCCGGCACGGTCACACGCAGGGGGGATGTCTTCTCCCCCGCTGCCCCGACCTGCTCCCCGGACGTATCCTCGAAACGAATCCCCACCACCGGTTCCAGCTGCGCGGTTTCCCGCCCAATCAGATTAATGCTGATGGAGTCCTCACTGGCCAACGCTTCCGCCGCACGGCGAGCCGTTTGCTGCGCCAACGCCTGCAGTTGCACTTTACGTTCCTGCTCCAGACCGGCAGAAAAGTGCTCAAGGAAATAGACGCCGACCACCAGCATGGCCAACAGCATAAGAATCAACTCGCGCAGCAGGCTCCGCTGCTGCCGGATCCATGGCCGCCATTGCTCCCACAGGGACATAACTTTGCTTTCCGTATTCTTGACCATTGAGACTGCGGTGCAGTATACCGCGCCCGGCCAGGCAGGACTTGACCCAATTGGCGTAGTCGCCTGTCGTTGGGGAACCTGGCCAGGCACAAGAACCTGCCTCTCAAGCCGCCATTTCTGCTACTCTTACGCCGTTTCGGGGCAAAGATGGCGCCGAGACGATCTAACGCTTTTTTACCTTCTGGCACTTTTTATCTTCTGCAACTGGGAGCCCACGCGTGCGCGAGATCATTCTGATCCAGGTATCTGGTAATGACCGACCCGGCCTGACCGCCGCCTTCACGGGAATTCTTGCCCGTTACCGGCTCAATGTCCTGGATATCGGCCAGGCCGTTATCCACGACACCTTGTCGCTTGGCATATTGGTAGAAACTCCGCCGGATGCGGAATCCTCCTCGGTACTCAAGGACCTGCTGTTCGAAGCCCACAAGCTGAACATCAATGTGCGCTTTCGGCCCATCGACGAAGACCGCTACGAAGAGTGGGTGGCCGGCCAGGGCAAGGACCGCCACATCATCACCCTGCTGGCGCGCAAGATCACCGCCGAGCAGCTGGCCGATGTGACCACCACCGTGGCTGACAACGGGCTCAACATCGACAGCATCACCCGGCTGTCCGGGCGCGTGCATCTGGAAGGCGAGGCGCTCAATCAGGACAGCCGCGCCTGCATTGAAATCTCCGTGCGGGGCGAGCCCCACGACGGCGAGGCCATGCGTGCCGCCTTCCTGAATATTGCCAACGAACGCAATCTGGACATCGCGTTCCAGCGCGATAGCGCCTATCGACGCAACCGTCGCCTGGTGGTGTTCGATATGGACTCCACCCTGATCCGCTCCGAAGTCATCGACGAACTGGCCACTGAAGCCGGTGTCGGCGAACAGGTGGCGGACATTACCGAGCAGGCCATGCGTGGCGAGCTGGATTTCAACGAAAGCTTCAAGGCGCGCGTGGCGCTACTGAAAGGCCTGGACGAAGGCGCTCTGGAGCGGGTGCGCGAGCGCATCCAGCTCACCGAAGGCGCCGAACGGTTGATCTCTACCCTGCGTGCTCTGGGCTATCGCACCGCCATTCTTTCCGGGGGGTTCACCTGGTTTGGGCAATGGTTGCAGCAGCTGCTGGGCATTGATTATGTCCATGCCAACGAGCTGGAAATCGAGAATGGCCAGGTCACTGGCCGGGTTGTCGGCCAGATCGTCAACGGCCAGCGCAAAGCCGACCTGCTGAAAGACATTGCGGCCCAGGAAGGTATCAGCCTGGAACAGGTGATCGCCGTGGGGGATGGCGCCAACGACCTGCCCATGCTCGGCGAAGCCGGCCTGGGTATCGCCTTCCGCGCCAAACCCCTGGTCAAACAGAATGCTGAACAAGCCATCTCCACCCTGGGGCTGGACGGCATTCTTTATCTCATCGGTGTGCGGGACAAGGATCAGGCGGAGCTGCTGAAGAGTAATTGACAGTTGATAGTGGACAGTTGACAGCGTCACGGACGAGGCTGGCAGTTCATTGAAACGCAAGAGG
>JBDWVU010000043.1:0-104910 GCA_039983755.1 Alloalcanivorax sp.
GCCACACTGTGACCACGATCGGTCACCTGACGAACCGCCTCAATCTTGAATTCTTCGGGATAGCGCTTGCTGCTCATAGATACCTCTCTGGTTGCCATTTTGGATGGCTGAAAGGTGTCTAGCAAACTGGTGGCGATTCAGGATGAAGCTGCCTTGATGGGTGCTATCCGTGATGGCGCGGTATTACGTGTTCGACCTAAGGCGATGACTGTAGCTGTTATTATTGCCGGCCTTCTTCCGATTTTCTGGGGGGGAGGTACAGGTAGCGAGATCATGAGCCGCATTGCTGCGCCCATGGTAGGAGGGATGGTAACAGCACCTTTGTTATCACTTTTCGTACTGCCCGCAGCCTATCTGTTGATGCGACGACGCAACAGCAACCCGGATTAACCATTTGAGACCGTATTAGGCGCCAGATCAGTAGCTGATCTGGCTCTGATAACTGAGAGGGGGCTTGCGGAGATAGCCCAAAACCGATGCTATCTATTTATTTCAGGAATCTATATTATTTAACATAATATAGATTATGCGTAGCAAGACATGTTGTAGTCACACAACGAAATCCCGGCTGGGGATCCACCACGTTCCTCTGTGCCCACACGCCCACACGCCCACACATCCCAACGCCTGTAATCATTAACGGTTAGTATTTGCATCTGGATGCCTTGGCCAGTTAAATCGCGTTAATACTGGGTGCTATCGCCATAACACTGTTCTACCGCCGGAGTTTCTGCTGTTTATGCTCGCGCTGCGTTTCTGCCTGCTTGCCTCTTTTTGCCTGCCACTGATAACGCAGGCCAGTCCGGTACCGGTTTCCGTCGCCACGGTGGAAATGCAGAAACCGGTTCGTGAACTGCTGATCAATGGCACCCTGGCCGCCGATCAATCCGCCCGCCTTTCTGCCTCAGTGGCTGGGCTGGTGAGCAAATTGAACGTAGACATCGGCTCCCAGGTCGAGTCTGGCGACGTGCTGCTGACGCTGGACGCCGAGATTAACCGGCTAACCTTGCAACAGGCAAAAGCCAGCCATAAACAGCAGGCAACCACGCTGGCGGATTTACAGCGGCAACTGGATGAAGCCAGTAGCCTGATTGCTCGCCGCAGTATCGCCGCCAGTGAAGTCCGCAGTCTGGAATCCCAGGTAGAGGCCAGCAAGGCGGCTCTGGCGGCCAGTCAGGCCGAGGTGGGCCGCCAGCAAGCGTTGCTTCAGCGCCACACTCTGAAAGCGCCGTTTCCGGGGGTTATCAGCGCCAAGCTGACCGAGGTTGGCGAATGGGTTGTGCCCGGTACGCCAGTGCTTGAGTTGGTAGGTACAGGTTCACTGCATGCGGATTTCGCGGTGCCTCAGCGTTATTACTCCCAGATCGATACAGGCACCCCGCTTACGATTCGCCAGGAAAATGCCGGCGCCCAAACCCAGGCCTCCGGCGAACGGACCATGGCTGCGAAGATAACGGCTATTGTGCCGGTGAATGACCCGGCCGCCCGAACGTTCACCCTGCGTGCGAGCCTGGATGCCAAAGATCTGACCCCGGGCATGGCCGTATTCGGCAACCTGGCCATTCAGGCCCCGAATGCGGAGCCAGTGGTGCCCCGCGATGCCCTGCTCCGCGATGTTCAGGGTAATGTGTCCGTGTGGGTTGTGGTGACGGATGACGATAAGGCAGTCGCCCAGCGGCGCGCCATCAAGGTGCGACCAGGGCAATCCGATCCGGTAATCGTTCTGGAAGGTCTCAGCAAGGGCGATCAGGTGGTAATCCGTGGGAATGAAGGGTTGCGCGACGGTGATCGTGTTCAGGTGACCCGCTGATGTTCGAACGGATTGTACGTAACGGTACCTTGATGACGGTGATCGTCCTGATCATCACCCTGCTCGGTGTGCTTGCCGCGCTGCGCATCCCGGTGCAAATGATTCCTGATCTGGAAGTGCGCACCATCAGCGTACTGACGCGCTGGTCCGGAGCCACGCCCCAGGATGTGGAAAAGGAAATTCTGATTGAGCAGGAAGAATACCTGCGCAACCTGCCCAATCTGCGTCGGTTGACCGCTACGGCCTACAGCGGCGAAGCGGAAATTGAGCTGGAATTCCCCTTTGGCGTAGATATTACCGATGCGTTGATCCGGGTGAACAACGCGCTTAGCCAGGTCCCCGCCTACCCGGATACGGTGGAACAGCCACAGATTCTCTCCTCTTCGTTCTCCAGCAATTCCTTCATGTATTTCAGTGTCTACCCGCAGGCCGGCAATCCCCGCGGCCTGGACATGGACATGATGCGTGACTTTATTGACGACGAGGTCCGCCCACGCATGGAGAGCGTGCAAGGCGTCTCCATGGTGGAAATGCGTGGCGGCGCTGAACGGCAGATTCAGGTGCTGTTGGATGCTCAGGCCCTGGCCCAGTTCGGACTGACGGTGGTTGGAGTGCGCGATGCGCTGCGCGAACGCAATCAGGATGTCTCTGGCGGTGAAGTGGATAGCGGCAAGCGGCGCTACCTGCTTCGCACCGTGGGCCGTTTCGAGAATCTGGATGATCTCAACGATTTGATTTTGCAGCGCCAGGGCGACTCACTGGTGCGCTTGCGGGATGTGGCCACCGTGGTCATGGATCATTTCCCCGTGCGGCAGATCTCCCGCTTTAACGGCAATCCGGTGATCATGCTGGCGGTGCGACGGGAAACTGGCTCCAACGTAATCGACATTAAGCAGGGAATGCTGGAGCAAGTCGATCTGATTAAAAAGGAAGTGCTGGAACCGGCCGGCATGGACATGTCGCTAATGTCCGATGACGTGCGTTACGTGGAAGCCTCGGTGGCCAACGTGTGGATCAATCTCGGCATCGGCGCCCTCTTCGCCACCCTGGTCATGTTTTTGTTTCTGCGCTCGGTACGCATTACCGCGGTGGGGGTGATTGGTATTCCCATCTGCACCATCGCTGCTTTCCTGGGGCTGCTACTGGCCGGGCGGACCATCAATGTCATCTCCATGGCGGGCATTGCTTTCGCCATCGGCATGACCCTGGATAACTCGATTGTGGTGCTGGAAAGCATCGAAATGGAGCGTCGCAAAGGGCTTGATCGAATTCGCTCAGCGGTGAGCGGGATCCAGAAAGTCTGGCCGGCGGTGTTTGCCTCCACCATGACCACGGTGCTGGTATTTCTTCCGGTGGTGTTTATTCAGGAAGAAGCCGGGCAACTGTACTCCGATATCGCCATCGCCGTTTCCGCTTCGATTCTGGTCTCCATGCTGGTGGCCATGACGGTGATCCCCACCCTCTCCGCCCGGCTGGATTTCTCCGCCGTGATGGATCATGACGGTGAACACAGCCGCTGGATGAAAGCGATTAATCGCTGGGCAACACAACTGTCGGCCACCCGCCCCCGCCAGCTTGCTACGCTGGGAATAACTCTGCTGGTCGCCACCGCCATTGTGGTGTTCCTGACGCCCCCAGCGGAATACCTGCCCGAGGGTGAAGAGCCCAAGACCTTTGCCAGCATGAACGCCCCGCCCGGTTATAACCTGGAAACCATGGCGGCAATTGCCGATGAAGTGGAAGCACAACTGTTGCCATTGGTAGGACAAGACCCTCAAGCCTATGACCGCGGCGAGCTGGCCATGCCGCCACTCAAGTACATGAACATGGGCGTCAGCGCCGAAAACCTGCGCATCATCGCTGAACCCATGGACCCGGCCCATATGGAACCGATGATGGACGGGATCACCCAGGTTTACCGGCAATACCCAGGTATGCGCGCCTTCGCGGCACGCGGCTCGATCATTTCCAGCAACGATGGCGGCACCCGCAGCGTGACGCTGGATGTGGCGGGTAAGGATCTGGCTGAGATTTATGATGTGGCCAGAACGCTGTATCGGGAAGCGGAAACCGTCTTCGACAATCCGCGCATCCAGTCCCAGCCCGCCAGCCTGTCGCTGGCCCAGCCACTGATTGAAGTGCGCCCCATCTGGAGCCGCGCGGCGGAGGTGCGTTTCTCCACCCGGGATCTGGGTTATACCGTGGCAGCACTCACCGATGGCGCCTTCCTGGATGAATTTTTTCTCGGCGACGACAAAGTGGATATCTACGCCTATAGCGAACGTACTGGCAGCTCGCCGTCGCTGACCACCCTGCCCGGCCTGCCGGTGCATACTCCGATTGGCGCCACTGTGCCGCTATCGTCATTGGCAGACCTTCAGGAAACCGTGGATACCAGTGTGGTCCGCCGGGTTAATGGCCGCCGCACGGTGACGCTGAATATCATTCCGCCCCGGTCCGTGCCGTTGGAAAGTGGCGTAACCCAGGTGCGCACCATGGTCCAGCAGCTGCGTGAAAACGGGGTCATTCCGGACACCATCAGTATTAGCCTGTCCGGCGCCAGCGACCAGCTTCAGGCAACACAACAATCGCTCAGCGGTAACTATGTGGTCGCCTTGCTGCTGGTGTATTTGCTGCTGGTCGCCATTTTCAAACACTGGGGTTACCCGCTGCTGATCATGACCACCATTCCGCTGGGGATTGCCAGCGGTTTGCTGGGGCTCGCGCTGATGAATGCCGCCGGCATCAGTCAGCCCTTTGACATGATCACCATGTTGGGCTTCCTGATCCTGATGGGTACGGTAGTGAATAACCCGATCCTGATTGTTCACGAGGCCACCCTGAACATTCGCGCGGGCAGCACTGCCGCGCTAGCCGTCAGCGACGCGGTGGCGTCACGCTTACGCCCCATCGCCATGACCACCATCACTACGGTGTGTGGTCTGGCGCCGCTGGTGCTGATCCCCGGCGAAGGCACCGAGCTTTACCGTGGCGTGGGTGCCATCGTGCTGTTCGGCTTGCTCGGCACCGCCATCGTGACCGTCACCTTTCTTGCCTGCCTAACGGCGCTGATTTTTGGCCTGTCGCGCAATTCTTCTGCGTAGATTCAAAAATATCCCCGCTTTCCGTTGACCTCACCCCATAAATTGCCCACAAAGAGAGTGTGCATTTAGACACAAAAGGGGTGGGGCAAAATGTCCTGCCTGGAAGTGCTGTATCGCTATCGCTATTTCTCTTAGTGCGAAATAGTATAGTGATATTCCCGTACAGTGTTTGCGGCTTTTATCCGCAAAGAGGTGCGGGCGCCCAGGCTTGCCGATCAAGGCGTGAGCAACAGTCCGCGTGTCTTGATCTGCATCAAAAAGCACCGCGTTTGTGCCTGTTACAGTCAGCTCGCACAAAAATCGGAAGGAAACGCACATGGAAAATGCTGTTGCTTCGCCGGATTACAACTACAAGGTTGTTCGGCAATTCACAGTTATGTCTGTGGTTTGGGGGATCGTTGGTATGGCTGTGGGGGTGTTTATCGCCGCCCAGCTCGCCTGGCCTGCCCTGAACTTCAATATCCCCTGGTTGAGCTTCGGGCGTTTGCGGCCCCTGCACACCAATGCGGTCATTTTTGCCTTCGGCGGCTCAGCCCTCATGGGCACCTCCTACTATGTGGTCCAGCGCACCTGTAGCGCGGTCCTGGCGTTTCCCAAACTGGCGGCATTCAGCTTCTGGGGCTGGCAGGTGGTGATTGTTGCCGCTGCCATTACGCTTCCCATGGGCTTTACCTCCACCAAGGAATATGCCGAGCTGGAATGGCCCATCGACATCCTGATCACGCTGGTCTGGCTGGCCTACGCTGCGGTGTTTTTTGCCACCATCGCCAAGCGCAGGACCTCCCACATTTATGTGGCCAACTGGTTCTACGGTGCCTTTATCATTGCCATCGCGTTGCTGCATGTGGTGAACAACCTGGCAGTACCGGTTTCCCTGATGAAGTCCTATTCCGCCTATAGCGGCGCCATCGATGCCATGGTGCAGTGGTGGTACGGCCATAACGCGGTGGGCTTTTTCCTGACTGCCGGCTTCCTCGGCATGATGTACTACTACGTGCCCGTTCAGGCCCAACGGCCGGTGTATTCCTACCGCCTTTCCATTGTGCACTTCTGGGCGTTGATCGCGGTTTACATGTGGGCCGGGCCGCACCACCTGCACTACTCCTCCCTGCCCGACTGGGCTCAATCCCTGGGCATGGTGTTCTCCATCGTGCTACTGGCCCCCAGCTGGGGCGGCATGATCAACGGCATGATGACCCTTTCCGGGGCCTGGCATAAGCTGCGCACCGACCCGATCATCCGCTTTATGATTGTGGCGTTGTCTTTCTATGGCATGAGCACGTTCGAAGGCCCGATGATGGCGATCAAGACGGTGAATGCACTCAGCCACAACACCGACTGGACCATCGGCCACGTACACGCCGGTGCCCTGGGTTGGGTTGCCATGATCACCATCGGGGCGACCTATGTGATGGTGCCGCGCCTGTTCGAGCGCAAGCAGATGTACTCCATTTCCTGGATCAACACCCACTTCTGGCTCAGCACCATTGGTACGGTTCTCTACATCGCCTCCATGTGGGTGTCCGGCATTATGCAGGGGCTCATGTGGCGCGCGGTGAACACCGACGGCACCCTCACCTACAACTTCGTGCAGGAGCTGGTCGAGCGGCACCCGTTCTACATCATTCGTTTGCTGGGCGGGATTATCTTCCTGAGCGGCATGATCCTGATGGCCGTCAATGTCTATAAAACCGTCCGTGCCGAACGCGACTGCCACGGTGAAGACAACGTGCAGCAGGCTGACTGAGGAGAACGACATGTCTAACGCTCATGAAGTAGTAGAAAAGAATGTCGGCCTCATGATTGTGCTGACACTGATCGCCGTCAGTTTCGGCGGGCTCGCAGAAATCGTGCCGCTGTTCTGGCAGAAAGCGACCACCGAGCCGCTGGAAACCCTGGAACCCTACACCGCGCTGGAGATGGAAGGCCGGGATATTTATATCCGCGAAGGTTGCCATGTGTGCCACACCCAGATGGTGCGGCCGCTGCGCGCGGAAACGGAACGTTTCGGGGCGTATTCCGTAGCCGGCGAAGATGTGTGGGAGCATCCCTTCCTGTGGGGCTCCAAGCGCACCGGGCCAGATCTGGCCCGGGTGGGCCTGCGCCCGATCACCGAGCAATGGCACCGCGAGCACCTGCGCGATCCTCGCCAGGTGGTGCCCGAATCCAATATGCCCGCCTATCCCTGGCTGCAGGAAACCCCGGTGGATTGGGATCTGACCGAGCGCAAACTGTTGGTATTCAAGAATGCCTTTGGTGTTCCCTATACCGATGAAGACATCGCCGAGCAGATGAGCAAGGTCAACGGTGAGTGGGCCAACGCCACCGAAGAAGATGCACTGGTGGCCTACCTGCTGTCACTGGGTCAGGAACGCAAGGAGGCTGTGCAATGAGCTATCACGCCCTGTTTACCCTGGTGTTCTTCCTGGCATTTGTTGCCATGGCGGCGTGGGTGTATCGCCCCAGCCGCAAAAAGGATTACGAAAAGCTTGGCTATATCGCGCTGGATGCGGATGAGCGGACAGCCGGTAACCTGCACAAGGGGGACGAGCAATGAGTGACTTCTGGAGTTGGTTCATTATCGTCATTGTCGTCATCAACCTGCTGGGTTGCGGCGGCCTGCTGCTGTGGAATAACCAGATTTCTGCGGAGGAAGCCGCCAAGGAAACCACTGGCCACAGCTTTGACGGAATCCAGGAACGCAACGCGCCCCTGCCCCGCTGGTGGCTGTTCCTGTTCATCGGCACGCTGATCTTCTCCGCCGTGTATCTGGTGCTGTACCCCGGGTTCGGTAAATTCGAGGGGGTGCTGGGCTGGACCAGTGACAACCAGTACCAGAAAGAAGTGGCGGTGATGGAAAAAAGCACCGGCCCGCTGTTCGAGCAATATGGGCAGGTAGCCATCGAGGAACTGGTGCAATACCCGGAAGCCCTGGCGGTAGGTGGTCGTCTGTTCGCGAACAACTGCGCGATTTGCCATGGCTCCGATGCCCGTGGCGCCAAGGGCTACCCCAACCTGACCGATGACGACTGGCTGTACGGTGGCGAGCCGGACCAGATCGTCACCTCCATCACGAAGGGGCGCAAGGCAGCCATGCCCCCCATGGCCGCGGCCATCGGCAACACCGACGAAGCGGTACGGGACATGGCGCTGTATGTGCAAAGCCTGAGTCGACCGGACCTGGCCAAGGACAGCCAGAAGGCCGCGGCGATTGAGCGGGCCAAACCCAAGTTCGCCATGTGCGCTGCCTGTCACGGTCAGGACGCCAAGGGGAACATCATGATGGGAGCGCCGGATCTCACCGATACCACCTGGCTGTACGGTCCGCGCGTGGAAGATATCGAATACACCATTCGCAATGGTCGCGCGGGCCACATGCCGGCCCATGAAAACCTGCTCAGTAAAGAGCGCATTCATGTAATCGCAGCCTACGTGTACAGCCTGTCTCAAAACGCGGAATAAGGTGTAGCTGCTTGCGGTATCGCGTTCCGCCATCTGCTTGCAGGTGGCGGCCGCGCCCCCTCTCCGTGTCGTTGGTTCATAAACGAAGGATGAGGAATGCAGTAATGGGTGTTAGCGGAGAGTAGTCATGTCGGACCCCAAGCGCATCAAGGTCACGGATGCCACCGATGGTGGCAGCGTTAGCTTGTACAGCAAGCGTGAGCGTATTCAGGTCAAATCCGTTTCCGGACGGTTTCAATTTATTCGCGACGTCACCATTCTGGCGACCATGGGCCTGTACATGATCCTGCCCTGGGTGCGCTGGGACGGGCAGCAGGCGGTTTTGTTTGATTTGCCGGGGCGCCAGTTCCGTATTTTTGGTGCCAGCTTCTGGCCCCAGGACTTTCTGTTGCTGTCCTGGATTCTGATCCTGGCCGCATTTGCCCTGTTCTTTGTTACCGTGCTGGCGGGCCGCGTCTATTGTGGCTATGTCTGCCCGCAGACCACCTGGACCCGCTTCTTTCAGTGGATCGAGTTCTGGTGTGAAGGCGACCGCCACAGCCGTATAAAGATGGACAATGCCCCCTGGACGGCAACCAAAATCATGCGCCGGGGCAGCAAACATGTGCTTTGGCTGATGCTGGCTTTGCTTACCGGCATCACCTTTGTCGGCTACTTTTCCCCGATTACGGATTTGACCACCCGCTTGCTCAGCTTCGGCTGGGGTGGCTGGGAGCTCTTCTGGGTGGGCTTTTTCACCGTGGCCACCTACGGCAATGCCGGGTTCATGCGCGAACAGGTATGCCTGTACATGTGCCCCTATGCCCGCTTCCAGAGCGTCATGTTCGACCGCGATACGCTGATCGTGTCTTACGACGAACAACGCGGCGAACCCCGTGGCCGTGGTGCCAAAAAACGCCAACAGGAAGATACGGTGGTGGAAAAAGGCGACTGCATCGACTGCGGCATGTGCGTTCAGGTCTGCCCCACCGGCATCGATATCCGTGATGGGCTGCAATATGAGTGCATTACCTGTGCGGCCTGCGTGGACGCCTGTGACGATGTCATGGATCACATCGGCAAGCCCCCGGGGCTGATTCGCTACACCACTGAGAACGCCCTGGAAGGCTTGAAGTCGCGCATTCTTCGCCCTCGACTCATCGGCTATGGCGCTATTCTCATCATTATGGGGGGGCTGTTCATGGGCACTCTGTACAGCCGTGTGCCACTGCAGGTCGATGTGATTCGAGACCGAAATCAGCTCTACCGCACCGCCAGCAGTGGCGAAGTGGAAAATATCTATCGGCTGGAGATTCAGAACAAGGGCCAGAATACCCACCGGTACGTGCTCACCATGAAAGGCCCGGATGGGCTGCGCATGGAAAATCGGACTGAGTTCACCCTCGAAGGCGGCAAGAAACTGTCTTTACCAGTGACCGTGAGCTATGACCCTTATGAGGTGGAAATGGAATCCGCGCCGATCTGGTTTACGGTAACGGCACTGGATGATCCTGACTTGGAGAAACGCCATGAATCCCGATTCATTGCCCCAGGGCGATGAGCTTCCCTGGTACCGCTACCCTTTTTTGTGGCTGGCAATCCTGCTGCCCGCCACATCGGTGGTCGGCGGCCTGACACTGCTGTATATCGCCATCGTTAATGCCGACACACCGGTGGTAGACGAATGGTACAAGGAGGGCCGCGGCATCAACCGGTCCGTGGAGCAGGAGCGTCTGGCGGCACGTCTGGGTATTCGCCTTGAGTTGGCCCAGGTGGGTGCGGGTGTTCAGGCGCGTCTCAGCAGTGACACGGGCATTCCCATGCCCGACACCCTAAACGTATCGCTGCGCCACCCCACCCTCCCGGAACGGGACGTCACCCTTGCTCTGGAGCATATTGAAGGCGCCCTGTACCGCAGCGACGGCACCCTGCCCCATGATGGCCGCCGTGCCGCCACGGTAACCGCCAGTGGTGATCACTGGCGTCTGTATCAGACCGTCATGGCGCAAGGCGACAACCTGACCCTGGGGAAAACCGCCACACCATGACCACTGCCTGCTGGCATTGCAGTAACCCGGCCCCCGCCGGCGCCTTCCCCGCGCAAACGCCAGACGGCCCCCGTGACGCCTGCTGCCCAGGATGCGCCGCAGCCATAGAAACCATTTATGGTCTGGGCCTGGATGACTACTACCAGATGCGCCAGGATGCCGCGCCACAGCCTGACGATCAGCGCCAAGCACTGGATTGCGCGCTTTTTTCTGTGCCGGAATTGATCGCCCCGCACCTCACCAGCCTTGCTGATGGGCAGCGCCTGAAGCTGCAATTGGGAGGGCTAACCTGTGCCGCCTGCAGTTGGTTGATCGAAAAAACGGTCAGCCAGCAGCCTGGCGTGCTGCGCAGCAGTGTCAACCTGGCCAGCATGACACTGAGCGTGGACTACAACGGACACGCTGAGGCCGGCCAGATCGCACAACGGATTCAGGCACTGGGCTACACGGTGACCCTGCCCGGTGATCCTCGCGCCCAGGCCGACGAACAGCGCGCGCACAAGCAATTGCTGGGCCGACTGGCACTGGCCGGGCTGGGCGCCATGCAGGCCATGATGTACTCCGCTGCTCTCTATATCGGCGTTTTCGACGGCAAAGACGCGCTTTACGAATGGGTGTTTCGGTTGGCCAGTTTCGCCGTGGCCACGCCGGTCGTGTTCTATTCCGGTTGGCCGTTTTTTCAGGGAGCCTGGCGCGGGCTCAAGCAAGCGCGCTTGACCATGGATGCCCCCATTGCGCTGGCACTCCTGCTGGCCTGGGCCGGGAGCCTGGTGATGATGGCCACTGGGGGCAGGCACGTCTATTTCGATTCCGCTGCCATGTTTGTGTTCTTCCTGCTGGCCAGTCGCTGGTTGGAGCAGCGTCAGCGCATGACGATCCAGCAAGCTTACCGGCGTGTCAGCGACACCCTGCCCCAGGCCGTTCGCCGCCTTGACGGGCAGCAGACTGCGCACTGGATCAGCGCCCGCCAGGTGGCCAAAGGAGATCGCCTGCAGCTGATACAGGGCGACATTATTCCGGTGGATGGGATCCTCATCGAAGGCCGCGGTGCCTTCGACGAATCGGCGCTGAATGGCGAGCCTTTGCCGGTAAACCGTGGCATCAATGACCCGGTCCATGCCGGCAGCCGACTGGTAGAAGGCAATATCGTGCTGGAAGCCTCGGGGCCCGCATCCTCCAGCCTGGTAGCAAAAATCGCCGAGCAGGTTGAACACGCCCAGCACGAACGCGTGGAAGTGGTCAGGGACTGGCAACGCATCGCGCCGCTGTTTACCGGTGGCATCCTGTTGCTGGCCGCCATGACCTTTATCTGGCACTGGCCCGCCGGCGCCGCCCTGGCGTTCGAGCATACCCTGGCGGTACTGGTGGTGACTTGCCCTTGCGCGCTGGCTCTTGCTGTCCCCCTGACCCTGTCATCAACACTGGGCACTGCATTGCGTGAGGGTATTCTGGTTGCCTCGCCACGGCAGCTTCTGCGTATCACCTCAGTGAAAGGCGTGCTGTTTGATAAAACCGGCACGCTCACCGCGGGCCAGTTTCGTATTGTCGATACAAAGGCGGTCAACAGCACGGCGCCGGAACAGGATCTGCTGGCGATTGCCGCCGCACTGGAGTGGAATAATCCGCACCCGCTGGCCAAGCCCTTTCAGCAATATTTCCGCCACCCCGGTGTCACAGCGCTTCATGCCGACCATACGGGCGTCACTGGCATGCTGCTGGGTAACACGTGGCGCATCACTGGTGCGCCGGATCAGGCGCGCCCCGGCACAACATGCCTGCAGTTGCTCTATGATAATGAAATACGGCTTTACGTATGGCTGCAGGACCCGATTCGCACAGAAGCCAGCGCCGTGGTGAAGGCCCTGTCCGGCCTTGGCATCACCTCGCGGCTGGCCAGTGGTGACAATGCCCAGGCGGTGAACGCCGTCGCCGACCAGCTGGACATCCGAGAGCGCCGCTACCAGCAAAAGCCCGCCGAGAAAGCCGCCTGGCTCAAGCAACTGGAAAGCACCGCGCCGCAAATGATGGTCGGTGATGGGATCAATGATGCCCAGGCCATGGTGGCCGCATCGGTCTCCGTCGCTACGGGAAACGCTACCAGCCTGGCCCAGCGGGCGGCGGGGCTGTTCCTGCTGCATGACACGCTCAACGCTGTTCCTGCCCTGCCTCGTCTTTCCCGGCTTTGCCAGCGTACCATCCGCCAGAATCTGGCCTGGGCATTGCTCTACAATATTCTCGCCGTACCGTTTGCCGTCAGTGGCTTGCTGCCACCCTGGGCAGCAGCGCTGGGCATGTCTGCCAGCTCGCTCCTGGTCACATTCAACGCCACCCGGGTGACCCGATGGAAATTATCTTCCTGCTGATACCTCTGGCCTTGCTGTTTCTGGCCGGGGCTATTGCTGCTCTCTTCTGGGCGCTGCGCAAGGATCAGTTTGATGATCTGGATAACGCGGCCTGGCGAGTTGTGTTCGAAGACAGAGAGGGGCGCAAGCAGGCTCGAAAAAAGGCTTCAAAAGAACCGCGCCACGCTGACAGCATAGATAATACCCAGGACTCAGCATTGGGGCCTCGCGATGACCATTGAAGCCCTTGCCTCCTTGATTGCCAGTGCCGCCCTGATCGCCAGTGCCGGTTCTGTTCATTGTATTGGCATGTGCGGAGGCATCAGCAGCGCCCTGACCTTTTCCATCCCGCAAGCCCGGCGTCAGGGAATGGCCCTGTGGGGGTGGCAGCTGTTATTCGGACTGGGCCGCGTCGGCACCTACTGTGCCCTGGGCGCACTGGCGGGCCTGCTCGGCGGCACCTTCCTGACACAGCTTCCCGGCCCCTCCATGGCGGTGGGGCTGATACTGTCCGGGCTATTGATGTTGTTGCTCAGCGCGTACCTGCTGGGTCGCGGCGGGCTGCTTCAGCGCGTGGAGAAAATTGGCCAGCGCCTGTGGCGGCGACTGCAACCGGTTACCCGCAAGTTGATGCCCGTTGATCACCCGGCAAAAGCCCTGGGGCTGGGGGCGCTGTGGGGATTTCTGCCCTGCGGACTGATCTATACCGCCTTGGCACTAGCGGCCACTGCAGGCTCGGCCCTGGCGGGGGCGTTGGTTATGCTCTGCTTTGGTGTCATTACGGTGGTGCCAGTCGCCACCACCGGGGTGCTGGCGTCGCAACTACAGCGTTTTCGCCGTGGCGCCTGGCCCGTTCTGGCCAGCGTCCTCACCCTGTGCCTGGCACTGGTGTTCTTCTGGCAAGCCATGATCATGATGCAGCATGGCCATGGTGCACACACCATGCCGGCGGATTCTGCCCCCCGGAACACTGCCGAAACACATAATCCGCATGAGCATCACGCCCACCCTTGATCTGGATCAAATGGCGCCGCCCTCTCAGGAGGATAATCAGCACCACTTTGATGCGCGGCCGCAGGAGGCGTCCATGATTAGCTGGGATACATCACTTATTGCTCAGTACGGTGGCCCCGGCCCGCGCTACACGTCCTACCCGCCCGCCACCAGCTTCCACACTGGCATCAGTGAAGATGACTTTTGGCTGGCGCTGGATGAAGGTAATGTGGCTCGGCGCCCGTTATCGCTATATATGCACATCCCTTTTTGCAGCAGCGTCTGCTATTACTGCGCCTGCAATCGCATTGTCACCGCCAACAAGGCACGGGGTGCGGAGTATCTGCAACTGCTTAAAAGCGAAATCAAGCGCAAGGCAGCACGCGTCGACAAGCGACGGCCAGTGACCCAGATGCACTGGGGCGGAGGCACGCCCACTTTTCTGGATGATGGGCAGCTCACCGAGCTGGTGTACGATCTGGCCCGCCACTTTAACCTGCGCGATGATGAACGCAGCGACTACGCCATCGAAATCGACCCGCGCACCGTGGACCAGTCCCGGCTGGGCCTATTGCGAGGGCTGGGCTTTAACAGGGTAAGCCTGGGCGTGCAGGACCTGGATCCGCGTGTGCAGAAAGCGGTCAATCGTGTTCAGCCCTATGAGCTGATCCGTGACACCATGGAGTGGAGTCGCGACTTTGGTTTTCGCTCCATCAATACAGATCTGATTTACGGGCTTCCCTGGCAATCGGAATCTAGCCTGGCACGAACACTGGAGCAGCTGCTGGCGCTCCGGCCGGATCGCATTTCCTTGTACAACTACGCCCACCTGCCTTTCCGGTTCAAGATCCAGCGCCAGATCCAGGAACAAGCCCTGCCCGGCCCGGAAGAGAAACTGGGCATGCTGACCCGGGCCGGAAAAATGCTTCAAGAGCAAGGCTACCGATATATCGGCATGGACCATTTTGCGCTGGAAAATGACAGCCTGTCCGTGGCACAGAAAAACGGCCTACTGCATCGTAATTTCCAGGGCTACACCCTGCATGGCGACGCAGACCTTTTAGGGCTGGGCGTGAGTGCGATCAGCCAGCTCGGCAATTTATACGCCCAGAACCACAAAACACTGGATGACTGGGCGGCTAACCTCTCGCAGCGTCGTCTGCCGATCGAAAAAGGCTTCATTCTCAACCGCGACGACCAAATCCGGCGGGCGCTGATCATTCAGCTGCTATGCGACCTGTCCGTGGACATGTCCGTATTCAGTGAGACCTGGGGGATTGATTTCCCGGATTATTTTGTCGATGCACTGTCTGAATGGGTGGTATTTGAGGCACAAGGACTCGTGGCAGTGGAAAAGGATCGGCTGCATATCACCGACAGCGGTCGCCTGGTTAGCCGGGCCCTGGTGATGCCGTTTGACCGCTACACACAGAAACAGCAGCAAACCCGGTTTAGCCGGATTATTTGACCTTTATTCTACTATTTTCACCCTATATTCTAAGGGTGTCGTTTTGCGCAGCGATCAACCGGAGTTCGACCGTGTCCCATCATGTTTCCTGTAACGACTGCAGCCTCAGCCCGATTTGTCTGCCTCTTGCGGTGGCGCCAGCACAGCTGGATCAACTGGACCGTATTATCCATCGCGGCCGCCCGCTGAAGCGTGGTGAGCACCTGTTTCGCGCCACCGACGGGTTTGCTTCTGTGTACGCGGTGCGTTCCGGTGCACTAAAGACGTATGTGGTTAGCGATGACGGTGAAGAGCAGGTTACCGGGTTTTACCTGCCCGGCGAGGTGCTTGGCATGGACGGCATCAGCACCGCCCATCATGTTTCCAATGCCAAAGCGTTGGAAACCGCCACGGTGTGCGAAATTCCCTTCTCTCAACTGGAGACGCTTTCACAGCAAATCCCCTCTTTGCAGCATCACTTTTTTCGGTTGATGAGTAATGAAATCCGGGCGGACCGGGAGCTGCACATGTTGCTCGGCAAGAAAAGCGCGGACGATCGCGTAGCCTCACTGCTGCTGTCACTGTCTGCCAGGCACCAGCGCCGAGGGCTCAGCGATCATTGTTTTCGTCTGCCCATGTCCCGCTACGACATTGCCAACTACCTGGGCATGGCCGTGGAAACCGTCAGCCGTATTTTCACCCGTTTCCAGCAACAGCAATGGCTTCGTGTTACCGGTCGCGATATTGAGATCCTTGATCGTGCCCGCCTGTGCGGTCAAAACCAGGATCCCGCTTTGGAGCTCACATTGTGACAGCACCTGTCGTCGCGATTCTTGATCGTAATCTGAAAGCCTCCCAGCCCGCTCTGAGCAAGGCGCAACACATTGCGGCTGCGGCTGGAGCGCCGCTCCAGGTCATCGTCAATGCCTACTCATCCGCGATGGTGCGTGCGGTGGGTGTGGATGCAGAGCGTCAGCACGCTGCCAGAAAACAGATCAGCAAGGCCTGGCACAAGCGGGTCACCGAACTCCTTGGCGAGGACACAGGAGAAGTTCGTGTTCTTTGGGAAAAAGACAGCATGGATGGGTTGCGCAAGGCCATACTGGCGCTGACTCCGTCGCTGGTGGTAGTTCATACCAGTGACGACAGCGCCCTGCGTCGCCACCTGTTTACCCCAAGGGACTGGCAATTAATCCGCAAGGCGCCCTGCCCGGTACTCTGCGTCCATAGCCGTGAGTGGAATGCCACCCCTCGCATTCTTGCCGCCCTGGATCCGGGGGCCGGAGAAACCTCCCATGACGGGCTCTCTGTGTGCGTATTGGAAGGCGCACGACGACAGTCTGCCCTGCTCGGCGCCAATCTCGCCGCTTGTCATGTGCTCGATGAAATGGATGAAAGCCTGATGATGGTGGCGGGTGAAGCCATTCCGGATTACAGCGGCAGCATGGAAGAAATTCGCGCCTTCCATCGGGATAATTTCTTCCAGTTCGGGGTCGCCCAAGGGCTGGATAAGAGTCAGCTGATCACGCTGAATGGCCCCATTGCCCATAGCCTTGCCAGCTATTGCGACAAGGAGGGTGTAGACATGCTGGTGCTGGGCACCGTGCACCGCAACCTGCCAGAGCGGCTACTGCTTGGCTCCACGGCAGAATCCGTGATTACTCGCGCTAACGCGGATGTGCTGGTAATTAAACCGGAAGGCTTCCAGTCGCCCTGGAGCGACAATGATGATGACCAATGATACTCACACTATAGAGGCTCCATGATGTCTGATAAAAAGGATTTTACCGCCCGCGCCCGTCAGCAGCTTGAGGATTGGGACTATCAGCTGGATCGGCTGTCGGCTCGTCTGAACGATTTGCGTGATGAGTGGCGCGACGAGGCCCGGGAAAAGCTCAACGAGATGAAAGGCCGGCGCAGTGAATTCGAGGAAAAACTGGAGCGGCTGGAATCCCATGGTGATGACGCCTGGGATGACATCAAGGCCGGGCTTGAAATTGCCTGGGATGGCCTGAAAACCGGCTTCCTTGCGGCCAAGAGTGAATTCGAGGACAACAAGAAACACTGAGCACATGAAAACGATGGCGCCGGCGCTCTGCCAGCGTCATCGCTCAGGCCGGTCAGGCGCCCTGCTCTGCCCGGCGAAACACCGGCTTCAGCGCGGTGGATTCCGCCTCACAATAGCGGTAGCCCGCTACATCAAATTGTTTCAGCTTGCCCGGATCTTTCAGCCCTTTCCTGATAATCCAGGCCGCCATCAGGCCGCGCGCCTTCTTGGCATAAAAACTGATAACCTTGTACTTGCCGTTTTTTTCGTCCTGAAAAACGGGCTCGATGATGGTGCCGGCAACGTCCTTCTTCTTGACCGCTTTGAAGTACTCGTTGGACGCCAGATTCACCAGGGTATCGGTTTTGGCCGCCTTCATGTCCTTGTTCAGCAAGTCGGTAATGGTGCTGCCCCAGAAGGCATACAAATCCTTGCCGCGAACGTTATCCAGCCGTGTGCCCATTTCCAGCCGATAAGGCTGCATCAGGTCCAGTGGGCGCAGCACCCCATACAAGCCGGAGAGCATGCGGAATCGCGACTGGGCATCGTTGAGCTGGTTGTCAGTGAACGATTCGATATCCAGGCCGGTATACACATCGCCCTTGAAAGCAAACGCCGCCGGGCGCGCATTTTTCTTGTTGAAGGGGCGAGCCCACAATGAAAAACGTTCTGCATTCAGATGGGCGATTTTGTCACTGACACTCATCAGGCTGCTGATATCTGCCGGCGAAAGCTGGCGTGCACGCTCAATCAGCACCTCGCTATCATCAAGCAAGCGGGGTTGCGTGGCTTTCAGTGCCGGTAATTCACTCTCGTAATCCAGCGTTTTTGCCGGCGAGACAACAATCAACATGCCCTTCTCCTTTACATATGCCTGCTGGGATTATATGAATCAGGAAAGGTCAGGTCTGCATCTGTGGAGGATAAATGCGCCTATTGCTTGTATTAACTGTGGTTATCGCGGTCTCTGCCCTGTTATGGGGAAGCTGGCAGTGGGGCCGGCGTCCGTTCTTGCTGATCGCCAGCCTGGTGCTGGCCGGATTGATCGTGCTGGCCGTCGGTGTCTGGCAAGGCGGCAAGGATGATCAGGTATATTTGCCACCCAAGGGAGTGAAACTGGCCCTTTCGGAAATTCGAGACTCGGAATCCGGCGTGCGCCTCAGCGGGACGGTTCGCAACGAAGGCAAGCAGGATGTTGCAGCACTTTCACTGCAGGCACAGGCGCTGCATTGCCAGTCAGCGGATGATTGTCAGGTCATTTATCAGCAGCCTATTACCCTGCAGATGTATCTGCCCCGCGGCAGTGAATACCAGTTTGCGGTTGTCAGCCGTCACCCGGAGGAAAAAACGCGGGTGGATCGCTGGCAACTGAGGGTGGTGGAAAAGCTGGCCTACCCGGAACAGGAATAAGGGGAGCGAGACCGGGCTGGCATGATCAGGCATGAATCGTCACAATGCGGCTTCCAAACTCCCAGGAGTCATTATGGCATCACTGATTCCCGGCCAGCTCACCCCCATCGGCGACCACGCCTGGCGGGTACTGGCGCGCAACCCGGGCATGATGACCGGGCCAGGCACCAACAGTTATTTGTTTGGCAGGGACAGCCTTACCGTTATTGACCCCGGCCCGGAGGATCAGGAGCACCTGCAGGCGTTATTGCAGGCCGCACGCGCACTGGATAAGCCGATTACTCAGGTCATTGTGACTCACACTCACCGCGATCATTCTCCTGGCGCACTGGCTCTGGTGGCCGCCACGGGTGCTCGCTGCCTGGGACCTTCTGTGCCAGATGATGGGCTGCAGGATGAAAGCTGGGATGCGGACCGCCTGTTAGCCGAAGGCGATACGGTGGATTGTGGCGGTGTCAGCCTGACAGCCATTGAGACCCCGGGCCATGTGGGAAACCATCTTTGCTACCTGAGCGAACAGGGTTTGCTGTTCACCGGCGACCACTTGATCCAGGGCTCCACGGTAGTGATCGCCCCGCCTTCTGGTTCGATGCAGGCGTATTTTGCTTCGCTGAGAAAACTGCAAAATCGGGACATCACCCTGATGGCTCCTGGTCACGGCGATGTCATCAGCCACCCGGAAGACACCCTCTCACAAACCCTGGCCCACCGGCAGAAACGGGAAGACAAGGTAGTCGGCTGCCTGACTGAAACGGCGCAACCATTGGCAACACTGGTGACGGCGGTATATGACGATGTGCCGGTATTTTTGCACGGGGTGGCACAGCTTTCACTGAGTGCGCATTTGATCAAGCTGGCCGCAGAAGGCAAGGCAACTGAAGCGGCGGGCGGATGGACGTTGCAAACCTGACACCAGACGCCGCGTTTTACCAAAGATCAGGACCAAAGGTCAGGCCACCCGCTATAACCAGCCCTTTCGTTTGAAATACCAGTACGGTGCCATGCCAGACAGTACCATCAGCCCAATGGCCATGGGGTACCCAAAGCGGAAATCCAGCTCCGGCATGATCTCGAAGTTCATCCCGTAAATGCTGGCAATCATGGTGGGCGGCAGGAACACCACCGCCGCGATGGAAAAAATCTTGATGATCTGGTTCTGCTGAATATTGATAAACCCCTGGGCAGCATCCATCAGGAAGTTGATCTTGTCGAACAGGAAGGTGGTATGTGACAACAGGGTATCCAGGTCGTGCTGGATTTCCGCACAGGTGCGCCGGCGCACCTTGTCCGATCTCACATAGCGCTGAATAAACGAGATGGATCGCTGGGTATCCATCAGACACAGGCGGATTTTCCCGTTGGTGTCTTCCAGCTGCGCCAGGCGCTCAATGTCCTCTTCCAACTCCCCATTTTCCTCTTCCAGCACGCTATAGCCGACTTTTTCCAGGTCCCGGTGCACGTCTTCCAGGGCATCCGCCAGGTTTTCCACTTTCTGGTCGAGAATACTCAGCAGGATATCCAGGGGCTGCGACACCTTGACCCAGCCGCGCCGCACCCGCAGGCGCAGCAAGCGGAAATCCGGCAAGCGGGAATCACGGAACGAGAGCAACCGCCCTTCCTGTACCACAAAGGCCACCGTGGAGGTCCGGGCCCGACCTTCCGACTGGAACAGGAACAGGGAGTGAACGTGGAGCCCCTGCTCATCACTGAAAAAGCGGGCCGAGGCTTCAATTTCTTCCATGTCGTCGGAATCGGGCAGTTCCGCCTGGAGAAATTGCTGGACCAGGTTGCGCTCGTCTTCCTCGGCATCAACCAGGTCGATCCAGCTACCGTCCTCTGCCAGTGATGGCAGGATGGTGTCCACATCCTTTTCGCGAAGAACACCATTTTCGATCCGAAAGATATGCAGCATGATGTTTCCCTGATCATCCTCGCCGGCAGTGGCCGGCAATCTTTGTAGAGCCGTTATGTGTTTACCGACAACTGGGCCCCAGGCTCGGCGAACTGCTTCCCTCATCGACCTCAGCAGCGATGCGCAGCTGCATCGCTGGGCGGGTTTGATGGGGCCATCGCAAGCAGACCGCCTGCTGGCTACGTTAAGCCAGACTCTTGATTGGCAACAACCCAAGATTACCGTGTATGGGCGGCAGCACCCAGTCCCGCGGTTAACCGCCTGGCACGGTGACGCCGGTCTGCGTTATCGCTATTCCGGGCACACGCATACCGCGAGAGGATGGCCTGCTGCCCTATTACCGATCAAAACAGCTGTCGAGCAAGTGACCGGCAAAACCTTCAACAGTGTCCTGGCCAATCTGTACCGTAATGGTGACGACTGCATGGGCTATCACAGCGATAACGAACCGGAGCTGGGCCATGCGCCCTGGGTGGCGTCCTACAATCTAGGCGCTTGCCGGGAGCTGACTTTTCGGCCGAAAGGCCCGGGCAGTCAGCGTCAGTGCCTGAGTGTACCGCTTCATCATGACGATCTTTTGTTGATGTCGCCGGGCGTACAGGCCCGTTTTGAGCATGCGCTGCCCCGCCGCCGCAACCGGCCGGACCCGCGCATCAACCTTACCTTTCGGTACATTATTACTGAACAGAGCGCGGGCATTTGAAACAGCGCCCTGCTGCACTGCGGCGTTCAGGCAAAAAACAGGTAACTCAGGAAAATGGCACTGACCAGCCCGGCGGCATCTGCCGCCAGCCCGCACCACAGCGCATAACGAAAATCACGGATGCCGACGCTGCCGAAATACACGGTCAATACATAAAAGGTGGTTTCCGTGGAGCCCTGCATCACCGCTGCCATACGGCCGGCCAGCGAATCAACGCCATGGGTCTGCATCACATCCACCATGGCGGCCCGCGCCCCTGAACCGCTCAAGGGCTTAAGCAGCGCCACGGGTAGTGCATCCACAAAGCGGGTGTCCAGCCCAAGCGCGCCAACCCCGCTACGAATGCCGTCCAGAAACAAGCCCAGCACGCCCCCGGCCCGCAGCATGGCAATGGCTGCCAGCATGGCCACCAGGTAAGGAATGATTTTCACCGCAAGCGTGAAGCCCTCCTTTGCCCCCTCGACAAAGGCATCGTAGCTATCCACCCCGGACCGCCAGGCGGCGATAAAAAATACACTCAACACAAGCAGAAGAATGCCATTGCCCAGCAGGCTGGCGAACGTGTTGGCGGCCTCTGCCGGGGCCAGTAACACAACGGCGCCAAGCAAACCCAGAACCGCCAGCCAGACACCCATTACCGTGAGCAATAGCGGGCTGGCCAGGGGCAGCTTTTGCACCCTGGCGGTAACAATCACGCCTACCAGGGTGGAAATGGTGGTTGCCATCAGCAAAGGCAGGTACACCAGCGCCGGGTCTTCTGCGCCTTGCTGAGCACGAAAAAGCAGTACTGTGACCGGAACCAACGTCACCGATGACGTATTGAGTACCAGAAACATGATCTGGCTGTTGGTGGCGCTGCGCGGGGACGGGTTGTCTTTCTGGAGCGACTCCATGGCCTTGAGCCCCAGTGGCGTCGCGGCGTTATCCAGCCCCAGCATATTGGCCGCCAGGTTCATGGACACCGGAGCGGCGGCCTCCGGGGTTCGGCCAATGCCTGGCATGACACGGGCCAGCACCGGCGTCACCCAGCCGGATACCCGATCGGCCAGCCGGCTGGCTTCCGCCAGGCGAAACAGGCCGCTCCACAGGGCCAGCACCCCGATCAAGCCCAGACTCACTTCCACCGCCAGATCAGCAGATTCCCACAGGGCATTGATAAGGCGCCCCGGTGCCTCCATGTCCCCGGCCATGAGCTGGATCACAGCCCCGGCGATACCCGCCAGGAAAAACAGGCTGAACAGTCTGTGCAAAGTATCTCCCGTGCGCTAGGGTCATAGAATTACGCTGATAGACGGCGCCAGGCACTGCAACTTCGTGCCATCACGATAGTCTACACCGATAGCCGGCGATTCAACCCTGAATGACCGCTCCCGGGCTGTCGGCTATACTGAAAAAAACTGTTTGAGAGCCAGTATGTCATTACTCCGTAAGCTGTTCCCTCTTGCACTTGCCCTGTTGCTGCTGGGCGGGGCAATCAAAGGCGGCGGCGCCCTTCACGACTCATCGCCGGATATTCAGGGAGACCTGAAGCCGACGGAAGAGCAGCTGGAAGCGGCTGAAGAAATTGCTGACAAGCTCAAGTATCACTATCGCCAGCTCGATTTCGACGATCAGCTTTCCGAACAGGTGTTGCAGCGCTACCTGAAAGACCTGGATCCCAATCGTCTGTATTTCCTGGCGTCCGACATCAAGGACTTTCAGCGCTATAACGAGATCCTGGATGACCAGCTGCGCAAGGGCCAGCTGGAAGGCGGTTATACCATTTTCAATCGCTTTCAACAGCGCCTGGAAGAGCGCCTGACCTGGTCACTGGAAACCATCGCCAACGATCTGGATTCGCTGACCTTCGATAGCGAAGAGTCGGTAAGGGTCGACCGTGAAGATGCCCCCTGGGCCAAGGACAAAGCCGCTCTGGATCAAATCTGGCAGCGCCAGCTGAAAAATGCAGTGCTCTCCATGCGTCTCAATGATTCCAGTGCGGAAGATATCGAAACGCGGCTCACTCGCCGCTACGAGAGCCAGCTGAAACGGATCAAGCAAAACACCCCTGAGGACGTGTTCCAGGTGTACATGAATGCGCTGACGCAGACATTTGATCCTCACACCACCTACTTCACCCCGCACAATTCGAAAAACTTCGACATCAGCATGAGCCGATCACTGGAAGGTATTGGCGCAGTGCTGCAATACGAAGACGGCTACACCAAGGTGGTTCGTCTGGTGCCTGGTGGTCCCGCCGCCAAAGGCGGTCAACTGAAGCCTGCGGATCGTATTGTGGGCGTGTCCCAGGATGAAGAAGAGCCGGTTCCAGTGATCGGCTTGCGTCTGGATGAAGTGGTCGACCAGATTCGTGGGCCCAAGGGCACCAAGGTCAATCTGGAAATTATCCCCGCCGGCAGCCCCAGCGAGCATGACACTCGCACCATCACCATTGTGCGCAACAAGGTGGTATTGGAAGAACAGGCCGCCAAGAAAGACATCATTCACGTTGACCGTAATGGCCAGGATCTGAAACTGGGCATTATCGAAATCCCCGCGTTCTATCTGGATTTCGACGCCTACCACCGCGGCGACCCGAAATACACCAGCACCACCAGCGATGTGGCCAAACTGCTGGTCGAGCTGCGCAAGGAAAATATCGATGGCCTGGTCATCGACCTGCGTAACAACGGCGGCGGCTCGCTGCTGGAAGTGAACAAGCTGGTCAGCCTGTTTATTAATCGGGGCCCGACGGTGCAGGTTCGCGAATCCAATGGCCGGGTCAGTGTTGAAGGCGACAAATTCCCCGGTGTCCTGTTCGCCGGCCCCATGGCTGTCATGGTGAACCGCTACAGCGCCTCGGCATCAGAAATTTTTGCCGGCGCCATGCAGGACTATGGCCGCGCGCTAATCGTCGGTGACCAGACATACGGCAAAGGCACGGTGCAAACCCTGCTGGATCTCAATCATGGCAAGCTGAAGATGACCAATGCCAAGTTCTATCGGGTGTCTGGCTCCAGCAACCAGAACCTGGGCATCGTGCCGGATGTGGATTTGCCCTCCCTGGTAGACAAGGACGACGTGGGGGAAAGCTCTCTGCCCAACGCCCTGCCCTGGGATGAAATCAAATCGGCCAATTTCCAGCGTGTCACTGACCTGGTGCCTTTCCTGCCACAACTGCGCCAGCGCCATGAAGAACGCACGGATAGCGACCCGGAATTTGTCTATGTGCATTCCCTGCGCAAGCTGCTTGACGTGAACCGCAACCGGACGGAACTCTCACTGAACCAGAAAGCACGTACACAAATGCAGACGGAGTTCGACAAGGAGCGGCTGGCCATCGAAAACAGCCGCCGCCAGGCCCGTAATGAAGATCCCCTTGAAAGCATCAAGGAGCTGCGCACGCTGGAAGAGCAGCGGGCACTGGATCCGGAAAGCCATGATGAAGCCATGGATGAAGACCCGTACGTCCGTGAAACTGGCGAAATACTGGTGGATTACATGGATTTGCTGCGAGAAAACCAGGTCGCTCGCAAAGGCTGACTTTCGCCACGATCTCAACGCACCCCATAAAAAAACCGGCCTCAAGGCCGGTTTTTTTATTCTGCATTGCGAGGAGCGATGCGCTCCGGTGTTTACTCTGCTGCCATCAAGCCAGAGCTTTGAATCCCCAGCGTGCCGGGTTATCACCCAGGCCCGCTTTCAAGGTACGCCGGCCCAGCTGGTGGTTAAACCCTTCCAGGGCACGCTTGGCCGGGTCAGGCAACAAGCGCAAGCCGAAACTGGCTGTGGTGATCGCCGTCTTCACCACCCTGACGGCGGCAGAGGCAGGAATGGTGCTGTGAATATTCAGATCATCCGCCACCTGGTCACCGATCAGATAACGGCTGAACGCCAGCAGTACATCGTAGGAAAGATTAAAGGGCGGCTTGCCGGACATGTCCTTGAGCAAGGCCTTGGCCAGGGATTCACTGTCCGGCGTGGGATCGTAGAGATGCGAGGTCAGTTGCATAGCCAGGACACTCTGCTCTTCCAGTGTGCTGGTCAGCAAGGCCTCGTTCACGCCCAGCAAATACCCGGCATAACGCCAGAAATAGTGCATGGACTCATGCTCACGCCGGGAAATGGGCAGTCCGAGACGCTTGAGTCCCCTGACCACCATGAAATCAAACTCCAGCACCGTACCGGCCATGTCTTCCTGATTGATCGGCAGGTCGTACTTCTCATTATCCCAACGAGGATTGTTCGCAAGAAACTGGCGAACCGCCGCGTGCAATAAGCGGACCTCCATAAGTGTGCGGTGCCCAAGTCCGCCGGGGCGGATGCCGTCGTCTCCGACGATGTTGTGCAGCATCTGCCCGGTTTCATAGATACGCCGGGACACGTCCTTCTGTAGTCGCCCGGTGGCCACCAACACCTGGGAGGGCTTGTTGTGGGCATACCCTTCGACCAGGCTGGAGCACATCAGCACCAGCCCCTGTAGCGCCCCGTTGCGACGATACATACGCCGGCCCAGCTCCATTTCCTCGAAATCCACCCAGCTCGGTACCGTATAGCAATGATCCAGAAAGGCCTGAAAATCGCCCCCCTCTGTTTCAGCGCGCCGCTCCACCTCATCAAGCAACCCGGACGGCCGGGTGAATTTAATCTGTGCGGCACAGCGATCCGCTAACGGGTCCTGTACCTGGCGCCAGGCATTCAGCTTCTCGTGGGAATAGCGGTCCCACCAGATGCGCTCCTGGGGGGACTGTGGGCCTTTTGCAAAACGGGTTAATTCCTGCGGCGTTGCCATGCATACCTCGTGATTATTGCTCTACTCAGAACTCATGGGTTCTGAGTAGAACTTAGGTTAGCAGGCGGTTGCGGTCAATACACTAAACAGCGGAATCTGTTACCCCCTCCAGTAGCGTATTGATAAGCCACTGAGGCGCATCCAGAGGCAGGTCATGGCCCGCTTCAGCATGCATTTTCAGTGGCAGCTGCCAGGCGGCGGCCAATCGCCGTGAGCAGCCGGGGCTCACCAGGCGGTCCCCTTCCCCATTAATGATGACCACTGGCACGGAGTCCGGCAGTGCCACCGGCGCCCTGAAACGCATGGCAGCCAGCAACTGGCGCAAGCTGTTGCTGAGTGAGACGGGCTGGGAAGCCGCATACCCGGCCCATTTTTCGGCGAGCGCATGGAGGAACTCACGCTCACGCATGTTGGAGGTAATCTCGAGGATCGCCGTCTCTTTACGCACGGTGTCGCGACTAAATACCGCCTCACGCAGCAGTCGACGATAATTCATGGGCCGTAAACGCTGCCAGAAAGGGCTGAAACGACTGGCACTGGTATTGATCAGCCCTGCAAACGCGATGTCATGGGGCGCCTGGCAAAGCCACTGCACCGCCATCATGGCGCCAAGCGACAGCGCCACCACATGGTAAGGGCCGTTGTGCCCTTGGGCGTGCAGTTGTTCGCGGGCATGGGCCACCATGGCCGCAATCCGCGTCGGGCTGCGCTCCTGCCAGAATTCACCGTTGCCGGGCAGGTCCAGTGTAATCACCGTATCTTGCGGCACCGCCGCCTGAAACTGCTCCGGGAAGGTCTCCCAATGCCGCTTCTCACGAACCAGGCCTCGCAATAACACCCAGGTTCTCGCCATTTGTTATCTCCTTGGGACAATGACCCGCTTTGCAATACCGGCTAGAATGCCACCGGCTTTCAGGATGGCAAATGGAGTTTCCTCGCGACTATGGCACGTAAAACAGTAAAACGGGTTAAAACAGGTTCTGTGGAGCGGCGCTTCTCAATGGCCAAAGCCGGCTTTCTGGCTGGCGCCAAGTACGCCACCGCCAGTGCAGGCACACTGTTCACCGCTAAAGACAAACGTGATGACCGGCGCAAGGAAATCTTGTCAGCCCGTGCCCAGGAGCTGGTGGAAGAGCTGGGCAGCCTGAAAGGTTCGGTGGTGAAAATTGGCCAGATGATGGCATTGTTCGGCGAACACTTCCTGCCAGAAGAGGTCACCACTGCCCTGCATACACTGGAAAACCAGACAACCGCACTGGAATGGCCAGCCATCGAGCGGCACCTCAAACGCCAGCTCGGTGAAGTTAAACTGGCTGAGCTGGAGATTGAAGAGCAACCACTGGGGGCCGCCTCGCTGGCGCAGGTGCACAAGGCCGTGCGCAAGTCAGATGGCAAGGAACTGTGCCTGAAGATCCAGTACCCCGGCGTCGCTGACGCGATTGATTCCGACATGCGTGCGCTGGTGCGCCTGCTGAAATTGAGCCGCCTTGTGCCCATGACCGAGCAATTCAACATGTGGCTCGATGAAGTGCGCGAGATGCTCAAGCGCGAGGTGGACTATGACCTTGAAGCTCATACCACCCGCCATTTCCGTGCCGCGCTGGCCGATGACACCCGTTTTGTGGTTCCGGAAATTGTTCCGGAATTCTCCACGCACAACATCATGTGCATGACCTTCGAGCGTGGCATTGGCGTCAACGATCCCGCGGTGCTTGAGTTGTCCCAGACCCGCCGCAACTTTATCGGCCGCGCCATTATGGAACTGTGCTGCCGGGAAGTGTTCGAATGGAACAAGATGCAAACGGACCCGAATTTCGGCAACTACCTGCTGCGTATTGGGGAAACCCCGGAGCAGGATCAGATCGTGCTGCTGGATTTCGGCGCCATCCGTGATTTCGACAACGACGTGCTTGGCCCGGGCCGGGAGATGATTCGTGCCTCCTTTTACCACGATACTGACCGTCTGATCCGGGCGCTTAACGCCCTGGACTTTCTGGCCCGTAACGCCCCGCGCAAATTGCTTGAGGAGTTCTCCGAACTCTGTTTCGAAGCAGTCGAAGTGTTACAGGATCCGGATCGCTATCCGCCCCCGGCCTCCGTGCTGAATGAGAATGGCGAGTACTGCTGGGGTAAGAGTAACTTGCCCAACCGCATCATGAATCGTGCCGGCCGCAATGCCCTCTCCGTGCATTTTGATGTGCCGCCCAAAGAGTTCATTTTCCTGGCCCGCAAGCTGCTTGGTGCATACACCTTTTTGCACGTAATCGAGTCTGAGGTCCGTGGCAACACCATCCTTGAGCCTTTCATTCACATGCAGGAAGAAGACGATATCGCCCTGGTTGATCAAAAAACAATCAGTCCGGGCGGATAATCCCCGCTACAACGGGTGCTGATAGGCCAAAACGCTCATTTATCGGCCACTTATCGGTACGATAACCATTTGTCATTTGCCAAGCTGGCACGTGCACAATAAGGTTAGCACCCTGCTCATCGGCCGGTTCACCTGAACCGGCCGTTTTTCGAGGCTTTCAGAGGTTTCGGGTTGCCAATATCCTCCCTCCTGAATAGCCAATTATTTGCGAACCACAGACGGGGGTAACGCAGGTGATTATCGGTGTTCCCAAAGAAATCTGCCCTGGCGAGCAGCGCGTTGCTTTAACGCCTGCCAATGTCAGTGCATTGCTCAAAAAACAAGGTGTCGAGATCATCATCGAGCGCGGCGCCGGCGATATTGCCGGCTATCCGGACAGCACTTATGAAGCTGCCGGGGCCAAGCTGGTTGATCGCGATGAGGTGTTCTCTTCCGCTCAAGTTGTTCTGCAGGTGCAAACGCCCGGCAGCAACATCAAGAACGGTGACGAGGATCTGAACAAACTGAAGGAAGGCCAGGTTCTGATCGGCATGACCGATCCGCTGGCCAACCCGCAATTTGCCCAGTCTCTGGCCGAAAAGAAAGTTTCCGGCCTGGCGCTTGAGCTGGTACCGCGTATTACCCGCGCCCAGGCAATGGATGTACTGTCTTCCATGGCCATGATCGCAGGTTACAAGTGCGTACTGCTCGCCGCGACCGAATCCCAACGCATGTTCCCCATGAACATGACCGCTGCCGGCACCATGAAGCCGTCACGCGTGTTCATCATGGGTGCGGGTGTTGCCGGCCTGCAGGCCTGTGCCACCGCCAAGCGCCTGGGTGCTGTCGTTGAAGCCTATGACGTTCGCCCTGCTGCCCGTGAACAGATCCTGTCTGTTGGCGCCAAGCCGGTCGAGCTTGATCTGGATACCGGCGAAGCGGAAGGCTCCGGCGGTTACGCCAAGGCCCAGGGCGAAGACTTCCTCAAGCGTCAGCGTGAGCTGATGACCGAAGTCGTGAAGGAAATGGACGTTATCGTCACCACCGCGGCGGTTCCCGGCGCCAAGAGCCCGATCCTGGTTACCGAAGACATGGTGAAAGCCATGAAGCCCGGCTCCATTATTGTGGACCTGGCCGCTGAGCGTGGCGGCAACTGTGACCTGACCGAGTCCGGCAAAACAGTCGTGAAGCACGGCGTGACCATCATCGGTCCGGAAAACGTGCCCTCCTCTGTGGCGTTCCATGCCAGCCAGATGTTTGGCAAGAACATGGAAAACCTGCTTAACCTGCTGATCGACGATAACGGCGAGCTGCAGCTGGATTTCGAAGACGAAATCGTTGCCGAAACCGTGATCAGTCACGATGGCGACGTTCCCCAAGCCCGTCTGCGCGACATTCTGGGTCTCCCCGCTCTGGCCAAGCCTGAGCCGGAAGCCGCGGAAGAAGCGTCCGACGCGGACAGCAAGGAGGAAAAGTAATGGATTTCGTAGCCCAACTTACCCTGTTTGTGCTGGCGATCTTCCTCGGTGTGGAACTGATCACCAAAGTTCCGCCGACCCTGCACACCCCGCTGATGTCCGGTTCCAACGCAATTTCCGGTATCACCGTGGTGGGCGCCTTGATTGCGGCCGGGTCTGATTCCGGCATGTTGATCAATGTGCTGGGCTTTGCCGCGGTGGTTCTGGCCACCATTAACGTGATTGGCGGCTTTATGGTCACCAATCGAATGCTGGCGATGTTCAAGAGGAAGTAAACCATGCACGTTTCTCAGAACTGGATTGATATCGCCTACTTGATCGCCGCCTGCCTGTTTGTGCTGGGCATCAAGGGGCTGACCAAGCCAAAAACAGCGGTACGCGGTAACCTGCTGGCAGCAGCCGGTATGGGCGTAGCCGCCTTGGTAACCCTGCTCAACGAGCATATCGTTACCTACGAAGTGATCATTGCCGGCGTCGTCGTCGGTGGCCTGATTGGCGCCATCATGGCCAAGAAGGTTCAGATGACCTCCATGCCGCAGATGATTGCGCTGCTCAACGGTTTTGGTGGCGGTGCCTCCTTTGCTGTTGCCTCAGCGGAATTCTTCCGTGGTTCCGCCAACGATACGGTATCCATCATCGCCACCGGCGCGGCCGTATTGATTGGTGCTGTTACCCTGACCGGTTCTCTTGTGGCGTTTGCCAAGCTGCAGGAACTCATTGACGGCCAGCCCATGGGCTTCCCCGGCATGAAACTGGTTAACGCCATCCTGTTTATCGGTTCTCTCGTCGGTATCGGCTACCTGGTGGCTAACCCGGGTAACGAAATCGTATTCTGGAGTCTGGTGGCTGCGGCCATGGTGCTGGGCCTGTTCCTGGTGCTGCCGATTGGCGGTGCAGACATGCCCGTTGTAATCGCCCTGCTGAACTCCTACTCCGGTGTGGCAGCCTCTGCAGCTGGTTTTGTCATGGGCAACAGTGCCCTGATCATTACCGGTTCCCTGGTGGGTGCATCTGGCCTGATCCTGACCAGCATCATGTGTAAAGCCATGAATCGCTCTCTCACCAATGTGCTCTTCGGTGTGATGGCAGAAGCCGGCGAAGCCATGGATGCGGACGAAGTCTACGCAGGCAAGGTGAAGTCCACCTCTGCTGACGAAGTGGCGATGATGTTGGAAACCGCTCGCCGCGTCGTTATTGTTCCCGGCTTTGGTCTGGCCATGGCCCAGGCGCAGCACGCCGTTCGTGAAATGGCGGACACCCTGGAAGCTGCCGGTATCGAAGTGGAATACGCGATTCACCCGGTAGCGGGTCGCATGCCTGGCCACATGAACGTACTGCTGGCCGAAGCGGAAGTACCGTACGACAAGCTCAAGGATATGGATCAGATCAACCCAACCTTCGAGCAAACCGACGTGGCTATCGTTTTGGGCGCCAACGACGTAACCAACCCCATGGCCCGCGAAGACAAAGGCAGCCCGATTTACGGCATGCCCATCCTCAACGTGGACAAAGCCAAGACTGTGGTTGTGGTTAAGCGCTCCCTGAGCGCCGGTTTTGCCGGCCTGCCCAACCCGCTGTTCGCCAAGGACAACACCCTGATGCTGTTCGGCGACGGTAAAGGTGCGGTACTGGATATCACCACCGCCCTGAAAGAAGGCTGATCCACTGCCTTCGTCAAAAAAGGAGCCTTCGGGCTCCTTTTTTTATGCCGCTTCGCGGCCGCAGCACGCCCCACGCAGCACGCTAACCAGGCCCTCCTCCCCCTGCTGCGCCCTGGCCAGGGCCTCAATAAAGCGCTATCGCAAGTCGATTCTCCGGGGTAATGCTTTGCCATTTTCCACCCGGTGCGATGCTTTAGCCCACCACCATTTTGCTATCCAGTCTCGCCCACTAAACGCCACCCATAAAAAAACCCCGAACCTGAAAGGCCGGGGCTTTTGCGCTACCAGGGACGTTCTACTGAAGGGTGTAAACCACACCGACAGAGAACGTATGGTCCGTTTCCTTGGTGCCTGGCGGTACCGAGGAATTATGCTCCAGCAAATGGCGCAGGCGCAGGGCAAAGCTGGAATTAATCGCCGTGGTCAAAGACGTTTCAGCACGTGTGTCAGAGCCCTCTTCACCTACCTCGGTAGAGAAATCTTCCTTGAAGGTGGTGTTGTCACTGACGCGCAGCTCGTACTTGATACCAATACGCGCAATCGCATCTTCTTCGGAGTTATGGCAGGTCATATAGGTGTCCTGGGGCTCCAGGCACTTTACGCGATAACCCGGACCGATTTCTGCATCCAGAGTCTGCAGATCCGAATCAATCCAGCGGCGACCCACACCGATGGCATAACTGGCTTCGTAGTGATAACCCGAAAAATTATCTTTCTGGTAGGTCAGCACATTGAAGAGATAGTTCTTGGCATCCTCGCCCAGCTTGCGGTCCAACTTGTAGGAAGCGAAGTAATTCTCATCCGTACGGTTATATTCTTCCGTATCGGGATCCTCTTCCTTCTCGTTATTGGCGTCAGCCTTGAAGGTATGGCGCCATTTCTCGCTGTCCCGTGCCATATTAACGTTGGCATTGGTAGAGTCGGAATTGGTGTTGCCGCGCTTGAACAATAGCCCGATACCAATATCACCAGACCATTTTGAAACTTCACTGCCCTCGTCGGTGGCTGCATCTTCTGCAGCCACCGAAACCGCCGGAAGTCCGGCGGCCAGCAGCATGGCAGCGATTGTCTTACTGCGCATGAATAACTCCTTAATCGTTTTTGTCGAGATGTACGTCCATCTGCGGGAACGGAATGCCAATGCCCGCTTCATCAAAGCGGCGTTTCACGATTTCCGTGGTATCCCACAGAACCGGCCAGTAATCCGCGCTGTTTACCCAGGGACGGCACAGGAAGTTAACCGAGCTATCCGCAAGTTCGCCTACTACGATGGTCGGCTCAGGATCCTTGAGCACGCGCTCATCCGCAGCCAGCACCTCCTCCAGCACTTTCTTCACTACGGAAAGGTCCGCATCGTAAGCGACCCCAAAGACCATATCCACTCGACGGGTCGGCTTTTCCGAATAGTTGACGATGTTTCCGGACATGATTGCGCCGTTGGGCACGGTCAGCACCTTGTTGTCCGGGCTGTTCATGATCGTCGCAAAAATACGGATTTCCTTGACGGTACCGGAAGCCCCCCCTGCTTCCACGTAATGCCCCACGCGAAACGGCTTGAACATGATAAGCATGACGCCGGCCGCAAAGTTGCCCAGCGAATCTTTCAGAGCCAGGCCCACAGCCAGACCGGCAGCACCCAGAATCGCCACCAGCGAGGTTGTCTCGATACCGAGCTGATCCAGAGAAGCGATAACAACGAACACGAACAGCAGAATATGAACAATGCGGCCCAGGAAAGTGGCCACCGTCTCATCCATACGCTTGTTCAGCAGCTTTTGCACCCAGCTGCTCAGGCGGGCAACAATCCAGCTACCAATAATGAAAATAACCAGTGCCGCCGCAATGCTCCAGGCATAAGGCACCAGGTTTTCATTGGCAAAGGTTTCCAGTTGGGTCAGATATTGATCCATTAAGCGTACTCCTCATCCAGTGAGCGCGAATTATGCCCGTTCCTGCGGCAAGCCCAAGCCATGCCGATGCCACCGCGCGGGATTTTACAAAGATTTCATCTGCTGGCTGCGGGAAGTGCCAGTCATCCCGTTACCAAGCATGCCCAATAATGAAACCTAATGGCCCTTATGGCCAGTCTGCAGCCGCCGACAATGCCGTTTTATCGCTATTTTCCCCGGAAAAAGCACCACATATTGGGTATCTGCGCCCTGCCCCGCTATAATGCACGCCCCAATTTCCCGCCTTTGCCGGAGCCATCGATGTCACAGAACCCGCGCGCGAAACTTACTGCCCAACTCCAGGAACGCATTCTGATTCTTGATGGCGGCATGGGCACCATGATTCAGCGCTGCCAGTTCAGTGAAGAGGAGTTCCGCGGCACCCAATTCGCCGATTGGCCCAGTGACCTGAAAGGCAACAACGACCTGCTCAGCATGACACAGCCCGAGCGGATCAAGGCGCTGCACAAGGGCTATCTGGACGCGGGCGCGGATATCATCGAGACCAATTCGTTCAATTCCACGTCCATCGCCATGGCCGACTACGACATGCAGGACCTGGCCCGGGATATCAATGTCGCCGCTGCCCGTGTCGCCCGGGAGGCCGCCGACGAAGCCTCCACGCCGGACAAGCCCCGCTACGTAGCCGGGGTACTCGGCCCCACCAACCGCACCGCCAGTATCAGCCCGGACGTGAATGATCCCGGCTACCGCAACACGAACTTCGATGCGCTGGTAAACGCCTATCTGGAGGCCCTGGACGGCCTGGTAGAAGGCGGCATCGACATGGTGCTGATCGAAACCATTTTCGACACACTGAACGCCAAGGCGGCGGTCTTTGCGGTGGACCAGTACTGCTACGAGAACAATCTCGACTTGCCGGTAATGGTGTCCGGCACCATTACCGATGCCTCAGGCCGTACCCTAACCGGCCAGACCACCGAAGCGTTCTACAACTCCCTGCGCCACGCCCGCCCAATCAGCTTTGGCCTCAACTGTGCGCTTGGGCCCATGGAGCTGCGTCCGTATATCGAAGAGCTGTCGCGCATTTCCGAGACCTATGTGTCTGCCCACCCCAACGCCGGGCTGCCCAACGAAATGGGCGAATATGACCTGGATCCGTTCACCATGGCGAAAGAAGTGCGCACCTGGGCGGAGAAAGGCTTCCTGAACATTATCGGCGGTTGCTGCGGGACCACACCGGAGCATATCGCAGCCATGGCGGATGCCGTTGAAGGGCTCGCGCCACGCCAACTGCCCGACATTGAAGTGGCATGCCGGCTGTCCGGGCTGGAACCCTGCACCATCACCAAGGATTCCCTGTTCGTGAATGTGGGCGAGCGGACCAATGTGACCGGCTCCAAGCGGTTCCTGCGCCTGATCAAGGAAGAAGACTACGATACCGCACTGGAAGTGGCCCGCGACCAG
Organism: Alloalcanivorax sp.; assembly: GCA_039983755.1. Classification (GTDB taxonomy): domain Bacteria; phylum Pseudomonadota; class Gammaproteobacteria; order Pseudomonadales; family Alcanivoracaceae; genus Alcanivorax. Next base: position 34,895 of record JBDWVU010000043.1, read on the forward strand.
GTGGAGAACGGCGCCCAGATCATCGATATCAACATGGATGAGGGGATGCTGGAATCCGCCGAGTGCATGGTGAAGTTCCTCAATCTGGTGGCATCCGAACCGGAAATCTCCAAAGTGCCGATCATGATCGACTCCTCCAAGTGGGAAGTGATCGAAGCCGGGCTGAAATGCATCCAGGGCAAGGGGGTGGTGAACTCCATCTCCATGAAGGAAGGCGAAGAGGCATTCCTTCATCAGGCCCGACTGCTGCGCCGCTATGGTGCCGCCGTGATCGTCATGGCTTTCGATGAGGAAGGTCAGGCAGATACCCGTAAGCGCAAGGTGGAAATCTGTACCCGTGCCTACAAATTGCTCACCGAAGAAGTGGGCTTCCCGCCGGAAGACATCATTTTCGACCCCAACATCTTCGCCATTGCCACCGGGATCGAAGAGCACAACAACTACGCCGTGGATTTCATTGAAGCGGTCGGCGACATCAAGCGCACCCTGCCCCACGCCATGATTTCCGGCGGGGTCTCCAATGTGAGTTTCTCTTTCCGGGGCAACGACACCGTTCGTGAAGCCATTCACGCAGTCTTCCTCTATTACGCCATCAAAAACGGCATGGATATGGGGATCGTCAATCCCACCATGCTGGCCATTTATGCGGACATTCCTGAAGAACTGCGCAACGCCGTGGAAGATGTGGTCCTCAACCGCAATGAAGACGGCACCGAAGTGCTGCTGGATCTGGCCGAGAAATACCGTGGCAGCGGTGCGGAAAAAGCCAAGAAAGAAGATCTTGCCTGGCGGGAATGGGAGGTGGAAAAGCGCCTTGAACATGCGCTGGTTAAAGGTATCGCCGATTACGTTGAAGATGACACGGAACTGGCTCGTCAGAATGCCGCACGCCCTCTCCATGTCATTGAGGGGCCGCTCATGGATGGCATGAATGTGGTCGGCGACCTGTTTGGTGAGGGCAAGATGTTCCTGCCCCAGGTGGTGAAATCCGCCCGGGTGATGAAAAAAGCCGTTGCCTACCTGCTGCCCTTCATGGAGAAAGAAAAGGAAGAAATGGGCACTCAGGATGAAGCCAACGGCAAGATCCTGATGGCCACAGTGAAAGGTGACGTACACGACATCGGCAAGAACATCGTTGGCGTGGTACTGCAGTGTAACGGCTATGATGTGGTCGACATGGGCGTGATGGTGCCCTGCGAAAAGATACTCGAGGTGGCGAAAGAGGAAAAAGTCGACATCATCGGCCTGTCCGGACTGATCACCCCATCGCTTGAAGAAATGGTCCATGTGGCCAGCGAAATGCAGCGCCTGGGCATGGACCTGCCACTGATGATCGGCGGCGCTACCACCAGCCGCATTCACACTGCAGTGAAAATCGATCCGGCCTATAACGAGGCCGTGGTCCATGTGGCGGATGCATCACGGGCGGTCGGCGTGGCCTCCAAGCTGCTATCCAAAACGGCCAAAGCCGACTACGTGGCCGAAATCAAGGAAACCTACGAGGCTCTGCGCGTACGGCGCAAGCAACAACAGGTCGACCGCAGCCTGATTTCCATTGCCCAGGCCCGGGAGCACCGCTTCCAGCCAGACTGGCACGATTACACGCCGCCAGAGCCGAAAGTGAAAGGCCTGAAAGTCCTGGACGATTATCCGCTGGATGACCTGGTGCAGCGTATCGACTGGACCCCGTTCTTCCGCGCCTGGGAGTTGGCCGGCAAATTCCCCAAAATTCTCGACGATGAAGTGGTCGGTACAGAGGCCACCAAGCTCTACCGGGATGCCCGGGATATGCTTGAGAAAATCGTTGAAGAAAAATGGCTAACTGCCCGAGGTGTAATAGGTTTTTGGCCTGCCAACTCGGACATGGACGACATCGAACTCTACCGCGAGCCCGGTGACAAAGAGGCGTTCATGACCCTCCATCACCTGCGCCAGCAGTTAGACCGGAGCAAGAACGACAAGCCGGATTTCTGCCTGAGTGACTTTATCGCCCCCAAAGAAACCGGGCTCACCGACTGGCTGGGCGGCTTTGCGGTCACCGCCGGCATTGGTATCGACGAGCATGTCGCCCGCTTCGAAGCCGACCATGACGACTATTCCGCCATCATGCTCAAGGCGCTGGCTGACCGTCTGGCGGAAGCGTTCGCCGAACGCCTGCATGAAAAAGTCCGTAAGGACTACTGGGGTTATGCCAGCGATGAAGCACTGAGCAACCAGGACATGATCAGCGAGAAATATCGAGGCATCCGCCCTGCCCCGGGTTACCCGGCGTGCCCGGACCATACGGAGAAAGCCTTGCTGTGGCAGTTGCTGGACCCGGAAACCCATGCCGGCATGACGCTGACTGAAAGCTACGCCATGCTGCCCACCGCCGCGGTATCCGGTTGGTACTTCTCCCACCCGCAAGCCAAGTATTTCGGTACCGGCAAACTGGCGAAGGACCAGATGGACGACTACGCCGCACGCAAAGGCATGACGCGCAAGGAAATCGAGAGGATGGTGCCCCACCTGCTGGGTTACATGGACGAGAGCTAGCTGGCTGCTGAAAAAATGCGGGAACGACTGCCTTCTGTGCAGCCGCTCCCGCATACAGCGGCTCTCATGATCAAACCCGGTCAATCCCAATCGAAGAGAGGAGGATCAAGCTCCTCCGCCCCCTGCTCCACTTTCCAACCGTTAAGCGCTCAATTCACTTCCTCAGCAGGGAGTTCAAAGCGCGGGTCCCAATCACTGGCGTCAATCACTTCGCGGTAAGCATGCCAGGTGGCATAGCCGAGCACCGGGAGCAGCACCACCAGCGCCAGGTAGGCCGTCAACAGCCCGGCCAGCAGGCAAACACCAATCAGGCAGGCCCATACAAACAGTGCCGGCTTGTTACGTAGCACTGCGTTGGTGCTGGTAATCACCCCCGTCACCATGTCGGTCTTGCGGTCCATGATCATGGGTAGCGAAAACACGCTGACCGTGAAAACGATGGCGCAGAACAGCGCCCCCACACTACTGCCCACCCCGAAAAAAAGCAGCACATTCTCCAGGTGCCACTCGTTCACCGGATAGAAGATATAAATCAGATTCGCCGCCCGGGCCCACACCAGAAATACCACCACCAGAATCACGGTAAAGGTCAGCGCGTCGCCCATGCAGGCGCGCGCCTGCCGCAAGCTCTCTAACAGGCTGGGCTTGCGCCCTTGCTGTAACTGGATGCTGATATCGTACAGATTGAGTGCCAACAGTGGGCCAAGGAAGACAAAACCGGAAAGCAGGCCCAGATACAGGCCCATATTACCGAACCACCAGGTGGCGACACTGATCAGATAACTGATAGCGACCATGATGCCGCCGTACACCAGGCTTGGCCCCGGCGCTGCCCTGAAATCCTGCCAGCCCTTGCGCAGCCATCGCAGTGGTGCACGGCTGTCGATCGTGCGGCATGGCGCCACGAACGGGCGAGTGTCTTCTTCCTGATTCGGTGGTTGCGCCATGGAACCTGCCTCGGTGGGACAAGAACAACACTTGAGCCAGGCGAATCGCGGCCTGCACTTTTCGCCTGATCGTCTTTAGTTCGCGTTATCGTCTTCCAGAACGGCAGCGACATCAAGCTGCCCCTGGGTGGCATCCAGCGTTGCCTGCAGATTGTCCTGCACGCTATGCATGACATCACTGGCAGACCAGATGGCAGGAATGCCATAGGTCACCGCCAGGCTGGCGGCGGCGTTAGCCGGATCCTGCTCGGCAATCACCAGGCCCGCCGCCTGTACCAGCCAGGGTAGCCATGCGGGTTCCACCTGGTCCACCACCACGATGTCGCCGGGCTGGATCTTGTTCAGGCACCAGGCGCTGCATACCCGCCGTATCGGCCCTTCCACAGAACCATTAACCAATGGCAGGCCGCGCAGCAAGGGGCTGAGGCGCTGCCCGCCACCGAAACCATACCCCACCTGATCCATCTTCCAGTCAGGTGCGCCTTGCAAGCCATCATCCAGATAACGGAGTTTACGGTCACCAATGACCTCTCTGCCCGCACTGGCTGGCAGCTTTTGCCCCATCCACAGCTGCCAGAGCTCATCAAAATACAGGAAATAGATATCATCCGGGTGCTGCAGCATGCCCTGCTCGACCACGATAGCCCCCATGGAACGCAGCAGACGGCGCAGCCGGTTGCCAATGGCAAAACGCAGGCCCCGTGCCGTACGCGCCATACGCAACGCATTGGCGTCCTGCTCACTCGGTTGAGCCAGTTGCCCGTCGCTGACCACCCCCGGTTGTTGCAAGCCATTCAGGGTAGCCGCCTGGGCCGGGCCTTCATTTAATGGCGCGTGCACCGGGTCGGCACCCGGGCGCAGCGAAGTCTCTCGCACCGCCTCCAGATCCCCCCGGGCCAATGCTTCCACTGCCTGCAATTCAGCGGGGGTCGCCAGCAGCGCTAGCGGTAACGGCGCACCATAGCGAGGCAGAGCATCGGCGAGAGTCAGATAGGCAAGCTCACCGTCCACCCGGCTGAGCGCCTCTCCCATGGCATCCAGCCGCATAAAAGCCCGCCATAGCCCTTCACGGGTCACGTCCGGCTCTTTCCAGTGGCGAATATCCAGGGACAACTGCGTCAGCGTCCACCGGTGGCGCCACTGGGTAACGGTGTTGGCTAGGCGCGAACGTGAGCGCACTGGCGTTGCATCATCATGGATTTCCAGCTGCTGCCAGGCCGGGGGCACAAAGCGTGCTGCGCCTTTGTGTTGTTGCTGGAGTTCGCGAAAAAAAGCGCAATTGGTATAGATGTGGCTGTGCTGGCGCCGATAAGGCTCGACCTTGGCCAAACGGCTCCAGCCGGCCTGCTCGACCAGCGGCTCCCAGAAGGCCGCTTTCAGCCAACGCCCCGCGAGGGTGTACCACAGCGGCGTTTCTACCTGATTAAACAGCCCCACCCCGGCACGCCGTGTCCAGGCTTCCTTGGGTTCAGGGAGCGAGCCCACCGGCAACGTCTGCAGCAGCCACAGCTGTTCGCCATCAAACACCCACTCACCGGCCTGGGGACGATCAAAATTTTGTTTGAGCCTGGTGTGGAGTTGTCGCAGCTGGGATTCATCAACCTGTTGGCTAAGAGGCACTGCGGCCTGCGACGCATGCACCAGTCGGCCGCTGTCATCGAAAATCAATCGCTGACGCTCATTGCTGCCATCCACCACGCCCTCCACCACCATGTGTGGCAGGTCCTGGCGTAGCGGGTGACGGGTGAACAACACCCCGGCAGCCTGTTGCCGCGGCAGTGCCTGGATCACCACGTGGTCCGGGCCAGGCTCACGATCGAAAATACTCCGCAATGCCGCCGCCAGTGATTCATCCGAATCCAGATTCAACAGGCTTTCCCGGCGTGAATCCGCATTCATGGGCCCCTGTTGTAGCACCCAATAACGGTCATCGGTAAACATGCGCGGCAAGGCGCGTAATTGGTGAGTCAGCGAGGCGGCAGAACTGTCTGCCACCACGCTACGGTCAATGCGCCAGCTGGGCGGGATTGGTAACCCCATGGCTGCCCAGCGTTGCAGATTTTCTCCACCCTCAACATCGGCAGTCAGTACTTCAATGCTCATGAGCCGTTTCTTATTGGTCGAAATTGGTCTGTTATATACGCGGCGGATTCTTTAGCGCCACCCCTGCGGCGCAAGCCGTCGCACACCCCAAAGGCCCAGCCAGTACAAGACGGGCGTGAGCAGCAATGCCCCCAGAGCGATTACCGCCGCGATCCCGCCAAACAATACCGGGGCCTTCATCAGCGTACTCATCAGTGAGTCCTGCCAATAGAAAAACCATTGATGATCAGCGGGGAAAATCCATAGATGAAACTGATAGAAAACCTGGGTCGGGCCGACAATCAGGAACCACGCTAACACAGCCCCCACAGTGAAAACAGTAATGCCAAGTCGCCAGCGCATGGGTGGTGGTTTAAGCCAGACGCAAAGCCAGGCGAGCGGCAACCACAAGGCCAACAACACCCAGAAGAGCGCACGCCCCACATCAATAAAATCGGCCACGTCCTGAAGGTGCTGCACTTCGGCCTGGTGCAGTAACGGGCGGGAATTTTTTCCCGGTGGCTGGTAATGAATATCGGCCAATCCCGCCCCGCTGTTATGCACGGCATCACGAATTTGCTCAAATGCCTGCCAGTGCTGCTCGGGGGGCAATTGTTCAAACCCGGATTTAAAGCGATTCTGAGGGCCATAAATTTGTATATGTTGGCCAATATCCAGTTGTTGATACCAGAAGCGGTAGCCATAGTTCGACTGGCTATACAATGCCCAACACAGCGTCACAGCCAAAGAGACAACAATGACAGCATAAAAGAACCACACTAAAGTGGCAGCGACCTGGCTTGGTTGAGCCGTTTTTTTCATAACACCCTCACAGTAATAACAGAATAATAAACAGAGGACGTAGCCACATGCGACCGCTCTTCATGTCCATAGCCCTGCTGACGGGCTTTTTTGTGTTATCGGGTTGTACCACCACCCTGCCGCAAACCAATGCTTCTCGCACGATCCAGGCGCAGAAACAGGATTATTACCAGGTGCGCATCCCTACCCGGGATGGCAAAAAACTGGCTGCCACTGTCTATCAGCCTGAGCTTCAGGCTGGCGAAAACGCCCCGCTGATTATTGCGACTCACGGCTTTGGCGGCTTCCGCGCCAAGCGCCCCATGTCGATTTACGGCAAGTCCATCCTCACCGGTGAAGCGGCCATCGCCGCATGGAAGGCCGGTTACTGGGTGGTCTTCTACGATCAGCGAGGCTGGGGGCAATCCGATGGCCACGTGCACATGATGGACCCGGACTTTGAAGTCGCGGATCTAAGCAATGTGATCGACTGGTCACTGGGTCACCTTCCCGGCGTCAAACGCATGCCTGACGGTCAGCCCGCCATCGGCATGATTGGCGAGTCCTACGGTGCCGGCTTGCAGACGCTGGCTGCCTTCACCGAGCCGCGCCTGCAGGCGCTGGTGCCGCTCACCGGTTGGCACGACATGAACAGTATCGCTCCGAACGGCGAGTTTCGCAGCGCCTGGGGCGCTGTTTTGCTGGGCGTTGGGGGCATTAACAGTGGCTTTGATGTGGGCGTGATGTTTTCGGACCCGTGGCGCAGCGCCTTCGATGGCACCGTCAATCAGGACCTGAAAGACCTGATGTACCAGCGCAGCCCCGCCGCTTTTTGTGATCAGGGCAAAGCGCCACACGCCGATGCCCTGTTCATTCAGGGATTCACCGACACCATGTTTCCGTTCCAACAGGCAGAGCGCAACTACGACTGCTGGCAGGAACAAGGGCGCGATGCCCGCATCATCGGCATGCAGGCAGGCCACGTTATGCCCTGGCCCATGCAGCAATGGCGCGGCTGGCTGCCCTTCTATCAAACCGACGACATGGTGCACTGCGGTGATTACAGTGAAACGGCAGTGGATACCATCCTGAACTGGTGGGATGAAAAGCTGCAGGCCGGCGAGAGCCGCGTGCCACAGTATTGCATCAATGTCACTGAAGACCGCGGTATCGCCCTGGATGAGGGGCTGCCGGTCAACAGCACGCAGTACGCACTGCCCCGCACCAAGGTGACCGTACCACTGGCCGGCGCTTTTGAATGGCTCATGGTCGGCGTGGATACCGGCACGGACCTGTTCCGTGCCATGTGGCCCGGCGCCGATTTACGTGACATGAAGCCCAATGGCGGCTTTGGGCGCCCCAAGTTCGTGCCCATGTATATCGCCCGTGGTGATGACGAAGTCTTGCTCGGCAAGCCGCGCATTGAACTTAATCTGGGAGGGACTTCCGGCGGAAAAAGCATGCCCGTTTTTGTGGGCCTGGGGATTCAACATGCCAACCGGCGCCGGGTCCATGTGGCCAGTGAGCAGCTCACGCCACTGCCGGAGAAAGGCATTTATGAACTGGAGTTACCTGCGGTCAGCCAGCCACTGAAAGCTGGCGATCGTATCGGATTGGTGATCTACGGGTTTACCTCCCAGTTCCCGCTGAATTCTGCGTTTCTTGCGCGCAATGCCAGTATCAAAGGCGATGTCTGGCTGCCGATCACCCGTGAAGACGTTCTCTCGCTGAAGCCGGATCGCTCATTCTGATACCGGCTCACTGACTGCGTAAGGCACGGCAGCGCTCCGCTGCTGTGCAAACGCCCCCGCCTCCATGCCGTGCAGGCCTTCGTCAAAATACAGGCTGACAGTAAAGCGCAATTCCTGCGGCTCCGGCCAACCTTGCAGGGAGTAACCCAGGTTGGGTAGCTGACCGGTGAACTGCTCCGGCTCCACCTTGAGGTCACGGTCATCTTCATAGATCAATTCCACCGGAGTATTCAGTAGCTCATCCGGTACCGTCATGGCGGTCAGCAGGGAAAATTGTTTGCGGCTGTCAAAGAGAATCCAGTTTTCTTCCATGCTCATAGGCTGGCCGGCAAAAGCCTGATCATCGACATCCTTCTTACCGTCAACCGTAACCGGGTTATCCGCGAACCGGGCGGTATAGACCTTTGCCCCGATCTGCGCATTGCCGTCAACGGTCACCGCCACTTCCGGGTCCTTGAGGGTGGCGCGATACAGATCCGGGATACGCGCAAAGGTATGCGCCTCGTAATGAGCGGCATAACGCATGGCTTGTACCTGAATCGTCATCACCGGGATACCGGCCAGCACCACCTTGGTACGTAAATGCATGACTGACCGGATTGGACCGAGTAAATGCCCTACCTGTTTGGGACGCAGGTTATGATTATCCAGTGACATTCGGGTAAAGCGCGAGAGAACCCCGGCGCTCATGCGCATTTTCAGAGTATCGATGATGGAACCCTCGCCCTGATAGCCCTTATACCCGAGATAGAGCCAGTTCAGTTCGTTTTCCGGCTCCACGTTCAGCTCATAGAGGGCCGTGCGCGTCATGCCGCTATCGATGTCGTGGGCGACGTAATAATCCTGGCTGCGCTGTCGGCTGCCTTCGACCAGATAGAAATGGCAATTATTCGCCACCGCGATATCGGCAACGATAGTTCCCTGGGCGGGACGAAGCGTGGCTGGTGCCTGCGGGCCCGCATCGGTAAGCATCATCAAAAGTTGATCCGCCGTATCCAGATGCCCGGCTTCGCCGGTCATGGCGAATTCACTCCCCTCAAACCACACCATGCCGTGCTCATCCAGCTCATCGAACTGGTAAGGCACCGGCACAAAACGCCCCTGCTCTACCCGCATGACCGAGAGGGAATCCAGCGTTTTACCCTGGGCACCGGGAACGTCCTGCCCGGAGAGTTTAACCACCCGACCACGATCCAGTGGATCAAAGCGGCATTCTGCCTGGGAGGTCAGTGCCGGAATAAAAAGGCCGAGCGCCAGAAACAGGCGTAGGGTCATAGTAATGGCTGCTACCTGGTTGTTTATTCTTGTGTGGCGGCTACTTTTGTAGCGTCGCTCGCACCGTGGCGGTACCCGGTTTCTCACCCGGCGTCATTTCCAGGTTGGTCAACTGCACGCCCTCTTGCTGGAGGGATTGCAGCCAGAGCACCGTTTGTGAGGCCACCTGATCTTCCATCTGGATTCGTACTGCCCGATTGCCATCGGGAGAAAACCCTTTCAAGGTCAGGCCAAACTGGTCGGCACTGCGGCTTACGTTGCCAGTCCAGTTACCGGCCGGCCTGGCTGTTGATGTATCCCCTCGCTGGGCGGCGGTAACGGCGCTGCGGTTATCCTGGATCCACTGCAGTGTTTGCTGATTGGAGACAAAGCGATTCCTGGCCTGGTCCCGCGCTGCCACCGAAGGCGCCCAGATCAACCAGTACAGCACCACCAGAAAAGCCACGACAGCCAACACCTGCAAGACGCGTTGTTCACGGGGTTCCCGGCTTTCATACCAATTCACGGCCTGGTCGCGCCGTTGTGCCGCCAGTTTTTTCAGTTCTGCCGTATTACTCATCCTGGCTGCTCCACCTTGATACGAGCGCTGACGCCCTGGGCTCCGTTGCGATAGTTGGCAATCGAGGCTCTCGCGCCCTGCTTCTTCAACGCATTCTGAAGCTGTTCCAGCTGGGCGTAATCCTTGGCGCCCACATCCAGCAGCAAGGTGTTATCACGCTGATCATACTGAAGCCGCTTGGGCTCAACCTTTATCTCTTTCAACACTTGCGCCACCGGCCCCAGAAGCGGGAAAAAATTGGCCTGTCCGCCTTCACTGCTGCCTCCCAGACGGGAAAGCCGACCCTGGAACTGGCGGCTCAGGGCCGTGGTCGCCTTGTCGCCGGGAAACAGCTGCTCGTAAAGGGTTTTGGCATCTGCAAAGGCCGCCTGCGAAGCCTGTTCATAACGCCACTGCTGTACCCAGATCGCCACCAGGGCCAACACAAACACAGCGGCGGCCAGAATGCTGACGGGCTTCCAGGGCGCAAACGCCGTGTTGTTGCCCTTTTTTTGTTTCGGTGCATACGGGCCGGTCAGCAGTTCCTGGCCGGCCCCGCCCCGCAAGGCGTCCAGAAATGCCGGGGTGCCGGATAAAACGGTGGCGTCGGCAAGGCTGTCACCAAATAGCGCCTGCATGCCGTCACGCTGGTCGGCATCCACCACCAGGCAACGATCCCGGTCTGCCATCAATAACGCCTGCCCACCATCCAGTTCCGCAATCAGGGGAGCCTGGCCCTGTAATCGCTCGGCATCCACCTGAAGCGAGCCGAGCACAGCCCCCTGTTCAGCAGCCCACTGTTTAAGCTGGCTGATCAACTCACGAGCGATGGCGGTTACTTCGTAGTCGTCCCCTGCCCCTTTGCGGGAGACAAACCAGAGCGACTCCGGGCTGTCCAGCATCTGCTCTTCCAGCAGATACGGCAGAACACGCTGTAAATGGCGCGCCTGCTTGCGGGTCAGGGAAACATGGGTTAGCCGGGCAAAGGCCACGCTGATAATGACATGGAGGGTCTGGCCGGCACACTGTTCCAGCGCATCACGCAGGCTAATGGCCTGTACGTCATCGGTTGTGTTGCGTTGCAACAGCACCGGAATCTCAAGATCCGGCTCTGTTCCCCCTGCACCGCTTAAATAAATCAGTGGAGCATCTGCCACGCTGCTGTGTCCTTTCGTTGTTATCTGCGTTGTTATTTCTGCATGTGCCGCTGGTTCAGTGTACCAAGGCGAGCATCATTCCACAGTGACGTTGCTGACCATTACGCCTACTGGGCATCTTACTGGGCATTGTAGAAGGGATTGCAGGCCGGTTCGAGCGGGGTCAGCAGCGGGCTTACCTGCCGGCTGAAGACCTCGGTAGATGCATCATTACCGCTACGCCGGCGTAGGCGACTCACCAATCGGCTTAATTGGCCGTCTACTTCCACGTCCACCATCACCTGGAAATATTCACTGCTGACCCCCAGAAGATCGCTAACTGCCTGCTTTTCGTCGGCGCCAAGGGCGCTCAAAGGAGCAAGCTGCATCAGATCACTCACGGTTGTAATCGGCTCTTCTTCGCGGGCTTTGACAATGGCTTCTGCTGCGCCGGTACCCGCTATTCCGCCCAGCACCGCATCCAGCACCTGGGGCGGCGCCGTATTCACATTTAATGTAGTCCCCAGCGGTAGCGCCGTAAACAGCCCCCAGACCATGCTGTCCTGTGGCTGATTGGCCACCTGGAAGCTGAGCAAGGCACGCATTTCCGATTCATGGGCCGCCGGCATGTTCGGAGTCCGGCGGTTTCGGTAATCCGCGTCTTCGGCCCCCTCGACGCCGTCTACAATATTGTTGGAGTCCAGCCAATCCGCCATTTCGTTGGCCAGTCGTGACGCGTCTGTTTCCTGGGGGAAAGTCAGCTCGATGAGCCGGGTAAGCCGGTCAATCGCCTCTGGATCGCGAACAAAGGCATCGCCTTGAGCCGTAATCAACCAATTGAGATTAAAACGGCCCTGCAGATCCTGAACGCTGGCGCTGAGCATGGCATCTTCATAGGGCGTCGGCGGTAGCTGCACGGCCCACTGCTCTTCCACGCAATCATCCACCAGCGCGTTATTGTTCTGGTCGTCCTGCAGGTCATCAATCAGCCCCTGCTGGGCCACCACTTCCGCCGCCATGGCATATTGGTAACGCTTGTCCCATTGCAGCAGGTTGTCCGCCCGAGTGAGAAAACGATCCTGGCGAAACAGCACCTCCACGGTAATAGTGGTCAACAGGGCCAGCAGCAAAAGCACGATCACCAGTGCCATTCCTCGCTGCTGATGGACGACGCCATTACGCCTGCGCAGTATCAGCTCCATGGGTTCACCACGGTTCGGTAGAAACGGTGCACGATGTCACCGTTTTCCAGCTCAATTTCCAGCTCAATACTCTTTGGCAGACGCTGCTGCCACACCGGAACGGCCGCCATGGCCACATCCGGCCAAAGCTCCAGCCACTGCCACTCCCCCTGAGGCGTCAAATCAAGGTACCGGACGGTAAAGCGCTCAACGTGATCCAGCAGCACATCTTCCTGATATTCAGTGGCCACGTTGGTGTCGAGTACCGGCCAGTAACGGCGGAACAGAGTGCCATCTTCAAGGGTATACACCACCCGCTGCATCTCACTGCGCTTACGCAGCCCAAAAGGGTTGGACCAGCCCAGGCGGGTAAATTCCACATAATTATCACGGCCCAGAATGGCCGGTTGCGGGTCGCCATAGGGGTCGCGGACCGGACGACTGATCAGTTGCTCGAAATCCAGGGTAAGAAAGGTGACAGCGCGCTGGGTGCGCTCCATTTCATCGGCACTGTCTTTCAGTTGTTCGCGGCTCTGCAAGGCGCTGCCGAGAAAACTGGCCACCCACACATAGATGAACGCAAAGATGGCGATGGTGATAACCATCTCCAGCAGGGTGAAACCCCGCTGCGCCAAGTGCCTGGAAGAAAACGGATGGAGAACTTCCATCATCCGGACGCCGGTTTTCCAATCAGGCTGGCAAGGTGATACGCCATTTGCCCTTCGTCATCGTCCTGCATCATGCCCACCTCGATATCCACACGCCGGGTATCCGGATAAGGCCCCTCGCTAACGCGGGTGTTGACCCACCATTCGCGCCCATTACGGGTCACCGTGGAGTCTGATTCACCGGTGGAGGGCCACTGCTGATACACCTGCATTTCCACCAGTTTGTCGGAGGCAACCAGAAAGCCCAGATGGGTTTCATTAATGTTGGTATACGCCCGGGCGGTGGAGCCCATGGTCTGGCCAAGCACCACCATGACCAGTGCCAGGATGGAAACAGCAATCAGCACTTCCACCAGCGTAAAGCCGCGTTGCTGTTTCATTCCGGCCCTTCCTCGATCATCCGTGAACGCCGCTCCAGCCATTCTTGCTTTTCCTGCTGGTCGCCATCGTCCTGCTCACGATCCGGATCTTTAATCTGCCCCAGGGCTGAAATTTGCCAGCGTTGCACTTGCTCCAGATCGTCCTGGCTCTGCATGGCGAGAGTGACGGGAGACACCTCACCACTGGGGAAAAAGAAAATTTGCGGAAACGCCTTTTCGTCCTCCTCGTCGGACTCTCTGTTGCTGTCCTGCTGCCGTGCCTCTTCCTCATCACCCTCGCCCACTGCGTCTTCACCCAAATCCAGCGAGGTGTCTTTCTTGACCAGGGTCTCGGCAACCTGACTGAGGCTCGCCTGTTCTTCATCGGCAAGTTCGTCCAGTTGCCACACCAGCTCCAGAGCAGGAGGAATCTGGCGAGGCTTGAGGGCAGTGTCCTCGATGGGCAGAAAATCAGCAGCGGCGATATCGTAGGCAAGGGGCTCCCAGCCATCATGGCGCAGACGCAGCGCCAGCAGCTGCCCCGAGAACAGGCTGCGCTCGTTGAGCAGTGCCAGGGTATCCTTCAACCGGGCAGACTCTTGTTCCAGCTGCCGGTCGTCGGAAGTCCAGTTTCCCTGACTAACCACCACGGCGCTAAGCAACGCAATCAGCCCCACCACCACCATGATTTCCAGCAGGGTGAAGCCGGATTGCAGCGTGCCGGGCAAGCGCATGTTACTGAACGTCGCGCCAGTTGATGTCCGCGTCGGAGCCTTCACCGCCCTCAACGCCATCGGCGCCCATGGACAGCAGGTCGAATGGCCCTTCTACCCCCGGGCTGATGTAAACGTAATCGTTGTTCCAGGCATCCTGGGGGACTTTCGGCAGGTAGCCGCCATCAGGCCATTTACGGGCCGAATTAGGGCGCTCCACCAGGCCGTTGAGGCCTTCTTCACTGGTGGGGTAGCTACCGTTGTTGAACTTGTAGAGGTCCAGCTGCTGGACGATCTTGCCCATATTGGCTTTGGTCAGATCTACCTTGGCGGCTTCACCCTGCCCGATCACGTTGGGTACAATCACAGCAGCCAACAAACCGATAATGGCTACCACAACCATAATCTCAAGCAGGGTAAACCCCGACATGGCACGTTTTGCTTTCATTCCTTCACCTTAACCGGCTAGTAAGTTATTCATTTGCATGATCGGCAGCATGACCGAGAGGACGATCATTACAACCACCCCCGCCATCACCAGCAACATGATCGGGCCGAGCAGCCCCACCATGGTATTGATCGTGCTACTCAGTTCCCGTTCCTGATAATCCGCCGCCCGGCTCAACATATTGTCCAGCTCACCACTGGCCTCGCCACTGGCGATCATCTGCACCAGCATGGGAGGAAAGTAACCGCTGGCATCCAGCGCGCGACTGAGGCTGCCGCCCTCACGTACCTTGGCGGCGGCGTTTTTAACCGCGTTACGGACCGCCAGGTTGCCCACCACCTGGGCGGCGATAAACAGGGCATCCACCAGCGGCACGCCGGAGCGCCCGAGAATACCCAGGGTGCTGGCCAGCCTGGCACTGTCGCCAGCGCGCAGCATCGTGCCCACCAGTGGCATATTCACTAACCGCTGATGCACCCGCAAGCGGAAACGGGGGTCACGCATGGCGCGCATGAAGACCACCACAGCCACCACGATCAACAGCACCACCAACCAGCCCCAGCCGCGGGCAAAATCACTCATGGCCATGACAATACGTGTGAGCAAGGGCAACGCCTGGTCTCTTCCTTCGAACACGGCCACCAACTTGGGCACCACGAAGGTCATCATCAGCATGATGACGATGGAAGCAAACACCATGATGAAGGCGGGATAAATCATCGCCTGAGCCACGGAACGCCCAGTGTCGTGCCGGGTTTCCAGGTAATCGGCGAGCTGCTCCAGCACCTGCTCCAGGTGACCACTCTGCTCACCGGCGGCCACCGTGGCACGGTACATTTCCGGAAAAGCGCGGGGAAAGGATTCGAAACTGCGGGCCAGGCTGTAGCCCTCGCGGACCTTGGCACGCACAGCCAGCATAATCCGCTCAATGCGGTCATTGGCAGCCTGCTTGGAAACCGCCGACAAGGCTTGCTCCACGGGCAGGCCGGATTTTAGCAGTGTGGCCAGCTGGCGGGTAATCAGCGCCTGTTCAGCACCATTGATCTTGCCGGAACCGGCAAAACGGCCCATTCCCTGACTGTTGGTATCACTGGCTTCGTTGACCTCCAGCGGGACCCAGCCCTTGTCTCGTAGTTGCTGGCGAACCTGGCGGGCACTGTCGGCTTCCAGTGTACCTTTATTGATTTTGCCCCTGTGATCCAGGGATCGGTATTCGAATGCTGGCATGCGGCTGCTGTCCCGTCAGTCCTCGCGGGTCACCCGCAGGACCTCTTCTACACTGGTATGTCCGCCGAGCACTTTGCGCCAGCCATCCTCACGAATGCCACTGGTCAGTGTCCGGGCATGCCGGTTGAGTTCCAGCTCGCCGGCGCGGTCGTGGATCAACTGGCGCAGGGTGTCATCCACCAGCACCAGTTCGTAAATCCCGGTACGGCCCCGGTATCCCTGATTATTACAGGCTTCACAGCCATTAGGGTGATACAGCGTACAACTTTCATTGGCCGGCAGGCCCAGCATTTCCAACTCGCTGGCACTGGCCTGGTACGGGGTTTTGCAATCATCACAGAGGACTCGCACCAGCCGCTGGGCCAACGAGCCCAGCAGGGAGCTGGAGAGCAGAAACGGCTCAATCCCCATATCCTGCAAACGAGTGACCGCCCCCACCGCCGTATTGGTGTGCAGGGTAGACAGCACAAGGTGACCGGTGAGAGAGGCCTGCACCGCAATTTCAGCAGTTTCCAGATCCCGGATTTCCCCCACCATCACCACATCGGGATCCTGGCGCAGAATGGCGCGCAGGCCGCGGGCAAAGGTCATATCGACCTTGGTGTTGACCTGGGTCTGACCGATCCCTTCCAGCTGATACTCAATGGGGTCTTCCACCGTCAGGATATTGCGGGAGCTGTCGTTGAGTTCGGTCAGCGAGGCATAAAGCGTGGTGGTTTTACCGGAGCCGGTCGGGCCGGTGACCAGAATAATACCGTGGGGCTTGTGGATCAGCTCGCGCATGTGGGCATCACAGGTCTCGCCCATGCCCAGGTGGGACACCTGCAGGCGCCCGGCCTGCTTGTCCAGCAGCCGCAGCACCACCCGCTCGCCGTTACTGGCGGGCATGGTGGACACCCGTACATCCACGTCCCGGCCGCCAATGCGCAGGGAAATCCGGCCATCCTGGGGAATCCGCTTTTCAGCGATGTCCATTCGCGCCATCACCTTGATCCGCGAGACCAGCAACGGTGCCAACTCCCGTTTCGGGGTCAGCACTTCACGGAGCACACCATCCACCCGCATGCGCACTACCAGGCGGCGCTCGAAGGTTTCAATGTGAATATCCGAGGCATCCTCGCGAATGGCTTCCTGCAACAAGGCATTGATCAGCCTGATGATGGGAGCATCATCTTCCTGCTCGAGCAGATCGGAGGTTTCCGGCAAGGCGTCCGCAAGGCTTGCCAGGTCGAGACCTTCCAGATCATCCGCCGCTTCCGCTGCCGCGCCACGTTGCTGCTCATAGGTAATTGCCATGGCTGCGGTAAAGGCGGCGTCATCCATGGGCACCAGCCGAGGCAGGCGGCCGATGTGGCGCTGCACTTCACCCAAGGCGGCCACGGAAACATCCTGCCGGTGACACAGTTCTTTGCGGCCATCACGCTCACGCAACAGGACACCATAGCGCCGCGCGAAGCCGTAAGGCAGCAGCGACGGAGGAAGCTCCATATTGTCTGGCATCTCAAGGTGCTCAGTCATAGCTCAATACTTGTCCATTAGGTTCTCGACCACATCACGGGTGACCGCATTCAAGGTCAGGAACTGAAAGCCCACCTGGTACTCGCCGGGGGCATCCAGGGTCTCAGCCCAGACCACCCGGGCGTCGAAACTGACCGTATTCACACCGGCTATCTGGTCTGGAAGCACCATACCCAACTGCAATTGTTCGCCATGGGGCAGTTCCCGGCGGGAAAACAGCTTGAAGCCATCCACGCTCAGGTTCATCAACCGCCCCACGTTACCACCGGTGCTGCGATCAAACACTACCATCTCGCGGAACAGTTTCTTGCGCGGGTTGCGGCGGTGGTCGCGGGCGCTGTCCTTGACATCGTTTTCGTCATCGGCAGGACGCAGTACCACCACCACGCCGGTGACGTTCCCCGTATCATCGGTAATGGCATTGGCGCGCACCGACAAGGCCAACAATCCGTCCTCGTCCGCGGTGTACAAACTGTGCTCGTTTTTCCAGCTTTCGCCCTGCAGGCAGGCATCTCGCAACGGGGAGCCGTCCCAGTCCCAGCGCAACTTGCCGGCATCGTCATTGAACAACAGCTCCGCGATATCGTTGCCAACAAGGGCATCACGGTTCTGTCGCAGCAGGGCACAAGCCGCTTCATTGCAAAAGGTGACTTTGCCCTCGGCATTGGCTCCGATTAGCGCTTCACCCAGAGCGTGAAGCAAACGTTCGTTCTCATCCTTGAGCCGCTTCATCTGCACCACGGCCTGCTGCAACTTGCGCCGCTGGCGATCCAGTTCCAGGAAAACACTGACCTTGGCTTCCAGTATTTTCTGGTCGATAGGTTTGAACAGATAGTCCACCGCACCACATTCGTAGCCCTTGAAGACATATTTCTGTTCTTTGGATATCGCCGTAACGAAAATGATCGGAATGTGGCGAGTCTTCTTGTTCTTGCGCATGAGTTCGGCCACTTCGAACCCATCCATCTCCGGCATCTGCACATCAAGCAGTACCAGCGCGAAATCGTGCTTCAGGGCGAGGGACAAGGCCTCATTGCCCGACTGGGCCATGACCAGATTACGGCCATCAGCATCCAGGATCGCTTCCAGCGCGATCAGGTTTTCCCTGTGATCATCCACAACCAAAATGTTCTGTTTCATAGGCTTACTACCCTGCAACCTGTTCCGCCAAAAAGGGCCCGATTGCCTCAAGATCGAGTACCCTGGAAATCGCACCTGTTGTTATTGCCGCTTCGGGCATTGTGGGTGCTTCCGAGCTCACCGGTGACTGGGCGATGGTGTATCCGCCTCTACGGTGTATATATTCCATGCCTGCAGCGCCGTCTTCATTGGCCCCCGTCAGGATCACTCCCAACAAGTGGCGGCCATAAACCGCGCCGGCAGAGTAAAACAGTTCGTCTATGGCCGGCCGGGAAAAGAGTACAGGCCTTCCCGTAGAGAAAGCCAGTGTCTGATCCTCTTCCACCAACATATGGTAGCCAGGCGGCGCCACATAAACATGCCCACCGAGGATAGGCTCCTTGTCTTCCGGGGCGATCACTGGCAATGCACAGTAGCGGGCCAACAGCCACGGCATGCGATTATCCGCACTGGCATGCTGGTGCTGAACCAACATGATCGGCAACGGAAAATTCTCAGGAAGCGCGGACAGGATGCGCGTATAGGCATTCAGCCCACCCCAAGACGCGCCCATCACAATTGCCCTGACTGCTCCCTTGCAAGTGCTCACGATGAGTGGCCGCTGCCCTCCTCACCCCGGGTCTTGCCTGCTTCATAGGCGGCTCGATGTGCCTGGGCTTCTTTGAGTTTGGCTTGCAGTTCACGGCGCTGCTTGTCCAGCCCCAGGAAAAAATCCACTTTGCTCTTGAGGATCAACGGATCCAGGGGCTTGAACAGATAATCCACGGCCCCGGCCTGATACCCTTTAAAAACGTACTTCTTTTCCTTGCTAATCGCTGTCACGAAGATAATGGGAATGGTCTGGGTGTCCTTGCGCTGACGCATCAGCTCGGCCACTTCAAAACCGTCCATGCCCGGCATCTGCACGTCCAGCAGCACCAGGGAAATATCTTCCTTAAGCAGAATTTTCAGCGCCTCCTGCCCGGAGTGCGCTTTCAGGAGGGTTCTGCCCTCCCCTTCGAGGACTGCCTCAAGCGACACCAGGTTGGCCGGCTGATCATCCACCAATAGCAGTTTCTGCTCAATCATCGGTTGTCTCTAGTCATGCGTGGTGTGGAAACTGCCGTTTGCGAAAAATGCGCAACGGCTTGTTGATAACATCGAACGTGTCTTCCTGGCCGCTGAACCGCAGGCTTTCCTTGGTTCCCAGGCACAGGTAGCCGCCCATATCCAGGCTCTCACTAAACAGCCTGATCACCCTCTCCTGCAGAGGCCTGTCAAAGTAGATCAAGACATTTCGGCACAGGATAACGTGCATTTCACCAAAAACCTGATCCGTTGCCAGATCATGATCGGCAAAAACGATATTGCGTTTCAGCCGCTGCTCCATGATTACGCTGTCATAACGCGCAGTGAAATAATCAGACAGGGAATGCTTGCCACCAGCACGCCGGTAGTTGTCACCATACTGTTTGACCGCTTCAATGGAGTAAATGCCCTTTTTGGCCGAGGCCAACACATTCTTGTCGATATCCGTGGCGTAAATCATGGCCCGGTCGTAGAGCCCTTCCTCCTCCAGCAATATCGCCATGGAATAGATCTCTTCGCCGGTTGAACAGCCGGCGTGCCAGATCTTGATAAAAGGAAAGGTCTTGAGAACCGGCACCACGTCTTCACGGAAGGCGCGGTAAAAATCCGGGTCCCGGTACATCTCTGTCACATTCACGGTCAGGTCGTTAAGCAGCGTGACGAAGAAGGGCCGGTCGCGCAGAACTTTGTCGGTCATTTCCATGATCGACGCAAATCCTGACATGG
Source organism: Alloalcanivorax sp. (assembly GCA_039983755.1). Lineage (GTDB taxonomy): Bacteria > Pseudomonadota > Gammaproteobacteria > Pseudomonadales > Alcanivoracaceae > Alcanivorax. The sequence continues at coordinate 55,008 of JBDWVU010000043.1, forward strand.
TCAGGCGATGCATGATCCGCCGACGCATGGAAGCGCGGCTATAGGACCGGAAGTCGTAGCCGTACATCTGGTAAATCGCCTCCAGTAACAGGCGAATTTCGATGTCCTCGACACTGACTTCGTCGTCGTCGATCGGGTATGTTTCAGCCATAACGCTATTCCGCCACGGTTCCTGTCTTCATAAAGTGACTGCGGGCACGTTTTGCACCCACTACTTGTGCAGCCAGACCCGTAGCAACGAGGTAAGCTTCGCCATATCAATGGGCTTGGAGCAGTAATCATTGGCCCCGGCTTCAATGCATTTGGCGCGGTCATCCTTCATGGCCTTGGCCGTCAACGCCAACATCGGCAGCTTGCTGAAACGGGCCTGTTCACGGATCCGCCCCATGGCTTCATAGCCATCCATTTCCGGCATCATGATATCCATCAACACAATGTCGATGGAGGGATTTTCATCCAGCGATTCCAGCGCCTCGCGGCCATTATTGGCGATACTGATGGCAAAACCCAACTCTTCCAGCTGCGCCGACAATGCATAGATGTTGCGCATGTCGTCGTCCACCAGTAGCAATTGTTTGCCTTCGAAAATGTCATCGCGGTGCTCGATGGATTCCGCAGTCGGCCGGCGATTGGCCGGCAAGGTGGATTCCAGCCAGTGCAGGAACAGGGACGCTTCGTTGAGCAGCCGCTCGTGGGAGCGCTCCGTCTTCAGAATGATGCGATCCGCGTACTTGCGCAGTTTCGCCTCTTCTTCGCGAGTCATATCCTTGCCGGTATAAACCACCACGGGAACACTGTCGTAGTCGTCACTGGCGTGGAGTTTTTCCAGCAGCTCGAAACCGCTCATGTCCGGCAACGTCAAATCCAGAATCATGCAGTCGAACACGGTATTCTGCAGCGCATCCAGTGCTTGCTGGCCGCTGGTGGCAGCGGTGATTTCCACCCCTTTCTGGTCAAACAGCTCACGGATACTTTCGTGCTGAATTTCACTGTCTTCCACTACCAGAAGGCGGCGCACATTGGTTTCGATAGCGCCTTCAATTTTGGCGAACGCAGACAGAATGTCGTCCTGGTTTGCCGGTTTGGTCATGAAATCCAGCGCGCCCAACTCCAGCGCCTTCTTGCGTTCATCACGACCTGACAGGAAGTGCACCGGGATATCCTGGGTACGCGGGTCAGCCTTGAGCTTCTCCATGACTTCCCAGCCATCGATACCCGGCAGGCCAATGTCCAGAATAATGGCGCTGGGCCGGTAATGGCTGGCGTATTCCAGCCCATCCTCACCGTCGTGACAGATATGCCCTTCCAGGCCGTAGTCCGATGCCAGCTCGACCAGAACCCGCGCGAACTCTTTATCGTCTTCGACAATCAGCACGGTTTTTTCCCGAACCACGAAATCGTCGCCATTGGTATCCAGCGGTGTCATCGACGCAGTATGGGCTTCCGCGTTGCTGCCGATGCCTTCGTCGGCATGGCCGGCGGCGGCATTATTGATTTCAAGCGCATCGGCGCTGCCAACGGGCAAATAGAGCATAAAGGTAGCGCCCTGCCCTTCACCGTCGCTGTGCAGGCCGATTTCCCCGCCCAGCAAACGCGCCAGCTCACGGGAAATGGTCAGGCCCAGGCCAGTGCCGCCATATTTACGGCTGGTGGTGCCATCGGCTTGCTGGAAGGCCTCGAAAATCAGCTTCTGTTTTTCATCCGCAATCCCGGTGCCGGTATCGATCACCGCAAACTTCAGCGTCTGCCCCGGTACCAGGTGGCGCGAGGGTAACGCTTCTGAGGCATCCGGTTGCGTGATGCTCAGCGTTACCGATCCTTGCTCGGTGAATTTCAGTGCATTGGAAAGCAGATTCTTGATGATTTGCTCAAGGCGCTGACGGTCTGTATAGAAGTGTTCAGGCAAGGTATCGCCAAGCTCGACCTTGAAATCCAGATTGCGGCTCTCGGCAACGTGGGCAAAGTTGCGACGGAAGTGCTCCACGATTTCCGGTGGCGACAGGTCGTCAATGATGACATCCATCTTGCCTTCCTCGATCTTGGAAATATCGAGGATGTCATTGATCAGGCTAAGCAGATCCGAGCCCGCAGAATGGATGACCTGGGCGTGCTCTACCTGTTTCTCTTCCAGGTTGCCGCGTTTATTCTGCCCCAGGGCATTGGACAGGATCAGAATCGAGTTGAGCGGTGTGCGCAGCTCGTGGCTCATGGTCGACAGGAATTCAGATTTATAACGGGAAGACATCTCCAGCTCGCGAATCTTGTCCTCCAGTTCATGGCGCAGCAGCTCAAGCTCGTCATTCTTCTGCGCCATTTCTGATTTCTGCTCCGTCAGCATCCGTGCCTGCGCCTCAAGCTCTTCATTGGTAACCCGCAGCTCTTCCTGCTGGGCCTGCAGGCTTTCTTCCGATGCACGCAACGCCTGGGTCTGTGATTCCAGCTCTTCGTTGATGGCTTTCAGCTCTTCCTGCTGCTGCTGCAAGCGAGATTCGGAGGCAGACAGCTCCATGGCCTGCTCTTCCAGGTCTTCATTGGCCTGGGCCATTTCTGTTTTTTGCCGCTCCAGAGCATCCGCCTGGGACTGTGTCTGCTCCAGCATGAGCGCGAGACGAAAACGGCTTTGCGCACTGTGCAAGGACACGGAAATGACGGCCACGCACTGCTCCATAAAGGCCAGGTCGTCATTACTGAAGTCCCGGAACGCGCCGATTTCGAGCACGCCTTTTACTTCGTCCTCGTGGACAATAGGCATCACCATCACATTGCGCGGCTGGCCGGTACCGGTGCCGGACGCAATGCTGATGTAATCATCCGGCACCTGCTCCAGCAAAATGCTCTTGCGCTCCAGGGCGCACTGCCCCACCAGGGATTCCCCCAGACGAAATTCATTGGCCAGATGTTTACGCCGCTGCATGGCATAGGAACTGCTCAGGGTGAGCAGCTGCGTATCCGGATCATAGCTGTAAAATGCACCCACCTGCGCCTCAACCACCGGCACCAGGAAACTCAGCATGTTATTGCCAAGCTGTTCGAATCCCATCTCACCGCGCATGCGGTTATTCAGCTCAGCCAGATGGTTCTTCACCGTTTCCTGGCGACGATCTTCGGTATGGCGCGCCACCAAAGCATCGCGCATTTTACGGATAGCGTGTAGCAGGTGGCCGGTTTCATCCCGGCCGCCCTTCTCGATACGGGTATCCCACTTACCATTGGCAATGTTGTCTGCCGCATCAACCGCGCCTTCCAACGGCAAGGTAATGGCCCGAGTTACGCGCAAGGCGATGAGTGCCAACAAGGTGAATGCCACAAGTCCGAGGAAGAGCCCGATTTTCTGGGTGCCCAGATTATCTGAACGGCTCTGGTTCAGCGTGTCACGAAACGCTTCGTAACGCTGTTGCTCAAACGCTTTCTGGTTACCTTCGTAGGTATCCTGCAGGGCTCTGACATGCCCTATACGCTGGTAAAGATCATCCGACGAACCGTTATTGGTAATCAGGCTGCGGGCCAGCGCCGTCGCTTCGTCGATATAGGCGGTAAAATTGCGGCGCAATTCTTCCACACCAGCGGAAAGCGTTGGATCGGTGCGTCGAATGTCACCCAGCCGCTGCTCGAAGGCCGCCGCCCTGGACTGCGCTTCTTCCAACAGGTCCGGGTCCGCCTGGGTTATGGCCGCGATGTAGGACTCGCTAATAGCGATAAAATCCACATTATTCGCATTGATCAATTCAAGAACCGGGAAGTCCTGGCTTTCAATCCGCTTGAGATGATCGATATTGGTTTCGGCGATGTAGAAGCTGTAGGCCGCATAGACCACAAACAGCACAATCCCCAGCCCGGCTACAGACAAGATCTTCAGCCGCACGGACAGGTTCTGGAACCAGTTCATTGAGATAGCCCTCATGCCTTTTCCGGCTTGTTGTTATCCAGGCCCCTTTGCAGGGCTAAGACTAAAGTGTGAGGCTACCAGAAACTGACAGAAAGCGGCAATAAATCACATGAATAGCGCAGGCTAGAAAGCTGATTTTTCAGGGATAAAACAGGCCAAACCGATAAAGAAAGCGCAATAAAATGCATTTATAAGCTCGCAAAGCTGATGCCTGACGGTGACTTAAACTGGCCACCCGGCAGACGAGCACAATGGACCAACAGGCTGAAATGCCGGCGCGGTGCAATAAGAGAAGAGGAGGAAGAGAAGTTGGTGCGGGTAGCCGGACTTGAACCGGCATGACCTAATGGTCGACAGATTTTAAGTCTGTTGTGTCTACCAATTTCACCATACCCGCAGGAAGATCATCGTGCGCGTTAAGCGTGAAATAAAAACAGGGACAGGTTAAGCGACTGTTTCTATTTATCTTTCTGTTGAAATGACGGCATTGGGCTGTGCCTGTCACTTCATCGCCCGTGTGGGTCGGTAATTGGAGGCGCGGGTCGGAATCGAACCGGCGTTAACGGAGTTGCAGTCCGCTGCATGACCACTCTGCCACCGCGCCATTTAACTGTTTCAACAAGAAAAAACCTCGGCATAACCGAGGCTTTCAGAATCTTGGAGCGGGAAACGAGATTCGAACTCGCGACCCCAACCTTGGCAAGGTTGTGCTCTACCAGCTGAGCTATTCCCGCTTTTTTCCGCAGCGAAGACACGCTTCGTTGCGGGAAAGAATTCTACTCATCACCCCTCGGGTGTCAACCCGGCATCGGGTGTTTTTTCTGACTTTTCAGGACTTTGACTGACTTTTGAGCAATTGCGGCGCTGCAGCACGAAGATACGAGCCCATGGACCACAGGGTGAATGCCGTGGCCAGGTACAGCAAGCCATAGCTGAGCCACAACCACGGATTCATGATGATGTCGCCATCCGCAGTAAAGTCTGGTTTTTGCGCCAGCAGCAAGGTAATGGCTGTCATCTGGGTCACTGTCTTGATTTTGCCCAGCTGGCTCACCGCCACTTTTGCCCGCTGCCCAAGTTCAGCCATCCATTCGCGCAGTGCCGAAACCGTAATTTCCCGGGACACGATCACCATGGCCGGCACTGCCAGCCAGGCGGTGGCGTGAATCTGCACCAGCATCACCAGCGCCACGCCCACAATCAGCTTGTCTGCCACCGGATCCAGAAAGGCACCAAAGGGGCTGGTCTGATTAAGCTTGCGAGCCAGATAGCCATCCAGCCAATCGGTGACGCCCGCCGCCAGGAACAGCAACGCGGCGCAGACATCACTCCAGTGAAATGGCAGGTAGAACACCAGCACCAGCACGGGAATTGCCAGCACCCGAATCAGGGTGAGGATGTTCGGCAAATTCAGGATGGGGTGCACTTTCTGCATAGGGAGGAACTACCGGCCATGAAAATAAGCCACCAGTATAGCGGAAAGCCGGCTATGACTCATTTCCGATTTTCAGATTAAAAACTGAACATGGCTATTGATGAAACCAGTCGTACAGTGTCTGCGCCATCTGGGCATTGATTCCCGGCACCCGGGCCAGCTCGCTGGCGGATGCATTGCGCATCTGCTTCAGGCCGCCAAAGTGGGTCAGCAACGCCTTGCGGCGCTTGGGCCCGATACCGGGAATTTCATCCAGCGTGGACTGCTTGCGTGCCTTGCCACGGCGGGCACGGTGTCCGGTCAGGGCAAACCGATGCGCTTCATCGCGGACCTGCTGTAAAAGATGCAGCGCAGAATCCGCAGGGCCAGGGATCATTTCTTTCCCACAGGGTAGATAAAGCGCTTCGAACCCGGGCCGTCGACTGGGGCCCTTGCCAATGCCCATTACCCGCACCCGGTTTGCCAGATCCAGCTCCTGAATGACCTTCCAGCCTCGCTGCATTTGGCCCTTGCCACCATCGATAAGCAGAAGATCTGGCAGCCTGCCCTGTTCCTTCAGCACACGCTGATAGCGCCGCCGAATCGCTTCTTCCAGGGCTTCGTAATCATCCCCGCCGGCCGCCGGGTTCACATTAAAGTGCCGATACTCCTGCTTGCGCGCCCCTTGCTGGTCAAACACCACGCAGGACGCCACGGCTTTCTCGCCCTGTGTATGGCTAATATCGAAACACTCAATGCGCCGCACCGGCTCGCTGCTTTCCAGCAGCGTTTCCAGGGCCAGAAAGCGAGCCTCCATGTGTTCGCGTGCCGCCAGTTCAGCCGCCATGGACTGTTGGGCGTTGGTTTGCGCCATGGTGATCCAGGCGGCGCGATCACTTCGTACCCGCCACGCCAGCCGGACTTTCTTGCCCCACTGGCTTTCCAGTGCCTGCTGCAGCGCTTCAGCGCCCGCAATATCCATACTCAACAGGATTTCCTGCGGCTTGACCGGGTCTTCCCTGTCGCCCAAATAATATTGTGAGAGAAAGGCCTCAAGAATTTCGCTGCGATCTTCCTCTCCCCGGGTATCCGGACGAAAGGTTCGGTGGCCGAGGATTCGGCCATCACGAATCATCAGCACTTCGATCACGGCCAGGCCATGGCGGGTTTCAATAGCAACCACATCCAGATCGCCCTGCCCGGTTTCCGCGTACTGCTTTTGCTGCACGGACTGAATGGCGGCCAATTGATCCCGCAGGATCGCCGCTTTCTCGAACTCCAGCGCCAGGGATGCCGCTTCCATATCCGCACTGAGCTGCTCCACCACTTCCCGGCTGCGGCCATCCAGGAAATCCGCCGCCATTTTCACCTGGCGCGCATAATCGGCTTCGCTCACCAGACCCACGCACGGTGCCGTACAACGATTGATCTGGTGCTGGAGGCAGGGACGGGTGCGGTTACGGAAATAGCTGTCGCTACAATTGCGGACCTGGAACACTTTCTCGATCAAGGACAGGGCTTCACGGACCGCCCCGCCACTGGGATAAGGGCCAAAGTACTGGCTACCGGCCCGGCGTGTGCCACGATGAAAGGTGACACGGGGGAAACGGTCAGAGCGGGTAATGCGGATGTACGGGTAGGATTTATCGTCGCGAAGCAGAATGTTATAGGGCGGCTTCAACTCCTTGATCAACGACTGCTCAAGCAGCAGCGCTTCTGCCTCACTGCCGGTCACCGTTGTCTGGATATCACGGATTCGCCCGACCAATGCCCGGGTTTTCGCGCTCGACACATTCTTCTGGAAATAACTGTTCAGGCGCGCCTGAAGATTACGCGCCTTGCCCACATACAAAACACCCCCATCGTCGTCCAGCATGCGGTAAACGCCGGGCTTGCGGGCACAGTGAGAAAGAAAATGCTTGGCATCGAAATCAGACAAGGAGGACATCTCAAAACAGGTTGGCAAACAGAAAGTGTATCAGCCCTGCCCTGATGATTTCCCCCTCCAGCGAACCGGCAATCAGGGAGCTGTGTTTTCTACCGCATCGAGCATGCCGTGACGCACGGCCAGCAACGCCATTTCCACATCACTGGTGACTCCCAGCTTGTCGAAAATACGGTACCGATAGGTGTTCACGGTTTTCGGTGACAGGCAAAGTTTGTCTGCCACATCCTGCACCTTGTGGCAGTTTACGATCATCATCATGATCTGTAGTTCGCGCTCGGAGAGCATGTCCAGCAATGACCCATCGTCACCGGTATAGGGCTTGAGCGCCATGGCCTGGGCGATTTCCGGGCTGATATAGCGCTGCCCGGTAGCCACCACCTTGATAGCGCGCACCATTTCTTCCAGGTCGGCACCCTTGGTCATGTAACCGGCGGCACCGGCTTTCATCAGGCGGGAGGGGAACGGTTCTTCTTCGCACATTGTGACAGCGATAACGCGGACACCTTCGTCAACGCGTAACAGTTTGCGGGTGGCCTCGAGCCCCCCGATCCCTGGCATTTTCAGGTCCATCAGCACCACTTCCGGTGCCAGCTCTCTGGCCATTTGCACAGCGAGCTCACCTGAATTTGCCTCACCGACGACCCGCAGGCCATCCACTTCGTCCAGCATACGAGCAATGCCGGTGCGGACCAGATCATGGTCGTCCACTACCAATACTTTGATCATTACTGCATCCCCCGGGTAGTTCCTTTACCCGTTAATGTTCTATTTTTCTGTTGATTTGTAGACACAAGAATACCGTTTGTCCACAGGCATGCATAGGGCACTGTTAACAAACGATGACACGGCATTCCCCGCCCTGTTACGTTGGCACCATTAGCCTTTAGTCGCGTTGACCGGCCAGTCAAAAAAGCGAACCATATAGGCACCATCGCCAGCATCCAGCTGGCCGTTGACCAACACGGCTAACAACGTCGCCAACAATGACAAAAGGCAACCCATGAGCGCAATCATTTTGCTCCTGCTGGGGCTGGGTGGCATGGCCGCCGGCTACTTCGTCTACTCCCGTTTTATTGCATCTCGGATTTACCGGCTGGACCCGAACTTCCGCACCCCGGCCCACGAATTTGAAGACGGCGTGGATTTCGTGCCCACCAACCGGTATGTGCTGTGGGGCCACCATTTCACCTCCGTTGCCGGTGCAGCGCCGATTGTCGGCCCGGCCATTGCCGTTATCTGGGGCTGGCTCCCCGCCTTTCTCTGGGTAGTCTTCGGTACCATCTTCTTTGCCGGCGTGCACGACAGCGGCGCCCTGTGGGCCAGTGTTCGCAACCGGGCCAAATCTGTTGGCGCACTCACTGGCGAAGTCGTCGGCCGTCGCGCACGCACTGTCTTCATGATTGTTATCTTTCTGGTGCTGTTAATGGTGAACGCTGTGTTTGGCGTCGTCATTGCCAAACTGCTCATTAACAATCCCGGCGCGGTCGTCCCGGTGTGGGGCGCCATTGCTGTAGCACTGGTGATTGGCCAGCTCATTTATCGCCGGGTCATTGGTCTTGGCCTGGTATCTGTGCTTGGTGTGGCGGCGCTGTATAGCCTGATTTACGTGGGCCCCATGGTTCCCGTGACCCTGCCCGATCAAGTCATGGGCCTGTCGGCCAGCGCCAGCTGGATTTTACTGCTCTTTGCCTATGCCGCCGTGGCCTCGCTACTGCCTGTCTGGATGCTTCTGCAGCCCCGCGATTACATCAACGGCCTGCAATTGTTTGTTGGCCTGATTCTGCTTTACGGCGCCGTCCTGTTAGGCAACCCTCAGGTCGTCGCACCGATGATCAACGGTGACGTTCCTGCCGGCACGCCCTCATTACTGCCGCTCCTGTTTGTCACCATCGCTTGCGGTGCCATCTCCGGCTTCCATGGCCTGGTCGCCTCCGGCACCAGCTCCAAGCAGCTGGACAAGGAGACAGACGCCCGTTTCGTGGGGTATTTCGGTGCTGTGGGCGAAGGCGCGCTGGCGCTGGCTGCGATCATTGCCGCCACCGCCGGCTTTGCCTCCCTGGCTGACTGGCAGGCGGTGTACACGGCCTTTGGTCAAGGCAGCCTGACTGCCTTCGTGGATGGTGGCGCCAATATCCTGGCCAATGGCATGGGGATGGACGTGGGCGTAGCAGCCACACTGCTTACCGTGATGGCCGCCCTATTTGCCGGCACCACCATGGATACCGGCCTGCGACTGCAGCGCTATATTTTCCAGGAATGGGGGGAGATCTATCAGCAAAAATGGATGACCCGGCCTCTGCCTGCCACCCTGCTGGCTGTGGTTAGCTGCCTGCTACTCGCATTCGGGGCCGGTGGCGCCGACGGTGCTGGCGGCCTGCTGATCTGGCCTTTGTTCGGCACCACCAACCAATTGCTCGCCGGCCTCACCCTGCTGGTGATTACCATCATGCTGGTGAAACGCGGACGCCCGGCCATTTATACGCTGGCGCCGCTGGTTTTCCTGCTGGTGATGACCCTGTTTGCCCTGCTGATGCAGCTGAAAAGCTTCTACGAAAAGGAAGACTGGTTCCTACTGGGGCTGGATCTGGTGGTGCTGGTCGCTGCACTGCTGGTCACCCTGGAATGCACTGCCGCCCTCAAACGCGCCTTTAAAGCGCCGCCGGAGCCCAGTTAATGGCAGAGCGGGAGCGTTCAACACCACGGCAATGGTTCAAGCGCATGAGCGAACTGGGCGCGCAGTACTACAACGCCCCCTACCGCGCTGCCATTGCCCGTGCCAAACGGGATGAAGAAGACCTGTTTATGCTGCTGGTGTTCTCGGAGATGATGGGAGTTCCCAACCCGGCAGCCTGGAGCACACTGGAATTGCAGCCCCTGCTAATGGAGCGCTTTCATGACTGGCATACCCGCATGGGCATGGAACGCTCCCCCCTTGATCACTTTCGCTGCTGCTGATGGCTGACACCGACACCACCGCACAGCCTGCGCTTGATCTGGATGCCCTGCTCGCCTCCCGCACCCTGCTCATGGTGGGCGGCAAGGACGGCGTGGGCAAAACCACCACGGCCTCGGCCCTGGCCATCCGCGCCGCCGACCAGGGCCGCAAGGTGCTGCTGGTCTCCACTGATCCGGCTCACAGCCTGGCAGACGCCTTTAACCGCCCCATCGGCAATTCGCCCACTTGTCTGGCACCGGGGCTGACCGCCCTGGAGCTGGACCCGGATGACGAAGTGGAGGCCTACCTGGACCGGGTCAGTGCCCAGATGCGCCGCTTTGCCACTCCAGACCAATTCCGTGAGCTGGACAAGCAGTTACGGCTCAGCCGTCAGTCCCCCGGTGCGCAGGAGGCCGCGTTGCTGGAGCGCATCTCACGGTTAATCGATGTCGACAGCCGCGACTACGACCTGTTGATCTTCGACACCGCGCCCACCGGTCACACCCTGCGGCTGCTAAGCCTGCCGGAAGTCATGGCGGCCTGGACCCAGGGCCTGCTGCGTCACAGCGACAAGGCCCGCAAATTAGGCCAGGTGCTCGGTCATCTAACGCCGGACAAGAGCGTGGACAGCCCCCTGCAAGATCCCACCGACCACGCCACCGCGGGCCTGGATCCACGCAGCCAGGAAGTGGCCGACACCCTGATCGCCCGCCAGCGCTTGTTCCACCGCGCCCGCCGCCAGCTGTCCGACCCTGCGCAAACCGCTTTTGTCTTTGTGCTGACCCCTGAACGGCTGCCTATCCTTGAGACACAACGTGCGGTTGCCTCCCTGACAGAAAATGGCATTCCGGTGGCAGGAGCCGTGGTTAACCGGGTACTGCCGGATGCCGCAGACAGCGCGTTTTTCGCAGCCCGCCATGCACGCCAGCAACGGCACATGGAAGAGCTGGCACACGCTTTGACCGCGCTGCCTCGCAAGGACCTGCTACTGCAGGAAGATGATATTCAGGGACTGGAGGCGATCCGGGCATTTGCAGGATTGCTCGGTAATGGGGATCACTGAGCTTCAGCCACAAGCGTGTTGCTTGCATGTTGCGTGAACCGTGTCTCGCCCGCAGAGCGGCACAAAAAAAGCCCGCACTCATCAAGTGCGGGCTTTTTATTTGGCGGAGGGGGTGTCTGTCTCCGCCTAACCTTATGCTGTCTCAATCAATTTCAATAACACCATGAAAGCCCCGTATTTACTGGATTTCTTGTATTATTCCGCCTCAGGCAATATCATCTAATTTCAGAGCCATTGATAGGTATTTAGATACGCCAAACAGTTTGAATCCCACGCATGACAGGCGGCGTACTGAGAACCATTAGCGAGGCACCCATGCCCAAAAAAGCCAAAGAGCTAACCGCCACCCAAGTTAAGCGGCTGACTCATTCGACAAGCAAGACCACCGGCAAGCCATACAATGCCCTTCACCCTGTTGGCGGCGTTGCAGGTCTGCTGATTCAAGTCACGCCGAGCGGGGCGAAATCATGGATTTACAGGACAACCGTTGGCGGCAAGCGTCGGAACATCGGCCTTGGGGGCTTCCCTGATGTGACTCTAGCCGGTGCTAGGGAGAAGGCCCGCGAGTACCGCGAGATGATAGAACGCGGCATTGACCCTATAGAACAGCGACAAGCTGCCCGGCAATCTCTAATCGTTGAACAGGGCAAATCCCTGACCTTTGATGATGCAGCCCGGCAGTTCTTGGCTGTGAAGTCCCGCGAGTTCAAAAACCCGAAACACGTCCAACAGTGGACAAACACCCTCAGCACCTACGCCAGCCCTATTCTTGGGAAGATGGCGGTTTCTGCGATAGAGCTACCCCATATTGTCCAAGTGCTGGAACCGATATGGCACACCAAGACGGAAACCGCTGGGCGCGTTCGTGGCCGCATCGAGAAGGTGCTGGCATGGGCCACAGTGTCGGGATTCCGCACTGGAGAGAACCCTGCCCGGCTAAAAGATAATGTAGACCTTGCGCTGGGCAAGCCTTCCAAGATTAAGAAGGCCAAACACTTCACAGCCCTTCCCTATGCTGAGCTGCCGGAATTCATGGCAGAGCTACGCCAGCGCCCTGCTGTATCAGCCCGCGCCCTTGAATTTGCCATTCTCACGGCGGCCCGATCTGGTGAAGTCCGAGGCGCAACTTGGGAAGAAATCGACCTAGATGCCGCCATCTGGACGATTCCGGCGGAGCGCATGAAAGCAGGAAAGCCCCATAAAGTGCCGCTGTGCCCTGCTGCCGTCGAGATCCTGAAAGAGATCCCTCAACTAGAAGGCAGCGAACTCATATTCACCGCGCCCCGTGGTGGCAAATTCTCAGACGTTGCTCTGACCGCCCTGCTCAAGCGCATGGAGATTAAAGCGACGGCACACGGTTTCCGCTCAACCTTCAAGGATTGGGCGCGAGAGCAGACTGCCTACGCCGACGAGGTTTCCGAACTGGCCCTGGCACACGTTAACAGCGATGCCACCCGCGCTGCTTACGCCCGGTCTGAGCTAATCGACAAGCGCCGCCAGCTAATGCAGGAATGGGCCAATTACTGCCGCAACGGTAAACAGGTATCTGCCAGTGTGGCAGCTATTGGGGAGGCGCGAGCATGAGCAAGAAGAAACCACAAGCCCGCCCTATAGGTCGGCCCGAGGGTGTAGAGGATTGGAGCTTAGAGCAGATTGAGGATCATGTAACGGAGTTGCGTGAACACCCAGACATTAAGGCAGTTGAGGCGCTCCGAGGATTACTAAATAGCGCAATTGCCAACCCCGACATAATGAAATCCGAGCTGATTCTCTTTTTTATTGAAGTCATGCAGCAATGCATTGACGACTTTCAGCCCGGATGGGATTTGGATGATTTGCTACACAACATAACTTCCGCTTCCTCACGCTTGGCACAAAGTGCCAGCACCGTGAAAACCAAGCGCGCTAAAGAGTATGTCATTAAGGCTTGGATTGCCGAAGGCAAACCAAGGGGCGAAAGAGAAAGGTTCTCTGACCGCATGGTTGTTGAACTTGAACAACAAAAAATGGGTACATATCACAGTTCAAATATCCGCTCTCACTGGATTTCAAAGAAGTCTGTCGAAGAGTTTGAGGGTAAAACGGGGGCGAGAAAGGCTAAAAATTAAACAAATCTGCGTCTTTATTTTTAGTTGCCGCGAAACCTAAAAATTGGCTTGGTGACCCAATTGCGGGCATGTGAAGAATGGGAAAGGTCTTAATTAAAATCATGAGGCCTGACCCCAATGAAATACCTATCCGACAAGCAAACTTCGGCCCGTTATGAAGTATCCCGCGCCACCCTGTGGCGTTGGGTTCGTGATGGCCAATTCCCCTCCCCCGTCAAACTGTCCCCCGGCTGTACCCGTTGGAGGCTGGCAGACCTTGAGGCATGGGAAACCAACCTGGAGGTGGCGCAATGAACCACTTCCAAGCCTTCCGCGAGAATAGCGGCCTTATCGACCTGCGCCCTGTTTCATCTGTTGGTGAAATTGCCGTTGTAATTCAGCAAGCCCACAAGCTGTGGCACTGGTTCGACCGGCAACGCGCACTTGAGTCTATCGCTCACCGCGTCGGCGTTGATGCGGATCTGCTGGCCCGACTTGCAGCGGAGGTGCCCCAGTGAACCAGACACAAAAAAGCCCCACTCCGATTGCAGTCGGTAGCGAGGCCCAATATCAAAACAAGCACCCTGATTATAGCGCAATTCTAGCCAAGACAAACGACAGTGCCCGGCTGCGCCGTGCCGTTGATGTTCTGCTGAAAGGGCCTGTAAATCGGCGCGACCTTGATGCTGTCATTGGCACCACCAATGCCCCGGCCTATGTAAGCAGGCTTAAAGATCTGGGCTTATGGATTGATTGCGAAACCCTCAAGGGCCAAGACCGCTACGGGCAGGCTTGCCGATATGGCCGCTACCACTTGAGCCAGACACACCGTGACGGCCTGCGCCATGCGCTGACTATGCAGGGGGTGAAGTGATGCAGCTCCCCTATTACAACAGCCTGAAAGACAAAGCCCCGGGTAAATATCTTAGCCTAGCTGGTGTGGTGGATATGGCCCGCTCCCCAAGCGTAGGCCCGAAAAGTGACACCGCCGCGCTAACCCCCTTTATGGCTCAAGGCAAAACGCAAAGTGCAGCCGTAGAGGCAGAGTTTCACGCGCTGATTGTTGACCATGACGACGACAACAAGACAGCGGCAGAGATTCGCGACCTTTACGATAGCTACGGCGTGGCCTATCTGGCCTATACGACCAGCAGCCACCAGCAGGACAAAGGCGGAGTGACGGCCAACCGCTGGAAGGTGATTCTTCCGCTTGCCAATCCTGTCGGGCACGAACAATACGCGCCGCTTGCTATGGGCCTATCCCTTCACCATGGGGCAGACCCAGCACAGGCACGCGCACAGCAGGTTTTTTACGCGCCCAACAAGCTAAGCCCCGGTGCGCCCTATGACGCCATAGACGCCACTGACCGGCCTTTATTGGACGCCAGCGACACCGGCAACCCGCTTGTTGTGGGGGCGCTGTCTGCCTATCGGCAAGAGCAGGAACGTAAAGAGCGGCAAGCAAAGCAGGCACCAGTGAAGCCCCGCACAGTATCCGCCACCAGCGCCGGAATTATCGGCAAGGTGTGCCAGCAGTTCGACATTGAAAGCGAGCTATTACGCAACGGATACCGCCGCGTCGGTAATAAGTACCTAAGCCCACAAAGCAGTACCGGAGAGCACGGCGTTCATATCTTCACCACTGATGACGGCACCGAGCGCCTGTATAGCCACCACGGCGAAACAGATCCGCTATCAAACCTGAACCATGGCGGGCACTCGCTAGATGTGTTCGACGTGCTGGTGACGCTGGACTATGCCGGAGACGTTAGCCGGACTGTAGCTGACCTGGCTCCAAAGGTAGACCCAGAGGGGCAGCAACAGCGCCAACGGGAATACATGGCCGAAAAGGATGCAGGCAAGCAGCCAGCGCCCACGCCGCCGCCGGTAGCGGCATCTGAGGCAGTATTCACCCTGCCGGACTATCCGACGGATCTGATGGCCCTGCCGTACAAGCTGGGAGAGCTGCAACAGTTCATCTACAACCGGATGACCTATCAGTCCTTGCCCATGGCCGGCATTACAGCAATTGCCACGTTAACGGCCTTTGCCCAGACCCATATCACCATCAAATCCCGTGATGGCCTTGGCTTAAATGAGTATTACATGGTGCTGGCCCCTACCGGATTCGGTAAGGAGGACATTAGAAAGCCCATGGAGATACTCGACCGCAAATCCGAGGACGCCATAAAGGCAGGCATGGGCAATATGGAATCCGTGAAGATCCGGCACGCAGCCCCGGCAAGCGCCCAAGGCATTCACCAAATCATGGAAGAAAACCGCTCAACCTGTTTTCTGTCTGATGAGTTTGCCGAGTGGCTGCGATTGAGCCACACCGATGCACAGAAACAGGCCGGGCTAGGCTATCTGATGCAGGCATACACCAAAGCGTTGGGAATCATTGAGCCGGGCCATGCTGTGACCCGCAAATATGAACCAGTGGAAAAGCCGCGCCTGTCTATCTTCGCCACCAGCACAGCGGAGGCCATGTTCTCAACGCTTACGCGAGATCAGGCTGATTCTGGTGCCTATAACCGCTGGGTTATGTTCGCTGGTGACACGGAGCTACCGCCAAAGCGTTACACCGGCCAAGTGTACGAGCCCAACCAGACGCTTATTAACTTCATTGCTTGGGTGAAAGAGATTAAGCCGCGCAAAGAGATCAAATTCACCAGTGCCGGACTTGAGGCTTTCATCGAGCTTGATTCCAACATGGCAGAGCCAATCAAACGTAAAGATGGCGTTCTGGGAGGCCGACTGGCTGAGCAGGCTATCAAGATGGCGGGCCTGATTGCGCTATCTGACAAGCGATTCCAGATTGAGCCGAGTGACCTGCAAGCCGCGTTCAATATCCGCATAGGTCTGTACCAGAGAGCCGCAGCACTGGCACGCCATGAAGGCAGCCTGGACGGATTGCATTCAACCGGGCAAGCCATGCAGCAGCTTGTGGAGCAGTTCGAGAAACGCCCATCTATTTACCGCTCTCAACTCAAAAGCCTTAGCCGTCGCTATGCGGCGCTGAGTGTTAATGAGCAACGGGCAGTAGTAGACGCGCTTGTTAGTGAAGGCGTGGTGGAAGTCGATCCGGCCCGGCGGGCTGTACTGGTTTCCAAGATCCACCAAGCGGAGGCCCTGACTATTTAGACATTTTTAGACACGAGCGTCTAAACGCTGGAAGCCTTACGGGGTGTGGTCTGTAGAGTGTTTTATATAAGTATTTAGACACTTATACAGCCCCCCTCCCTGTTTCACTTCCCGCACGCGGAGCCCCCCCGTCTTAATGTCTAAAACGTCTAAATGTCTAAAACCGCGCACCAGAACAGGCTAACGAACACGGACAAGACCATGACCCGACATATCGACCCTGAGCAAATCCAAGCCGTTATGAATTCCTTGCTGGAGGCAGTGCAGCGCGAAGGCTTGCCAATGACACCAGACGCACGGCTTGCCCCCGATGACGCGGCCAAGCTGCTGGGACTCAGCCCCCGCACCCTAAAAAATGCGCGTAGCGATGCGCACGACCAGAGAGGCCCGGCATTCCGTCGATTGCCCGGCCCAAAAGGTGGGCGCGTGAGCTATGCCCTCACGGATCTGGCGCAGTGGATGGCCGCAAGATGAAAAGCCCATAAAGGCCCATGCGGGCCACGATGGCAAGCATTAAACTATAGGTATAAGTTAACCAATCGAGATTACCTATATGATTGAAGATACATTGCTGGCGTCTGATGACGCCTATGAATACGGCTCAGACTACGCGGTGAACCACTGGACGCGCATTGAGAAGAAAGCGCGGCTGGAAACCATGCGGGAGTTTCGAGAGAACACCCAGCGCGGCTTTTCTGACCTGGCCCGAATCATGGCCACCAACGGCAACGCTACGGCTAAAGATGCCCTTGCCCCGTTCGTTAAAGGCGCAAACAAGGCGTTCGGCCCTTCCCGTGCTGCATTCGAGTGGCTGGTAGATAAAGCGGCTTATACGTCCCTGACCGGCATTTGGGACACCGAAGGCGGCGAGCGTATTGCTCAAAACTATCTGGCGAGTGTTCGCAATGCTGACCTGCTGGGCTCCCTTCTGGCTTACTCGAAAGAGCTGCCGGAGGATCTGGGGGCGGTAGTGGCGGCAAGTGGTGCCATTGGCTCCAACGTGGACGAAGGCGACCCCAAGCCACTGGTTAAAAGCAGCCTGAACCGTAGCAATTTGCCAGAGCTGAAAGTAGCCGGGCTTGCTGCAATCAGCAAAGAGCTGGGAATGACTACCGGCAGCGCTGGCCGTCGCATGTTCGAGAATGAGCTTCGCAACGCTGTAGTGGGTGGCAGTAATTCCACGATCCAAAGCGTAGCGACCCCGGCCAGCACGATCACCGCAACGTCTGACACTGTTGCGGATCTGACAAGCCTGCTGGAAGCCCTGCCGAATTCTGAGCATTACGTTATTGCCAGCACCGGCGCTGTCTGCCGCCGCCTAGCTATGGCCAGTGACAACGGCATGAGCGTTAACGGTGGTGAGTTTATCCCCGGCGTGCATGTGGTGCCCTGCATCGAGGACGATTCCAGCGCCCCGGCCCTGCTGGGCTTCGCCTGTGACCGTATCGCTGTGGCGAATGGCGGCCTGTTCCTGACCCCTGCCACCCATGCCAGCGTTGAATTGGCAGAGAGCCCGACCAGCCCGGCGCAACTGACCAGCCTTTGGCAGACCAATATGGTTGGCGTGCTATGTGAGCGCCGTTTCCGTTTCCACCATGAATCCGAAGCCGTCGTGCAGGTGATGTGATTATGGCTTATTTCAATCCTACTCCCGAGCAACTGGACGCAATGGACAAGCTAGGGCTGAGCCCCAAGCTGGACGCCACACCAGAGAACATTGCTCGAATCGCGTTGATTCTGGATGTGCTGATTAAAGAGGCATACCCAGACATTGACCTGAGCGGAGAGAAGAAAGGCGTTCTGAGCAAGCTGTTCAAGCGCTGACCGAATTGGCCCTGATGCCCAACCGTTCAGGGGCTGGCTGCCATGACGCTGGCAATCGGCAATAGTTTCGGGCACAGGGCCACCCTATTAAGGGGCGGCGGGGCATATGCAAAACCTTTGCTAGTGGTTCCCTTAGCGCGCCCGAAGTCTCACTCAGATTCCCCGGTACACGATCAACTATGATATTGGAGAGCCGAACATGACGAGCGCCACACCGTCACACCTGACCGACAAAGGGCAGGAGCTGTTCAGTAAGTTGCAACAAGATTACGACATCTTCGATCCCGACGGCGTGGTTCTGCTCACCGCTGCGGTTGAGTGTTTCGACAGGGTTAACGAGTGTCGCGGGATTATCGCCAAAGAAGGGTTAACAGACCTAGACCGTTTCGGGCAGAGCCGCCCACACCCTTGCGTAAAAATTGAGAGAGACGCCAGAGCGCAAATGTTAGCCAGTATTCGCGCCCTGAACCTTGGGATTGAGACTCCGGTGATGTGATGCCCAGACCAAAGAGAAAGCCCAGGACGGCAGTGACCATGCCGCTCCACGTTGAATCCCTGTTCAAGGATGGCACCGGGGCGGAGCGCTACAGTGATACAGAAATATGTCGCTTTTGGATTGCCCACGGTGAGGCATTCGCACGAGCTGGCGGCTTTAAACCCGGCTGCTGGATTCGTAACCATCCTGCCTCCCTGTTCGCACTGCCCGGCGTAGTGTGGACGGATAGCTAGCCGTGACGGCCTATATCGACCATTACAGCATTGGTATTGAAGGAGATCCCGAGCGCGACCCTCACCCCCATATAAGGCTGTGGACGGCTGCTCTGGGCCTACTACTGGATGATGCCGCTAAGTATTGGCTAGAGAGGCCCTTGAGACTGTCCGGCCAGTTTGAGGAAGGACAGCAAGCCTTTGACGATGTGGTAAGCTGTGGCCCGATGCTGCGCCAATGTTGCCAATGGCTGGAATGGGAGCCCGAGTGGATTACAGAGCGGTTTTTAAGTTGGTGTGAAGCCCTAGGATACTGTTAAGCCCGCAGAAGCGGGCCAGCATCTTACTCGGCTCACTCGTCAAGAATCTCTTGAATGATATCTTTATATTTGTCCCCGAGCAGGGATGAAATGAATTGTTCAGGGATTTTGAGTTCATCTGCGATATCGTAATCAGACATGCCCGCTTCCCTCTTTCGGGCGTAAACAGCCCTTTCTTTCTCGGGACACAGAACAGCAAGAGCCATCCACATAGCTTTATATTCTGACTCATGATACCTGCTGATTTTCGCAGGATTTGCAGGGCCAGCTAATTCCGTAAGCAAATCTTCAACTTCGCTGCCAGTTGAGGTCTTTTCAACTTCCGAGTCGAAGAGGTGCATCATTTCTTTGACTTGGACAAACCTAGTCCAGCAGTATGTCATTCCACGCGCAATTAGGATTACGTGTTTTTTTCCACCGAGTTGGACTACCCTCCAACTCGGATTTGGAATTGTCGCCGAAAGAAAGAACCCCCTCAACAAGTTGATGTCGAACCCAAACATTTGGATTGCGAAATCTTCGCCAGTGATTTCTTTGATCTTTGGAACTAAAAGAGCCCGGCTAATGCGCGGGCTCTGAGTTTGTACGAATTCGTACAATTCGTTGAATTTTTCAGGCATGTAGCTTCCTGCTATCTACTTATTTTAGTTCTCGCAAGCTGTAAGCTCATCACTATTAGAATCTAAGGCGTCCAATGCACGCAAAATCTCACCAGCCACAGCTTCCGGTGTGGCATTCCGGTCTACGCCAGGAAACAACTTAAAATTTGTTGCTCCCAAGCCTTCCACGCCATAAAGGCGCTCTTTTAACTTAGCCACATTACTCATATTTAGCTCCCGTATAAGTATCGCCTCTAAGTTAAGGCGAAACTGTGCTTCCCTATCTTATTTAGACACAGTAAAGGCACCAAGTTCCGATGAATAGGTGCCTACATAGATTAAAATCAACATTTGTGTCAGGAAGTCTAACCTTCTCTGGGGCAAATTGTGGATAACCTGTGAGTGTCTGTCAATCACTCAGAAAGCAATTGGCGACAGATGGCGCATACCAAGAGAAAAAAACAACATAACCATTTGATTTTAAAACATTAACTATTTTTCCTTTTATCTTGACAGCCAAAAAAAATTTGCGTGAGCCGCGCACATTCTCACCCATGCCCCCCCCAAGCAATGCTAGGCGCAATACTGAAGCTTAAACCGTGACGGCCTTCTAGTGTGAGCTGCTTAAGGCAGACACAAAAAACGGCACCCGAAGGCACCGCTTTTAGTTTGGTAGGTATGTTGACACCTACACCAGAAAACCGTCTTTAACTCATTGATTTTCTTCACGATTTGGCGGAGGGGGTGGGATTTGAACCCACGGACGGTCTCCCGTCGCCGGTTTTCAAGACCGGTGCATTCGGCCACTCTGCCACCCCTCCAAGGTGGCAGCAATAATACATGAGCAATAAGGCCAGTCAACGTCGAAGCCACAATACCGCACACGACTGGTTGAGTTTTGATCGCTGAGCGGGGCCGCTCAGCTCAATCGGAATAACGACGAAAGATGCGCCGCTTGGCGCGCTCGTATTGCGCTTGGTTGATAGCCCCTTCCTGCATCAACCGGCGGTGCTCTGCCACTTCTGCCGCCAGCCGCTCTTTCCGGTCCGGCAAAAGGGCCCAGGCTCGCTCTCCCCGTAGCTGCAGCGCGCCAAGCACCTTTTCAAAGCGCTTTCTGTCTCCACGCTGATCAAACAGGTCGAACATCACCACCCGCCCGTTACGGGTATAGAACAGCAGGCGTCGGGAGGAGCCCCGCAGGCAAATGCCAAG
Source organism: Alloalcanivorax sp. (assembly GCA_039983755.1). GTDB lineage: Bacteria > Pseudomonadota > Gammaproteobacteria > Pseudomonadales > Alcanivoracaceae > Alcanivorax. Next base: position 76,148 of record JBDWVU010000043.1, read on the forward strand.
CCCCAGCAAGGACACTCCCAGCGCTGCCAGCGCGGCAACGGTCTGCCCCACGGCCAACAGGAGCCCGGCAACAATGAGCGCCAGCAGGGCAACACTCAGGGACCGCCAGGCAATTTCACGATAAGCATTCGGCGAGCCCGCCAGAAACGCCAGATTGATAATCCGCGTTACCTCACGCCGCCCCCGCTGCTCCGTCCATTCAAGATAGCGGCCATTGAACAGGACGATCCGGCGGTGTCGACCCAGCAGCCGGTTTTTCTGTTCGAAAATCAGCTCATGGCGACGCGATGCCAACTCAGGCACCCGCAATAGATCTTCGTATAGAGAATGCCGGCCCTGTACCGCTGCCAGCTCGATTTGCTCACTTTTAGTGGCAGCCAGCGATAATGCACCCATAAGGCCCCCTCGGCTTAAATTCAGGCATTTCAAGTACGAAAATAGTATTAAGCACTTGCCTTGCCATCCCGAGATAAGGGTCACAAAAGTGCACATCCATGGTCGCCAATGATCCCCACGGGATGACCAGGCACTTTCTCATGGCGAAAAGCCGGTTTAACGCTTGATTTTGGGGCCCTCGCCCTTATGATCACAGGAACAATTGGCAAGGATGAGTGATATCATGAATAACCCGACTAACCCCTACTCCGCCCCCCACCAGCACGGCGTTGCCGTTTCCGGGGAGCGCGCGGCCCAGGTACTGAAAAACACCTATATGCTGCTGGGGCTGTCACTCGTTGTGGCAACCGGCGCGTCCTGGTTTGCCATGGCCAGCAACATCGGTTTCGTTAACGTCTGGCTGACCCTTGGTGTTTACATTGGTCTGCTCTTCGCTACCAACGCGCTGCGCAACAGCGCCTGGGGCATTCTGGCTGTCTTCGGCCTCACCGGCTGGTTGGGTTTCACCACCGGCCCGATCATTAACATGTACGCCCAGATCCCCGGCGGCATGGAGATCGTAACCACCGCTCTGGCTGGCACTGCCGGTATTTTCGTGGCCATGTCGGCCATTGCTCTGGTGACCCGCAAGGACTTCAGCTTCCTCACCAATTTCATCATGATCGGTATTCTGGTGGCGTTCGGGGCGAGCATCGCCAACATCTTCTTCGCCATCCCGGCTCTGAGCCTGGCGGTGTCTGCTGCCTTTGTGCTGCTGTCTTCCCTGCTGATCATGTGGCAGACCAGCGCCATCATCCACGGCGGCGAAACCAACTACATCATGGCGACCGTGACCCTGTTCGTTTCCATCTACAACCTGTTCATGTCCCTGTTGCACCTGCTGACAGCTCTCAGCGGCAACGATTAATGCGTTTCTCGCTACTGGTCAACGCGGCGGCGGATTCCGCCGCCGCGTTGACCGCCCTGCATACTGCCCAATCTCTTCTCGACACCCCCGATCATCAACTCCACTGTCTGTTCTTCTACCGGGATGCCGTGCATCTGGCGAACCGCCATGCCTGGACCGGTGATGGCTCGCAGGCCAATGCCGCCCAGCAGTGGCAGCACTGGCTTGCCCGTCATGATGTGAATGCCGTGGTTTGTGTGGGCGCCGCCCAGCGCCGGGGCATTGTCGCCACCGACGCGGACAACACACTGGCAGAAGGCTTCTCTCTTGCGGGACTGGGGCAATGGGCAGAGGCCCTCATCAACAGCGACAGGGTGATTCAGTTTGGCTAACCATACCCTCTACATCGCCACCGGCAGCCAACCTTTCTCCAGCCAGTTCCAGGAGATGCTCGACATGCTACTCACCGGTGCTGCGTTCGGACAGGCCACCACCCTGTGGCTTACCCCCCCGGCTCTCGCCGCGCTAAAACTGTGCCCCAACGACACCCTGATGCAGCTCTCTGACTTCGGTGTTCGCTGCGTGACCGAAAAACCGGGACGCGGGGAAGACACCACCGCAGCCACACCCTGCCCGGTGAGCGCCGACCCGCTCGGGCATGATGAGCTGCTATCATTACGCTCCCAATGCGATCAGATTCTGGTGTTCTGAATGTTGCACCTGCTTGGCTTTTCCCCTGACGATGACAACACGCGCCAGCGCTTCTCGGCGCTTTATACCCGTGGCGACATTTGCGTCTTCACCGACGCGGGCTTGTTACTTGCATCACAGCTTGAACTGAAAGGAGATGGCTACCTGCTGGCGCATTCATCCTTGCAACTCCCGGATAGCGCCCTGCCGGTGATAGATCATGCGGGTCTGATCGCTCTGATCGCCGAACACGGCCCGTGCACCAGCTGGTATTGAAACGCTTCCACGTACCATGCTTCACGCAACACGCCTTAAACCCGATGAGATGGAATCATGACTGAACATGCTTTTGCGCCTTTCGTCCGCACCTTGGGCCGCGGCAAACGCGCCCGCCGCAGCCTCACCCGTGAGGAAGCCCGTGAGGCCATGCAGGCCATCCTTGACGGAAACGTGGAAGATATTCAGCTTGGCGCCTTCCTGATGCTGTTACGGGTAAAAGAAGAAACGCCGGATGAACTGGCAGGGTTTCTTGATGCCTGCCGACCCGTTTGCTACCAGGCCCTTGCCGAGCTGCCCCATGTGGAACTGGACTGGCCCAGCTATGCCGGCAAGAAAAAGCACCACCCCTGGTATCTGCTGGCAACAGTGCTACTGGCCACCAACGGCATCCGCACTTTTCTCCATGGCGGACCGGCGCACACACCCAATCGCGTGTATACCGATCAGCTTCTGCCGCAACTGGGCCTGCCCGTTGCGCAAACCGTCGCCGAAGCGCACGCACACCTTGAAGAACGCGGGCTGGCCTACCTGCCCCTGGAACAGTTCTGCCCGGCACTGGCGCGGATGCTCACGCTGCGCTACTTCCTGGGCCTGCGCTCACCAATCAACACCCTGGCCCGCAGCCTCAACCCTGCCCAGGCACCGCTTTCCATGCAGAGTGTTTTCCACCCGGCTTACATCGAACTGCATCAAGGGGCGGCAACGCTGGCCGGTGATCGGGATCTGCTCCTGTTCAAGGGCGAAGGGGGCGAGCTGGAAATCCGCCCGGATGCCCGCACCGCCATTCAAGGCATTCGCCATGGCGAGGCACTGCAAAGCGCGGTGATTGATAGCGCCATGCCCCGGCAAGCACCGCCCGGCGACCCCAGTGCAGGCACAGTGTTAAAGGTATGGCGCGGCGAAGCCCGTGATGAATACGGTGAGCAAGCAGTTATTCATACCGTAGCCGTGGCGCTGTGGGGGCTGGATAAAGCGGACTCACTGGAAAGCGCCCTGATCGAAGCAGCAGCACTGTGGGAAAACCGCGATAAGACACGGCTTTAACCGATGTCGGATTACGCCTTTCAGGCTCTCTGTGTCCTTGGGTAAATCTGACCGACAAAAACCGCGCCCCGTAGTCGATCGGGTTAGGCGTAGCCGTAACCCGACATAGACCTTTTCAGGGTTTGAACCAACCAAACTTGGGATGCAGGCTGACCACGCTGCCAACGATAATCAATGTGGGCGCGTGGATTTCCCGCCCTTCGATATCGTCCGCTAGCTGATCCAGAGTGCCGGTAATCACCTCCTGCAGATTGGTCGTACCCCGCGACACCAGCGCAATCGGCGTATCACCCGCACGACCATGAGCAATCAGCTGGCTGCAGATTTCCCGCAAGCCCACCAACCCCATGTAGAACACCACCGTTTCGTGTTCACCAACCAGATGCTCCCAATCCAGATCCACTGAACCATCCTTGCGGTGCCCGGTCACGAAGCGCACAGACTGGGCGTGATCACGATGTGTCAGTGGAATACCGGCGTAGGAAGCACAACCACTGGCGGCGGTAATGCCCGGCACCACCTGGAAGTCGATACCCTCAGCCACAATCAGGTCAATTTCTTCACCACCCCGACCGAAGATGAACGGGTCCCCGCCCTTCAAACGGCACACCTTCTTGCCCTGTTTAGCGTAATGGACCAGCAATTCATTGATGTTGTCCTGGGGCAGCGCGTGTTTATCGCGGGCCTTGCCCACGTACACCAGCTCCGCATCCCGGCGGGCAAGATCCACAATCCCCTTGCCCACCAGCCGGTCGTACAGCACCACGTCGGCTTTCTGCAGCAGGCGCAACGCCCGGAACGTCAACAGGTCCGGGTCACCGGGGCCCGCCCCAACCAGGTAGACCTCACCCCGACTCAGGCTGGCCGCATCGGCGGATTCGATGGCAGCGCCCAGCATGGCTTCCGCTTCGCTTTCCTTCCCTGCCAGCACCTTCTCCACCACCGGGCTATCCAGGGTCTGTTCCCAGAAAAGACGCCGCGCGCCGATATTGTCGAGCTTTTCCTTCAGCGGCTGGCGGAAACGGGCCATCAGATCCGCCAGCCGCCCCCAGCGAGCCGGCAGGGAGGACTCCAGCTGGGCTCGCAGTTTGCGGGCCAGTACCGGCGAGGCGCCGGAGGAGCTGATACTGATCAGCACCGGAGAACGATCCACGATGGCAGGAAAGATGAAATCGCCCAGCGACGGATCGTCGACTACATTGACGGGCAAACCGCGCTGTTGCGCCTGGCTGGCAATGTCGGCATTGGTGCTGCGATCGTCCGTGGCGCAAATGACCAGCGCGGCCCCATCCAGATCCGTGCTCGCAAACGCACGATCAATACAGGCGCCGCCACTCTGCGCCACAATGGCGCGCAATTCATTGCACACTTGCGGGGCAACCACATTCACTACCGCACCCGAACGGTGCAGAAGGCGCCCTTTACGCAGCGCCACTTCGCCGCCGCCAGCCAGCAGAGCCACTTTGCCCTGCAAACGCCAACTGATCGGTAAAAATTCCATGCTTGCTCCCAGTAAACGCCGGACGCCGGATGCATGACGCTAACGGCAGGAAGCCCGCGCTGCGGGCTTGCCGTATAACAACGTTCAACGCAGCATCGCCGTCGTCTGCGCCAGAACAGCCTTACTTCAGGCGTTCCAGACCTCTCATGTAGGGACGCAATGCCTCCGGCACGGTCACGGAACCATCTTCGTTTTGATAGTTCTCCAGAATCGCCACCAGCGTACGCCCTACTGCCAGGGCAGACCCATTCAAAGTGTGTACCAATTCTGGCTTGCCGGTTTCCGGATTACGCCAGCGGGCCTGCATGCGGCGCGACTGGTAATCCTGAAAGTTGGAGCAGGAAGAGATTTCCCGGTAGCGCTGCTGGCTCGGCAGCCAGACTTCGATGTCGTAGGTTTTGGACGAGGAAAAGCCCAAATCTCCGCCACACAGGATCACCACACGGTAAGGTAGATCCAGTTTCTGCAAAACCGCTTCGGCATGCCCGGTAAGCGCCTCCAAAGCCGCATCGGATTCCTCCGCACGCACCATCTGCACCAGCTCCACTTTTTCAAACTGGTGTTGGCGGATCATGCCGCGGGTGTCCTTGCCGTGGCTGCCCGCCTCGGAACGGAAACACGGCGTGTGGCAGGTGTAGCGGCGCGGCATGGTGTCCGCTTCAAGAATCTCATCCGCCGCCAGATTGGTCACCGGCACTTCGGCGGTAGGGATCAGGTATAACTCACGCTCCCCTTCCATCTTGAACAGGTCTTCCGCGAATTTAGGCAACTGCCCGGTGCCGCGCAGGGCTTCCGGCCCGACCAGAAACGGTACATAGACTTCCTGGTAGCCGTGCTCGTCGCTGTGCATGTCGAGCATGAAATCGATCAGCGCCCGATGCATGCGAGCCAACCCGCCGCTCATCACGGAGAACCGGGCGCCGGACAGTTTGGCCGCGCGCTCAAAGTCCAGCCCGCCATCCAGGGCCTCACCAACATCCACGTGATCCCTGGGCTCAAACGGCAGCGTTTTCGGTGTGCCCCACTGGCGCACTTCCACGTTGTCGTCTTCGTCATTACCTGCCGGCACCGCATCTTGCGGCACATTGGGAATCCCCATCAGAAATTCACGAATTTCTTCCTGGATCGCCTTGGCGCTCGCCACTTCGCGGTCCAGCTCTGCATCGATGGTTTGCAGGGTTTCTGCAACCTGCGACTTGGCATCTTCCACCGCCATGCCGGACTTGATCAGTTCGCCCACCTGCCTGGAGGCTTTCTTGCGATCGGCCTGCAACTCCTGGGAACGGATGTCTGCCTGCTTGCGCTTGGCATCCAGCGCCGCAAACGCGTCAAGATCCAGGGTGTAACCGCGTTTGGTCAGCGCCGTTTTGATCGCTTCACCGTCCTGCCGCAGGGCACGAATATCCAGCATGTTTCTCTTACTCCAAAATCAGAAAAGGCTGAGTTGAACGTTTAAATATTCAACTTCCCCATGTTATTCAAAAACCAGTCGGCCCAGGGCCAGGCCCGCCATGCCCAGCAACAGACAGACCGTCACCGACGCCATTGCATAGCCCGCCGCCAGCGAGAAGGCCCTGGCTTCCACCATCCGCACCAGCTCAAACGAAAAGGTGGAAAAGGTTGTCAGGGCACCGAGCATGCCGGTCATCAACGCCAGTCGCCATACATCACCCACCGGCAGGCTCGCCATCATGATCGCCAGTAACCCGAACAGAAAGCTGCCGGCCAGGTTCACGCTGAAGGTGGCCCAGGGCCAGGCTGGCATAATCGGGACGCCCACCCACAAGGTGGTGCCAAAACGCAGACAGGCGCCGATAGCACCGCCACAGGCCACCGCAATCCAGGGCAGCATGCCTCCTTCCGTGATCGCTGATACCGACATTATTTCCCCTTCCCGTAACGGGTCCAGTCACTACTGGCATTCAGGCCTCGCAGCCGGGCCAGTTTTTCTGCCACCTTGATTTCAAGCCCGCGATTCACCGGCTCATAGAGACGGGTATGCTGCAGGCTTGCCGGAAAGTAATTTTCCCCGGCCACGAAGGCCTCGGGAAAATCGTGGGCATAATGATACTCGGCACCGAAGCCTTCGTCTTTCATAAGCTGGGTGGGCGCATTGCGCAGGTGCAGGGGCACCTCGTCGGTGGGCTGCTGACGGACCAGAGCGCAGGCCTGATTATAGGCGTTGTAGACCGCATTACTTTTCGGGGCAACCGCCAGGTAGGCGATGGCCTGGGCAATAGCCAGCTCCCCTTCCGGGCTCCCCAATCGCTCCTGCACATCCCAGGCCTGCAGGCACAGCGTCAATGCCCGCGGGTCCGCGTTGCCGATGTCTTCACTGGCCATGCGGACCACGCGGCGGGCAAGATAGAGCGGGTCACAGCCGCCATCAAGCATGCGGGCAAACCAGTAAAGGGCGGCATCCGGGTCGGAGCCGCGCACGGATTTATGCATGGCGCTGATCTGGTCGTAAAACAGGTCGCCGCCCTTGTCGAAACGGCGCACCGCATCACGCAGCACCTCGCGCATCAATTCCGCATCAATCTTCGGTGCATCCTGATCCGCCAAATCGGCCGCGACTTCAAGCATATTCAGCAGCCGCCGGGCATCACCATCGGCGTAGTTCAGCAACAACTCCCGGGCATCCGCATCCAGCTGCATACCGTTAAGAGCCGGGTCCTGCAGTGCACGGGCCAGCAAACCGCTGAGATCGTCAGGCGCCAATGCCCGAAGCCGATATACCCGTGCCCGTGACAACAGCGCGTTGTTGAGCTCAAAAGACGGGTTTTCGGTGGTGGCGCCGATGAAAGTGATCGTGCCTTCTTCCACGTGGGGCAAGAAGGCATCCTGCTGAGCCTTGTTGAAGCGGTGCACCTCGTCCACAAACAGGACCGTACGGCGTCCCTGCCCCAGGCGAATCTGCGCTTGCTCAACGGCGGCCCGGATATCCTTTACCCCGGACAACACCGCAGAGAGCGTGATAAACGCGGCATCCACGGTTTGCGCCATGATCAGTGCCAGGGTGGTTTTGCCGGTGCCCGGCGGGCCCCACAGAATCATGGAATGCAGCTGGCCCCGGTCCAGGGCCTGGCGCAGCGGCTTGCCCTCGCCAACCAGATGCTGCTGGCCTACATAGTCATCCAGGTGGGCAGGTCGCAGGCGCGCCGCCAGGGGCTGAGCCTGCTGGGCGGCATCGGCGGCAAAAAGATCGCTCATGGAAAACGCCTACTGGTGACCGGGCTGCGGCCGGAGCATCCCGGCCGCTACCCTCGATTACTGTTGTTGCTGAATGACATCCGTGCCTTCAGGCGGCTCGAAGTGGAACAGGTCACTGTCGATGGCCCCGTTCAGGGTCAGGCTCTTGAAGTCGATTACCGTCTGCTGGCCCAGTGCGTCCTGCAGGCGCATGGACGCGGGCTCATTACCCTCGAAGGTCACATCCAGTTGATCGAACAGCGGATCCTGACCTTTCGGCGTGAGCCGGTAAGTCACTTCAGCGCCCTGATTATCGCGCTCGGAAATACTGAACGCCTTGGCCACATCGGCAGGCTTGCCACCAAACAACAGGGCCGGGGTCTGGCCCAGATCCTGGCTCAACGGGCGTACCACCACCTGCTCCAGATCCTTGTCGTAAACCCAGACGGTTTCGCCGTCGGAAGCAGCCATCTGCTCATAAGGCGTTTCGGTGAGCCAGTAAAACTGGTTCCCGCGGGCCACCTGAAAACGGCCTGTGGCTTCCTGCATATGCGTGCCGCCCTGATCCAGTACCACCTGCTCGAAGTGCCCTTTCATGGATTTGAGTGTCTGCAGGCGATCCAGCAAATCATCCGTGGCACCCGCCCATGCGGTAGAGGCCAACAGGACAGCAGGCGCCAGGCTCAACAACAACGTCTTCATTCAATCTCCTTATTTGACCGGCGGTGGCGCGATCACTTCGCGCTGACCGTTGTTACCGGCCTCGGTGACCACCCCTGCCATTTCCATGGCTTCCACCAGGCGGGCGGCACGGTTATAGCCAATTTTGAGTTTCCGCTGCACAGACGAAATGGACGCCCGTCGGGACTCGGTGACGATCGCCACCGCCTCATCGTAAAGCGGATCATTTTCGTCATCGCTGCCGTCGCCGGCGCTTTCCATGCCAGGCATCGGTGCATTGAGGTCACTGCCACCATCGAGAATTTCTTCCAGATAATTGGGCTCGCCGCGTTTGCGCCAATCGTCACACACCCGGTGTACCTCTTCATCTGAGACAAAGGCGCCGTGAACACGTTCCGGAACACTGGTGCCGCCGGGTAAATAAAGCATGTCGCCATGGCCCAGTAGCTGCTCTGCCCCGCCCTGATCCAGCACGGTGCGGGAGTCGATTTTGGACGATACCTGGAAGCCGATACGCGACGGCACGTTGGCCTTGATCAGGCCGGTGATCACGTCCACGGACGGGCGCTGGGTGGCGAGAATCAGGTGAATACCTGCCGCCCGGGCTTTCTGGGCGATGCGCGCGATCAGCTCTTCCACCTTCTTGCCCACAATCATCATCATGTCGGCGAATTCATCGATGACGATAACGATATAAGGCAGGTGCTCGGCCAGCGGCGCCTCCTCATCCAGATTCATGGGGTCATCCGGTTTCCACAACGGGTCCTTGAGGGGCTCGCCCTTCTTCTTGGCATCGTCCACCTTGCGGTTGTAACCGGAAATATTCCGCACCCCCATGGAGGCCATCAGCCGGTAACGGCGCTCCATTTCGCCCACACCCCAGCGCAGCGCACCGGCGGCTTCTTTCATGTCGGTGACCACCGGGGTAAGCAGGTGCGGAATGCCATCGTAGACCGCCAGTTCCAGCATTTTGGGGTCGATCAAAATCAGGCGGACATCGTCCGGGCTGGACTTGAACAGCATGGACAGCAACATGGCGTTCACGCCCACGGACTTACCGGAACCGGTGGTACCCGCCACCAATAGGTGGGGCATTTTGGCCAGATCAGCCATCACCGGGTTACCGGAAATGTCCTTGCCCAGGGCCATGGTCAGGGGCGACGGTGCCTGGTCAAACATCTGTGTGCCAACCACCTCGGTGAAGCGGATCATCTCCCGCTGCTCGTTGGGAATCTCGATCCCCACGGTGGTCTTGCCGGGAATCACTTCCACCACCCGCACGCTGATCACCGCCAGGGAACGGGCCAGATCCTTGGCCAGATTGGTGATCTTGGAGACTTTAATACCAGCGGCCGGCTGAATCTCGAAGCGGGTAATCACCGGGCCGGGCTGCACCGCCACTACTTCCGCCTCGATATTGAAATCCTTGAGCTTGATTTCCAGCAGGCGTGACATGCCTTCCAGGGCTTCCTCGGAATAACCGCCCTTGGACTCTTCCACCGCATCCAGCAGGCCCACAGGAGGCAGCTCACCGGAGACTTCCGTGGTAAACAGTTTCTGCTGTTTTTCCTTCTGAACCCGAGCGCTTTTTTCCACCGGTTTGGCCGGTTTGGCGATTTTTGGCGGGGTTCGCGTTTCTGCCTTTTTCTTCGCCTCGGTAATGACCTTGGCGCGTTTCTCATGGGCTTCTTTCTTCTGCCGCTGCTCTTCACGCTGGCGCTTACGCGCTTGCCACCAGGCAGGCACTTTCTCGATGGCGCCAAGCACCAGCGCGCCCAGGCCTTCAGCCAGCGCGATCCAGGACAAATCGGTAAAGATGGTCACGCCGATCAAAAACAACGCCACCATCATCAAGGTGCCACCCAGCGGGTTGAACCCGGCCAGAGAGGCATCGCCAACCTCATGGCCGAGAATGCCCCCGGCACCTTCCGGCAGCGTATCGCCCATGGTGAAATGCATGTACGACAGTGCCGTGCCCGCCAGCATGGTCAGAATAAAACCCACCAGTCGCAGGCTGAACAGCGGCCAGCTCCCCGGCAACCCCGCATGACGCTCACGCAGCACCTTGCCGGCCCAGAAACCCAGCAGCACCGGAAACAGATAGGCCATATAGCCAAACAGGCCCAGCAGCAGATCGGCGCTGAACGCCCCTACCCGCCCCATGGCATTGCGCACCGCATCCACGTTGCCCACATAGGACCAGCCGGGATCGCGGCTATCGAAACTGATTAGCGCCAGCAGCAGGTAAAGGGAAAAGGCGATCAGCGCAATGACCATGCCTTCCACCAAACCGCGTTTGAGATGGCGGGAAAACCCGGACTGTCCTTGCCCGGCAACCGTTTTACTCACGCCTTGCCCCTCAATAAAGTCAAACTATTGGATAAAGAATAGCTGATAACGGATTGAAATTATTGCGATTGTAGTCAATCACAGTGGGGGCGGCCAGCTTTGCCCCTCCCGGTGTGCCCGGGCGCACGGCATTATCGCACAAAATAGCCGCAATCTGCGGCTCGCGCCCCGGGCAGTCGCCTCTTCCTATTGCATTGATAGCCCATGTTCAGGCTTCACGACGCCCCTGTTTTACGGTAGTTTTCACTGCCTTGAATGTGCAGGCCTTGCCCCCACAGCTGGAGTCGCAAGGGCGGACGCGGCATAACGTGCCCGACCACCTGCCCAACCTACGTATTTACTGGAGTAACACATGAGCGACGTGCAGCACCATCGGCTGATTATTCTGGGTTCCGGCCCGGCGGGTTACACTGCGGCCGTCTACGCCGCCCGTGCCAACCTCAAGCCGGTTGTGATCACCGGTATCCAGCCTGGCGGCCAGCTCACCACCACCACCGAAGTGGATAACTGGCCCGGTGATGTGGAAGGTCTGCAGGGGCCGGACTTGATGGTGCGCATGCAGCAGCACGCCGAGCGCTTCGATACGGAAATGGTCTACGACCATATCAACGACGTGGACCTGAGCCGCCGACCGATCACCCTCAAGGGCGACAATGGCACCTACACCTGTGACGCCCTGATCATTGCCACCGGCGCCACCGCCATGTACCTGGGGCTGGAGTCCGAAGAAGCCTTTATGGGCAAAGGCGTGTCTGCCTGCGCGACCTGTGACGGCTTTTTCTACAAGGGCCAGAAGGTGGCGGTAATCGGTGGCGGTAACACGGCTGTCGAAGAAGCGCTGTACCTGTCCCACATTGCCGAACACGTAACCCTGGTACACCGTCGTGACAGCCTGCGCGCAGAAAAAATCCTGCAGGACAAACTGCTCGCCAAAGACAACATTTCCGTGGAATGGGACCACACCCTGGAAGAAGTGCTTGGCGATGACAGCGGTGTCACCGGCATGCGCATCAGCTCCACCAAGGGTGAGGGCAGCAAGGATCTGGAACTGCAGGGTGTCTTCATCGCCATCGGCCACAAGCCGAACACGGATATCTTTGCCGGCCAGCTGGACATGAAAGATGGCTATATCAAGATCGCCAGCGGTACCGAAGGCAATGCCACCGCCACCAGCGTGGAAGGGGTATTTGCGGCCGGCGACGTGGCGGATCACATCTACCGTCAGGCGGTGACCTCCGCTGGCGCTGGCTGCATGGCCGCGCTGGATGCCGAGCGTTTCCTGGACAACCTGAACGACTGACAGACCGGAGGGCCACCACATGGTGCCATGGCTGGAACCCGGGGAACCCTTCCCTGATACCCGGCTCGCCCTCACCGACCCGGACGGCTTGCTGGCTGCCGGGTCGGACCTGAGCCCGCAAACCCTGGTGCAGGCCTATGCTGCCGGCATCTTCCCCTGGTACAACGCAGACACCCAGCCCATCCTCTGGTGGAGCCCGGCACCGCGCTGCGTGATCCGGCTGGACCAGCTACATGTCAGCCGCAGCCTGTCCCGGCATCTCCGCCAGGCGGATTTCACCGTTACCTTTGACCGCGACTTCGAAACAGTAATGCGCACCTGCGCCGCCCCCCGCCAGGGTGAACCGGGCACCTGGATTAGTGAGGAGATGGTAGCGGCCTACTGCCAACTGCATCAGCAAGGTTATGCCCACAGCGTGGAGATCTGGCAAAACGGGTCGTTGGCCGGCTGCCTTTATGGCATTCAGCTTGGCCAGATGTTCTTTGGTGAATCCATGGCCTCCCCGCAACGCAACGGCTCCAAGGTGGCACTGGTGGCACTGCGGAACCTGGCCCGCATGCTGGATATCCACCTGCTTGATGCCCAGATCGAGAACCCTCACCTTATGTCCATGGGGGCCGAAATGATGCCCCGCGATGCCTTTGAGGCCTGCCTTTGCGACTGGATACCTGCCCAACCAGTACCCACGCCCTGGCCGGAGCGGCCGTTTGACTGGGCCGCACTGCAAGCCGAATGTGAGGCTTTTTAGCCCCCCTGCCCTGGGCTACACTTACACCATGACTGACTTGTCCACGCTGCGCTTTTTTCGCACACCCGCCCATAGCTGCAGCTACCTGGAAGACCGCCAGGCGTCTACCCTGTTTGTGGATCCCCAGGCCCAGCTATCACCAGAGCTCTATAGTGAACTGAGCTTGCTGGGGTTTCGCCGCAGCGGCGATTATCTCTATCGCCCCCACTGCGACAGCTGTAATGCCTGCATTCCGGCCCGGGTGCGAGTGGATGATTTCCACCCCCGCCGCCGCCATCGCCGTATCCTCAAGAACAACGCCGATCTGGCGGTGAACCGCGAGCCCGCCCGCTTCAGTCGCGAGTTGTACGCGCTTTACGCTGCCTACATTAATGACCGCCATGGTGATGGCGACATGTACCCGCCATCTGAAGAGCAGTTCACCAATTTTCTTACCTGCGAATGGGCCGATACCCATTTCTACGGATTTCGCCAGCAAGGCAAGCTGGTCGCCGTGGCCGTCACCGACCAGCTCAATGATGGCCTTTCCGCGGTGTACACCTTCTTTGACCCCACGCTGCCCGAGCGCAGCCTGGGGGTTATGGCGCTGCTATGGCAAATCGAACAATGCCAACGGTTACAGCTTCCCTACCTGTATCTGGGCTACTGGATCCGTCAATGCCAGAAAATGAGCTACAAAAGCCAGTACCAGCCCCTGGAAATTCTCGCCAGCGGGAGCTGGAAAGAGCACACCGATCCCAGTGATTCCGGGGGTTGAGCCCTCCTCTTCACGCTTTTTCCAACTTCTTTTGCAGCCAAGGCCCTTTTACGGCACAATTGCGCGTCGCTAATAGCCGGTAACCCAAGGTATTTGTTGGATGGCGAAAGAAGAGCAAATCGAACTCGAAGGTGTCATCGTTGATACCCTGCCCAACACGATGTTTCGTGTGAAGCTGGACAACGGTCATGTAATTACGGCCCATATCTCCGGGAAGATGCGTAAGTTCTATATCCGCATCCTCACAGGGGATCGTGTAAAAGTGGAAATGTCTCCCTATGACCTCACCAAGGGACGCATCACTTTCCGGATGAAATAACCCGGAACGGCTCCGGCCGAATACACCCACAAAAAAACCCGGCATTGCCGGGTTTTTTTGTTGTCTGTGCGTTGATTGAAAATGCGCGGAGCGCCTTTCCGTAAAGAAAGGCGCCCGCCACTTCTGTTTACGCGGGCTCCGCTGTGGCCGCTTCCACGGAAAGCACCAGCTCCCCGTCTTTTTCGGTGATATTGACCTGCCCACCGGCACCGGCCAATTCGCCGAACAGCAACTTCTCTGCCAACGGTTTCTTTATTTTTTCCTGGAGCAAACGGGCCATGGGCCGGGCGCCCATATCCTTGTCGTAGCCCTTCTCGGCCAACCACGTACGGGCCGCATCGTCCACATTCAGCACCACACCGCGCTCATCAAGCTGCGCCTGCAGCTCCACCAGGAACTTGTCGACCACACCCAGGATCACTTTGCTGGTCAGCGGCAGGAACTGAATGGTGCCATCCAGACGGTTGCGGAATTCCGGCGTAAACACCTTCTTGAGCATTTCCATGCCGTCGGTGCTGTTGTCCTGCTCGGTAAAGCCGATAGAGCGCTTGTTCAGCACTTCCGCGCCGGCATTGGTGGTCATGATCAGGATCACATTACGGAAGTCCGCCTTGCGACCGTTATTGTCGGTCAGCGTGGCATTGTCCATCACCTGCAGCAGGATATTGAACACTTCCGGGTGCGCCTTCTCGATTTCATCCAGCAGCAGCACACAGTGCGGCGTCTTGGTGATCGCCTCAGTGAGCAAACCGCCCTGATCGAAGCCCACATAACCGGGAGGCGCACCAATCAGGCGGCTCACGGTATGGCGCTCCATGTACTCGGACATATCGAAGCGAACCAGTTCCACGCCCAGCGCCCGGGCCAGCTGACGACTCACTTCCGTTTTGCCCACCCCGGTGGGACCGGCAAACATGAAACTGCCGATGGGCTTGTGGTCACCCTTGAGGCCTGCACGGGACAGTTTGATCGCCGCTGAAATGGTATCGATGGCCTCATCCTGGCCGAATACGGTCATCTTCAGGTCGCGTTCAAGATTGCGCAGCAACTCCTTGTCAGAGGACGACACCTGCTTGGGAGGAATGCGGGCGATTTTAGCCACCATATCCTCAACATCGGTCTCTTCGATGGTGTGCTTGCGCAGGTCTTCCGGGCGCAAACGCTGCCAGGCACCGACTTCGTCGATCACGTCGATGGCCTTGTCCGGCAGGTAACGGTCATTAATGTAACGGGCACTCAGCTCTGCAGCGGCTTTCAGCGCTGCATCCGTGTAGCTCACGTCATGGTGGGCCTCAAAACGGCTTTTCAGCCCCTTGAGAATCCCCACGGTGTCTTCCACCGACGGCTCGACCACATCAATTTTCTGGAACCGGCGTGACAGGGCCCGGTCCTTCTCGAACACGCCCCGGTACTCCTGGAACGTGGTGGAGCCCATGCATTTGAGCTCACCGGATGCCAGCAGCGGCTTGAGCAGATTGGAGGCATCCATTACCCCGCCGGAAGCCGCACCGGCTCCGATGATGGTGTGAATTTCATCGATAAAGAGAATCGAGTTGGGCTCTTTCTTCAGTTCTGCCAGCAGGGTTTTCAGACGCTTCTCGAAATCACCCCGGTACTTGGTGCCAGCCAGCAGCGCGCCCAGATCCAGTGAATAGACCACCGCGTCCAGCAGGGGCTCAGGCACCTGCTTTTCCACGATCATCCGCGCCAACCCTTCGGCAATGGCGGTTTTGCCCACACCGGGCTCACCCACCAGCAAGGGGTTGTTCTTGCGGCGACGGCAGAGAATCTGTGCCGCCCGCTCAATCTCGAATGCGCGCCCCACCAGCGGGTCAATACGGTCTTCGCGGGCCATTTCGTTCAGGTTAGTGGCGTAATTATCCAGCGCGCTGGCCGGGGCGCCTTCCGCGCCCGCCTCGATGTCCTGCTCGGTCTCGATGGACGGCTCTGCATCCTGAATCTGGGAAATGCCGTGGGCAATAAAATTAACGATATCCAGGCGATGAATGTCCTGACAGTTAAGAAAATAGACTGCCTGGCTTTCCTGTTCGTTAAAGATGGCGACCAGCACATTCGCTCCGGTCACTTCCTTCTTGCCGGAAGACTGCACACTGAACACCGCACGCTGCAACACCCGCTGAAAGCCCAGTGTGGGCTGGGTGTCGCGCTCCGGATCGGTGTCCGGCAACAGCGGTGTTGAGTCCTCGATAAACTGGGATAACGCATCACGCAATTCATCCAGGTCTGCGGCACAGGCACGCAGAACCTCGACGGCCGCCTCGTTATCCAGCAGCGCCAGCAGCAAATGCTCCACGGTCATAAACTCATGACGGTGGCCACGTGCGTGGCGAAACGCCTCGTTAAGCGTCATTTCAAGTTCTTTGCTGAGCATAAGGCTACCTCACTGCATGGGCCCGCGAGGGCATCAGGCCTGTTCCACCTGACACATCAGCGGATGCTGATTCTCACGGGCGTATTCCACCACTTGCGTGGCTTTTGTTTCGGCAATGTCCTGGGGATACACCCCGCACACCGCCTTGCCTTCAGTATGCACCGTGAGCATGACACGGGTGGCTTGCTCACGGCCCAGATTGAAGAAGTCTTCCAGTATCTCTACCACAAAATCCATCGGCGTGTAGTCATCATTCAACATCAACACCTTGTACATGGATGGCGGCTTCAGCTTCGGCTTGGCCTCTTCCACGGCCATGTCACCGTGTCGGTCCGGGTCTGAGGGGGAATCTGCCGGCCCACAACGCAGCGTGCCTGTTTCGTCAATCATTACCGGATGCCAATCTTGTTGATGCCAATTCATAAAGCCTCAAAACCGTTGTAACCCTGCTGGCGTCAGCAGGCAATGAAGAAATGATGGGTGGTCGGTGTTTTTTCAATCCCCCGCAGCAAATCAATTCCAATGGATGATTTCACGGGGTTGACACCCTGCTGTGCATGTTTAAAAGTTGCACAATAGACTCAGGTGCCAGTTTACCGCAGCCGGCAGCCCGAGGATAAAAATAAACATATTCGCCATTGGATAGGCAGAGGGAAGGACCATGGCAACGGGACGAGTAAAGTGGTTTAACAACGCCAAGGGCTACGGTTTTGTACGCCCGGACGAAGGGGGCGAAGATCTGTTCGTCCACTATTCCTACATTCAGATGGATGGCTACAAAAGCCTGAAAGCCGGGCAACCTGTGGAGTACGAGGTGCAACCGGCCAACAAGGGCTTCCATGCCATCAATCTGCGCGCCAACGAAGAAGCCAGTAACGAAGAAGGCGTCGCTGAAGATCAGACGACACCCTCCTGACCCCTCCCCGCCCGCAGGCGGGTTCGCACTGCAAGCCAGCTATTGAGCCCGTCGGGCGTCTCAGACGCCCATATGCTCAATCACCGCATTCCCAAACTCTGAACAGGTCAACAGCGTCGCGTCCGGCATCAGCCGCTCGAAGTCGTAGGTCACCGTTTTCGCCGCAATCGCGCCTTCCACACCGTTGATGATCAGGTCAGCCGCATCGTTCCAGCCCATGTGCCGCAGCATCATTTCCGCAGACAGGATCAGTGACCCCGGGTTGACCTTGTCCTGGCCGGCGTACTTGGGCGCGGTGCCGTGGGTGGCCTCGAACAGGGACACGGAGCCACCGATATTGGCCCCCGGCGCAATACCAATCCCGCCGACTTCCGCTGCCAGCGCATCGGAAATGTAGTCGCCGTTCAGATTCAGGGTGGCAATCACGCTGTAATCCGCCGGGCGCATCAGGATCTGCTGCAGGAATGCATCGGCGATCACATCCTTGATGATGATTTCCTTGCCGGTATTGGGGTTTTTCATGGTCATCCAGGGCCCGCCATCCAGCAATTCAGCACCGAAACGTTCCCCGGCAAGCTGATAGCCCCAATCCTTAAAGGCGCCCTCGGTATACTTCATGATGTTGCCTTTGTGCACCAGGGTGACCGAACCCTTGTCGTTATCGATGGCGTACTGGATCGCCTTGCGCACCAGACGCTGGGTCCCTTCGCGGGACACCGGCTTGATGCCGATCCCGCAGCCTTCCGGGAAGCGAATCTGGGTAACGCCCATTTCCTCGCGCAGGAAACGGATCAGTTTGGTGGCTTCGGGGCTGTCCGCCGCCCATTCAATGCCCGCATAAATATCTTCGGAGTTCTCACGGAAGATGATCATGTCGGTGAGTTCGGGATGAACAACGGGGCTGGGAACCCCTTCAAAATAGCGCACCGGGCGCATACAGGTGTACAGGTCCAGCTCCTGGCGCAGGGACACGTTCAGGGAGCGAATACCACCGCCCACCGGGGTGGTCAGCGGCCCCTTGATCCCCACGGTGAATTCCCGCAAGGCTTCCAGGGTTTCCTCGGGCAGCCAAACATCCGGCCCGTATACGACGGTGGCTTTTTCCCCGGCGTAAACTTCCATCCAGGTAATGCCACGCTTGGTGCCGTAGGCTTTCTCGATGGCAGCGTTAACCACCTTGATCATCACTGGTGAAATGTCGACACCAATGCCATCCCCTTCGATATAAGGAATAATCGGATGATTGGGGACATTCAGGGACAGGTCCGCATTAACCGTGATTTTGTCACCGTCTGCAGGAACCGTGATCTTTTGGTATCCCATCTACACTTCTCCCTCTGAATAAAAGCGAATTCGGCCTCTGCTCGCGAGTATAGCATCGAGCCAAAGCCTGGGTGGAGCATCGGTTTGGCACTTGGGAGATTGACTGCAAGGGACGTGGGGAAACGGAGAACACCCGGCCACGGGGGCGGCGGCAAGGGGCGCTGAAAAGCCTTACCAGGCAAGCCCTGAAGCACACATCTGCTGTGCCTTGTGACCAGGAAAAACACTCCCTCCAAGGCCACAAGACTCAACAGCTGTACGCTTCACCAGGTCAGCACAGCCTGGCTAGAGCTTCTCGAGTATGTCGTTAAAGGTTGCACTGGGTCGCATAGCGGCCGAAGCCTTGCTGAAATCGGGGTTATAGTAACCGCCGATATCAATGGGCGAGCCTTGCACGGCCACCATTTCGCTGACGATTGTCTCTTCGTTTTCCGTCAGCGAAGCGGCAATAGCCGTGAAGGTGTCCTTCAGCTCTGCGTCCTCATCCTGCGCGGCCAGCGCCTGGGCCCAGTACATGGCCACATAGAAATGGCTTACCCGGTTATCCGGCTGGCCGACTTTCCGTGACGGTGACTTGTTCTGCTCCAGATACTGCTCATTGGCCCTGTCCAGAGCGGCCGCGATCACCTTGGCCTTGTTGTTCCCATACTTTTCGCCCAGCTCCTGAATGGAAACCGACAGCGCCAGAAATTCGCCCAGCGAATCCCAGCGCAGGTGGTTTTCTTCCAGGAATTGCTGCACATGCTTGGGGGCCGAACCGCCAGCACCGGTTTCGTAGAGTCCGCCGCCGGCCATCAAGGGAACAATGGACAGCATCTTGGCGCTGGTGCCGAGCTCCAGAATCGGGAACAGGTCGGTCAGGTAGTCACGCAGCACGTTCCCCGTGACGGAGATGGTGTCTTTGCCGCGGATCATGCGCTCCATGGTGTAGCGGATCGCCTGAACCGGAGACATGATGCGGATATCAAGGCCTTCGGTATCGTGCTCCTTGAGATATTTGCGAACCTTCCGGATCATCTGTTGATCGTGGGCCCGCTCCTTGTCCAGCCAGAAGATAGCCGGAGTGTTGCTTTGCCGGGCACGAACCACGGCCAATTTTACCCAGTCACGGATCGGCAGGTCTTTTGCCTGGCACATACGCCAGATATCACCCTGCTCCACGTCATGGGTCAGCAGCACCTGCCCATCTTCACGCACGATCCGCATGGTGCCGTTGGCACTGGCTTCAAATGTTTTATCGTGCGAACCGTATTCCTCGGCTTTCTGAGCCATCAAGCCCACATTCGGTACCGAGCCACAGGTAACGGGATCAAAAGCCCCATGGGTTTTGCAGAAGTTGATGACTTCCTGGTAGATGGTGGCGTAGGTGCTTTCCGGGATAACCGCCTTGGTATCTTTCAGCTTGCCGTCGGCACCATACATCTTGCCGCCCTGGCGAATCATCGCCGGCATGGAAGCATCAACAATAACGTCGGAAGGGACGTGCAGGTTGGAAATACCGCGGTCGGAATCGACCATGGCCAGTTCAGGACGATGCAGGTAACAGGCGCGAATCGTTGTTTCGATCTCCAGGCGCTGGGATATCGGCAACTCTTCGATTTTCTGGTAGATGTGGCTCAAGCCGTTATTCGGATTCGCACCAATCTCTTCCAGCACATCGCCATGTTTATCGAACAGTTCCTTGTAGAAGCGCCTAACCGCATGACCAAACACAATGGGGTGAGACACCTTCATCATGGTGGCTTTTACGTGCAGGGAGAACAGCATGCCGGTGTTCTTGGCATCTTCAATGTGCTTGTCAAAGAACTCACTGAGCGCATTCTTGCTCATGTACATGGCATCAATGACTTCGCCATCGAGAAGCGGGAGCTCCGGCTTCTTGACCGTTACATTGCCGCTGGAATCTTCGAACTCGATGCGCACCTTGCAGGCCTTCTCTATCGTCGAGGAGGTCTCATGGGAAAAGAAATCGCCGCCGCGCATATGGGCGACGTGGGTACGTGAAGCCTGGCTCCACTCCCCCATGCTGTGCGGATTCTTGCGCGCATAGTTTTTAACCGCGATAGGGGCGCGACGGTCGGAATTGCCTTCGCGAAGCACCGGATTCACCGCAGAACCGAGGATCTTGGTGTAACGGGCCTGAATGTCCTCCTCTTCCTCGCTTTGCGGCTCATCAGGGTATTCCGGCACCGGGTAGCCATGCTCATTCAGTTCGGCAATCGCGGCTCTGAGCTGGTGAATCGAGGCACTGATATTGGGAAGCTTGATGATGTTCGCTTCCGGATCCTGGGTCAGATCACCCAGTTCGGCCAGGGTGTCATTCACCTTCTGCTGGTCGGTCAGATATTCAGGAAAGCTGGCGAGAATGCGTGTAGCGAGGGAAATGTCACTGCTCTCAACTTCAATGCCAGCGATCGAAGTGAATTTTTCAATGATGGGTAAAAAGGAATAGGTCGCCAGCGCGGGCGCCTCATCGGTCATGGTGTAAATAATTTTAGGCGTGGTCATAGATTTACAAGGTCCCAATTGTATTGGTAGAGCTTTCCGCCTGATATCAGTCGGCTTTTGGCCGTCAGATCAGCGGGCACCCAACAGGAGTGCTCCCTCCGAATAAAACTGTATTCTGCATAGGCTGGCGAGTATAGCACCGACCGTTTAGCCTTGTTAGGACAAGCGGTAGCAACCGCAGACCAACAACAGTCATTGATACTCACCCCATGGCGCAATTGATCTTACTTAACAAACCGTTTCAGGTCCTCTCCCAATTCAGCGACGACCAGGGCCGGCGAACCCTGCGCGAGTGCGTGCCGGTGCCCGGCGTATACCCGGCCGGTCGACTGGACTGGGATTCTGAAGGCCTGTTGTTGCTGACCGATGACGGCGCCCTGCAGGCACGCATCAGCGATCCGCGGTTCAAGCTTCCCAAAACCTATCTGGTTCAGGTGGAAGGCAAGCCCGGGGGGCAGGAACTGCAAAAACTACGCCAAGGCATCACCCTGAAGGACGGCCCCACGCGCCCGGCCAAGGTCGAACTGATCGAGCCTCCCGCGTTATGGCCACGCAATCCGCCCGTACGCTCACGGAAAACCGTACCGGATAGCTGGCTCAAGCTCACCATAGACGAAGGTCGAAACCGGCAGGTGCGGCGAATGACCGCAGCCATTGGCCACCCCACCCTGCGGCTGGTTCGCTGGCAGATTGGCGACTGGAACCTTGAGGCTCTCGCCCCTGGAGAATGGCGTGCTATGACGGTTCATGCGCCGAAGCCGCCTGCAGCCAGGCAGCGGCGGCCTCGTCATCGCTCTGGCGGGCCTCGACCCAAATCCAGCGGCCGTCGATAAGCTCCTTTTTCCAGAACGGCGCGCGGGTCTTGAGCAAATCCATGATAAATGCGCAGGCCGCAAACGCATCCTGTCGATGGGGGGCACTGACGGCCACCTGCACGATGTCATCAGCCACCACCATGGTGCCGATTCTGTGCACCACCCAGGCACCATTGAGGTGCCATTTCTGGCCAGCCTGATCGACAATGGTGCGCAACACCCCCTCCGTCATGCCCGGGTAATGCTCCAGGTGCAGCGCCTCCACCCTGCCCTGCTCATCGCGCACCTGGCCACTGAACTGCACCATGGCGCCGCTGAGACCCGCGTCGCGAAGCCAGTCGGACGGCTGCGCCGGCACCAGCGCCGTGTCCGTGACAGCCACATGAATCTTCATCCGCCGGTCACCGGAGGGAACAGGGCGACCACATCGCCATCATGGATCGCGGCCTGCTCCTGGCTGAGCACCTCATTCACCGCCACCATATACCGGGGGGTCGCCTCCAACGCACCGCCCACCGACGCATTGTCGTCGGCCAGCCATGCGACCAGGGCCGCCACGGTATCGACACCATCCGGCGGCGTGACCGTCAGGCTGTCACTACCCACCCGCTCACGCAGAGCAGCAAAGAAACGTATCTCGATCACCTTAATCCTCCCGCCGGAACTGGCCACTGCGGCCACCGGACTTTTCCAGCAGGCACACGGATTCAATCACCATGCCCCGATCCACCGCCTTGCACATATCATAGAGAGTCAGGCTGGCCACCGATGCGGCGGTCAAGGCCTCCATCTCCACGCCAGTGGTGCCTTTGAGCTTGCAGGTTGCCTGCACGCACAGCGCATCTGCTCCTTCCGGCTCGATGGTCACCGTGACGCCAGTGAGCAATAGCGGGTGGCACAGGGGGATCAGGTCCCAGGTCTTCTTTGCCGCCTGAATTCCGGCAATCCGGGCGGTGGCGAGCACATCGCCCTTGGGGTGCTCGCCACCCAGTATCATTTCCAGCGTGGCCGGCTGCATGCGCACCCGCGCCTGCGCAGTGGCGGTACGCTGAGTGGTGTCCTTGTCGGTCACATCGACCATCTGGGCCCGGCCGCTGTCATCCAGGTGGGTAAATCGTTGCTCTGTCATGCTCAGAGGTGTCTCCGCTCTGTTGTCTGTGGCGCCGCTGCGCTACCATTCCCGCCTTTCCAGAATTGAATGAAGCATCGCCATTTAAGCCCTCGACGGCAGCCGGTGCTTCCTGTCCGGTAGGATACGCTATGAACAGCTTTGAGCCGCACATTACTGTGGCCTGCGTAGTCGAACAAGACGGCCGCTTCCTGTTTGTCCGAGAAATGAGCAAGGGCGAGGAAGTGCTGAATCAGCCCGCGGGCCATGCGGAATTCGGTGAAAACCTGATGCAGGCGGCCTACCGCGAAACCCTCGAAGAGAGTGCCTGGCAGGTGGAAATCACTGACCTGCTCGGCTGGTATATCTTCCAGCCCCACAAGGGCGCCGGTGTCTATTACCGCACCTGCTTCGTGGCCCGGCCAGTCAGCCACGACCCGAAACAGAAGCTCGATACCGGCATTCTCGAAGCCGAATGGCTGACCCCGGATGAATTCCGCGCCCGTCGGCACCAGCACCGCAGCGCCCTGGTGGAAAAATGCCTGGATGATTACCTGTCCGGGCGCCGACTGCCCCTGGATAGCATTTATCAGCACCCCTGGCCTCTGCAGAGAGGATGATTTGTCATGCGTAAGGCCCCCAAAGACACTCGTGTGATCGTCGGCATGTCCGGCGGTGTGGACTCCTCCGTGGCCGCGGCCCGCCTGATCGATGCCGGTTATCAGGTCGAAGGCCTGTTCATGAAGAACTGGAACGAGGACGACGGCACCGACTACTGCACCGCCCGGGAAGATTTGCTCGACGCCATGCAGGTGGCCGGCGTGCTGGGTATTGAGCTGCACACCGCCAACTTTGCCGAGCAGTACTGGGATCGCGTATTCGCCCACTTTCTCGCCGAATACAAGGCCGGGCGCACCCCCAACCCGGACATCCTCTGCAATAAGGAAATCAAGTTCCAGGCGTTCCTCGATCACGCCATCACCCTGGGCGCGGATTACATCGCCACCGGGCATTACTCCCAGGTCAGCCATGGCGGCAAAGCGCAGCTGTTACGCGCAGTCGACACCAACAAGGACCAGACCTACTTCCTGCACGCGGTGGACTATCAGAAATTCGATCGCACCCTGTTCCCGCTGGGTGATCTGGAAAAGCCTGAAGTACGCCGCATTGCCGAAGAAAAGGGGTTCGACAACCACAAGAAGAAAGATTCCACTGGCATCTGCTTTATCGGTGAGCGCCGCTTCAAGGATTTCCTGGAGCAGTACCTGCCTGCGCAGCCCGGCACCATTGAAGATGACCACGGCAACGTCATCGGCAAACATGACGGGCTCATGTACTACACCCTGGGCCAACGCCAGGGCCTGGGCATCGGTGGCCTGGCCAGTGCCAGCGAAGCCCCGTGGTACGTGGCCGGCAAGGATCTGGACCGCAATGTGCTGATCGCCGTACAAGGCACGGACCACCCGCTGCTCTACAGCCGGGAACTGACCAGCGCGCCCATGCAGTGGGTCGCACTGGAAGCCCCGGCCTTGCCGGCCCGGCTCACCGCCAAGACCCGCTACCGCCAGCCCGACCAGGCCTGCACGGTCAGCGATGCCGGCAACGGCCGGGTGCATGTGATATTTGATCAACCACAACGCGCCGTCACACCCGGACAGTCCGTGGTGTTCTACGATGGCCCGGTCTGCCTGGGCGGCGCCGTCATTGAGGAAACCGCATGAGCGAACGTTTCTCGCCGGAACAACAGCAACTGCTGGCCCTGGCCGCCGTGTTCGAAGCGGCCCAGCTGGCCGACGATGTGGCCCAGCGTGGAGACTGTGACCCAAAAGCCTTCGAAGCGCTGATTGCCGGCGTCATGGCGCTGGATGCAGAGGATTTCGACAGCATCTACGCCCAACCCGACCAGCTCCGCGAAGGCGTCAGCCTGCTTAACCGCAGCCTGAACAAGGATTCCCGTGGCGCCAACCTGCGCCCGCTCAACTACGGCCTGGCCCTGCTCCACCTGGCCGGCAAGCTGCGCAAGAATGAGGACACCGTAAGCATTCTGCGCAACCGCCTGCTGGCCCTGAGCGGCCAGCAGGCGCACTTTGACAAATTCTCCGATGACGCGTTTTGCCATCGTATTGCCGGCATCTATGTGGATACCCTGGGCACCTTTCGATTCCGCATTCAGGTCAAGGGCGACCCAGCCCATCTGCAGGACGACGACAAGGCCGCACGCATCCGCGCCCTGTTCCTGGCCGGCGTGCGCGCCGCCTTCCTTTGGCACCAACTAGGCGGGCGTCGCTGGCATCTCCTGTTCCATCGCAAGCGCCTTCTCTCACTTATTGACTCCATTGATATCAATAATTTATAAGCCATTGTTAAAGTTATAAATAGCTTAACTTTCAGCTGTCACCAGCAGCGGCGCAGTTTGCGGAATTTTGCTGTATGATTGCGCCGCCTTTGGAATGTACGTGTACGTACCTACTTGGACGATATTCGGGAGCCTGACATGTCCAGCCTTACCTCTTTGACTGCCATTTCACCGGTAGACGGTCGTTACGCCAGCAAAGTCGATGCACTGCGAAACACCACCAGTGAATACGGCCTGATTCGCTTCCGCGTCCATGTGGAAGTCAGCTGGCTGGAACAGCTGGCCCACGACAAGAGCATCCCGGAAGTCCCTCTGATGAGTGGCCAGGCTGCCTGGAACCTGCGCGGCGTCACCCGTGATTTCGAGGTCCAGCATGCCGAGCGCATCAAGGCCATCGAAGCTACCACCAACCACGACGTCAAAGCCGTGGAATACTTCATCAAGGAACAGATGGCGGAACACGACGAACTGGCCAGCATGAGTGAGTTCGTACACTTCGCCTGCACCAGCGAAGACATCAACAACCTGTCCTACTCGCTGATGCTCAAGGAAGCCCGTGAACTCCTGCTGCCAAAGATGGACCAGGTGATCAGTGCGATCCGCAAGCAGGCCCACGCCCAGGCCGACCAGCCCATGCTGTCGCGCACCCATGGCCAGTCCGCGTCCCCCACCACCGTGGGCAAGGAAATGGCCAACGTGGTCGCTCGCCTGCAACGCCAGCGTGACCAGTTCGCCGCGGTGGAACTGCTGGGCAAGATCAACGGCGCCGTGGGTAACTACAACGCCCACCTGTCCGCCTACCCGGACGTGGACTGGGAAGCCTTTGCACGCCGTTTCGTGGAAGGCCTGGGGCTCACCTTTAACCCCTTCACTACCCAGATCGAACCCCATGACTGCATTGCCGAGTACTTCCACGCTCTGATGCGCTTCAACACCATCCTGCTGGACTTTGACCGTGACGTCTGGGGCTACATCTCCCTGGGTTACTTCAAGCAGCGCACCGTGGAAGGCGAAGTGGGCTCCTCCACCATGCCGCACAAGGTCAACCCCATCGACTTCGAAAACTCCGAAGGCAACCTGGGTCTGGCCAACGCCATCATGGATCACCTGGCCGCCAAGCTGCCCATGTCCCGCTGGCAGCGCGACCTCACTGACTCCACCGTGCTGCGTAACGTGGGCGTCGGCCTGGCACACAGCCTGATCGCCTTTGAAGCCAGCCTGAAAGGCATTGGCAAGCTGGAAGTGAACCCGGCACGCCTGGACGAAGACCTGGATGCCGCCTGGGAAGTGCTGGCCGAACCCATCCAGACCGTCATGCGCCGCTATGGTATCGAGAAGCCCTACGAGAAACTCAAGGCGCTGACCCGCGGCAAGGACGGCATCAATCAGGACACCCTGACCGCCTTCATCAATGATCTGGCGATCCCCGATGAAGCCAAGGAAATCCTGCTGGCCATGACCCCGGCCACCTATGTGGGCAATGCCGCCCAGCAAGCCCGCAGCATCTGATGCCCTCAGCACCCCAACGGCCTGCCTTTACGCTGCCGTGCTTCATTCTCCCCATGAAGCCGGCAGCGTTTTTGCGTGAGCATTGGCAGAAAAAGCCCCTGTTCATGCCCGGCGCCGCCCATGGACTGGACCAGCCTGACGCCAACACCCTGGCCGGACTGGCACTGGAAGAGTCTGTGGAAGCACGCATCATTACCGGTGCCGACAACGGCCCCTGGTCGGTGCTGCAAAGCCCCCTCGCTGACGATGTCTTTGAAACCCTGGGCGAGGAGAACTGGACGCTACTGGTCCAGTCAGTGGATCACTTCCTCACTGAAACCTCGCTGCTGCTGGACGATTTCGCCTTCCTGCCCAACTGGCGGGTGGAAGACATCATGATCAGCTATGCCGCCAAAGGTGGCAGTGTCGGCCCGCATTTTGACCGTTATGACGTCTTTCTGATTCAGGCCGCCGGCCACCGCCGCTGGCAGATTGGCGACGTGTGCGACGAGAGCACGCCCCGCCAACCCACCGATGAGCTGAAACTGCTGGCCGACATGCCCGTGCGCGAAGAGTTCGTCGCCGCCCCCGGCGACGTGCTCTACCTGCCCCCCGGCGTGGCCCACCACGGCGTTGCCGAAGACAGCGACTGCATTACCTGGTCGGTGGGCTTTCGCGCCCCGGACTACCAGATGCTGATGGCCGAAATTGCCGGCGAATGCCTGGCCGAGTCTGACAGCCAGCTGTTCACCGATCCGGACCGGGATGTCACCTCCGACCCCACCGTACTGGCCGATGCAGACCGTCAACAACTGATTCGCGGCGCCCTGGACCTGCTCCAGCCTGACGCCATCGAACGCGCAGTTTATCGCTGGCTATCCACCCCCCGGCTGGATGGCCTTGAATTTGCGATAGATGATCACCATATTCGCGAACGCGATGACAAAGTGGCCCTGGTTCGCCACGGCAGCGTGCGCCTGCTCATGCAGGGCAAACTGGCCTGGCTCAACGGAGACAGCCACACGCTAACAGAACAACAAAGACCGCTGGTGCAGCTATTGGCCAGCAAAAGACGCTACCAAGAAAGCGAGCTGGACGCCGTCATGACGCCCACCGCAAGAGAATTGCTCCATGAATGGATTGAACAGGGCTACTTCGCCCCACTATAACGAGACCCCTATGGCTATCAGCATTATCGAAACCCGTTGGGACGAACACGAAGCCGCCCTGCGAGCCCTCCGCCAGAAGGTCTTCATCAACGAACAGCATGTTCCCGAAGAGCTGGAATGGGATGGTGAAGACAGCGCCGCCATTCACTTTCTCGCACTGGACGCCGAACAGCAGCCGGTGGGCTGTATTCGCCTGCTGCCCACCGGCCAGATCAGCCGCCTGTGTGTGCTTTCCGAACAGCGCAATAATGGTGTCGGCAGCTCGCTGCTGGTCGCGGCAGAAGAAACGGCCCGGGCCAACCGCATGGAAGAAATCTTCCTGCACGCCCAGACCCACGCCACCAGCTTCTACGAAGCCGCTGGTTTCTCCGTGTCCGGCGGCATTTTCATGGATGCCAACATCCCCCACCGGCAGATGTTCAAGCCGCTGATCTAGCCCATGTACCTGGTCATTGGCGACGACGACACCCTGCACCACCCGGACTATCAAGACGCCAGCCCCGCGCTGGCATCGCTGATCGGCGCCAGCCGCCGCAGCCTCTGGCT
>JBDWVU010000044.1:0-111293 GCA_039983755.1 Alloalcanivorax sp.
AGAAGCGCTGGAAACGGATCAAGGGATTTGATCTGCTGGCCCTCGTGGTCAACAACGTGAAATTCAAGGATGGGGAACAAGTACAGGATCAGTCAGACAGGAACGCCGCCTGAGCCCGTACACCAGATTTGACAATAACTCCATTGACGCCCATGCTGATGAAAACCTCATCCACCTCTGGCAGAGCGATGTCGGCAAGGTTGGCGAGTAGGGCCTCCAGGCGAATGCCGTTAACCCCGAGAGTGTGCCAGGCGACGGCGTGCCCGGAGTGCTGGTGCAGCTGCAGGGCCAACTGGCTGGCCAGCCCCTGGCGATGATGCAGGGTGCCAACACCGGCCGCCGTGGACTCACCGACGACCAGCAGACGTGTTGCCGGCGCCCCTTGCCCCCATTGCCCCCGGGGCTCGCCGCTGGCCTCCGGGAGCCGCACGGTGGTGCGGCGGGTGTAGAGTGCCAGTGGTATTACCACGGGGCTGAGCGCGCCAACGCTGAACCAGAACGGCAAATGCATGGCTTAGCCCACAAACATTTTCTTGGCCAGCGGCAGGCCTTTCAGGCCGCTGATTGCCACGGTGGTAAGCAGTCCGCCGACCATGGCGCCGACCACGCCGCAGGTCATCACGTCCTGCCCGGTAAGGTACAGGCCGGGGATGCGTGTTTTCGGTTTCAGCCAGTCCTGTTCGAACCGCTCGGGGTTGTGATCCAGGCCATAAATTTCACCGGTGCTGTAACGGCAGAAGTAGTCGGTGGAGAGCGGTGTGGACAATTCATAGTAGTCCACTTTGCCGCGCAGCTGCGGCATCTTCTCGTACAGTTTTTCCAGCAGGCGTTGCGAGTACGCTTCCTTTTTGGCTTCGTAATCATCACCGCGTTTGCCCCAGGGCTTGTCTGCCCAGTCGGCATACCACTCGAACGGACCGGGCGCGACAATTTCCACGGTGGCGCGGCCGGGATAGCGTTCCGCGAAGCTGGGATCCTTGGCAGAGGGGAAGGAAATATAGGTGAGCGGAATGTCGTGTTCGTCCGGCGCCTTGAGGAAATTGTCCACTTGTTTGGCGTGGTCGGTGCCCGGATAAATCCAGAAGTTGGTCTTCGGCAGTTGCAGGTTTTCGGCGGTGTCCTGAATGCCGATGTACAGGCAGACGCTGGCCATGGAACGCTGCACGTTGCCCAGTTTCATCTGGTAGAACGCTTTGTGCGGGGCGTTATCGGCCAGCAGCGGCCCGAAGGTGTTGTAGACACCTGCGTTGCTGATCACGGCCGGGGCGCGGACGGTTTCTCCGTCGGCCATCAGCACGCCGACAGCGCGGCCTTTCTCAACAAGGATTTCTTTCACGTCTGCGTATGTAAAGACCTCGCTGCCGCTTTGTTGAATGACCGGAATGATGGTCTTGGCCATTTCCGAGGCGCCACCCACCGGGTAATAGCCGCCATACAGGTAGTGACGGGCAATCAGTGAGTGAATGATAAAGCTGGACTCGGTGGGGACCAGGCCGTTATCACCCCACTGGCCGGTGAGGGCGGCGATCAGCTCCTGATTACCGGTGAGGCCTTCGAGTACCTCCTGGGTGGGGCGATTGAGGAACGCCGGCGCCTTGCGGTTGGCCAGGCGGCGGAAGGGGCCGGCGAGTAGGTTGGGCAACACCTTTGCCAGGGTCACACCGGGCAGGGCCTTGGCAACCTGATTGAGGTAGCCCATGTAGGTGTCGATGGCCTGGTGTTCATCCGGGAAGTCGTTTTTGAGACTGTCCACGAAAGCCTTGGGGCCGGCCATCAGGTCGATCTGGCGGTCGCCAATAAACAGGCGGTCGTAGTTGGCGTCCATGGGCGCCCATTTCAGTTCGCCGTCAGTGACGTGGTCGAACAGGCGTTTGGCCATGGTGTGGTCGGCGCCCATGTCGCCGATGTAATGCACGCCCACATCCCATTCGTAGCCATTGCGGTCATAGCTGTGGGTAAAGCCCCCGGCGGTGTAATGCTGCTCGAAAACCACTACTTTCTTGCCCATTTTACTCAGGCAGGCGGCAGCGGTGAGGCCGCCAATGCCGGATCCGATGACGATGGCATCGTAGGGGCCGTCGAGACGTTTGGCGCGGTAGCGGCGGCCGACACGCAGGGTGCTGGGGGTTGGGCTGCTCATGGGGTGTCCTCGTTGTTATCGGTATGGGCGTCGGTATGGGCGATGGCGCCCTCCAGCAACAGGCTGGTGATGCCTTCGGCCAGTTGGGGTTCGGCATCTGCATTGGGCAGATGGCCGTCGATGGTCAGCTGTGAAAGGCCGTGCACCAGCGACCAGGCGGTGGCGGTCATCAGCGCGAGCGGTGCGGGTTTCAGGTAGCCGGCCCGTTGGCCCCGGGCAATCGTGTCCTGCAGGACATTGAAGGCGCCGAGCCCGGCTTGATCGAGCCGTGGATGGGCGCCTTTGGGCAGTACCCGGCCGCCAAACATCAGCCGATACAGGTTCGGTTCGGATTGGGCAAACGCCACATAAGCCAGGCCGATGCCGATCAGCGCTGCGCGAGGAGTGTGTTGCTCCACACTGAGTAGCTGCTGACGCAGGGCGGCGAAGCCACCGATGGCCAACTCAGCCAGCAGGCTTTCCCGGTCCGTATAGTGGCGATAAAGCGCAGGGGCGCTGACGCCAATCTGCTTGGCAATGGCGCGCAGGCTGATGGCGCCGTCGCCTTCAAGGCGCAGTACGGCCAGGGCCTGCTGGTGGGCCTGTTGGTGGAGATCGCCGTGGTGATATGCGGTGCGTGCCATACTGATCCGTTGCTTAAAGTTAACGGTGTTAACATTGGCACGAATAAACGGCCTGCGTCAATGGTGTTTAGCTGATTGGGAGCTGGTCAGGATGTGCCGTCGCGCAGGCCGAAGATTGGCTTGTGTCGTTTTTTCGCCCGGTGATTTTATGATTGGCGTCAGGCCTCAACGCGGCGTGCTGCATGCCGCGTGAAGCGTGCTGCGTCTCTTGCTACGGCGCCGGGTACGGGAAGCGGGTATGGATGGCCTCAAGGGCTTTTTCCAGCGCCTTGTCCCAGGGCACATCGATGCTTTTCAGGTTTTCTTCCAGCTGCGCCAGGTTGGTAGCGCCAATAATGTTGCTGGTCACGAAGGGGCGGGTGGTGACGAACTGCAGGGCCAGCTGGGTCGGGCTGATGCCTCGCTCGCTGGCCAGCTCACAATAGGCCTCGGTTGCCGCGATAGCCTGGGGATTGGTGTAGCGGGCGAACTGCTTGAACAGGGTGAGGCGAGCGCCTTCCGGCCACTGGTCGTTGCGGTACTTGCCGCTGAGCATGCCAAAGGCTAGTGGCGAGTAGGCCAGCAGGCCCACCTGTTCCCGGTGGGCCACTTCCGCCAGGCCAACCTCAAAGCTGCGGTTAAGCAGTGAGTAGGGATTCTGGATGCTGACCGGTGGTGCCAGGCCGATTTTCTCCGCTTCATGTATAAAGCGCATGGTGCCCCAGGGGGTTTCATTGGACAGGCCCCAGTGGCGAATTTTCCCTGCATCCACCAGGGCTTTCAGCCCGGCTACGGTTTCGCTGATGGCAATGCCGTCCTCGCCGTCCCGGTGTTTGTAGCCCAGACGGCCAAAGAAATTGGTGGTGCGCTCGGGCCAGTGCAGTTGGTAAACGTCGATCACATCGGTTTGCAGGCGCTTCAGGCTGCCTTCCACGGCGCTTTGCAGGCTGTCCGCGCTGAAACGTGGGCCGCCACGGATATGTTTCACGTACTCGCCGGGGCCGGCAGCCTTGGTGGCCAGCACAACCTTGTCGCGATTCCCGCTGCGGGCAAACCACTCACCAATAATGGTTTCGGTGCGAAAAGACGTTTCCGGGCTGGCGGGCACCGCATACATTTCGGCGGTATCAAAAAAATTGATGCCATGTTCCAGGGCCATGTCCATCTGTTCATGGCCTTGTGCGGCGGTATTCTGGCTTCCCCAGGTCATGGTGCCCAGGCACAGGGCGCTAACCTCGAGGTCGGTACGTCCGAGACGACGGTACTGCATTGTCTGCTCCTTTAAAGAGGGGGCTGCAAGGGTGTAGAATCGCGCTCAATCTCAACATGGCACCGCCGGCTTCACAATGACCTGCTAATACAGGGGCATATGGCCTTACCTGCGGCCGTCCGATGTCATGACAACAAATGCCCCCGAATTGCTTGTGTTCTTTTGGGGGCTTGGGTAGAATTCGCGCTCTCTTGCCCGGCGTAACCGTCGCCGGCGGGTGTTTACTACCCGTAACATATTGAATTTAGGGCAGAATTCCATGAAGACCTACAGCGCAAAACCGGAAAGCGTAAAGCGCGACTGGTATGTGGTAGACGCCTCCGGCAAAACGTTGGGTCGGTTGGCTACTGAAGTCGCCAGCCGTCTGCGCGGTAAGCACAAGCCGGAGTTTACTCCACATGTCGATACCGGTGATTACATTGTTGTGATCAATGCCGATAAAGTGGCCGTTACCGGTAAGAAAGCGTCAGACAAAATGTATTACCGTCACACCGGTTATCCGGGTGGCCTGAAAGAAGCCAACTTTGCGACTCTGCAGGCGGAAAAGCCTGAGATGATCATCGAGAAGGCGGTCAAGGGCATGCTGCCGCGTAACCCGCTGGGTCGTGCCATGTTCCGCAAACTGAAAGTTTACGCAGGCACTGAGCATCCGCATACCGCTCAGCAGCCGCAGCAGCTGGAAATCTAAGGGGTTTGTCGATGGCAACTGTAGAAACCAACTACGGAACCGGTCGCCGCAAGACCTCTTCCGCTCGCGTTTTTCTGCGTCCGGGCAGTGGCAAGATCAGCGTTAATGGTCGCCCGCTGGATGTATATTTCGGCCGTAAAACCAACCAGATGGTTGTTCGTCAGCCGCTGGAGCTGGTGGAAGCGACTGACAAGTTTGATGTGCTGGTTACCGTTAGCGGTGGCGGCAACAACGGTCAGGCTGGCGCCATCCGTCACGGTATCACCCGTGCGCTGATGGAATATGACGGTGAGCTGCGTGGTCAGCTGCGTCGTGCCGGTTACGTGACACGTGATGCTCGTGAAGTTGAGCGTAAGAAAGTGGGTCTGCGCAAGGCGCGTCGTCGTCCGCAGTTCTCCAAGCGTTAAGCTTCAAGCACTACAGCTATACAAAAAAGCCCAGCAATGCTGGGCTTTTTTGTGTTCAAATCAGGTGTTTAGCGGTTCTCGTGGGATAATAACCGGTTGTCAGGTGTGGGCTTTTTCTTTACCATTTGCGCCGCCTTACTCCGCCCGTAACGCGAGGATAAACCTTGCGTCTCGGACTAACCCCGAGCGTGGGATCTAAGGGGAGAATAACTCAATGAGCAACGACGGCGTTAATAGCAGCCGCCGCACTTTCCTGATCGGCTTGACTTCGGCGATTGGTGCCGCAGGGGCCGTTGGCGTGGCTGTACCTTTCGTTAAGTCCTGGCAGCCCAGTGCCAAAGCCAAAAATGCCGGTGCGCCGGTAAAAGTGGATATTGGCCGGTTGGAAGCAGGGCAGCGCGTAGTAGAAGAATGGCGGGGCCAGCCCATCTGGGTGGTGCGTCGCACGGACGATATGCTGGATACCTTGCCGAAGCTGGACGAGAAGCTGCGTGACCCTGCGTCCGAGGCGGATCAACAGCCGGAGTACGCCAGGAACGAATGGCGTTCTATCAAGAAGGAATACCTGGTTCTGGTCGGTACCTGTACCCACCTGGGCTGCTCCCCGTTGTTTGAGGATCAGCCGACGGTAGAGCTGGAGCACGGTGGCTTCTTCTGCCCCTGTCATGGCTCCAAGTTCGATCTGGCCGGCCGGGTGTACAAGAGCGTTCCGGCACCTACCAACCTGGTGGTTCCGCCGCATTCTTACCTGAGCGAAGCTGTCGTTATCGTCGGCTCTGAGGAAGGGGAGACCAAGGCATGATGGGAATGGTGAATCGCGTTGTCGATTGGGTAGATGCCCGTCTGCCCGTGGTAGACGCCTACAAGCGTCACATGTCCGAATACTATGCGCCGAAGAACTTCAACTTCTGGTACTACTTTGGTGTGCTCTCCATCGTGGTATTGGTAAACCAGCTGCTCACCGGCATCTGGCTGACCATGTTCTTCTCTCCCAACGAAGGGTTTGCCTCCGTTGAATACATCATGCGTGATGTGGAGTGGGGCTGGCTGATCCGTTACATGCACGCAGTGGGCGCGTCTGCGTTCTTTGCTGTGGTGTACCTGCACATGTTCCGTGGCCTGATGTACGGCTCCTACAAGCCGCCGCGGGAGCTGGTGTGGATCTTCGGTATGCTGATCTACCTGGCGCTGATGGCCGAAGGCTTCCTCGGTTACGTACTGCCCTGGGGCAACATGTCCTACTGGGGTGCCCAGGTAATTATCTCCCTGGCGGGCGCGATCCCGTTTGATCTGTTGCCGTTCATTAGCGCGGCAGACGCCAAGGAGATCGGTGAAGGCCTGACTACCTGGGTGCGCGGCGATTACCTGCTGTCCACGGCCACGGTGAACAAGTTCTTCGCGCTGCACGTTGTGGCTATTCCGATTGTGTTGCTGGCCCTGGTAGTACTGCACATTCTGGCGCTGCACGAAGTGGGTTCCAACAACCCGGATGGCGTGGAAATCAAGCAGAACAAGGATGAAAACGGTGTACCGGTAGACGGCATCCCGTTCCACCCTTACTACACCGTGAAGGACCTGCCGGGCGTGATCGTCTTCCTGATGATCTTTGCCGTGGTGATCTTCTTCTTCCCGGATGGTGGTGGTTACCTGCTGGAGAAGCCGAACTTCGAGCCGGCCAACCCGCTGAAAACCCCGGATCATATTGCACCGGTTTGGTATTACGGCCCGTATTACGCCATGCTGCGTGCCACAACCATCGACTTCATCATGTCTTCCAAGGCATGGGGTCTGGTGGCCATGGGTGGCGCGATCGTGATCCTGTTTGTGATTCCGTGGCTGGATCGTCACCCGGTGAAGTCCATCCGCTATCGCGGTATCTGGAGCAAGATTTTCATGACGCTCTTCGTGCTGGACTTCCTGATGCTGGGCTATTTCGGTACCCAGCCGGCAACACCAGGCAAGACGATGATGGCGCAGTTCGGCACGATCTATTATTTCAGCTACTTCCTGCTGATCATGCCGTTCGTGCATAAATTCGAGAAATCCAAGCCGGTTCCGGAACGGGTAACGGGGGGACACTGATGAAGAAACTAGCGGTTATTCTTTTCAGCTGCCTGCCGTTGGTCGCATTCGCGGCTGGCGGTGGCCACAACGAGTACGTGGTGAAAGCGCCGGTAAACCTGCAAGACAAGGTTGGCCTGCAAAACGGTGCCAAGCTGTTCGTTAACTATTGTCTGGGTTGCCATACCCTGCAGTACCAGCGCTACAGCCGCATGGCGGAAGATCTGGAAATGCCGGAAGAGCTGGTGATGGAGAATCTGAACTTCGTCAGTGACAAGTTCGGTGACCAGATGCATAACGCCATGGACCAGGGCGACGCGAAGAAGTGGTTTGGTAATGCACCGCCGGATCTCACCATGGTGACCCGGTACCGTTCTTCCGACTGGGTGTATTCGTACCTGATCAACTTCTACGAAGATGAGTCCCGTCCGTTCGGTTACAACAACCATGTGTTCCCGAGCGTGGGCATGCCCCACGTGATGGCGGGCCTGGAAGAAGAGCTGGGCGAAGACGAGTTCAAGCAGGCCATGGGCGATCTCACTAACTTCCTGACCTACACCGCGGAGCCGATGCGCCCGCAGCGTGAACGTCTGGGGGTTTATGTGCTGGTCTTCCTGGGCATCCTGTTGATCCCGGCTTACCTGCTCAAAAAGGAATACTGGAAAGACGTACACTGATCCTTCAGTGTAGGATTCCAGCGTTGAACAGGGTATCCGCGTAAGCGGTTACCCTGTTTCTGTTATAGATCACTAGTGCGGAGATGACTCGACAATGGGTGTGGTGACCAAGCGTTCTTCAATGACTTTCTTTTCTTCCCCGGAAGATCATTACAGCCATCGCGTGCGTATCGTGCTGGCAGAAAAAGGGGTCACGGTCGATATCGTTGATGTGGACAGCAGCAACAAGCCGGAAGATCTGGCCTCGCTGAACCCGTACAATGAAGTGCCCACGCTGGTTGATCGTGAGCTGACCCTGTTTCAGTCCACGGTGATCATGGAGTATCTGGACGAGCGTTTCCCGCATCCGCCGTTGTTGCCGGTTTACCCGGTGGCGCGTGCCCAGAGCCGCCTGCTGATCCACCGCGTTGAGCGTGACTGGTGTGGCCATGTGGATGCGATTCTGGCCGGTGATGAGAAAGAAGCCAGCCTGAACAAGCGCCGCAAGGAGCTGCGTGAGGCGATTATTGCCACCGCGCCGATCTTCAGCGAGCTGCCGTATTTCATGAGCGAAGAGTTCACTCTGGTGGATTGTGTGGTGGCGCCGATCCTGTGGCGCTTGCCGGCACTGGGCATTGAGCTGCCTGCCAAGCAGGTCAAGCCGTTGCTGGACTACGCCGAGCGTCTGTTTGACCGTGATGCGTTCCAGGCCAGCCTGACTGACGCCGAGCGCGAACTGCGTAACCCGCTGTAACCATGTCCGAAATGACCTCCAATCGCCCGTATCTGATACGGGCGATCCACGAATGGATCTGCGATAACGGCCTGACCACCCACCTGGCAGTGAATGCCGGTTTCCCGGGTGTGGAAGTGCCGCAGGACTTTGTGCAAGACGGCCAGATCGTGCTGAACATTGCGCCGCGCGCCGTCACCCAGTTCGTGGCGGATAACGATGAAATTGCCTTTTCTGCCCGCTTTGGTGGCATGCCGATGACGATCCGGGTGCCGGTGAATGCGGTGGTGGCGATCTTTGCCCGTGAGAACGGGCAGGGCATGGCGTTTGACCCGGTGGATCCACCGGAGCCACCGACGACCCCGGAGCCCGAGAAGAAAGAGGAAGGCAAAGGTAAGGTCAGTCACCTGAAAGTGGTGAAGTGAGAAAGTGACACGCAGCACGCCTCACGCAAAAGCCCGCTCATTGAGCGGGCTTTTTGTTTTCCCTTCGTGGGGCGTGACGCGTGAAGCGTGTTACCGGCGCGCAGCGCCTAATCTATATATTCAATGATCTTGACGATCTTCTGTACGCCATACACCTTCTGTACCTGAGCGACCACGGCATCGGCTTCGGCATGGGTGAGCAGGCCCATCAGGTAGACCACGCCGTTTTCCGTCACCACCTTGGTGCGCCATCCCGGCGCGTCGCCGTTAATCAGCAGGCGGCTTTTGACCTTGCTGGTGAGCCAGGTGTCATTGGTGCGCGCCAGGAAGGAGCCGGAGCCGACGACCTGTAGTTCGTTGTGCACGTTGCGCACATGGCGTACCTGGCTGGCGATATTCTCCGCCTGGGTGCTCAGGTCTTCATTGGCTACCTGGCCTGCAAGCAAGACGTTGCCGTTGTAGCTGACCACCACAATGCGGGACTCGTCCAGCTCGGCGCTGGCCCGTGACAGGTTGACGGCGACTTTTCGCTCGATGTTGCCATCTTCCACGAAGGCGCCGAAGGTCCGTGAGCCATGATCCTGGTCAGTGGGTTGGTCGGACATGCCCTTGGACAGGGATGCGCACCCGGTGGTCAGGCTGAACAACAGAGCCAGGGTTGCAAGAGTCGATAAACGGATGAAGCGTGCGACCATTACTGGCCTCCGAACAACTGCTGGTCGATGTAATCGCACAGCGAATGAATGACCAGGAGATGGACTTCCTGAATGCGGGCTGTGGAGGTGGCGGGCACCCGGATTTCGATATCGTTGGGGCCATACAGATTGACCATTTCGCCGCCTTCCTTGCCGGTCATGGCGACCACGCGCATTTCCCGGTCGTGGGCGGCCTGGATGGCCTGGATGACGTTGGCGGAATTTCCGCTGGTGGAAATTGCCAGCAGGATATCGCCGCTGCCGCCCAGGGCGCGGACCTGCTTGGAGAAGATCTCGTTGTAGCTGTAATCGTTGGCGATGGAGGTCAGCGTGGACGAGTCCGTGGTTAGTGCGATGGCGGGCAGGGCCGGGCGCTCCATTTCAAAGCGGTTAAGCAGCTCGGAAGAGAAGTGCTGGGCGTCGCCAGCGGAGCCGCCGTTGCCACAGGTGAGAATCTTGCCGCCGTTGAGCAGGCATTCGACCATGGCCTGGCCTGCGGCTTCAATCACGGTAGGCAGTACTTCGCCGGCTTTGGCTTTGGTTTCGATGCTTTCGGCAAACAGTTGCCGGATACGGTCCACGCTCATAAATTGTCCCTTCAATGTCCTGTTCGCTGAGTTCAGGGTCGCTCAATCTTTCACATTCTGCTGTGTAGCTTATTCGCTATAAAAGGCGTTTTGTATCCATTGGTAAAGGACAGTCTGCTGGTTGTCCGGTTCCATGCCCAGCACATCGAATCGGCAGGGCCGGTGATGATGTTCCGGGTGGCGGGCCAGAAAGTGCTGGGCCGCGTTGATCAGTCGCCGTTGTTTATGGTGATCCACCGAGGCGAGCGCGCCACCATGACTTTGGTGTTTGCGCCAGCGTACCTCGGTGAAGACCAGGGTGTCCTGATCCAGCAGGATCAGATCAATTTCCCCCTGACGGCAATGGAAGTTGCGCTCCATCACGGTCAGCCCCTGGTCGACCAGCCATTTCGCGGCCATTTTTTCCGCGTCCCGGCCGGTGTCTTTCTTACTGCGTAGTAGTGGCACGGGGAAGACTGTTTTGGCCTGTCTCGGTCACTTGTGGCAGCGTTTTTGCCTTGCCGCCCACAAAAACGGCCCAGTTCAGTTCGCGAACAATGCGCTGGTTTTCCATGTGCAGGCGGCCGGTGACACCGGGCAGCTCGCTGGAGGGCAGGGCGTTCAGCAGATACAGCCGCCCCTGCAGCCGGTAGGCGTCGATGCCCATGGCAAACAGGCGTTCGTAGCGGCCGTGGCCGTCTGGCCATTGCTCGTTGGCGGCGTCATGCAGGGCCTGGTTATCGTCAGTGAGAATCCAGGGCATGTCGACAAAGCGGATGCCGTTAAGGTCCTGGTCACGACGTGGGTTGTCTTCACCGCTGTAAATCAAGGCAGTGGAGTAGACCGGCAAGTCTTTGGCGTAGTGGAAGTTCAGTGCGGGTTTCACCTGGCGCCCCTGATTGGGGTCGGCAAGCAGGAACAGGAAATCCATGTCCTGGCGACGGCGAGGCTGGTTATCCATTTTCAGGCTGGTGAAACGGCTGACCGCATTGCCGCGTTTCTGGCTTTGTGCCACCAGCAGCATTTCCTTGACGGTTTCGCCGATGCTGGGCCCTTCCTGGTAGGTGCGCGTGATGGTGACTGAGCCGCCCAGCTCCTGCCAGCGATCAACGAAGGCTTGGGCAACCCGTGCGCCCCATTCCCCTTCCGGGTAGAGGATGCCAGCCTGCAGGGCGCCTTTACGGGCGCCATGGTCGGCAATTTGGCGGGCTTCATCTTCCGGCGCCAGGCCAAACTGGAAAAAATTATCGGGGCGGTTGTCGGTGTCGATGTAGTTCAGTGCCAGTGTGGTGACTGGCAGCGTGCCCTGGGCCGCGATGGTTGCAGCTTTGTCCTTGGCCAGAGGGCCGAGAACGAAATCGGCGCCATCGGCGACGGCTTGTTGATACACCGCGAGCACATCGTCGCCACCGGAATCGTAGAAGCGCAACGTGGGCGGTTGGCCGTTTTTCTGCTGCTGGTAGAAGGCTGTCATGATGCCTTCCTGCAGGGACTTGCCGGCGGTTTGCAGTGGGCCGGTGGTTGGCAGCAGGATGGCGACCTGGCTGGGGCGCTGACTGGCGGCTTTTTCCAGGGCGTCGAGCATTTGTGGTACGTCTTCGATGGCCGGGTGGGTGCGCCACTGGGCGCTCCACTGATTCAGCCGGGTAACCTGAGCATCCAGGTCAGCAATGGGGTCGCGGTACAGCTGGGCCA
The DNA here is from genome assembly GCA_039983755.1 of Alloalcanivorax sp. Classification (GTDB taxonomy): domain Bacteria; phylum Pseudomonadota; class Gammaproteobacteria; order Pseudomonadales; family Alcanivoracaceae; genus Alcanivorax. The sequence goes on from JBDWVU010000044.1 coordinate 11,939, forward strand.
GGGTAAGCCAGCCACGCAAGTCGCCACTGCTGCCATCAATGGCGTTGGCCAGATCGGTGTTGGGCAGTTGCATCAGCAGCTGCCAGATCATGTTGTGGTTGTAACCTTGGTCATCCTCGCTGAGGAGCGGGTGGGCGGCGACGCGTTGCTGCAGGCTGTCCAGCAGCTTGCCTTGCATGGCCAGGGTGTCGGCGCGCAACAGATCCAGCTGGGCTTGATGCTCGGCGGGATATTGCAGTATTTCGTCCTGGTACTGCTGTAGCAGTGTCAGGGTCTTGTCCGCTTGCTGTTGGCCGAGCTGGGCGCGGCCGCTGAGTAGCAACCAGGTAAAACGCTGCTCACTGCTGAGTTGTCCGGGGTTCAGGTCGGCGAGCAATTGGCTTGCATCGGCAGCCCGTTTTTCGCCCAGATAGGTGGAGGCCCAGGATAGCGTAGAGGTAATGCGTTCGTCGGCATCCATGCCGGCAAGTTGGTTGCGGGCGGCAGAGAGCGCAGCGGGCGCGTCTGTCGGTGCGTGGGGCGTGGCAACGGCGGGGGTTTCATAGACCTTGGTCTTTGATGAAGGAGTGGTGGAGCAGCCGGCCACTACAGCGGCAGCCAGAAGTGCTGCCAGATAAGCCTTTCTAAATTCCATGGCGAGGTTCGTATTACCAGAATGAAGCGGCTATTGTAGGCGCTTTCCGGGCGTCTTAACACTTGAGTAGTGCACGAATATGAGCGGGACTTTGTTTATTGTCAGTACACCGATCGGTCATTTGGATGACATTACCCGTCGGGCGATTGACGTACTGGCGGAGGTGGACTGGATTGCGGCGGAGGACACCCGGCATAGCCAGCGGATGCTTGATCAGTTGGGTATCCGCAACCGCATGATCAGTTGCCATGACCATAATGAAAGCCAGCGCAGCGATGAGTTGGTGGCGCGGTTGCAGGGTGGCGAGCAGGGGGCGCTGATCAGTGATGCGGGGACGCCGTTGATTAGTGATCCCGGCTACAGGCTGGTTCGAGCCTGCCAGGAGGCACAGGTAAGCGTGGTGCCTATTCCGGGCGCGTCAGCGTTGTTGGCTGCATTGGCGGCAGCGGGACAGCCTTCCGATCGTTTCCTGTTCGAAGGCTTTGTGCCAGCCAAGGGCGCGCCGCGTCAGCAAGCCATTGCGCGCCTGGCGGCCTTGTCAGTCACAAGTATTATCTATGAGGCGCCTCACCGGGTGTTGTCCTTTTTGGAAACCCTGAAAGAGCTGGTTGAAAAAGATCGTGAAATTACCCTGTGCCGTGAGCTGACCAAGCAATTTGAAACGATTCGGCGTGGTCCGGTGGCTGAAATCTGCGATTGGGTGGCGTCGGACAGTAACCAGCGACGCGGCGAGCTGGTGCTGGTGCTGTCGCCGCTGGCGCAATCGTCAGCGTGGACAGAAAAGGACGAGGCGCTGGCAAAAACCTTGTTGGCTGAGTTGCCGGTGTCGCGGGTGGCCAAAATCATGGCGGCTCACACTGGCTTGAAGCGCCAGGAGCTGTACGCGCTGCTGCAATCAATCGAGAGTTGATGATTGGCAGTGGATAGCGAAAAACCGGAAACCGCTTGCCGGGAGCGGTTTGGGGGCGATTTTTCTCTTGGCGATCAACTCTTCACTGTCAACTATCAACGGCTTCAACTAGAATCCGCCCCGGACCGGTTAGGCAGTCGCTGGCGGCGATTCTTTTGAAGGATGGCCGCTGGAGGAAAGTCCGGGCTCCACAGGGCAGGGTGCCAGGTAACGCCTGGGGGCCACACTGGGAACGGTGTGGCTACGGCTAGTGCCACAGAGAAGATACCGCCTGTTCCTTCCTCGTGTCGGAACCGGTAAGGGTGAAAAGGTGCGGTAAGAGCGCACCGCGCCGCTGGCAACAGCGGTGGCAGGGTAAACCCCACCCGGAGCAAGACCAAATAGGGATCCGTTGGCGTGGCCCGCGCTGGATCCGGGTAGGTTGCTAGAGGTTTGTGGCGACGCAAACCCGAGATGAATGACTGTCCACGACAGAACCCGGCTTATCGACCGGTCCACCTTATTCCCTATGCGTTGCAAGTGACGAGAAGCGAAGGCCTGAGCGGTTTTCGTGTCTCGTTGCTTGTTTCCCGCAATCCTTTCCCTTGTTGATCTGGGTCATGATGCAAAAATGATGTGCCGCTAGGCTTGCCCGCTCACGCAGTTCGGAGCTCGGCATGGCACAGGTGGATACCCTTTTCAGTGACAATGGCCATGAAGTGCTGCGCTTTGCCGACCTGGTGGTGGGCGAGGGCGTGCAGGCCAATCAATTCTGCATTCGCCATAACGACCGGGCGGCGCTGATCGATCCCGGTGGTGATCTCACCTATACCCCGCTGACTATTGCGCTCAGTCGTCGCGTTAATCTGGATGGGCTGGACTACATTCTTGCATCGCACCAGGATCCGGACATCATCGCATCGCTGCCGCGCTGGTTAATGCATACCCGTTGTCAGGTGGTGGTCAGTCGTCTTTGGTCCCGCTTTTTGCCGCACCTGGCGTCGTCCTACGTCACCGGAAAGATGGGCGAGCAGCTACAGGCACGTATTCTGGGGGTTGCCGATGAAGGCAAGGTGTTGCCTTTTGCCGGTACCGAGTTGTGGGTGTTGCCGGCGCATTTTCTGCATTCGGTGGGAAATTTCAGCTTCTATGATCCGCTCAGTGGCATTCTCTTTTCCGGCGACGTGGGCGCCAGCCTGGGGGGCGAAGAGGGGCGGGTGGATAATTTTGCAGATCATTGCCACAGCATGCTGGGCTTTCACCGGCGTTACATGGCCAGCAATCGGGCCTGCCGGCTGTGGGTGGCGATGGTGCGCAAGCTCTCGCCGCGGATGATTGTGCCTCAGCATGGTGGCTACTTTGAGGGAGATAAGGTGGGCCACTTTCTGGACTGGCTGGCGCAGCTGGAGTGCGGCGTGGACTTGCTGGATAGTGGTAACTATCGGATTCCTTCAGCGGATTGGTAATGCGTTATATGAATAGTGGTATATAAATAAAGTTAGTAATAACCAATCCGTCTAACACTTAAAGTGCTTTCTCACCTGCGCGTCCCAGCGCTCTGATTCGTCACGGAACTCCTTCCGCCCATCGCTTCTCTGCACCCTTCCTTTTGCCCAAATGAGCCGCTAACAGGCTGATTTATCTGGAAATTCTTTTACGTTTCCCTGTGCCGTCACGCTTGACTTGGGCTTTGCAGTGGCCCTAGAGTGTCTCAATGTGGTGAAAAGTGGGAAAAAGTGGGAATTTCTTAGTGGCCGGTGTCACAAAGTGGGGTAAAAGCCCCGGGAAGGAACCGCATAACCAAGAGCAAGAGGACGGCCAGTGTTTACTGGGAGCGCAGCACTCAATCTGGATGCCAAAGGGCGGCTAACCATGCCGACCCGGTACCGTGCGTCGTTAATCGACACGTGCGGCGGCCAGCTTGTGCTCACGCTGCACCCGTTCGATGACTGTCTGGCGCTCTACCCGCGTGCCGAATTTATGGATACCGCCAAGAAGCTGTCCGAGCAGCGTGATTCCAACCCGCAGGTGCGTCAGCTGAAGAGGCGCTTCCTGGGGCAGGCTGCCGAAATCGAGATGGACAGCAATGGCCGGTTGCTTGTGCCGCCGGAGTTGCGAGCGGCAGTAAGCCTAAAAAAACGCGCCATGCTGATCGGGCAGATGCACCGGTTCGAGATCTGGAAAGAGGAAAGCTGGTCCGACGTGGATGGCACCCTGGATCCGGCGGCCCTGCCGGAAAGTGTGCAGGAGCTGTCGTTCTGATGACGACCGAAAACACGCAGTACGCACACCAGCCGGTCATGCTGGAAGAGGTGCTGGATATGTGGTTCAGCCAGAGCGAAGGCTTTTATGTGGACGGCACTTTTGGTCGTGGTGGCCACAGCCGTGCCTTGCTCGCGCGCCTGGACGACAGCGGCCGTCTGACTGGCATTGATCGTGATCCGCAAGCCATTGCCGCCGGGCAGGAACTGGCAGCCAGTGATAGCCGCTTTCACATGATGGCCAGCCGTTTTGATTGCCTGCCGCAAGTGGTGGAACAGGCGGGCCGGCCAATCGATGGCCTGTTGCTGGATCTGGGTGTGTCTTCGCCACAATTGGATGATGCCGCGCGGGGTTTCAGTTTTCTGCGCGATGGCCCGTTGGACATGCGCATGGATCCGACCCAGGGCGAAAGCGTGGCGGAGTGGTTGTCCCATGCGGCGGAAAAAGACATCGCCAATGTGCTGTATCGCTATGGCGAAGAGCGCAAGTCGCGCTGGATTGCCAAGCGTATTTGCGACACCCGCAAAGAGCAGTCGATTACCCGTACCCTGCAGCTGGCCAATTTGATTGAGTCCGTGCTGGGGCGTAACGAGCAGGGTAAGCACCCGGCCACACGCAGCTTTCAGGCGCTACGAATACATATAAACGGGGAACTGGATGCGCTGAATCAAGTGCTCGAACAGTCCCTCGAGACGCTCGCCATCGGCGGGCGTCTCGCCATTATCAGCTTCCATTCTTTGGAAGACCGGATCGTGAAACTGTTTATTCGCGATCACTCCGGCCGGGCGCCGAAAGGGCGTGGCGGTTTGCCGTTGGGTGATGAAATGCCCCAGCGGCTGGAGCCGGTGGGCAAGGCCATGCGTGCAGGCAAGGCGGAGCTGAAAGTGAATGTGCGTTCGCGCAGTGCGGTGTTGCGCGTCGCGGAGAAGGTGGCCTGATGGCGGCCCCGTGGATGATCCGTGCCCTGGTGGTGCTGGTGGTGATGTCTGCGCTGGCAGTCAGCTACAGCGTGCATCAGGCGCGTCGTTTCACGGATGAAAGTCAACGCTTGCAGCAGCGTCAGACCCGACTGGAGAGCCAGTGGAGTCAGTTGTTGCTGGAGCACAGCACCTGGGGCAGTTACGCCCGGGTGGAAAGCCTGGCCCGGGAAAAGCTGGGCATGAAATTACCCAAGACCGATGAGAGAGTGCTGATCCGGCCATGAAGAAACAGGCCCGCAAGACACGGCAACCGAATCACCCGATGCGCTGGCGCTTTGTGCTGGGCTTCTGGGCGGTGTGTGCCTGTCTGTTGCTGGTTCGGGCCGTGGACCTTCAAGTGATTCAGCACGATTTTCTGGCCCATCAGGGCGATATCCGCAACCTGCGTGTGGAGCCTCTGGCAGCGCACCGTGGTGTGATTCGTGATCGTGCCGGCAAGCCGCTGGCGGTGAGCACGCCGGTGGTGACGTTGTGGGTAAATCCCCGCGAAGCCATGGAGCATCAGGATCAGTGGGCGCGCCTGGCCGGCAACCCGGTGATCGACCCGAAAGCGTTTGCCCGCAAAGTGCGCCGGCATGAATCCCGCGAGTTTATCTATCTGGAGCGTGGCCTGGCCCCGGAAGCGGCCAAGACGGTGTTGAATCTGAATGTGCCCGGCGTCTATTCGCTGACGGAATACCGCCGCTATTACCCGGCCGGTGAAGTGGCCAGCCATGTGGTGGGCTTTACCAATATTGATGATCAGGGCCAGGAAGGCATTGAGCTGTCCATGGAGGATCATCTGTCCGGTCATTCCGGTCGCAAGAAAGTGGTGCGCGATCTGCTGGGCCGGGTGATTCAGGATATCGAAGTGCTGGAGCCGGCAGAGCCCGGTGAAGATGTCACCCTGAGCATCGACCTGCGTCTGCAATACCTGGCCTACCGGGAATTGCTCGGCGCGGTGCAGAAATTCAAGGCCAAGGGTGGCAGTGCGGTAGTGCTGGATGTGCGCACCGGGGAAGTGCTGGCCATGGTCAATCAGCCGGCCTACAACCCCAACAATCGCGGCAACCTGGATACCGGTGCGCTGCGCAACCGCGCAGTGACGGATCTGTTCGAGCCGGGTTCCACCATGAAGCCGTTTACCGTGGCGGCGGCCCTGGAAATGGGCATGGTGACACCGTCCACCACCATCAATACCCACCCGGGTACCTTGCGGGTGGGCAGCAAAACCATTCGTGATCACCGGGATTACGGTGTCATCGACATCACCACGGTGCTGACCAAGAGCTCCAACGTGGGCACCAGCAAGCTGGCACTGGCCATGGAGCCGCTGGCCTTGCCGGGCTATCTGGAGCGTTTTGGTTTTGGTCAATCTACTCACATTGCTTTTCCCGGTGAGAGTAACGGGCTGCTGCCGCTGCGCAGCAAGTGGCGCGATGTGGAGCGCGCGGCACTGTCCTATGGGTACGGCCTGAGCGTGTCTGCGGTACAGCTGGCCCAGGCCTACGCGGTGATCGCCAACGATGGCGTCAAGGTGCCGTTGACCCTGAAAAAAGTGGATGGCGTGCCGCAGGGCGAGCAGGTGATTGGCAAGGCAACGGCCCGGCAGTTGGTGCAGATGCTGGAAACCGTGGTCAGCCGTGTGGGTACTGCGCGCCGTGCGCAGGTGCCGGGTTATCAGGTGGCCGGCAAGACCGGCACGGTGCACAAGGTGATGGCCGGCGGTTATGCCGATGACAACTATATTGGTTTGTTTGCCGGGCTGGCCCCGGCAACGGATCCGCGCATTGTCACCGTGGTGGTAATCGATGACCCGGGCGGAAAGGCCTACTACGGGGGGCTGGTTGCCGCGCCGGCGTTTTCCAACATCATGAGTGGCGTGTTGCGTTCGCTGCATGTGCCACCGGACAAGCCCGACGGGCTGCTGGCCGGCGGCCCGGATGCGGAGGATCGCTCATGATGACCCTCCAGCAACTGCTACCCGATGTCACCCTGCCAGCTTCTGCGGCGGGTGTTGTGCTTTCCGGGCTACAGCTCGATAGCCGCAAGGTCGTGCCCGGTGATGTCTTTTTGGCCGTGCAGGGCGTGGCCAGCGATGGCCGTCAGTTTATCAGTCAGGCGGTTGCCGCCGGTGCGGTGGCGGTTCTGGCGGACGCAGAAACCTTTGAGATTCAACAGGATCAGGCGGTGCCCTGCGTGGCGCTGCCGGAGCTTGGACGTCGAGTGGGGGAGCTGGCGGCGCGCTGGTATGGCGAGCCCGGCGCGACCATGAATGTGGTCGGCGTGACTGGCACCAACGGCAAGACCAGCATTACCTGGTTCCTGCGCGATGCCCTGAATGCACTGGGGCACCGTTGTGCCCTGGTTGGCACCCTGGGGCTGGGCCTGAAAGGCGATGAGCAGACTACCGGCCATACCACACCGGATCCGATTACCCTGCAGGCGGGCCTGGCCCGGGTGCGTGATGCGGGTGCGGATTGTGTGGCCATGGAAGTGTCTTCCCATGCGCTGGATCAGCATCGGCTGGGGTCGACGCCAGTGCCCGTGGCGGTGTTCAGCAATCTGAGCCGGGATCATCTGGACTACCACGGGGACATGGAAGCCTATCTGGCGGCCAAATCCGTCCTGTTCACTCGCGATGGGGTGAAGCTTGCAGTCATCAATTGTGATGATCCGGCGGCTTATTCGTTAATCGGCTGCCTGGCCGATGGCGTGCGCTGTGTCACCTTCGGCGATCAGCAGGGTGCCACGGTCCGTTGTGCCTCGGTCGCCTTTACCGCTGACGGAATGGACGCTGAGCTGACGGTCGGCGGTGAGTCCCTCGCGGTGACTTTGCCGCTGTTCGGTCGTTTCAACCTCAGCAATGTGATGGCCGTTGCCGGCATCCTGCATGGCCAGGGCGTTAGCACTGCTTCATTGGGCGGTGCGCTGGCGGGGGTAACACCGGTGCCCGGTCGCATGGAACCGGTGCAGCAAGCGGGCTGTCCCACCGTGATCGTTGATTACGCCCACACCCCGGACGGGCTGGAAAAAGCCTTGCAGGCGTGCCGCGCCCATTTCCACGGCCGGCTGTTCTGCATTGTGGGGTGTGGCGGAGACCGGGATACCGGCAAGCGCGCGCAGATGGCCGCAGTGGCCGAGCGCGGTGCCGACCGGGTGGTGCTGACCAGCGACAACCCGCGCAGCGAAGACCCGCAACAAATTATCGACGACATGCGAAATGGCCTCACCGACACAGCGTCAGTGCGGGCCATTGTTGAACGCGCCCAGGCGGTAATGGAAACCGTGCAAGCGGCCAATGACGGCGATGTGATTCTGCTCGCCGGCAAGGGGCACGAGGATTATCAGGAAGTGGATGGCGTGCGTTACCCCAGTGATGACCGCGACCTGGCCCGCAAGGCGTTTATCGCCCGGGGAGGTGCGCAATGATGTGGCTGTCACAAATCGCCCAGTGGACCGGCGGCACCCTTCAAGGTGACGACCTGAAAGTGAATGCGGTGGCCACCGATACCCGCGCCATCGAGCCGGGTTGCCTGTTCGCGGCGCTACGCGGTGAGCATTTTGACGCCCATGATTTTCTGGCATCGGCTAAAACCGGCGGCGCCATCGCGGCACTGGTGGAACGTGAGCAAGACTGTTTCGAAAACGCTGTGCGCGTAGCCGACAGCCGTGAAGGCCTGGGTCGACTCGCCGGCGGCTATGCCGCCCAGTTCGATATGCCCCGCCTGGCGGTCACCGGCAATGCCGGCAAGACCACGGTGAAAGAAATGGCGGCGGCCATGCTGGGTGACGGTACCTTGGCGACCCATGGCAACTTCAACAATGACGTGGGAGTGCCGCTGACCCTGTTGCGTCTGCGTGCCGATCACCGTTATGCGGTAATCGAACTGGGCGCCAATGCGCCGGGTGAAATTGCCTGGACCTGTTCCCTGACGCGCCCGCAGGTGGTGCTGGTGACCAATGTGACCGGGGCACACCTTGAAGGCTTCGGTTCCATGCAGGGCATTGCCGATGCCAAGGCGGAAATCTTTGGCGGTTGTGCGCCGGGTGGTCAGGCGATCATCAACAACGATGACAGCTTTGCGGATTTCTTCGCCGAAAAAGCCCGTGCCGCCGGCTTGACCGTGGTGCGGGTCAGCATGGATGAAAACACGCGAACCGGTGCCGACCTGTATGCCGACAACATTGTTTTGCACCGTGATCGCGCGGAGTTTGTGCTCCAGCCGCTGGGCGAAGCCGTCACGGTTCCGTTGCCCGGAGCGCACCAGGTGAGTAATGCCCTGATGGCCTGCGCGGCGGTTCGTGCCCTGGGCGTCGCCTTGCCTTCGATCTTGCCGCGCTTGGCAGCACTGAAACCGGTACCCGGTCGAATGCATATTCAACCCGCCGGTGCCGGGGCCGTGGTGGATGACACCTACAACGCCAATCCGGGTTCGGTGCGCGCCGCCATTGATTGGCTGGCCGCACAGCCGGCACCGCAAATGCTGGTGCTGGGCGCCATGGGTGAATTGGGGCCGCAGGCCGATTCACTGGTAGAGGAACTGGGTAAATACGCTCGTCAGGCCGGGCTTTCCGGTTTGGTGGTCATGACCGGTGCGGCCGCGGCTGCGCGGGGTTATGGCGAGGCGGCAAAAATTGCCGAGGACTATCAACAGGCGGCGAGCTGGAGTGCTCCGGTGCTGGCGCAAGGTGGCACGGTGTTGGTGAAAGGATCCCGTAGCGCCGGTATGGAAGCAGTGGTGCAGCGGCTTACACAGGAATGCACACACACAGAGGGGGCACGCTGATGCTGCTTTGGCTGGCGGAATATCTGGCGCAATACCACAGCGGTTTTTTGGTGGTGCAGTACATCACCCTGCGCGGCATCTTGAGTGTGCTGACGGCCTTGTTCATCGCGTTCTGGGTCGGCCCGATCATGATCCGCAAACTGCAGGAAAAGCAGGTGGGCCAGGCCATTCGTGATGATGGTCCGAAGAGTCATTTGAGCAAGGCGGGCACCCCGACCATGGGCGGCGCGCTGATCCTGGTGGCCATCGTTATTTCCACCCTGTTGTGGGGCGATCTGGAAAACCGGTTTGTGTGGATCACCCTGGGGGTGCTGTTTATTTTCGGCGCCGTGGGCTGGGTGGATGACTGGCGCAAGGTGGTGGAAAAGAACCCGCGCGGCTTGCCCGCCCGCTGGAAATATTTGTGGTTGTCAGTGGGTGCGCTTGGTGCCGGTTGTGCCTTGTTCTTTACCGCGCAAAGCCCGGTGGAAACCCAGTTGATCGTGCCCTTTTTCAAGAGCGTGGCGATCAACATGGGCTGGTTCTACATCGTGCTGACCTATTTTGTGATTAACGGCACCAGCAACGCGGTGAACCTGACTGACGGTCTGGATGGCCTGGCCATCATGCCCACCGTGCTGGTGGGTGGCGCCCTGGGCATTTTCGCCTATGCCGGAGGCCATACGGAATTTGCCACTTACTTGCAGATTCCCTATGTGGCCGGTGCTGGCGAGTTGGTGATTATCTCTGCTGCCCTGTGTGGTGCGGGCCTCGGTTTTCTGTGGTTCAACGCGTATCCCGCCCAGGTGTTTATGGGCGATGTGGGCGCGCTGTCCCTGGGGGCGGTGCTGGGTGTCATGGCGGTAATCGTGCGCCAGGAAATTGTGCTTTTCATCATGGGCGGTGTGTTCGTGATGGAAACGGTATCGGTGATGTTGCAGGTGGGCTCGTACAAGCTCACCGGTCGGCGGATTTTCCGCATGGCCCCCATTCATCACCATTTTGAACTGAAGGGGTGGCCAGAGCCGAAGATCATCGTGCGGTTCTGGATTATCACCGTGATTCTCGTACTGGTGGGTCTGGCGACCCTGAAAATCCGATAGGGGATTGAGTCAATTTATGGCGAAAGACGGGTTTGATCTGGTCATTGGCCTGGGTGTAACAGGCCACTCCGTGATCCGTTATCTGACGGATCAGGGGATGCCCGTGCGCGCCATTGACACCCGTGCTGAACCGGCCGGGCTGGATGCCCTGTGCGCAGAATTCCCGAATCTGAAAGTTCACACCGGTAGCTTCAAAAAAGGCTGGATGAACAAGGCCCGCCGTTTGATCGTGAGCCCGGGGGTGGCGGTATCCACCCCGGCCATTGCCGAGCAGGTAGTGGATGGCAAGGAAGTGATTGGCGACATTGAGCTGTTCGCCCGTGCGGCCAGCGAGCCGTTGGTGGCGATCACCGGCTCCAACGCCAAGAGCACAGTGACCACTCTGCTGGGTCAGGTAGCGGATGCCTGCGGGATGAACCCGGGCATCGGCGGCAACCTGGGTGTGCCGGCGCTGGAATTGCTGGACGACAAGGCGCGCTTGTACGTGCTGGAGCTGTCCAGCTTTCAGCTGGAAACCACCTACAGCCTGAGTGCCGAAGTGGCCACGGTTCTTAACGTGTCCCAGGACCATCTGGACCGTTACGCCAGTTTCGCCGATTACCTGGCGGCCAAGCAGCGCGTGTATGACGGTTGTCAGGTGGCAGTCTGGAACCGTGATGATCTGGCTACCCGTCCGCCGGCTACCGTGGCGCGCCAGATCAGTTTTGGCGCCCACCCGGAAGCGGATTACCGGCTGGATAGCGAAAACGGTCAGCTGCTGTGCCGGGGTGAGCCGTTGTTGTCGCTGTCCGAGCTGGCGCTGACCGGCCACCACAATGCCATGAATATTCTTTCGGTACTGGCGATCAGCGACGCGCTGTCCCTGAACCGGGACAAGGCCCTGGCCACGGTGAAAGCCTTCACCGGCCTGCCGCACCGTTGTCAGCTGGTGGCGGAAGCCGGTGGCGTGCGCTGGTTCAATGATTCCAAGGCGACCAATGTGGGCGCCACCCTGGCCGCGCTCACCGGAATCGGTGAGAGCATCGACGGCAAGGTGATTCTGGTGGCGGGCGGTCAGGGTAAAGGGCAGGACTTTTCCCCGCTGGCCGAGCCGGCGCGGCAATATTTGCGTGCCGCCCTGTTGATGGGCGAAGACCGTAATACCGTGGCCCAGGGTATGTCCGCTGCCCCCTGCGAACTGGTGGCCGACATGGCCGCTGCCGTTGCCCGTGCCCACGCGCTGGCACAGCCGGGTGACGCGGTGTTGCTGTCGCCGGCCTGTGCCTCTTTCGACATGTTCAGCGGCTTTGCTGCCCGCGGCGATGATTTCACCGTCCGTGCCCGGGAGGTGTGCCATGACTGAGCGCATGATCCTGAAAGTGGACCGCACGGGCATCGACAAGCCGTTGTTGTGGACTGCTGTCTTGTTGGCGCTGGCGGGTCTGGTGATGGTGTCATCCGCCAGTTTGCAGATTGCGGAAACGCGCCTGGGTGATCCCTTCTATTACGCCATGCGCCACGGCATTTATCTGGCGCTGGGGCTGGGTGTCGGCACCTTTGTGTATTACGCGGTGCCGTTGGCGCTGCTGGAGCGCCTGCGCTTTGTGATGTTGCCCGTGGCCCTGGTGGTACTGGTGATGGTCTTTATTCCCGGGCTGGGGCGCACGGTGAATGGCTCCACCCGCTGGATTGCGTTGCCGGGCCTGACCATTCAGGCCTCGGAAATCGTCAAGCTGTGCTTTGTGCTGTATCTGGCCGGGTACGTGGCCGAGCGCAAAGCTGCGCTGGAAACCGAATGGAAAGCCTTCCTGTTGCCGCTGGGGTTGCTGGGTGTGTTGATGCTGCTGCTGTTGCTGGAGCCGGATTTCGGCGCGGTGGTGGTGCTGGGCATTACCGCCATGGGCATGTTGTTCCTGTCCGGCGTGCCGACCCTGCGATTCCTGCTGATCGGTCTGATCGCGGTGGCCTTGGGCGGGCTGGTGGCCTTTGCCGAACCTTACCGGGTGGCGCGCCTGATGACCTTTACCGATCCCTGGGCAGACCAGTTCGGTTCCGGCTATCAGCTCACCCAGAGCCTGATCGCCTTCGGGCGCGGCCACTGGTTGGGCGTGGGGCTGGGTAACAGCGTGCAGAAGCTGTTTTATCTGCCGGAAGCGCATACGGATTTTGTTTACGCGGTGATGTCCGAAGAGCTGGGTTTGTTGGGTAATGTGGCGCTGATCAGCGGCTTTATTCTGCTGGGCTGGCGGGTGTTCCGTGTGGGCCATCGTCTGGAAGAGCGTGGGCTGCTGTACCACGCCTATGTGGTTTATGGCTGTGCCTTTGTCTTTTGCTCCCAGGCGTTTATCAACCTGGGCGTGAACATGGGGCTGTTGCCCACCAAGGGCCTGACGCTGCCGTTTATCAGTTACGGCGGCTCTTCCTTGCTGATTTCTGCCGCCATGGTGGGGCTGATCCTGCGCGCCGGGGCGGAAGCCGATCACCTGAAAGCCAGAGGGAGGGCTGCACGATGAGTCGCACCGTCCTGATTATGGCTGGTGGTACCGGCGGGCATGTGTTCCCGGCGTTGGCCGTGGCTGATCAACTGCGTGAGCGGGGCTTCGAGATTCTCTGGCTGGGCGCGGAAAACGGCATGGAAGGCAAGCTGGTGCGCCAGTACGGCTACGAGATTGCCGAGCTGTCCGTGTCCCGTCTACGCGGCGGGGGCATCAAGCGCAAGCTGACGGCCCCGTTCAATTTGCTGCGGGCTGTATTGCAGGCGCGCCAGTTGATTCGCGCCCGTCAGCCGGTACTGGCGGTGGGCTTTGGCGGGTTTGCCAGCGGCCCCGGTGGCCTGGCAGCCAAGCTGTGCAAAGTACCGGTGGTGGTCCATGAGCAGAATGCGGTTCCCGGGCTGACCAATCGCCTGTTGTCCCGCCTGGCCACGGTGACCCTGGAAGGGTTTCAGGGTGCCTTTGGTAATCCGCAGGCTTGTTGGGTGGGCAACCCGGTGCGCCCGGAAATTACCGCTCTGGATGAGCCGTCTCGTCGTTATGCCCAGCATCAGGGCGGCTTGCGGGTACTGGTACTGGGCGGTAGCCAGGGGGCCCTGGTGCTGAACCAGGATTTGCCCGAGCTGCTGCTGGCGGTGCTGGGTCGCGATATACAGGTGCGTCATCAGTGTGGCGCCGGACGTACTGCGGAAGCGGCGCCGATTTACCAGGCGCTGGGCCTGCAGGCTCAGGTGAGTGAGTTTATTGATGACATGGCAGAAGCCTACGGCTGGGCGGATCTGGTGATCTGTCGGGCTGGTGCGCTGACCGTGGCGGAAGTGGCTGCGGCGGGTGTGGCCGCCATGTTTGTGCCACTGCCCAGTGCAGTGGATGACCACCAGACATTGAATGCTCGTTGGTTGTCAGAGCGCGGAGCCGCGCTGCTGTTGCCCCAACGGGACCTGGGTGCGGCAAGCCTTGCCGGCACCCTGAAACCGGTTGCAGAGCGTGGCCTGCTGGCGCAAATCGCCGAGCGGGCCCGTGAGCAGGCGATGGCGGATAGCGCTGAGCGCGCCGCCACGCTGTGTGAGGAGGTGGCCAATGGCCGATAACGACATGATTCATACGGTGCCGGAGATGCGCCGCATTCGCGGGATCCACTTTGTGGGGATCGGCGGTGTGGGCATGTGCGGCATTGCCGAAGTGCTGGCCAATCAGGGCTATGCCATCAGCGGCAGCGACATCAAGGAATCACCGGTGGTAGAGCGCCTGCGCAGCCTTGGCGTGCGGGTGGACATCGGCCACCGTGCTGAAAATATCGACGGCGCGGATGTAGTCGTGACCTCCACGGCGGTGAATACCGAAAATCTGGAAGTGGCGGCGGCCCACGAGCGTCGTATTCCGGTGGTGCCGCGTGCCCAGATGCTGGCGGAGCTGATGCGCTTCCGCCATGGCATTGCTGTGGCCGGCACCCATGGCAAGACCACCACCACGTCACTGACCGCAGCGATCATGGCCGAGGCCGGACTGGATCCGACGTTTGTTATTGGCGGGCGCCTGAATAGCGCTGGCACCAATGCACGCCTGGGACAGAGCCGTTATCTGGTGGCGGAAGCGGATGAATCCGATGCCAGCTTCCTGCACCTGCAGCCCATGAGCGCCATCGTTACCAATATCGATGCGGACCACATGCACACCTACGGCGGCGATTTCGCCCAGCTGGAGAACACTTTTATCGAGTTCCTCCACAACCTGCCGTTCTACGGCGTGGCGGTGATGTGTGTGGATGATCCGGTGGTGCGCAAGTTGCTGCCCCGGGTCAACCGTCAGGTGATTCGCTACGGCTTCAGCGAGGATGCGGACCTGCGTGCCGAGAACGTGCGCCAGGACGGCATGGTCACCCATTTCCGGGTAGTGCGCGCCGAAGGCGAGCCACTGGAGGTGTCCCTGAACATGCCGGGTCGCCACAACGTCTTGAATGCGTTGGCGGCGATTGCCGTGTCTGCGGATGAAGGGGCTGATGATGAAGCGATTATCCGTGGCCTGAATAACTTTACCGGGGTGGGACGTCGCTTTGATGTGCAGGGCGAGTACCACTTCGAGGGCGGCAGCGCGACGCTGGTGGACGACTACGGTCACCACCCCCGAGAAGTGGCCGCCACTATTGCTGCCATTCGCGACGGCTGGCCGGAGCGTCGCCTGGCCATGCTGTTCCAGCCGCACCGTTATACCCGTACGCAGGATCTTTACGAGGACTTCGTGGAAGTGCTCTCCGGCGTGGATGTGCTGCTGATGCTGGAAGTGTATGCCGCCGGGGAAGACCCGATTCCCGGGGCGGATGCCCGGGCATTGTGCCGCAGCCTGCGCAAACGCGGCCTGGAGCCGGTGTTTGTGGATGACCCGGACAAGCTGGCGGGCCTGCTGGCCAGCCAGCTACAGGACGGAGATCTACTCGTCACGCAGGGCGCCGGTAATGTCGGAGCCATTGCCAAGCAGTTGGCTGCTCAGGGAGGCCGCCGTGGATAAGCGTGCATTGCAACAGCGATTGAGTCGGGTGGGCCGCGTGGCGGTTCTGGCCGGCGGTAAATCCGCAGAGCGCCCGGTGTCGCTGAAGAGCGGCGCGGCGGTGCATCAGGGCCTGCGCAATCTGGGCCTGATCGCAGAGCTGGTGGATCCGGCGGACAAGAGCGTGGAGACGCTGAAAGGCTTTGATGCAGCCTTTATCGCCCTGCACGGTCGCGGCGGCGAAGACGGCGTGATCCAGGGTGTACTGGAGCATTTGGAAATTCCCTACACCGGGTCCGGGGTGATGGCGTCTGCCATCGGCATGGACAAGGTGCGCACCAAGCAACTGTGGAAAGGCGCGGGTTTACCGACCCCGGCGTTTTATGTGTCCGGCCGCGATGAGGCAGACCTGGGCTTCCCGGTAATTGTGAAACCGGCCCACGAAGGTTCTTCAATCGGTATGGCCAAGGCGGATAACGCTGAAGAGCTGGCCGAGGCGCTGGTCGCCGCAGAAAAATTTGACCAGGACGTGCTGGTGGAAGCCTGGGTCAACGGCCCGGAATACACCGTGGCGGTGCTGGGCGATGAAGCCTTGCCGGCCATCCGCCTGCAAACGCCCCATGCGTTTTATGACTTTGAAGCCAAGTACCAGTCCGACAGCACCGAGTATCTGTGCCCGGCGGGGCTGGATGATGCCGACGAGCAGGCGCTGCGGCAGCTGGCGCTGACCGCATTCCGGGTCGCCGGTTGCCGTGGCTGGGGCCGGGTCGATGTGATGCGCGATGCACAGGGCCAGTGGCAGTTGCTGGAAGTGAATACGGTGCCCGGCATGACCGATCACTCGCTGGTGCCGATGGCGGCGAAGGCCACCGGCCGGGATTTTGACGTGCTGGTGGGTGAAATCCTGCTGGACGCACTGGAACGGGGTCGTGGCTAGAAACGCCCCCGCGCCACGTGGCGCCCGCCGCAAGCCGGTGAAAAAGGCCGGCGTACCGCTGCGCGAGCGCCTTGCAGCGGCGGTGCCGTGGATGCTGGTGAGCTCGGTGGCACTGGTCATCTTGCTGGCCGTGATCTACCTGCCGGCGGCGCTGGATGGTTACCCCATTCGCAAGGTGGGCGTGGATGGTGTCACCGATGTGCGTCGCCAGCAGCAAATCCAGACCGCACTGGCGGCGCTGGTACGCGAAGAGAATTATTTCTCTGTGCCGCTGGAGGATATCTACCAGCAGTCACAGGGATTGAGCTGGGTGGAGGACGTTTCCGTACGCCGTCAGTGGCCCGATACCGTGGTACTGACGGTGGAAGAGCGGCGCCCGGTGGCGGTGTGGAATGACACCGTGCTGGTGTCGGACAGCGGGCAGCCGTTCAAGGCGCTCAAGCAGTACGACCTGTCCGGCCTGCCGCACCTGAGTGGCCCGCAACAGCGGCTGGAGGAAGTCATGGGCTTCTATCACAGCATGGGCAAGACGCTGGCGGATGTGGATCTGACCATTCGCAGCATGGACGTCAACGCGCGCCTGACCGCGCGCCTGACGCTGAATAACGACATGGAACTGGTGGTAGACCGTGAACATTACACCACCAAATTACGCCGTTTTGTGCGGCTTTATCGTGGCGTGCTGAGCACGGATAGCCGCCAGGTAGCTCGGGTCGATCTGCGTTATGCGGACGGCATGGCAGTGACCTGGCGCGAGCAGCAGAGTTAGGAGAAAGGGTGACATGGCGACAGCAACAGAAAACATGATTGTCGGACTCGATATTGGCACCTCCAAGGTGGTTGCCATCGTCGGCCAGACAGCAGCCGATGGCACCTTGGAAATCGTCGGGCTGGGCTCGCAACCGTCACGGGGCATGAAGAAGGGTGTGGTGGTGGATATCGAAGCCACCGTCCGTTCCATTCAGCGCGCTGTGGAAGAAGCGGAGCTGATGGCGGGTTGCCATATCCACACGGTGTACGCCGGTATTGCCGGCTCCCATGTGCGCAGCCTCAACTCCCACGGCATCGTCGCCATTCGTGACCGGGAAGTGGCCCAGGCGGATATCGACCGGGTAATCGACGCGGCCCAGGCGGTGGCGATTCCGGCGGACCAGAAAACCCTGCACGTGCTGCCGCAGGAATACGTGGTGGACAACCAGGAAGGGGTGCGCGAGCCCATTGGTATGAGCGGTGTGCGCCTGGAAGCCAAGGTGCATCTGGTGACCTGTGCGGTGAATGCGGTGCAGAACATCGAGAAATGCGTGCGTCGCTGCAACCTGGAAGTCGATGACGTCATCCTTGAGCAGTTAGCGAGTGCTCACGCCGTGCTCACCGAAGACGAGCGTGAGCTGGGTGTTTGCATCGTCGATATCGGCGGTGGCACCACGGATATCGCCATCTTCACCGAAGGCGCCATTCGCCACACGGCCAACATTCCCATCGCCGGGGATCAGGTGACCAACGATATCGCCATGGCCCTGCGCACGCCCAAGCAGCATGCGGATGAAATCAAGATCAAATACGCCTGCGCCCTGACCCAGCTGGCCGGCTCGGACGAAACCATCAAGGTGCCCAGCGTGGGCGATCGCCCGCCGCGCACCCTCAGCCGCCAGAACCTGGCGGAGGTGGTGGAGCCGCGCTACGACGAGCTGTTCACTTTGGTGCAGGCCGAAATCCGCCGCTCCGGTTTCGAGGACCTGATTCCCGGCGGCATCGTGCTCACCGGTGGTTCCTCGAAGATCGAAGGGGCCGTGGATCTGGCCGAGGAAATCTTCCATATGCCGGTGCGCCTGGGCGCGCCGCAGGGGATTTCCGGGCTGATCGACGTGGTGAAGAACCCGATTTATTCCACCTCCGTGGGCTTGCTCTTGTACGGCCAGCGCATGGAGAAGGAAGGCACCAGCGCCAAGGCTCAATCCGGCGGGGGTGAACTGGACTGGCTGGAACGTATCAAGAGCTGGTTCAAAGGCAATTTTTAATGGACGCCGGATGCACGACGCCCGAAGCCGGACGCAAAACAGGCGGCAAAGCCGCCAAAGCGTCAGGCCTCAAGCATCAGGCATCCAGCGTTTACTGAGCGCAAGCGGTTGTTCCGGGCCGCGGCAAGATGACCGGAACACTTCGACGTAATGAGTAGTAAACAGGGAAGCAACAACGGGAGATCAACCATGCAATTCAAACTGGAAGACAGCGTACCGCATGGTGCGGTAATCAAAGTGGTAGGTGTCGGTGGTGGCGGCGGTAACGCCGTGGATCACATGGTGCGTTCCGGTGTGGAAGGGGTGGATTTCATCTGCGCCAACACGGACGCCCAGGCCCTGCGTAATGCCTCATCCAAGACCGTGATTCAGCTGGGTAGCCAGGTGACCAAGGGGCTGGGTGCCGGCGCAAACCCGGAAATCGGCCGTCAGTCCGCTCAGGAAGATCGCGATCGCATCGCCGAGCTGCTGGATGGTGCAGACATGGTCTTCGTGACCGCCGGCATGGGCGGTGGCACGGGTACCGGTGCTGCCCCGGTTGTGGCTGAAATTGCCAAGGAACTGGGCATCCTGACCGTGGCTGTGGTTACCAAGCCGTTCCCCTTCGAAGGCAAAAAGCGCATGCGCTCTGCCCAGCAGGGGATCGAAGAGCTGAAAGAGCACGTTCACTCCCTGATCACCATCCCCAACGAGAAGCTGCAAGCGGTTCTCGGTGGCTCCACCAGCCTGCTGGACGCCTTCAAGGCGGCCAACGAAGTGCTGCAGGGCGCGGTGAAAGGGATTGCGGACCTGATCGTTCGCCCCGGCATGATCAACGTGGATTTCGCTGACGTGCGCACCGTGATGAGCGAAATGGGTACCGCCATGATGGGTACCGGTACTGCCAGCGGCGAAGGCCGGGCGGCAGAAGCGGCCCAGGCGGCTATCTCCAGCCCGCTGCTGGAAGATGTGGATCTGCGCGGCGCGCGGGGTATCCTGATCAATATCACGGCCAACGAGTCCATCGCTCTGGATGAGTTCTCTGAAGTGGGTGATATCGTCAGCGAGCTGGCCAGTGACGATGCCAACGTGATCATCGGTACCGCTATCGACCCGGATATGGGCGAGAGCATCAGTGTTACCGTGGTAGCGACTGGCCTGGGCGCGGCGGCACAGGAACTAAAAGTGGTACGCGGCCGTCAGACCCCTGTCGCGGCAGACGGTCGGGTGGACTACAGCGACCTGGATCGCCCGGCTGTGGAGCGTAAACGCGCCGCCCAGCAGGCTGCCGGTGGCCGTGGCCAGCAGGCAGTGAGTACCGCAGAAGATCTGGATTTCATTGATATTCCGACCTTCCTGCGCCGCCAGGCCGACTAACGGTCTGGCGAGATTGGTGCAAAATCGGGGTGTTCCAGTATAATCGCGCCCTAATTTTGTGTTGAGGAAAGCGGTATCCTCAAGGGTACCCGCAGCTGTGTGACAGACTGATGATCAGACAACGAACGCTAAAAAACGTGATCCGCGCCACTGGCGTAGGGCTTCACACCGGCGAAAAGGTCTACATGACCGTGCGCCCGGCACCGGTGAATACCGGTATCGTGTTCCGGCGAGTGGACCTGGACCCGGTAGTGGAGATCAAGGCTGCCGCGGACGCGGTGGGCGAAACCACCCTCTCTTCCACGCTGGTTCAGGATGGCGTGAAAGTGGGTACGGTAGAGCACTTCCTGTCCGCCATGGCAGGCCTGGGCATCGATAACGCCTTTGTGGAGTTGTCCGCCCCGGAAATGCCGATCATGGATGGCAGTGCCGGTCCGTTCGTCTTCCTGTTGCAATCTGCCGGTATCAAGGAGCAGGAAGCCGCCAAGAAGTTCATTCGCATCAAGAAAGAAGTGACGGTGCGTGAAGACGACAAAACGGCGACGTTCGTGCCTTTTGACGGCTTTAAGGTGACTTTTTCCATCGAGTTCGACCATCCGGTGTTTGAAGATCGTAACCAGCTGGCCAGTATCGACTTCTCCACGACCTCGTTCGTGAAGGAAGTGGCCCGTGCCCGGACCTTTGGCTTTATGCGCGATATTGAGTTCCTGCGCAGCCAGAACCTGGCCTTGGGGGGCAGCGTGGATAACGCCATCGTGGTGGACGAGTATCGTATCCTCAACGAAGACGGCCTGCGTTATGACGACGAGTTCGTCAAACACAAGATGCTGGACGCCATTGGCGACTTGTATCTGCTGGGCCACAGCCTGATTGGCGAGTTCATCGGCCACAAATCCGGCCATGCACTCAACAATGCGCTGTTGCGGGAAATTCTCCGTCAGGAGGATTCCTACGAAGTGGTGACATTTGAAGATGCCACCGATGCGCCTGTGTCCTATATGCGCCCTGTTCTGGCAGCAGAATAAGTGGCGGCAAAGCAGTAAAGAAAATGGTTGGCCGCTTCGGGTCAGGATGACCGGGAAGGATGGCTGACTCTGGCCGAAGCGATTCGGCTGTACGTCGAAGCCCTGTTGGCCACCTGGCTGTCTCCCGCAGTCAGGTGGCTTTTCGTTTCAAGGGTGGAGAGATAGAACGGTTAGCGTTCCTTAATCAGGTTCTCCGCGGCTTGCCAGCCGCTGCAATGACGCTTTTAGCGCGTCATCCTCAATGGCTTCGGCCACAGCTTCGATGTGTCGGGCGCTTTCCTGGGCCAAATGCGGCCCCGCTGGTTTACTGGCATGGTTATTGCTCGACATGGGTTGGCGCTTGCCGCCTACCACGATCTTGATTTGTTGCCCGGGCATGGCCTGTTGCAGTTTCGGTAGATGAAAGCGTAGTAGTTGCGCGGTGGCACTGGTCTCCGCGATGGCCAGCCAGCGATGCTGGTCTTCTACCAGAGTGACGCGCTCACGCAGTGCCGGAGGCAGGCAATGCAAAGGGTCATTTTGCTCCTGGGCAGGGGTTTTCCGGGCTTCTTTCGCCAAGGCCGAAAGAGCGGGGTGACCGCTTAGCAGGGCGAGGAGGGCTTTGGGCGACGTTGTCTTGCTCATGGGTTTTACTTAGACTAGCCTGCAGATTGTAAAAAATTTATAAAAGAAAGATGTAACATATTGAATTGACAGACTTTTAGCTGGTGCGTTACGAAATCATATGAACATCATAGTCCTTAACAGCAAGCGCGGCCATTCGCGCACACTGCCCGTTCCCCGCCATTGGCCCTGGTTATTGGCTGCGGCGTTGGTGGTGTTTCCCGCTATTATTGGCGTGAGTGCCTATCTTCTGGCCTATCGTGTGGGTGGTCAGCCTGAATTTACCCCGGTGATGACGGAGCGTTTCGCAGGTCAGCTGGAACAGCAGCAGGAGGTTCTCTCCCAGCTGGATCAACAGAGTCAGGAGCAGTTTCGGGCGCTGACGCTCAAGCTGGCCCAGGCCCAGGCCCGGCTGGTTCGTCTGGATGCACTGGGCGAGCGGCTGGTGGAAGTGGCCGATATCGGCGGTGACGAATTCGATTTCAGCAGTGTGCCCGGTGTCGGTGGCCCGGAATCGCCGGAAGAGGGGGCCAGCTATGAGCTGCCTTCCTTTATGGGCGCGCTGGATCAAATGACGGCCACATTGGAACGCCGTGAGCGGCAGCTGGATATCCTGGAAGATCTGTTGGCTGACAAGCAACTGGAAGATCAGACCTACCTGTCAGGCCGTCCACTGACCAAGGGCTGGATGTCCAGCCGTTTTGGCCGCCGTTCGGATCCTTTTTCCGGCCGCGTTGCCTGGCATAAAGGGGTAGACTTCGCGGGCAAAGAGGGCACGCCGATTGTGGCCACCGGTGCGGGGGTTGTGACCTATTCTGGTGAACGTTCAGGATATGGGAAAATGGTTGAGATCAATCATGGCAATGGCCTCTCCACCCGTTATGGGCACGCCAAGGAGTTGCTGGTTGAGCCGGGTGAAATTGTTCGAACCGGTGATGTTGTGGGCAAGGTGGGGAGCTCCGGCCGCTCCACGGGCCCGCATGTGCACTACGAAGTGCTCAAAAACGGCGCTCAAGTGAACCCGCAGCCTTATATTTACCGCGCCCGTCGCTAAAACTGAAAATGCAAAACGGCCCGATGGGGCCGTTTTTCGTTATCGGGCCTTGATTACGGCGAATACCACCTTATCTCTCAATCCTATTGTGTTTAGAATGGCTCACCTTGCGGGGGAATAACCTTGCCGCCATCGGGCTGTTTGTCCTGACTTTTACTGAACCGGAAGTTTTATGCTGGGTACCATCGTAAAAAAAATCATCGGCACCAAGAATGATCGTGAAATCAAGCGAATGGCAAAGCTGGTCGACGCCATTAATAGCCACGCAGATGCGATGGGGCAGCTTACCGATGGCGACCTGCAGCACAAGACAACCGCTTTCCGGCAGGCCTTTAAAGATGGCAAAACCCTGGATGAATTGCTGCCCGAAGCCTTTGCGGTAGTCCGCGAAGCCTCTACCCGGGTGATGGGGATGCGCCATTTCGACGTGCAGATGATGGGCGGGATCTCCCTGCATGAAGGTCGCATCTCCGAGATGCGTACCGGTGAAGGTAAAACCCTGACGGCGACCCTGCCGGCCTACCTGAATGCGCTCTCCGGTGAAGGGGTGCATGTGGTCACGGTGAATGATTACCTGGCCGAGCGTGACGCCAACTGGATGCGCCCGCTGTACGAATTCCTGGGCCTGTCAGTGGGGATCATCCTTTCCCAGCAGCCCACCGAACAGAAACGTGCTGCGTATGCGTCGGATATTACCTACGGGACCAACAACGAATACGGTTTCGATTACCTGCGTGACAACATGGCTTTCCGGCTGGAAGACCGTGTGCAGCGCGGGCTGAACTACGCCATCGTCGATGAGGTGGATTCCATCCTGATCGATGAAGCGAGAACCCCGCTGATTATTTCCGGCCCGGCGGCGGACTCCTCCGAGCTTTACCAGGCGGTGAATCAGCTGATGCCGCAACTGGAGAAAGAAACGGAAGAGAGCGAAGGCGATTACTTCGTTGATGAAAAACAACGGCAAGTAGAGCTGACTGAATCCGGCCATCAGAAAATTGAAGGGCTGTTGGTCAGCAACCAGTTGCTGGAGCAGGGCGAAAGCCTGTACGCGGCCCATAACCTGGCGCTGCTCCACCATGTGCATGCGGCGCTGAAAGCCCATGCCCTGTTCCATATCGATCGGGATTACATTGTTCAGAACGACCAGATCGTGATCGTGGATGAACACACCGGCCGTACCATGCCGGGGCGTCGCTGGTCCGAAGGTATTCATCAGGCCATCGAGGCGAAAGAAGGGCTGAATATCCAGCAGGAAAACCAGACCCTGGCGTCCACCACCTTCCAGAATTATTTCCGTCTTTATAACAAGCTGTCCGGGATGACCGGTACTGCGGACACCGAGGCACTGGAATTCCGCCAGATTTATGGCATGGATGTGGTCGTGGTCCCCACCAACAAACCCATGGTGCGGATTGACGCCAATGATCTGGTATACCTGAGCCTGCAGGAAAAATTCGACGCTATCGTCAAGGAAGTGACCGAGGCGGTGGCCAAGGGCGCGCCGGTGCTGGTGGGTACCGCCACCATTGAAGCGTCGGAGTATCTGTCCAAGCGTCTGAAGCAGGACAAGATCGCTCACGAGGTACTGAACGCCAAGTTCCACCAGCGCGAAGCCCAGATTATTGCCCAGGCCGGTCGACCGAGAGCGGTCACCATTGCTACCAACATGGCTGGCCGGGGGACGGATATCGTGCTTGGCGGTAATCCCGAAGAACAGATCAAGCACATGGACACCCCGTCCGAGGCGGAAGCGGAGAAAATCCGTGCCGAGTGGCAGGCGAACCACGATACCGTTATGGAAGCCGGTGGTTTGCACATTATCGGTACCGAGCGCCATGAGTCTCGCCGTATCGATAATCAGCTGCGCGGTCGTGCGGGTCGTCAGGGTGATCCGGGCTACACCCGTTTCTTCCTGTCCATGGAAGATGATCTGATGCGTATCTTCGCATCAGACAAGATTCGCAACCTGATGCGCTCTCTGGGCCTGGAAAATGGCGAAGCCATTGAGCACCGCTGGGTAACTCGCGCCATCGAAAATGCCCAGCGCAAAGTGGAAGGGCGCAACTTTGATATCCGTAAAAACCTGCTGGAATACGATGACGTTGCCAACGACCAGCGTCAGGTGATCTACGGCCAGCGTGACCAGATTCTGGAAGCCGATGATCTGGTGAATTCCGTGAAAGGCATCCGTCGCGATGTGGTGACAGAAGTGGTTCACGATTACATGGCGCCGGGCTCTGTGGAAGATCAGTGGGATATCCCGGGTCTGGAGAAAACCCTGGATGCGGAATTCCAGTGCCATGCGCCGATTGGCCAGTGGCTCAATGAAGATAATCAGCTGCATATCGAGGGCCTGATCGAAAAGCTGGTCGATCGCATGGACGAGGATTACCAGCGTAAAGAAGGCGAGATCGGTACCGAGGATTTGCGCAAGATCGAGAAGCACCTGATGCTGCAAATTCTGGATCGCCACTGGAAAGAACACCTGGCAAGTATGGATCACCTGCGCCAGGGCATTCATCTGCGCGGTTACGCCCAGAAAAACCCCAAGCAGGAATACAAGAAAGAAGCTTTCGAGTTGTTCCAGGGACTGCTTAACCAGATCCAGCATGAACTGATTCGTGTGCTGCATAGCTTCCAGGTACGTCGCGATGACGAAGTGGAGCGCCTGGAGCAGCAGCGTGAAGAAGAAGCGAGTCTGCAGGCAGAAAAAATGAAGATGCAGGCGGTAGCCGAACCGGGAACGGATGGCGATGCCCAGCCGCGCCAGCAGGGTGAACAGCCGAAGACAGTGGTCCGGGACGGCCGCAAAGTTGGCCGTAACGAACCTTGCCCTTGTGGTTCCGGCAAGAAGTACAAGCAGTGTCACGGTAAGATTGAATAAGAGCAGCAACAAGCTTCAAGCGACAAGGAAAACCAAAAGCACCGGCAACGCCGGTGCTTTCTTTGTTTAGGCTTGTCGCTTTAATTCGTAGGTCGAATTAGCCTGAAAGGCGTAATCCGACAAACAACCTGAGAGCAAACCTGCAAAGCTCCACGCTTGGCAGGGCGTTTTTTTCATAGCAAGCTCTCAACACATGGATAGCAGGAAAAACGTGATGACACAGTCTGAGTGGTTGCCGGTTCCGGGCGTGCGGCTTGCCGCCGTCGAAGCGGGCATCAAAAAAGCCAATCGCAAGGATCTGGTAGTGCTGGAGCTGGCACAGGGGAGTCGTGTCAGTGGTGTGTTCACCCTTAATCGTTTCTGTGCTGCGCCAGTACAGGTAGCCAAGTCCCGTCTGGCTGCCACTACGCCACGCTATCTGATGATCAACACGGGCTATGCCAATGCAGGCACCGGCAAAAAAGGCCTGGAAAACTGCCTGGCCAGCTGTGAGTTGCTGGCGAAAGCAGCAGGTTGTGATGCGGATGAAATCCTGCCGTATTCCACCGGGGTTATCGGAGAACAGTTTCCGCTGGATGCCTTTGCCTCCGGTTTGCCCAAGGCCCTGGATGCACTGGATGTCCATCATTGGGGGCGGGCGTCGGAAGGCATCATGACCACCGATACCTACCCCAAGCTCACCAGTCGGCGGGTGGAAATGGATGGTGTGTCAGTGACGATCACAGGGATGTCCAAGGGCTCCGGCATGATCAAGCCAAACATGGCCACCATGCTTGGTTTTATCGCCACCGACGCACCGATTGCCAAGCCACTGCTGGATGAGTGGGTGAAAGCCCTGGCGGATAAATCCTTCAACCGGGTGACGGTGGACGGGGATACCTCCACCAATGATGCCTGCATGTTAATCAGCACGGCTCAGGCTGAAATGGATGAGATCACCGCGCTGGATGGTCGCAGCCAGCTGCTGTATCAGGCGCTGGAAGAGGTTTTCACTGAACTGGCCCAAGCGCTGGTGCGTGATGGTGAAGGGGCCACCAAGTTTGTGGAAATTACCGTGACCGGAGCCGCCAGCGAAAGCGACGCACGAGCGGTGGCTGAAACCATTGCCCATTCCCCCCTGGTGAAAACGGCGCTGTTTGCCTCGGATCCTAATTGGGGCCGTATTTTGGCTGCCATTGGCCGGGCGCCGATTGCGGCGCTGGATGTGGACAAAGTCAGTGTTTGGCTGGGCGATTTGCCGCTGGTAGAACAGGGCGGCGTGGCGGACAGCTACGAGGAAGCACAAGGCGCGGCGGTGATGGCGAAACCGGAAATCACCATTCGGGCGGATCTGGCGTCGGGTGATGCGCAGTGCACCGTATGGACTTGTGATTTCAGCTATGACTACGTAAAGATCAATGCGGAGTATCGGACCTAGAGACGCACCACGCACCACGCACCATGCTAGCCCGTAGATCGCGTATTGACCCTGCGTTGTGTTGGATTACGGCTACGCCTAATTCAACCTACAAAACCGAATTTTTAAGTAGGTCGAATTCACCCAAGGGCACAGAGAGCCTGAAAGGCGTAATCCGACAAGCCGCTGAGTATGAAAGGGGCTTGCTCGCAAGCGAAACTGCCTGGTCGGTACACCAGGCGGCTCACTTGCAAGCAGGTACCACAGACATTCGGAAAGAGTCTCATGCCAACACGCTCAACTCCTGCCATTACCGTCGTTGCCGCCATCATCCGTGGCGAAGATGGCCGTATTTGTCTTAGCAAGCGCCCCGACAATAAGCATCAGGGCGGGCGCTGGGAGTTTCCCGGTGGCAAGGTGGAGCAGGGTGAAGCGTTGAGCGAAGCATTGGCTCGCGAGCTGGAAGAAGAGCTTGGCATGGCAGGGGCGGTGTCCAGCCCTTTTATGACGATTGCCCACCAGTACGATGATCTCCACGTGACCCTGCATTTTCGTGATGTTCGCGTCTGGCAGGGAGAGCCGGAAGGACGGGAAGGGCAGCGGGTGCAGTGGTTTTTCCCGGATGAGTTGGCGGGCCTGCGCTTCCCGGCGGCTAATCAGCCGGTGGTGAATGCCATACAACTGCCTGAACAGTTAGTGGTCGCACCGGAAGATATCACTCTTCACGAGTTGTTGGTCGGGATTGATCGGTTGAGTGGCGAGCAACAGGGGCTGTATTTACGGCAGTGGAGCACCCATGATGAAGTGGCTGCGGTTGTGGAGCAATGTCAGCAACGCGGCGTAAAAGTCTGGTTGCGTGCTGTGGATATGCAGAGTGTGGCGACAGCAAAAGCGCTGGGCGTTTTTGCCCTGCATTTTCCTGGCAGAACACTGGCCCAGCTGGATGAACGTCCCGTATTTGATGGGGTCATCAGTGCGGCGGTCCATGATCAGGCGGCCCGGGATAAAGCAGACAGTCTTGGCCTGGATATGGCGCTGGTTTCGCCGGTCCTGCCCACGCCAACACACCCGGATAAACCGGCACTGGGTTGGTCGCAGGCGGAGTTGCTTATGAAGGGGGCGCCGCTTGCCTGTTATGCGCTGGGCGGTGTGGCACCGCGCGATCTGGTCAACGCCCGTGATCACGGCGCGGTGGGCGTGGCGGGTATCCGCGCCTTCTGGCCACTGTAGAGGCGTGCTGGAGTAGGTCGTATTAGCCGCGAAGCGGCGTAATCCGACATTCCCTATGTGCTAACGACAATAGCGTGGCCGTTGCGGTAAACAGCCGTTATTAAAACTCGTCAAAATCCCCGGGCGCATCGTCATCACCGGGAATAGCATGGCGTTCTGTTGCCCAGTCGCCGAGATCAATTAGCTTGCAGCGTTCACTACAAAACGGCCGCCAGGGATTGTTGTCCCAGCGAGTGAGGCTTTTGCACTGTGGGCAGGGGTAAGTCTGGGTGGCTTTCTTGGCCGGGCTTTTGTCAGTCATGATTAGGTGTGCGTGTCCATCCAGTTACGAGGGATTGTGGGGTGGGGATGTTCTGATGTCGGATTACGCCTTTAGGCTAATCTGACCTACAAAAGTAGATAGCTGTAGGTCGTGTTCACCCAAGGGCACAGAGAGCCGCGGAGCGGCGTAAACCGACATTCATTTTGCCAATGTCAGATAGTGCTGATGCAGCATCCCCAGTTGCTCGTGGAGCGCGTCCAGAGAACCGTGATTCTCCACTACATCATCCGCCTGATCCAGTCGCTTACTGCGCGCCAGTTGCGCTTTCATGATCGCCGCGACCTGCGCTTCCGGCACCTGATCCCGTGCCATGGTGCGTTCCACCTGCAACTCTGCAGAGGCATCAATGACCAGAATGCGATCGACCAAGGCTTTTTGTGAGGTTTCCAGCAACAAGGGAGAGACCAGTACGGTGTAGGGCGAGTGGCTCGCCGCAATCTGCCGGCGCAGTTCATCACCTATGGCGGGGTGGGTAATACCTTCGAGGGTTTTCAGTGCGTCCGGGTCAGCAAACACGATCTCGCGGAGTGCCCGCCGATCCAGCGCGCCGTCGTCGGCGATGACATGCTGGCCAAAATGCTCGGCGATGGCGAGTAAGGCCGGCTGCCCAGGTTCAACCACCACGCGCGATGCAAGATCTGCATCCACGATGGTGATGCCGTGTTGTGCAAGATAATCCGTGGCGGCGGTCTTGCCGCTACCAATGCCACCGGTAAGACCAACAACAAACATGGAATTTGACTCCTTACCGAATGAAAAAGCGCTGTAGGAGCTTGCTTGCAAGCGAACCACGACATTGATCTGCCAACCCGGTTCGCCTGCAAGCAGACTCCTACAGTGCGGCAGGTCAACCGACCTTAAACATCCCCAGATACGAGCTGACGATACTATCGCCCCAGAGCAGCGCAATCCACCCGGCGGTGGCCAGATAGGGACCGAAAGGGATTTGCGTGCGTTTTTCGCCGCTGAACATCATCATGGCGATAGCGAAGACCAGTCCGACCACCGATGACAAAAGAATAATCACTGGCAGGTATTGCCAGCCGACCCAGGCTCCCAGCGCGGCCAGCAGCTTGAAATCGCCGTAGCCCATGCCTTCTTTCCCGGTGATCAGCTTGAACAGCCAGTAAACACTCCACAGCGAAAGATACCCGGCCATGGCGCCGATTACCGCATCGCTCAATGAAACCGGCGATACGCCTACAACGGCCGCCAACAAGCCTGCCCACAGCAACCAGTAGTTCAGGCTATCCGGCAGCAGGGTAGTGTCAGCGTCAATCATGGCGGCGGCCAGCAGTAGCCAGGTAGCAAAAAGCGTAAACACCAGCCAGGGACCATAGCCGAAATGCCAGGCGCACAGCCCGGCGAGCACACCGCTAACAAGTTCGATAATGGGGTAGCGCTTGCTGATCGGGGTTTTGCAGCCCTTGCACTCGCCGCGCAGGGCCAGCCAGCTAACTACAGGAATGTTTTCATGCCAGCTGATCGCATGGCTGCATTTCGGGCAGCGAGAACGGGGTGTCACCAGGTTGAAAATGCCATCACTGTCTTCCGTCGGTAGCTCCAGGATTTCACGGGCTTCCTGCTTCCAGCTCCGCTCCATCATCAACGGCAAACGATGAATGACAACATTCAAAAAACTGCCTACCAGCAGCCCCATAACAACACAAAGCCCGACCACGAGGGTCGGGCTGGACGAAAGAAGCGCCAGAGAATCTGAAATCATTATTAACCTACAACGTTACCCAACTGGAAGATCGGCAAGTACATGGCAATAATCAGGCCGCCAATCAGTACGCCCAGCACCGCCATGATCAGCGGCTCCATCATGCTGGTCAGGCCATCGACCGCATTGTCTACTTCCTCTTCGTAGTAAACGGCAACTTTATCTAACATCGCATCCAAAGAGCCAGATTCCTCACCAATGGCTGTCATTTGCAAGGCCATGGCTGGGAATACGCCCGTGGAGCGCATTGCAAACTGCAATTGCTGACCGGTAGAGACGTCGTCTTTCACTTGAAGGACAGCGCGACGATAGACTACGTTGCCGGTAGCCCCGGCACAGGCATCCAAAGCTTCAATCAGGGGAACACCGGCAGCAAAGGTGGTGGACAGGGTGCGAGCATAACGAGCAATGGTGGACTTGAATGCCAAGTCTCCGACAATGGGAAGTTTCAGAACCAGACGGTCGAGAGCGTTCCTGAATGCTTCGGACTTTTTCTTGAGCGTTGAGAAGCCGACGGCAAAACCGATGATGCCTACCAGGATCAGGAGAAAATTATTACTCAAGCTTTTTGATAGCCCGATAACAAACAGGGTAAAAGCGGGTAGCTCTGCACCGAAGCCGTCGAACAAGTCCTGAAATACCGGAACCACCTTGAGCAGCAAAATTGCCGTCACAATGACCGCAGCGATTACTACAGTGGCCGGGTACTTCATGGCCTTCTTGATTTTTTGTTTCAGTGCTTCACTTTTTTCTTTATATAGAGCGACCCGGTCGAGCATGGTTTCCAGTGCACCTGACTGCTCGCCTGCGTCAATCAGGCTGCAGTAAAGATCGTCAAAATAGTCAGGATGCTTGGACAGTGCCCCGGCAAAGTTATTACCACCTTCTACTTCAATTTTCAGTTTGAGCACCAAGTCTTTCATCGACGGATTGTCCAGGCCATCGGCGACAATCTCAAACGCCTGAACCAGCGGAACACCGGCCTTCATCATGGTGGCCATTTGCCGAGTAAAAATGGCGATATCCATGGGCTTGATTTTCTTTTTCCCGCCCAGTTGGATTTCCCGCTTCTTTACTACCTTTTTGGCATTGATGCCTTGTTTGCGCAGTTCGGCGCGCACCAAGGCGGGCCCTTTGCCGCTGGTTTCCCCTTTTACGCGGGTTCCCTTGCGATCTATGCCTTCATAAACGAAGGTTGCGGTTTTTTGTTGTGCTGCTGCTTTTGTCGCCATAATTTAGTGTCCGCTAGTCACACGGTTGACTTCTTCAAGGCTCGTCACGCCCTGTATTGCCTTAACCAGCCCGGAACGGTGAAGGTCGTTGAAGCCTTCTTTTCGGCACTGGTCGGCAATTTCAATGGAGTTCCCTTCTTCCATAATGATGCGGGCAATGCCGTCGGTGATTTTGACCACCTCATAGACCCCCACGCGCCCCTTGTATCCGTTTTTGCATTTTTCACAGCCTTGCGGCCCGTAAACAGTAAACCCGGTTGTGATGTCGTCTTCCGTGAAACCTATCTCAAGCAGAGATTGTTTTGGTATCTCCACAGCTGTTTTGCAGTGCTCACAAAGTCGTCGTGCCAGTCGTTGGGCAATAATGAGAATGACAGACGTAGCGATGTTGAACGACGGTACCCCCATATTGCGCAGGCGTGTCAGGGTTTCCGGTGCACTGTTGGTATGCAGGGTGGAAAGCACCAAGTGCCCGGTTTGCGCCGCTTTGACGGCAATATTCGCCGTTTCCAGATCCCGGATCTCACCTACCAGAATTACGTCTGGATCCTGGCGCAGGAAAGCGCGAAGGGCAGAGGAGAACTCCATCCCCTGTTTGGGGTTGACGTTCACCTGGTTAACGCCTTCCAGGTTGATTTCTACCGGGTCTTCCGCCGTAGAAATATTGCGCTCTGGGGTGTTCAGGATATTCACCCCGGTATAGAGCGAGACGGTCTTCCCGGAACCGGTAGGCCCCGTGACAAGTATCATGCCTTGGGGTTTGTGCAGGGCATCCAGATACATCTGCTTCTGGTTATCTTCATAGCCCAGAGCCTCAATCCCCATTTTTGCGGATTCCGGGTCAAGAATCCGCAGTACAATCTTCTCCCCGAACAGGGTGGGGCAAGTGTTTACCCGGAAATCAATGGAGCGGGTTTTGGATATCTTCAGCTTCATGCGGCCGTCCTGCGGCACTCGGCGTTCGGAGATATCCATTCGCGACATGACCTTCAGACGAGCAGAAAGCTTGCTGGCAATGTTGATGGGGGGGGTGGAGACCGTTTGCAGGATGCCGTCTTGACGAAAGCGTACCCGATAGGATTTCTCATAAGGTTCAAAGTGCAAATCGGAGGCGCCACCTTTAATGGCATCCAGCAACAGCTTGTTGACGAAGCGTACAATGGGAGCGTCATCAGCTCCGGACTTGGTTTCATCGGTGGATTCTTCAGCTGCGCTGACGTTGAGGTCGTCGAGGCCATCATCCAGGTCCTCGAACGCGTTGCCTTCCGCTTCCGACTCCAGCCCTTCAATCCATTGGGTCAGCTTGTCTTCCTCAACGATAATGGTTTCCACGTTGAGGCCAGTGTTAAAGCGGATTTCTTCCAGTGCGGGCAGGTTGGTGGGGTCAGAAACGGCCACATAAAGGCGGCTGCCCCGCCGGAAGAGTGGCAGAACATGGTGCTTGTTGATCAGCTTGGGGTCGACCAGGTCCTTGGCCAGGCTGTCCTTCTGGAACGTGGCAAGGTCCAGAATCGGGTCACCGAATTCTTCGGCCACCGCGTTGGCGACCACCCTGGCGGATAATTTTCCCGAGGCCACCAGTTGACGAACCAGGCTCACCTTTTCCTGGCGAGCTTGTTGCTGTATCTGCTGGACGTCTTCCGCCGTAAGCAGTTCCTGCTGAATGAGTCGGTGGGGTAAGCCGCTGAATGAGGCAATTTGGCTAGTCATGGCAACCTGCTTGTTTATGCTTAGTATGGTCGGTTTGCCCAACACTTTCTTCGTAACATACCGGTTGTGGGCGACACAGGGAAGACCACATGTCGCAAAATCAGTATCTTGCCGGCACTTTCTCAGAAACTCCCGAACCTAAAGCCGTCAGTTGAAAGTTGTTCATTGCGCACAGCCTTGAGATGTTGGTTCCGCGCGGCTGAAAGCTTGGCTTCGCCACAGTCCGCTCTCCAGATAAGAGGGATTAACTTTTTGTGGGGGGGGCAAGGTGTTGCTGCTTCATTCTGTGTGCGGGATAGGCAAGATAGGGAGATAATGGACAGTCGGCGACAAATGGCGTCAATCTCCGGTTGAAGAGTGACGCGGAGTGTCACCTCCTGACGCTTTGGGTAACCGGTCGCAGGGCCGTTCTGTGTTGGGTCATAGAGGCAGGCTCCGCCATATATCCATGAAATGACCCGTTTCCTAATGATTTTTCATCATGAAGAAAAGTTGGCCCGCTCTGTGCATTATCCCTTGGCAGATGCTCGCCAAGGGTGGGCTCATAACAAGATTTGCCAATGATTGGAGAAAACAACATGAAGAAGCAAATGCAACAGGGTTTCACCCTTATCGAACTGATGATCGTGGTTGCCATCATCGGTATCCTGGCCGCTGTAGCGATCCCGCAGTACCAGAACTATGTCGCTAAATCACAGGTTACCCGCGTAATGCAGGAAACCGGTGCGATGAAAACTGTGGTTGAAACGTGTCTCCTTGAGGGCCGAGTCACCCCTGTGAATAGTGGTGCTCCTGCTGCTGGTGAATGTGATCTGGGTTGGACCGGTAGCAACCTGATCGGTGCTTCCTATACAGAAGGTGAGCTGACGGTGTCTATCGATGCTAATGGCACGGCCTCTATTGCTGCTGGTTTTGGTGACAGCGCAGCTACTACTTTGGCTGATAGTTCACTGACTTGGTCGCGTACTGCTGCTGGCGCTTGGTCTTGTGCTACTACTGCTGATGCAAAATACCAGCCGACTGGTTGTGGCGCAGGCAGCTAATATAAGACAACTACTGTCTTAGACTAAAGGCGAGCCTCAGAAGGGGTTCGCCTTTTTTGTTATTTAGAAAAGACGGTGTTTGGTTATTCTGAAGTGTGGAGTTAGCTGCGTAATGCTCTTTGGATATTAGTAGTTGTTGTGTGAATTTAAATGTATGAATAGCATAAAAAAAATTATCATCTGCTCCTTGCTCGGTTTTTTCGTCTTGGCTGTCCCGTTTCATTTCTGGTTAACCGATCGCCATGCCGTTATGCGCCAAGTGTTCAATTTCCAAGTCCCATTCGCCAAACTCAGTCAGCAGTGTTCAGAATATTCTCCGCCTTGGTTGGGAGAAATTAGTGCGGTTGGCGTGGATGAATTGAAAGCTCTAGCAACCCAGGTCGCCTTTATCGATAAAAAAGGGGGCCTCAGCCATTGTGAGACAGGCTGGCGTTCAGCGATGTTTTTTTCTCCAAGGGTGGATAAAAATACGCGCTTTCGTTATGGCAGTTTGACCAAGCCTGTGACTGCATCCGCTATCCTTGCGCTGATAAATGAAGGAAAAGTTGATTACCAGGATCGATTAATGGATGAGTTAGGAGGCCGTGCAGGGCTGCCAGGTCACTCAGATTTGCAGGGCGTGACGATAGCACAGCTTTTGCGGCATCGATCGGGTGTTCAGGGCGAGATTTTCTTGACGCGAGAAAAGCCCGATTGCCCTAACGATTTGGCTTCATTTATGGCTACAGGAGCAGTAAGACGAGCAGGGGAATTTGAATACTCAAATATGGGGTATTGCTTGCTTGGAGAAGTGGTCGCGAATAAAAAAGGTCTGCCATATAAGCAGGCAATAGAGCAGCTTTACGGTTTGAGCGACAGAGGGATGCGGTTTGTAGGCTATGAGACGGAAAATGATGAAGTGGAAAGGGACTTCCGGTTTAATGATTTCTATGGCGTCAATAACAAAGGACGTTTTGATTACGAAGCGGTCGCTGCTACTGCAGGGCTGAGTGGAAGCGCTTCGGCATATGCTCGTTTGATAAAAGATATAATCCATCAAACGGACCAAGACATTCTTTCCGGGTTTGATGCAGGGTGCGATGATAGGAGCTTAAAATCCTGTTATGGATATGCATTTTATTTATATTCTCCCGCGGGGCGACAGCGTTTTTTTGTTAAAGAGGGGTATATGCCTGGCTCTGCGGGATTGGTTGTTGTCAATGATAAAAATGAAGTCTTTGTATGGCTTGGAAATTCAGATACTGAAAATGCAGCCTCTGGTGGGCCGATGGAAAAAATTCTTATGGAGCTGGGTGTGTCAAGTTTCTGAAATGGAAGACTGAGGTGGTTGTGTTAATGAAGAAGTCGCTCCATAAAAATTTTTTTATTGCTCTATTGTTCGTTTTTATACCGAATGCTGTTTTTCTTGTCTTGGCATGGTGGCTGGATGTGAATAGGCCAACCATAAATTTTGATTATGCGATGCTGGCGTTGATAGTGGCTGTTTGTCCACGATGGCTGGCTCTCCCGATTTTTGTGACCTTTCTTTTTTTTGACGTGCTAGGAGTGGTTAGGCAAGTCATTCCTATCGTTAATGTTATGGACTCTTTCTACCTGCTAAGTTTTATTGGCGTTGCTCCTTTTTTTTATCAGCTTGCATTTTTGTTTTCCATGCTGATGTTTTTTATTTTGGCTGGCCTTCTGTGGAGGTTTTACAGAAGCTCATCTAAAGAGGCGCTGGTTATTGTTGTGAATGTGCTTCTTGGTTTTTATGCTTTAAAAATATTTTTACTGGGGGCGTCTGGGGATACCTATATAAAAACTAATGACGCTTTTATTGAAAGTCAGATTGTGTCGGCTTATGAGGCTTCCTCAGGAAGTTTCGTTGATGGTTTCTCAATAGATAGCGGCGATGTTATTGAAAGAGGCTTGGTCCCAAGTGCTACAGAGTCTTGGTTTGATGACCCTCAGTCTGTTGGTGATAAGGTGCTATTGGTTGTTAGTGAATCTTGGGGGGTGACAGATGAAAGAGTGCAGAATGCTGTTCTGTCTCCATTGCTCAATAGTTCTGTTGTTTCTGACCTTTCGCTAGAGGAATTAAATGTCTCAGGTGTTACTGTTCAGGGGGAGGTGCGTGAACTTTGTAGGCTTCGTGCTCGCCACTTCAACTTGAAAGATGTGACAGACGAATTTAATGGTTGTTTACCTGCTATGTATGAGCGGCTTGGTTATCACACCATGGCTATACATGGTGCAGCTGGTGCGATGTATGGACGTCGAAAATGGTATCCGAAATTAGGTTTTGATAAAACAGTTTTCTTTGAAAGTAAGCAGTGGAAAAAGAGATGTTACTCATTCCCAGGTGTTTGTGATGAAGAGTTAATGAAGGAGGTTGGTGCTTTTTTTCAGGGTGAGAGTCCTGCTTTTGTGTATTGGCTGACACTTAATAGCCATATTCCGTATGATCGCAGGGATCTGTCGGTGGACCTATTGGATTGTGGCAGCGTGGGAGTGCTTCCATCATCCAAGGCTTGTTCTAATTTAAAATTACATTATCAGTTTTTTTATTATCTTGAGAAGCTTTTACATGAAAGGCATATGAGTGGCTTGAGGGTTATTGTTGTTGGTGACCATGATCCACCAATGCTTAGCGATAAGGATAGAAAATATTTTAAAAAATTTAGAGTTCCTTGGATTGAGTTTTCAAGGAGGGGTAGTGGTGATTGATAATATGGTTGAGGATGACCGCAAGTTGGTTTTTGGTTTTTTGGTTTTCTTGGTTTATTTTTCTATTTCTGGTTTTAATGTTTTTATTAGCCCTATAAATAATAAAAATATTTTTATGTCGCAAGCAGTGTTATCTGTCATGGCTCTGGTTGTATCTCCTAGAGAGAGGTGGTGTCTTGTTGCTTGGGGTTTTTCTTCTGTTGTCGTTCTTGGTGTTTTTTTATCAAATTCCATAGCTTTTTTAGATGGTGTTGTTCCTTCCAGCTGGGAGAGAGTCAGGGATTTTTGCGGGCAGATTTTTATGTTCTCTATTCTTTCTTCTCTTTTTAGTGAGGATATACGTCTTGTGCGATTTTTGATTTCCGGACTGTATGCCGGTCTTTTTTTTACCACGATGTTGTTTTTTTTGTTGTGGTTTTCTTTAGATGACCCGGCCCAGTATGACTGGATATGGGGTGTTATCAATTTCGTTAATATTAGGCATCTTGGTATGTTTGTTAGCGCGATGCTATTTATTTCCTTGTGGGGGTGCTTTTATTCCTGTGGTGCTTTTAGGGTTGCATCAATGCTTGGTTACTCCATTTCTTTTTTCTTTGTAGTGTGGTCAGGTGGGCGGGCTGCAATTTTGTCTACGATTTTGGCTCTTTTATTTGTTGCTATTCTGACGATGTGGAGGCAGTGGAAAATTTGGCTGTGTGTTGTTCTGGCTTCCATTCTTAGCGTATGGATTTCCACTGTTTTTTTTGTTGATAACTCATCTATGGGTATTGGGAGATTTTTTCTCTATGAGCGAGGAGGCGGAGGGCTGGAGAAGGTGAGCTCTGGACGGTGGAGTGTGTGGCTACACGCTGTATCTTTGATTGCAGACAGGCCAATATGGGGGTGGGGTGGAGACATATATAGCGTTGTGAAAATTCGACCAGAGTTGTCACAAGTCCATAATGGTTTTTTGCAAGTGCCATTGGAGTGGGGGCTTCTTGTCGGCTCGATATTTTGGTGCGGGGTTATTCTCCTGATGGGAAGGGGCGTTTATTTCCTCTTTATGAAGAGGCGATACAGTGAAAAAAACTTGGTGCTCGGTGTCGGTTTAGGAGGGGTTATGCTTGTGCACTGTATGTTTG
The DNA here is from genome assembly GCA_039983755.1 of Alloalcanivorax sp. Taxonomy (GTDB): domain Bacteria; phylum Pseudomonadota; class Gammaproteobacteria; order Pseudomonadales; family Alcanivoracaceae; genus Alcanivorax. Next base: position 49,876 of record JBDWVU010000044.1, read on the forward strand.
ATGGGGTGGTATATCATGGCACTCCCTTTGCTATTTTTATGTTCTCTCTTGCGCTTGTTTTTTCAGTGACAACAAAGCCCACAGTAGAGACTTTGGCTCACAACGGACCTATCATAAAAGGAAAGTTAAAGTGACGTAGTCACGCCGCGGGCAGGGATAAAATTTGCCGCGTGTCACTGTTTAGAAGAAGTGCCGCGTTAGGTATCGGATTTCAGGCGCTCAGCGACCACAGGCACGGCGGTAAAGTCGAAGGGAAACCATAATTAAGAAAATTTCGGGAATCTGAGCTGGTTTTAACTTTGCAACCGCAGCGACAAATCCGTCGCCTGAACATGCTTGGTTAATGCTCCGGACGATAAATACCAGTGCCGGCTGCTCGGTAGGTTGGTGGCATTGTCCACTGTCAGATTCCCAGACACCTCCAGCGCAGATTCAATGGCGATTTTAGCTGCTTCCTTCAGCATCTCCACACTGAAGTTATCCAGCATAATTTGATCCGGCGTCAGCCCAGCCGCTTCCTCCAGTTCTGCCAGTGTCTCCACTTCCACAATGATTTTCTTGTCCGGCGCCAGTGCCCGTGCGCGCTCAATGGCGGCGGTGATGCCGCCGCAGGCGGTGACGTGGTTTTCCTTGATCAGGAAGGCGTCGTAGAGGCCGATGCGGTGGTTTTGGCAGCCGCCGCAGAGGACCGCGTATTTCTGGCCGGCGCGCAGGCCGGGCAGGGTTTTCCGGGTGTCGAGGATGGTGACCTGGCTGTCGGCCACGGCATCCGCGTAGCGGCGGGCGGTGGTGGCGGTGCCCATCAGGGTTTGCAGGAAATTGAGGGCAGTGCGCTCGCCAGTGAGAATCTTGCGGGTGTTGCCGCGCAGGGTGCACAAAGTGGTTTCGGCTGGGAGACGGTCGCCATCCTGGACATGCCATTCAACGTCCACGCCGCCCAACTGCCGGAAGACTTCGTCGGCCCAGGGCGTGCCACACATGACGGTGTCTTCGCGGGTAATGATGGTGGCCGTGCTGCGACTGTCCGCGTCGATGAGCTGGGCGGTGATATCGCCATCGCGGATATCTTCTTCCAGAGCAAAGGTCACATTGCGCTGAATGTCGTTGCGGACGTAGTCAGGGAGGGAGATGGTCATGCTGGGATGGGTCCTACAAGGTGTGTTTGTGCACTGTAGGAGCTTGCTTGCAAGCGAAGCTGGGCAATTGACGATACCCTGGGTTCGCTTGCAAGCAAGCTCCTACAAATATTCAGTCCGGGCGGCGGTTGGCGAAGAACTCTCGGCTTAGCCGAACCACAATGGGGGACAATAATAACAGAGCGATCAGGTTTGGCACGGCCATCAGGATATTCATGATGTCGGCCAGTGCCCAGACGAAGTTCAGGCTGACTATGGCCCCTAACGGCACGGCCAGTACCCAGACGACCCGGAATGGCATGATCGCCTTGTTGCCGAACAGGAACTGGGTGCAGCGCTCGCTGTACAGGCTCCAGCCCAGCAAGGTAGTAAAGGCAAACACGGCCAGGCTGCAGGCCACAATGATGTTGCCGACACCGCCGAAGGTGGATGAAAACGCCATGGCGGAAAGGGGGGCGCCTTTGACGCCGCTGTCCCACACGCCGGTGGATACAATCGCCAGGCCGGTAACGGAGCAGACAATAATGGTGTCGATAAAGGTGCCGAGCATGGCGATGGAGCCCTGTCGGGCGGGGTGATCCGTGTTCGCAGAAGCGTGGGCGATGGGGGCGCTGCCCAGGCCAGCTTCGTTGGAGAAGATCCCCCGGGCCATACCGAAGCGGATGGCTTCTTTCACCAGTGCCCCGGCAAAACCACCGGCGGCGGCGGTGCCGCTGAAGGCCCCTTCAAAACACAGGGCCAGAGCATCGGGAATGGCGCTGGCGTGATCCGCCAGAACCACCAGGCCTGCCAGCAGATAGGCTAGTGCCATAAAGGGCACAATAAAGGTCGCCACGGTGGCGATCCGTTTCATGCCGCCCAGCACCACCATGCCCACCAGGACCGCCAGAGTGACGCCGGTGATCCAGGGTGGCAGACCAAAGCTGTCATTGAGTCCGTGAGCCACGGAGTTGGCCTGGACGCTGTTACCAATCCCGAAGCCGGCAATCATGCCGAAGACGGCAAAGGCGATGGCCAGCCAGTGCCAGTTCTTGCCCAGGCCGTTTTTGATGTAATACATGGGGCCGCCCACGTATTGCCCGGCGGCATCTTTTTCCCGGAAATGAACGGCGAGGACCGCTTCTGCGTATTTGGTGGCCATGCCTACCAGGGCGATTAGCCACATCCAGACCAGGGCACCAGGGCCACCGGAGTGAATGGCGGTGGCTACGCCGACAATATTACCGGTACCAATGGTGGCAGACAGCGACGTGGCGAGGGCGGCGCCGGCACCGATGGTGCCCACCCCGCGCTGCGGCCCCAGCATTTGCCGAAAGCCAAAACCCAGCTGGCGTAAGGGCAGGAAGCCGAGAATAAGGGTCAGGTAAATGCCTGTGCCAGCGATGAGAATCAGCGCCGGCCATCCCCACAGAAGACCACTAATCTGTTTGAGTATGGTTACCGTCTGTTCCATGGCTATCGTCCAATGCCCCGAAAGGCCTTAGGCTAGGGGAATTTCCGGGGTAGGGAAAGTGGGGCGTTTTGTTTGTGAGTGCTCGCACACTATTCTGTCAGTGCCAACTAGTTCAAAATTCTTACCCTTGATGCATGATAGCGTATTAAAGTATTAAAGCGTTGGTGCCATACACACCCTAGTTTTTGATGTATTTCACCCAGCCTGTCGCGGGTTCGCCTGCCGGGGGAGCAATGTCCAAGGTCACACAGCTAAAGCCGGTTTCCGGGAAAGCAGCGCCAGGCAGCATGCCGCGGCCGCTTGAGAAGATGTGTGCGCGCTATCTCTCCCTTAGTGGGGCTTATCTGGGAGATATGCTGGATGGTGCCGATGATAAATTGTACGACCTTGCCGAGAAAGAGACAGACGGAGAGCGCGAGCGCTATTTCGAGGCCATGCGTGAGCTGCGCATTCAGCGTGCTGGCTTGATAGGCAGTTTCAAGCAGGCCATCAATCATCAATTTCTAACCCTGGCGCGGCCCCCGGAAACCGAGACACTGGAAAAAACGCCGGTGGACCTAGATTCCCTGACGCTGGTCAATGAGGATGAGCTGGAAACCTCGGTGGCGCTGGATAACATGGCCCGCCGGGCCCGTAATGGCTGTAACGAGCAGCTGAAGGTCCTCTGTCACCGCATCGAATACCTGTTTGAAAGCAAGCGGGAAGTGAACGAGCACAATAATCCTCTGGAGCCCCGCCAGCTGGTCGCCTGTTTCAGTGAAGGCCTGGAAAAGCTGTCGCTGGATATCAAGGCCCGCCTGATCATCCTCAAGCTGTTCGAGCGGGAAGTGATGGCCGAAACCGGCTATCTGGTCAGTGAGGCCAACAAGGTGCTGATCGATGCCGGGGTGTTGCCGGAAATGAAGTCTGCGCCTATCGCCCCGGCACGCAAGCCCGGCTCCCGCTCACTGGCGAGCCAAGGCCAGGGTTCTGACGGTGGGATACCGATGTCTGGGAATGTCGGCGGCCCCAGCAATGATCAGATGTTTGGTTTATTGCAGGAATTGCTGGTGACCATGCGCGGCATGCAGGGAGGCCCGGGTAATGGTGGGGCAGGCGGCGCGCCGGGCGTAGCCAGCGAGGCGGCCATGGCCGTTATGCAGAACGGGGTGCCCTATATGAATGGCGCGCCGGTGGCTAACGCGGCGTCTGTGCATCAGGTCAGCTCCGATGATCTGCTCGGCGTCTTGAATCGCCTGCAGCGGGTAGAGCGTAGTCTCGGAGAGGAGGAAGGCGAAGACCGTGCCGACCTGAAAACGGACCTGTCCGAGCTGCTCGACAATGAGCACGGCGAGGCCATCCATGCCCTGGATCAGGCCGATGATGATGTCATCAATCTGGTGGCCCTGCTGTTCGATTTCATTCTGGATGACGAGGGCTTGCCCCCGGAAATCAAGGCGTTAATTGGCCGCTTGCAGATCCCGCTGCTGAAAGTGGCGATCATCGATAAAACCTTTTTTAGCAACGACAACCATGAAGCCCGCCTATTGCTGAACATGCTGGCCCGGGCCGGTAGCCAATGGGATCCGCAGCAGGGTATCCAGGACGACCTCTACCAGAGGATTAATCAGGCGGTGCACCGCATCATTGATGATTACGAAGATGATGCCAGCCTGTTCTCCTCGCTGTTGCAGGAGTTCCAGCAGTTCTTCGATAACCAGAAAAGCCGTTCCGATCGTGTGGAACAGCGGGTTCGCGAAGCAGAAGAGGGCAAGGCCCGTGCCGAGCAGGCCCGCAGCGAAGTGGTGGCGGTGCTGGATAAGCGCATGGCCGGGCGGCAGCTGCCGGATGTGGTGGTGCGCCTGCTGCGCCAGGGCTGGCAACAGGTGTTGTACTTGACCTGGCTGCGCGAAGGCGATGATAGCGGATTGTGGCAGCAGCAGGTGAAGGTGGTCGATGCGGTGGTCTGGAGTGTGCTGGAACACCGGGAGCAGGCGGCCCTGGAAAAACTGAAGGATCTGAGTCCGAAGCTGCTCAAGACCCTGCACAGCGGTCTCAGCCAGATCAACTACGATGCGGTGGAAACCAAACAGCTGCTGGTTAAGTTCCGTGATGTGCATCAGCAGCTGCTCAAGGGGCTGCAGACGGAGCGGGTGGCGGTGGAGCCAGAGCTGCCCGCCGAACCGGCCCAGCCGGAAACGGTGCCGGAATTGCCGGAGAATCATTTCCTGGTGAAGAAATGCAGCCAGCTGCCGCCCGGGCAGTGGATTGAAATTCAGGATGACGGCGAACCTCGCCGCGCCAAGCTGGCGGCCAACATCCGTGCCGGCGTGAAAATGGTGTTCACCAACCGCCGCGGCATCAAGGTGCAGGAGTTTTCTGCTTACACCTTGGCCGTTGCCCTGCATAACGGGACTGTTAAACTCATTGAAGAGGGAGCCCTGTTTGACCGGGCTCTGGAAGCAGTTATTGGCGATCTGCGTCGCATGCAGGGCAACGTGCAGCACTAGCCGCTGCCCCGGCGCAGGCATAAGAACCTGTTGATGATCTATACGCAGCCGCGTTGCCGCTAAAAATGGTGGCAGGCAAGGCGCGGACCGCAGGGCCTGACGGGTCAAGTTCAAGGTCCGCAACACAGCATGGCACCATTTTTAGCGGTAACCCGAAGGGCCGGGCCCCTTTCTTTAAGGAAAAGAGGCCGCCAGCCCGCGATTGCGCTTATTTATGTAGAATGACTACACGACACAATCGCAATCACGACCTGGCGAAAAAATTGACTCCGGCGCGGTTGCGTATAGATCATGAACAGGTTCTAAGGAGCTTGCGCGGGTGCTTACCCTTTCCGGACATCGTGTCGATCAGGCGCAATGGTGCCCATCCCCCAATTTTAACGAACGCCCTGATCCGGCCGATATCTCGTTGCTGGTGATCCATAACATCAGTTTGCCGCCGAGCCAGTTTGGTGGCGGCCATATCGAAGCGTTTTTTCAAAACTGCCTGAACCCGGCGGATCACCCCTATTTTGAAACTATCCACCAATTGACGGTGTCGTCTCACTTCCTGATTCGTCGCGACGGTAGCTTGATGCAGTTTGTGCCGTGCGATAAGCGAGCCTGGCATGCCGGCGTCTCCACGTTTCAGGGGCGGGAAAACTGTAATGATTTCTCCCTCGGTATCGAACTGGAAGGGGCCGATAACATCCCCTACGAAAACGCCCAGTACGCCACCCTGGCTGCGCTGACCCAGCTTTTGCAGCATCACTATCCTGCGATTACCGATGCCCGCATTACCGGCCATGAACATATTGCACCGGGAAGAAAAACCGATCCCGGGCCCGCGTTTGACTGGCTGCGTTATCGCCAGCAGCTGGCGGATTTCAAGGAGCAAACGGCATGAAGTTTATTGTTCTGATCGTGGTGATGGGGCTACGCCGGATGGATGCCGGTTGGTCGCCTCTGCTGGCCGGTGAGGAGCGTCACCAGCGCTGGTTGCAACGCTGCGGGAGCCGCATCGGCCAGCCAAGCCGGGTGTGGTGGGTGGCTGTGCTGCTGCCTGCGGTGTTGATTGCCTGGGGCGCATGCTGGTTGTCCGGTTTCTGGGGCCAGCTACTGGTACTGGGGCTGGGCACACTGCTGTTTCTATGGTTGCTGGGCAGTCATAGCGAGTTTCGCCATGTGGATGAGCTGCTGGTACGCGGCCGCATGAATGACCCGGATGGGTTTGCTGCCCTGGCCACGGACGAATTCTCCGTTAACGGCGTGCCCGGCGATCCGGCCTACCACCAGCAACTGAGTGAGCAGATTCTGGCGCGGGAGGTGCGCTTGTTTGTGGCGATTTTCTGGCTGGTGTTGCTGGGGTTCGGGGCGGCGTTTCTGGTGGTCATGAACCATGCCTGGCTGCAGCGTCAGCGTCGCCACTGCAGCGAATCAGAGTCGCTCGGCTGGCAGCAAACACTGGATGACTGGCTGACTCTTCCCCCCCGGCAACTGTTGATTCTCAGCATGGCATTGGCAGGCGACTTCAGCGCGGTGATGAACCGGATGCGCGGCCGTTGGTGGCAGTTGCAGCCTTCTGATTCACTTCTGCTGTCAGTGGCAAACGTGGCGCAGGAAGAAGACAGCGAGGCTCGCCCTGCCACACTGAACATCGCCATGGACCAGCTGGAAGAATTGCAGGGCCTGCTGCTGCGCTGCGTGGCCATCTGGCTGATTATGGCCGCTTTATGGATTATGTTGCTGTGAGTGTGAGCGTGCGGGCGTGAATAGCGTTTCTATAGAACCGACCTTGGTCGAATTCCGGTTTTCCTGCACCGGGTTCAGGATAGGGCAATAACCGAAAAAATGGCCAACATACTGTGCTGGCTGATTCTTTTCGTCACTGGCCAACTTGACCGCCAACCGGTCTACGGCGCTAGTATTAACCTACATCGCCGATTTGGCAGAGATGCCACTCCGTGCCCGATGTCGTGAGACTTCAGGTCTCAAGCCCAGCCACCCTTGGGCCTCTTTCAGCGCCGTTGCAGTGATCCTGCGGCGGCGCATGGCAACGCGAAAAAGGACGCAAGCCCATGCAAAAACGCAGTTTTTTTGATGACGTTGATCCCGCAGAAACCCGGGAATGGCTCGAAGCCCTGGAGTCCGTGGTCGAGCGGGAAGGTCCCGAGCGGGCCGCCTGGCTACTTGATGCCATTACCAACGAAGCCCAGGAACAGGGCGTTTATCGCACCCACCTCAACACTCCTTATCTCAATACCATTCCCCCCAAGGACGAAGCCGCCATCCCCGGTGACATGTTCATGGAGCGCCGTATTCGGTCACTGGTGCGCTGGAATGCGCTGGCCACCGTCATGCGGGCCAACATGGATAACGATGATGAGCTGGGTGGCCACATTGCCTCTTTTGCCTCTTCCGCCACCCTTTACGATGTGGGGTTCAATCACTTCTTCCGCGCCCCCAGTGACGAGAACGAGGGCGATCTGGTGTTTTTTCAGGGTCACTCGGCACCGGGTGTCTACGCGCGGGCCTACCTGGAAGGGCGCATTAGCGAAGAGCAGCTGGATAACTTCCGCCGGGAAGTGGATGGCAAGGGGCTGTCGTCCTATCCCCATCCCTGGCTGATGCCGGACTTCTGGCAATTCCCCACTGTCTCCATGGGGCTGGGGCCGATCCAGGCCATCTACCAGGCCCACATCATGAAGTACCTGCAGAACCGGGAGTTGATCCAGCAGGATAACCGCAAGGTCTGGGCATTCCTGGGTGACGGTGAAATGGACGAGCCGGAATCCCTCGGCGCCCTCGCTCTGGCGGGGCGCGAAAAGCTGGATAACCTGGTGTTCGTGGTGAACTGTAACCTGCAGCGACTGGATGGCCCGGTGCGGGGCAACGGCAAGATTATCCAGGAACTGGAGGGCGTGTTTCGTGGTGCCGGCTGGAATGTGATCAAGGTAGTGTGGGGGCGCCTGTGGGACCCGCTGCTGGAAAAAGACAGCGAAGGTCTGCTGCGTCGCCGCATGGAAGAATGTGTGGATGGGGAATATCAGGCCTACAAGAAAAACGGTGGCGCCTACACCCGCGAACATTTCTTTGGTGAGAACCCGGAACTGAAGAAACTGGTCGAGCACATGAGCGATGAAGATGTGTATCGCCTGAACCGGGGTGGCCACGATCCGTTCAAGGTGTACGCGGCGTATCACGCTGCGGTGAATCACACCGGCCGGCCGACGGTGATTCTGGCCAAGACGGTCAAGGGCTATGCCACCGGTGCCGGTGAAGCCGTCAATAAAACGCATCAGATGAAAAAACTGGATCTGGAAAGTCTGAAAGATTTCCGCGACCGCTTCGATATGCCGTTCACCGATGAGCAGCTGGAAGAGGTGCCCTATTACCGCCCGGCAGAGGACTCCGCCGAGCTGCGTTACATGAAGGAACAACGCGACAAACTGGGCGGCTATATGCCCGTGCGCCGCCAGAAAGCCAGCCAGCAATTGACCATCCCCGGACTGGATGTGTTTGCCAACTTTCTTGAAGGCAGTGGTGATCGGGAAATTTCCACCACCATGGCTTTCGTGCGCATGATGAGCACGCTGATCAAGGACAAGCAGATTGGTGAACGCGTGGTACCGATTGTGCCCGATGAAGCCCGTACCTTTGGCATGGAAGGGCTGTTCCGCCAGTTAGGCATCTACTCGTCCGGCGGCCAGAAGTATGAACCGGAAGATGCTGGCCAGGTGATGTATTACCGGGAAGACAAGAAGGGACGCATTCTCGAAGAAGGCATCAACGAAGCCGGGGCCATGTCCGGTTGGCTGGCTGCGGCCACTAGCTACAGCGTCCATGACTTCACTCTGATTCCGTTCTATATCTATTACTCCATGTTCGGCTTCCAGCGCGTGGGCGACCTGTGCTGGGCCGCCGGCGACAGCCAGGCACGCGGTTTCCTGCTGGGCGCCACCGCCGGGCGCACCACCCTGAATGGGGAAGGGTTGCAGCATCAGGATGGCCACAGCCATCTGCAGGCCAGCACCGTGCCCAACTGTGTCAGCTATGACCCCACCTACAGCTACGAGCTGGCCGTGATTCTTCAGGATGGCCTCAGGCGCATGTATGAGGACAACGAGAAGGTGTTCTATTACCTGACCCTGATGAATGAGAACTACATGCACGGTGCCATGCCTGAAGGGGCGGAGGAAGGCATCCGCAAAGGCATGTATCTGCTGCGTGAAGGCAAACCGAAAACCAAGAAAACCCTGCGGGTTCAGCTGCTCGGCAGCGGTACGATACTGCGCGAAGTGGAAGCGGCGGCAGACTTGCTGCGAGAGGACTTCGGTGTGGCGGCGGATGTGTGGAGTGTCACCAGCTTCAACGAGTTGCGTCGCGAAGGGCTCCAGCTGGACCGCGACGACATGCTCAACCCGGAAAAACAGCGTGGCCCTAACTGGGTAGAGAAATGCCTGGATGGCCGCGCCGGGCCAGTGATCGCATCCACCGATTACATGCGCGCCTTTGCCGACCAGATTCGTCCCTGGGTGAAAGCGCCGTATTCGGTGCTGGGCACCGATGGTTTCGGGCGTAGTGACTCACGCCAGAAGTTACGCCATTTCTTTGAAGTGGATCGTTACTTCGTGGTGCTAGCGGCACTGAATGCCTTGCGCAAAGAAGGCAAGGTTGAGGTTGCGGTGGTGAAGCAGGCTATCGAGAAATATGGCATTGATACGGATAAACCCTATCCGGTGATGCATTGATCGCACCCGTCACTGATTACCGATCAGTGATCTCACTATAAGGAGTCAAGGTGTGAGTAAAACGCAAATTCATGTTCCCGATGTGGGCAGCAGTGATCCTGTTGATGTCATCGAGATCAGCGTAAAAGTCGGCGATATCATTAACGCCGAAGATACCATTATTGTGCTGGAATCCGACAAGGCCACGGTGGAAGTGCCAGCGCCCCAGGGCGGAAAAGTTGCTGCAATCAGTGTCAAGGTGGGTGACCGCGTCAAGGAAGGTGATGCGGTCATGGAGCTTGAGGCGGAAGAGGCCGATGGCAATGATGAAGATGAATCTGTAGCAACAGATGACAAGGGCGACACGGCGCAAGGTAGCGGTGCCCAATCGCAGCCGCAGGATGAGCCGAACAAGGAAAACGCGTCGGGCAACGGTGCCAAGGTGGACAAGCCGAAAGAGCAGGCTGGAAGTCACACGGAAACCGTAAAGGTGCCGGATCTTGGTGATATCGATGCGGCAGAAATTATTGAAGTGAACGTGGCTGTGGGGGATGAGCTCGACGAAGAGCAGGTCATCGTGGTGGTGGAATCCGATAAGGCGTCCCTGGAAATTCCGTCGCCGAAAGCCGGCAAGGTGGAATCCGTCAGCGTTAGTGTTGGCGACAAGGTCGGTACGGGAGATGCGCTGATCACCCTGGCCGTTGCCGGTACTGCTGAGGATGCCGCTCCCGCAGCAGAAAAAAGCGCAGAACCAGAACGTGATAAAGGCGATGTTGCCAGCAAGGGGCAAGACAGCGACAAGAGCACACAACGTGAATCCGTGTCGAAAGGGGCATCTTCTTCACCCTCCCGGCCACAATCTGCTGGTGCGGGAGCGGCGCCTTCCAAACCTGTCCACGCTGGCCCTGCGGTGCGCAAGCTGGCTCGGGAAACCGGGGTGGATTTGTCACAGGTAAGCGCCACAGGCCCGAAAGGTCGCATTCTCAAAGACGACGTGCATGCCTATGTGAAGCAGCGCCTGAAAGGGCAGCCGGCGGGGGGCGCTGGCGGTGGGCTGGCGGTAGAGTTACCAGAGATTGATTTCAGCCAGTTTGGCGACGTCGAACGGGTTGAACTGAACAAGCTGCGCAAGGTATCCGCCCAGAATCTGACGCGTTCCTGGTTGACGATTCCCCATGTGACCCAGCATGACAATGCGGATATCACCGATCTGGAAGCGTTCCGAAAAAGTCAGAACAAACGCCTTGAACGCGAGGGCGTGAAGCTCACCATGCTGGCGTTTTTGGTGACAGCCTGTGCGCGCGCGTTGAAGGCGTACCCGCGATTCAACAGCTCCCTGGAAAACAGTGGTGAGGCGCTGATTGAAAAAGGCTATATCAATATTGGTATCGCGGTAGACACGCCCAACGGTCTGGTCGTGCCGGTGATCAAGGATGCGGACAAGAAAGGGTTGAAGGAGATCGCCCTGGAAATGGGCGAGCTGGCCGAGAAAGCCCGTAACCGTAAATTGACACCTGCGGATATGAAAGGCGGGACCTTCAGCATTTCGTCCCTGGGCGGTATTGGCGGCACCGCATTTACCCCGATTGTGAACTGGCCGGAAGTGGCGATTCTCGGCGTGAGCCGTTCGGACATGCAACCGGTATGGGATGGCAATCAGTTCCAGCCGCGGCTGATACTGCCGATGAGTTTGTCGTACGATCACCGGGTTATTGATGGGGCGGCTGCGGCGCGGTTCACGACGTACCTGAGCCAACTATTGACGGATATGCGTCAGGCGCTGTTGTAGGGCTTCGCGTCGACGGTCTGGAAAAGACAATTCGCCATGCAAGCATGGCTTCCCACAGTAACCCGCTTATCTTGTGGGAAGCGATGCTCGCATCGCGAACAGGGCGGCTTTCATGCCGGTTTAGTGTTTCGAGATAAGGATTTCCCGGACGTTACTCTCCGCGCTCCCCCTTTTTCTGTTTCCGTTTTTCTTTGCGTTCTTCCCAGCGCTCTTTGCGGTCTTCTTTAAGCTCCGCCATTTTCTCCTGCTGTTCCGGGGTCAGGATAGCGTTGATTTTTTCCTGGGTTTCATCGTGCAAGGCTTTCATTTTCTCACCCTGCTCCTCAAAGACGCTGGTCATTTGAGCGCTTTGCGTCTCCGTCAGTTCCAGTTTCTTGGTCATGTGCTCGACCATTTTTTCGCCGCCCCGGTGACCGGGGCCCATGGCAAAAGCGGATGTGGTAAAAACGGCAAGAATAACGACGGCGATCTTTTTCATGGGGTTTTCTCCTTGTGACTCCATTGAGTCCCTGAATGTGATGGAGAGAGTATTGCGGCAAAGGGTGCAAGGAATATGCAGGAAATAAGGAAGAGCAGACACAAGCTTCAAGCCTCAAGCTGCAAGGAAAATCAAAACCGCAACGACGCCTGATGTGTGCTGTAGGAGTTCCCTTCCAGGGGACGAACCGTGCGCAGCACGGAATCCCCGAAAGGCGATCAGTCGTGCGGAACGCCCGTCTAGCGCCTCGCTTCGCGAGGTTCGTCCCCTGGAAGGGAACGCCTACAAGTAGGCGGTGGTGTTACGGCGTTTCCAGCCGATACCCCACCCCGTACACGCTGCCTATCCAGTCATGGGATTGTGCGTCGCCGTCACTGAGTTTGCGGCGCAGCTTACGGATGTGGCTGTCGATGGTGCGGTCGGAAACCACGCGATGGTCCTTGTAAATTTCGTCCATGAGCTGGTCCCGTGACCAGATACGGCCCGGCTGACGGGACAGGGTGGCGAGCAGGGCGAATTCGATGGCGGTCAGTGCGATGCGTTGCTGGCCCTGTGGCTGATTGAGGACGACTTCATAGCGTTCCTCATCGAGTCGCAGTCCATCGTCTTTCTCGCTGGGTTCGGGATTCGCCCGGCGCAGAACCGCTTTCACCCGGGCCACCAGTTCACGAGGGCTGAAAGGTTTGCAGATGTAATCGTCGGCGCCCAGCTCCAGGCCCAGCAAGCGGTCCACTTCATCCACCCGGGCGGTGACCATGAGAATCGGTACGTTGCTGTGCTGGCGGATGGCCTTGCACACTTCCATGCCGTCGCCGTCGGGCAGCATCAGATCCAGCAATACCGCCTGAAAGGATTGTTCACGGGCCAGGGTAATGGCAGCTTTGGCGCTGTCGGTCTGTTCGGTCTGGTAGTGGGCATGGTGGAGGTAATCCGCCACCAGCTGTGACAGGCGCGGTTCATCTTCCACGATCAGGATGCGGCTCATAGCGCGTCTCCCGGTAGCGATATCTGGATGCGCACACCGCCCAGTGGGCTGTGCTGCGCATGAAGGGTGCCGCCGTGGGCCTCGACAATGCGCTGGCAAATAGCGAGCCCCAGCCCGGCTCCGCCGGTGCGGCGGTTGCGGGAGCTTTCCACCCGGTACAGGTGATCAAACAGTTTGGGCAGGGCGTCATCGGGCACACCGGGTGCGCTGTCATCCACCGTGAGCAACCAGGCACCCTCTTTTTGCCGGGTCAGGGAGATGGCCAGCTCACCGCCGTCGGCGGTGTACTTGAGGCTGTTCTGGAACAGGTTATCCAGTAGCTGGCGCAGACGTACCGGGTCCTGCTGGAGCAGGGCCTGGTCGGGCAAGGTGGTGCGGCAGGTTATGTCGCGTTGCGCGAAGGCGCTCCGGTAGCTATCGAGCACGTCCTCGACCAGGCTACTCAGGTCTTCCCGACGGAACTGGTAGCGCAGGTTGCCACCGTCGGCCAACGCCAGGTCATGCAGGTCGTTGATCAGGTGGGTGAGTTGGGCCACTTCACCTTCCAGCCCTTTCAGGTTTTCCTGATTCAGCGGGCGGATGCCATCGCAAAGGGCTTCCAGTTCGCCCTGAAGGATCGCCACCGGGGTGCGCAGTTCATGGGCGATATCGGAGAACCAGCGCTGGCGCGCCTGCTGTCCCTGGTCCAGCCGCTCGGCAAGCTGGTCGACCTGGCGGGTGAGGGTGCCGAGTTCGTCGCGGCGGTTACTGGCCAGGCGGGAGCTGTAGTCACCCTCCTGTAGCTCCCGGGTGTGGTGGGAAAGCGCCAGAATCGGCGCCACCAGATGGCGGGCCAGCAGCCAGGACACCAGTAGGGAGAGCCCCAGTCCGACACTTAGCATCCACAGGGCGAAGCGCAGTTGGCGGCCAATGAAGCGGCGGTCCAGTTTGTCGCGAATGGCTTCCTGGTCCGGGTAGGTCAGGTAGCCCACTGTGTGTCGGCCATCCTGAATGGGCACATCAATGCGGTATTTTGCCGGGGCAGGTGGACCGATCAGCACGCGTTTGTGGGCATCGAGCAGTTGCAGGTGGCGGTGGTTGCCGCGGTCGTCCTTGTCTTCCTCGCGATCACCGGCCAGCCAGTAGAGCCGTTTCAGTCGGCGAGGGTCGTCGCGCAGAAACTGCCAGGATCCCTGCTGTTGGTAGAGCGTGCCCAGGTGATCGGCCAGCCGTTCTACCTGGGATTGCTGGCGCTCGTCGAGATAGGTGTCCAGGCTGCGCACGAAGGACAGATAATAGAACCCGCTGGCCGCCACAATCAGGACCAGGAAGGTGCCCAGGAAGATCAGAAACAGTTTATTGCGAATGCCCATGGCGCTACGTCGTCAGTCTGGACGCCCAGTGTAGCGCGGTGGCGTTGTGGGTAGGGCGGTTTGCACAATCTTTCCATAATGCGGCGCCTAATACCTGGCCAGACAAACACGGGCCACGAAGGGGCGGGTTTTCGCCTCTGGCGTTCCCTCACCGATCTGCTTTTGGCATCCACAAGGTTTCCGGGGCTTCGTGGCGCAGGTTGATCAGGCGAGCCATGACGAACAGCAGGTCGGAAAGCCGGTTGATCAACGCCTGGCTCACCGGATTGACCGCCTCTTCGTCGGCGTCATGCAGGGCGATAACGTGGCGTTCCAGGCGGCGCGCCACGGTACGGCAGTGGTGGCACCAGGCGGCATCCGGGTGGCCGCCGGGGAGCACGAATTCTTTCAGCGGCGGCAGTTCGGCGTTGATGGTGTCGGCCTGGGATTCCAGTTCCACCAGGTCGTGATCATCAATGACACGGTGGCCGGGAATGGCCAGTTCGCCGCCGATGTCGAACAGCATCTGCTGGACCTGACCCAGCACTGCGTCCAGGTCCGCATCCAGCGGGCGGGCGCGCAGTACGCCCAGGGCGCTGTTCAGTTCGTCCAGCTCGCCCAGTACCACGATGCGCGGGTGAAACTTGCTCACCCGTGAACCGTCGGCCAGGCCGGTTTCGCCGGCATCGCCGGTGCGGGTGATGACCCGGTTGATGCGGGTCTTGTCGCGGTTTCCGGTTCCGTTGCTATCACTCATTACAGCTCCATGCCCAGTGCGACCCGGTAGTGGCGTTCTGGCAACGGGTAGAGTACCGCGTTGCTGCTGGCCGGGTTGTAGTTACCGTAGTCCGCATTCACGTTGTCTTCCAAGTTGTAGACACCGGCTTTGAGATAGAGTTTGCGGTAGCGGGCCGTGAGTTGCAGATCGGTGGTGCGGTAGTGGTCCAGTTTGCGGTACTCATTGTCCACGTCACCGTCGTAATGACGGTCGCCCACGTAGCGGTGGCTGATCTGGGTGGACAGCCAGGATAGCGCCTGCCAGTCGGCAATCAGTTCCATGGTGTGTTCGGGCACCAGGGGCACGTCGTTGCCGTTGAAGGGGCCGCCATCAAAACGGGCTTGCTGGGCGCTGGCGTTGGCGGTGAAGGTGATGTCCTTGTCCAGCCGCCAGCGGGAGTTGATGCTGACGCCCTTGTGCACGGTGCGGTCGTCCAGGTTGCGATTGGCGAAGGCGATGGGATCGTAAACGATTTCGTTATCAATCTCGGCGCGCCAGAAGGTCAGCGTGGAGTGCTGCCGGCCCTGAGACCAGCTGGCGCCGGTGGTGTAGCTGTGGCCGGTTTGCGGGTCGATGGGCGGGTTGAACGGGGACAGTTCATCCACATTGGCGATGCGTACGCTGCGCTGTGCCCCGGCAAACAGGGCCAGGTTGCCAGTGAAGGTGTAACGGATGCCGCCCTCGTACATTTCGCCGTCCTGCTCCTTGTCGGCTCCTTCACCGCTGAGCGTGCTTTCCAGTTGGCGGGCGCCGGCGCTGATAGACAGTTTCGGGGTCAGGCTGACCAGGTTGTGCAGATACCAGGCGCGTTGACTTTGCTCCAGTTCCCGGTCGCCGAAATTGGTCCGGCTGGTGTAATCGTATTCGTGCAGATCCATGCCCAGCGTCCAGTTATGCATGGCACTGCCGGTGGCGGTCTGGCCTTCCAGCTTGGGGGTGAAGCTGTAGCTGTCCACCACTGACTCGCCGTTGAAGCCACTGGAGGGGTAGCGGTATTCCTGGGTCTGGCGGCGGCGGCTGGCGTCCAGGGTGAGCGCGGTGTTGCCGGCCATGGCGATACGCAGGCCGGGCATCAACCAGTAACTTTCCTGCTCCGCGTCGTCGTCGGGGGTATCGGCGCCCTGCGGATCATTATTGAATTCCATGGGGTCTCGGCCCCCCGGCAGGTCCTGGGATTGCCGGGTGCCATTGGCGGTGAAATAGGCTTCAACACGGTCCTGCTGGTAGCGCAGGTCAGCGAAGACGTTGTCGTTACGCAGGGCGTTGTTGTCGCGATAGCCATCGCTGTCCAGGGTGCTCAGCGCCACCGCACCGCTCAGGTTGCCGTGGTTGCCGGTGGCGTAGCCGTTGCCCCCGAGGCTGTTGTAACTGCCGCTGTTGATTTCCAGCCCGGCGCTGTTGCGGTAGCTGCGGCGGGTGACGATGTTGACCACGCCGCCCACGGCGCCGTTGCCGTACAGGGCGGCGCCGGCGCCGGGCAGTACTTCGATGCGCTCAATGGCGGCCAGGGGAATGCCGGCCAGTTCCGGGGTGGTCAGGTCGATGTTGGAGAGTCGGCGGCCGTTCAGCAGGATCAGGGTGTTCTGGTTGCCGGTGGCGCCGAAGCCGAGCAGATCCACGCTGGCGTTACTGCCGTTGATGCCATACAGGCGACTGCTTTGCAGGCCGCCCACGGTGTCGAGTAGATCCGCCAGATTGGTCGCTGGCAGGCTGTCGATGGATTCCCGGTCGATCACCACGGTGCCGGTGGGCAGCTCGCCGGCCAGGCTGGTGTTGCGGGCGCCACTGACTTTCACCGTGCCCAGGGCGTGGCGGTCGCTGGCCGCGTCCGTCGTGTTTGTTGTGTCAGTGGGTTCACTGGCGATCCCCGGCAACGGGGCGGCGAGTAACAGGCTGACAGCAGCAGGTAAAAAAAGCGCGGGATAGCGAGTGGCGTGGCGAGTGGACATTCATCCTCCGAACAATGGGGTCTGCACGCAGGGGAGCTTACCAGAGCCGGCCGCTGAGGGCCTGTGCGTTTATGTAGGCGTCAGGGCCTCGACCAGACGGCGGTGGGTGGGCAGGTCCAGTCCGTGACGTTGTGCCTGGCGTAGCAGCCAGCCATTGATGGCCTCGATTTCCGTGGTGGCGCCGCGCTGCCGGTCGGCGCGCATGGAGGAGGTGTTGTCGGCGGTAGCACGGGCCACCTGCAGCACGGCGGAAAACGAATGGCCGGGCCAGCGGGAATCCAGTGCGGTCAGTAGTGTGTCGGCCTCGGCGCAGAGTGCGCGGGCTGCCTGTTGCAAGGCCGGATCGTCAACGAGGGCGCCGTTGGGCACATCGTGCAGGGCAGTGAGCGGGTTGATCACCGCGTTGGCCACCAGCTTTTTCCATTGCACGAAGCGTATATCTGCTTCCCAGTGCAGGTCGGGCCAGTGGCTCTGCAGGCCTTTCAGCCATTGCGGTGGCTGCTGGGTGCCACCCAACCAGGTGGTGTTTTCCGCCACGATGGTGTGCTGGGGTGACTGCCCTTTCACGGCGCTGGTGGTGATGGCTTCCAGCACAGGGGTGTTGGGGGGGAGCAGGCCATCCAGTGCGCCCATGCCATTCTGGAAACGCAGCACCAGGGTCTTTCCACTAAAATGGCCTTTCACCCGGCGTAACGCTGCTTCTGTGTAAGGCGTTTTGCTGGCCACCAATAAATGCGTAATGGTCCCGGGGAGCTGTTCCGGGCTGGCGCAGGAGAGGGTGAGTGACGCGCTTTGGTCAGCAAAAAAAAGCTGTTTGTGCAGTGGCGGTTGCGGGGTGTCGGTAACGATGCTGACGGTATGGCCCGCACGGGTCAGATACCAGGCAGCCAGCGTGCCCATGTTGCCGGCACCGAGCAGGTGCCAGTGTGGAAGGGATTCAGTCATGGGGCGAATGGTAAGCCCTGACGGTCATTAAATGGAGCGTTTTTCTCTGCGTGTGTGTCTCTGGTCGCCTGGTATTTCAGGCGCTCGCTGCAGCGGAGACGATCCGTTTTTCCGCCAGGGCCTGCTCCAGTTCCAGCGCTGCCTGCTCCAGCATGCCGTCCGCGCTGTTGCTGCCGGCCGATGCGGCCAGCGCAATACTGACTTGCAGGCTGAGAAAGCCCGCCGCGGTCTGGTAGGCGCGGTGGTTCAGGTTGTCGTACAGACGCCGGAAGCTGGTGGGGTCGCAGTGACTCATCTGTGGCTGATAGGTGATCAGTGCGAAGTGATCCTGCTGCAGGCGGCACAGGTGGTCCATGGGGCGGACCGATTGGCGCAGGCGCCGGCTGAAGGCCAGCACCCCTTGCTGCATGACCTTGTTGCCGCGCTGGCGTTGCTGTAGCTCGAAGTCTTCCAGGCGCATTAGCAGCATGCAGGCGGCGCCGCCGCGTTTCTGGGCGTGTTTGAGTGTGCTGTCCAGCGCGCGCAGGGCATCCTGACGATTACCAAACCCGGTGAGCGGATCGATCAGGGCCTGGCGTTTGAGCTGGCGGTTTACCGTCAGCATGCGCTGGTAGTCGGTCTGCACCCGGTTGTGGCGCTGGATAATGCGGTCTGCGGCCATCACCCGGTGTTGCAGCTGTTCGGTCATGGCAGATTTGGAGACGAAATCGTCCACGCCCTGATCAAACGCCTGCTGCAGGGCGTCCACCCCTTCGCGGGCGGTGAGCAGCAGTACATAGGTATAGCGGTTGTTGGCTTCGTCGTTCTGGCGGATGCGGCGGGTCAGCTCCAGGCCGTCCATGCCGGGCATCAGCCAGTCTGCCACGACTAGGTCGGCCGGTTTCTCGGCCAGCTGGCCAAGGGCATCGTGAGCGCTGTGGGCATGACGGATGCTGGTATAGCCTGCGGTGGCCAGAGTGCGGTTGACCACGGCGGCGGAAAAACGGGCATCGTCCACAACCAGTATGTCGAGTTCGGAGACGTTCATTGGCTTTCTTGTTGTTTTTTGTAAGCCTCGACTATAGCCGGTTTGTGAATTGATTGAAAAGTATACTGTGAACGGGTCGATCTTTTGTGGTTTCGGGCCTGGATCTCAGTCCCGGAAAGCACTGTGGCGCTGGATCAGGTAGATCAGGCCCAACACCGGTACGCCCATCAGGCTGGCAAGCAGGAAAAAGCCCGGGTAACCCAGGTTATCGACCATGCTGCCGGAGTAGCCGCCAATGGTTTTGGGTAACAGCGTCATCAGTGAGCTGAAGATGGCGTATTGCACGGCGGTGAAGGAGACATTGGTAAGCTGCGACAGGAACGCCACAAAGGCGGCACTGGCCAGCCCGGCGGTGAGGTTGTCGGCGGAGATGACCGCATAGAGGATGCGGATATCGTGGCCCGCATAGGCCAGCCACAGGAACAGCAGGTTGGTGGCTACAGTGAGGAAAGCCCCCAGGTAAAGCACCCGGATCACGCCGTGACGCATGGCCAGCAGCCCGCCCAGGAAGCCGCCGGCAATGGTCATGAACAACCCAAAGGTTTTCACCACCCCGGCAATTTCGTTTTTGGTGAAGCCCATGTCTTCAAAGAAGACGTTGGAGATGACCCCCAGCACAATATCCGAAACGCGATAAAACCCCACGAAAACCAGCAGCAACAATGCCAGGCGTTTGCCGTAGCGCTGGAAAAAATCCTTCACCGGGTCGAGATAACTTTCCTGGACCAGCTGCCTGTCATATAGCGGGGTCAGGGAGAGTAGCTTGACCAGTGCGGCCACCAGTGTGATTGCCAGGCCCAGACGCAGGGTTTCCACCACCAGACCGGACAAAGCCCCGTTGTTCACCGCGTCAGTGAGTGCCTGACGGAGCGTGGCGGCGGACTCGGCAGTGAATACGTACACGCTCACAAAGGCGGCGATACCCGCCACAAACAGGGTCAGGAACTTGAGGTACTGGCGGCTGGTGTACTGCGAGTTGGATGGCCGATGGTTTTCCGGTTCACGAATGATCAGGGTGGTGGCTGCCCCGACCAGCATGGTCAGCGCCATAAGGGCATAGGTGCTTTGCCAGGCGGCGTAACTGTAGGCCTCGCTGGTGGAGCCCAGCCAGCTGGCCAGCACCAGTGAGCCGGCCCCGGAGGTGAGCATGCCGATTCGGTAGCCGGCGATATAGGACGAGGACATCATCGCCTGTAGTTCTGCCCCGGCGGACTCAATCCGGTAGGCATCGATAACGATATCCTGGGTGGCGGCGGTGAAACCGAGCAACACCACCGCAAATGCCATTAGGTTGAGGGCGCCGGGCTGGGTCGGGTCGACCAGGGAGATACTGAAAATGGCGGCGGCGACGGCCAGTTGTGCCACCAGCAACCAGGCTCGCCGTCGGCCCAGCCAGCGTGTCAGCGCAGGCACCGGCAAGCGGTCAATCAGCGGCGCCCAGAGGAATTTGAACGAGTAGGCCAGTGCCGCCCAGCTGAAGTAGGTCACTGTAGAGCGGTCTACGCCGGCTTCGCGCAACCATAGCGACAGTGACGAGAAAATCAGCAGCAATGGGATGCCCGCCGAAAACCCGTAAAAGAACATGGTCGCCACACGGGGGTGCAGGAAGGCTTTCAGGGATTGCTGCCAGCTGGTTGATTGTGGGGGCATAGGACTCTTAGCGGGTATTGCCGATTGGCGAAAGGCTCATCATAGACACTTTGTTCGCAGGGGGCGATGTGGGTTCATCAACCGCCAAGGAAATGTTGCCGGGGCACGCGATCGCCGATTACGGGAACGTTTTCATCGAGCAGCCGTTGTGTCTGGATATCCCCCACGGGTGTACCCGCAAGGGCAATACGGCCATCTGAGCGCAATACCCGATGCCAGGGCAGGCGGGTGTCTTTGGGGAGCTGGCTCATCAGCCGGCCAACAAAACGGGCATGACGGGGAAAGCCCGCCTGCTTTGCCACGGCGCCATAGCTGCTGACGTACCCGGGGGGAATAGCGGCGACGATCTGGTAAACGGCATCTCGGAATTCAGGATTCATGGTAGGCAGCTTCCTGCGACTCGCTTCTAGCTGCAAGTAAAAATGCAGAGCACAATCAAAAGAGGAAATCGGTGTCAGTCGATTTCCTCTTTTGGGTTGTAGCATCATGCGTTCGGCATTGAGCGTCCGGCGTTGTTAGCGCAACCCGCCGTCCATATCGATGCAGCGACCGGTGAAATAGTCGGTCTCGAAAATAAAGGCCACGCTGCGGGCAATGTGTTCGGCTTCGCCCAGGCGTTTGAGGGGCACCGCCTGTACCAGGCGATCACGGGCTTCCGGTTTCATGGCGGCCAGCATGTCGGTGTTGATGGTGCCCGGCGCCACCGCCCCGGTACGAATGTTGTAGCGGGCCAGTTCTTTCGCCCACACTTCGGCCATGGCAGCCACGCCGGATTTGGCGGCGGAGTAGTTGCTCTGGCCGAAGCTGCCCTGACGGGCCAGCGAGGAAATATTGACGATCACGCCTTCCTCGGCGCCGGTCTCGACCATTTTGGCGGCGGCTTCACGGCCACACAGGAATACCCCGGTCAGGTTCACGTCGATCACGGCCTGCCATTGTTGCAGGCTCATCTTGCTGACCAGCTCACCGTCCTTGGCCTTGATCAGTAGCCCGTCGCGGGTAATGCCGGCATTGTTGACCAGGCCGTGCAGGGCGCCGAAATCGGCAACCACATTGTTGAACAGGGCTTCCACCTCTTCCTCTTTAGCCACATTGGCCAGGTAGGCGCGGGCTTCGCCGCCAGCGGCTTCACAGGCGGTCACGGTGGCGTCCAGGTCTTCCTGGCTCAGATCCACACAGGCCACTCTGGCGCCTTTGCCGGCAAAAAAGGTGGCGATGCCACGACCCAGGCCACGGCCGGCGCCGGTCACAACAATCACTTTCTGGTTCAGTTCCATGGTGATTCCTTACACTGTCGGTTCACGTTGCAACGGATTATGGTGAGGTGCAGCGGGCAGGCCAATGACCGGATTGCTCAGGCCCGCCGTAAAACGGGAAACGGGAAATGGAAACGGAGAGCAGGCCACACATGCATCAGGAAGCAGAAGCCCAGTCGTTTATCTATCAGCACAGCCATGCGGCACTGGCCACGGTGGACAATGAGGGCGCGCCGTTTGCGTCTGCCGTCAATGTGGTCCCGGACCACGAAGGGCGCCTGTTGATGCTGGTCAGTGCGCTGGCGGTGCATAGTGTGAACCTGGCGACCAACCCGGCGGCATCACTGGTGTGGGTGGAGCAGCAACACAGCGACTGGCAGGCGGCCATGCGGTTGACCGTGTCCGGTGAGGTGGTGGCTGTGCCTCCGGCCGAGGGGGAGCGTTACTTTCAGGTGTTTCCCCATGCCCGGGATTATCTGCAGCTGGATTTTCATTTTCTCGCGTTGCGCCCGGCGGCGGCGCGCTGGATACCGGGTTTTGCCCAGGCGACCTGGTTGAATGCAGAAGCACTGGTGCAGCCGTGGGGTTGGGACCTGGCCCGTGAACAGGCCATGGTCGGCCACATGAATGACGACCACGCCGAGGCCATCGATCACTACCTGGCCTTGCTGGGCGCGCCGGGACAGGGGGCGCAGATGCTGGCCGTCGACCCCTGGGGCGCGTGGTTGTGGCACGGGGAGCGGTTACGCCGGCTACCGTTCCCGGCCCGGGCGGAAGATGCCGGGCAAGTACGCGATACCCTGGTGATGCTGGCCCGTACCCCTCCAGAGGATTTTTTCCTCGCCCGCCCTTGAATCCTGGCGTTACGACCCCATTCCACGCCCACCAGGCAGACGCAGGGAGCCCCGGCGATGATCGGTATTTCCTGTTGACTGTGCTGGCGTCCTTACTATGATTAGCACTCCACTCATGAGAGTGCTAATTCAGACTGTCGAGTTTGGCCGCTGTGGCCGACTTGGGTGTCAAAAGAACTTAAGGAGCCTCTTAAAAACTCCTTGCGTGCTCAGTCTTTCAGGCGGGCTCACAATCTAGGCGCACTTTTGAAGGCATGCTGGTTGCCTGTCGAGAAAGTGCAACAACGAGTGTGGGCCCGCCTGGAAGACCCGGAGGGCGCGGCCTGAAGCGCACATCTGTTGCGCCTTGCCTCTAGGAAAGGGAACCACCCTGCCCGTCGAGGCAAGCCACAACAGCTGCACACTTCAGGCCACGCTGAGCACGCAAGGCGCTTTTTCAGAGGCTCCTCAACTGGGAGTTTAAGGAAAAATGAGCATCCGTCCTTTGCATGATCGCGTGCTGGTTCGCCGTGAAGAGGAAGAAACCAAATCCGCTGGCGGTATTGTGCTGCCCGGTTCCGCTGCCGAGAAGCCGTCCCGTGGCGAAGTGATCGCCGTAGGTAATGGCAAGATCAACGAAAACGGTGATGTGCGTCCGCTGGACGTGAAAGCCGGTGACACAGTGATCTTCGGCCAATACGCAGGGTCCACCGTGAAGGTGGAAGGCGAAGAGCTGCTGATCATGAGCGAAGCCGAAATTCTGGCCGTAGTAGAAGGCTAAAGATAGAAGGCTAAAGGCTGATTGCGGCCCGGGTAACTCTTCCGGTCAAGAAAGACATCGAACGCCCTCAAAGGGCATTCAGCCCATCACTGGGTGAAGAAACACAGAGGTAAATGAAACATGGCTAAAGAAATTCTGTTCCGTGACGAAGCGCGTCAACGTATGGCCAAAGGCGTTAACATCCTGGCCGACGCCGTTAAGGTCACCCTGGGCCCGAAAGGCCGTAACGTGGTGCTGGAAAAATCCTTCGGCGCACCGTCCATCACCAAGGATGGCGTCTCCGTTGCCCGTGAAATCGAACTGGAAGACAAGTTCGAGAACATGGGTGCCCAGATGGTGAAAGAAGTGGCGTCCAAGGCCAACGACGAGGCCGGTGACGGCACCACCACCGCCACCGTGCTGGCTCAGGCATTCGTTAACGAAGGCCTCAAGTCTGTTACCGCCGGCATGAACCCCATGGACCTGAAGCGCGGCATCGACCAGGCCGTAGCGGCCGTCGTGGAAGAGCTGAAAAAGCTGTCCACGCCGTGTGACAACACCAAGAGCATCGAGCAGGTGGGCACTATCTCCGCCAACGCCGACAAATCCGTGGGCGAAATCATCGCCCAGGCCATGGAAAAAGTGGGCCAGGAAGGCGTTATCACCGTTGAAGAAGGCCAGTCCCTGCAGAACGAGCTGGACGTGGTTGAGGGCATGCAGTTTGACCGCGGTTACCTGAGCCCTTACTTCATCAACAACCAGGAGAAAATGCAGGTCGAGCTGGAAGACCCGTACATCCTGCTGGTGGACAAGAAGATCTCCAACATCCGCGAACTGCTGCCGGCCCTGGAAAATGTGGCTAAAGCAGGCAAGCCGTTGCTGATCATCGCCGAAGACATCGAAGGCGAAGCGCTGGCTACCCTGGTTGTGAACAACATGCGCGGCATCATCAAGTGTGCCGCCGTGAAAGCGCCGGGCTTCGGTGACCGTCGCAAGGCCATGCTGCAGGACATCGCCATCCTCACCGGCGGTACCGTAATCAGCGAAGAAGTGGGCCTGAGCCTGGAAAATGCGTCCCTGGAAGATCTGGGTACCGCCAAGAAAGTGAACATCGACAAGGAAAACACCACCATTGTTGATGGCGCTGGCCAGCAGGCTGATATTGATGGCCGTGTGGAGCAGATCCGCAAGGAAATCGAGAACTCTTCCTCTGACTACGACAAGGAAAAACTGCAAGAGCGCGTGGCCAAGCTGGCCGGCGGTGTTGCGGTGATCAAGATCGGTGCTGCTACCGAAATTGAAATGAAAGAAAAGAAAGCGCGCGTTGACGATGCCCTGCATGCGACCCGTGCTGCGGTAGAAGAAGGTGTGGTACCGGGCGGTGGTGTTGCCCTGGTTCGCGCTCTGGCCAACGTTGGCACCATCAAGGGTGACAACGATGAACAGAACGCCGGTATCGCCCTGACCTTCCGTGCGCTGGAGATGCCCCTGCGCCAGATCGCCTACAACGCCGGTGCTGAAGCCTCTGTCATCGTGCAGGAAGTGCGTAACGGCAAAGGTAACTACGGCTACAACGCGGCCACTGGTGAGTACGGCGACATGCTGGAAATGGGTATCCTGGATCCTGCCAAGGTGACCCGTTCCGCGCTGCAGGCAGCGGCTTCCATCGCCGGCCTGATGATCACCACCGAAGCCATGGTGGCGGACAAGCCGGAAGAAAATGCCGGTGCCGGCGCCCCGGATATGGGCGGCATGGGTGGAATGGGCGGTATGGGCGGCATGATGTAAATCATCCTCTCGTAACACGCTCCACAGAAAACCCCGCCTTGTGCGGGGTTTTCTTTTTGGGGCATCTGTCCTGAACCCGCCGTAGGAGCGTCGCTCGCGGCGCGATAATCCTGGTGTCGAGATACGAGTTACGAGAAGCGAAAACCAGGCCTATAAGTGACGGTTTTGATTTGCGAAACTCGCTTCTCGTTTCTCGGACCTTGCAGAATCGCGCCGCCAGCGACGCTCCTACAGAGAGGCTGTTGAGGGCTCGGCTTGGGTTGCACCTTCTGTTACTGCCTCCCCATAATGTCCGCTCTTCTTTCAGCCGGTATCTCCATGCAACCCAGAGACAAAAAACTCCGTCCGCACTTTGCCCTGGTGGTCGCCACCATGGTGGTGTTGGGGCTGGCGCATTCCTGGGTGAATCCCTGGCTGGCGTTTGATCGGGGGGCGATCGAGCAGGGGCAATGGTGGCGACTTTTTACCTGCCATCTGATGCACCTGAATCACTGGCATATGCTGCTGAACCTGGCTGGCCTGCTGTTGTGTGGTTACTTTTTCACGGACCTGCTTGATCGTGCGCGATTCTGGAGCTGGTTGCTGTTTTGTGGGGTGCTCACCGGGCTGGCGTTGTATTTTCTGGATACCGGTTTGCAGCACTATGTGGGGCTGTCCGGTATCCTCCATGGCTTGCTGGTCTATTGCCTGCTGCAGGGCTGGCGGGGGAATCCCTGGTTGCATTCACTGGTGTTGCTGGTGATCGTCGGGCGCATTGTCAGTGAGCAGCAGGCAGGCTATGACGTGGAGTATCTCCGTAGCTGGATCGACGGGCGGGTTTATGTGAATGCCCACCTGTACGGTGCCCTGGCCGGAGTGTTGTTGTTTGGGGGAATCACGGGTGTCGAATACGGCAGAAAACGCAGAACAGGAAACACAGAAAGATAATAAAGCATCAGGGTGCATGACCATCCTGTTTCCAGGGGTTTTCCTGGTGGCAGGCCTGGCGGTGATGTTCTTTGTGGGTCTCAAACCCGCCTTTCAATACTGGCAGGCCGGAAGCTGGGATCGGGTGCCGGCCACCGTGCTTAGCAGTACGCTCAACCGCAGTTATTCCGACGGCTCCACCACCTACAGTGTCAGCGCCCAGTACCGTTATGACTATAACGGGCGCAGCTATTCCAGCAGCACCGTGAGTCAGTACAGCGGCAGCGATAATTTCGACGATTACTGGCAGCGTCTGGCCAGTCGGCTGGAGTCCGCTCGCTCCCGGGGGCGTACTGTTATGGCCTGGGTCAACCCGGCGAATCCCTCCGAGGCTTTTCTGGATCGCACTCTGCGCTGGGGATCATTGGTGTTTGGCCTGGCCTTCGGCGGCGTCTTTGCCTTGGTGGGTGGCGGCCTGATGTTTCTGTTCAACCGGAGAAGCAAGGGCAAGGCGGATCTCGCAGAAGGGGGGCAGTACCACAGCAAGGAAAAATCCGGCCACTGGTTTCTGGTGGGCTTCGGCGCCATCTTTATCCTGCTGCCATCGCCGGCCTATCTGGCGGTCTGGGACAAGGTCAGTCGCGGTGACTACGCGATTCTGATGGTGCTGCTGTTTCCCGCCGTGGGTGCCGGTATTGCCTGGGCGGGCTGGAAAATGCGCAGTAATTACCAGTTCTTCGGCCCCACACCTCTGCAGCTGGACCCGGAGCCGGGCCATGCCGGTGGTCAGGTGGGTGGCTCCATCCACCTGGGCAAGGCGTTGCCCCGGGAGACGGATCTGGATGTGTGGCTGAGCTGCATCCGGGGCCGTGAAAGCGGTAGCGGTAAAGACCGCAAAACCGTGGAAGACATCCTCTGGCAGACCGACCAGCGCGCCCTGTGCCAGCCCACCCAGCAGGGCAGCGATATCCTGTTCTGTTTCGATGTGCCGGCGGAGCAGCCGCCGTCATCCGGTAGCGGTCGCAATTATATCTGCTGGCGAGTCGAGCTGGAGGGCATGGTTGAAGATCGCAAGCTGAAACGCAGCTGGGATATCCCGGTAGTGGCAGGAGAGGGTGAGAGCCGTTTCCGGCTGCCGGAGTCCCACGTCATGGCCGACCAGCGCGAGCGGCAGGTGGAGGCTCTGGAATCCGCCAATGAGCAGATACGGGTGGAGCAGACCAGCCAGGGCCTGCATCTGCAAAGCCGTCCGGGCCGCCACCTGGGGATGAAGCTGGCGCTACTGGTGTTTGGCGGCATCTTTGCTGCCGTGGGCACCGGGCTGTTTATCGCTGCCGCCAGCGAAGGCGTTATGCTGTACATCATGGGCAGCATTTTCGGGCTGATCGGTTATCTCATTGTGGCTATCACCGTTTTCACACTGGGTAGGGGGCTGGATGTGTGGATTCGCGGTGGCGA
The DNA here is from genome assembly GCA_039983755.1 of Alloalcanivorax sp. GTDB lineage: Bacteria > Pseudomonadota > Gammaproteobacteria > Pseudomonadales > Alcanivoracaceae > Alcanivorax. Next base: position 77,596 of record JBDWVU010000044.1, read on the forward strand.
AGTGCGCAGCCTGCGCCGCTGGCTGGGAATTCCCGTGTTTACCCGCAAGGGCCAGTTGCTGCGGGCGGAGCAAGTGGTGCTGAAGACGGGCATGAGTAGCACCAGCAATGGCCGCCAGACCGAGTACATGGCGTTGATCGCCGAGATCGATGGCAAAAAGATCCGTTTGGCTGAGGGCATCGCCGGGCGCGAAGCGGGTGACGCCTTGCGTGAGGCCGTGCTGCGCACCCTGCGACTGGTGTAAACTGTTCGCAAATCTAAACCCGTGATGTAGGAGCGTGCTTGCACGCGAACCCTTGCCCAGCCTGGTTCGCGTGCAAGCACGCTCCTACAGCCAAAGGGGTGATCCAGTACCCCGATAATGTGCGAGAGATCCCATGAGCAAAGAGCGCCTGATTATTTTCGATACCACCTTGCGTGACGGCGAGCAGAGCCCCGGTGCCACCATGGACCAGGACGAGAAGCTGCGCATCGCCAAGGCCCTGGAACGCATGCAGGTGGATGTGATCGAGGCCGGTTTTGCTATCGCCAGCCAGGGGGACTTCCTGTCGGTGAAGGCCATTGCCGATACCGTGCGCGAATCCACCATTTGCTCGCTGGCCCGCGCCAAGGCGTCGGATATCGACCGCGCTGCGGAAGCGCTGGCCGGGGCCGAGTCCGGGCGAATTCACACCTTCCTCGCCACCAGCCCGATTCATATGCAGCACAAGCTGCGACTGGAACCGGATCAGGTGGTCGAGCATGCAGTGGCGGCGGTGAAGCATGCCCGCAATCACATGGGCGATGTGGAGTTTTCCTGCGAGGATGCCGGTCGCTCCGAGCTGGATTTCCTCTGCCGCATTATCGAGGCGGTGATCGACGCCGGTGCCACCACCATCAACATTCCCGACACCGTGGGCTATGCCATTCCGGAACAATATGGGCACACTATTGGCCAGTTGCTGGCTCGTATTCCCAATGCCGACAAGGCGGTGTTTTCTGTGCACTGCCACAATGACCTGGGGTTGGCCGTGGCCAACTCTCTGGCAGCGGTGCAGTCTGGTGCCCGCCAGGTGGAATGTACGATCAATGGCCTCGGTGAGCGGGCAGGGAATGCGTCACTGGAAGAGATCGTCATGGCGGTACGTACCCGTCAGGACCTGTTCAATGTGGATACCGGCATTAATGCCCGGGAAATCGTACCCACCTCGAAAATGGTGTCGCAGATCACCGGCTTCCCGGTGCAACCCAACAAGGCCATTGTCGGCGCCAATGCCTTTGCCCATGAGTCCGGCATTCACCAAGACGGGGTGCTCAAACACCGCGAGACCTACGAGATCATGTCCGCCGAGGATGTGGGCTGGCACACCAACCGCATGGTGCTGGGCAAGCACTCCGGCCGCGCCGCATTCCGTGCCCGCCTGGATGAGCTGGGGATCGTGTTTGCCTCGGAAGCGGCCATGAACGAAGCCTTCCTGCGCTTCAAGGATCTGGCGGACAAGAAGCACGAAGTGTTCGACGAGGACCTGCAGGCGCTGGTTAGCGACACCAAGCGGGCCGTTGAACAGGAACGTTTCAAGCTGGTTTTGCTGGAAGCGACCGCGCGCACCGGGGAAACTCCGCAAGCCCGCATTGTGATGGCCATTGATGGTGTGGAGCAGGAAGCCACGGCCAGCGGTGCCGGCCCGGTGGATGCCGCCTTCAAGGCGATTGAACAGCTGGCAGACAGCCACAGTACCCTGCAACTGTATTCGGTCAACGCGATTACCGCTGGCACCGACAGCCAGGGGGAAGTGACCGTACGCCTGGAAAAAGGAGGCCGTATCGTCAACGGCCACGGTGCGGATGTGGACATCATTACCGCCTCCGCCAAGGCCTACCTCAACGCCTTGAATCACTTCGCAGCCGGCGTGGAACGAGCCCACCCTCAAGCGGCGGATGTATGAAGAAACTGTCTGACGCCGGATGCCTGAGGCCTGACGGTAAGAGAGTCGGTGGTGCTCTTCTTGCGTGGTGCGTCCGGCGTCTGGCGGCACCGGAGGTGCTCAATGAATGAAGCGCAGCGCCAGAGTTACCTGAAAGCCATGGGGCTGACGCCCTGGGTGGCCCGTGTGCCGTTGCCGGGTGCGGCTCCGTCACCGGCGCTGGACTGGCCGGCGGAAGAACCGACCAATACGCCGGCATCGGCAGGCCCCGCTGTTGATGTGGCGGTGCCGTCCCGGGAGCCTGCGAACACCCCGGTCCAGGCCTCCTCGGCCACCCCTGAACCCAGCCCGGCACAAGCAGCTGCCGACCCCGAGCCTGAGGGATCGGCCGCCGCTGCATTGGCGAAAGCGCCTTCCTCCCATTCCGGTGCACCTGTTCAAGAGCCGACGAAGGAGGAGACCCCTGCGCCTGCCAAGGCGAAAGTGAAAGGGCTGACCTTTACCCTGGAAGCCCATCTGGGCGGCACCACCTGGCTACTGTGTGCCCAGGAAGACAGTCAGGCACCCGGGCTGGGGCGTTTCGAAGCCCCGTTGATGGCGAACCTGCTGGCGCTGTTCCAGGGGCGCCCGCAACGGCCGCGCCGTTTCTTCTGCCCGCTGACGGAGCAGCCCATGCCGGCGGAGGAAGCCGCCCAGGCGTTGTCCGCCTTTGTGGCCGGGCTCAGTGAGCAAAGTGGGGGCGAGCGTGTGTTGTTATGTTTGCCGGAAGCGCTGGCCGAAGCCCTGTTTGAACAACCCCGTTATCAGCCCTTCGAGCTGGGACGGCTGCCGGCGCTGGTGATCAGTAGCCTGGCGGAAATGCTGGCTGATCCGGTGCAGCACAAGTCAGCCAGCTGGCAAGCCATGCAGGCCCATGGCTACGATGGCGTTTGATCCCGTCGGCCCGATCCGGGCCATGCAGGAATCGGATCTGGAGGCGGTGCTGGAGATCGAAAACGCCGCCCAGCTGACCCCCTGGACCCGCAACCATTTTCTTGATTGTCTCGGTAATGCCCATTATCTGTGCCAGACGGTGGAGCTTGCAGGGCAGCCTGCGGCCTTTCTTATCCTGTCACGCATTCTTGATGAAACCCATGTGCTCAATATCGCTGTGGCGCCTGCCCGGCAGCGCCAGGGGGTGGCCCGTCGATTGCTGGAGCAAGCCATTGACGCGGCCCGCCGCGATGCCATGAGTGTGATCTATCTGGAAGTGCGGGAAAGCAATCACAGTGCCCGGGCGCTGTATGAGTCACTGGGCTTCACGGTATCCGGGACCCGCAAGAATTATTACCGCCGAGGTGACGGCCACGAAGATGCGGTACTGATGCAGTGCCTGCTGGCCTCGGGGCACAAATAGCTACGAGTTGCGAGAAAGCAGATAGAGAGAAGCGGAAAATTCCCCAAGCATCGGTCTTTCTACGAAGCCGCAGTAGGAGCACCGTTTAGGGTGCGAACCTCGCGAAGCGAGGCCATCGCCCGAAGGGCGATCAGGGGTATCTGAGCTCGACAGGTTTGAGAAGATATTGCGGTCCGACTCGGATCCTTGTGGCTTCGCTCTGTTCGCCCCTCAAGCGGAGCTCCTACAGAAGAGCCTGTCCTTGATTCCGCAGTTAGGGGGGGCAAACCGCGTGTAGCGTGTAGCCTGCAGCGGCTTCTTATTCCAACGGCATCCAGCCCTTTTCCGTATCCCGGAATTGGATCACCCGCTGACGCTGGAAGGTGTCGCCTTTCTTGAAATTACCATGCTCCACCCGCAGCGCGCTTAACGCCATGATCATGGCGAACCGGTCCAGGCCGGAGAGTTCCTCGTTGCCTTTTACCTGGTTGGTATAGGTACTCAGATCTTCCTGGGCCTCCAGGCTGTAACTGACTTCCACGGTGTAGCGGCCATCGCCATCTTCGTAGCCGTTTTGCTTTTCCACATCGGTAATTTCAAGCAGGCCGCCCAGGTGGGCGTTGCGCATTTCGGCTTCCAGGGCTTTCTGGGCATCACCGGCATCGGGGCTGCGGCTGCAGGCGCTCAACAGGGTAAGGGCGAGCAGGGCGGTCACGATGTGGACGCAACGAACGGTGGCTGGCATGGCAGTGTCCTGATCAAGCAAAAGGAATCATCACTCTAGCATCGCTTCCTTGGTTGGCCCAATGGCTGCGTGTTTTCAGCGGCTGCCCCGGGCAAAAGCTGGACACCGGAGCAGCGAATGCCAAGGATAGGGGTAACTGGATACCCACCAAGGAGGGGTTGCTCATGTCGGAAAGCCTGTTTCGTCGTTTGTTGATTCTGGTCGCGTTGATTTTCTGTGGTGCCTTTGTGGTGCTGGTCATTCCGCCGCTTATGGCTAATCCGGACATCCTGGCGGCGGCTGCGGCAGGGTTCGTTAATCCTTACGCGGCGGGCTATTCCACCGACGTGATCCTGTGTTGGGTGATTCTGGCGATCTGGGTGCTGTTTGAGCGCCAGCGCTATCAGGTGCGCGGCGGCTGGCTGGCCTTGCTGTTGGGCGTGGTGCCGGGGGTCGCGGTGGGCTTTGCCCTGTACCTGCTGATGCGCCAGCGGCAACTGAAGGGCTCCGGGCTGGTCTGACGGGAAATGAGGCCGCGAAGGCTGCTATACTCGCGCCCTCGAAATACCCAGTAAGAGATTGAGCCCCATGAGCCTGCAAGACCAGGTGGCCAAGCGCCGCACCTTCGCGATCATTTCGCACCCGGACGCCGGTAAAACCACCATTACCGAAAAACTGCTGCTGTACGGAAACCTGATCCAGAGTGCAGGCACCGTGAAAGGCAAGAAGTCCGGCAAACACGCCACCTCTGACTGGATGGAGATGGAGAAGGAGCGGGGCATTTCCGTGACGACCTCGGTGATGCAATTCCCCTACAAGGATGCCACGGTCAACCTGCTGGACACCCCCGGCCACGCGGACTTCTCTGAAGATACCTACCGCACTCTCACCGCGGTGGATTCGGCGTTGATGGTGATCGATGCCGCCAAGGGTGTGGAGCAGCGGACCGTCAAGCTGATGGAAGTGTGTCGCTTGCGTGACACCCCGATTCTTACCTTCATCAACAAGCTGGACCGGGATGTGCGCGACGGCATCGACGTGCTCGACGAAATCGAGGACGTGCTCAATATCGAGTGCGCGCCGATTACCTGGCCCATTGGCATGGGCAAGAGCTTCAAGGGTGTCTACAACCTGCTTACTGACACCACCGTGTTGTACAAGACCGGTCAGGGCCACACTGTGCAGGACGTGCGTGAGGTCAAAGGGCTCAATAATCCCGAGCTGGATGAGGCGGTGGGGGCTGACTACGCCGAAGAGCTGCGCGATACCCTGGAGCTGGTGCAGGGCGCCAGCCACGAGTTCGATCTGGAGCGTTTCCTGGCCGGCAAACTGACTCCGGTTTTCTTCGGTACCGCGCTGGGTAACTTCGGTGTCGATCATATGCTGGATGGTCTGGTGCAGTGGGCGCCGCCGCCCCAGCCCCGCGACGCGACGGCTCGCACCGTGGCGGCCGATGAACCCAAGATGACCGGCTTTGTGTTCAAGATTCAGGCCAATATGGACCCCCGCCACCGGGACCGCATTGCTTTCATGCGCATTTGTTCCGGCACCTACCGAAAGGGCATCAAGCTCAAGCAGGTGCGGACCGGGAAGGATGTGCGCATTCCCGATGCCCTGACCTTCCTGGCCGGTGAGCGCGATAATGTGGAAGAAGCCTTCTCCGGTGACATTATCGGGCTGCATAACCATGGCACCATTCAGATCGGTGATACTTTCACCGAAGGCGAAGAGCTGGCCTTTACCGGCATTCCGCACTTCGCACCGGAGCTGTTCCAGCGGGTGGTGCTCAACGATCCGCTCAAGAGCAAGCAGCTGCACAAAGGACTGACCCAGCTGGCAGAAGAAGGCGCCACCCAGGTGTTCTTCCCGCTGCGCAATAACGATGTGATTCTCGGTGCGGTGGGTACCCTGCAGTTCGATGTGGTGGCGGCGCGGTTGAAAGGCGAATACGGGGTGGATTGCCGTTATGAGCCGGTGAGTGTGGCTACGGCTCGCTGGGTGGAAGCCGATAGTGAAAAAGACATGTCTGCCTTTGAACGCAAAGCCTACGATAATCTGTCCCGGGACGGTGCCGGGCACCTGACCTACCTGGCGCCCACGCGGGTTAACCTGCAACTGGCCCAGGAGCGACACCCGGATATCCGTTTCCGTGAAACCCGGGAAATATGAGAAGGCAGTTAATAGTTAACAGTGAATAGTTAACAGCGAAAATCGAAGAACCTGACCCATGCTAAACATGGCCGTTTTACTGCGGGTCGGGCAATGGAACCCGCATTTGAAACGAGGTGGACATGGATGTCGATACCGCTCGCCAATATCTTCTCGGCAAGCCCGAAGCGATGGAGGATTATCCTTTTGGCCCGGCTGTGGCGGTGATGAAAGTGCGCGACAAGATGTTCGCGACGCTGGGGCAGGAGAGTGGCGAAGGGCGCATGAATCTGAAGTGCGATCCGGATCAGGCCCTGGCGCTGAGGGATATCTTTACCGCCGTGCTGCCCGGCTACCACATGAACAAGAAACACTGGAATACGATCAAACTGGATGGCTCCATTCCCGAGGGGGAGATTCAGCGCATGATTGACCATTCCTTCGCGTTGGTGGTGGGTGGTTTGCCAAAAAAAGTGCGCGAAGGCATGGAAGTGCGCCACGGCCGCGAAGCGCTCTATGGCGGACAGAACTGAACAGGCAGGGAGACAGCAATGGCAGTAGTCATCGGTGGCATTATTATTATCTGGCTGGGCCTGACCATGGGCGCGGCGGGCTTGCGCTGGTTGGGTGTGGAACTGCATTACCCGGCCCGTCTGGCGGCGCCGGTGTTGCTGGCGGTGCTGGAAACGCTACTGTTCTTGTTGTTTGTTCCCGGCACGGCGTTGTTGCCGCCAAGCTGGGGCTGGCCCATGGCGGGTGGTTTGGTGACCGCGGCCTGGCTGATCAACGGCGCCGTCGCCGGCCTGGACTGGCATCGCAATCGGCCAGTGAAAGAATCTCCGGCGACAGAATAACCCCTTCCTTTCCGTAGGAGCGTCGCTGGCGGCGCGATATCCCCTAACCCGAAAAAAGATTTACCACAGTGTGACAGGTTCACTGAGGTAAAGATGGCGCTCGTTCTCTGTCTGCCCTGCGTATCAATGCTTTGGTTCTGACCTGAATCGCGCCGCCAGCGACGCTCCTACGACGGTTCCGAACTTACAAAGACAGCGCGTTGTTTGCTCCGTGCTTCCTCTGGAGGCTGCGGTAAAACAGGCTCCGCACTAAAAACTGCTCCAGCCGCTGAATTCCATCCCTCGATACAGCCAGTACTTCCACGCCGAGTCATCCGCATAGACCGCATAGTCGGTGCTGTGCTTTTCGCCGTAACGATTTTCCCAGCGCCGTTCGAAGGTGTCGCCGGCCTGTTGCATGATGGGGTGGTTGGGGGCAGCGATGAGGCGCACGCTGCTCTCCAGATTCAGGTTGTCCAGATTACGCCGGGTGTAGTTGGCGGAGCCGAGGATCAGTTCGGCGCTGTTGGCGCTGCGGCGCAGCAGCATCTTGGTATGGCATTGTTCACCCTGGGTGTTGCACCAGCGCACCGGAATGCCGGCGTTGTGCAATTCACTCCCCACCTGGCGGTTAGGTATCCCGTTCTTCTCACGCCCGAAGGCATCCTTGTTGGGATCCAGCAGGACGCGTAGTTGTACGCCCCGTTGCTGTGCCGCGAGCAGGGCCTCCATCAGCGGGCGATGGGACAGATAGAACACGGACACATCAACCTGGTCGCCGGCCTGGCTGTGGTTGAGGGTAGCAAGCAGGGCATCACGAATGGCGCCTTCGGTGAGCAGTTGCAGGCGCGCGTCGGCGGCCGGGTCAGCCGGTTGTGTTGGCAAAGCGGGCAGAGAAGGCAGAGCGGTGGCGGTCAGTTCTGCCACAGCCAGTTCACTGGCCAGCAGGTCTTTGACTGCATTGCCCTGAAAGCGTAACCCGATATTGCTGTGGGCGCTGCTGCCATCGTGGGCATTGGCGGAGGTGACCAGGCCGGTCCAGTGTTCACCTTCGTCGACCACCAGGGTCTTGCGGTGATTGGCCTTGAAGTTCAGCAGCGTCAGGTAGCTGCGCAGGGGGACCTGTCCCGGGCCCATGGGATTGGGCAACCAGCCCTTGTCCGGGTTGTTGCCCAGCCATTGGCAGCACACCCGCCACAGGCCCGACCAGCTGGGGTTGGAATCACGCAGTGCTGGTAAAGGCGTGGTGACGACGGTGATGTTGGCTTTCTTCAGGCGCGCAAGGTGCTTGCTGTGAAGTCCGCCGTACAGCGTATTGATGGGGTCGGTGATGACCACGATTGGCATGGCCGGGTGGCTGGCGCGTCGAGCCAGCAAGGCGTTGGTGAGCTCGCTGGACAATGCCCGTTCGGTCTCGCTGGCGGTGCCCTGAAAATCGTTGAACAGGAACATGTCGACCACGATGAGTTTTTCCGCCTGGCCAATTAAGCGGAAGAATTCGTCGAAGATATGTTGCCGGCTAAGCCGCGTGGTTCCGCCACCGTTATCGCTTTCCCAGGTATCGTCTACCAGCAATTTGAGCCCGTACACCGCATGGGTTTCCCCTTGCACATTCAGTCCCGGAGGAAGCGGCTTGTAGCGGTGCCAGAGGGCGGTGCTGGCGGTCAGTGCGACCAGCATCAGCAGGGCGAGTTTCAGGCGGGTCATAGGCAGTCCTGTGCATTTGATGGGGCTACCTTATCAGGGTGGTTCGTGAGCCTGAACCAAGTTGAGTAATAGGTGGCACATACGTGCAACATTCTGCAAAGAATGTCGCCTCCCGGTAACTATCCTGCTACCGCACATCAACAGTAAGTCGGCACGCTGTCCACGAGAATGGGTTAACACTGATGTTAACAACAATAAGCCGGCCAGCGCGCCGGCCTGGAGTGTCCCATGAAAGCCCTTTCTCGTTTGCTGGCTACCGGCCTGGTAGCCCTGCTGGCCGCCTGTGGTGGTGGTTCTTCATCGTCGCCGGCTGCCAGTAATCCGGTCCCGAACACTCCCGATCCGGATATTCCCGAGGCCCCGCGGGCCGGGCAAGGGGACATCAGCGTGCTGTCCAACCGTGCGGACCTGATCAGTGGCGGTGATGCGCTGGTGGAAATTACCGCTGACGATAGCGCCTTGTTGAACGGCGCAACAGTGATGCTGGGGGATCGGGAGGTGACCCAGCAATTGACTGCCACCAGTGAAGGGAGCCTCAAGGGGCTTTTGCAGGGTATGGGCCTGGGTGCCAACACCCTGACCGTGGTGTTGGCGGATGAGTCGGTGCTGGAGCAACAGATCATCAATCATCCCAATGGGGGCCCGGTAATTTCCGGGCCGCAGATTCAGCCCTGGCAATGCACCAATGCGGCGGCGGTGGATGCCCAGTGCAACCAGCCGGCTGAGTACAGCTTCAAGTATGTGCCCGCCGACAAGTTGCAGAATTTGCTGACCAATTTTGATCCAGAGAACCCGGGGATTCCCGGCGCCTTTCAACCTTACGACCTGGCAAATCCACCGGCCCAAGAGGCCATTGCCCGAATCACCACGGATGCAGGTGTGGAGGTGCCCTTTATCGTGCGCATGGAAGAGGGCGTGCAGAACCGGGATCGCTACCTGATCATGACCCTGTACCAGCCGGATCTACCCTGGACCGCGCTGAACCCGCAGCCCCAGTGGAACGGCAAATTGCTGATTCACCACGGCGGTAACGTGGGCGTGAGCTATGGCATGGGAAACCCTCCCCAGGGCGATATCGCCGGTACGGCCCCGGAAGGCGCCGAGCTGTTGCTGGGTGACAGTATCACCACGGCCCTGGGACGCGGTTTCATGACCCTCTCCACCGCCCAGGGTAACCTGGGGCATAACGGCAATCTGGTGACGGCGGCGGAATCACTGATGATGGGCAAGGAGCGCATCGTCGAGCAGTACGGTGAAATTCGTTACACCATTGGGACGGGGTGTTCCGGTGGTTCCATCACCCAGCAGCATGTGGCCAATGCGTATCCGGGCATTTATCAAGGCATGATTGTGCAGTGCTCTTACCCGGATGTGTGGACCACGGCCACCCAGTTCGCCGATTACAATTTGCTTAGTCAGTATTTCGGCAATCAGCTGCCTTCCGACCCGCAAGGCTTTCAGGATGTGGTCACCCGGTTGTTGAGTTCCGGGGTGATTCCCGCTGCGCAATGGTCCGCGTTCTATGGCCATCTGCCGTTGAATCCGCTGATTTCGGATCTGGCCTTTTTCCCGGCAGCTTACCCTGATCAGGAAAGCTGCCCGGGTCTGGAGGACGGGGTGACCGTCTATGACGCTCAGGATGCCCCGGATGGATTGCGTTGTGGCTTGCTGGATTACATGAAATCTCAGTTCGGGCTGCGTTCGCCAGAAGTGTGGTCTGCGAACGAACAATTGCTGTCGCGGGGATTCGGGGGCATTCCGCTGGATAACGTGGGCGTTCAATATGGTCTGCGGGCGTTGCAGAGTGGCGTGATCACCGGTGACCAGTTCCTGACAGTGAATCGGGAAATTGGCGGCTTCAATGTGGATATCGACTACCAGCCGGAGCGCACCGTGGCCGATAGTCAGGCGCTGCACAATGCTTACCGCACCGGTGCCATTAACACCGCTGAGCACCTTGCCAATGTACCGATTATTGATCTGCGCGGCCCGGACCCGGGGATCGCCCACGATGCCTATCACTCCTGGCAGATGCGGGCCCGCCTGGAAAAGACCCAGGGGCACGCGGACAACCAGGTGATCTGGTACGGCCCGGCGCCATTGTTTGGCGATACGGTTTATACCACCGAGGCGCTGTTGGTGATGGATTTGTGGCTGTCGCAAATTGAAGCGGACGCCTCGGCATTGAGCATTGAAGAAAAAGTCCGTGAGCACAAACCGGTCTATGCCCGTGACCGTTGTTTGTCGGTGTCTTCGCTGGTGGGTCCGGAAGGCCCTATCGTGCCGCTCAGCGGTAACCTGTTGTACCCGACCCCGATTCTGCCGGGGCTGGACCTGTCGTTGTTGCCGGCGGCGCCGGCAGAGGCGGGCGTGGTGGTGGATGCGCTGACCGGGCAGGTCTGCGGGTTGGACCTGAGTGAACTGCCGGTGGTGTCCGATATCCCCGTGGTGGGCGATCTGCTGGGCACCGTGGCGGATTTGTTATCGCCGATTACCGATCCCTTGGTGGGCCTGCAGCAGACCGTAGTGCAGACCCGCTTTGGCACACCCCGCACGGTGGCTGGTGACAGCATTGAAACCCTGACCAACAAATGCCAGCTCAAACCCGTGGACCCGGCGGATTACCCCACTGCGCTGGACCCGCAAGGGTTTGCCGAGCAGGTGGCGGAAATTTTTCCGCAGGGGGTGTGTGATTACAGCAAACCGGGGGAAGGCGTTGCTCCCACCGAAACCTGGCTGCAGTACGGCGATGCACAGCAGGTCATTTATGGTGGTGCAGCGCTGCCTGGCGATGCTTCTTCGTCAAGGCAGGGCTGGGCGTCGCCCGCCTTTGAGGTGGAGATTCGCTGATCTTCAGTGGCTGAGGATGCTGAGTGTCGAGTGACGAGAAACGAGTTGCGAAGACCGGGAAAGGTTTTCGCAACTCGTTTCTCGTACCTCGTTACTCACCCTTTCCCATCCGAGCAGCGCTAGAGATTGATTTGGTAAGCCGCCAGGTCGCTGTCGTCATCAAAGGTCATGACTGGGCCGTTATTTAACTGCACCGCCTTGTCACTCAGGGTGACGTGCTCATCTCCCAGTACCCCCTCGTTAAAGCGGTAAACCGGTTTCGGTGCCTCGGTCAGGCAGTGGTCGCGGAAACGGGCCTTGGCCTGCAGCACCGAGTCCCGTGCCGTCTGCCAGTGTGTTATGGCCTGGTTGCCATGCCGTTGCCGCAACAGGCTTTCCGTGACCGTTGGCGATAGCGCCACGGCAGTGGCGTTATTGCCGCCGAAGCCTTTGGAATTGATCAGCGAGGCCTGCAGTGCATCGTGGGGTTGATGCTCCAGGCAGAAATTCAGGTGATCGCGGTGCACGTCGTCGGCAATGTGGTCCACGGTGCGAATGCCCGGCAGCCAGCCTTGGGCAAAACTGCCCAGGGTGGCAGACAGCTGGTCGCCACCGGCACTGCCCAGCGAATGCCCCACATAGGCCTTGATGGCGACCACCGGCCAGTGCTCAATCCCGAAGGCCTTGGCGGTACGCTCCAGAATCACGGATTCGGTGATCCGGTTCTGCGGCGTGCCGGTGCCGTGGGCGTGCACAAAGCTGTGCTCGCGCAGGCCCTTTTCGCCGATCAGTTGGCGGGTGAGGGCCGCGGCCTTGCCCACGGTCAGGTAGTTGCCCACGCCGGGGGCCGAGATGGATTTTTTGCCGCCATCCGCATGGATGAACACATCCGGCACGGCGCCGAGAATATCGGCGCCCAGCTCCAGCGCCAGGGCATCGTCCATCAGCACCGTGAACTGGGCGGATTCCGCCATGGTGAAGCCACAGTTATCCGAGAATGGACGGCAGGCCCGGTTCAGGTCGGCGCTGGCGGCGCCGTCCAGGGCGGCCAGCGCCTGATCCTCCGCCAGTGCACCCATGGCCCGGTATCCTTCCATGATCTCTGGCACCAGCGGTGCTTCGCTGGTGCCCACAATGGCGACGCGCACCCGGCCACTGCGAATGGCATGGACGCCTTTTTCCAGGTTGTAGAGGAAAGTCGCGCAGGCGCCCAGCATGCCACCGGTGGTGCCGACGGAGTGCAATACATAGGCATTGAGAAAGTCGGCAGTCATTTCGCCCAGCCCCAGCGGCACCTGTTTGGAGGTGATGCGCTGGCCGTTGGGTGGGAAGCGCATGACACCGCCCAGGCCGTTGTCATCCATCTGTGACATGGCATTGCTGGCATACACGGCCACCTGATCCGGGCGTACCCGGGCGGCGACCTGCGCCCAATCCATACCCAGATCACCCAGCGCATCACTGATGCCAAAAATGGCCATTTGCAGGGCGCGTGGGTGGTTGCGGGAGGCGTATAGCGCGCCGGGATCAAAACCGTCCGGCAATTGGCCGGCGGCGCTGACCCGGCGCGGGGTGTCGTGGGGCACCCGCAGGCCCAGCCCGGCGGGCAGGGTGACGCGGCTGCGGCGCTTGTCCACGGCGCTGACCTGCCAGCCCGGAGGCAAGGTGTCTGGCAGGTCCATATTGCGCATTTCCAGCGTGATGGGGGCGTCGCTGGTGCCGGCGAGGGCGGCGTGGAGCTGGTGGCTGTCGGGGAGCGCCCGGATCAGGGTGCGGGCCAGCACGGTCTCGCTGTCATTGCCGGTAAGACGGGACAGCGCAGTTCGCGTGTCGTTTTGCTGGCCCTCATTCAGGGCATCGAAAACAAGCCGCTGAAAGGCGAAATGCTGGGCACTGCGGCCGGCCGCATTGATGCCGCCCATGGCGGTAATAACGGGTAATGCTGACATGGTGCTCCCGGGCTTGTGCCCAACCCAAAACGGTGACTAGCCGGTCAGGGTACAGGTGAAATCCGGTTTTGCGTATACGACAGAGGGCGAATGCGGTCAGGAAAGTGCAACAGAATTTGAAAGTGAAAGCGGATGTTTCGGGGTGGGGTAGCTACGAAGCTGCTGTAGGAGCACCTCTCGAGGTGCGAACCGCGCTTGCGCGGAAATCGCCCGAAGGGTGATCAGAAATTTCAGGACCCGACAGGTCATTCTAAATGATTACACTCCTCTGCCGCCTCGCTCCGCCTGGTTCGCACCTCAAGAGGTGCTCCTACAGAGGGCGGGAAATGGGGCGCAGCCAACAAAAAACGGGGCCCGAAGGCCCCGTTTGGTCTGGCATCAAGCGTTGAGCGTATTACAGCAGCTCGACAGCTACCGCGGTGGCTTCACCGCCACCGATACACAGGCTGGCCACACCGCGTTTGCCGCCGGTGCGCTTGAGCGCGTGGATCAGGGTCAGGATGATGCGCGAGCCGGTGGAGCCCACCGGGTGACCCAGGGCACAGGCGCCGCCGTGGATGTTCACTTTCTCGTGGGGAATGCCCAGATCGATCATCGGCATCATCGCCACCATGGCGAAGGCTTCGTTGATCTCGAACAGGTCCACATCGTCCACGCTCCAGCCGACCTTCTTCATCACCGCTTCGGTGGCACCGATGGGGGCAATGGTGAATTCGCTGGGGTGCTTGCTGTTGGTAGCGTGGGCGAGGATGCGGGCCAGCGGCTTCAGGCCACGCTCATTGGCCACGGATTCGCGAGCCAGTACCAGCGCTGAGCCACCATCGGAGATGGAGCTGGCGTTGGCGGCGGTGACGGTGCCGTCTTTGGCGAAGGCCGGGCGCAGGGTGGGGATCTTGTCGATCTTGGCGTTGCCCGGCTGCTCGTCGGTGTCGACCACCACTTCGCCTTTACGGGTCTTCACGGTCACCGGCACGATTTCGTCCTTGAACCAGCCGTTGTCGACGGCGGCATTGGCACGGTTCAGGGATTCGATGGCGTAGTTGTCCATGTCTTCGCGGGTGATGCTGCGCTTGTCAGCCACTTCCTGGGCGAAGGAGCCCATCAGCCGGCCGGTTTCCGCATCTTCGAGACCGTCCAGGAACATGTGATCCATGACCTGACCATGGCCCATGCGCATGCCGGCACGGGCTTTTTCCAGTATGTAGGGGGCGTTGGTCATGGATTCCATGCCGCCAGACACGACGATGTCGTTGGTGCCGGCCTTGATGGAATCGTAGGCGAACATGGTGGCCTTCATGCCGGAGCCACACAGCTTGTTGATGGTGGTGGCACCGGTGCTGTCCGGCAGGCCGGCCAGACGCATGGCCTGGCGGGCGGGGCCCTGTTTCAGGCCGGCGGGCAGTACACAGCCCATGATGACTTCCTGCACGTCCTCGGCTTTCAGACCGGCGCGAGCGACCGCTTCACGAATGGACGCGGCACCCAGTTCCGGGGCGCTGACAGCGGACAGGGAACCCTGGAAACCGCCCATGGCGGTGCGGGCACCGTTTACAATGACGACTGCATCATCAGACATGCTTTTCTCCTGCCAAACAGTTGAAGGCGCTCTAAACCGCACAAGACGAAAAAGAAACGCCGCGGAACGTAAAAATTGGGGCGCATTGTACTTGAAACAAGGGCATTGCGCCCCATCTGACAAGGACCTGCCGGTCACGGGGCCGCTGGCGATTGATAGGTTTTGTCTATGACAGTGAAAGGCAATGCCTTACCTGCCAGTACCCGCAGTAGAGATCACGACCGGTAGCTTGTTATTATCGTTTGGCCGCAGGCCACCGGCAGGTTGTCTGCGGGGAATTTCGGCCCGTTGCAGTGAGCAATGGGACAACATGATGTCAGGGGACAAATTATGGCTTTTGAATTACCGCCGCTTCCGTTCGAGAAAAATGCACTGGAACCGCATATTTCTGCCGAAACGCTTGAGTACCACCACGGCAAGCACCACAACGCTTACGTGACCAAGCTGAACGACATGGTTGCCGGCACCGACAACGAAGGCAAATCCCTGGAAGAAATCATCAAGAGCGCCGAAGGCGGTCTGTTCAACCAGGCAGCGCAGGTTTGGAACCACACTTTTTACTGGAACAGCCTGAGCCCCAACGGCGGCGGCGCTCCCAGTGGTGATCTGGGCGCAGCCATCGACAAGGCGTTCGGTTCTTTCGACGAGTTCAAGAACCAGTTCAACGCCAAGGCAACCGGTAACTTCGGTTCCGGCTGGACCTGGCTGGTGAAGAACAGCGATGGCAGCCTGGAAATCGTCAACACTGACGATGCGGACACCCCGATTGCTCACGGCAAGGGTCAGGCCCCGCTGTTCACCGTGGACGTGTGGGAGCACGCTTACTATGTGGACTACCGCAACGCTCGTCCCAAGTATCTGGAATCCATCTGGAATCTGATCAACTGGGATTTCGCAGCCAGCAACTTTGCTGCCTAAACCGGGCTGCATAAGCCTGACGGCCCATCGCTGGGACCGTTCAGGCAATGAAAAAGGCCGCTTTTGCGGCCTTTTTTGTGTCTTTATGGCGGCAGACGGGTAAGTTTGGTAGCGTCCGACAAGCTCGGGATCTTGTTGGCCGGATGACGGTCAAATCCCAGGGTAATGATGACAATAACAAGGTGTTGTATGCGTTTTATTGGATTGGTGATGTTACTTGCCGGGCTGTGGGCGAACCCGGCCATGGCTGCCGAGCAGGCCAGTGACACAAAAGCAGCGCAAACAAAGAGCGCTGACGAAGCAGCAAAAAGCCCGGAACAACAGGCCATGGATGCCCTTGCCGAAGCGGGTATCCGCCAGGCCTTGCAGGCAATTCAGCGTTCCGGGGGCATGTACCCGTTTGGCTTGATCCGGTCTGGCGAAACGGTACAAGCGGTGGGTTATTCGGGCGAAAAAGAGGATGCGCCACCGGCTGATGAATGGGCGCGGGCATTGTTTGGCAAGTTGCGCGCCATTGGCAATGAGCAACCGGATGTGGACCTGATGGCCCTTTTTCGGCTCCATGAAATCACCAACGACAATGACGAAACAATCGTGGGTGTGTGGGCAGAAGTGGACCACCGTAATGTTCGGCCGTGGGTGATTTTTTTGCCCTTGGTGAAAAATGAAGAAGGCAAACATGAACTGGGTGAAATGATTTATTTCGCCACTGAGCAACCGCTATTCGATAAGGCCGTAGTGGACAAGTGATACGGCGGCTGACAGCACATCGGTTGAACGAAAAGTAGAGACCGTAAACGGTATTTTGGTGTGAACCTTGGCAACATATTAACCGAGGCTCTGGATTAGGATTTTGGAATGACGCGAGATCGTGAAGTCAATCTTGGTGACCTGAATGAGGTTACTGTTGATGAACCCCGAGCCAACACGTCCCGTGCGGCGTCGGGTGGCAATGGCAAAAAAGCGCCCCCGGGTGGCGGCAAGCCGGCGCCGAAACCGCAGAAATCGGCATCTTCCGGTGGCGGCAATGGTGGCTGGATGGCGGCCTGCCTGGTGCTGGTGGTGCTGATTGCCGTGTTGGGCGTCTGGTTCAATAAGCAGGTGACGGGCCTGCAGGCGCAGCTGGATAATCGGCTGACGGAATCCAGCGAAAAAATGGGCAACCTTCAATCCCGTTTGTCAGCGACCGATGAAAGCCTCAACCAGTCCTCCGGTAAGCTGCTGGATACGGTTCAGTCCCACGGCAAGAAGCTGGAAGCCAATGAGGATGAAATTCGCAAGTTGTGGGATCTAAGCAACAAGCGGAATAAAGCCGCCATTGCAGAACAGAAAAAAGCGCTGAACACGCTGTCGTCTTCGGTGAAAGAAGTGAAAAAAGGGCAGGCCGGTGTGGACGGTAAATTAAAAAGCATCAGCACCGATGCCGCTGCGCTGAAAAAGCAGGTGGAAAGTGCTGTGGCGGCTGTGAACAAAAGCAGCGATCAGTGGCAGAGCCAGATCGGGCAAATGCAGACCCGGGTGGAAGTGCTGGTGGACAGCATCAAGCAGCTTGAGCGCCAGCAAGCCAACCTGAAAAATGGTTTGGACAAGGTGGAAAAAGCCCAGAGCAAGATTTCGACACTGGATTCCCGTGTGGATGATGTAGAAGCGGCGGTGGCGGCGTTTGATGCCTACCGCCTGCAGGTCAACAGCCGTCTGGATTCACTGGAAGGGCGTTGATTGGCTAACCGGCAGTGGGCTGGATTCTCCGGGGGGAGAGGCAGGCTCACTGCTGACTTCAATGTGAATAAACAATAATCAAAAAGAGCGTTTTGCCATGGCCAAGATGCCGCATAGCCCGTTATCGGAAAGTAAGGCAAACCGGTTGCAGGGCTTGAACCAGGATGTGTTGGCGGTTGCGCCGCCGGCGCCATCGCCCGATACCGAGTCCACCCCGTTTATTTCTCCGCCCCGGCAGAGGCCGGTCAACATGTCCGAAGGAGGGCGCTCCGGGCTGCTCTGGTTGTCCCTGGCGTTGGGTATGGTCGCGGTTGTCCTGGCGGTGGCGTTGTGGCTGGGCCAGCGAGCCGCCAACCGTGAACTGAGCGAGGTGCGGCAACAGTACTATCAGCTTGCTGCGGAGCTGGCAGAACAGATCTCCCGTTCCTCAACGGCGCCGCGGGCCTCTGCCGGAACATCCGCTGATGTGGCTGCGTCGGTGCGTGATGACCTGCGCCAGTTGAGTGCCAAGGTCCGTGGGCTCACCGTGGCGGTGGCCAAATTGAACAGCGCTGATAACGGCGAGGCGACCGTGGCACTGGAGAAACGTCTGGATGGGTTGGGTGTCAGCGTCAAGGCGTTGTCGTCGCGAGTGAGTGCGCTGGCGAATACGCGGCCACAGGTGCAGCCGGTCGCGCAGCCAGTGTCACAGCAGGATGATTCCCGGTTGAGTACGCTGCAAAACCGGGTCAGCAAAATCGATCAGGATCTGCAGGCGCTTTACCGTATTCTGCAAGGCGGTTAACCGGTTGGCGGGGGGCTGGTAATTAGCCGATAGCCTGCTAGAATAGCCGCCCACTGCGCCAGTGGTGGAATTGGTAGACACGCCAGATTTAGGTTCTGGTGCCGAGAGGTGTGAAGGTTCAAGTCCTTCCTGGCGCACCATCACAAAGAAAGGCCGCAACAGTTCGCTGTTGCGGCCTTTTGCGTTTTATTCCCCTGCAAAAGTCCGCTCAAGTGTCGCAATGCTGTCGATGGCATGGCGTCCTTGGGTGCGCCAGCCGTTATTCCGCCGCTTGCTGATTCATGCCTTTATGATGGAGCAGGGCGGGTATGCCAATGGCACCCCGCCGGGTGGTGGAGAACCGGGGGTTCTCCATTGCACGGGCTCTAGAAGTTGTAACGAACATCCATGTTGATGGAGCGGCCCGGTTCCAGCAGGGGTTCCACCGTCGCGAATTCCTGGCCATAGCTGGCGCGCTCGGTGTATTCCTCGTTGTTCAGGTTGTCCACGGACAGGCGCAGGGACAGGGCATCGATGGGGGTGTAGTTCACGTACACATCGACCACGGTGTAACTGTCCTGCTTTTCCCCAAGGCCACGGGACTCCAGGTCATCATTCTCCAGGGCGATTTCCGTGGTCAGGCCCAGGGCCCATTGTGTGTTCGGCCAGTAGAGCTCGCCGCTGATGGCCACCTGTTCACCCAGCGGTACGGTGAAATAGTTGCCATCGTAGGAGGTGGCGAATTCGTCATCCATTTTGGATTCGATATCGGCATAGGTAACAGACAGTCGGCCAAGATCGGCACGGTAACCAACGGTGGTGTCGAAGCCGTTGATATCAAAGTCCGAGAACAGATCCGGGCCACCGCCATAGGTGGGCACGCGGGCATCGCGCAGGCCGGTTTCGAACTGATTTGCTTCGACGAAGAAACCGTTCCAGTTGGCCTTGAACCCCACCGTGTGGTTGTGGGACTGCACCGGTTTCATGTCGTTATAAACCCAGGCGCCGTTGAGAATAAAGTTCTCGGCCAGCGCAGTGCCACCCCAGACATCGGCGTAACCGGCATTGATGGCAAAGTGTTCGTTGAAATGAAATTCGGCGAAGACGTTGCTGCTGGTGCCTTCGTCTTCATGGCTGGAGTCATCGGTGCCGGTGAAATCCTGCTGGTCATAACGCAGGCCGTAGGACAGGTCCAGACGCTGGAACAGGGTCTGACGCAATTGCACGAAAGCGCCGGTATTTTCGGCTTGCTCTTCCAGATCAGGGTCTCCCGCGTATTGGAATACCGCGCTGTCATCGTAGTAGTCCATGCCGGCGGTGATATCAACGAAACCGGTGTGGAAGGTGTTTTTGGCGGTGGCCGAGACGCTTTCGGTGATGCCGGTGTATTCCACGGTGGTGTTGGGGGCGGCCAGCGGGTTCTCACTGGTGACCAGTTCGGTTTCGTTATTGGCGAGAGTCACTTCCGGGTTCCACAGCCCACTGCCTTTCAAGTGGCTGTAGCCGAGCACGGTGTTCTGGCGGGTCAGGTCATAGTTGCGCGATGCCGGTACTGGCCGCCCGGCGGTGAGGCCGGAAAAATTGGCTCGATAGGGGCGCTCGGAATCGTCGTTGACCACTTCGTGGCTCAGTTCGATTCGGCCGATGTCGGCATTCTCGTAGGCCAGCTTGGCCAGGCCGCTGAGCAACCCGGGCTCGGTGTAGGGCACGTTATCGCCGTTGGCATCTTCGTAGTGATTGCCCTCTACTTGCTTCACATAACCCAGCGCTTCGAAACCGTTACTGCGACCGAACAGGGAGCCGGCCGTGGTGACGGCATCGCCATTGGAGGCATAGCGGCCGTTCAGGAAGCCACCCAGGTTATCACCAGGGGCGAGCATATCGGCCACATCCACGGTTTCGTATTTCAGCGCGCCGCCCAGTGCGCCGGGGCCATCATCGGCAGAGGCTACGCCGGCGGCGGCACTGGCGGATTTCAGAAGAGAAGGGTCGATCAGGTTGGTGGCGTTGTGGTGGAACACCTTGTTGTTCTGCCGGGCGCCATCCACGGTGACCAGCATGGCGGTTTCTTCCACACCGCGCACATAGACCTTTTCGTTGACCGGTATGGAGCCGCCCACAGAAACGGAGGCCTCGTTCTTGAACAGCTCCTTGGTGTCCTGGGGTTGTGCCCGTGCAATATCGCTGTAGTCATAGCTGACGATGTTCTGCAGATTGTCGCCGCGGGCGGCGCTGACTTTGACGGGTTCCAGGGTGGATGCTCGGGTGTTGGCTTTGGCCAGGGAAAACGATCCATCCGGCTGTGCCTTTGCCACCAGGCCGGTGCCGGCGAGGATCCGGCTCAGGCCCTGTGCGGGGGTGTAGCTGCCTTGCAGGCCCTGGCTCTGCTGGCCTGCGGCAAGCTGGATGTCACCGGCAATCAGGGTGCCGGAGGCAGTGGCAAAGCGGGCCAGCACAGTATTGAGTGGCCCCGCCGCGATATTGTATTGCTGCTGGCCGGTTTCTGCCTGGGCAGGAAGAGCCAGGGTCAGGGTGAGGGGAAAGGTCAGGCCCATGGCAAGGCGCAGTGTCATTGCCCGCAATGCGGGTCGGGCAGGTTGGTAACGGCTCACGGTCACTCCAGTGTTGTCAGGATTGTGGTGCCCCTTTTTGTGGGGCTTACTGACATATCGAATAGCGTCCAGGAAAGCGGAAAAGTTTTTTCGTTTTTTTCTCAGGGGTTGGCGGGGTGGATATTGGTCCAGCCGGGCAGGGGCCGGGTGACCCGGATGGGTAGCGCGGATGCCAACATGTCCAGAGCCTGCTGTGGGTCGGTCAGCGGGAAGCCCCCGAACACGCGCAGGTCGGCGATCGCCGGGGACAGGTTGATGTAGCCATGTTGGTAGCGCCCGAGTTCATCGACCAGATCGCCCAGGCGGATATCGTCCGCCGCCAGAATGCCCTTGTGCCAGGTTTCCCGCGCGGGGTCGGCGCGGTGAATCGGTTGCAGGGCGTTGGCGGAAAAACGGGTTTGTTGCTGAGGGTGAAGTACGCTTTTCTGCCGGGCCTGGTTGGTGATTTCCACCGCGCCGTCGTAGACCGCGAGGAAGGTTGTGTCTGTTTCCCGGCGCACGATGAAACGGGTGCCCAGTGGCTGGAGCTGACCTTGCGGTGTGAACACCACCAGTGGGCGCGGGTCCGCCTTGCCGGTTTCAATCAGCACTTCGCCCTGTATCACCTGGATGTGCCGCTGGGGGCCGTCCAGTACGGTATTGATAGCGCTGTTGGTGTTCAGCCACAGGCGGCTGCCGTCGGCCAGTTCCAGGGCGCGGATTTCACCTGTACCGGTGCGGTACTGCGCGCTCCAGCCTGCCACCAGGGTGGGCAGTGGCGTTTGTCGCCAACTCACCCAACCCAGGCCGCCGGTGCCGATGGCCAGGGCCAGGCCGGTAATTACACTGCGGCGCTGGATACGGTTGTGGCGTGCCTGTTTCAGGGTGGCTTCGGTGTGGGCCGGGTGGTTGGCACTGGCGGTGCTGAACTGTTGTTCAATGTGTTCCACCATCTGCCAGCCGCGCAGGTGATCCGGGTGCTGGCGGAGCCATTGCTGCCAGCGCAGCTTGTCGCTTTCGCAGGCCTGCCCGGAGCGCAGCAGGGCAAACCAGTCGGCGGCGTCACTGAGAATCTGGTGCTCAATGTGTGCTGCGCCGTTCATGGTCGGGCGGCCATGCAGCTGCCTTCCAGTCGGGCCTGCAGGCGCAGGCAGGCAAGCATGGCCCTGGACAGGTAATTGCGCACGGTCCGTTCGGATACGCCCAGCTGTGTGGCGATTTCTTTGCCGGTGAGGCCATGCACCATGGACTGGATAAAGGCATGGGCCACCGCTTCGGGTAAGCGGCGAAGCATGGTGTCGACTTCCACCAGCGCTTCCAGGGCGGCGGTTTGTTGTTCTGCGGACGGGCTTTCCGGTTCAGGCAGGTGGCGCAGGGTATCCAGCCAGGCCTGTTCGATTTCCCGGCGACGCCACAAATCCACACACAGGCCACGGGCCATGCGGCTCAGGTAGGCGCGGGCGGTGTGGTGGTCCAGGTGGCGAGGTTTGCTGAGCAGGCGAATAAAGGCGTCGTGGGCCAGGTCGGCGGCATCATCACGGCTGCCGAGACGGCGCTGCAATATGCCATGCAGCCAACTGTGGTAGTCGGTATACAGCGTTTCCACTGACAGGGATTCCTGCGCCACCCCGGACATGATCCCGCCCCCCAGCGTTGTTCTGTAAAGAATGAATGCCGAATACTATTTGAGAATGGGTATCATTACAATAATGAGAATGAAATGCATATTGTGACGCTTGCCCCGGTCTTCGTTGTTATTTGAGAAAAAGTGTCACCATCGGTGGGCGTCATTCGTCTTCCATAGAGACAGGAAAAAAATGTGCGATGCAGAAGGAGTTGACGATGGCAGGTAAGGACATGGATCACGCCGCGGCCCTGACCGTTGAGGTGGGTGAGGGAGAAGAACGCGGAGGGGCGATCAAGAGTAATGAGCAATGGTTGACCGGGGCGGGGCTGAAAGCCACGTTGCCGCGGGTGCGGATCCTGCAGCACCTGAAAGCGGCCCACGATGAGCAGCGCCATC
Source organism: Alloalcanivorax sp. (assembly GCA_039983755.1). Classification (GTDB taxonomy): domain Bacteria; phylum Pseudomonadota; class Gammaproteobacteria; order Pseudomonadales; family Alcanivoracaceae; genus Alcanivorax. The sequence continues at coordinate 100,655 of JBDWVU010000044.1, forward strand.
TGGGCGCTGAAGAAATCTATGCCCGCCTGTATCGGGCGGGGGAAAGAATCGGTATCTCAACCATTTACCGGGTATTGCTGAATCTGGAGCAGGTGGGGCTGGTCACCCGCCATCAGTTTTCCCAGGGCGCGGTGAGCCGCTGTGTGTACGAGCTGTCGTTCGGTGAGCGCCACGACCATATGGTGTGTGTGGAAACGGAGCGGGTGATTGAATTCCGTGATCCGGTGATCGAAGCGCGGCAGGAGCAGATTGCCCAGGCCCACGGCTATGAGGTCGTTGGCCGGGAACTGGTGATCCGGGTTCGCCGTATCACGCCGTAGCCGGCAGGGATTGAGGCTTGTCAGACCAGCGGTCAGCCCGTGCCTTGTGCTTGCCCGGTTGGGTGGGTACAACCATAGAAAGCCTAAAAGGAAGGCACGGTGCGAGAGACGATGCAAGACAGCCATGATGACAACAACAATCGCAGTCGCCGCGAAGAGGGGGCGCGCTCGCCGCTACGGCGCGTGCTGGAAAAGGAAAAGCTGATGCTGCTGGCATTGGTGATGCTGGTCGCGGGCGCGTTGATGCTGGGCTTCTTTGCACACTCGGAAGGGATCGAGGCGCGCACGGCGTTGAAAAATATTCAGCTCACCCTGACTCAGGCCGCAGATTCCCTTTAACGGTATGGCCGCGATTCCCGCTCCGTTGGCAAGGCTGTACTTGCCCGGGAAAGCAACAAGGCCGGGGCGTTCCCGGCCTGTTTCTGTTAGCCCATCAATCCCTTAATTCACCAATCCATCAACCTATGGCCATGCGCACCGTTTCCGCGGTGGTGATTTGCGCGGTGTCGTAGACCTGCCGGCGTCGTTTCGGGTCCATCATGTTGTAACCGAAAGCCGTCAGGTCCTTCGTATTGGGCTCGATGCGGATCACTGTCTTGCCGCTTCTTTCCAGCAAGGCCACTTCCCGGTCCACGATTGTGGTCATGTAGCGGCGCACCCGCCGTTCTATCTTCATCAACGGAGAGCGGGGTTGGTCCGGCTGGCGTGAGGCCATGGGGGCCAGCACGATCACTTCATCCACTGCAGTGTCGGCCAGCAGGTCTGCGGAGGTGGGCGAGGCGACGCCGCCATCAATGTAGGTGCGGTCGGCCACGGTGACCGGCGGGCACCAGAACGGCACTCCATAGGAGGCGCACACCGCATCGGCAATGGTGGCGCTGGGCGCGCCGCCCTTGCCGAAAGGAATCCGTTTGCCGCTCTCTGTGTCCACCGCCATGATCCAGGTGGCCGGGTGGCTGACCCAGTCCTTGCCGGCGGTGGCGGTATTGACCAGCTGACGGAAGGGGGCCATGTCGAACTGCCCCCGTGGCAGCAACCCGCAGATCGCTGTCAGTGGCGAAATCTCTCCGCGCAATCCTTTCAGTGCCAGTTTGGCGCCGGTAAACCGGGCCCCGGGCAAGGGCGGTAGTGCGCCGCCGGTATCGGTGTCGTGGTCCCATTGGCAGTGTTCGCTGGTGCCTTGCTGGCAGTCGCGCAATTGGGCCACGGACACACCGCTAGCCAACAGGGTGGCGAGTACCGCGCCGGCGGAAGTGCCTACAAGAATGTCCGCATCGCGGGCGTCCCAGTTCAGTTGCTGTTGCAGATGGTACAGGGCGGCAATGGACCAGGCGCCGCCGGCGACGCCACCACAGCCAATGACCAGGGCGCGACGGGGTGTGGAAGAAGAAGCCGTTTTGCTCATGATCAGAATACCTTTTGGGTGGCAGAAGTCAGGGTGTAGTTGTCCGCGTCGAAGGTTTTCAGCAGACGCTGCATTTCCAGCGTGCTCCAGGGGAAGCCGACGCTGTTCAAGCCGTTCTTGTCCAGGTAATAGCTGGAGCAGCCGCCGGTGTTCCAGACCGTGCCCTGCAGGTCTGTCTGGACCTTGCGGTTGTACTGCTGCTGCACCTCGGCCTTCACTTCAATGCGGTCCAGCTGCTGGTCGCGCATGGTGGTCAGGGTACTGACAATGTAGTTGATCTGCGCTTCGATAACGATAAACGCGGAATTGTGGCCGATCCCCAGATTGGGGCCGAGCACCATGAAGGCGTTGGGCAGGCCATTGATGGTGGTGCCCCGGTAGGCCTGCATGCCGTCTTCCCACATGGTGCTGAGCGATTCGCCGGCATCATTGAAAATATGGTTGGCGATGGGCGGCTCGGTGACAAAAAAACCGGTGCCGAGAATGACCGTGTCGACTTCACATTCGCTACCATCCTGGCCCACCAGCGTGTTGCCGCGGACTTCTTTCAGGCCGGTGTGGAACACATCCACATTGGGCTGGTTCAGGGTCGGGTAATAGTTGTTGCTCATCAATACGCGCTTGCAGCCAAGGGTGTAATCCGGGGTCAGCTTGGCGCGCAGTGTCGCGTCCTTGATAGCCACTTTCAGGTGCGCCAGGCCCAGCTTCTGGATTTGCCGCAGGATGGCCGGGCGGCGGAAGCCGATGCCGAAGGTTTCAAAACCGCCGTAGAGCATCTTGCGCCAGGCGCTCAGGGTGAACGGCAGGCGGAAGAAGTTTTCCTCGATCTTGGGGATGCTGTGATCCGGCTTGGGCAGCACCCATTGCGGGGTGCGCTGGAACAAGGTCAGGTGTTGGGTTTTCGGCTGTATCTCCGGGACGAACTGAATGGCGGAGGCGCCGGTGCCGACTACGGCTACGCGCTCGCCGGTCAGGTCGTGGTGGTGATCCCAGCGCGAGGAATGAAACAGCTTGCCCTGAAAGTTTTCCAGGCCGGGAATTGCCGGAATAATCGGTTCGTGCAGATAGCCGGAACAGGCCACCACGGTGCGGGCCCGATACAGCTGGTCGCCGGTTTGCACTTCCCACAGGTTCTGGCTCTCGCGCCATTGCGCCCGTTCCACCGCCTGGTTGAAACGAATCGACGCAGAAACGCCGTAACGCTCAGCGGTATCGCGGACGTAATCGAGAATCTCCCCCTGGCCGGCAAAGGCCCGGGTCCAGTCCGGTTTCTGGGCGAAGGAGTAGGAATACAGCGCCGAGGGCACATCGCAGGCGCAGCCCGGGTAGGTATTGTCCCGCCAGGTGCCGCCCAGGTCGGCGGCTTTTTCCAGAATCACAAAGTTATCGAACCCGGCTTCCTTGAGGCGAATGCCCAGGCCGATGCCACTGATGCCGGCACCGACAATCAGGGTGTCATAAATCGGAGTGTTGGCTTGCTGTGTCATGGTCGGTCCGTGGTTACTGGTTCGGTTGCGGGCTGAAGAAATCCATCGCCCGGTTGGTCAAATTCAGGTTGGCGACTTGCTTGGCCAGGCGGTAGATATCCGGGTAGATCACTCGGGCGCTGCCCTTGCGAAAAGCGTTGTAGATTCGTTCAGCCAGCACATCCGGTTTTCCGGTGGGAATAAATCGGGAAGCCGGGCCTTTTTTGACCTGGCTGCGGGCATGGCTTTCCAGGCCGGAATAGATGGGGCCCGGGTAGACCGTGATTACATTGACGCCCTGTTTTTTCAGGTCCAGCCGGGCGATCTCCGAGGCCAGGCCGATACCCGCCTTGGCGCCGCCGTAATAGCTGCAGCCGCGAATCGGCACGCGCCCGGCCATGCTGGCCACATTGATCACACAACCGTGGCGGGCCTCCACCATGGTTGGCAATGCCAGGTCCATCAGCCGCATGGGGGTGGTGAAGTTGATATCCAGCAAACGCTTGCCTTGCTCCCAGCCGGTGCCGGTAATGCTGATGATGTCCATGATGCCGGCGCAGTTGACCAGCACATCCACCGGACCGCGACGGTCAACCAGTGACTGCCACCAGGCGGGCAGGGCGTCGATATTCGTCAGGTCGCAGGTTTCCGCATGGGCTTTGTGTTGCCTGGCGGCCACAGACAGCGCTTCGGCATTCAGGTCCACCAGGGTGATATGGGCGTCGGGGTGGTGCTGGCGAAACTGGCCGGCAAGGTGGCCGCCGATGGCGCCGGCACCGCCGGTAATCAGGATATGGGTTGGCGTCATCACTGTCGGCCCCTAGTGGTCGTGATTGGCAATGGCGAGCCAGCAGGCGTCTCTTGCCTGTTTGAGGTCATCATCGCTGAGTGTCAGGTAGCCCAGCCGTTCGGCTTTGAATATGCCAACAAAGGCGCCCCAGAACAGGGCGATGGCCAGGTCGGGTTTCATGTGCTTGCCGAGCAGGCCGGTGCGCTGGCCGATGATCACCATCATTCCCAGCGGGATGAGCAAAGCCTGTTCGCGGCGTCGACTTTCTTCGGTGAGATAGCTGTGGTGATCCTGCATTTCCAGAAACTGGAAGGCGTCCGGTTCATCCCGGGCAAAGGTGGTGAGCCGCGCCCAGAGGGTGTCGAACAGGGCGCGGGAAGGGTGCATCAGATCCAAATCCGTGAGCAGGCGGTCCTGCAGTCGCTGTTTGCTGTCCTGGAATACCGCATTGATCAGGGCTTCCTTGTTGTCGAAGTAGCGATATAGCGTGCCGACACCCACCTCGGCCTCCGTGGCAATAGGGGGAACCGGTGTGCCGTGCAGACCATGTTCGGCAAACACCTTGAGGGCTGCCTGGACAATCAGGTCACGCTTGCGGCCTTCACGGGTATCGGGTGAGGGGCTGGCGGTCAGGCTCATAGAGGGCACACCAAATCAGAATGAATGTTCATTCCGTTAATGTGCCATTGAATGATGTCTTAGTGAAGGGATGTTTCGGTCAGATGGGGCCAAATGACGATAGTGAATCGCAGGCGCGTCGCTGGCGGCGCGATCATTAAGGGTTGGAAAACTCGATGTACTCTAGGGCTGAGGAAAAGCAGAGGCGCTGTTGCGTTAACGGAAAAACAGTTTAGCCGGGATCCGGAATCGCGCCGCTAGCGACGCTCCTACGGATAGGGGGGCTAGATTAGCCCCTTCTCCCGGGCGGCGTGCTCGGTGAGTTCTGCTACCAGAGTGACCGGGCGGGCGTAGGAACGGTCGTAGTGCGCCTGGGACAGGGCGTGGCATTCCGCGCTGATCTGGTCGTACAGCTGGCGCGGGGTCATGGCTTCGGTGGGGGGGAGGGCGTGCAGACCAAAGTGGTCGTAGGGAATCATCTTGGAACCAGCGGCCTTGAGCAGCTCCGGCACCCAGCCCTGGGGGGACAGCTGGGTCTGATAGCGCAGGTTCTGGAAATCCAGCTCGGCGGCCAGGCGGTCGGCGTCCGCCACCACAAAGTAGTTGTCCACCACCTGACACAGCAGCAGGTTCAAGCGCCGCCAGACGATGGTCTTTTCCTCGTTGGTATAGCCATTCCAGTGCACCACCTCGTGGCTGAAACGGCGACAGCCACGGCAAACCGTGTCACCGAAAACGGTGGAACAGACGCCAATACAGGGGGTGTGGATTCGATTTACTGCCATGGCGAAATCCTAACAGAAAACCCCGGCTCTGGGAGAGCGGCGCTGGTCGGTTGCCGGTAAATTGAGCGCTTGCCCGTCACGCCGCATGGGGCGGGCCCCAGAGCCGGCATGCCGGGCCTCTCGCGCTTGAGCAATGCGGGTAAATCGGCCATAGTTGGGCCATCAAAATGCTTTTATATTGCACGCAATAATAAACAGGGCCGATCCGGGAGCACCGGATACGGCAACGCTGGAGAATAATAATGCGATTGGCTGTGCTGCTGGCGGCTTGCCTTTGGGTTCTTTCGGGTTGTTCTGGAGTGGGGATGGGGATTCCTTCCACCCCCGGGGCGTTCCTGGATGCGCCGAAGGGAAAAACCTTTGCCCCCATGGATACGCTCGATCCACGTAATGCCATGGTCTACATCTACCGTCCGATTACCCGCTGGGGCTACGAAGAGGTCCAGGCGCCGGTATTTTTCATGGATTCCTCCCAATTGTTTGGTCTGAAGGCGGGGGCTTATGAATGGCTGGAGTTGCCGGCGGGCACCCATGATTTCTATGCCCGCCGACCGCTCAGCGTGCTGTACCTGAAGATGGTGTTTGAAATGCCGCTGAAGGTGGATGGTGGGGAGGAATACTACTTCCGTTATTCGGAAACCCGCCCGCTGGACATGGAAGAGCTGGTCGCCAACCCGGAAGACTTTCAACAGGCCGGGCCACTGCAGCAGGTGCCCCGTGCGCTGGCGTTGCGGGAAATCGCCGATCTGCGCCTGGATGAGCCGGGGGTGTATTACGGTGGCAGTGGCGTGAAAGAGAAGCGCTGGGCGCCGTTTTATACCTATTCGACGGAATAAGGACCAGCTACAAGCGACAAGCTTCAACACGGGTGGAGCTGGTGCCAAACGAACGGTCGTCTTGGCCGCGCTTCATACGTGCTGATGAATCAAAAAAATGGGGAACCCTTTCGGGTTCCCCATTTTCATTTTTGCAGCTTGCAGCTTGCAGCTTCTTGGCTAGTCGCTCTCCGTCAACCGCCGTTTGGTCTGCAGCAACCGCTTCCACTGCTCCACATATTCCGGCAAGGCGGGGGAGGTCAGGTTCATGCCGGTCATTTCCTGCACCGTCTGTGGGCTCACCGATTTGCCACCGTAGACATTGGCAACGCGCAGCAGGGCGTGGGTGTGCAGTTTGCGCTGGGATTCGAAACGCTGGTCGTAGTACACGTACTTGTCGTCCCAGCCGAGGATCCGGGTATGCACCTGAAATTGCTGATAGGGGCGCAGTTCGCGGATATAGGCAATTTCGGTATTGGCCACTACGCCGTTGCAGCGGGCCTCGAGCATGCGATTGAGCAAGCCGGTGACCACCGCGTGTTCCAGCCGGCTACGGTCCATGAACTTCAGGTATTTGGCATTGTTCAGATGCATGTTCAGGTCGATATCCAGCAGGCCCACCCGGAATTCCATGGTGACCACATCAAACAGCTGGTGCGTAGGCGGCCGTTTACGCCGGCGCGCTGCGCTGATCAGTTCAAGCATCCGATCTCCCTATGCCACGGTTATTACCGCAGCCCCATTTATTATCGTTGGCAAGTATGGACAGAAAAACGCCGTTCAGTATAACGGCACTGGAACCGGTTCACACTATTTGCGCAATCGGGGGTGACAGCTTTTACGTTCCCGCTATGCCTGGGCCAGATGCAGGCTGAACAGGTTTTCTGGGTCCGTCCAGCAGCTTAGCGGGGTGAAACCGGCGGCGACCAGTTCGGCACTGAAGCTTTCTACGGTGAATTTGTAGGAATTCTCGGTATGGATACGGGTACCGCTTTTCAGGGTCAGGTTGCGTTCTCCCAGCTGGATGTCTTGATCGCACAGGCACTCCAGGTGCATCTCAATGCGTTGCTGTGCGTGGTTATAGAACGCCACATGGCGCATGTTGTCAGTGTCGAACTGGCAGTTCAGTTCCCGGTTCAGGTGATGCAGGGCGTTCAGGTTGAAGGCCGCAGTAAGCCCCTGGGCATCGTTGTAGGCAGCATTCAGCTGTGTATCGGCCTTTTGTAAATCGGCGCCGATCAGCAGGGCCCCACCGGGGCCGGCCAGTTTGCGTAGCCCCTTGAGGAAGTCTGCCCGGGCGGCGGGTTCGAAATTACCGATGGTGGAGCCCGGAAAAAACACCACCCGGCCCGGTTGTGCCAGGGCGTCGGGCATGGACATGGCCTGGCAGTAATCGGCGCATACGGCACTGATGTGCACGGAGGGGAAATCACCAGCCAGCTGGCGAGAGGCGCCCAGCAGGCATTCACGGGAAATTTCCAGGGGCATGTAATGACGCGGTTGCCAGGCATCCAGCAGCAGGCGCACTTTTTCACAGCTGCCGGCACCGGGCTCGGCAATGGTTTGCGGTTGGTTGAGCCGTGCCCGGATTTCTTCGGCGTAGCCGGTTAGCAGCCCGGTTTCGGTGCGGGTGGGGTAGTACTCCGGGGTGCGGGTGATTCGGTCAAACAGGGCGGAGCCGGTTTCATCGTAGAAATATTTGGGGTGCAGGGACGGGTTGGGGGCAGAAAGAGACTGGCTGACCTGCGCAAGCATATCGGTGGCTGGCGGGTACAGGTCGTAAAACGTCAGGTTCGGGCAAAGCTGCTGGTGATTCAACGGAGCGTGTTGATGCTTCATCTTAGCCTCTGCGAGAAGTCAGGGTGACGGGCCTGTCAGCCATCATTGGCCCTCGTGTCGCAGGCGAGCCGAATGCCACTGAACTGCCAGCGATGATGAGGGTAGAAAAAATTGCGGTAACTGGCGCGCAGGTGGTCGGCGCTGCTGGCACAGGAGCCGCCGCGCAGTACCATCTGGTTGCACATGAACTTGCCGTTGTATTCGCCTACGGCGCCATGGGCGGCTTGGAAGCCCGGGTAGGGCAGGTAGGCGCTGGCGGTCCATTCCCAGACATCGCCGAAAAGATGGGCAAGGCGTCCGTCACGGGCCGCACCGGGCTGAAAATAACCCTGGGTGGACGGGGCGTCAGCGAAGCTGCCGGCGATCGGCTGATTGTGGGCCGCATGCTCCCACTCCTGTTCCGTGGGCAGGCGTTTGCCTGCCCAGCGGGCGTAGGCGTCGGCTTCGTAGTAATTCACATGGGCCAGGATCTGGTTGTCGTGGAGGGGTTGCTGGCCGGCCAGGGTGAAGTGTTCGGTCAGTGCCGCGTTCCAGTACAGTGGGCGTTCGATTTGTTGCTGTTGCACCCAGCTCCAGCCATCGGAGAGCCACAGTTCCGGGGTGCGGTAACCGCCATCCAGAATAAAGGCGCGAAATTCGCCCTGGGTGACGGGGCGGTTGGCCAGCTGGAACGGTTCCAGCCAGGCCTTGTGGCGAGGTGTTTCATTATCGAAGGCGAAGCCACCGCAAGCGCCAATCTCCACCAGCCCACCCGCGAAGTCCTGAAACGTCAGGGGCGTTGTGTCCCCTGAGAGGTCGATGGGCCGGGTGATGGCCGGTGACAGGGGGTTGAAGGAGAGGCTGTATTTCAGGTCGGTGAGCAACAGTTCCTGATGTTGCTGTTCGTGATTGATGCCCAGTTGTACCAGATCATTAAGGCTGCTGGTCCGCGTCAGTAAAGCGTTCATGGCGGCATCCACCTGGTGGCGCCAGGCCATTACTTCATCGTTAGTGGGGCGCGATAGCAGATGGCGTTGAGGGCGAGGGTATTGCTCGCCGATGCCGTTGTAGTAGCTGTTGAACAGGTATTCGAATGCGGGATTGGCGGGCTGATAACCGGGCAGGTGAGGCTTGAGCAGAAACGTTTCGAAGAACCAGGTGGTGTGAGCCAGGTGCCAGCGGGGCGGGCTGGTGTCCGGGCAGGCTTGCAGGCCCATGTCTTCGGCGAGCAGGGGGGCACATAATTGCTCGCTGAATTGCCGGATGCGCCGGTATGAGTCGGCGAGCCAGGTGGTATCGTCCTGTCTGACGGTGTCGGGCAAGGCTTTCCCTCCCATGCCATGGGTCAAGGTGCGGTCCTGATGAATAATGACTGCAATGACGCAATCTCACCTTAAAGCAGTCCCGGTTTGAGCGAAAGCAACAATGAGACGCTTGGCCGGGCTGGGTATACTCCGGGTAACGTTTAATAGCCCGTTACCTTTCTACCTTTCACAAGAAGGAGAGCATATGAATATTACCGATAAAGTGGCCGTGATTACTGGTGGTGCCTCAGGCCTGGGCCAGGCGACTGCAGAAGCCATTATTGCCAAGGGTGGCAAGGTCATGATTTTTGATCGTGACGACAAGAAAGGCCCGGAAGTGGCGGCCCAGCTGGGGGACAATGCAGCCTTCACCCAGACCGATGTGACAGACGAAGCCTCGGTGAAAGCCGCGGTGGATGCCACCGTGGCCAAGTTTGGTGCCATTCATGTGTGCGTTAACTGCGCCGGTGTGGGCTCCGCCATGAAAACCGTGGGCCGTGAGAACAAGCCTCACGATCTGGGCGTATTCAACATGGTGGTGCAGATCAACCTGATCGGGACCTTCAATGTGGCGCGTCTGGCGGCGGCCGCCATGGCCGAGAATGAGCCGGGTGAAGATAACGAGCGTGGCCTGATTGTGAACACCGCCTCGGTAGCAGCTTTTGATGGTCAGGTCGGTCAGGTTGCTTATGCGGCAACCAAAGGCGGCGTGGTCGGCATGACCCTTCCCATCGCCCGTGACCTGGCGCCGCTGGGGATTCGTTGCAACACCATCGCCCCGGGGATTTTCAACACCCCGCTGATGAATGCGGCACCGGACAAGGTGAAGCAGCCGCTGATCGAAATGACCCAGTTCCCGAAACGCTTGGGGCATCCGCAGGAATACGGTCAGCTGGTGTGTCACATGATCGAGAACAAATTCCTGAACGGCGAAACCATCCGTATCGATGGCGGTATCCGTATGCAGCCGCGGTAGCACAAAAGACGCAGCACGCGTCACGCTACATGCAACACGAAAACGCCCCGGTTTCCCGGGGCTTTTTTATGCTGTCTACGAAGCCGCTGTAGGAGTTCCCTTCCAGGGGACGAACCGAGCGCAGCGAGGCGACAGAGATAACCGTCTGCTGCAATCGACGGTTGAGCAACCCGTGATTTCGATCTTTCCATGTTTACGGGCCGGTTCGTCCCCTGGAAGGGAACTCCTTGTATCTCTCCATGAGTGTTGATTAGCTACCGGCACTCACGGGTCGGGTTAAAGCCTGTGGAACTCCTGAGGGCATAGACCCTGTTCTGTAGATCTGGCTCCGCCCCATATTCT
>JBDWVU010000045.1:0-45547 GCA_039983755.1 Alloalcanivorax sp.
TAAAGTGCCTACGCACTTAATACATGCTCAGTTCGTCATCTGAATTAACAAAAACTTTGTTGACTCGTTCAGAACTGAAATCTATTAAAGATCCCATCCCGAACAGGTCCCACACGTTTGCTTGCCTGATTGTTAAAGAGCTTGGAAGCCTTGGCTTCCTGACTGCGTCCTTGGCGTGTTGCCGTGTCCGCCGTCTCTGTGGGGGCGCATTCTAGAGATTTACGGGGGACCGTCAACACTTTTTTCATCACTTTTTTATCAAACGGTCACCTTTTAGCCGGGACGGATGAAAAACCATCAAAAACGGCCTAAAACGCTCGTTTCTTATGCGATTTAAATCCCGAACCTGCAACCTCCCGCTCCAGGAAATACGTAGCCGGGAAAGGAAAATACCATAGCTCACCGCTTTTTTTGCTCCAGCTGCCGGTTTTTTCATCACTCCTGTCGCCGCAGCCATCCTCCCCATACAAAAAAAGCGCCCTGCGGGCGCCCTTTATGTGCAACAAAAGCGGTTAATGCTTGCGCAGTTGCCACAAACTCATCAGCAAACCCACCGCCACATAGATCACCGCCACGCTCAGCAACACCAACGGCGGATCCAGAAAAACGATGGCAAAGGCAATAATGACCCCCAGCAGCATCTTGAAGGGCACACGACCAATGTGAAATTCCTTGAATGAGTGGTATTTCACCGACGACACCATCAGCAGGCCCGCCCCCGCGACCACCACGGCCACGAGCCAGGAGATATCTGCACCTTCGATGCCACGGCTGGCCCCAAGCCACACAAGGGTCGCTACCAGCCCCGCGCCGGTGGGGCTAGGCAAACCGATGAAGAAGCGTTTGTCAGTGGTTTCCGCCTGCACGTTGAACCGCGCAAGCCGCAAGGCGGCACAGGCCACATAAATGAATGCCGCCACCCAACCAAACTTGCCAAGGCCGGACAACGCCCAGGCATACGCCACCAGCCCCGGTGCGACACCGAAAGCCACACAATCGGAGAGGGAGTCGTACTCCGCCCCGAATTTGCTCTGGGTATTGGTCATGCGCGCCACCCCGCCGTCCATCCCGTCCAGGATGCCGGCAATGATGATTCCCAGAGCGGCGTTCTCAAAATGCCCGTTCATGGCCGCCACGATGGCGTAGAACCCGGCAAACAGAGCCGCCGTGGTAAACAGGTTCGGCAGCAGGTAAACCCCCTTGTGGCGAGCGCCTGTGCGATGCTCTGCTTCCACAACCTCAAAGGTTTCCGGCGTATCCGTCGCTGTTGTCTTGTCGTTATCCTGCATGGTTATCCACCCATTAATGATGGCGCTAGTGTAACGCAGTGCCCCGAAACAAAAAACGCGGCCGAAGCCGCGTTTTTTGGGAGCGTCACAAAAGCTTAGTTCTTGCTCTTGTCCACGATCTGGTTGGCCTGGATCCACGGCATCATGCCACGCAGCTTCTCGCCCACCTGCTCGATGGGGTGCGCCGCATTGTTGCGACGGGCCGCCGTCATGGACGGGTAGTTGTGAGCCCCTTCCGCGATGAACATTTTGGCGTACTCGCCGCTCTGGATGCGCTTGAGCGCATTGCGCATGGCCGCACGGGACTCGTCGTTGATCACTTCCGGCCCCGTCACGTACTCACCATACTCCGCGTTGTTGGAGATGGAGTAGTTCATGTTGGCGATGCCGCCTTCGTACATCAGGTCAACGATCAGCTTCAGCTCGTGCAGGCACTCGAAGTACGCCATTTCCGGGGCATAGCCCGCTTCGGTCAGGGTTTCGAAGCCCGCTTTCACCAGCTCAACCGCACCACCACACAGCACTGCCTGCTCACCGAACAGGTCGGTTTCAGTCTCGTCCTTGAAAGTCGTCTCGATGATGCCGGTGCGGCCGCCGCCCACGCCACAAGCGTAGGACAGAGCCAGCTCTTTGGCGCTACCGGACGCGTCCTGGAAGATCGCGATCAGGTCAGGAATGCCGCCACCTTTGGTGAACTCGGTACGCACGGTGTGACCCGGCGCTTTCGGGGCGATCATGATCACGTCCAGATCGGCGCGCGGCACAATCTGGTTGTAGTGGATGGCAAAACCGTGGGCGAAGGCCAGAGTTGCACCTTCTTTCAGGTTCGGCTCGATGTCGGACTTGTACAACTGTGCCTGGAATTCGTCAGGCGTCAGCACCATTACCACGTCCGCGGCAGCAACAGCAGACGGTACGTCAGTCACGCTGAGGCCATGGGCTTCGGCTTTGGCGATGGATGTGGAGCCAGTGCGCAGCCCGACAACAACGTCTACACCGGAATCTTTCAGGTTGCAGGCGTGGGCATGGCCCTGGGAGCCGTAACCCAGGATAGCCACTTTCTTGCCCTGGATGATGGAAAGGTCGCAATCCTTGTCGTAATACACTTGCATGCTCATAGCTCTGGCTCTTTTCAAGTAGGAAAAAGGGTAGAGGCCCGGTACGCGCTACGCACCTGCCTGATGGGCGGGTACTGTAGGGGATTCGCCGTATTGCGTAAAATGATATATTTGAAACATTGCATTCCAATTACTGCAACATGGCAACCCTATGGATACCAAGCCCCTGCGTCTGTTCCTCACCCTGGCCGACACCCTGCACTTTGGCCGCGCCAGCGCCATGTGTCATGTGAGCCCCTCCACTCTGAGCCGCACGGTGCAACAGCTGGAGAATGAACTGGGCGCCCCGCTCTTCTACCGGGATAATCGCAGCGTCACCCTTACCCGGGAGGGGCAACGTTTCCAGGAATATGCCCGCGACACCCTGACGCAATGGGATAATCTGCGCCATGCCCTGCAGGAAGACCGGCGGGTACTGCAAGGAGAGCTGAGCCTGTATTGCTCGGTCACCGCCAGCTACAGCTTCCTCTATGACATTCTCAGCAGCTTCCGGCATCAGTACCCACGTATCGAGCTCAAGCTGCACACCGGCGACCCGGCCCAGGCCGTTCACCGTGTCCAGCAGGGCGAGGAAGACATCGCCATCGGTGCCCGCCCTGACCACCTGCCCGCCAGCATCGCCTTTCGCCCCATCGCCCGCTCCCCCCTGCTCTTTATCGGCCCGGCCAGCCAACCACAGCTGGCAGAGCGACTGGGCGGCAATGCGAACAGGACGGCCTGGGAAGACATACCCATGATTCTCTCCGAAGAAGGCCTGGCCCGCGAGCGCACCGACCGCTGGTTCCGACAGCTTGGCGTCAAGCCCCGGATTTATGCCCAAGTCAGCGGCAACGAGGCCATCGTCAGCATGGTGAGCCTGGGTTTCGGGGTGGGTGTGGTACCGAAGATCGTACTGGATAACAGCCCGCTGTCGGCACGCATTCGACCGCTGGATGTGCAGCCGGCGCTGGCGCCTTATGAGGTAGGATTGTTCACCCAGGAGCGACGCCTCGAAGAACCACTGATCAACGCGTTCTGGTCGCAGGTTAGTGACGCCTGACGCCGAAAGGCCCGATGCCTGACGCTTAAAACCAAAAAAGCCGCTCCGAAGAGCGGCTTTTTCATCTGGCATCCAGCGTCAGGCGTCGGGCTTTCTACAAGCTCAATACCTTTTCACCGCGGGCAATGCCGGACACGCCGGAACGGACCACTTCCAGCACCTGGGTTTCCCCAATGGCGCCGATAAAGGCGTCCAGTTTGTCCGATGCACCGGTGAGCTGAATGGTATAGACCGTGCTGGTCACATCCACGATCTGGCCGCGGAAGATATCCACGGACCGCTTCACTTCAGCGCGCTGGGCGCCGGTGGCCTTCACCTTGATCAGCATCAGCTCGCGCTCGATGTGTGGCCCTTCGGTGAGATCCACCAGCTTGACCACTTCGATCAGCTTGTTCAGGTGCTTGGTGATCTGCTCGATTTTCAGATCATTACCGAAGGTGGTCAGCGTCAGGCGAGACAAGGTGCTGTCTTCGGTGGGCGCCACCGACAGGGTTTCGATGTTGTAACCCCGCTGGGAGAACAGACCGATTACCCGGCTCAGTGCGCCCGGCTCATTTTCCATCAGGATAGAAATAATTCGACGCATCAGGTCCGCTCCGTCTTGCTCAGCCACATATCGCGCATGGAACCGTCTGCAATCTGCATCGGGTACACGTGCTCGGTGGGGTCAACATAAATATCCATGAATACCAGACGATCCTTCAGGGCAAAGGCTTCCTCCATGGCCCCGTCCAGATCCTCGATCTTGGTGATCTTCATGCCCACATGGCCATAGGACTCGGCCAGCTTGACGAAGTCCGGCAGGGACTCCATGTAAGACTGGCTATGGCGGCCACCGTACTGCATGTCCTGCCACTGGCGAACCATGCCCAGCGCCTGGTTGTTGATGTTGATGACCTTCACCGGCAAGCCGTACTGCAGGCAGGTGGACAGCTCCTGGATATTCATCTGAATGGAGCCTTCACCGGTCACACAGGCAACCGTTGCTTCCGGGAACGCAAACTGCACGCCCATGGCCGCCGGCAGGCCGAAGCCCATGGTGCCGAGGCCACCGGAGTTGATCCAGCGACGCGGCTTGTCGTACTGGTAATACTGAGCCGCAAACATCTGGTGCTGACCCACGTCAGAGGTCACATAGGCATCACCCTTGGTGGCCTTGTACAACGCCTGTACCACCTGCTGGGGCTTCATGGGGCCATCTTCGTTGGTCTCATAACGCATGCCATGCACTTTGCGCCAGCCATCGATTTCTTCCCACCAACGCTCCAGCGCCTTGCGGTCTGGCTCGCCGCCGTGCTCGTCCAGCGCCGCCAGCATCTCTTCCAGCACCTGTTGCACCGGGCCCACAATGGGAATGTGCGCCATGATGTTCTTGGAGATGGTCGCCGGGTCGATATCGATATGGATGATCTTGGCGCCGGGGCAGAACTTCTTCACATTGTTGGTCACGCGATCATCAAGACGCGCGCCCACCGCCAGAATCACGTCAGAGCTGTGCATGGTCATGTTGGCTTCGTAGGTGCCGTGCATACCCAACATGCCCACGTTCTGGCGATCGGTGCCGGGGAAGCCCCCCAGCCCCATCAGGGTATTGGTCACCGGGAAATTGAGACGGTGAGCCAACTGGGTCAGCAGCTCGCTGCCCTCGCCTTGCACCACGCCACCGCCGGCGTAAATCACCGGGCGCTTGGCTTTCATCAGCTCGTCCAGCGCCTTGCGGATCTGGCCGGAATGACCACGGCTGACCGGAGAGTAAGAGCGCATCTTCACTTTCTTGGGATACTCGTAAGGATTCTTGACGTTCGGCGCCGTCTGATCCTTGGGAATATCCACCAGCACCGGACCGGGGCGGCCAGTGGTAGCAATGTAGAAAGCCTTCTTCATGATCTCCGGAATGTCTTTGGCGTCACGGACCATGAAGCTGTGCTTCACCACCGGACGGGACACACCAATCATGTCGGTTTCCTGGAAGGCGTCATCACCAATCCAGTCAGAGCGAACCTGACCGGACAACACCACCATGGGAATCGAGTCCATGAACGCGGTGGCCAGGCCGGTAATGGCGTTAGTGGCGCCCGGCCCGGAGGTGACCATGACCACACCCGGCTTGCCGGTGGCACGGGCATAGCCGTCCGCCGCATGAGTGGCCGCCTGCTCGTGACGGACCAGAATGTGGCTAACAGAGTCCTGCTGGAACAATGCATCGTAAATGTGCAGTACGGATCCTCCGGGATACCCGAAGATGTACTCCACTCCCTCGTCTTGCAGCGCACGGACCACCATTTCCGCGCCGGATAACATTTCCACGGTTGCTACCTCAAATTTGAATGCATACAACCCACTGCCACGCAGCGGGACGGCGTTTATTGCTTGCTGCCTGCGGGAAGCACCGCATTTGGGTGCTCTGGGGTCCTGTCGGAGGTGGCCGACACGAACGCAGGCTGGAAGGGCGACACGGAGGAACTGCAAACCTGAAAGGGAGTACTCCCGCTTTTAGGAATGAGAAACCTCCGGAGGCTCCCACAGCGGGACGAGAGTGCAGTGATACTGCTGGCAGGACATCGCGGTAACGGTGCCCCGGGTCCCGGCCTCACACACGCCGGTAAGCGAATGCGGGTCCCGATCTCCGGAAAGCCATAATTTTGGCAGAAATGTGCGGCCAATCAAAGCCCTTGATCGACTTTAGGTTGCAGAAAATCCCCTTATCACGTCATGCTAAAGTCTGATGCATCAACCGAAATCATAAGAAGACTGACACCATGACAAAATTCAGCCTGTTTCTCGGGGGCGCACTGCTTGCCATTTCCAGCCTGAGCCCGGCGGCCAAGTTCTACAAATGGGTGGATGACAAGGGCGTCACCCATTACGACGCCCAGCCTCCGCAGGGCGTAAACGCCTCTGAAGTAAACACCCGGGCCAATGCCAGTTCCGATCAAAGCGAGGCTATTGAGGCCCTTGAGGCCAAACGCAGCGCTGCACAAAAAGCCAAAGAAGCCGCAGCAAACCAGGCCAAAGAAGAACAACGGCTAAAGACAGAACCTGACGCCGTCGCCCAGGAGCGTTGCGAACAGCACCGCAAGAACTTGGAAACGCTGGCAAACAAACCCACCGTGCGGCGCAAGAATCCGGAGACCGGCGAGATGGAAGTGCTGGATCAGGAAGCCAGAGACAAGATGGTGGAAGACACCCGCAACGCGCTGGAAAAGTGCTAGGCTCGCTAAGAGAGGCCCGCCGACAGCCACAGTACCAATAAAAAAACCGCCGACATTTTCATGCCGGCGGTTTTTTGTTTACCCAGACGACTTCCTTCGATTTAGCGCATGAAGGTAAACCGCTCGTCTGCCACGTCAATGTGGACGGTATCTCCCGGAACGTACTCACCTCTCAGTAGCGATTGCGCCAGCGGATTTTCCAGCTGCTGCTGGATAGCCCGCTTGAGCGGCCGCGCCCCATAAACTGGATCGAAACCAGCGTCCACCAGCTTGTCCAGCGCAGCATCGCTTAGCTGCAGACCGATATCCCGCTCCGCCAGTCTTTTTTGCAAAAAGCCCAGCTGGATGGATGCAATCCCCTTGAGCTGATCCTTGGCCAACGGGTGGAATACCACGGTTTCATCCACACGGTTGATAAACTCGGGCCGGAAGTGATTACCCACCACCTCCATCACCGCAGACTTCATCGCCTCATAGTCACTGGCGGACTCCACATCGGCACCCGCCAGTTTCTGGATCAGGTCAGAGCCCAGGTTGGATGTCATCACCACCACCGTGTTGCGGAAATCCACGGTGCGGCCCTGGCCATCCGTCAGACGGCCATCATCCAGCACCTGCAACAAGATGTTGAACACATCCGGATGCGCTTTTTCCACCTCGTCCAACAACACCACAGAGTAAGGCTTGCGCCGCACCAGTTCGGTGAGATAACCACCTTCTTCGTAACCCACGTAGCCCGGAGGCGCACCCACCAGCCTCGCCACGGAGTGTTTCTCCATAAACTCGGACATGTCGATACGCACCATGGCTTCTTCGGTGTCGAACAGGAAGTTGGCCAGCGCCTTGCACAGCTCCGTCTTGCCCACCCCGGTGGGGCCCAGGAACAGGAAACTGCCGTTGGGCCGGTTCGGGTCCGACAAGCCGGCCCGTGAGCGACGCACCGCGTTGGCCACCGCTTCCACCGCTTCGTCCTGGCCGACGACCCGGTCGTGCAGGGCCTCCTCCATGCGCAGCAGTTTGTCTTTCTCGCCTTCCAGCATTTTCGACACGGGAATGCCGGTCCACTTGGCCACTACCTCGGCAATTTCCTCGTCGGTGACCTTGTTGCGCAACAGCTGGGTTTCCGCCTGGGCCTGCTCTTCGCGGTCCTGGGCATCCTGCACTTTCTTTTCCAGTTCCGGAATCTGCCCGTACTGCAGCTCGGACATGCGGCTCAGGTCGCCGGCGCGCCGCGCCTGCTCCATTTCCACCCGCGCCTGCTCCAGCTCTGCCTTGTATTCGGCGGCACCCTGCAACGCAGCCTTTTCCGCCTGCCAGATTTCTTCCAGATCGGCGTACTGTTTTTCCAGCTCATCGATCTCTTCTTCCAGCTTCTCCAGACGCTTGCGGCTGGCATCATCCTCTTCCTTGCGCAGCGCTTCACGTTCCATCTTCAGCTGGATCAGGCGGCGGTCCAGACGGTCCATCTCTTCCGGCATGGAATCAATTTCCATACGGATACGGCTACCCGCCTCGTCGATCAGGTCGATGGCCTTGTCCGGCAGCTGCCGGTCGGTGATGTAGCGATGGCTCAAGCGCGCGGCCGCAATGATAGCGCCATCGGTGATATCGACGCCGTGGTGCACTTCATAGCGCTCTTTCAAGCCCCGCAGAATGGCAATGGTGTCCTCCACCGTGGGCTCATCCACCAACACCTTCTGAAAACGACGCTCCAGCGCTGCATCTTTCTCGATGTACTGGCGGTACTCGTCCAGGGTGGTAGCGCCCACGCAGTGCAATTCGCCCCGGGCCAGCGCCGGCTTGAGCATATTGCCGGCATCCATGGACCCTTCGCCCTTGCCGGCGCCGACCATAGTATGCAGTTCATCGATGAACAGAATGATGCGCCCTTCCTGCTTGCCCAACTCATTGAGCACCGCTTTCAGGCGTTCTTCGAATTCCCCCCGGTACTTGGCTCCGGCGATCAGCGCGGCCATGTCCAGAGACAGGACCTGTTTGTCTTTCAGACCTTCTGGCACTTCACCGTTCACGATACGTTGGGCGAGACCTTCCACGATGGCGGTCTTGCCCACGCCGGGCTCACCAATCAGAACCGGGTTGTTTTTGGTGCGACGCTGCAACACCTGAATAGTGCGGCGAATTTCATCGTCACGGCCAATCACCGGGTCCAGCTTGCCGGACTCGGCCCGCTCGGTCAGGTTGACGGTGTACTTGTCCAGCGCTTCGCGCTTGTCTTCCGCATTGGGATCGTTCACCGCTTCACCCCCGCGCACTTCGGCAATTTTTTCCGCCAGCACCTTGCGGGTCACACCGGCGTTCTTGAACAGCTTGCCCAGCTCGCCGTTATCGTCACAGGCCGCCAGCAACACCACTTCCGTGGACAAATACTGGTCACCGCGCTGCTGGGCCTCACGATCGGCAAGGTTCAGCATGCGGCCGGTAGCCTGGCCCATCTGCACGTCACCATTGAAGTTATTCACGGTGGGCAGCTTGTCCACGGCCATATTCAGGGCGGTGATCACATCGGCGCTGTTGGCACCGGCTTTTTCCAGCAAGGGCCGGGCAGCACCACCCTGCTGCTGCATCAACGCCAACATCAGATGGACCGGTTCAATGGTGCTGTTCCCCTGCCCCACGGCCAGGGATTGCGCGTCTGACAGGGCTTCCTGCAGGCGGGCAGTGAGTTTATCCATTCGCATTTTTCACTCTCCTATCCGGTCGTGATCCGCGGAACGCCTCCCTGACGGCAAGGTGCTCTTACCTATAGAGAAGGGATCACCGGTTATCAATCAACTGAGAGTTAAATGGGTCCGATTGGGCCAGATTCAAGTCAATTGACAGTGAATAGTTGGCAGCGGCGCGGATTCGCTTTACTGCTTTTTAACCCAAGAGGCCGCGCCCATGCCTGGGACGCGGCCTCTTGGATTTCAGGATAAACCCAACTTCAGGGCGCGGCAGTTAACTATCAACTGTCCACAGCTTCGTCCAGCCAGATCAGCGACGCAAAACGCCCGGTCTCGCCTTCCTTGCGATAGGAATAAAAACGGGACAGGTCACAGGCTGTGCAGAGATCCCCACCATGAACATCGTCGACACCGAGCTGGGCCAGCTCGATGATGGCGGCGTGAGCCACCGAGAATCGCCAGTGGTTGGGAGTAGCATCTTTCTGGAAAGCAGGCTTGAACGCAGGCCGATTCTCGGTAAAGGCACGGTAGACCTCATCCCCCACCTGGTAGCACTGCCCACAAATGGCCGGACCCAGCCAGGCGCTGACGGGCTCACCACCGGGGGCAATACTGGCCACGCCTTCGCCAATAATACCGGCCTGAAGGCCCCGCCAACCGGCATGAACCGCCGCGACAGCCGATCCATCAGTGCGGGCCAGCAACACCGGCAGGCAATCGGCGGTCAGCACCACACAGGGCCAGCGTTGCTGGTCGGTCCAGACCCCATCGGCTTCGTTATCCTGGGCATCGGCACGTATCACCTGCTTGCCATGGACCTGCCACAGCCAGGCGGCGGGGTGATCCGCCTGCAGCAGTTTTTCCACATGATGACGGGCCTGCTCGACCCGCGCCGGCTGGTCACCGCAGTTCAAGCCCAGATTGAATCCGTGCCAGGGCCTGGGGGAATGATCACCGGCACGGGTCGTCACACACACCCGCACGGCCGGGTGTGGATTCCAGTCCGGGCATAGCCATTGGCTCTTGTCGGGCAGTGACATTGCTGGCTCCTTGGTCAGTCGGGGGAACACACCCCTTCCGCCACACGCAATTTGAACAGCACTCCGTGCTGAGACAGGCCGGGAGTACTGAAGTTTTCCCCCAAGGCACCGCCTCCCAGCCTCGCCGGCGCACTGGTTGCCATTTCTGACTGGGCCACATTGCCATGGATTCGGTGGGTGATATCCGTCACCGAAGCGGCTGGCTGGCCCAGTAGCGTCTCACAACGGCGCTGCAGATAGCCATCCAGCACCGCCCAGTCTGTTCCTTTTTCCCCGTGATAACTTACCGCGTAGGTCTGATCGCCCAAAGGCTGATCCTGATACCCCTTGGCCCCATTCCAGGGGTGGTAGCTGCTGGCGCAGCCAGCCATCAGCAACGTCACACCCAGCCACCCCACGCCTCCCCGAGACAACCCCATACCCTGCACCTCTTATCACTCTTCTTCTTTGATGTCGTTTTCCAGTGCGGCAATCAGCCCTGTCATATCCGCCGGCAGCGGCGCTTCGAATTCACGGTATTCGCCCGTGGCCGGGTGAATCAGCCCCAACTTGCGGGCGTGCAGTGCCTGGCGGGGGAACTTGTGTAGCGCCTGACGCAACGCCTCGGTGGCCCCGGCAGGCTGCTTGAGGCGACCACCATAGAGCGGATCCCCCACCAGCGGGTAGTTACGATGCGCCATGTGAACGCGGATCTGGTGGGTGCGGCCGGTTTCCAGCTGCACCTGAATGCGGGTATGGGCCCGGTAGCGATCCAGAACACGGTAGTGGGTCACCGCATTCTTGCCGCCGGTTTTCACCACCGCCTGCTTCTTGCGGTCCACCGGGTGACGCCCCATGGGTGCATCCACCTTGCCGCCGCCAGTCATCACGCCCACAGCAATCGCCTCATATTGCCGGAACAGGCTCTTGTCCTGAAGTTGCGCCACCAGGCTCTGGTGGGCCTCCAGGGAGCGGGCCACCACCATCAATCCAGTGGTATCACGGTCCAGTCGGTGAACAATCCCCGCGCGGGGCAGGCTATTGAGCCGCTCATCAAGGTGCAGCAGACCATTCAGCAAAGTGCCATCTGCGTGCCCTGCCGCCGGGTGGACCACCAGCCCGGTGGGCTTGTTGATCACGATCAGGTCGTCATCCTGGTACACCACGTCCAGATCAATGGATTGGGGCTGATCATCCAGCTCCGGCTCAATCTCCACTTCCAGAGTGAGTGATTCGTTGCCGGTCAGCTTCTCTTTGGGCTTGGTCTTGGCACCGTTAACCGTCAACACGCCATTCTTGATCCAGGTCTGCAGGCGGGACCGGGAAAAGCCGTCAAACAGCTCTGCCGCCACCTGGTCTACCCGCTGCCCGGCGTGCTCCGGCTTCACCTGTTCGGTGCGCTGAATTTTTTCGCCGCCAAGATGTCCCATATAAAAGGTTCCTCAACCTGTGCTTAAATACCGAATTCGCGAATTGTAACCCGTTCAACGAGGAAAGAATGCCACGACTTTTATGGCCACTACTGTGTGTACTGATTCTGGCCGGCTGTGCCGGCAACCCGGAAGATCGCCCGGAACTCACCGAGGCAGATCAATATCGGGAGGCCAGCGAGTCCATTGAATCGAAAAACTACCTGACGGCCATCGATGAGCTCAAGGAACTGGAAGCACGTTTTCCGTACGGGGATTATGCCGAACAGTCTGCACTGGACCTGATTTACGCCCAGTACAAATCCGTGGACTACCCAGCCACCGTGGTGGCGGCCCAGCGATTCATGCGCAATTACCCGGCACACCCGCGCATGGACTATGCCCTCTACATGCGTGGGCTGGCCAACTTCAACATGGAGAAGGGCCTGTTTGACAACATGGTCACGTCCGACCGCTCCAGCAAGGATATGGACGCCGCGAAAGACTCCTTCCGCGACTTCGAACGGCTGGTTGCCCGCTTCCCGGACAGCGAATACGCCCCCGACGCTCGCGCTCGCATGGTTCACATCCGTAACCAGCTGGCCCGCCAGGAGCTGCACGTGGCACGTTATTACGCTCGCCGTGGCGCCATCGTTGCTTCCGTGAACCGGGCGCAGTATGTGGTCAAACACTACCAGCAGACCCCCGCCGTGGAAGAAGGCCTGGCCATTATGGTCAAAGGTTATCAACGGCTGGAGCTTCCGGAACAGGCAGAAAAAAGCCGCGCCGTGCTGGCCCTGAACTGGCCGGAGAGCACCTTTCTGGATGACGACAAGCAGGTGGATCTGGCCTGGTGGCCGGATGAGGATGAAGGGCTGCTGAGCCTGCTGACGTTTGATTTGTTGTAGGACGCCGAATGCTGGACGCCTGAGGCCAGACGCCAAAAAGCCCGCTTACGCGGGCTTTTTTTTCCGTCAAGCATCCGGCCTCGGGCATCCAGCGTTAAATCAATCCCCCGGGCGCCAACCGTTGGTAATCGGATACCGCCGGTCCTTGCCGAAGGCGCGGCGACTGACGCGGGGGCCGACGGCCGCCTGGCGGCGCTTGTACTCATTGCGGTCGGTGAGCTTCACCACCCGATAGACCGTGTCGCGGTCAAAACCGTCACGGATCACTGCTTCCGCGCTCATGTCCTGCTCCACGTAACGCTCCAGAATCGCGTCCAGCTCGTCGTAATCGGGCAGCGAATCACTGTCCACCTGGTCCGGGGCCAGCTCGGCGGAAGGCGGGCGGGTGATTACCCGGTCCGGAATAATCTCGGCACCAGCCTGCTGGTTACGCCAGCGGCACAGGCTGAATACGGAGGTCTTGAAGACATCCTTGA
Source organism: Alloalcanivorax sp. (assembly GCA_039983755.1). GTDB lineage: Bacteria > Pseudomonadota > Gammaproteobacteria > Pseudomonadales > Alcanivoracaceae > Alcanivorax. The sequence continues at coordinate 13,155 of JBDWVU010000045.1, forward strand.
GCACCGAGAAGCCCCCGGCCATGTCGCCGTACAGGGTGGCGTACCCCACCGCCATTTCGCTCTTGTTGCCGGTGGTCAGTACCACGGAGCCATTTTTATTGGAAAGCGCCATCAACAACACACCCCGGCAACGGGCCTGGAGATTTTCTTCGGTGGTATCCCGGGCGGTGCCGGCGAATGACTCACTGAGGATATCCATAAAGCCATTGAACGCGGCCTCGATGGGCAACACCCGATAATGGACGCGTAAGGTGCGCGCCTGCTTTTCAGCATCTTCCAGGCTCATGGCAGAGGTGTACTGGAAGGGCATCATCACCGCCTCTACCCGCTCCGGGCCGAGGGCATCCACCGCCACCGCCAGCGTCAGGGCAGAATCAATACCACCGGACAGCCCCAATAGCGCGCCCTTGAAACCATTCTTGTTCACATAATCGCGCGTCGCTAATACCAGCGCCTGGTACATGCCCTCCTCCGGCCCGGGTAACGGCAACTCCGCGCCACACGGCTCGCAGTGCCCGCTCTGGCATTGCACATCCACCGGCACCAGTGCTTCGGTAAAGCTGGCCGCCTGCACGCAGCGCTTGCCCTGGCTATCACAGACAAAGGAGGCTCCATCAAACACCAACTCATCCTGCCCACCAACCAGGTTGCAATACAGCACCGGCAACCCGGTTTCCCGGCTGCGGGCTTGTACCTGGGCAAAACGCTCCTCGGCCTTGTTGGTGCGATAAGGAGAGGCATTCAAGTTCAGGATCAGGTCGGTGCCAGCCTGCTGTAACTGGGCCGCCGGGCCATCGTGCCAGATGTCTTCACAAATGGTGATACCCAGGGTCCAGCCATCGATATCAAAGGTGCAGGCATCGGTGCCCGGCTGGAAATACCGTTTTTCATCAAATACCCGGTAATTGGGCAAGTGCTGCTTGAAATACTCATGGCGAGGACCAGACTCCCCCGGGAACACCACTCCAGCCGCATTACGGCGATGGCCGTTGCGTACCGCCGGATAGCCCAACACCACCGGCACCGAAATCGCCGCGCCAATGTCTGCCAGAGCCGCATCGACCCGGCTGTTCAGGCTGGGACGCAATAGCAGGTCTTCCGGCGGGTATCCAGTGAGCATCAGCTCCGGGAACAGCACAAGGTCCGCTCCCAGCAATCGGCGCGCTTCGTCTGCCGCGGCAATAACGCGCTGGGCATTCCCTTCGATATCGCCCACCAGCGCATTCTGCTGGGCCATAATAATTCGCATGATCAACCGGCCTTTCCTCAAGTGAGCGCTGATTGTACTCTTTAGAACCTGCTTGGGGTCTATACGCAGCCGCGACGGAGGCAATTTTTTCGCCAGGTCGTGATTGCGATTTAGCTGGCAATCGATGAATGCGCTAAAAACACAGAACACCACAGCACCTGACAAAAACACCAAACCGAGGGGAGCTCCATGGGCCTGATTCGCCTGATTATTATCGCCGCCCTGATCTATCTGGCCTGGCGGGTCATAAAACGCTTACTGGCCCAGGCCCGGCCCACGGATTCCGGCAATGCCTCCGGCAATCCCCAGATCATGGTCAAATGCGCGCAATGCGGCGTGCATGTTCCAACCCCGGAAGCGTTCAGCCACAACGGGCAGCATTTCTGCAGTCAGGAGCATCAGCGGCAGTATCTGGAACACCATGACCACTAGCCAGGGCTGGACACCGGCACGCATTTATAATGTGTACCGCATTGCTATTGCCTGTGTGCTTCTGTTGCTGCATTACGGGCCGGACAAGGCGCTGCTCGGCACCTATTTCCCGGCCCTTTTCGAGACCACGCTTTTTCTCTATCTGGGTCTGACGCTGGCCTCCGCCACGCTGGACAACCGCCGGCATCAGCGGGCGTTCCCTGCCTGGGCACAACCGGCAGCGTTAATCAGTGATCTGGGGATGCTGACTCTGGTAGTGCACTCCAATGGCGGGCTGGAAGGTGGCCTGGCGGTGCTTTTGCTGGTGACCGTTGCCGCCGGCAATATTCTGTTGCGCGGTCGACAGGGCTTTCTTATTGCAGCACTGGCGACCCTGTCCGCCATGTTCGAGCAATTCTATTTTTCCATCCATGCACAATTATCGTCCCCGTTCGCCCTGACCGAATCTGGCCTGCTCGGCATCGCGTTCTTCATGGTATCGCTGATCATTCAGCAAATTGCCCAGCGCCTGGAGCAAACCGAAAAAATCACCATGCAGCAACAGGTTGCCATCGAGCGGCTGGAAGCATTGAACCAGCAAATTGTGCAGCGCATGCGCACGGGCATTCTGGTTTTCGACGACGCTTTTCATATTCTCATGTCCAACCAGTCTGCCAACAATCTGTTTGACAGCCCCATGCTCGGCAACACCCTTCCCGGCTCCCTGACCAGTCGCTTCCAGCGCTGGCAGGACAACCCGTTACTGCCACTGAGTACGTTGCGCGTATCGGAACAATCCCCGGTGCTAAGCCCTCGTTTTGCGCAACTGGATACCGGCCATGAAAACCTGACCCTGCTGTTTCTGGAAAACACTGCGCAAGTCGCTCAAGAAGCCCAGCAGATGAATCTGGCATCCCTGGGTCGCCTGTCCGCCACCCTGGCCCATGAAATCCGCAATCCGCTCAGTGCCATCAACCATGCCACGGACCTTTTACTGGACGACGAACCCAGTCCGGAAGATCAACACCTGCTGCAAATCATCCGCAACCATGTGACCCGGGTTAACGGCATTATCCACGACGTTCTTGACCTATCACGCAGACCCAAGGGACAAGCCGAACGCTTTGCCTTGACGGCGTTGATTGAGGAGGTCACCTCACAATGGAAAATGAAAGACGCTGCAGCCAGCTTCAGCCTCCATTGCCAACCCGAGGTAGAAGTCCGCTTTGATCGCAATCAACTTATTCAGGTTCTGGACAATCTGATCGGCAATGCTCTACGCCATGGCGGCAATTCCTGCACCGTTACACTGCGATGCGGGCACCACGACCGCACCGGCCTGCCCTGGCTAAAAGTTCAGGATAATGGTCAGGGCATCAGCGAAGAAGCCATGAATTATCTCTTCGAGCCCTTTTACACCACCGCCAAAGAAGGCAATGGCCTGGGCCTTTATCTGTGCCGGGAATTATGCCATGCCAACCAGGCCACACTGGACCTTGAGGAAACCCCGAAAGGTGCCAGCTTTGTGATAACCTTTGCCCACCCGCACCGACAATTTCAATAACAGAATCGCCTATGAGTGCAGATACCCCCCACGTACTGGTTGTTGACGACGAAGCTGACCTGCGCGAACTGCTGGTCATCACACTTGGTCGTATGAAACTTCAGGCCACCGCAGCGGACTCGCTGTCTGCCGCCAAGCAACAGCTCAAAGACGCACGTTACGACCTGTGCCTGACGGATATGAATCTGGGGGATGGCACCGGCCTGGAACTTCTACAGTTCATATCACAACACTGCCCGGCCATGCCCACCGCCGTCATCACCGCCTACGGCAGCATGGAAACCGCCACCGATGCCATGAAATATGGCGCCTATGACTTTATTGCCAAACCTGTCGCACTGGACCGGTTACGGCAGTTGATCGAAGACGGCCTGGGCATCAGTGAAGTCGAAGAACGCCATGAGGAAGAAGACAATCTGATTGGTGACGCACCCAGCATGGTGGCGCTGAAAGCCCAGGTTCGAAAGCTGGCTCGAAGCCAGGCTCCCATCTATATCAGCGGCGAATCAGGTAGCGGTAAAGAGCGTATTGCGCGGCTGATTCATACTCTCGGGCCACGCCGGGAAAAACCGTTTGTGGCCGTCAACTGCGGCGCCATTCCGTCCGAGCTGATGGAAAGTGAATTTTTCGGCCACCGCAAAGGCGCGTTCACTGGTGCCGTGGAAGACCGAAAGGGGCTGTTCCGCGAGGCCGACGGCGGCACCCTGTTCCTGGACGAAGTGGCCGATCTTCCACTACACATGCAGGTGAAATTGCTGCGTGCGATTCAGGAAAAATCGGTGCGACCGGTAGGTGAAGCCAAGGAATTCCAGGTCAACCTGCGCATACTCTGCGCCACCCACAAAAACCTGGAAGATGAAATGGAAGAGGGTCGCTTTCGTCAGGATCTTTTCTACCGACTCAACGTCATCGAAGCCCATGTGCCGCCACTGCGTGAACGCAGTGAGGACATACCCAAACTGGTCCAGCATATTCTCAACCGGCTCAGCCAGGCCTGGGACATCCCCCCCCCCAGCGTCAGCTCGGACGCCGTGAGTGCCATTGAGAATTACCCTTTCCCCGGCAATGTCAGGGAGCTGGAAAACACGCTGGAGCGGGCGCTAACCTTGTGTGACGGCAACACCATTCTGCCTGAGCACCTGCGTCTGACATCCAGCCGCCCGACACCAGCCTCAACCCGCCATAATGCCCCGGCAACAGCAACGGCATCACCAGCAAGGCCCGGTGACCAGCCTCTGGAGGATTTTCTTCAGGAAATCGAAAAGCAGGAAATTCTCAAGGCTCTGGACGCAACCCACTGGAACCGCACCGCCGCCGCCAAAAAACTCGGCATGACCTTCCGTTCATTGCGTTACCGATTGAAAAAACTGGAACTGGACCGCGACGAGGGCGAGGCAGAAGACAACGAATAAGGCTCGGGGTCAGTAAAGGGGGATTCACCACAAATAAGCTGCGCCAGCAATTCGGCACTGCCTGGCGCAGACACCAGGCCGTTCCGATAATGCCCAGCAGCCACGTAAACCCCCTTCGCTCCCGGCAACAAACCCAGATAAGGATAATCCCGCTCACAACCCGGGCGGACGCCAGCCCAATGGTAAGACGGCTTCTTTTCAGCCAATACAGGAGAAAGCCTGGCGGCAAGGGAGATCAACTGGTGACGTCCCTGAACAGTGGGGTAATGACTGGCATCCCCTTTGCGCAGGGTAGAGCCGACCAAAACGGCACCATCCGCTCTTGGAATCAGATAACCTGCTTCCGTCAATATTACCGAAGGGACATCCCCAGGCGCCACCTGGAACAACAGCATTTCTCCTTTGGCAGGAAAAAGAGGCATGCTTACGCCAGTTTCAGCCAACAGTGCAGCAGCATTATAGCCCGCAGCGACCACAACCGTATCCGATCTGTATTGCCCAACTTCACCATGAAGTTTCGCACCTGAAGACAAAAGCTCAACACGGCGAATATGCTCTCGCACAAAGCTAACACCTTTCGCGGCAAGATACGCTCGCAGCGCCTTCAACATTCTCGGATTACGAATATTGCCCAAACCTGGAAAAAAAAGCCCGCCAGCACCATGACCTATTCTCGATCCGGGAGACTCCATTTCGTGGCAATCCATTCCCCACGCCTCAGCCCACCTTTGCGCACGAGTCAACTCCGCCCCCGCCACTTGGACCCACATGCCGCCCAAGTGCAAGACCTCCTTGCGGTCCAGAAAACCGGATTCCTCAAGCATTAACACCAGAGACTGGTAGCGGCTCACTCCATCGTGGGTCAACCGATTGAGAAAAGAAGAATGACGCCACGCGAACAAGGGAGAAAGGATTCCCCCGCCAGCCCAGGATGCCGGCGGCGGACCGCCATCAATCACCGTAACGTTGAAATCACGCTTTGTGAGCTCAAGCGCACTCAAGAGGCCGACAATGCCTCCGCCTAATACGAGTACATCAGACATGAATCAAGAGGACTATTACCTATAAAAAGTGAAGCAACATTACCACACGCCTACGTTAAAAACCCGGATAGCATCTGACAATCAGATAATTCCAGGGCCAAAGATGTATGAAAAATCGCCATAACACTGCCTCACAAGGTTTCACTCTCCTCGAAGCCCTTGTAACTGCAACTATTCTGGCCATACTCGCAGCCTTCACTCATGCACTGTTCACCGATTTCATCCCAAGATACCAGGTCATCTCGTCGGCCTACGACGTCCACAACCTCATACTGAAAGCCCGTGCAGGCGCACTCAGTGACCGGTCACAGCGAATAATCTGCGCAGGAGACACTGGATGCTCAACATTCAATCAAACAGATTCATTGATAATGGGAAGGGACGACAACCAAAACGGTCAATTAGAAACCGGAGAAGTTATCGACTCACTAAACTTTCCAGGCAACACAACCCTTGAGTGGAAAAGGTTTAATGGAAACTCTCTCGTCTTCCATAGCAGCGGCATCAGCCATTTCCAAAACGGCAGCTTTTATATTTGCAACACGCGCTCTGGCAGGAAAATCGTAATGAACTGGATAGGAAGAACGAGGATTGAAACACTGCCGACCAACACCTGCCCGTAACAGAAGATCGCATAGAAAAGGGGGCTAACGCCCCCAAATCCTGAAGCAATTTTACCAGGCGTGATCCGTACCCATACTGCAGGTTGCAGCCACTTTCATACAGGTCTCGCCCTGCTCATTTAGCATGAATGTTTCAGTGCCATTCATGTTTTTTGCTGCAACAGGCACCGCAGCAATTGTATAGCTTTGGACGTCACTCGCATCCACGGTCACTGACACCGTATAAAAGTCATTCGCAGTTCTGGAGGTAATCGCTGTGTCGGAGGGCGCACCGCTATACGAAAAATTTCGCGAACGGAACGCCTCCATCGCAGCAGCCAGCTCCATGATTTGCGCCTTCACGGCTGACTGGCGAGTAGATTCGACATGGCTGGTGTAGCTTGGGTAAGCCACCGCCGCTAACACACCAACAATCAGCACCACGATAAACAGCTCAATCAGCGTAAACCCTTGCTGCTTTCGTCTATTGCTCTTTGCTGCACACATATCCACTCTCCTTACGGTCCAGGCGCAGCAGTATCTTCGGTCATCTGGTACCAGCGGGTTTTGCGCAAGCCCATATTGCCAAGATCATCGTCCCCGACAACCTCCGTACCAACCACAACCTTCACCTCACCCTCCTCATTGGTAAGCAACACCGGGGTTGGCGGCAAGGTCTGCTGCTTCAACTCCTCGCTACGGCTGCTGACGTCACCATCATTTAGAGCTGCAGGAGCACCGTCTTTGAGAGCCACCGTATGAATAAAAGAAGTACCCAGGCTAACCGCACACGGGTTGTCTGGATTACTGCTTGCTACGGGCGAATAAGAGCTGAAACGAACCACCCCATTGATCACCGACGGGGATGACAGTGATTTTTCACCGTCCAGGGCGTTTAACTTGTAGAACCAACCTGGCTTGGAGGTGTCCGCACCTTCCGTTCCTGTACGGGATATCTCACTAAGATCACTCAGAGCAAGCACTTCGTCCGGCGCAGACGGATTACTGAACGCATTCTCGTCATTGAAGACAATAAAGGCTTCTTCGATATCTTTATCTTTTGGATGCGCACGATACCCTGAACCGATGGCCACCGATAAAAATTCATTGAAGCCTTCTTTTACATAGGTAATCGCTGGCGCTTCGTAGAAGCGACGATGATCTTCATCATCACCGCCAAAATCAGCCAAGCGGTGGACGGCCATATTCTTATCACCACTTTGGTCGATATCAACGCGGAATACCTGACCGCCCAAGTCACCGAAATAAAGGTGGTCAGCAGCGCCATCCAGGTTCTTGTCAACAACAGAGATACTGCTGGGGATGGCCCATTTCATGGATGCGACATCATCACCAGAGGCGGACCATACCAGATCACCAGTCTGCGCATTCACGATATAGATGGCATTACCCATCTCATCTTCAGTACTACGATCTTCCGCATCGAAATTCTCGGTACGGTCGTGATCCGCCGGGCTGTAGCCACCACCAAACACCAACACCGGCAGCACATCCTCTCCAACGGGTATCTGGGTCAAGGTAGGTGTCGACCAGGTTTGACCCAGTTTTTCAAAGTCACCAGCACCACCCGTAATTTGCCATTTAAGCTTGGGCGCATTCAAGTTCGATACATCCAGAGCATAATAGCTACGACCGCCACGGCGGATACCGCCATACAAGTAAACGGCTGAAGGGCTATTATCCGCATTATTACTTGGTCGGCGCCACGCCACCCAGCTACCATCCAGCCCATAGACTTGGCGCTTGTTATCCCGCAGACCAGGACGATGCGTTGTAAAAAGATTGGCTTTAGAAATCATTTCATAGGGCATGAAAGTGAATTCTTCTGAACCATCTTTAGCATTAATGGCGTGCAGCATACCTCCGTTGGTGGACACAAAAACCACATTATTCTGATCATCAGCGTCTTCACTGGTACCGCCGTAGTTCACCAGCACGGGCACGCTGTGCATTGGGTCAGCCCAAAGATTCCTCAGCTTCGCCACCAGGTCCTGGGTCATTTCATCGCTGGCTGTGGCATCCAGGCCAAAGAAGGTCTTGGGTTTACCTTCATCGGTATCGATCTTGTCCCAATCAAGCTTGGGCAGAGTCGAATTGCTTCCCGTATTTGCATCCGTATAGAAAAGGGTATGACCGCTAGTTTCCAGCTCGCCTCTTGCCCCCCCTTTTGTGGCGTCATAACCGTCAGTTTCATCACTCCAGAAACTTCTGGAAGTGGCGGTAAAATAGCCTGTATTGTCACTGATCGCATTGCCATTCTGACCGTGAATTTCATCACCTTCCAGCTCGTATTTTTTCAAATTACCTTCCCAGAAGCTGCTAATCGCAGGCTGGAAAATAGAATAATACAGCTGATCCAGGTGCTCGAAACGGTTCATCTGGTTAACCGCAACACCCGGAGAAGAGACCGAACGGGACTGCTCATCAACCAGGTCGATAATATTCATGAATGCAGCGGCAAGCTCGGAACCGGATTCTGCATTAAAGGTTTCTCCGCCCCCAGCCTCGGCCACATCGTCCAAGTAGATAACGTTATCGTTGTCAAGGCTGTACTCATCCATGTAGAGCCCAACGGTGTAGGTTTTTACCCTTTCGTGCTCTTCATATTTGGACTGATTCATCGCGGCCGCAAGCTTACGCTGACAGAAATAACTATCACTTTCGCTAAAGTTATTGTCGTCACAGTTGGGCAAACGATCATCGCTGGGGTTGTCATTCACACCGTCGTCACCACTGGGCTCACCATCCGTCATCATGACCACATAATTGCGCTCGCATTGATTGGCGGAATTCATCGGTGAAATGTAATCACCGTTTGAATAAATCGGCGCATAACTATTACAGGTAGTCGTTGGCTGACCGCATACTTCTTCCAGTTTTACAGCACGAACCTGAACCTCCTGATCCGCTTCATAATAAACAGGAGCTCTACGCTCAAAACTTGTAGCCGTTCGCTTCTGATATTGGGTGATGCTCCACCAACACCAAGAACAAGCCTTAACACTTCTGGAGTTCTCTTGGCACTGCCCTTTATTACTTGAGCTGGTCGAGCAATAATTACTGCTACTTGTTCCCCAACCACTCCAGCCAGACCAAGAGGAAACACGACAAAAATCTTTTGTCGCATCACAGCTCTGTGATGTAGGAAGGCTTTCAAAAGGCCCCTCATAGCGAACATCACAACTTCCATCATTGGGATCACACGCCACGCCCACTTGCTCAAAGTTCCCGTAAGAAACACGGCAATCATAATCCTCAAACTGGGCAGGAAGGTTGGCACAGCTAGTCAATGCAGGAGCACTAATCCAAGGTCCTTCATATACGAAATCACCTTGATTATTGGTGACTGGCTGCGTCACACAATTTTTTTCAATACTCATATCGACGCAAGCATTTTGCGGAAAACCATTACTGGTGATTGCCTCTTTTCCCAGCATATATCGACCCATTTCATTGTAGGCCGTAAAGGTAGGAGTCCCTCCCGTCGGAAAAATTTCATTCACTGCATACTTGATCGCCGCACGCCCGCCGTCAGTCATCTCCGATACGGGGAAAATCACCTTGCCATCATTGCCATTATGAAACCGGCCAAGCCCCATATTGACCCTGTCCGGCAACGCATCCACCATATCGCTGAATGCTTCTTTGGTCATATCAATACGTTTTACTTCGTTCGGCTGACAGTTACTGGTTTCGCACCAGGCCATACTCCCTGAGCTATCCAGCATCACCATGACATTAGCGGCCGGCGCATTTTGGTTATTATCCGCATCCGCATCCGCAAAGAAAATTTCCGTGTCATCGGCGTATACATTTGCCACCGGAAGGCAAAGAGCCAGACACAGTATTGTGGCAAGCCTATTTACTGACATCATCGTTCTATCCCCCTGCCTTATTGAATTTCAGCACTTGGCAAAATCCCACGTTTTAGCAACTCCTGCACATGCGAATCGCCAATATTAAACGTTGCCATCTCGCTGTTTCCTGATATTTCCACTTGATAATCCACGAAGGTCCCACCATTGCCCGTCGAACTGATCTGTGCACCGGAAATAAGTCTGAACCCGTTCACCTGAGAAGTTGAATGCGCCTTAAGCAGATCTCGACTATCCATAAAATCAGCACCCGCACACAATCCATCCTTGCGAGGATTGTCAGATACTACGCACCGGGTCATCACATCCCCTCCCAAAAAGTTGGAGAGATCAATCGTGCTCATGCCATCAAGCTCTTCATACGCCTCAACAATGGCACTCTCTGCGCCTTCGAACACCATGGCATCGGCCTGCATACCGGTTGATACCCTGGAGGAAAACATACTGGTTTTCATGGCCGAAATACCCAGCAGAGATATCGCCACCAGAATGAGCAAGGCCACCAGAAGTGCAGCACCCTTTTGCTTGTTCATTGCTTCACCCTCGACATATCAAATTGCATCCCAGTCATAATTTCTCAACCGCACCGTGGTGCTAAGCGCCTTTCTCATTGCGCGATCCGCTGGCTCTGTCAGAGTCTCACCCAGAATATGAAACTCCCTGGTCCCATCACTTTCAGGCAATGCATTATTTGCCCGGGTCAGCAACAACCCGATTTTCACCGCCACAACGGGAATATCTGCCGGCACCTGGTCTTGCGTCACATAACGCGACACCCCCAGGGCACCATCATTATTGGTGTCAATGCCGTACAAGACCTGAAAACTTTCCACTCCTGGAACCAGCTCAACCACTACATCGGTATCAAGGCTGCCCTTGCAATACAGGCTTCCATCATCTACGTAATAAGTAGTCGCCACTTCTGTCCAATCCGTCACCGTATTACCAGCACAATCACTTTTTCCGTTATACGCCAGAGTCAGACGATCATTATCCGTACCCTCTGCAGAAGCGGGAATTTCTCCACTCCAGTTGGAAAACTGTATGCCCATATCCCGGGTCGCAGTGACCGTATCCCAGATAAGACCCGCTTTACGCAGATCCCTAATCATGAACCGCATTACCTGCTGACTATCCTGCTGCAGCTGCGACGCAGTTTGCTGAAGCACGAACGTTTTCTGATTAGTAATAAAAAGCTGGATAGCCGCCGCTGTAACAATCAAGCCGAGCACCAAGGCGACCATTAATTCCACCAGGCTAAAACCTTTCTGTGCAGCTCTCATCGCGACACCTCCAGCACCACACACGTTGCAGACTCATCCATGTTGATGCCCGTCGCGGTAAGACAATCATCCGGCTCCATTTTTCCCCAGCTCACAATGACGCAACTCATGCTGTTGCCGTTGCAAGGGGCTGCCAGCACACGACCATTTGGCAGCTGATTTCCGGAAAGCCAGGCCAGCTGGGCAATATCCAGCGCGGCCATCTGTGCAGCAGAACAGTCTGCCCCTTGGCAGCCAGTTTCAGGGTCCCCGCCCGGTGTTACCGGAGCGTCAGGCCAGCTTGCAGGCGCAAGGTATGTGGCTCGTTCAGCCCGGTTGGATTCAATTCTTTCCAGTGCATCCTGACTGATCAGGGTTGCCTGGGAGCGGTTATTGGCTTCTTCTGCACCTTTCAAGGCTGCCAACTGCAAACCGGCATACCCCAGTACTCCAATTGCCAGTATCAGCAATGCAACCAGAACCTCCACCAGACCAACACCTCTTTGGGTGTGTACTTTTTGTACTTGCTGTTGTTTTCTCATGGGCTGCAACTGACATCCTCGCTACTGACTCGCCCCACGACTGACACGCTGACCAGTCGACCACTATCCCCGGCTTTCGCGTTACACAACCGGAACGCCACCGGGGTGTTGCTGGTAAAACCATCCGGCTTGAATACCGGCCCGGCGGACCCCAACGTTTGGGTAACCACCACATCCCCGGCAGGCAAAAAGGTTTGATCTTTTTCTACACTGCCACCAGGAAAATCCAATACCCAGCCGGTTTGCCAGTCAGTGCCCGTCTCCGGCGTGACACTAACCTGCTGGCGCAAACTCACGGACTGCATCTTGGCCATTTTCAGTGCTGTAATCATGTCAGCCACGGTGGATCGCAACGCATTACTGGCCGTCACTCTTTGGTAAGAAGGGATGGCGTAGCCCAACAGCACGCTCAACACCAGCAAGGACACTATTAGCTCGACCAGTGAAAAACCGGATTCCTGTTTCTTCATCCCTGCCCCAAGTGATTCTTATTAGATGTGGATACCACTTTAGCAATGCACCGCCGACCATCAATTGAATGGAGACCAGTGGGGCCTTGCCGCGTCTGAACGGTATAAGCTGCTGAAAAATAATGAGTTTTGGTACTTTAAGGTGTGAGTTAACTCACACTTTAATCGTATACTCGCGCATTTTTTTGCTTAGCCAAAAGTACTAGATCCACCTAGGAAAGAATGGACGGTCTAAAAGGCGGGACAGGCGCTACGGGCGTAGCGCCTTGGGCATGGAGAAGCGGATGTTTTCTTCACGGCCGGGGATTTCTTTGGCGTCTTCGCCTCCCAGGCCTTTGAGGGTGGCGATGACTTGCTGCACCAGGTCTTCAGGCGCGCTGGCGCCAGCAGTGACACCGACAGTGGTTTTCCCTTTCAGCCAGTCCGCATCAATCTGCGACGGCTCGTCAATCAGGTAGGCATCCGCACCACAGCGTTCGGCCAGCTCACGCAGCCGGTTGGAGTTGGAACTGTTTACCGAACCGACCACCAGCACCAGACCACATTCCAGCGCCAGCTGGCGTACGGCATCCTGACGGTTGGTGGTGGCGTAGCAGATATCTTCGCGTTTGGGGCCAAGAATGGCCGGAAAGCGCTGGCGCAAGGCATCAATGACCTTGGTGGTATCATCCACACTCAGGGTGGTCTGGGTGACGAAGGCCAGTTTGCTTTCATCGCGCACCGTCAGGCTCGCCACGTCAGCCTCGTCTTCCACCAGATAAATGTCACCGCCATAGGATTTATCGTACTGGCCCATGGTGCCTTCCACTTCCGGATGGCCAGCATGGCCAATCAGGATACTTTCGCGGCCTTCACGGGCATACCGAATGACTTCCATATGCACCTTGGTCACCAGTGGGCAGGTGGCATCGAAAACCTGCAGCTGACGCCGCTCGGCCTCTTCCTGCACCGCTTTGGAGACGCCGTGGGCGCTGAAAATGACAATGGCGTCGTCCGGCACTTCGTGCAGCTCTTCCACAAACACGGCGCCGCGCTGACGCAGGTCTTCCACCACATAGCGGTTATGCACCACTTCGTGACGGACATGAATCGGCGGCCCGAACACTTCCAGAGCGCGGTTAACAATGTCGATGGCACGATCCACGCCAGCACAGAAGCCACGGGGATTAGCGAGACGAATTTCCATAATTCAGCTGATCGTTGACTGTGGATAATGGACAGCGGAAAGCCAGAAACATTCCTCCTGCCCGCTGTTTGAACGCTTACCCATGAACGTTCCTCTCTTCACCGGCGGCTGTCCACCGCCAACGGTCAATTGAGGGTTACAGGCTGCTCGGGGGCGTGACGTTCAATACCGATAATTTCCACTTCAAAGGTGAGATCCCGCCCTGCCAGCGGGTGATTGAAGTCCACCATCACCCACTCATCGTCCGCCTTGGCGATCACGCCTGGCAGCTCGGCACCGGCCGCATCGGCGAAACTCAGCACCATGCCGGGCTCCAGGGAATCGTGCTCGGCAAAGGTGTCGCGGGTGAAATGCTGCACATTCTGCTCGTTGTACTCCCCGAACGCCTTGGCGGCTTCCAGGAAAACGCTGCGACGATCACCGGCCTTGAGACCACGAATGGCATTTTCAAAGCCCGGCAGCAGGGACTCATCCCCCCACACAAAAGAGGCGGGCTCACCATCGAAGGTGGAATCCAGGTCCGTGCCGTCCATCAGGCGCACGGCAAAATGCAGGGTAATCCGGGTCTCCGGGCCTGCTCGCAGTAATTCAGTCATTGTCTTTGGGCTCCTTTCTGGCTCCCAGCAGCATATCCAGCAGAATCAATCCGGCGCCGATAGTGATGGCGGTGTCAGCAATATTGAAGGCCGGAAAATGATAATCGCCCCAGTAAAAGTCGAGGAAATCCACCACATGTCCCAGTACCAATCGATCGTAGAAATTGCCCAGGGCACCGGCAAGAATCAGCGACAGGGCTACCCCTTGCAGTTTCTCGGCAGCGGTAAGCCGGGCCAGCCAAATCAGAATCATCACCGAGGCGCCCACCGCAATAGCCGTAAAGAACCAGCGCTGCCAACCGCCAGCATCGGCCAGAAAGCTGAATGCGGCGCCGCTGTTATAAGCCAGGGTCAGATTGAAGTGCGGAAAGACTTCCAGCCGTTCATACAGGGAAAACACCGCCACCACTTCATGCTTGGTCCATTGGTCCAGCGCGACAATCAGCGCCGTCAACCACAACCAGGACAATTGCCCAGGCAGCCGTTTTTTTGCACTGTCCGGCGCTTGGCGTCCGGCATTCGGCGTATTATCAGGCATAGTGTCGAACCTCACCGTCACCATCCACATTGGTGATACAGCGCCCACACAGTTCCGGGTGTTCAGCATGGCTGCCCACATCTGGCTGGTGATGCCAGCAACGAGCGCACTTGCTGTGATCCGAAGCCAGCACCTGTACTTTCAATCCCGCCACAGCGGTGTCTTCCAGTTCTTCCGGCGCTTCGGCCAGCGGCTTGAGTACGGCCGCAGAAGTAATGGTGACAAAACGCAATTCATCACCCAGGCGCTGCAACAGCGCATCCTGTTCGGCATCCACAAACAACACGACCTCGGCGCTCAGGCTACCCTTGATCAACTTGGCAGCACGAGCCCCTTCGATGGCCTTGTTCACTGCCTGCTTGGCGTCCTGCACCTTGTCCCAGAACGCCCGGCCCATATCGGCATCGTCGGCCAGCGCAAACAGGCCGTCGTACCACTCTGCCAGGAACACGGAATCGAGCCGCTCACCGGGCAGATTCTCGTAGATTTCCTCGGCGGTGAAGCTGAGCACCGGGGCCATCCAGCGCACCAGCGCCTGGGCGATATGGTGCAAAGCCGTCTGGCAGGAGCGCCGTGCCACGGAATCAGCCTGGGTGGTGTACTGGCGATCCTTGATGATATCCAGGTAAAAACCGCCCAGATCCAGTGCGCAGAAGTTATGCAGCTTCTGATAAACCTGATGGAAGTGGTAGCCGTCGTACAGGTCTTTGATCTCGGCCTGCACCTGCAACGCCCGGTCCACGATGTAGCGGTCCAGCGCCAGCATTTGCTCCGGCTGCAGCGCATCCGTGGCGGGCTCGAAACCGCTCAGATTGGAGAGCAGGAAACGGCTGGTATTGCGGATACGGCGATAGCTATCGCCCATCTGCTTGAGGATATCCTTGGACACGGACATCTCGCCCCGGTAATCCGTGGCGCAGACCCACAGGCGCAGAATATCCGCACCCAGGTCATTCCAGACTTCCTGCGGGGCAATCACGTTGCCCACCGACTTGGACATCTTGCGACCGTGCTCGTCCACGGTGAAACCGTGGGTCAGAACGGTGCTGTAAGGGGCCGCATCACGAATCGCCAGGCTGGTCAGCAGTGACGACTGGAACCAGCCACGATGCTGATCCGAGCCTTCCAGATACAGGTCCGCCGGCGCGCGCAGCTGCTCGCGCTGGTCCAGCACGCAATAATGGGTGACACCGGAGTCAAACCAGACATCCAGTGTATCGGTGACCTTGCTGTACTGGTCCGCGTCTTCACCCAGCAGCTCCGCCGGCTCCAGATCAAACCAGGCATCAATGCCTTCTTTCTCCACCCGCTCAGCGACCTGTTCGATCAGTGCCGGGGTTTGCGGATGCAGCTCGCCGGTTTCCCTGTTCACGAACAGGGCGATAGGCACACCCCAGGTGCGCTGACGGGAAATACACCAGTCGGGCCGATCGGTCAGCATGCCTTCAATACGCGCCTTGCCCCACTCGGGCAGCCACTGCACCTTGTCGACTTCCTGACGGGCACGGGGCAACAGGCCCGCCTGATCCATGGACACGAACCACTGCGCCGTCGCACGGAAAATCAGCGGCGTTTTATGACGCCAGCAATGCGGGTAGCTATGTTCAATTTTCGCCAACTTGACCAGATTGCCGCTGTCTTTCAGCGCCTCGATCACCGGCTCGTTGGCCTTGCTCACGTGCAGACCACCCACCACTGGCAGATCGTCGCGGAACAGGCCGTTATCCAGCACCGGGCTGATCGGGTCCAGGTCGTACTGCTTGCCCACCACAAAGTCATCGGCACCATGGCCCGGGGCGGTGTGTACCAAGCCGGTACCCGCGTCGGTGGTAACGTGTTCACCGAAGATGACCGGCACCTGGGCCTCCAGGAAGGGATGCTGCAAAGCCATCATTTCCAGCTTGCTGCCTGCGACGGTCGCCGAACGGGACACATTGTCCAGCCCCCAGCGCGCCACCAGATCATCGGCCAACGCCTCAGCCACCAGCAACTCACGGGCCACACCGTCCTGCTCGCCGGAGAGCAACACATAATCCAGCTCCGGGTGCACTGCCACCGCCCGGTTGGCCGGCAGAGTCCAGGGGGTGGTGGTCCAGATCACCAGCGCCGGGGCGCTGGCTTCAATGCCTGAGCGGGCAACGAAGTCCGCCACATCCACCACCGGGAACGCCACATCGATGGCCGGCGAGGTTTTGTCTTCGTATTCCACTTCCGCTTCCGCCAACGCGGAGGCGCAATCCAGACACCAGTGCACCGGCTTGAAGCCCTGTTGCAGGTGGCCGTTGTCCACGATCTTGCCCAGCGAGCGGATGATGTTCGCCTCGAAGGCAAAGTCCATGGTCAGGTAGGGGTTATCCCAGTCGCCAAACACGCCCAGACGCATAAAGTCCGACTTCTGCCCGGCCACCTGTTTGCTGGCATATTCCCGGCATTTCTTGCGGAAGGTACCGGCGTCCACCTTGTGTCCGGCCTTGCCGACTTTCTTCTCCACCATCAGCTCGATGGGCAGACCATGGCAATCCCAGCCCGGTACATAGGGCGCATCGAAGCCCGCCAGAGTGCGGGACTTGACGATCATGTCCTTGAGGATCTTGTTCACCGCGTGGCCGATATGAATATCGCCGTTGGCGTAGGGAGGGCCATCATGAAGAATGAACTTGGGCCGACCGGCAAAGGTCTCGCGGATCTTCTGGTACAGCTGCTTTTGCTGCCACTCTTTGAGCCGCGCAGGTTCACGCTGGGACAGGCCGGCTTTCATCGGAAAGCCGGTTTGGGGAAGGTTTAGCGTTGCCTTGTAGTCCGTCATGATTCCGCTTATTACACCGTAGGCATATCAAAAAAAGCCCGAACCGCGTCCACATCCTGCCGGATGGCAGTCTTGAGCTGGTCCAGATCCGCGAATTTTTCTTCCGGGCGCACATAGTGGCGAAAAGCCACGGTCAGGTGTGCGCCATAAAGGCTGTCTTGATGCGTGTGCTGCGCGTCGCCCGAACCAGACCCACCCGCCGAATCACTGTAATCCAGCAGATAGACTTCCAGGCGATTTTCCGTGCCATTCACCGTGGGCCGCGTGCCCATATTGGCCGCCCCTGGCTGATCCACCAGCCCGGCGCCGGTGACCGCCACCGCAAAAACGCCGTGCAAGGGAGACTGCAACCGTTTCAGCGCCAGATTCACCGTGGGCAAGCCTAGGGTCCGGCCGATCTTGTCACCATGGCGCACCCGCCCACTGATGGCAAAAGGCCTGCCCAGCAAGCGCTCTGCCAGGGCGAAATCGCCATCACACAGGGCCGCCCGCACGCGCGTACTGGACACCCGCTCACCATCGACCTCACAGGTAGCGGTATCCGTCACCGCAAAACCGAACTGCTGGCCGGCCTGTTGCAGGTAGGCAAAATCACCGTCCCGGCCACAGCCGAAACGGAAATCATCCCCTACCACCAGATATTCCACGCCCAGGCCATCCACCAACAGGGCTTTCACAAAGGCCTCTGCGGTCAGTGAGCGGAAACGCTCATCAAAGCGCATACACAGCACCTGATCCACGCCGGCTTCGCGCAGGGCGATCAACTTGTCGCGCAGCGACATCAGCCGTGGCGGCGCGGTCTGCGGGGAAAAGAATTCCTGGGGCTGCGGCTCGAACAACATCACCGTGGATTTCAATCCACGACGACGGGCCTCTGCGATCACCTGATCCAGAATGCGCTGATGGCCCTGATGCACCCCATCGAAATTGCCGATGGTGGCCACACAGCCGCGATGCGTGTCGCGCAGATTGTGAATGCCGCGAATCAGTCGCATCTCACCCTCATATCAAAAGACGCCCGATTATACAGAGTTGCGCAGGCCCACGACACACGCCCGGACGCCACAATGCGAAATCACTACCGGCGCAAATGGCGCACCCGCAAACCTAACACCACCAGTGACGACAGATAAATCACCACGCCGGCCGCCACAATCAGCGACAACCAACCAACCCGCGACCACACCCCCGCCTCATTCCACACCGTCGTCTGCAACGACAACCAGTAGCAAGCCGCCACCATGGCCGCCCCTGCCAACAGCATCCGCAACCATTGCAACGCCCAGCCCGGCAACGGCTGGTACACGCCACTGCGGCGCAGCCCCAGATACAGCAACCCGGCATTCAACCAGGCCGACAGCGCCATGGCCGAGGCCAGCCCCACATGGCGCCACTCCCACACCAGCAAAGCGCCCAGCAGCATATTGGCCAACATGGCCAACACCCCAATCCGCACCGGGGTGCGCGTATCCTGGCGGGCGTAGAAGCCCGGCGCCAACACCTTGATCAGCATGGCCGCCAGCAACCCGGCGCTATACGCCCGCAGCGAGGCCGCCGTCTGCGTCACATCAAAGGCGGAAAATTCCCCGTACTGGAACAACGTAGACAGCAGCGGCTCGGCCAGTGCGAACAACGCCAGCGCCGCGGGCAAGCCTATCAGCAGCACCATGCGAATGGCCCAATCCAGGGTGCGCGAGAACGCCTCTGGCGAGGCATCTGCATGCTTGCTGGACAGGCTGGGGAGAATCACGGTGCCAATGGCCACCGCAAAAATGCCCAGCGGCAGCTCGATCAGCCGGTCCGTGTAGTACAGCCAGGTCACCGACCCGGTTTCCAGCATGGAGGCCA
The DNA here is from genome assembly GCA_039983755.1 of Alloalcanivorax sp. Taxonomy (GTDB): domain Bacteria; phylum Pseudomonadota; class Gammaproteobacteria; order Pseudomonadales; family Alcanivoracaceae; genus Alcanivorax. The sequence continues at coordinate 32,580 of JBDWVU010000045.1, forward strand.
GAATCGTGTTGACCAGGGAGTTGAGCTGATAGACCGACGCCCCGAACAGGGCCGGCGCCATCAGTTTCATGATCTTGCGCACACCCGGGTCACGCCAGCCCATGCGCGGGATCGGCATCAGATTCAGCCTGGCCAGGAAGGGCAACTGGAATAACAACTGCACCACCCCGGCGATCAACACCCCCCAGGCCAGCGCCACCGCCATGCGGTCTTCGGCAAAATGCGGCGCCAGAAACAGGGCGCAACCAATCAGGCTCAGGTTCAGCAATACCGGAGTGAAAGCCGGCACGGCAAAGCGGTTCCAGCTATTGAGAATGCCACCGGCGAACGCCGTCAGCGCAATAAAGAAAAGATAAGGGAACGTCAGGCGCAGCATTTCTACCGTCAGCGCCCTTTTTACCGGATCATCGCCAAAGCCGGGGGCAAACACCCAGATAATCGCCGGCGCGGCCAGCACGCCCACCAACGTCACCAGTACCAGGGTGCCCCCCAGGGTGCCGGCTACCCGATCAACCAGCAATTTCGTGGCGGCCATGCTGCCATTGCTGCGGTATTCGCTGAGCACCGGCACAAAAGCCTGATTAAAGGCCCCTTCGGCGAACAACCGGCGCAGGAAATTGGGAATTTTCAGGGCCACAAAAAAGGCATCGGCGCCAGCGGACGCGCCCAGCATTCGGGCGATCACCACATCACGCACCAGCCCCAGCACCCGCGACAGCATGGTCATGGTCGCCACCACGGCGGTGGAAGCCAGTAAACCTGCCTTTTTCGGGGGTTGCTCGGGGGTATCAGTCATGGTCGCTCCAGGAAACCGGTGAAGGTTAACGAAAGGCCACCCAAACCGCCAGAGAGGCACGTGCCAATCATCATTTCAGCAGGCTTTTCCCATTGACACAGGCCGCCTTGATCGGCATAGTTGCGCGTCTTTAGACCGTGACCCGTGTGTTTTTTGACCATAGATTGGCTTCCAATACTCAGGTCGGCCCACAGGGCCAGTGTCGTAAACCGAATTTGACCTCGAATTTTAGATAGGAGCAGGACCTTGGCTAACTCACCGCAAGCACGCAAGCGTGCGCGTCAGGCGGAAAATCGCCGTCAGCACAACGCAGCGATGCGCTCCATGGTGCGCACATACCTGAAGAAGGTGAACGCGGCTATTGCGTCCGGCGACCAAGGCAGCGCTCAGGAAGCTTATAACCAAGCGGTGTCTGTGCTGGACAAAGCCACCCGCAAGGGCAAGTTTCACCCGAACAAGGCCGCTCGTCACAAGAGCCGCCTGAACACCAAGATCAAGGCGATGGCTGCCTGACCCCTTGGTGGGCATAAAAAAACCGGCCTTGAGCCGGTTTTTTTATGCCCACCAAACGCTGGCACGCCTCACGCAACACGCCGACCTGCGGCCGCACGCAAGCCTGGATTAACGGTTAGCGTGCATGCGTTTCGCTTGTTGCGTGAAGCATCTCACTCAAACACCACCAGATTATCCCGGTGGATCAGCTCTTCCTCATTCATAAAGCCCAGAACCCCTGCGATCTCGGCGCTCTTCTTGCGGCAAATTCGGCGCGCATCCGCCGCATCGTAATTCACCAGGCCACAGCCGATCCGCTCGCCCTGCTGATCCTCACACGCCACCATCTCGCCACGGGAAAACTGGCCAAACACATCCACCACTCCCACCGGCAGCAAGCTCGAGCCGCCATCACGCAAACGCGCCACCGCCCCGGCATCCAGCACCAGGCGCCCACGCATCTGCAAGTGCCCGGCCAACCACTGCTTGCGGGCATTCATGGGCGAGGTATCCGGCAACAGCGTGGTGCCCGGCCCCTGACCATCCGCCAACTCGATAAGCACTTCCGGGCTACGCCCGGAGGCAATAGTGGTAATCGCACCCGAGCGAGCGGCCAACTTGCCAGCCCGCACCTTGGTGGCCATACCACCGCGCCCCAATAAACCGCCGCCACCAGCGACACGGGCAATGGTCGGGTCCGAGGCTTGGGCCTCGCGAATCAGATTAGCATCGGCATTGTTGCGCGGATCCGCATCGAACAGGCCTTCCTGATCCGTGAGAATCAGCAGCCGGTCCGCCTCTACCAGATTCGCCACCAGCGCCGCCAGGGTATCGTTATCCCCAAAACGGATTTCGTCGGTGACCACGGTATCGTTCTCATTCACCACCGGCACCACACCGAACCCCAGCAGGGTCAGCAAGGTGGAACGGGCATTGAGATAGCGCTTGCGATCAGACAGATCGTCGTGGGTGAGCAGCACCTGGGCGGTGTGCAACTGATGCTGCTGAAAGCGGGACTCCCAGGCCTGCACCAACCCCATCTGCCCCACTGCAGCGGCGGCCTGCAATTCATGCACGGAATCCGGACGCACCGACCAGCCCAGCCGGGTCATCCCCTCCGCCACCGCCCCGGACGAAACAATAACCACTTCGATGCCGCGCTCACGCAGCGCCACCATGCGGTCCACCCAGGTTTGCATGAGCGCACAGTCCAGCCCCTTGCCATCATTGGTCAGCAGGGCACTGCCTATCTTGATTACCCAACGCTGGCGATCTGCCACGCTCACTCCTTATTATCGGGGCCGAACATCTGGCATTTCCTGCCACTCAACTCGCCAGACACAACAATGCGCTACGGCTCGTAGACGATTTCCACATCGTGATCATCATCGTCGTCGTCATTATCATTCTGGCGAGCACGACGCGACTCCGCCTTGAGCTCCTGCACCTTCTCCCGGGCCTCTTCTTCCAGACGGGCGCGCAGGTCCTGCTGGGCGGCGGCGTAGGCCGCATCCTCTTCCTCAAGACGACGGCGATCCTCAATGGCATTCATCAGGGCGTAAACCAGATCCTCACAGCCCACACCAGCGGCAGCCGAAACCTTGAAGACCGGCCCCTGCCAGCCCAGTTCATCCACGATGGCATCCGCCTGCTCCTGGGCCTCGTCATCGGCCATCAGGTCGATCTTGTTGAAGACCAACCAGCGTTCCTGCTCCGCCAGTGCCGGGGAAAACCGGTCCAGCTCATCAGCGATCGCATCAATATGATTCGCCGGGCTGGAACCGTCCATGGGCGCCAGATCCACCACGTGCAATAACAACCGGGTGCGCGCCAAATGCTTGAGAAAACGGATCCCCAGGCCAGCACCGTCCGCCGCCCCTTCGATCAGGCCGGGAATGTCTGCCACCACAAAACTGCGGTAGCGATCCGCCTTCACCACCCCGAGATTCGGGATCAAGGTGGTAAACGGATAATCCGCCACTTTCGGCTTGGCCGCAGAAATGGCACGAATCAGGGTACTCTTGCCCGCATTGGGCATACCCAACAGCCCCACATCCGCCAGCACCTTGAGCTCCAGACGCAAGCGCCGGGACTCGCCGGGCTTACCCTTGGTGGTTTTACGCGGCGCCTGGTTCACACTGCTCTTGAAGTGGATATTGCCCAGCCCGCCACGACCGGCCTGGGCCACCATCACTGGCTTGTCGGTGGCAGTCAGGTCCGCCAGCACCTCTTCCGTATCCAGATCAACCACGGTGGTGCCCACCGGCACATACAGAATGACATCGTCAGCGGATTTGCCGGTCATCTGCCGACCCTTGCCCGGCTCACCATTCCGCGCCTTGAAAATACGGTCGTACCGGTAATCCACCAGGGTGTTGATATTGGTATCGGCCTGCACATAAACATGACCGCCGGCACCACCGTCTCCGCCGTCCGGCCCGCCGAACTCCACGTATTTCTCGCGACGAAAGCTCAGACAGCCGTCACCGCCCTTTCCGGCATGGACATCAATAGTGGCTTCATCGACAAATTGCATGGGGAACAGACTCTCAACGGGGGTAGATGCCATTTTACGGCATAAGGTACGACTTGGAACACGGAAAACACATACAAAAAAGCCCCGCGGGCGAGAGCCTCACGGGGCTTTTCAGGATCCCTCAGGATCAGGCCACAGGCTCGATTACCACATATTTGCGGCTCAGCGGGCCTTTGACTTCAAACTTCACACGACCGGTTTCCTTGGCAAAGATGGTGTGGTCTTTGCCCATGCCGGCGTTTACGCCAGCGTGGAATTTGGTGCCGCGCTGGCGAACAATGATTTCACCTGCACTGACAACCTGGCCGCCGTAGCGTTTCACGCCAAGGCGTTTACTTTCCGAATCGCGACCGTTACGAGTACTACCACCGGCTTTTTTATGCGCCATGTCTCAATCCTCTCTACTCAATTTCTAAAAATCAGGTCTTAAGGATCAGCCCTGGATCCCGGTGATTTTCACCGCAGTGTACCACTGACGGTGACCCTGTTGCTTACGGGAATGCTTACGGCGACGGAACTTCACAATCTTGATCTTCTTGTGACGGCCCTGCTCCAGCACTTCCGCGGTTACCTTGGCACCATCCAGCATGGGCTGGCCGACTTTCACGTCGTCGCCATTGGCAACCAGCAGCACCTGGTCGAAATCAACGGATTCGCCGGTGGCTACTTCAATTTTCTCGATGCGAACAACATCGCCTTCTTCAACGCGATACTGCTTACCACCGGTTTTGATTACTGCGTACATGTGTGTGCTCCAGCACAACTCCACTCAGGCGGGCGATCCACGGCGTCCACAACACTGTAACAGTGCGGGAAACAGCCACCACCACTTGCAAGCCAGGCAGAGGATGAAATTGGGTCGCGAAGTGTACGCGAAGCAACCAGGACCTACAAGCCTTTCCTGCCCGCCTTGACCCAGTGATCACGGGGGCTGCGGTTTCCTTGACTACCCGCCAGCCACTGCTAGCATTGCCCGCTGTCGCGCCACCCTTTGTCTGGACCTGAATACATGGATTTCAAGGCTATCTATGCCGTCGTCGATGACGACTTCGAGGCGGTGAACCAGTTTATCAGTCACCACCTGGATTCCAACGTCCCCCTGATCCGCGAAGTGGGCGATTACATCATTCAATCCGGCGGCAAGCGGCTACGCCCGCTGATCGCCATTCTTTGCGCCCGGGCCGCCGGCTATCAGGGCGATCGCCACGTGGACGTGGCCGCCATTATTGAGTTTTTGCATACCGCCACCCTGCTCCATGACGACGTGGTGGACGAATCCAACCTGCGCCGCGGGCGCCCCACCGTCAATGCGGTGTGGGGCAACGCCGCCAGCGTGCTGGTGGGCGACTTCCTGATTTCCCGCGCCCTGCAGCTCATGGTTGCCCTGCGTCACCCGCGCCTGCTGGACATTTTCTCCCAGAGCACCAACACCATTTCCGAAGGGGAAGTACTGCAGCTGATCAATGTGCGCGACCCCAATACCAGCGAAGAGAACTACATGCGGGTGATTCACCACAAAACCGCCAAGATGTTCGAATCGGCGGCGGAAACCGGTGCCGTGCTGGGCGCGGACCAGGTCAGCGATCATGTGGACGCCTTTGCCACCTATGGCCGCCACCTGGGCATCGCTTTCCAGCTGATCGACGACGTGCTCGACTATCAGGGTGACGCCAGCGAACTGGGCAAGAATGTGGGCGACGACCTGGCCGAAGGCAAACCCACCCTGCCGCTGATCTACACCATCGCCAACGGCTCCCCTGAACAGGCCTCCCTGATCAAGGATGCCATTCGCAGCGGCGGCCTGGAGCATCTGGAACAAATTGTTGAAACCGTTCGGGCCAGCGGCGGTCTTCAATATACGGTGGACAAGGCAGCAGAGCAGACCCGCATCGCCCTGGCGGCTATCGACCATGTGCCCGCCTCACCGTACAAGGATGCCCTGTTCCGCCTGGCAGAAGAGTCACTGAAGCGCACCTACTAAGCGTACCGACCCACTAAGGAGTTACCATGCTGCGTGCAGCCCTGATTTTGACCGCGACCACCCTGTTTGCCGGTTGCGCCCTGAGCCCACAGATGATCAACGTGACCCCCAAGGCAGACGTTGAAGCGGCCAATATCGGCCAGAATCAGCCGGTGCAGGTTATCGCTGTGGATTCCCGTGACCAGAGCGCCTTCGGCACCCGCGGCGGCGTCTACAAGGAAACCGCCCTGGTGCAACCCGCCAACGACGTGAAAGCCGCCATTGAAGACGCCGTGCGCAAAGGGCTGCAAACCCAGGGCTTTAACGCCTTCAACGCCGGTGCCGACGCCACCCGCCTGGAAGTGCGCCTGGAACAGCTGGACTACGTGCCTGAGGAAGGCTCGGTGGTAAACGAAGTCACCCTGTCACTGACGCTTCTCGCCGAAGCCACCCGTGGTGATGTGGTGCATACCGGCACCTACAAGAGCAGCGTAGTCCACGACCTGCCGCTCACCCCCACCGCCGATCGTAACCAGACCATGGTCAACGAGATTCTCAGCGGCGCCATCACCCGCATGCTCAACGATCCCGAGATGCAGCGCTTCCTGGCAGGCAACAATACCCCCTGATGCCCGCCAACCGCGTTGTCATCCATTATTGCAGCCAGTGCAACTGGCTGCTGCGTAGCGGCTGGTATGCGCAGGAGCTGCTCGCCACCTTCAGTGATGAACTGGACGAAGTGGCCCTGCAACCGGGCACCGGCGGCGTGTTCTGGATTGAGGCCAACGGGCAACCAATCTGGGACAGGAAAAAGGACGGCGGCTTTCCGGAAATCACCGAGCTGAAACGACGGGTACGGGATGCAGTCTGCCCGGAGCGGGCGCTGGGGCATATCGACAAATAGTCAGCAACAAGCCGCATGCCTCAAGCTACAACGCGAGACATGTTTGAGGTTAACGAAAACAGCAGTGGTCGCGCTCCAACACTTGCCGCGCGGCGCTAAAGGCCAGCACTATTAGAGCAGAATCACCCAGCGTTACAGCTCACAGCGGGTGGCTCGCTTCTATTCATTCTCCGGCCGCACATCCACCTGCGGCTCGTCACTGCCAAACGGCACCGCCACCGTGAACAACAGCGGCTGGCAGCACACCTGGCAATCCTCCACATACTCCTGCTCTTCCACCGAGGGATCCACCAACACCTCGATGGCTTCCCAGCAATGTGGACACTGAACCGTCACCGGCAACAACCCCGCCATTAACGCCCTCCTGCGGTTACCACATCGTCGGTCAACGCCAACTCGGCAATCCAGGCCGGCTGCTGATTGTCTGGCCAGGGCTCAGGCTGCCCCTGCCCCCACACCGGCCCAGGCCAGCAAGGGTCATCCGCAAAGCGGGCGATGATATGCACATGCAGCTGCGGCACCATGTTCCCCAGCGCACCGATGTTGATCTTGTCTGCGCCGGTCACCTGTTCAAGCTGGCCTGCCAGCGTATTCACCTGTGCCAGCAACGCCTGCTGCTCATCCACAGGCAAATGGTGCCACTCACGCAGTCCGTCTCGCTTGGGTACCACCACAATCCAGGCAAATCGCTGATCGTTCATCCACCGCAACCAGCAAAGCTCTGTTTCTCCCAAAGCCCGGGTGTCGGCAGCAAGACAAGGATGAAGCGAGGCCATAATCTCTCCTTAAGTAACGCAACCCATGGCAACCACAGACCAGATTCAACGCCAAACCGGCACCAACCGACCATCCAGCATTACGGCTCAGGCGCCACGCTATGGGCGATAATCTGACGGACTACGCGCAGTCCAGCGGCGGAACGCGCGGGCAAAATTCGATGCATCGGAATACCCCAGCGTCATCGCAATTTCGTCCACGGTTTTTTCGGACTGGGTGAGATACTCCACTGCCAGCCCTTTGCGCAGCCCATCCAGCACTTCCTGGTAACTGGTGCCCAACTGCTGCAGCTTGCGCTTCAGGGTCCGCGATGACATATGCAGCTCGCCGGCCACTTCCTCCACCCCGGGGAAGCGGCCGCCACCGCCCAGAATGATCCGCCGCACCTGCCCCAGCAACGGCGGCGGCAGCTTGATGCTGGCCATTTCCTGTTCACACTGGTCCGCTGCCATTCTCGCCAGGCGTGGATCCGCAAACTGCAGCGGATACTGCATCCGCTCCACCGGAAACCGCATCTGGTTATAGGCACAATCGAAATACACCGGCACCGGCATCACCGGGCGCATGCGCGCAAAGTAATCGGGTTCCGGGTAGGAAAAACGCAACTCACCAATCACATCCAGCCCCGGCACCAGTTTTTCACCCATGAAATGGAAGCTGGAGAACAGGCTTTCCATGATCAGCGGCGCCAAATCACCCAATGCCAACAGCTCGTTGATCTGCATCACGGCCATGTCGCCATCGGTAAAGGTTTCCAGCTGCACCAGGGTGCTGCGGGTGCGGAAGTATTTCACCGCCAGCTCCAGCGCCTCTCCCAGAGTGGCACTGCTCATGGCCGCATAGCCAAGAAAACCATGGGACGACAGAGTCATGGACGCGCCCAGTTCCCAGCCCAGCCAGGGCTCACCGGATAACGCCATGGCCCGTGTCGCCACCACTTCAAAATCCTGGGCGGTGATGCGCGCCTGGGGATCACGCCAGCAACCGGGCTCAATGCGGGTGCCTGCCAGTAACGTTTCCGTGGCCACACCGCGCCGGGACAACACATCCAGCAACAACGCCAGATATTCTGCTGATACGGAGTACTCCGTCGGATCCATTTTTAGAATTGTCATGACTGCATTCCGATTACGCTGCGCTGGCCCCAAATGACCGAATAGGCAACCATAGCGTCACCACTCGGCGCTGACAAGTAACTCACGTTTACTTGCCAACAAACCAAGCGCTTGCTAGGTTTCTTCTTTATCTGGATACAGGCTCGGGAGAGAGCAGCATGAGCACACCATCACTAAAAGGGAAAACCCTGTTCATCACGGGCGCCAGCCGCGGCATTGGCAAGGCCATCGGGGTGCGCGCCGCCCGCGACGGCGCCAACATCGTCCTGTTCGCCAAAACCACCGAACCCCACCCGAAACTACCCGGCACCCTGTACACCGCCGCCGAGGAAATTCGTGAAGCCGGTGGTACTCCGCTGGTCTGCGTGGGAGACATTCGTCACGAAGACCAGCTCCAGGCTGCCGTGGACAAGGCTGTCGCCACTTTTGGCGGCATCGATATTCTGGTCAACAATGCCAGCGCCATCGCCCTCACCGGCACCGAAGCCACCAGCATGAAGTCCTATGACCTGATGCACCAGATCAACAGCCGCGGCACCTTTCTCGCCAGCAAGTTGTGCCTGCCTCATCTGCGTAAAGCCGACAACCCTCACATTCTCAACCTGTCTCCACCGCTGAACATGACTCCACACTGGTTTGGCCGTCACGTGGCTTACACCATGGCCAAATATGGCATGAGCTTGTGTGTGCTGGGGATGGCCGATGAATACCGGGGCAAAGTCGCTGTGAATGCGCTGTGGCCGAAAACCGTGATCAACACCGCCGCTGTGCAGAATCAGCTCGGTGGCGTACCCGCGGTGCAGGCAGCACGGCAACCGTCCATCATGGCCGATGCCGCACACGCGATTATTTCCCGCCCCATAGACGCGGCGTCCGGGCAGTTTTTCATTGATGAGGAGATTCTGCGAGAAACCGGCACCACTGACTTCCGCCAATATCGGGTCGACCCGACGCTGGAAGACAATCAGCTGCTACCGGACTTTTTCCTGGACTGATCAGCAAGCCAAGCCGGCGGAACGGAAGGGGGGGTTACCAAAATTGTCACTTGCTGCCGTGCCCCGCCGGCCACCCTGTACCCTTTTTCATAGAAAATTTTTAAGTCTTTGTTATGAAAAGAGAAAAATAGCAACCCGCGACTGGCACAGTTCTCGCTTTATTGATCCCAAACCACAGGGAACAGTGCCATGAGCAAGATACTGACCTTACACAAACACCGCCCCGAAACGGCCCTGAAGAACCTGAACCGGCTCACCGGGCTGGATTTTCAGAGCTGGCCGGAATCGCTGATCGACAACGGCGACGCCACAGTGCGCGCGCAGGACAGCGAAGACACGGACAGGCCGGCCGCCCCGCAACGCGTCAGCCGACAAGGCTGACACAGGCATTTAGGCAACCGACTGCACGGAAAGCAGAATCAGTAGTTGGAAATCAACTTGTCGGAAGACTTCAGTGCCGCACCGCGTCGCTGCATGAACAGCTCCTCCACCACATGGGTCATGGCGGGGTCCGCCAGACGCAGGGAAATCTGCACCTGCTCCACCTCGGCACTCAACTTCAACCGAATGGACCCTGACAACAGGGCACTGCCCTCGCCGCCCACATCGGCCGTATCCACCAACACCGCCTTGTCATTCTTGTTATCGATGTAGCGCACCAGCAGCTGCACCTTGCCCGGTGAACCAGCGATACGCACCCAGGACGCCACATTGAACTCGGCCTCCCATTGGCGGGCACGGGCCGGGCGGCCATCCGCCCAGATTCGGGAGGGCACCTTGGCGATAAACTTTTCAATCATGTCGCTCTCTCTAAGCCGGTACAGTCTTTTTTGCCAGTGTACGCATGGGAAGAAATCCCGACCATGGCCAGTTTGGCGTACTAACTTTGATGGACATCACACCTTGGAACTTCGCCGCCACTGGCCCCATGTCCAATTGTTGGACAGTTATCACCTGTTCTTCCCTCAATAATCCCTACTCTTTGTCCACGCAGCGCAATAAACGTTGCACAGAAATTCTCTCTTTTTTAACACCGGACAACGTTAAGGAACGATCGATATGGGCGAGCTAAAAGATCTCCGCGAACAAAGCGAATCTCTGGTAAACCGTGCCAAGGAACTGGGTAACAAACTTTACCTGGCAGGCTTGGGCGCCTACGAAAAGGCCGAAGAGGGCTCCGAAGAGCTACTCAACAAATACGTTGAAAACGGCTCCAAAGCCTTCGGCGACGATGCCGAAAGCAAACCCAAAGCCCTGCTGGCTAGCCGTGGCGCCCTGGTTGCTGCCCGCGAACTGCTCGACAGCGCCCCGGAAAAGCGTCAGGCCCTGTACGAAAAGCTGCTGGAAGCCGGCAAGAAAGAGCGCGGCGAGAAAGCCGAAGAAACCAATGAATACCTGCTGGCCGGCCTGGGCGCCGTTGCCACTGCGCGCGAAGAAGGCGAGAAACTGTTCAACGAACTGGTTTCCACCGGCGAAAAACGCGGCTGATTCTGTTTGTCTGTGAAAATGTAGTACGTGTTGTTTTAACTCTGTCTTACTCTCCTTTTGGGGCCCCGTTTGGGCCCCTTTTCTTTGCCTGATCCATCCGTCAGCCAACCCTCCCCAAACTGCCTTCTGGCACCATTGCACCTTGTGCATACGCGGTGCATAGCGCTAGCCTTGATGCATCTGCATACATAACAAGAAAACCCGCGAGGTTTTACCATGGCCGACGATCGTCGCCGAAAACGCCCGACTACCGCTACCGGCCGACTGTTCCGGCTCACCGGTATGACCACCTCTATCGCCACCCGCGTGGCAGGGCATCAGGTCAAGGGGCTGTTCCAGTCGGACCAGTCCAAAGCCGCGGATCGGGAAAAACTGATGCAACATATCGGCAGGGAAGTGGCCGCGACGCTGGGCGAAATGAAAGGCGCGGTCATGAAAGTCGGCCAGATTGCCTCGCAGATGCAGGATATCCTTCCCGCCGAAATCAGCGATCAGCTGAAAGTGCTCCAGAATGCCTCCGCTCCCATGCCCTTTCATGTGATTCGGCGGCAACTGGAGCGCGAACTCGGCGCACCACTGAACGAATTATTCACCCGCTTCGATGAACAACCCTTTGCCGCCGCCTCCATTGGCCAGGTACACCACGCAGTGACCCTGGACGGCGCCGAGGTGGTGGTCAAAGTGCAGTACCCTGCGGTCAAGGAATCCATCGACTCGGATATGAAACACCTGCGGCGCATCCTGCGCCTGGGCAGTTTGCTGAAAGTGGATGAAGCAGCACTGGATGCGGTATTTCGGGAAATTCGCAACCAGCTCCATGAGGAACTGGATTACCGACAGGAAGCCAACAACCTGGAACACTTTCAGGCCTTCCATCAAGATCAGCCCTGGTTGGTCATCCCTCAGGTTTTTCCGGCCCTCTCCAGCGAGAAGGTGCTGACCCTGAGCTACGAAACCGGCACCGCACTGGACCAGGTGGACGATGCGCACGGCTTCGACCAGGCCACCCGTAACCAGCTGGGTGAACGCCTTTTCGATGCCATCGGCCAGCAGATCTTTCAGTTGCGGGCGGTCCATTGCGACCCTCACCCCGGCAACTTTGCCTTCCGCCCGGATGGCACCATCGTGATCTACGATTTTGGCGCGGTTAAACGCCTGCCCGAACAGGATGCCGAATTACTGAAGCGTCTGGTGCGCACCGCCATCAACAGGGAATGGAACACTCTGGACACCCTGCTGCTGGAGCTGGGCGCCCGCAAAAAAGATACCCGGGTCAGCGGCGACTTTTATGCAGTCTGGATCGAGCTGTTACTACGAGCCTTTGATGACGAACCCTACGATTTCGGAGGCTCACAGCTGCATACCGACATCATGCGCCAGGTGAAGCGCACACCACTGGAACAAATGCTCAAATTCCAGCCCTCCTCGCGCAGCCTTCTGGTAGAACGGGTCATCAGCGGGCACTACTGGACCATGATGAAACTCGGCGTGAACACCGCATTTCGCCCCAACCTGGAAAAAGCGATCGAGACCGCTACATCCGGTGATTAGCCCCTACCCGCACTCGCAGCAAAGCAGCCCAGACATCACCTGTCACGTGTTGCATGCTGCGTAAACCGTGTAGCCACCGCAAAGCGGCATAAAAAAAGGCTCTTCGCGGATTAGAGTGAATAACGCGCTACTCGCCGTTTGATGGGTTTATCGCGAATCCCCGGCGCTTTGCCAAACGCTCGACGCCGGATGCCTGACGTAAAACCCCATAGTCTGAGAGGTTGTCGTTATTACGACATCCTGCTTTGAGGGGTATTTTGAGGGATTGTCAGGATCATGATTCAGGCAATCATTGGGTAAGGCATTTGGGGCAGAGAGATGGCTGCCAAGGTTTTCAGGTTTTGAATGCAAGCG
>JBDWVU010000046.1:0-25761 GCA_039983755.1 Alloalcanivorax sp.
AGAAGCGCTGGAAACGGATCAAGGGATTTGATCTGCTGGCCCTCGTGGTCAACAACGTGAAATTCAAGGATGGGGAACAAGTACAGGATCAGTCAGACAGGAACGCCGCCTGAGCCCGTACACCAGATTTGACAATAACTCTAAGTCAAATGCTCTCATGTCTAACGGCATTAGAGATGCAACTTGAACTAATTGATTTTTATAATGAAAAGATGGAGATTCGGGAGATAGCTTTGCTTTCTCACTAAACATATAGACGCCTTGTCTATAAATCTTAAACTCTTCTTCGTAGCTCTTGTTGTAGTCAGTGTTTTTTATTGAGAAAAGATTTGTTCTTATTAAAGCGTTTAAAAGCGGTGACGAGCTTTCTGGAAGTGAAGAGTCTTTGACCAGAGTTTTAGTTTTTCCATTTTGTTCATCAAATCTTTTTACATACATAACATTTGTATCAATATCACTTATCATCCATGCCCCTTTTTATTTTAAAAATTATCATGAAAAAAAATATAATCAATAGGTTAGGGTGATCGGCTAAAGATTTAGGGCAAATGGATAATTTTTTTAGGGTAATTGGATAATTTGTTAGGGTGATTTTCTAAAAATTTAGGGTAAACGGCTAAAAAAAATAACAAATCCCGCATGATCACTGGGAAATACTAGTTTCCATATTCTTTATATTATCTATATAAAAAGAATATATGTAATAAATGACATTATAGAAAAGAAATTATTCGTTTTTTGATCAATTAGAAGTCGGAAAGTTGTTATCAACTCAAAGACTTCATTTGTTGATTGCGAGTGAAAACAACATAGCAATCCATAAAAGACTACTGTTTGTAGATTGCCTTTAAAGGCTCTATTTCTGGAAAGAAATGCAGGGGTTTGAGCATTTCTTTACTGAAAGTGCCAAATGACAGGCTTAGGAGCTTCATAGAGGCACATGAAACACACAGGGTCACATCCCCCTGAGGTGATAGTCGAAAAATTCAAAAAAAGACCAAATTAAGGGCCTTTTGTACTTTCAAGTTGCAGCCTTCCCGGGTTTGCTCTTACATTGATCACCGCTTCTTTTTTTGTATCAAAATCACACTCATAGCGATAATTCTGCCAAGCACCATAGCTGTTCTGGAATAAAATTTTATCGCCAATATAGGTGACCACTTTCTCGTCAGGGTCTTTCCAGCGAAAATGGCTAAACTTTGGCTCTATAAATCCGTTAATCCATTTTGTTTCAAAATTCGTAAGCTTTGGGATTTGCACTGCGCATTCTATGCCTGCTTTAAAGCTATATTTTTCACCCCAGCATTTTATGTCTTCCATGCAGCTCTCGTTATTTTGGATATTTTCATTCTGTGAAACTTCGTTTTGAGGATTTTGACTTTCAGGACCAAACGCCCATAAAGCGAGGAAAAACATACCTATTAATGAAAAGCCACCGATTCGTTCTTTTAAGTTAAATCCGGGTTTTTTAATGCCGCAATGAGGGCATTTGGGGGCTTTGTTCGAGACACCTTCTCCACATTCCTTACATTTAGTCATGGCCATTATTGGCACTCTCCCGATCCATCCCGTTAAAGGAGTTATTCTGCCATTATTTGAACTTATTATTCCAGCTCACCGTTAAGGTCTATTTGTTTATAAGTTCATCAGCATAAGCAGTGGCACGATGGCCGGCTTGCCGGCCACCAGCCACTGCGGTTGCCAGTAGGCCAGCAGGGAAAACAGCAGGGCCCAGAGTGGAAAGAGTTGTGTCAGGCGGTGGATCATGGAATGGCCCCGTGACGGAAAAACCGTCAGTGTAAGCGTTTGGAAAAGAGGGCGCACAGGAGGCTCGGATGAAGCCGGTGATTCAGGAAGACGTGACGGGTTGCGGCATTGCCGCAGTGGCCGCCCTTGCGGGGGTGAACTACCGGCAGGCGAGGCAGCGGGCAGCCCGGTTGGGGATCGACCCGGAAGACCGCACGCTGTGGTCGGATACCGCTTATGTGCGGCGGTTGCTGGCGGCGTATGGATTGCGGGCGTTGCCGGGTGAGCAGCCATTTTCCGATTGGCAGGGGCTGCCGGAACGGGCACTGCTGGCGATCAAGTGGCACCGGGAAAACGGCAAGCCGTTCTGGCACTGGGTGGTATTTGTCCGCGACGGTCAGGAGGCCTTTGTGCTGGATTCAAAGCGTTCGCTCAAGCATAACCTGCGCCGGGACTTTGGGCGCATGAAGCCCAGGTGGTTTATCCCTGTGACTTAATTCAAAGCGCGTAGCTCAATAGCAGTGGCAGCAGCAAGAACGCCAGCAAGGTGGAAATCACTACCATGGCAGCGACTTCTTCCGCGCCCCGGTTATAGGCTTTGGCGAGCAGGTAATTGAATACCGCCACCGGCATGGTGGATTCGATCAGTACCACCCCGCGCAGTGGGCCGTCGATGTCCAGTGCCGTCACCAGCCCCCACCCCACCGCAAAGCCACTGGCCAGACGCAGGACTGCAAACCCGGCCCCGCTACCCAGATGGCGCACTTTCAGCTGCGACAGGGATACCCCCAGTGTAATCAGCATCAAGGGAATGGTCAGATCGCCGATCAGGCTGACGGTGTTGTAGAGCCACTCAGGCAGGCTTAGCTGGAAAGCGACCATGGCCACTGCCAGAAACACAGAGATCAGGATCGGGTGGCGGAACAGTTTCAGGGAAAACCCCTCGCCACTGACGATGGCCAGCCCCAGGGAAAAGTGTGCCACGGAATAAAGCATCATCCAGGCCAGCGACAACGCCAATCCGGCTTCGCCAAACGCGAGCATGCACAGCGGGATGCCCATGTTGCCGGTGTTGGGAAAGACCAGTGAAGGCAGAAACACCCGGAAGGGCTGGCCGGTGAGGCGCAGTGTCACCGCGCTGACCACGAAAGTGGTGGCCAGCACCGCCACTGCCAGACCGGCCACTTCCATGAGCGCCTGCAGGTCCAGATCCGTCTTGCCCATGGTGGCGACAATCAGGCAAGGGGTGGTGACCAGAGTGACCAGTGAAGTGACCATCTGGGTATCAAAGGGCTTGCCCGCTCGCGCCCAGCCATAGCCCAGGCCTGCGCACAGCAGCACGGGAGCAATAATCGTCCAGAGGGTGGCCAGCATGATTGGCAATCCACGGGTCAGTGATGGGGTGCGCAGTGTGAAAGGTGCGCCGTGGTCTGTCTATGCTGGCTTACTGGCTGTGTTTGCGAAAGCGGCTTGGGAGCCACACCTGACTACTGGCGAATCGCTGGATGCATGGAGTCGCCCAGGATGAACAGTACCGTCTTTCTGTAGGAGTCTCGCTCGCGGCGCGATTCCATGCACTGATATCGCGCCGCGAGCGGCGCTCCTGCGATACAGGGGAATCGGTGATCAGACGGTGAGGTAACTCTTGATCAGGGTGTCATCCAGTTCGCCCATCTTGCCCTCCGCCACTTTGCTGCCACGATCCAGAATGGCAAAGCGATCGGCGGTGGCGCGGGCGAAGTGTAGTTTCTGTTCTACCAGCAGCACGGTAAGCCCTTCCTGCCGATTCAGGGTTTTGATGACCCGGCCAATCATGTCGACGATGTTGGGCTGAATGCCTTCGGTGGGTTCGTCGAGAATCAGCAACGTCGGGTCCAGCGCCAGGGCGCGGCCGATGGCCAGTTGCTGTTGCTGCCCCCCGGACAGATCGCCCCCGCGACGGTTACGCATCTCATGCAGCACGGGAAAAAGATCGTAAATGCGGTCCGGGATTTTTTTGCTGCGATCCGGGCGTGCCTGCAGACCGGTTTCCAGGTTTTCTTCCACGCTGAGCAGTGGGAAAATTTCCCGGCCCTGGGGGACATACCCAATCCCGGCACGGGCGCGCTCTTCGGCGGCCTGTCGCGCAAAGTCCTTGCCGTTGAATTCAATACTGCCGCCTTTTACGGGCAGCAGGCCCATAATGGTTTTCAGCAGGGTGGTCTTGCCCACGCCGTTGCGGCCCATGACACACAGGCATTCGCCTTTTTTCATGTCCAGGTCCACATCCCAGAGAGTGTGGGATTCGCCGTAGTATTGATTGACGTTGTTCAGTTTTAGCACGGTTTTACTCCGTAACATTATTTCGAAGCCGCTGTAGGAGCGCCACTTGAGGCGCGAAGACCGCTCTCAATTCAGAGTACCGAGAAGCGAGTAACGAGTTGCGAAAACCGAAAATTCTTTTGCCTTTCGAAACTCGCTTCTCGTAACTCGAAACTTTGTTCGCGCCTCAAGTGGCGCTCCTACAGTGCTCGATTATTCCCCGAGGTAAACCTCGATCACCTTCGGATCATTCTGCACCTGCTCCATGGTGCCTTCAGCCAGCACGCTGCCCTGATGCAGTACGGTGACGGTGCTGGCGATGGAGCGAATGAATTCCATGTCGTGTTCAACCACCACTACCGAATGTTTGCCGGCCAGGCTTTGCAGCAGTTCACCGGTGCGTTCCACTTCCTGGCGGGTCATGCCGGCGATGGGTTCGTCCACCAGCAACAGCTGTGGTTTCTGCATCAGGACCATGCCGATTTCCAGCCACTGTTTCTGGCCATGGGAAAGCAGGCCTGCGACCTTGTTGCGATCCTCCAGTAGCCCGACGGTGTACAGGGTTTCCTCGATCCAGGTTTTCTGTTCACCGCTGAGTTGGGTGAAGAGGGAATGCCAGGGGCCTTTGGCGCCGTGCATGGCCAGTTCCAGATTTTCGAATGCAGTGTGTTCAGGAAACACGGTGGGCTTCTGGAATTTTCGGCCGATGCCGGCGGTGGCGATGTCCGTTTCGCTCATGCGGGTCAGGTCCAGGGTCTGGCCGAAAAAGCAGGTGCCGCTATCGGGCCGTGTTTTGCCGGTGATCACATCCATCATGGTGGATTTGCCGGCCCCGTTGGGGCCGATGATGCAGCGCAACTCACCGGTCTTGATATACATCGTCAGGTCATTGAGGGCCTTGAAGCCATCAAAGCTGACGGTAATGTCTTCCAGGTAGAGAATGTTTTTGCTGGTGCCGGAATCCAGTTGGCCCGGCAACACCGGGCGCGTGCCCTGTCGCATGAAATCGAATACCTGGTCACGGCGAAAGGTTTCGCGCAGGTTGTCCAGTGCGCTCATGACGGGTCTCCTTCTACCGTGTTTTCCGAGCCTGGCGCTTTATCGCCGGAGTCAAAACGGCTTTTTATTTTGTCCCACTTTTCCGCCACCAGCCCGACCAGCCCGTGGGGCAGGAAGACGGTGACCGCCACAAACAGTCCACCCAGGGCAAACAGCCAGGCTTCCGGCATAATGCCGGTGAATACGGTTTTGCCGTAGTTCACCAGAATGGCACCGATTACCGCGCCGTACAGTGTGGCGCGTCCGCCCACGGCGACCCATACCACCAGCTCGATGGAATTGAGCGGTGAAAATTCGCCGGGGTTGATGATGCCCACCTGGGGCACGTAGAGCGCCCCGGCGATACCCGCGAGGATGGCGCTGAGGGTGAAAATCCACAGCTTGTAATGTTCCGTGCGATAGCCCACAAACCGTGCGCGGGACTCCGCATCGCGAACGGCCAGTACCACACGGCCAAGCTTGCTGCCGGTAATCCAGCGACACAGTACGAAGGCGCCAGCCAGGGCCACGGCGGTGGCCATCAACAGCCCCACGCGGGTGGCGTCGGATTGCAGTGAAAAGCCCAACAGGTCCTTGAAGTCGGTGAGCCCGTTGTTGCCACCAAAGCCCAGTTCGTTGCGGAAAAACGCCAGCATCAATGCATAGGTCAGCGCCTGGGTGATGATCGACAGGTACACCCCGGTGACCCGGGAGCGGAATGCCAGCCAGCCGAACACAAACGCCAGCAGGCCGGGCACCAGCAAAATCATCAGCGCTGCGAACCAGAACTGGTCGAAGCCTTGCCAGTACCAGGGCAGCTCACTCCAGTTGAGAAAGACCATGAAGTCCGGCAGTTCCGGGTTGCCGTAAACCCCCCGGTCACCGATCTGGCGCATCAGGTACATGCCCATGGCATAGCCGCCCAGTGCAAAGAAAGCGCCATGGCCCAGGCTGAGGATGCCGCAGTAGCCCCACACCAGGTCCAGTGCCAGTGCCAGCAGGGCATAGCACAGGTATTTGCCCAGCAGGGTGACGGTATAGGCGCTCACATGGAGGGCCGAGTCGGCAGGGAACAATTGGTTGAGCACCGTTACCAGCAGAGTGGCACCGAACAGCACGCCCATAAAGGTTTTTGCCGTGCGGTCGTTAAAGGCGCTTTTGAATGTTGAATCTCGCATGTTATTCCTCCGCCGCCCGGCCACGTTGCGGGAACAGGCCCCGCGGTTTGCGCTGGATAAACAGGATGATGAAGACCAGTACGACAATCTTGGCCAGGACCGCGCCGGCCATGGGCTCAAGTAATTTGTTGGCGATGCCGAGGCTGAATGCTGCAGTGAGGGTGCCCCACAGATTGCCGACCCCGCCGAACACCACCACCATGAAGGAATCGATGATGTAGCTCTGGCCCAGGTTGGGCCCCACGTTGGTCAGCTGCGCCAGGGCGACGCCGGCCACCCCGGCGATACCCGACCCCAGCCCGAAGGTCAGAGCGTTGACCCGTTCACTGCGAATGCCCAGGCCTCGCGCAGTGGCGCGGTTCTGGCTCACCGCACGGACCTGCAAACCCAGCCGGGTTTTCTTGAGCAGGGTGAGCAGGGCGAGGAATACGGCCAGGGCAAAGAAGATGATGTACAGGCGGTTGTAGGTCAGCGAGAACACCGGATTGATTTCCAGTGCACCACTCATCCACTCCGGGGTAATCACGGTGCGGTTGAGCGGAGAGAAGATCACCCGTACTGCCTGTTGCAGAATCAGGCTGACCCCAAAGGTGGCCAACAGGGTTTCCAGTGGGCGACCGTAAAGAAAGCGAATCACAAACCGTTCAATCAGTACGCCGACAAAGGCGGAGACCAGAAAGGCCGCGGGAACGGCAATCAGCAATGACCACTCATGGCTGCTGGGCAACAGTTGCTGCACCACATAGGTGGTATAGGCGCCGAGCATGATCAGCTCGCCATGGGCCATATTGATGACGCCCATAACGCCGAACGTAATGGCCAGGCCAATGGCTGCCAGCAGCAAAACGGACCCCAGGCTCAGGCCGAAGAACACGGTGTCGGCAGTCTGGAAGGTCTCGATGCGGGCTTCAATACGGGCAATGGCTTTTTCCAGGGCCTGTGTTTCCTGCGAGCTGTCGGCCGCCAGCAGACGAGTGTTGAGCGCGTTTTTCACCTCCGGGTGCAGATTGCCGGCAAGCGCGTCGATGGCGTCCAGCCGTGTCGTCCGGTCATCACTGTGCAGGGCGGCAATGTTCAGGGCGGTATCAATTTGCGCGGCAACGCGTGGGCGGCTTTCCTGGTGGCGGCGGGCAGCCAGTGCCGCCAGCATTTCCGGGTCATCATTGCCGATCAGTTGGCCGGCGGCCTGGTAGCGAATATCGCTGTCCGGGTCGTTCAGCGCGGCCAGGGCCAGCTGGTTATTGATCACGGTACGCAGGCGGTTATTGATGATGACAGGGCGCGCAGCCCGGCTATCCACCTGGCCGATGACCTGGCGACTTTCAGGGTCGAGAAGTTCCCATTGGCCGTCTTTCTTGAGGCCCAGCGCGATGGTGTCGTCTTTGCGATTATGCACCAGCTCGCGGTTCATCAAGGCGTTCAGTAGCGGTACAACACGTGGGTTGTCCTGCTTTGCCAATTGACGGATAGCCGCTTCTTTTTCATCAAAGCTGCGGCTGGTCAACCGGTTGATAATTTCCTGGAGCGTCAGGGCGGGGATGTCGATCCCATCCACGCTGCTCTGTGTTGTGGTCCGGGGCGGCGCTGTCGGGTCCTGCAGCGGCTCTTCAGCCCAGCTCACACTGACCAGCAGCGCAACGAGCATTGCGGTCAGCATTCGGCCAAATCTGTAACCCATGACGGGCTCCTTACAGGGCGTTAAATAATGAAAGCCAGAGGCCAGAGGCCTGATGAATAACGCAAGAAAGGCGGGCCTCAAGGCTGGCGCTATTTCCTGGTCATCCGCTGGCTTTCACGGTGTTCACATGTCTTTCTTGTAACGCGCACTCCGGGCGTTGCCCGGAGTGCGATCTGTGGGGCTTATTCGGCTGAAGCACCGCCGCAGCTTTTGGTTTTGGTGTTGTAGTTGCCGCAACGGGTCGGTGCGGTCCAGTCGGAGACCAGATCCTTGGAGCCGGGCAGGAAGTCAGACCAGGCATCACCTTTCACCAGACCTTCGGTTTCCCAGACCACAGCGAACTGGCCATCATCCTGGATTTCACCGATCAGCACCGGCTTGGACAGGTGGTGGTTTTCGTTCATCACGGCGGTGCCGCCGGTCAGGTTCGGTGTCTGAATGCCGATCATGGCGTCAGCCACTTTATCGGTATCGGTGGACTTGGCTTTCTCCACGGCCTTCACCCACATGTTGAAACCGATATAGGTGGCTTCCATGGGGTCGTTGGTTACGCGCTTGTCGTCACCGGTGAATGCATGCCACTGGTCGATAAAGGCTTCGTTGTTGTCGTTGTAGACGCTCTGGAAGTAGTTCCAGGCTGCCAGGTGGCCGACCAGCGGGCCGGTGTCGATACCGGATAGCTCTTCTTCGCCCACGGAGAATGCAACCACGGGAATGTCTTCAGCGCTGACGCCCTGGTTACCCAGTTCCTTGTAGAAGGGAACGTTGGCATCACCATTGATGGTGGAAACCACGGCGGTTTTCATGCCCTGGCTGCCAAACGCCTTGATCTCGCTGACGATGCTCTGCCAATCGGAATGCCCGAATGGGGTGTAGTTGATCATGATGTCTTTTTCGGCCACCCCCTTGGATTTCAGGTAGGCTTCCAGGATCTTGTTGGTGGTACGCGGATAAACGTAGTCGGTACCGGCCAGAACGAAGCGCTCGACACCCAGGTCGTTGATCAGGTAATCCACTGCAGGAATGGCCTGTTGGTTCGGCGCCGCACCGGTATAGAAAACATTCTTGGACGATTCTTCGCCTTCATACTGCACCGGGTAGAACAGCAGCCCGTTCAGTTCTTCCACCACCGGCAGTGCCGACTTGCGCGATACTGACGTCCAGCAGCCAAAGATAACGTCCACGTCTTCCTTGGTGATCAGCTCGCGGGTTTTTTCGGCGAACAGCGGCCAGTTGGAAGCCGGGTCAACCACAACGGGTTCCAGCTTCTTGCCCATGATGCCGCCCTTCTTGTTCTGCTCTTCAATCATCATCAGAACGGTATCTTTCAGGGTGGACTCACTGATGGCCATGGTGCCGGAGAGGGAATGCAAAACCCCCACCTTGATGGTGTCGGCGGCCATGACGGCGCCGCTGTAGGCAATAGCACTGGATGCGACAACGCCGGCAGCCAGTTTCTTCATGGATTGTGAAAAACTCATGGTGTTTCCCCTTGCGTTTAAGTTGGCGTTTCCATTTCCGTGAACCCTGTCCTCGGAGCACCAGATCCGGCTCCAGCAATCCGGCCGATTCACTGGCCGTTGTTCCCCCGCTAGCCGTCGATTCTGTCGATCTAACTGGCCTCAACCGAGTGCAACTGACTGCGTGCACTGGCTTCGTGCAACATGTGCACGGTGATTTTTCTGACTTCGTTACGGGATTCTTCGATGTGAGCACGCAGCAGTATCTGTGCCTGCTCCACCCGGCGGTGCAGGATGGCTTCCAGCACCGCCTGATGTTCGTTGTAGGTGGCATCCACCCGTGGTGGCTTGGTGAAATCCAGGCGGCGAATGATGCGCAGCCGTTCGGTCAGGTCATGATGAATGCGCGCCATTTCACTGTTGCCGGCGGCTTCCACCAGCTTTTCGTGAAAGCGTTCATCCATGCCGCTGACCACAGGGCCATCGTCAAGTCTCTGCTCACTGGGGACGCACCACTGGCTAACCAGATCGTCCAGCTTGCTCAGTTCGCCGTCGTGTTCGCACAGCTTGCGTACCGCAGCGCATTCCAGAATGGTGCGCACGTCGTACAGCTCCTCGAAGTATTTAAAATCGAAGGGCTTGACCTGCCAGCCGCTGCGATAGAGCACATCCACATAGGCTTCGCGTTGTAACCGGAACAGGGCTTCGCGCACGGGGGTGCGTGACACGCCCATCCGTTCGGCGATCTCGTTTTCGCTGAAGCGGTCACCGGGCATTAACCGGAAATCGAAAATATCCTGCTTCAGTTGCAGATAGATTCGCTCTGCCAGGTTTTCGGTTTTTTTTGTCGCGCGCGCATTCATGCCTGACCCCTCATGCCACCGCGTCGGTATCGATGACGACGACCGGATCGCCGGCATTGATGATGGCACCAGGTTGGCAATGCAGGCCGGTGACCTTGCCGTTGGCGTTGGCGACAATTTCGAATTCCATCTTCATGGCTTCCACGATGACCAGAGGCTGGCCAACAGAGACCTGGGCGCCTTCTTCCACCAGCAGCTTCCAGACGTTGCCGCTGATTTCGGCATTGATCAGGTGGCCATCCACATCGCCAATGTCAGCGCTATGGCCCATGAGCGCGGATTCGATGGCGGCATCCTCGTTTTGCCAGCGCGCCACTTCTTCACGGTAGGCCGCATCACGGCGTTCGTTGAAAGCGGCCATCTCCGGTTCAATGTCGGCCAGAAACTGGCGGTGTTCGGCCAGGCTGAAAGGTTCTTCGGTGATCTCGATGTCCAGATGACCGTGACGGAAGGCGTCGCGCATCTCGGCCAGCTTTTCTTCGCTGACCGGGTAGTAGCGCACCTGATCGAAAAACTTCAGCAGCCAGGGTTCGCCATTCAGGAACTGTTTGTTCTTCAGGTGTTTGTTCCAGATGGGCAGGGTGCGCCCTACCAGCTGGTAGCCGCCGGGAGAGTCCATGCCATAGATGCACATGTAGACCCCGCCGATGCCCACTGTCCCTTCGGCGGTGAAGGTTCGTGCCGGATTGTATTTGGAGGTCATCAGGCGATGGCGCGGATCGATGGGCACCGCACAGGGCGCACCGAGATACACATCGCCAAGGCCGAGTACCAGATAGCTGGCACTGAAGATGATGTCGCGTACCTGCTCGGTGGAATCCAGGCCGTTGATGCGGCGAATGAATTCCACATTGTTGGGCAGCCACGGCGCATCACTGCGAATAGTTTCCTGATAACGCTGCACCGCATCCAGGGTGGCGCTGTCTTCGAATGCCATGGGCAAATGCAGGACGCGAGAGGTGACCACCCTCTCGTCCACGCTGCCGATGGTTTTTTCCCGTTCCAGCAAAGTGCTGACCAGGGTTGCCTGGTCGATCAGGCGGGAATCGTAGTGGATCTGCAGGCTGCGAACGCCCGGGGACAGCTCCAGAATACCGCTGACCGGGGTGCTTTTGAGGTTCTCCATGAGCGCATGCACACGCATACGCAGGGCCAGGTCGAGCACGTTGTCGCCGTACTCGATAAGGATGTACTTGTCGCCCGCCTGGCGATAGACGATACGCGGTACGTCGCCCTGGGCATCGTGTTCGGCGAGCATGGTGGCCGAGGTGCAGGCCGCGTTGTGATCGGCAATGGCGGGCTGTACCACCGGGATAACACCCAGATTCTCGATGGAGGCATCCTGGGCTTCTTCCAGTGCCTTGGCTTCAGCGAAGCTGATGGGTGAGAAGCGAATGCTGTCGCCGGGTTTCAGCTGACCCACTTTCCACAGTTCGGCTTTGGCAATGGTCACCGGGCACACAAACCCGCCGAGGCTGGGGCCATCCTTAGTCAGGATAACCGGAAAATCGCCGGTGAAATTGATGGAGCCAATGGCGTATTCATTATCGTGCACGTTGGAGGGATGCAGGCCGGCTTCTCCGCCGTCGGTGCGTGTCCAGCTCGGCTTCGGGCCAACCAGACGGATGCCCAGCCGGTTGGAGTTGTAGTGCACCTGCCAGTCCGCCTGGAAAAATTCTTCGATGGCCTCTTCGGTGAAAAAGTCCGGCGCGCCGTGGGGGCCGTACAGCACCTTGATGTCCCACTGTTGGGGGTAGTCGGGCAGCAGGTTTTTTTCTGCCGGGTGAGGGTCGGCTACCGGTGCGGGCGTGGGGCAGCCGGCCAGCTGGGGCTGGCACAGGGCGAGTACGTCGCCCTTGCGCAGGGTGCGGCCACCGTGGCCGCCGAACTGGCCCAGCACAAAGGTGGATTTGCTGCCCAGATAATCCGGTACATCGATACCGTTGCGCACGGCAATGTAGGTTCGGCAGCCGCTTTCGACCTTGCCGGTGGTCAGGGTCTGGCCGGCCTTGATGGCAACCGGTTCCCAGAAGTTGATCGCGTGGCCATCCACCTGCGCGTCACACTGTGCGCCGGTGAGGGCAATTACCGTGTCGCAATGGAATTTCAGGCTGGGGCCCACCAGGGTGGCTTCGAGACCGGCGGCGCTGTGATGGTTGCCGACGATGCGGTTGGCCAGCCGGAAGGCGACATCATCCATGGGGCCGGATGGCGGCACGCCAATGTCCCAGTAGCCGGTGCGGCCGGGGTAATCCTGCACGGTGGTGTAAGTGCCGGGGTCGACAATTTCGAACGCCATGGGCGTGTAGTGGAAGGTTTCCAGGTAACGGGTAGAGACGGTGCCGGCGATGACATTCTGGTCGCGCAAAATCTGGCGCAGGTAATCCAGGTTGGTGGCAATACCGGAGAGTCGGGTTTGCGCCAGTGCGGTTTGCATCTTCTCCAGTGCATCCTGGCGATCGTCACCGTGGACAATCAGTTTGGCGATCATGGGATCGTAATGGGGGCTCACCACGGTGCCGGTCTCTACCCAGCCGTCCAGGCGAACGTTATCCGGGAAGGCGACTTCGGTGAGCTCGCCGGGGCTGGGCTGAAAATCTTTCAGGGCATCTTCGGCGTAAATGCGTACTTCCATGGACGCGCCCTGGCTGGTGTAGGCGTCATCCAGTGGTGGACGTTCACCACCGGCCAGCATCAGCATCCAGGCCACCAGATCCACCCCGAATACGGATTCGGTGACACCGTGTTCTACTTGCAGGCGGGTGTTAACTTCCAGGAAATAAAATTCGTCTCGCTGGTCATCGTAGATATATTCCACGGTGCCGGCGGAGCGGTATTTTACCGACTGGCCCAGGCGGGCGGCGCTGGCATGGAGCTTTTCGCGGGTGGCCTGGGGCAGGTTGGGCGCCGGGGTTTCTTCCACTACTTTCTGGTTGCGCCGTTGCAGGGAACACTCCCGCTCACCCAGCGCCAGTACGGTTCCGTTACCGTCACCGAAAATTTGCACTTCCACATGGCGGGCGCGGGCGACAAAACGTTCAATGAAGACGCCGCTGTCGGAGAAGAAATTTTCGCCCAGCCGTTTTACGGATTCATAGGCGGCCACCAGTTCGGCTTCATCATTACAGCGCGACAGGCCGATGCCGCCACCGCCGGCGGTGCTTTTCAGCATGATCGGATAACCGATATCGCTGGCAGCCTGTTTGGCTTCTTCCAGGCTTTGTAGCAGGTCCGTACCGGGGGCCAGCGGAACGCCGGCTTTCTCGGCCAGCGCGCGGGCCTCATGCTTGAGGCCGAATTCACGGAGTTGCTTCGGTGTGGGGCCAATAAAGGCAATGCCGTTGGCTTCACAGGTTTCCGCAAATTCCGCATTTTCCGAGAGAAAACCGTAGCCGGGGATGATGGCCTCGGCGCCGGTGTCTTTGGCGGCCTTGAGAATCAGGTCGGTACGCAGATAGCTTTCCGCAGCGGTTTGCCCGCCCAGCGCCACGGCTTCATCGGCGGCGCTGACATGTTGGCTGTTACGGTCTGCGTCGGAATACACCGCCACTGAGGTGATGCCCATCTGCGACAGGGTGCGGCAGATACGAACAGCGATTTCACCCCGGTTGGCGATCAGGACTTTTTTCAACATCAGTGTGTCTCCTCGGCGTTTTTCTTCAATTGCGCGATGTAGTTTCTCCAGCCGCCCAGCGCGGTAATGTCGGTGGCGTCATCAATGGCCCAGGGCTCACAGATAAAGCCTTTCACCCAGCGACCGTCCGCGGTTTCCAGGCTGCCGATTCCCAGTGGGGCGGGGATCAGGCCGACAAAACTGCCGAAGTGTTTCACCGGCATTTGCCACAGTTCGATAGGGATGCTGTCGCCGCCGCTTTTCTCGTTGCGGATCAGTCCGGGTTTGGGTGGCACCGTGTTGGCCAGGGCGTAGAGGCGGTAGCAGGGCGCGGTGTGAGTGGCTTCGAGCAAGACTCCGCCGCGTTCGGTGAGCTGGGTATTGAGGGGCATGCCGGTGAGGTGCGCGCCGACGACTGCAACGGTAATCAGGTCGTCGTCATCATCATTGGCCGCGCGGGGTTGCGGTTCCGGCAAGGGCTGGCCGGTGGCGCCGGCTTGCCAGGGCTGCGCCTGCTGCCAGCGCTGCCCGAAGTCGGCCAGCGCATGGTCCTGCCAGGCCGGGCCAATCAGGGTGACGCCGCCGGGCAGGCCGTCTTCACGGAAGCCGCCGGGCAGGGCCAGGGCGCACAGGTCCAGCAGGTTGACGAAATTGGTCCAGGTGCCGAGCTGGCTGTTCAGGGTGATGGGGTCAGCCTGCACGGCGGCGCGGGTGTAAATCCCCGGCGTGGTGGGTAACAGCAGGGCATCCACCGTTTCCATCAGGGCGTCCGACTGGCGTTTCAGTGCGGCGAGCTGGTATTGGGCGCGGAAGCCGTCGGCAGCAGTGAGGGCGGCGGCGGGTTCCAGAATGTCGCGAATCACCGGCAGCAGCGCGTCCGGTTTTTGCTGCAACAGGGATTCGGTAACGGTGAAGCGCTCGGCCACCCACGGGCCCTGATAGAGCAGTGCGGCGGCATCCTGTAGCACCATGGTATCCACGGTGACCAGGTCGGCAATCTGTTTGACCTGCTCAAGCTGTTGTTCCCATAACTGTTTGGCCTGGGTGTCCCCGAACCAGGGCAGGTCTTTGGGAATGCCCAGCGTAGGGCGTGTGGGCAGGCCAGTGGTTTGTGATGCCGGCGCCGGGCGACTGTAGGCATCATCGTTGTCGAACTGGCCGATCACCCGGTAGACCTGTTGGGCGTCGTCTACGCTGAGCGCAAAAATGCTGACGCAATCCAGGGTCCGGCAGGCGGGCACGACACCTTTGGTGCTGATGGCGCCACGGGTGGGCTTGAGGCCCACGGTATTGGTGAATGCGGCTGGCACCCGGCCGGAGCCGGCAGTATCAGTACCCAGGGAAAACGGCACCAGACCCAGGCTCACCGCCGTGGCGGAACCGGAGCTGGAGCCCCCGCTGAGATAATCCGGGTTAAACGGGTTGGGCACTTCCCCATAGGGAGAACGGGTGCCCACCAAGCCAGTGGCGAACTGGTCCAGATTGGTCTTGCCCACCACGATGGCGCCGGCCTTGCGCAGCAGGCGCACCGCGGTGGCGTCTGCTTCCGGGGTGTAGGCAAAGTCAGGGCAGGCCGCAGTGGTGGGCATGCCGGCCACATCAATATTGTCTTTCACCGCGAAGGGAATGCCATACAGGGGCAGGGATGAATCGGTGAGAGCGTTGGCCTGCTCGATCAATGAGGACTCATCCAGCAGGTGGATCCACAGGGCACGTTCACTGTCGTGAAGTCGTGGTGCCAGTTCTTTCATGGCCTGTACCGGGGTGAGATCACCGTTACGGTAGGCCGCCTGCCATTGTTGAAGAGTCCAGCCGATCATTTGTTTGCACACCTTTTTGTATACAAGTTGGTATGCGGACTTGTGCAAATGTGGTGCCAGCGACGGGGAAAATATTTAACGTGTTGTTTTTACAATAATTAATAAGAATCGCGTTGAATGGAAAGCGCCCCAGGGAAGACACTGGATGCGCTAAGCTGATGCAGCTGCGCGGTATCGGTGCAGGCGTCACGAGGTGAATCCCCGCAGGCGGATGGGATTCATCAGGGATGGCGATGGCAGGGACAGTAACGCTCTATTTCCTCTGGCTGATTTGCTCTGCCATCGTTATACCAGCTGGCTCCGGTGCGTGGAGTCTGCGCGGGTCCGAGGTGGAGGAAAGCGAATGTCCCAGCGTGCGTTGGTGGTGGAAGGCGGTGCCATGCGCGGCATTTTCGCCGCCGGTGTGCTGGATGCGTTTCTGGAAAACCCGCATCACGGTTTCGATTTTGCGGTGGGCGTTTCTGCCGGTTCGACCAACCTGATTGGTTACCTGGCGGGAGACCACGGCAGAAGCCGGCGGATCATCACCGACCATGCCTGCCGCCCGGACTTTATTAACTGGCAGCGCTTTATGGCCGGCGGACATCTTTGCGATGTGCACTGGTTGTGGCATCAATCCCGACTGGAGGTGCCGTTAAGCCTGGAGCAACACTGGCAGGGGAAGGTGCCCCTGTGGGTGGTGACCACGTCGGTGGAAGACGGTGCGCCGCGCTATTTTGAAACTCGCCCGGATAACCTGGACGAAGTGATGACCGCGTCCTGTTCCATTCCCTTTGCTTACCGCGATTTCCCCACCGTCGCGGGGCATCCCATGACCGATGGCGGGCTGGGGGATTCCATCCCGGTGCGCTGGGCCTACGAGCAGGGTGCGCGGGATATTACCGTGGTGTTGTCGCACCATCAGGGTTACCGCAAACGCTCCAGTGCCCTGACGCCCTTGCTGAAACCCTGGGTGCGGGACATGCCCGCGCTGTATGACGCCCTGCTCAAGCGCACGGACAGTTACAACGCGTCACTGGACTTCATCGACAACCCGCCTGCAGATTGCCGGTTGACGGTGGTCGCGCCTGCCCCGGACTTTCCGGTAAACCGGTTGACCACCAATCTCCAGAAACTGGATATGGGGTATCAGCAGGGGCATCGGGCCGGGTTGCAATCGTTGGGGGTGGAGATGAAGCAGGCGTCGAGCGGCTAGCGACAAGTCCGCAGTCGCGCAGGCGTTTTTTAGAGGCCCTCGCCGCTGTCAGCCATCGTCTTCTTCGCAGTGCCAGACCCAGGCATCCAGCTCGATATGCTCAAGACCGCGAAAGTGGCTCTCCATCATGAATTCACGGCGATCGCTGAGCATGCCGCGGTTGCCGCCGGCTTTCTTGATGGCCTTGGCGAGCTTCTTGTTCACGTTGTTATTGATCCAGGCATCGCTGAACAACATGCCCTGCATCTTGCTCCCCGACGACACCGAAACTTCCCCCTTTTCTTCACACCCCTGTGGGGCTTCGCGGAGCAGTAATATTTTATCCGCCTGTGCCGCCAGGGAGGTGCCGAGCAGCAGAATTATCAGACAAAAGCGCATGGTGTTTCCTGTTGTTGCTATTGGTCGGACTTGCAGGCCTGCCGGGCCTTGGCCACGTTTTCCCGCAAGTGAACGGGATTGATGGTGCCGGCAATGATACTGCTGATGCCAGCGGTGCCAAGGATCTGGTTCAGACTTTCCTGCACCGGATCAGCAAGGGTGTCGTTGAGGTGGCCGCTGGCAAAGGCTTTCTTGATCAAAATGCCTTTCTGGTGAGCGGCGGCGTGTTCGATCACCGGTACTTCATCATGGTGCTGAAGGTTGTAGGTGACCATGGCCATGTCGGCGTGGTCCAGGCAGGCAATGCCGCCAGCCACGGTCTTGGTGGACATGCCAGTGGTGCGCACCAGGCCTTCCTTCTTCAGGTCGTTCAGGGCATCCAGGGTGCCCTGTTTGATGATCCCCATGTCATCGCCATCGGAGTGAACCAGTACGCAATCCAGGTAATCGGTGTTGAGTCGTTTCAGGCTGCGCTGCACGGAGCGGCGAACGTGTTCCGGTGAGAAATCGAAATGGCTTTCACCACTGTCGTTATCAAACTCTTCGCCCACCTTGGTGACGATCACCCAATCCTGGCGCTGACTTATCAGCTGGCCGAGACGAGCTTCGCTGTGGCCGTAGGCCGGAGCGGTGTCGATCAGGTTGATGCCCAAGTCCCGGGCCTGGGCCAGCAGCTCGGTTACCGCGTGGTCATCAGGGATGGTGAAACCATTGGGGTATTTCACCCCCTTGTCGCGGCCGATTTTCACCGTGCCCAGGCCGAGTGCGCTGACGGTTAACCCTGTGTTGCCCAAGGGGCGCATGAAGGACATGAAAACTCCTGAATCATTCTCGCTGTAGGAGCGCCACTGGAGGCGCGAACACTCAGAAGCGAGTTACGAGTTACGAAAGGCTGAATATTTTGGATTTTCGCGACTCGTAACTCGCTTCTCGATACTGTTTTTTGGGGCGCGCCGCAGTGGGTAATCAAAAACAACGATGCCAGTACGGCACGCCCATGGGGGCCTGCTCAAGCTCTGCCGGTACCGTTAGCGGTTCGCCCGGCTGCAGGCCGCTATCTTCCACCAACGCCATGACCCGGTCGCCCAGATCCGGCGCCAGAGTGAGTTTGGTGGGCCAGGCGATGATCAGGTTCTGGTCCCGGCGGGCGTAGGCATTATCCGGTTTTACCAGTGCCTGTTGTCGGGGTTCGGCGCGGGTTACATCCAGGGTGGCGAATTCGGCGTTGCTGAAATCCAGCCAGGGGAACAGATGCTTGAGTTCGTCCCGGCCGGCAGTCAGTTGTTCCTGTTCGCTGCGCTCCACGCCCCGTTCCGCCAGATCGCCGCCCAGGTACCACACCACCTTGCCGTCGGGGCAGTCGTGGGTGGTAACGGTGAGCACGGGCTTGTTGCTGGTGCCGACACAGTGGGCGTAAAGGCGATGGCCCAGGTCGTGTTTGACCAGCACCATTTTCAGGGGGCGAAGCTGGCTGTTTTCCTGCTCCAGCAGGTGGGCCTGGTGGGCGCCGTCGAGCAGGGCCGGGTTGCCGTTGCCGGCGGCCAGCAGGGTCAGCCGCGGTTCAATGCGTTGACCATTGACCGTGACGGCGCGCAGGCCGTTTTCATCCCATTCCAGCGTGTCCCGTTTGCTGTCGAACGCCAGCAGCCGGTCGCGGACCGGCGCACCGAGTGTCTCGATCAGTGATTCGGTGTTGATGACCAGGTCGTCCAGTTTGTAGACGTTGCCCTTGAAGGCCTTGTTGGCCAGCGCACTGGGGAAATGATCGCGCTTGAGCTTTTCAATGCGGCCGCGCAGCATCTTGCTGGCGAAAAAATTGGTCATCCGTGATGCCACGGAGCCGCTGGACCACATGTGCTGGGTATCACTCAGTACCTTCAGGTCGCGCAGATCCACCGGATCACCGCCGGCCATGGCGGCACGCCAGCGATCCGGCATGGCGGAAATGGCTTCGGACTCGTTGGACAGGTTGCCGCCCAGGGCGTACTTGAGGCCGCCATGGATAATGCCCTGGCTGGCCAGGGTCTGGTCGCCGCCGAGGGTGGCGGACTCCAGCAGTAGGCATTGGTAGCCGGCGGCGTTGAGCCGGTTGATCAGCCACAGGCCGGCGATGCCGCCGCCAAAGATCACAATGTCCGGGCGGAGTGTGTCAGGTTTCAGGGTTGAGTCACTCATGGCTCACCATCGTTGAACAGTGCGGCTATGCTAGCATAGGCGAAGCCGCTAACACGCAAGCACGCGATACGCACCACGCCAAAAACAAGAGAGCCCATGCGAACCCTTTATTCTTCCCTCTGGTATTTATTGCTGCCCTTCCTTTTTCTGCGCCTGTGGCTGCGGGGCAGAAAGGCACCGGCGTATCGGTTGCGCTGGAAAGAGCGCATGGCGTGGGGCTATCGCCCCGGCACCCTGAAAAACAGCCTTTGGGTGCATGCGGTGTCGGTGGGCGAAACGCTGGCGGCGGCGCCGTTGATCGAGCGGTTGCTGGCGGATTACCCGGATGTGCCTTTGCTGGTCACCACCACCACGCCCACCGGGTCGGAGCGGGTAAGGGCGCTGTTCGGTGACCGGGTGACCCATGTGTATTGCCCCTGGGAATTGCCCACGGCACTGACACGGTTTATGCGCGCCTTTGATCCGCAACTGGTGATCGTGCTGGAGACCGAGCTGTGGCCGAACCTGTGTGCGGCGGTGAAGCGCCATGGCGCAAAACTGATGTTGATGAACGGGCGATTGTCAGAAAAAAGCTATCGGGGTTACGGCAAGTTGCCACGGCTGATTCGGCCGATGATGGCTCGCTTTGATGCGCTTGCCGTGCAGACCCGGGTGGAAGCCGAGCGTTATATGGCACTGGGTGCCTGGCCGGAGCGGGTGTACCCCATTGGTAGCGTGAAATTCGATATGACACTGGATACGGCAGTGAAGCATGCCGCGTCGCAGCTGCGTGCTGCATGCGGTGATCGCCCGGTGTGGATTGCCGCCAGTACTCATCCGGGGGAAGACGCCCCGGTGCTGGCGGCGCACAAGACACTGCGTGCACAGAAGCCGGATGCGCTGCTGATTCTGGTGCC
Source organism: Alloalcanivorax sp. (assembly GCA_039983755.1). Taxonomy (GTDB): domain Bacteria; phylum Pseudomonadota; class Gammaproteobacteria; order Pseudomonadales; family Alcanivoracaceae; genus Alcanivorax. The sequence continues at coordinate 20,342 of JBDWVU010000046.1, forward strand.
ACGGCACCCGGAACGGTTTGACGGGGTTGCCGATCAGGTCCGCGAGGCTGGCCTGTCTGTGGCTCGCCGTAGCCAGCAGGAATCGCCCGCCCATGCGGCGGTGTACCTGGCCGATACCATGGGCGAATTGCTGATGTTTTTTGGTGCCTGTGATGTGGCCTTTGTAGGCGGATCGCTGGTGCCGGTGGGCGGCCATAATCTGCTGGAACCGGCGGCCTGGGAAAAGCCGGTGCTCACCGGCCCGCATCTGCATAATTTCACCGCCATCGCGCAACTGCTGGATGAGGCTGGCGGACTCAGCGTGGTCGACAGCGGCGAAGCGTTGGGTGACAAGTTGCAGGCATTGATGAGTGACCCGGACCAGTGTGTCCGGCAGGGGCAGGCCGCCGCTGCGGTGGTGGAAGCGAACCGTGGTGCGCTGGAAAAAGGGCTGGAGTTGATCGCCATGGAAATGAATGTCGGATTACGCCCTTCGGGCTAATGCGACCTACGCTGTGCTTGTCACAGGTTGTGCATAAAAAAACCGCTAGCCGTTGCCGGGTAGCGGTTTTTTTATGGTCCGGGGGATGCCCGCGTGTTTGCGTCAGGCTCACCTGCCTCAGTTGATCGGCGAGTTTTCTTCCATCATTTCTTCACTCTGGCCTTCCAGATCCGGGTTGTAGAGATCCAGTGTCTGGTCCGGGGCCAGCCAGTTGTTTATCGCCGCCAGGTCGCCCTGCTGCAGGTCGCCGGTGGTGGATTTCAGGGTCAGGGAGTTGATGATGTAGTCGTAACGGGCGTTGGCATAGTCGCGCTCGGCGGCGAACAGCGCCTGTTGGGCGTTGAGCACGTCCACCACATTACGGGTGCCTACCTCGTAGCCGGACTGGGTGGCCTCCAGGGCAGAGCGGGCAGAACGAATGGCCTGCTTGCGGGCGCTCACGCGCAGGGCGTCGGCTTCCACCGTGCGGTAGGCGCTGCGTGCCTGCTGGATGATGTCGCGCAGGGCCTGCTGATATTCAAAGTTGGCGGCATCCGCGCGCAGGGCGGCTTCCTTGCGACGGCTGTTCAGGCCGCCACCCTGGAAAACCGGAAGGTTCACTTCAACACCGATTTGCTTGGACTCAAAATCCGGATTCACGCCATTGGCAAAGCCTGCACCACCGCTGTCTTCCGGTGCGGTATGGGAGTGTTGATACTGCGCCACCAGCTGTACCTGGGGAAGCTGGGCGCCGAGCTGACGCTTGGCAGTTTTTTCGCTCAGCTCGGAGTTATAGCGAGCGGCCAGTAGCTGTGGGTTCTGGGCCCTGGCCTTTTCGATCCAGTCGTTCATGTTGGCGGGCTGGGGGCCGTCCATGGGTAGCGCATCTTTCAGTTCCGACAGGGTTTCCCAGCGTTGCCCGGTTAGGGTTTCCAGCTGGTCGCGGGCGATGTCGTACTGCTGCTGGGCCACAATCAGGTTTACCTGGGTCAGGTCATAGGTGGCTTGGGCCTCTTCCACGTCCGTGGCCGGCACCAGGCCCACATCGAAGCGCTCCTGGGTTTGCTCCAGTTGGCGGCCGATGGCTTTTTCTTCCGCCTTGGCGGACACCCAGGTGTCCCAGGCACGCAGTACACCGAAGTAGCCCTGGGCCACGCGCAACACAAAATCCTGTCGTGCTTGTTCGAAATTAGCCTGCGCAATATCGGTGCTGGACTGTGCTTCCTTGTAGCCGTACCAAGCATCAACACGGAACAGAGGCTGCGTCAGTTGCAGTGTGGTGGTTTCTGTCCCGAAATCCTGGGTGACCCCCAGCTCTTCCAGTTCTCTCTCATTATCATATCGCCCATAGCTGGCGGACACATTGGGAAAGAGGGCAGCGCGGCCCTGTACCAGCAGTTGCTGATCCGCGTCCCAGCTCATGCGGGCGGCGCGCCAGGTGCCGTCGTAGCTCCAGGCTGCGTTGGCGACTTCAGTAAGGTCAGCGGCCTGAACGGCACTGGCCAGTGAGGTAAGAAGAAGAACTAGGGGCGTTGCCGGGCTACGCTTCATTCTGGTGCACTCTTTTTGTGTGTCTGATTAATCATTATGGTACTGGCAAGTACAGAAAATTAACACTGCCTGTTTGGGCCAGTTCCGCGGTTGTTTGGCTATTGGGCGCTGGCGTATAGTGTCCGCCATTCCTGAATTTCTCTTATTTGCTTCTGGAGGCCGACGTGCCAGACGATCAGCGCCCCATCGCCAACGCCATTGACGAATCCTGCCAGCCCATCGCGGGTTCACGAAAGATCTACGTCACGGGCTCGCGCCCGGACATTCGTGTGCCCATGCGGGAAATCCAACAGCATCCGACCCCATTGGCGGACGGAAAGTTCGAGGATAACCCACCGCTGTCGGTTTATGATACCTCTGGTCCCTATACTGACCCGGACACCCAAATCGACATCCGTAAAGGGCTGAATCCTATTCGGGCTGCCTGGATTGATGAGCGGGATGATACCGAGCAGCTGGCCGGGTTGACCAGCGAGTATGGCCGCAAGCGGGCCAACGACGTGGCCAAGGCCGGCCTGCGTTTTGAGCACACGCGCATTCCTCGCCGCGCCCGCGCCGGCAAGAATGTCAGCCAGATGCACTACGCGCGCCAGGGCATCATCACTCCCGAGATGGAATATATCGCCATCCGCGAAAATCAGCGGCTGCGTGAGCATCGCGAAGCGGGCCTGCCGGTGAACCAGCATCCGGGGCAGAGCTTCGGCGCGGCGATTCCGGCGGAAATTACCCCGGAGTTCGTCCGTGATGAAGTGGCTCGGGGCCGGGCGGTGATTCCGGTGAACATCAACCACCCGGAAATCGAGCCGATGATCATCGGCCGCAACTTCCTCACCAAGATCAACGCCAACATCGGCAACTCGGCGGTGACCTCTTCCATTGAGGAAGAAGTCTCCAAGATGACCTGGGCCACCCGCTGGGGCGGTGACACGGTGATGGACCTGTCCACCGGTGACAATATTCACGAAACCCGCGAGTGGATTCTGCGTAACTCGCCGGTGCCCATCGGCACCGTGCCCATCTACCAGGCGCTGGAAAAGGTCAACGGCGTGGCCGAAGACCTGACCTGGGAAATCTTCCGCGACACCCTGATCGAGCAGGCCGAGCAGGGGGTGAGTTACTTCACCATCCACGCCGGCGTGCTGCTGCGCTATGTGCCGATGACCGCCAACCGGGTTACCGGCATTGTGTCCCGCGGTGGTTCGATCATGGCCAAGTGGTGCCTGGCGCACCATGAGGAAAGCTTCCTCTATACCCATTTCGAAGAGATCTGCGAGATCATGAAGGCCTACGACGTGACCTTCAGTCTCGGCGATGGCCTGCGCCCCGGTTCCCTGGCCGATGCCAACGATGAAGCCCAGTTCAGTGAGCTGCGCACCCTGGGCGAGTTGACCAAGATCGCCTGGAAGCATGACGTGCAGGTGATGATCGAAGGCCCCGGCCATGTGCCCATGCACATGATCAAGGCCAACATGGATGAGCAGCTGGAGCACTGTGGGGAAGCGCCGTTCTACACCCTGGGCCCGCTGACCATCGATATCTCCCCCGGCTACGATCACATTTCCAGCGCCATCGGTGCGGCCATGATCGGCTGGTATGGCACCGCCATGCTTTGCTATGTGACGCCCAAGGAGCACCTGGGGCTGCCCAATCGCGAAGACGTGAAGGAAGGCATCATCGCCTACAAGATTGCTGCCCACGCGGCGGATCTGGCGAAGGGCCATCCCGGCGCGCAGCTGCGTGATAATGCCCTGTCCAAGGCACGTTTCGAATTCCGCTGGGAAGATCAGTTCAATCTGGGGCTGGACCCGGACCGGGCCCGTGAATACCACGACGAGACCCTGCCCAAGCAGGCCCACAAGGTGGCGCATTTCTGTTCCATGTGTGGACCCAAGTTCTGCTCCATGAAGATCAGCCAGGAAGTCCGCGAGATCTACGGTGACGGCACCGCCCAGGTAGCCCAGGCCGAAGCGGGCATGGAAGAAAAATCCCGGGAGTTCCGCGAGCAGGGTTCCGCGCTTTATCATGAGGCCCATGAGTAATCATTCACTGACACCGCCATTTGGCCCGCAGGACGTGGAAGTGCTGGAACGGGAGACCCCGTTCCAGGGCTTCTTCCGGGTGGATACGCTGACCTTGCGTCACAAGCATTACAACGGTGGCTGGGGAGAGCCCGTCCGCCGGGAGCTGTTTGTGCGCCCGCCGGCGGCGGCCGTGTTGCCCTATGATCCGGTGCGCGGCGAGATTCTGCTGGTGGAGCAGTTTCGCGTCGGCGCGCTGGAGTGGCGGGATACGCCCTGGTGCCTGGAATTGATTGCCGGCATCGCTGACAAGGAGGGAGAAAGTGCCGCCGACCTGATTCGCCGTGAGGCGGTTGAAGAGGCCGGGCTGCCCCTGGGCACCATGGAGCCGATCGCGGCCTACATGCCCAGCCCCGGTGGCACCAACGAGCGCCTGCAGGTGTTTGTTGGCCATGCCGACCTGGCCGGCGCTGGCGGTGTTTTCGGTTGCCCGGACGAGGGCGAAGACATTCGTGCGGTCACCGTGAGTGCAGACCATATTCCTGCGCTGCTGGAAAGCGGTCAGGTGGACAACGCCGCGTCGCTGATCGCCCTGCAGTGGTTGCTGTTGAACCGTGAGCGGCTGGATGCAAGCTGGGGCGGGCAATGAGCCGTCGCGAGCGTTACCGGCTGGATTTCCGTGCGCTGATGACCCAGTGCGAGGAAAACTATGCGCGGCTGTTGCCGTTGATGAAGGCGCTGGGCGAGCGCGACAGCATGGCGGTGGACGTGGGGCATGACCTGCACCCTCATACCCTGCAGATGCGTGTGCTGGAGCGTTCCCCCTACACCACCACGGTGCGCCTGGAAGACCAGGAGTTGCTGGAAACCTTGCCGGCATCCCGGCTCACCGTGCGCATGTACCACGATGCGCGGCTGGCAGAAGTCACTGAAGCGCGCCCTTTTCGGCGGGTCAATGCCCGTTACGCCTACCCCAACCGCAACATGCATCAGCGTGACGAGAAGGTGCAGTGGAACCGGTTTCTGGCGGAATGGCTGCGCCACCTCCATGACCACGGCCGCGACAGTGGCCACGCCTGGCGGCAGCAGGTTACCGGTAGCTAAGGAACCTCTGAATAACTCCTTGCATGCTCAGTCTTTCAGGCTGGCTCGCAATCTATACCCCATTCGGGGCACAGAGGGCGTGATTTTGAAGGTGTCCCCTCAAGGGGGATCGAGATATGTCCATCCATCGACTCTTCACCTTCAACACGCAACGACGAGTGCGGGCCAGCCTGGAAGACCCGGAGGGCACGGCCTGAAGCGTACATCTGCTGCGCCTTGCCTCTAGGAAAGGGAACCACCCTGTCCGTCAAGACAAGACTCAACAGCTGCACGCTTCAGGCCACGCT
>JBDWVU010000047.1:0-140897 GCA_039983755.1 Alloalcanivorax sp.
GAGAGATGGCTGCCAAGGTTTTCAGGTTTTGAATGCAAGCGTCTATCATCGGGCATCCGGCGTCCAGCGGTTGCCAGGGCGGGATAATGCGACACGTTCTGAAACTGGCCGATCACTCAATTCCGCGATGAACCAAAAAAACCCCGCCGGTTACCCGGCGAGGTCTTTAATTCCACGCTCTCCCGAGCTGGATAACACAAGGATTCCAGGTTGATCAGGCCGCTTCGGCCACCTCTTTCTGTGCCTTTTTAGCTGCTTTCGCTTCAACGCGGGCTTTTGCCTTTGCCGCGCCACCCGGCATGAATTCGCGCACATCCCATTTGAAATAACGCTTGAGCACACTATTGGCTTCTTCATCATTCTGGCGCCAGCCATACATCTTCGGTTTTTCCTTCTCGATGGCCAGGGTGCCGAAAATCAGCCAGTCGTAGATCGCCAGGGTGGAGGTCACGTTCTTGGCCGAGTTGGGGCCACGGGCATGGTGATGATGGTGCTGGGTTGGAAAGGTAATCACGTGTGCCAGTGCCCACATGGTTTTACGCACCCAGGCCCACTTGTGATTGTGGAAGTACAGATCCCAATTCCAGTTCACATGGGTCTGGGCTGCCCACAAACCTTTGAAGGCCGTCGCCACAAGAAAGACTTCCACCAGGCCCAGATACAGACACACCAGCTGGAAAGCGTAGTTAGGCATGATCAACCACCAGGCCCAGCCATTCACAAAGGTCTGCGTCACAGACAGCTGACCCTTGCTGTCCTGGCCACCCGCCAGGTGATGGGGCCGATGGCTCATCTTGTAGAACGCCTGCACCCACTGCAGCGCCTTGTTCTTCGGGCGGCGACTGTGGGCAAACAGGTGGAAGGACCCGTGCAGGAATTCTTCGATGCAGAAGAAGGCAATCAGGGTCGGCCAGAAATACTCGCTTTGCAGCCAGGCAAGCGATCCGGCGCTACCCGGGAAGAGACCGGTCAGAGCCAGGGTAATCAACAGCAGCATCAGCGGGCGCTGAATAGCCACCATCATGAAAGTGGCAAGAAACGCGACTTTCCAGTCCTGGCGAGTCTTTCTTCCTTCGCGGGTGCGGCCCGCAAAGACTTCCCAGATGGCGGTGATAACGATGAAGGTGGTGACTGACAAGGTCAGTATCTGGTCCATGGGTATTCTCCCGTTTGTTGTTATGCGCACCTCCAAACTAGACAGACTGTATTTATCTTTCTAATTGATATTTGGTATAACTAATATCCATGAAACTGAATTTACGCAGTATCGACCTGAATCTGTTGCCTGTCTTCGATGCCATCATGGAGGCTGGCCAGCTCTCCCGTGCCGCGGAATCGCTGGGCATGAGCCAGCCCGCAATCAGCGCTGCCCTGCAGCGCCTGCGCCACACCTTTGGGGACACCCTGTTTGTTCGCACCCACCACGGGATGACCCCGACCCCCCGGGCCCGGGAGCTACATGATCAGCTTGGCCCGCAGCTGGTGGCCCTGCGCGACACCCTGAACCCGGAGAACCGCTTCGACCCCGCCACCAGCCAACGCCACTTCCGCATTCTCAGCCTGGACTATTTCGAAATGGTGGTACTGGGGCCACTGCTGGCCAGACTCCGCCAACAAGCGCCCCAGGTGGTACTGGAAATCCTGTCTGCCAACGATGATATGCCCGACGAGCTCCACAAAGGCCGGGCAGACCTCTCCGTAGATGCCTTTGTGGCTGACGATGATCGCCTGCAACGCAGCGTATTACTGCAAGAACGGCTGTCCGTAATTGCCCGCAAGGGCCACCCCACCATTAAGGGAAGGTGCAACAAACAGCAGTTTCTGGAGGCAGAGCATGTGGTGCTGCCGGACCGCAACCGGCAACTTCCCCTGGACCAGATTCTCAATGCCCCCGGTTGGCAGCGCCGCACGGGGGCCCGGGTGACCCAGTTTGCCAGCATGCTGGCGGTTTGCGGGGGCTCGGACCTGATTGCCACCGTCCCCGACCGGCTCGCTCAGCAGTACGCCGAAACCATGCAGTTGCAGGTGCTGCCCTTCCCCGTTGACCTGCCGCCCGTCCCCATCTACATGATCTGGTCCCCGGCCCAGCAACGCGACCCGGCCCACCGCTGGCTTCGCCAGCAACTGGAGCAAACCATCGCGCAGGAACCTGCCCCTTGAATTCAGGTCCAATCATGACCACGTACTGACTATTGACGGCAAACAGGACACCTCATGGGTTTTGGTCGCGTTTTCTTTTTCATCTTCGGTTTTGCTCTGCTGGAGGTACTGGTATTGGCACAAGTCGCCGGGGCAATCGGCTGGCCGATCACCATTGTTGCTACCGTGGCAACCGCCCTGCTGGGCAGCTACCTGTTCCGCCGCCAGGGCCTCAGTACCTGGGTGCGCCTGAATCAGCGTATGCAGCAAGGTGAAATGCCCGGTCAGGAAATGGTCGAAGGCATGATGCTGCTGCTTGGCGGCGCCCTGCTGATCACTCCGGGCTTTATTACCGACGCCGTGGGCTTTGCCTTGTTGCTACCCGGTTCACGCCGCTGGATGGCCAACAAGGTGATCCAGAAAGGCTCGTTGCAAAGCTTCACCACCGTGCAGGGAGCCGGGTTTGCCTACACCCGCTCCAGCTACCCCGGCGGAGCAACCAACCCGTTCCAGCAACGACCGGGCAGCAACGATGACCGAACCGGTCTTGGCGGCGACACCATCGAAGGCGAGTCGCACCGCACGGACCAATAGCGTCTGTAGCCTCTAACCGTCAGCTCGCCCCAACCTGAAAGCGAAAACGCTCTCCGCCCCACTCTATTCATTGAATGAAACCGGATTACACCGCCGGCCGGCCAAAGACGCCCGGCACCGGGTTAGGAAGTGCTCGCCGCCCCTGCTAGACTGCGCCGCCTCGCGGTAGACTCAGAGCACGCCCGGTGGAGGCACCATGAATCCGTTATTCAACCCCATTGTCTGGTCCGTATTGATCCTGATGGGCCTCAGCCTTGCCCGAATGAATGTGGTGCTGGCATTACTCTGCGCCGCACTGGTGGCAGGACTGGGCAGTGGACTGGAATTGCAAAGCACGCTTTCCGCCTTCACTGACGGGTTAGGTGACGGTGCCAACATTGCCCTCAGCTATGCCCTGCTGGGGGCTTTTGCCGTGGCCATCGCCCGCTCCGGCATCACCGAATGGCTGGCCGGACGCATCATCGAAAAACTTGGCCGCTCGCCGGATCCCGGCCAGCTACGCCGCATTCGTACCCTGCTGCTCACCGTGCTGCTGGCTGCCGCGATCATGAGCCAGAACCTGGTGCCCATCCATATCGCCTTCATCCCGATTCTGGTGCCGCCCTTGCTGGAAGTGATGCATCAGCTGCGCCTGGACCGGCGGCTGGCCGCCTGCATACTGACCTTTGGACTGATCACCCCTTACATGGTGTTGCCAGTGGGCTTCGGCAGTATTTTCCTGCACACCCAACTGGGCCCCAGCCTGGCCAAGGCCGGCCTGGAACTGCCCAACGACACCTTGCCACTGGCCATGCTACTGCCCGCTGCGGGCATGGTGGTTGGCCTGCTGCTTGCCATATTCCGTTACCGTAAACCCCGGGGCTACCGGCCTGTACAGCTACCCGGTGAAGAACAGCACGCCCCTCTCTCGGTACGCAACGTGGTCGTCGCCGCCCTGGCACTGGCGTCGGCACTGGCCCTGCAGCTTTACAGCGACTCCATTATTCTCGGCGCACTGGTGGGTTTTCTGGTGTTTACGGCGGGCGGCGTGGTGCCCTGGGGGGACTCCCAGGATGCCTTTACTCAGGGGGTCAAAATGATGTCCCTGATTGGCTTCATCATGATCGCGGCCAACGGTTATGCATCCGTAGTAAACGCCAGTGGACAGGTTCCCGTATTGGTGGAAGCGGTAACCAGTGGCTTGCAGAGTCCGCCTATCGCTGCCGCCCTGCTGCTGTTGCTTGGCCTGTTCGTGACTCTGGGCATTGGTTCGTCCTTTTCCACCATTCCCATCATCACCACCCTGTATGTGCCGCTCTGCCTGGCACTGGGCTTTTCTCCCCTGGCCACGGCAGCGCTGGTGGGCAGCGCCGCCGCCCTGGGTGATGCGGGCTCCCCCGCCTCCGACTCCACTCTTGGCCCCACCGCCGGCCTGAATGCAGACGGCCAGCACGACCATATCCGCGACACCGTTATCCCCACCTTCCTGCACTACAACTTGCCGCTGATTGCCGCCGGCTGGCTGGCGGCCATGGTGCTTTAATACACTGCACCGAGACACAATAAGCAAAATAAAAAAAGGCGCCATTGGCGCCTTTTTTTATTTCTCTCGAGCCTTGCTTGGGCTTATACCATCGCATCTTCTTCCGCTTTCAGTTTGCGGTATTCAATCGGCGTCATGCCGACCCAGCGCTTGAATGCACGGTAAAAGGTAGACGGTTCGGAAAAGCCGGTGAGGTAGACAATTTCATCGATGGATTCATCAGTGCCGGCCAGCAAACGTTTCGCCAAACGACAGCGGTAATCGGCCACCAGCTGGTTGAAGTTGGTGCCGGCATCCGCCAGCCGCGTGCGCAACTGGCGCGCCTTGATACCCAACCGTTCTGCCACTTCTTCCAGGTTGGCGTGGCCAGACTCCAGCAATTCACCAATCAGCCGGTTCACCTGAGCGACCAGATCCTGTTTTTCCAACCGGGCCACCTGCTCACTGGCAAGTTGCTCGTGCAGATGCAACAGCTCCGGTTCGTGATGGGCCGATGGCAAGGTCATGACCTTGGCATCGAAATACATGCCCACACTGGGCATGTCGAATTTTACCGGGCAATCGAACAGACGCTCATATTCCAACTGATCCGCATGGCGGGCGTGGCCGAAATGCACCTCCACCGGTTCGAACGCATCATCGGTGACAAAGCGGAAAAACTTGATCACGCCCATCATCATGCACTCATTGAGATGACTGAGACGATTACTCCAGATCATTTGCTTGAGGAAAACCCGATCGCCTTCCTCGAACAATTCGCCTTGGGCGGCATCGGACAACAAGCGCTGGTAATCCAGCGCTCGCTTCAGGCCTTCACCAAAGGTAGGACTGGAAAGGAACAGGTACTCCAGCACCTGGCCTTTATAGACGGGAATATGTTCACCCAGATGCAACCCGATATGTTCATCGCCAGACACTTTTTCCAAAGCCTGCCAGAACCATTCCTGGGCATCATGGGGGGTACGCAGGTCAGGGACCTGCAAAATGGACTTGTCGAGCCCAACCTCCGCCAACACGGCATCGGCATCAATACCGGCTTTTACCATGGCCTTGTAGGCCATCCGTAACAGCACACCGGAATCCGTCATTTCTGCCATGCGTTGCCTTGTCCCCAATACAAAAAAAGCTACTCTCAGAATCACTGAGAGTAGCATAAGGATGGCAGGGCCGGAACCAGCGCAGGCCCGGCCCGAACCAGGAGATCAAACCGCCTGGCAGGCTGCTGGGGCGATCAGGCAGCCTTGCGGTTTTCTGACTGCGGTTCACGGGTCAGGGACACGACTTTGGCTCGCAGACCATTGAGCGGGCCTTTCTTGCTGTCGCCTTCCGTTTTGCTGGGCAGGGACAGCTTGAAGATCCGCTTCCAGACGCTCAGCGACTGCCGCATGAACGACCCGGTGTTGTACGGCAGGCCATGTTTTTCACAGATGGCGCGCACTTCCGGGGCGATTCTCGCGTAACGATGCGCCGGCATGTCCGGGAACAAATGGTGCTCGATCTGGAAGCTCAGGTTACCGCTCATCACGTGCATCAGACGGCTGCCTTCAAAGTTGGCAGAGCCCAGCAGCTGGCGTACATACCACTGGCCACGGGTCTCATTCTCAATCACGGATTCCGGGAACTGCTCCACCTCTTCCGGGAAGTGACCGTTATAGATCACCTGGGAAGACCACAGGTTGCGCGCCACATTGGCCGCCATATTGCCGGCGAAAACGAAGGGGGCGAACGGACCCGCCAGGGCCGGGAATAACAGGTAGTCCTTGACCAACTGCTTGCGCATCTTCTTCCAGGTCGGCTTGAATTCGGCCTTCACCTCTTCCTTGGTCTTGGTCTTGTAGATCAGGTAGTCCTCCAGCTTGAGGCTCTGAATCGCCACAAAGTGCTGGAAGAAGGTGGCCAGGATGCCGGCCAGGATCGGGTTGAACAGGAAGCGCGGTTCCCACTCCTGGTCTTCTGACATGCGCAGGATGCCGTAACCAATGTCATGGTCCTTGTCGAGCACGTTGGTGAAGGTGTGGTGCTCGAAATTGTGGGTCTGCTTCCAGGCCGTATTGGTGCAGGTGTTGTCCCAGTCAAACACCTTGGAGTTGATGGCCGGGTCACCCATCCAGTCGTACTGGCCGTGCATCACGTTATGGCCAATTTCCATGTTGTCCAGAATCTTGGAGGCAGACAGGCAAGCCACACCGGCCAGCCATGCCGGCGGCAGGAAACCCGCCATCAGCAGGCCGCGACCGGCGATTTCCAGGCGACGCTGACGCTTGATCAGAGTGCGGATGTAGGTGGCATCTTCTTCGCCCAGGTCCGCCATTTCACGATTACGGATGGCATCCAGTTCCTGGCCAATGGTCTCGAATTGTTCGGCGCTCAAGTTGCTGAAAATACTCATGTGCTTTCTCCTTAAACCCGGTTTGAAGATTCGTCTCGGGACGCTTCGGTTGGGTGAATTCCGTCTAGATGTCGAGGGTCACCGTGCCCACCGGCACGCTGATGCAAATTTGAATGTCTTCTTCGCCACTGGTGATCTCACCAGTGCGGATATCGCGCACTTCACCGGCCGTCTTGCGGCAGGTGCAGGCGTGGCAGATACCCATGCGGCAGCCGGATTCCGGGGTCAGCCCGGCGGACTCGGCCTGCTCCAGCAGGGTGGCGCCATTATTGATGGCCATTTTTTCGCTCTGGACGAAGCGCACTTCGCCTTCAGCGCTGTCGCTTTCGATCTGTGGCGCCGCCAGGGTGAACTGCTCCTTGTGCAGACGCTCTGCCAGGCCGTCCTCTTCCCAGACTTTTTCCACCGCAGCCATCATCGGCGGCGGCCCGCACAGAAAAGTGGTCGCCTGTGCAAATTCTGGCGCAGCGGTATACAGATGTTCACGGGAAAACAGACCGGAAAGCTCACCCTGTTCACCCTCATCATTGAAGCAGCGCACCAGGGTCACGTTGTCGTGAGCCCGCGCGATCTCTTCCAGCTCGCTGGCGTAGATCATGTCGGCGGCGCTGTTGGCGTAATGCAGGAAGGTGATCGGGCCGCTGAAGCCCTCGTCACACAGGGTGCGCAGCATGGACATCACCGGGGTGATACCACTGCCGCCACTGATCAGCAGCACCTGCTCAGGACGCTGTGCCGGCAGGGCAAACTCGCCGTCCGCCTGGGACAGCAGCACCACATCGCCAACACTCAGCTGTTCACGCAAATGGCGGGAAACAAAGCCGTTGGCGTGCACTTTAGCGGTCAGCTCGATGCAGCCGTCAGCGCGGTGCAGGGAGTTGGCCGGTGAATAGCAACGCGTCTGACGCTTGCCATCAATGGTGACGGAAAGCTGAACAAACTGACCGGGAATAAAGCCTTCCCAGTTATGATTGGGACGCAGGGTCAGGGTCACGCTGTCCTTGGTCAGGTAGCGCACGGCTTCAACCTTGGCGCGCACCTCATTAACGGACCACAGCGGATTGAACACCTCCAGATAACGGTCAACGCCATGGGGATAGGAAAGAATATCCGCCACACGGGACTGCAGCAGGCGGGTCAGGCCTTGCTGGAAACGGCTGGAAGTCTGTGTCATTGCGTTCATTGGGTTTATCCCTGTAAGTGAACAGTTGTACGCATTATTCACAGACCCACATTTTAAGTCAACACCTGTACACTTAAATTTGTAAACGCCTGCATTATCATGCAGTTACACATGTTTTTTGCTCACCAGTTGCATCACGGCCCCACAACGAGGAGAATTTACAGCGTATTTTCAGGGTCTAATTGGTGCTTGAAGCCCACCCAGCCCCCGCACTTGCTTCTCCAGCCAGCCGGAAACGGGGCATGAGACTGCCGGTCGCGCTTAACCCAACGACCTGAAACCCAACGCAGAGGCAACCGGCAATGACCAAGGAAACCACCAGCAGATCGCGCAAGCCCAAACGCGGCCAGACCCGGGAAGCCTTGATGGCAGCGGCGCTGGAACTGGTGGTCAAGAAAGCCCCCTTTTCTGCCTTGAGCCTGCGCGAAGTCACCAAGAAAGCCGGCGTGGTCCCAACCGCCTTCTACCGGCACTTCCCGGATATGAGCGCCCTGGGCCTGACTCTGCTGGATGAATCTTTCCGTACCCTGCGCCATATGATGCGCCAGGTCCGCCAGGAAGAGCTGCCAAACGAGCGCATGCTGCGCGGCTCCCTGGAGGTGTACTTCAACTATGTCCGCAACAACCGCGCCCACTTCCTGTTTGTCTCCAAGGAACTGGCCGGTGGCACCCCCACCATGCGCAACGCCATTCGCCGGGAAATCCGCATGTTCACCAACGAGCTGGCCATGGACATGGCACGCTTTCCGTTTCTGAATCATGTCAATGCGGAAGACCTGCAAATGATGGCCGGGCTGGTGGTCAACAACGTCACCGCCCTGACCCAGGAAATGCTGGAACTGGAAGAAATTGATGAGACCGGTCAGCAAGAAGTGCTGATGACCGCCGAGAAACAACTGCGCCTGATTTACTTCGGCGTGGGCATGTGGCGCTCTGACAAGAGCAGTTCCTGAACGCATTTCACATTTTGCGCCCTTGCGCCACGCGCCTGTGCTTAACTCACCAGACTCCCTGTCTATACGGCCAATAGCGACTCCCCTGCCCTGCTCTATACTCTTTTGCATTGCCACCGTTGCCTACGTTGCAACGCAATCAACGGGAAAGGATTGAGTAATGAGTGAGGTCAAATTCCGCGAGCTGCGTAATTCACCACCCATGGTGATCAACTTCGCCAAGGCCGTATTGCGTGCCACCGTCAAACCAGGCAGCAACCCCACCCTGCCAGACGTGGGCCTGCGCCTGAATGACGTCTCCCTCGATGAAAAACATCTGGCCGCCTACCGCAAGGTGTGCGGATTTGCCGCCGACGGCAAATTGCCAGTGACCTATCCGCACATGCACGCTTTCCCGCTGCATATGGCACTGATTCTCACCGACGGTTTTCCGTTTCCCGCCATGGGCCTGGTGCATGTGCGTAACAGCATCACCCAGTACCGCCCCATTGCCGAGCGTGAACAACTGAACGTGAAGTGTTTTCTGGGCAACCTGCAGAAAGTCGACAAGGGTTACGAATTTTCCATCTTTACCAGCGTGAGCACCGGTGGCGAGCGGGTCTGGGAAAGTGAATCCGTGAACTTCTTCCGCAGCGGCGGCGGTAGCAGCAGCAAGAAGAAAGACGCGCCCAAGCCCCAACCCGCCACCGACACCGTGGAATGGAAAGTGCCCGGGGATATCGGCCGCCGCTACGGCGCTGTTTCCGGTGACCGCAACCCGATTCACCTGTATCCGCTGTCGGCCAAACTGTTCGGCTTCAAGCGCCAGATCGCCCACGGCATGTGGTCCAAGGCCCGCTGCCTGGCAGAATTGCAGAACCAGCTTCCGGAAGACGCGTTCACCGTGGACGTGCAATTCAAACTGCCCATGTTCGTGCCCGCCACGGTGAAGTTCGAGAACAAGGCGGCCGACGGCGGTAGCGATTTCCGTCTGCTCGCCAAGGACGGCATCAAACCCCACCTGGCCGGCCAGATCCGCCCGGCGGAGTAAAGCAGCGACAAGCTTCAAGCCACAAGCCACAAGCCGCAACGCGGGTTGGGTGGTTGCCACGATATGACCACCTTGCCCGCGACGTTCAGTTGAAAGTTCAAAGTGAAAAGTTGAAAAGGAAAACCGGGGGAACCTTTCCTGCTTCCCTATCCAAGCTTGTAGCTTGTAGCTTGTAGCTTGTAGCTTGTAGCTTGTAGCTTGTAGCTTGTAGCTTGTAGCTTGTAGCTTGTAGCTTGTAGCTTGTAGCTTGTAGCTGAACTACACTCGCTCCCCATGCGAGACGATACCCGTGATTTCCTTTCCCTGTTCCTCAACGACACGCCCCTGCTGGACGTGCGAGCCCCTGTGGAATTTGCCAAGGGTGCCTTTCCCGGTGCCACCAATATCGCCCTGATCAACGATGACGAGCGTCACCAGATTGGCATCTGCTACAAGCAGCAGGGCCAGCAGGCGGCCATTGATCTGGGCAACAAGCTGGTCAGCGGCGAAGAACGGGAACGACGCATGCAAGCCTGGCAGCAATGGTGGCAGGCCAATCCGAGCGGTTATCTGTATTGCTTCCGTGGTGGACTGCGCAGCCAGACCACCCAGGCTTGGCTGCGCGAAGCCGGGGTCGATGCTCCGCTGATCACTGGTGGTTACAAGGCGCTGCGCCGGTTCCTGATCGATGAACTGGAAGCCTGTATCGCCAGCCTGCCACTGGAAGTGCTGTGTGGCCGTACCGGCTGTGCCAAGACGCGGGTGATTGAACAACAGGCCAACGCCATCGATCTGGAAGGCCTGGCCCACCATCGTGGCTCCTCTTTCGGCCGACGCCCCGGCGGTCAGCCCAGCCAAATCGATTTTGAGAATGCCCTGTCCATCGCCTTGATCAAACAGCGTGCCGCCCAGCCTGCCCGTATTCTGGTGGAAGACGAAAGCAAACTGATCGGTCGTTGCCATCTGCCCTTTTCACTGCAAGACCAGATCAAGACGCAGCCACGTATCGTGATCGAGGAATCCCTGGAAGCCCGCGTGCAGGTGACCCTGGAAGATTACGTCATCGGCCCGCTGCAGGAGTATGCCCACTACTTCGGTGAGCAGGATGCTCTCAAGCAGCTCGGCGATGAACTGCTGGCGGCCATGGATCGCATTCGCCGCCGCCTCGGCGGCATTCGCCATCAGCAGCTGCGCCAGCAACTTCAGGAAGCCCTGGCCGTGCAAGCCGCCTGCGGCGATACCGAGCTGCACCGCGAATGGATCCACAGCCTGCTCGCCGATTATTACGACCCCATGTACGACTACATGCTGTCGCGCCGCGAAGGCACCATCGTCTTCCAGGGCACCCGTGCCGAGGTCAGCGATTTCCTCAACAACCGCTGACGCAAAACCCCTCGCAAGCCGTTATACTGCGCCCAATGGTTGCGTATGGCCGAACCCGCAATCGTCCCGTGCACGTTCCCTCATAAAGTTCGGTAAGCCTCCCTATTGAACGGAGACAACAATGCGTTTGAAATTTCTTGCTGCACTGGCTGCTGCCCTGCTCCTCTCTGCCTGTAATGACCCCAAAACCGATACCTTCACCTTTACGGCGATTCCGGATCAGGATGAATCCCAGCTGGTAAAACGGTTCGGCACCATCGCCGCCCATCTGGAAGAACAGCTGGGCGTGCCGGTGAAATACGTACCGGTGAAATCCTACGCTGCCGCAGTGACCGCCTTCCGCAACGATGAAGTGCAAATGGCCTGGTTCGGCGGCTTGTCCGGCGTTCAGGCGCGGCGTCTTGTCCCCGGTTCCGAGGCCATTGCCCAGGGCCAGGAAGACACCGCCTTCAAATCCTATTTCATTGCCAATAGCAGCAGCGGGCTCGAACCCGTCGAAACACTGGGTGAAGACTTTATTGCCCAGCCATCATTCACCTTCGGTTCCAAGGGCAGCACATCTGGCCGCCTGATGCCGGAATTCTATCTGCGCGAGACCTTCAACAAGTCGCCGGAAGACCTGTTCAAGAAAGTCGGCTTCTCCGGAGACCACAGCCGTACCATCGCCCTGGTACAAAGCGGGGCTTACGCCACTGGCGCGGTGAATTTCAAAGTCTGGGAACGTGAGCTGGCGGAAGGCAAAATCGATACCAGCAAGGTCAGTGTGATCTGGGAGACCCCCACCTACCCGGACTACCACTGGACCGTTCGCGGCGATCTGGATGAGCGCTTCGGCGAAGGCTTCAGCCAGCGCGTTACTGAAACCCTGCTGTCCATCGACGATCCGGCACTGCTGCAGGCTTTCCCGCGGGAAAAATTTATTCCGGCTTCCAATGCGGACTATGCCCCCATCGAGGACACCGCCAACGCCATTGGCTTGTTGGACTAACGGCCACAGGCTAATTCCGGCGTGTTTGATTTTCAGCAGGCCCGGCTGGGCCATGGCGATCAGGTTGTCTTCGACAGCCTGACGCTGACCATCGAGCAGGGCGAAAAAGTCGCCCTGCTCGGCCCTTCCGGTGCCGGCAAGTCCACCCTTCTCGATGCCCTGCGCACCCAGCAGGAAAGCGTCTGTGCCTGGTGTCCCCAGACGGGTGCACTGGTACCCATGCTGAGCGTGTTCCACAACATCTACATGGGCGCCCTGTCGCGCAACCGCACCGTCACCAACCTGCGCAACCTGATAGCCCCCAGTCGACACGAGCGTGAACAGGTGGGCGCTTTGGCCGCCGACCTGTCGCTTCACGACAAGTTGTTCACCAGTGTCGACCAGCTCTCCGGCGGCCAGGCGCAACGCACCGCGCTGGGCCGTGCCCTCTACACGCAACGCCCGGTTCTGCTCGCCGACGAGCCGGTCTCCAGCCTGGACGAACATCAGGGCCTTGCCCTGCTCACCCTGTCACTGGCTCGCCACCACAGTGCCGTGATTGCCCTGCATGATCGGTCGTTGGCTCTGGCCTGCAGCGACCGGATCATCGGCCTGAACCAGGGCCAAATCGTCCTCGACGCCGCCACCCGGTCGCTGTCACTCAGCGATCTGGATGCCTTGTATCAGGACGATGCGTAGCAGTGAACGCCCTACCATGCCCCCCGCCAGCCCGCCGCTGAACACCACGGCCAGTCGCTGGCGGCGCACCACCGGCGGCCTCGCCCTGGCCGGCCTGGCGGCACTGTTGCTGGCCGACATGGAGATCGCCCGCTCCAGCCCTGGCCAGGAACTGCTGCGCATGGCCAAGGGGTTTATGGCCCCGGACTTTTTTGCCACCGAACAGCTGGGCCAGGCGCTGGCCAATACCCTGGCCTTTGCCTGGCAAGGCACCGCGCTGGCTGCCCTGTTCGGTTTTTTGATGGCAGTCTGCTGGTCGTCGCGGGCGGTACGCAGTTTCGCCGCCAGCATCCGCGCCGTCCACGAGCTGTTTTGGGGCCTGCTGCTATTACAGGTTGCCGGCCTGAGCACGCTCACCGGGGTACTGGCCATCGCCATTCCCTATGCGGGTATCTTTGCCAAGGTATTCGGCGAATTTCTGGAAGAGTCGGACCCAAACCCCTCCCATTCCCTGCCCGCCAGCACCTCCGCCGTCAGCCGCTTTTTCTTCGCCCGGCTACCGCTGGTCTGGCAGGCCTTCAAGGCCTACGGCAGTTACCGGCTGGAATGCGCCTTGCGCGCCTCGGCCATTCTCGGCTTTATCGGTTTGCCCACCCTGGGCTTCCATCTGGAAACCGCCTTTCGTGAAGGGGTCTACGATCAAGGCGCGGCGTTGCTGTACCTGTTTTTCGCGCTGATTTTCACCCTGCGCTGGTGGCTGCGCCCGGCGCTGATTCCCCTGTATTTGATCGCCGCCGTGGTGTGGGCGCCGCCGGTCTTCACCGGCAACCTGTCCACCCTGGTGCGTTTTGTCACCGTGGATCTGGTGCCCGCTCCCCTGCGTCACGGCGGTGGCCTGCTGGAACTGTGGCAGTGGTTTGCCATGCTCTGGCAGCAACAACTGTGGCCCGGCCTGTGGCAGACCAGCGTACTGGGGCTGGCCGCGCTACTGCTCACCGGCATACTGGCACTGGTACTGTTTCCCCTCACCTCACCGTTATTCGGTAACCGGGTCAGCCGTACACTGGGCCATGGCCTGCTGGTGGTGTTGCGCACCACACCGGAGTTTTTTCTCGCCTTCTTTTTCCTGATCCTGCTCGGCCCCTCCATGTTGCCCGGCATTTTTGCGCTTGCCCTGCATACCGGCGCCATCGTCGCCCACCTGACGGGCCGCTTCAGTGAAACCCTGCGCCTGCGGGCAGACGCGCCGACCGGCATCAACCGCTACGCCTGGGAGGTCTTGCCACGCATCAGCCCGAACCTGCTCGCTTTCCTGCTCTATCGCTGGGAGGTGATCATGCGCGAAACGGCGGTACTGGGGATTCTTGGCATTCACACCCTGGGTTTCTATATTGATTCCAGCGTGGCGGAATTCCGCTTTGACCGAACCGCCCTGTTGATCCTGGCCACGGTGTTGCTCAATCTGGGAGTGGATGCCCTGTCTCGCGCACTAAGACAGCGCCTGAGACTGCAGCCGGGCCATGGTGTTTCAGCAAGCAAGGCCCCGGCAAGCAGTTGACCGACACCGCCAGAAGAACGCAAACACGAGTCGCACTATGAAACTGTACCAAGTGGACGCCTTCACCGACGCCCTGTTTGCCGGCAACCCGGCCGCCGTGGTGCCGCTGACACACTGGCTGGACGACGCCCTGCTGCAAAACATCGCGCTGGAAAACAATCTCTCGGAAACCGCCTTTCTGGTGCCCGACGATCTGGGCTACGCGTTACGCTGGTTTACCCCTCAAGTGGAAGTCGACCTGTGTGGTCACGCCACACTGGCCGCCGCCTGGGTGGTCTTTCATGCGTTGGGCTTCCCGGGTGAGCGGGTGCGCTTTTCCACCGCCTCCGGTCCCTTGTTCGTGACCCGCAGCGGGCAGACGTTAAGCCTGGATATTCCGTCACGGCCGGCCCACGCACTCACCGACATCACCCCGTTTTCCCGGGCGCTGGATTTGCCCATTCGCGAAGTGCTGCAAGCCCGGGACACCCTGATCATCGTGGACAGCGCCGATCAGGTACGCAATTTTCAGCCCGACTTCACCGCCATCGCGGCGCTGGATACCTTCGCGGTAATGATTTCCGCGCCCGGCGAGGACTGTGATTTTGTCAGCCGCTTTTTTGCCCCGGCCAAAGGCGTTCCGGAAGACCCGGTCACCGGCTCGGCCCATTGCACCCTGGTGCCTTACTGGGCGGATAAACTCGGCAAGACACACCTCCATGCCCGCCAGCTTTCTGCCCGTGGCGGTGAACTGCACTGCCAGCTGAAAGGCGATCGCGTCACCCTCAGCGGCACCGCCCGCTGCTATCTGCAAGGTGACCTGCAACTGTGATAAGCCCCTCCGCTCAATACGACCTGGTCTTTGTCGGCGCCGGCCACAGCCATGCGCTGGCCCTGCGCATGCTGGCCATGAAACCGATACCCGGCGTACGCCTGACCCTGGTGTCCCCGGACAGCCTGAGCGCCTATTCCGGCATGTTGCCGGGGCTGATCGCCGGGCACTACACGCTGGATGACACCCATGTGGATGTGTACCGGTTGTGCCAGGCCAGCGGCTGCCGGTTTGTTCGGGCCAGCGTCACACAGCTTGATCCACAGAAACGGCAATTACAGCTCAGCGATGGCAGCCAGCTGGCCTACGACTGGCTAAGCCTAGACGTGGGCGCCACGCCGGATCTCTCGCCCATTGGCAACGATCACCCCAGCGTTGTGCCGGTCAAACCGGTGGCCAGCTTTTATACCCGCTGGCAACAACTCTGCCGCGACGCCGGCGGGCAAACACCCTCACTGGCGGTGGTCGGTGCCGGTGCAGGCGGTACCGAAATGGCACTGGCCATGGCCCACCATTTTCAGAACCGCCAGCAAGCGGCAGAGATTCAACTGATCACCGGTGGGGAATTGCTGCCCGGCTTTCCCGCCAGCGTGCGCGAAAAGATGCGCAAGCGGCTGCAAGCCCATAACGTCACCCTGCATACCCACAGTCGCGTTCACCGTGATGCACAACAGCAACTGCAGATGGGAGATCAGCCGCTAACCGCCCAGTGGGTGCTCTGGTGCACGGGAGTGCGCGGCCTGCCGATACTGGAAGACAGCGGGCTGGAGTGCGACGAACGGGGTTTTGTACGCGTCACGGAAAGCCTGCAGACGCTCTCCGATGCACGCATTTTTGCCGCCGGTGACTGCGCCGCTTTTCCCACATCACTGCCCAAGGCCGGGGTCTATGCGGTTCGTCAGGCGCGCACCCTGGCCGACAACCTGCGCGCGGCCATTCAAGGACAACCGCTGGTTGCCTATCGCCCGCAGTCCCGATTCCTGTCGCTGCTATCTGCCGGCGGCAAAGACGCCATTGCCAGTCGTGGCGGCAGTCTGTCTGTGGCCGGCCACTGGGTATGGCGCTGGAAGGACCATATCGACCGGGCCTTCATGGCCAAGTTCGATCAGCAGCTGCCCGCCATGTCCGCCGCCCCCGCCGAACCGGACGCCCTGCACTGCGCTGGCTGCGGCGCCAAGGTCGGCAGCGACGCCTTGCATGAGGCACTGGCAGGCCTTCAGCCAGCCATTAATCCGGGCATCGAAGCCGGCGTAGACGCCGCTGATGATGCCGCCATCATCGATTGGCCCGCCGGGCAGCGGCTGGTCCAGAGCCTGGATTTCTTCCCCGCCTTTATCGATGAACCCTACCTGTTCGGGCGCATTGCCGCCCTGCACAGCCTCAGCGACCTGTACGCCATGAACGCCCGCCCCCATTCCGCCCTGGCCAACATTACCCTGCCCTGGCACCACCCGCGCCTGCAGGGCCGTGACCTGCAACGGATGATGGCCGGAGCCGTCCGGGAACTGAATGCAGCCGGCTGCACCCTGGTCGGTGGCCACACCATCGAAGGCCCACAGATGGCCGCCGGTTTCACCGTCAACGGCCAGGCGGATCCGGCACAGCTCTGGCACAAACACGGCGCCCGCGACGGCGACCGACTGATCCTCACCAAGCCATTGGGAAGCGGCGTGCAATTGGCAGCCTTGATGCAGGCAAACAGCAGCAATGCTGCCGCATTCCACGGCCCCTGGCTGGACACGACACTGCACCACCTGCTGACCAGCAACCATATTGCGCAACGGGCCCTGCAGGATGTACCCGTGAATGCCTGCACCGATATCACCGGCTTCGGGCTGCTCGGCCATCTCTACGAAATCAGCCAGCAAAGCGACGTTACCCTCTCTGTGGATTGCCACAAGGTACCGCTGCTGCCTGGCACGCTGTCGCTGATTCAACAGGGTGTGGCCAGCACCCTCAGCGATGCCAACCGACAGATACTGGTGCATTGCCAACAGCAAGACCCCGTGGACGACGCCCTGCTTACCGCCCTGTGCGACCCACAAACCGCCGGGGGGCTATTGTTCTGTCTGCCCGCCAGCTATGCACAACAGGCACTGCAACATCTTGATAGTGAAGGGGTTAAAGCAGTTGATATCGGTAAAGTCCTTGTAAAAAATCGCCCGGATCACGCAGAGATCCTGTTGAATAGCGGTCACACTGGTAGCGTATAACCTTTCAAGAACACAGGAGAATGCTTCATGACCACGTCAAAACGCGTTACCGGTATTTTCAGTGCCTTTGTATTGTTGTTCATGCAAGTGCTCATGGTCCCCGCCGCACAAGCCGCCATGATTGGTAATGACACCGTGATTCAGCAACAGGATCGCGCAGCCATGAAACAACAAGTCATGCAATTGATGGATCATAAAGTGGCCGCTCAGGCGCTGAGCGAATACGGCGTTAACCAGGAGCAAGTCAGCCAGCGACTGGACCGCCTCACCGATTCCGAGCTGCAGCAGCTGGCTCAGAAATCCGAAGAGCTGCCTGCCGGTCAGGGCGTACTGGGCGTGATACTCGCTATCATCCTGGTGCTGGTTATTCTGGATCTGCTCGGCGCTACCGACGTCTTCCCGGTGATTGATCCGGTCAATTAATGGTGACCGTATTGCGCGGCATGCTTTCCGGAAAACCGGTTGCCGCCCTGCTGGCAACCGTTCTGCTAACGCTGGGCGGTTGCCAGAGTTTTCCCCCGCCGCAAAGCGCCAGCGTGCACACCGAGCAACAGGTGGTGGTGCCCTTTGTCCCCCAGGACGCTTATCAATGCGGCCCAGCCGCCCTGGCGATGATGCTGCAATGGGCGGGCAAGGAAGTCAGCGCCGACGCTCTGGTGGACGAAGTCTGGCTGCCGGAGCGCAAAGGCTCACTGGGCATTGAGCTGCGGGCTGCGGCCCGTAGCCGCGGTCTGATGGCCTATCCGGTGGAATCCGCTGGCGCCCTGTTTCAGGAATTACAGGCCAATCGCCCGGTGCTGGTAATGCAAAACCTGGCGCTGCCCCGCTGGCCGAAATGGCACTTCGCTGTGGTAACGGGCTACCGGGATCAGGGCGATACCGTGGTGCTGCACAGCGGAACAACGCAAAGTGACAGCAGCCACTGGAACCGCTTTATTCGCACCTGGGCCAGGGCCGATCAGTGGGGATTCACGCTGGTGGAAGCCGGCCAGTTGCCCGCCAGCGCCGAACCTGATGCGCTGTTCCGAGCCATCTCGCCGCTGCCCAATAACGCCGCCTTCTGGCCCGCTGCCGTGGACGCCTTCCCGCAAAGCGGACAGCTATGGTTTGGCTATGGCAATGCCTTGTGGGCGCAGGACAAGCAGGAAGACGCGCGAGTCGCGTTTGAAAATGCGGTGCAGCATGAGCCAGAACTCGCCGCTGCCTGGAACAATCTGGCCTATGCCCAGAAGGCAGCGGGTGACAGCAAAAAAGCCCGGCAGAGTATTTGCCAGGCCTTGTCGGTGGCGCCAGGCGATAGCGAGATTCAGGACAGCGCCCGCGAACTGGGCGCTCAGTCCTGCGCCGTATCGCCGGCGCCTTCTGCTCCTTCTGCACTCTCAACGCCCTCTGCTCCGGCTTCCCCCTCTTCAGCCGCAAGCTCAGGGTGCTGCGCCACCAACTGATCGCGCTGCTCACGCAGCTTGTCCAGTTTGGCGATCCCTTCTTCCAGCTGTTCAGGGGCGATGCCGAATTCCTTGCCCCTGGCGATCAGCCCTTCCAGCTCCACCATTTTGCGATTCGCCGCCGCCACGAAAGACGCACGAACCGCCTGATTCTGTCTCGCTTCGTACTGCTGATACAGCGCCGGGTCGGCCAGTTCGGCCGCGCTGGGCGGTTCACGCAAATCAGGACTACGGACCAGCGGCGGCGTACGCGGATCGCCGTTTCGCATACTTTCTCGCAGGGCCGCCACGGCCTGGGGGGAAGGTGAAGGCGCCGACACCGTGGATGGGGCGTTATCCGCCCGCTTCTCCGGCATAGGCAGAGAACGTTCCGCCACCGTATCGATCATCGGCAGGGCTAGGGCTGCCGGCGCCGCTGCGGCGTCCACTTTGGGGTCGGCATCAGGGCTCGTTTCCGCAGTAACACCCGCCGCTGCATTGCCTGCCGGTGCCGCCGGCGCCGGGGGCAATAGCCAATAGGCACTGGCGCTCACGGCTATCAACAACCCGGCCAGCAACCCAGGGCGCACCCCCCCCTGCTGGCGCTGATAGCTCCCGGTCTGGCCTGGCCGGCACTCACCCACCGCCATCACAACACCTCGTGGTTGACCCGCAACGCCGCCGCCTCGGTGGCATCAGCCAGCAAGGTCTGAAAACGCTGCTGCATCTGTTCCCGGGCAATGGCCTGGGCCGCCCGGTAACGTACCGATTCGCTGTCCACACGCTGGTAGCCCATTTCCTTCTGGTCCACCCAGAGTAGCTCCCAGTACGGCGCGCTGTCTGTGGCCGGGCTACGGAACGGCGGTGACACTCGCTGCACCGGCTGCACAAACGCCAGTGCCTGGGTCCAGTGGTCCTCTCGGCTATCACGGTCGATCCAGCCCAGCGCCCCGCCCTGCTCACGGTCATCGGCAACGGAATAACGCGCGACTGCGTCAGCAAACGCGCTGGCCGGGTCCCCACTATCCGCTTTCTGGGCTTTCTGCGCTTTCTGGACATCCAGCAGCTCGGCATAAATCCGGTCGGCTTCGGCCTGACTGTTGACCCGCAAGTGGTAAGCGTGAACACGCTCCACACGGGTAAATTCGTCCTGGTGCTGTTGGTAATACGCGGCGATCTGGTCCTGGCTCACTTCAGCCGCCAAAGCCCGTAACTGCGGGTTATCGTCATGGATATCGTGCATCAGCCCCAGGTCATGGAGCAGCTCATCGCGGCTCATGGCGTCATCAATACAGTCATCCACTGCCGCAATGGCCCGGGCCGACAAACCGGAGTGTTGATCAAACCAGTAGAACACATACTCCATGGTGAGCTGCTGCTTGATCGCCTCACGGATAAAGCCGGTATTGAGGTTGTGCATCTGTACTTTCAGCTGGATGTTCTGCCGGCGATACAGATCCCACAGCGTCAGCGTCTGCTCTGGCTGATCCTCCGCAAAACGGTAACGGGCAATCACCAGCTGACTGGCCGCCTGCTGCTGGGCCTCGGTCATGGTGGCGTACAGCGCCTGATCCAGCGACAGCAACGGAGCCAACGCGTCCTCGGACAGCAACAACGGCTCAGTCAGATAATCCAGACTGTCGGTCGTGCCGCTTTCTTCCACCGCTACCCGCAGGTCATCGGCAAAAGCCGTACGAATCAGTTTGAAGCGTTGCTGTTCGTGGCGAGTCTGCGCATCGTAGCCCACCCGACTGGTGTCGGCATGGCCGTGGGCGGCCACGTCGTCGTGTTCATGGGCCAGGGCCGCCAACAACCGGTTTTCCACCAGCCCCTTGAGCACGGCGTCACGGCTGACCTGCGGTTCACTGCGCTGTGCGGCAGCCACAAACACATTCAGGGTCGCCACCGGAATCACGCTGCCATCCACGCTTGCTGCCACGTTATCGGGCAACGGTCCCCAACGCTGCCAGCTGGCATAGCCGGCCAGCGCAACAGCCGCGAACCCAATGGCCAACACCCATCGATGCAATCCCATGGCCGTTTTCCTCTATCTTGTTATTGGTGCAACGCGGGCACGCATCTCCCTGCACGTGCTTTTACGTGTAGCGTGATGCATGCCGCTCGCTGCGTCTTCTTATCAGGGATTAACCTTCACCGCCGCATGATTCAACACATGCACCACCATGGCGATGGCATGGGGAATCACCACCTGTGCCACCTGCACCCGATCCGCATGGTCGGTGCTGGACAGCACGATCCCGCCGTTGCTGTAAGCCATGGCACCACCTTGAGTCAGCAAGGGGCGAATGTCATTGCTGGCGGTAGCAAGCGGGGTGAAATCCGTCAGAGCCTGATCGACCAAAGCGGTGTTGTTCAGGTTCTCGCTGTCGTAGTAATCTGCCACCCAGGATTCCCAGCCACTGTGGTTCAGTGCCGAGGTAGTCCACACATGGTGCGGTTGCAGCAGGTCAGTGGTGTGCATCACGAAACCCAGGGTCTGGGCCGTGGGGTTGGCGAGGAACTGGCTGTACCAGTACTGGCCCAGGTTATCGATGGGCTGGAACGGCATTTCCTCGAAGTCATCGTACATGGACTTGCTGGACGTACTGCCCTGACGATAGTTGGCTTCGGTCACGCCGTAGGTGTTGTACTCAGTGTCATCGGCGCAGCTCCAGAAGCACCAGCCGGTCATGCCCCCGTTACCATCGTCCATGTAGTCACCCACCAGCCAGGTCGCCGCGATGTTATCGATATCGCCCCAAACGGTGAGCAGGTCGTAGTTATAACCACCCAGGTCGTTGCCGTGAACATCAGAGCCACGGGTATGGTTCTGGAAATGCCAGTAGGAGGTGTAGTTCACCAGAGAGGCCCCGGCATTGAAGACCGGCGCATACACGCAGTCCCCGGTGACCGCGCCACACAGGTAGGTGTCCTGGAAATCGTCCACGTCGTAGGCACCCTGCCCAATCACTTCCGCAAACTGGTCCATGCTGTAGCCGGCCGCGTTGACCCAACTCTTCAGGCGGTTGTACTCCGTGGTCGTCGGGTGCGCCTTCATGTAGTTAACCGCATCAATGGCAATGCGTTTATGGGTGATTTGCTGAAACGCCTGGGCAGGCGATGACAGAACAGCTGCGGCCAGCAGGCCGGTGAGTGCGAGCTTCTTCATGGGGGTCCCCTCCCGTTATTGTGGTTATGTAACTTTTTGTGTTTATTGATCAAACAATAAACAACCCGGCATACCAACCCAAGGGCTCAGACGGACAAAACATGGACATTTGCTGACAGGCCGCGCCCTGCTCGCCTTCCCTTTTCGTCTCCTCTCCATGCCCGCCCCTCGTATAGAATGGGCACCTGCACACCCTGCCATGAAGAAGTGACAATACATGGACATCGTTTTTGTTCTGGTGGCCTCCACACCACAAGCACCTATTCGCCGCGGCCCGCTGGGTCGCCAACGACTTCGCTAATTAGCACTGTCGGGACAGCAATGATCCCGACCCTGTGATACAAAGACACCAACACTTTCCTGGAGCCTCGTTGTTATGGATCGACGACTGCCTGTCGCACTGCTGATATTGCTACCCGTTCTCGCCATTGCGCAGCCCGGCAGTTTTTCCCTGCCCGGTGTCGGCGACCTGCAAAAACAGCTCACCGAAACCAGCGAAAAAAAATCCGACGGCACGGACAATCCGGATAAGGAACAACTCAAGCAAACCCTGAAATTCCGGCAGGAGATCGACAGCAACCAGGAAAAGATCAAGGACCTGAAAACCTTTGCCCGGCAAGCCCCCAGCCAACGCACACGCCTCAACGGCGAACTCATGCGCCTGCGCCAGGAGCGGCAAACCGACTGGGAAAAGCACTACGCCAGCAAAAACCTGGACGACCTGGTGAAAGCGCTGATCAGCGAGCTGGATGCCCTGGAAGCCAACCAGGAAGACCTGGCTGACGCCAACAGCGACCTGACCCGCGCCCAGACCCTGCCGGAACAGGCCCAGAACGTGATCAGCAAAGCCATGGACCGGCTGGACACCATTCGCACCCGCCTCAATCAGGGGGTCGATGAAGAAGGTGAAGCCTTGTCCGATTTGCAGACACGGGCGCTGAACACGGAGATGCGAGCTCTGGAATCGCGCATTGAGCGTTATAACCAGGAGCTCGCTATCGTCGACAAACAACAGGACATCGCCCGCCTGAGGCAACAGACCGACAAGCAGCACCAGCTCATCATCGAAGCAAAACTGGATGCCCTTCAGCCCCTGATCAATGAACGCCGCCTGAATCAGCTGGAGGAAACCACCAATTCCCCGGAAAGCGACCTGCCGCAAAGCGTACTGGAGCACCCTCAGGTCCAGAAAGCCATGGACAAGAACCGGGCCCTGCGTGAACAACTGGCCGGTGCCAGCGAAAGCGTCAACAGCCTGCTGCGTGAAGCGGTCAACACCAAGACCGAACTGGACAAGGCGCGCTCCCTGTCTTCCACCGTCAACGACCAGATCCGCATGCTTGATGGCAGCCTGCTGCTGTCGCGCATTCTTTACGAACAGCAGAAGAGCCTTCCCCAGGACCAGGGGGAACTGGATCTGGATAAGGACATTTCCAACGCTCGCCTCAGCCAGTTCGATATCGAGCGAGCCATGCAGGATCTGGATGATGCGCCCCTGCCCTCACAGGCCCAGGCCGACAAACCCCTGAGCCCGGAACTGGAACAGGCCTTTTCCATCCTCCGTGAAGAGCGCCTCGCCATCTACGACCAGCTGGACCAGGAACTGAGCCGGCAACTGGCCATCCTCACTCGCACCCAGCTGAGCCATGAACAGCTACGCAAGATTACCCGCAGCCTGCATAACACCATTTCTGAACAAACCTTCTGGATGCCCAGCAACCAGCCGTTGAGTTTTGAATGGCTCAGCAAGCTACCGAAAGAATTGATGGAACAGCTCAGAACCATGCCCTGGAACGATCTGTGGCAAGGCACCAGCAGCCTGTTGAGCCGCAAGTGGTTCTGGCTGATCGGGCTGCTCATTCCTGCGGCGCTGCTGGTAGTGGTGCGCAGCAAACTCAAAACGCGCATCGACGAAATGAACAAGGACGTGGGCTTCCTGCGCCGTGACAGCCAGGCACACACCCCGCTGAGCCTGCTTTATACCATTCTGATTGCGGCCCCCATCCCTCTTTTCCTGGGCTTGCTGGCCGCCGGGCTATGGGTGCAGCCCGGTACGTTCAGCAGCGTCATGGGCGCCGCGGTGGCCCAGATCGCCTTGCTATGGCTGGTGTTTGAGGTGCTCTACCGATTGCTGAAAACCAACGGTATCGCCCAGCGCCATTTCCGCTGGAACATGGAATACAACCATCAGATGCGCCGCCGCCTGCTCCTGACCGGTCTGGCATTGATCCCGCTCACCTTCCTGGTGGCTTTCGGTGACCAGTGGCCCGCACAGCTCAGTAATGACCGGCTCGGCCTGGTGATCATGATGGCCTCCATGATCACCATTATGGTGAGCCTGCCCTGGGTAGCGCAGTCCTACCCCGGGCGCCATTACAGCCGCACCATGAAAACCCTGGCCACCGCCCTGTGCATTCTTGCCCCACTCACCCTGATCGTGCTGACAGGCGTGGGCTACTACTACACCTCGGTACGCCTCACCGGGCACATGATCTACAGCCTCTACCTGATTGCGCTGTGGATTGTCCTGGATGCCACCGCCGTGCGTGGCCTCGCCGTGGCAGCCCAGCGGCTTTCCTACAAGCGTGCCGTGGCACAGCGCGAAGCCGAACAGAAAGAAGACACCAGCAGCGCTGAAGCCGTGGAAGTGGAAGAGCCGCAACTGGACCTGAAACAAGTGAACCAGCAATCCCTGCGCCTGATCCGCCTGGCACTGGTGGCCGTGGTTGGCCTGCTGGTGTATTGGGTTTGGGCAGACGTTTTGCACGCCTTCGCCTATACCGACAACATCGTCCTGTGGGAAACCGCAGAAGGCGCCGGCCAGGCCGCCACCACCTCCCCGATCAGCCTGGGCGACGTGATTGCCTCACTGCTCATCGGTGCCGTGACCTTCCTGTTGGCCAGCAACCTGCCGGGCCTGCTGGAAGTGCTGGTGCTGTCACGCATGGATCTGCGCCAGGGCACCAGCTACGCCACCACCACCTTGCTCTCCTACGTGATTGTCGCCAGCGGTATCATGCTGACGCTGGGCGCGCTGGGCCTGAGCTGGGACAAGATGCAATGGCTGGTGGCGGCACTGGGCGTCGGGCTGGGTTTTGGCCTGCAGGAAATCTTTGCCAACTTTATCTCCGGTATCATCCTGCTGTTCGAGCGCCCGATTCGCATCGGTGACGTGATTACCATCAACAACCTGGATGGCACCGTCAGCCGCATTCGCATCCGTGCCACCACCTTGATTGATTTCGACCGCAAGGAAATCCTGGTCCCCAACAAGGTGTTCGTCACCGAACGGCTGATCAACTGGTCCCTCTCCGACACCGTGACCCGGATCATTCTCAAAGTCGGCTTTGCCTACGGCTCCGATTTGCAGAAATGCCGCGACATTCTGCTTCAAGCCGCAAAAGAGAACCGCCGCGTACTCCGTGACCCGGAACCTGTCGTACTGTTTATGGGCTTTGGTGCCAGCACCCTGGACCATGAACTGCGCGTCCACGTGGATGACATCAACGACCGCCTGGCCGCCACCGACGAGCTGAACCGCCACATCGACGCCCTCTGCCATGAGCACGACGTGGAAATCGCCTTCAGCCAGCTGGATATTCATATCCGCAATGGCAACGGCGACCAGCTGAATCTGGAAACACACTCGGCGGAAAAAGCAGATAATGGTGACGACAACACTCCACCGCCAGAAGCCAACGACGGCGAGTCCAATGAAAGCAGCGATCCGCGCTAAGCACCGCAGGAGCGTCGCTAGCGGCGCGATAGAGCAACCGTGACGAGTCGCGAGCAGCGAGTTTCGAAAATCAAAATCTGGACGTTGGGAAAGTCAGGTTTTCGCTTCTCGTTCCTCGTTTCTCGCAACTCGATGGGGTAACCGCGACGCCCCTACGGGGAAGCTTGGGCTTACAGCACCACCTCAAAACATTCCAGCTGCGGCGGCCCCAGGTAAATATCCTTGCGGGCGCCGGCATTGGCGTGGGCCTTTCGGAACGCATCCGACCTGGTCCAGCCTTCAAACGCTTCACGGGATTCCCAGGTGGCGTGGGACGAGAACAGCGTGTACTCCTCAGTGCTCGGCCCCCGTAGCAGGTTGAAACTCTTGAAGCCCGGCACTTCTTTCAGAAACGTGTCGCGGCCTTCCCAGATGGCGATAAAATCCTGCTCGCAGCCGGGTTTGATCTTGAAGCGGTTCATGGCGATAAACATAGAGGTCTCGATGTCCTTCCAGGGTGTAGAGTAAAACGATATCGGCACACGCCGCTCAAAGTCAGTGCACCGGCAATCAATGTCCAGATTGCATCATACGCAGCTCCGACAGCGCAATGACCGCCAGCGCACACATGGCAAGGTTTATTGTCGTTGAATTAAAGGCAGACACCGTAAACGCCGGAACCACGAAAAGTGTAAAGGCGAACAGCCCGAGCAGAGCCGCAATGGAGATGACATAAGGCCAGCGCTGGCGGTAAAAGACCACGACCAGCAGCCCCAACACCACCTCCATGGCGCCCCCCATATAGGAAAGCAGATGCGCCTGGGCATCGCTCAGGCCCAGCGCCATATTCATGCGCAACTCATCTGCGTGCGGTCCAAGCAGCTTTGGCACAATGCCCTGATACAGCCAGATAAACCCGAGGGAGAAACGGCAGACCTGCAAATTCATCACCTACTTATCCCCCAGAAAACGATCCGCGTGATCCGGCGAAGGGAGAACGCACGTCTCGTATTTGCCGAAAATGCGATAGCGATTACGCACCATACGGTCATACAGCCAGTCACGTATGCCACGCGGGCATACCAGTGCAATCGCCGCCAGTGGCCACGGAAAAGGAAGCCCTTTAAGCACCCGAATAATAGCGGTAGAGCGCACATAAAACGCCCCCTGCTCCACCAGCACCAACGTATCAAACTCCTCAAGCGGCAAACCGCACCAGGCCAGAATCGCACGCCCTTCATCAGACTGCACAGTAGCCAGCTTATATCGACGGCGAGAATCAAAACGCACCAGAAACCGCGCCCAGTAGCTGCACAGCACGCAAACACCATCAAACAGAATCACACGATCCGCTTCATTCATGCCCGGTGGTGGTTCGTTGGTGTGCATTGAATTTCTCCTGAACTCAGCCTATCGAGGAAAAGGCCAGTCTTCCCATTTCCCTGCTGAAGCCAAGTAACGGTAAACGAGAGGTTTGACTGCGGATACGCTACACGGTTGTGGGAAGGTGTCCACTAAAACGGGGGAACTACATCATCACCGGATTTCACTTGTTATCTGGCTGCTTCCCAACCATTCTTTAACGGAAGAGACGACTTCGCTTGTGCGATCTTTTCCAGAGGGGTCATGAAACTTGTGATCGACTCCCTTAACCGTGCGAAAATCGACGTTATTCCTGTTCTTCATCAGCATTCTCGCTTGATCATAAGCCAGCTTTGGCGAAACACTCTTATCCAGTTCGGACTGAATAATCAGCAAAGGGGCGCTGACACTCAGCAACAATTCAGTCTGATCTGCAGCCAACATACTCTTCCACCAACGAAAACCGTGCCCACTCATCACAAGAGTCATACCATCGGAGTTTTCTATAGTTCCTTTAAATTCCAGAAACCCCTGTTTTGCCTGTTCAAATGCTTCCGGTGGAAGATCAAGACTCATGCTATAAAAAACGTCATCAACGAAAAAGCGACCTCCGCCATTAAGAGAGATAACCGCACTCACCTCATCACTCCGGGAAGCAACCATTGCTGCAACCAGCGCCCCCTCACTCCCCCCCAGAAGAATAATGTCGTCATATTCGAATTTTTCATCTAACCATGACATCACTTGCAGATAGTCGTCCGCCCGCTGTCGCGGAGAATCATGCTCATAATACGATGCCGGACACTCCGGGCTGTCACCCGAACCGTTCCAGGGAACCGACCGGGTAAGGGCATATTTTTCCACCGTAAGAACATCCGCATCACCTATCACAGTGGCAAAGCGGTCATTAATCACCTTGCTGTGGACCACACTATTGCAATCCGACCCCTGCATCAGCACCAACAGATTCCGACCTCCTTTCTTGTCCAGATAGAAAGTAATTGCAGACCCATCCGGCCGCTTTAAAGGTACGCCCTCTTCTGCAAACCCGCACTGAATGGCAAACAGAAAAAACGCCATTATTAACGCGAAAGTTCTATACATGAGTCATTTTCCTGGGAATCGTTAGGCCAGCTTTTTTATTTAAATCCAGGGCACAAGCACACCCTGAATTTACTTCCTTCGATGCCCGCAACCTTAGGAAAGTTCAATCAGGGGCCCCTCAGACTATGAGTGTATTATTGCTCCTAAAAAGAATAGAAATTCTGAGAAGTAAGCCCCCCCTGTTCAATTCGTGCATTCAGCGTATTGGCATCGCCCGTTCCGGATTATGCGGAACGTTCCGCTGCAAACGAGCCAAGCATGCAACTTTACGATCTTGCGATCACGTTAGGGCCTCCTGTGATGTACAATATTTCCACATTTTTCTGAGCCACTGACCATGCGAACCTTTGTTCTCCGCGCCCGCGCGGCCTCCACCAACAGCCAGACCTTGCTCGCCAATGTGGGCGGGGATGCCCATAGCGAGATCCTCGCCCATACCCTGATGAATGCCATTTTTGTGGCGCAGTCACACCGGTCGGATGTGGTAGTGCATCTGGTGCTGGAAAGCACCCAGGACTATTCCCGCACCATTACCTTTGTGGCGGCGGAGATGCGGGATATTGGCGGGTTTCATGAACAGGCGTTGCTGGCCAAGGTGGTGCGGGCGCTGGATGCCTCTGCCGGCATGGGCAAGGAACAGATGAAGGCCGTGGAGAGCGGGATTACCGTGCGCACGCAGAGCTTTGAAAAGCTGGTGAAGGAGCTGGCTGAGGATGGGCATCAGTTGTACATGATGGACCCCAAGGGAGAGAGCATCCGCGAGCTCACCTTTGCCGAGAAACCCTGCTTCCTGCTCACTGACCACATTCCCATGCCGAAGAAGAGCTTCAACAGCCTGAAACGGCTGGGCACGGAGAAGATCAGCCTGGGCCCGACCATGCTGTTTGCGTCGCAGTGTGTGGTGCTGATTAATAATGAACTGGATCTGGCGGGATTCTGACACGCCAGGCCGACTCTCTGTAGGAGCTCCTCTCGAGGTGCGACCCCGAGCTCAGGCCGAGGAAACGGTGCTGGCCGTGGCCTCCCGGTTCCTCGAAATGGGTACTCCGCCCTCTGTAGAAGCGGTGGCTCCACCGCAATGAAGAGCCTTGCTTCGCAAGGGTTCGCACCTCGAGAGGAGCTCCTACAGCGGCTTCGTGAGACAGGTTTTGGGTTTTAGTTAGCTATTAATTATTCATTATTAACTATTAATTAACTCTCTAACCACACTTCCCGCGCCCATTGCCAGATGCTGCCCCACACCTCGTCTTCGTTGATGCCGCTACCCGGCTCCCACAGCACCACTTCCCCTTCCTGGGACATGGCGTAGATGCCGTTGCCGGCTTCGCAAACGGGAATCAGATAGCGAGGCAGGCCCTGGTCCCAGGCGTTGGCGGCCATTTCCGGGAGGAAGTTGTGGGCGTAGTCGTCCATGACGGTGGCGGGTTCCAGGCTGCCACAGACGATGTCGCTGGCGTTAAGCAGGAACTCCTTGTAGTCCCCTGGCAGTGAAATCAGCAGCTGCTCTTCAATTTCCACCAACCGGTCTTCGTCTGGCAGTTCCAGAGCCACCAGACCGCCGTCATGGCGCTCGCGCAGCATGTCTATCACGTCATCCATAAATTCATCTTTGAGGGTTGCGATGGGAATGCATATTCAGCCCCGGCGGAACGGGAACAGGAACTGTTTGACCACCCCTTCCGGCACCTGGGTGCTGGCACGGGTGCCGTATTCGGCGGCCAGGCGATCCGGCATGATCAGGGTGCCGAACAGTTTATCGTAGATGGGCAGGAAGGCGGCGTAGTTTTTGTCTACCGCTTCATCTTCCGAAGAATGGTGCCAGTGATGAAATTCCGGGGTGGCGATCAGCCAGCGCACGCCCGGGAACCGGAAACGGACATTGGCGTGGATAAAGATGGCGTGGAACGACACGAACACCAGATAGGCATACACCGCCGAGGGCGAGAAGCCGAGGATAAAGATCGGCAGATAGCCAATAAAACGGTTGGCGATGATTTCCACCACATGCAGTCGCGATGAGGCCAACCAGTCCATCTGGGTGGTGGAATGGTGCACGGCGTGGAATTTCCATAACCAGGGCACTTCGTGAAAAGCACGGTGAATCCAGTAGCTGCCCAGATCGATCACAATCAGAATTTCAATGAACTGCAGCCACAGGGGCTGGCTGGCGATGGCCTGCTGGAAGCCGATATCCACCTTGTCGTGCAGCAACACCTGAATAGGGATAATGGTGAAGAAGCTGATCAGCTGCAGGGCCACGTGGCTGAACAGGAAGTACTTCATGTCCGTCACCCAGCCACCGCGCAGAGTCTTCTGTTCCCGGTTCTTCGGGTAGGCACGCTCCAGCGGAATAAAGACCAGCCCCAGCACCAGCAGTGTCAGGATAAAATAATCCAGGCCGGCATAGAGGCTGCGGCCATCCACCGGTGGCACATCCAGGCGCCCGGAACCGATTAGCGCAGCCATGCAGGCCAGCACCATGCCGATGATGCCGTAACGCCGTTCCTGGTGACGAAACACGCTGAAAAACCCGCAGGTAAACCCGATACCGATGCCGATAAACAGCAGTAGCCGCAAGATCTCGGCATTATAGAACGCCCTGAATTCAGGCGTGGTAAACAGTTCCGGATAAAGAAAACAGAAACTTCCCAGCAGCGCCAAAAAACCCAGCCCGATGGAGATCGTCGCCGTGATCTTGCCCTGCCCCGGCGTCAGATCCACCTCTTCGTAGCGTTCGCGCAGAAATTCCGACATTACCCCTCCCTTCCTTGCTCTTTCTTGTCCTGTGGCGGCCCTGCGGCCAACCTTTCTTTGCCAGGCCATGCTGCAGCGGCCTAGCGCCAAGTACCAGTACACGCCCGTAACAAGCTGCTACACTGCGCGTTCAATTAGATAGACGCTGCACGCAGCACGCAACAAACCACGCTTATCCGGCCGCTATTCTCCGCGCCTACAGGCCCAGGCGCGAGGCACTGATTCTCATGCCTTGCCATTGCCCTGTTTAGACCGTGTTGCATGCTGCGTGTTGCCTGATGCCTGGACTTATAAAGTATGCCACTGATTACCCTTCGCGACATTCAACTCAGCTATGGCCAACAACCGCTGCTGGACCACGTCAACCTGTCCATCGACGTGGGTGAGCGCCTGTGTCTGATCGGCCGTAACGGGGCGGGCAAGTCCACCCTGATGAAGGTCATCGCCGAAGAAATTCAGGCCGATGACGGCCAGATCGAGAAGACCCAGGGGCTGAGTGTGGCCCGCCTGGAACAGGAAGTGCCCGATGACCAGGAGCACAGCGTGCACTTCATGGTGGCCGAAGGGCTTGGGGAGCAAGGCGCCCTGCTCAGCGAACACGCCGAGCTGGTACACCATCTGGGCGACGGGGACGACAAGATACTGGCCCGCTTCGAAGAGCTGAGCACCGAGATCGAGGCCCGGGGTGCCTGGCAGCTGTCCCAGCGGGTGGACACCGTGCTTTCCAAGCTCAATCTGGACGGCGACATGTCTTTCGCCGGCCTTTCCGGCGGCATGAAGCGGCGCGTACTGCTGGCCCGTGCTCTGGTACAGGACCCGGATATTCTGCTGCTGGACGAGCCCACTAACCATTTGGACATGGAATCCATCCAGTGGCTGGAAGAGTTCCTGAAAAACTTTGGCACCACCCTGGTCTTTATTTCCCACGACCGGGCCTTCATCCGTTCACTGGCCACCCGCATCATCGAGCTGGATCGCGGCAAGCTGACCAGTTGGCCCGGCAGTTATGAAAAGTACTTGAGTGGCAAACAAGCGGCGCTGGATGCGGAAGAAAAAGCCAATGCCGAATTCGACAAGAAACTGAGTCAGGAAGAAAAGTGGATTCGCCAGGGCATCAAGGCACGCCGCACCCGCAATGAAGGCCGGGTGCGGGCACTGAAAGCCATGCGCGACGAATTTTCCCAGCGCCGCAGCCGCACCGGCACCGCCAGCCTGACCATCCAGAGCAGTGACAACTCCGGCAAGATCGTGGTGGAAGCCGACCAAATCAGCTACGCCGTGGGCGGCAAACAGATTGTCCGCGATTTTTCCGTGGCACTGATGCGCGGCGACCGGGTGGGCATTCTGGGCCCGAACGGGTGCGGTAAATCCACGCTCATTCGCCTGCTGCTGGATCGCCTGGACCCGGACAGCGGCACGGTGAAACAGGGTACCCAGCTGCAGGTGGCCTATTTCGACCAGCTGCGCGACACCCTGGACGAAGAGAAAAGCGTGATCGATAACGTGGCGGAAGGCTCCGATGTGATCAACCTGAATGGCCAGAACAAGCATGTGATCGGCTATCTACAGGATTTCCTGTTCGACCCCGCCCGGGTTCGCCAGCCGGTGAAATCCCTGTCCGGCGGCGAGCGCAACCGTTTGCTGCTGGCCAAGCTGTTCACCAAGCCCTTCAACCTGCTGGTACTCGATGAGCCCACCAACGATCTGGATGCAGAAACTCTGGAACTCCTGGAGGAACAGCTGATCAACTACCAGGGCACCCTGCTGCTGGTCAGCCACGATCGTGAGTTCATCGACAATGTGGTGACCTCCACGCTGGTCTTCGAACACGGTGATTTGAACAGCTATGTGGGCGGTTACCAGGACTGGTTACGCCAGCGCCCGGAACCCAAGCGGGAAAAAACCGTCAAAGCCGCCAAGCAGGCGCCGGCTGAAAAACCGGCTCCCGCCCGCAAGAAGCTGTCATACAAGGATCAACGGGAGCTGGAACAATTACCCGCTCGCATTGAACAGCTGGAAGCGGATCTGGACGCGGTACAGACACGCATGTCCGACCCGGATTTTTACAAGGGTGAGCCGGCTGATATCAGTGCCGCACAAGCCCGGCAGAGTGAGCTGGAGCAGCAACTGGAAGTGGCTTTCTCCCGCTGGGATGAACTGGACCAACAGGGCTAGCGCAGGCGCGGGGCGCCGCGCCGGCCGTACGGAAAACGACACGCAAGGAGCCGTTTGTGCACAAACGCCTGTCATGGATAACTCTGGGCATTCTGTCATTGCTCACCCTGTCATTGCTTGCCACCTTGGCTCAGCCCGCCTGGGCCACCGAAGTGGAAGACGAAGAGCGGGCGCTGGAGCGGCAACAGGAAACCGATGCCGACACCCCCAACAAGCCCCCTCACCGGGCGGACAGCAGCCAGCGTGACGCGGACGAAGAGCCAGCCAACACCGAAGCAGAGACGGAAAAACCCTCGCCCCTGCCTCTGCTGGGCCAGACAGTGGAACCCGGCACCTTTGCCACCCTGCACTGGACGCCGGATCAGTCCTTCGCGTCCATTGCCACGCCGGTGCCGGTTCTGGTTGCCCACGGCGACAAACCCGGCCCCAAACTCTGCCTCACCGCCGCTATCCATGGCGATGAGCTGAACGGCATCGAGATGGTCCGCCGGCTGATGTACGAACTGGAACCGGACCAGCTGGCCGGCACCGTGATCGGTGTCCCCATCGTCAATCTGGACGGGTTTCGCAGTGGTACCCGCTACCTGAGCGACCGCCGCGACCTGAACCGTTACTTTCCCGGCAACAAGAATGGCAGCGCGGCCAGTCGCGTGGCTCACTCATTGTTCGGCAATATCGTCAGCCACTGTGACTACCTGGTAGACCTGCACACCGGTTCCCAGAAGCGGGTCAACCTGCCTCAGCTACGCGCGGATCTGGATAACCAGGATGTGGTCGCCTTTGCCAAGCACTTTGGCGGCATGACGGTACTTCACAGCCCCGGTGTCAGCGGCATGCTCCGCGATGCAGCGGTCAAGGACGGCATTATTGCGGTAACCATGGAAGCCGGCGGCCCCAACCGGCTGGAAACCCAGGCAGTGAATTATGGCGTACAGGCCATCGAAACCCTGCTGGAAAACTTGGAAATGCGTAAGGCCAGCCGTTTCTGGAGCGCCCCGCAGCCGGTGTTCTTCGAATCAGAATGGATTCGTGCCAGCCAGGGCGGGATTCTGCTCTCCGAGGTAAAACTCAACGACAAGGTGAAAAAGGGCCAGATCCTCGGCACCGTCACCGACCCGATCAGCAATACGGGCAGCGCCATTATCGCCCCCTACAACGGGCGCGTGCTGGGCATGGCGGTTAACCAGGTGGTCCACGCCGGCTTTGCCGCCTTCCGCATCGGTGAAGAGAAGAGCACCGAGGAAGTGGAAGCCCAGGCAGAAAAAGCCAGCAAGGAAAAAGAAAGCAAAGGGGAGAAAGGCGGAAAAGTGGAAAAGCCGGAGGAAAACGGCGAACCCGCACCTCCCAAGGCGCCACGACCTGAACGCGACGTGGACCGTGCCGACGACCTCAGCGCCGTCGATCATAACGATGGTGAAGACAACGAACCCCACCCCTGATTCACTGGCTGAATGGCTGCGCGAGATGTGTTTCCCGCGCAGCCCATCCACTCTCAGCGTGTGCGCTATTGGTTATTGCACCACGATCTGGTCGCGCATTTTTGCCAGGGTTTTCTCGCCGATGCCCTTGATCGCCAGTAGCTGATCCGGGCTGGTAAATTCTCCCTGGCTGTCACGGAAATCGATAATCGCCTGGGCCGTTTTCGGGCCAACCCCGTGTAATGTTTCCAGTTCGGCCATATCGGCCGTGTTCAAATTGACAGCACGGTTCTCTGCCTTCACCCCAGCCGCTTTGGCGGGTTCTGCGGCGGCGGTTTTGACAGCGTCTGTGCCAGGGGCAGGCTGCAGTTCGACGGCAGCGGCGGGCATCACCAAGGCCATCAGAAGAGGCAGAATCGCAATGTAACAGGGTTTCATATGAGATCTCCGTATTCTTTATTCTGAATGGAAATCTCACTTTAAGGAGGTATAAATACTGCTGTTATCCGCCAGCCACAAACGGTGCTGTAAGCAGATTAGCCCAGACTTTGTAATATAGCGTCGACTACATCCGTAGGTGTGGCGGACTGGGTGATGGGCCGGCCGATAACCATATAGTCCACACCCGCATCACGAGCCTGTACCGGCGTCAGCACCCGACGCTGGTCTCCCGCTTCTGACCCTTCCGGTCGAATCCCCGGGGTCACCAGCTCAAAGGCCGATCCGCAGGCCTGTTTCAGCATTACCGCTTCCTGGGCCGAACAGACCACGCCATCCATGCCTGACGCCTTGGCCAGCTCTGCCAGGCGCTGCACCTGTACCTTGGGCACATCCACCACGCCCACCTGCTGCAGATCGCTGTCATCCATGCTGGTCAGCACGGTCACGGCGATCAGGTGTGGACGCTGGGCGTGATTGGCAATGGCATTGGCCGCGCCTTCCATCATCCGCTGGCCGCCACTGGCATGCACGTTCACCATCCACACGCCCATGTCCGCCGCGGCCGCCACAGCGCCTGCTACGGTGTTGGGAATGTCGTGGAATTTCAGGTCCAGAAATACCTCAAAGCCCAGCTTGTGCAACGATTCCACAACCGCCGGGCCACTGCGGGTAAAAATTTCCTTTCCCACCTTTACCCGCACCTTGGCCGGATCCAATTGCTTTGCCATGGCCAGGGCCTGGGCTGCATCGGGATAGTCCAGAGCGACAATAACGGGGCTGGAAATAGGCATGGCGAGCTTCCTGAGTGGTGGGTAGGCGGGGCTATGGTAGGCGCTGCGCAGAAGCGGTTCAAGAATGGTCAAACAGTCGTGAGTGACGAGTTTCGAGTTGCGAAAGGCAAACCCCGGAGGCACATGCGGGTTTCGCCTTTGATCTTCGAAACTCGCAGCTCGAAACTCGCTTCTGGATTTCTTTCTAGACTTCCTTCACCACCGGCTTGATGGTGCCCCAGCGTTTGCAGCTTGGGCAGCGCCATTGCATCAATGGGGTTTCAAAACCACAGCGACGGCACTTGTACAGGCTCTTGTCGTTAAGCAGCTTCTCCGACACCTGCTTGAGCATGTCCAGATGCTCACGGGCCTCGCCCTCGGCAGTGCTCGCCAGGCTCATGTCGATGATGCGGTTAAGCCCCCGCACAGACGGGTTGGCCTTCATGTATTCACGGATAAAGTCCGCCGCTTCCTTGTCACCATAACGCTCTTTCAACGTTTCAGAGAGCAACAAAATACGCGTGGTGCTGGGTTTCTCTGCACTGTAGTCGGCCAGCATCTGGATGAAGTCTTCTTCCTTTTCCTGATGCTGAAA
The DNA here is from genome assembly GCA_039983755.1 of Alloalcanivorax sp. Lineage (GTDB taxonomy): Bacteria > Pseudomonadota > Gammaproteobacteria > Pseudomonadales > Alcanivoracaceae > Alcanivorax. The sequence goes on from JBDWVU010000047.1 coordinate 36,327, forward strand.
ACACTGCCGCAGACGATCCAGGGTTTCATCAAAGAAGTCGCTATCCTGGGTCCAGACCCGCTGAAAGGCATCAATCGCGGCACCCCAATTGGATTCCGCCATTTCCAGATCGCCTTCCGCCAGGCTGGCGCGGACACACTGGTCATCGAACGACAGTGCCCGGCGCAGCATGCGGCGGGCTGGATTAATGTCGCCGTCCCGGCGCAGGGTTTCCGCTTGCTCACAACAGAACTGGGCCAGTACCGGCGCCAGGTTCGCACGGTTCTTGAGCAGGCGCTCGCCCATGCTGATGGCGTTCACCCAGTCACGCTCTTGTTCGTACAGGCCCATCAATTGTTCGCACACTTCATCCTTGGCCTGGCAATCCTGGTCCAGCATTTCCAGCAGTACTTGTTCGGCCAGATCAAAGATGCCGCTGGCCAGATAATCCTGGGCCAACTCCAGCTGAATTTCTTCCTGTACCGGCCGACCATAGTCGCCGTGTTCAAGCAGATGAGTATGCAACTGCGCGGCACGGTCAAACTCGCCGCGCTTGCGGAACAGCTTGCCCAGGGCCAGGTGGGTTTCCAGCCCTTCTTCGCTCACGTCCAGGCTGTTGAGCAAGGCTTCAATGCCCTTGTCAGGCTCTTCATTGAGGAAAAAGTTAATACCGGCCACATAGTCCTTGGACAGGGACGCCATGCGGCGGCGCTGGCGACGCTTGCTTTCGCGGCGCCCCATGAAGAATCCGGCAGAAATGGCGACAAAGAACAGGGGAATGAGCCACAACGATTCGCTCATGAAAACAGGCCCTTGATGCCACGCAGGCCCACTCCGGCCAGCAGGCCCAGCAGCAAGCCGATGGCAAGCACGGAGACAACCAGTACCCCCAGTGAGACCTGCCACTGCCAGGCATCCACCAACAAATCAATCATCACCAGATCACGATTGCTGGTCACAAACAGGAAGGCGACAAGAAAAATGGCCACAACGGCCAGAATTACGAGAATCCGGTAAAGGTTTCGCATCGGGAACGTCCTTTTCTGGCCAGGCTCGAAAGCCAGGCAACACTAACTGGCGGCAGCTTGATTGCCGTTGCTACCGTTATTATCAACATCTTCGCCGGAGTCTGCACTCAGCGATTCATTGACCCGCTCACGCAGCTCTTTGCCAGGTTTGAAGTGAGGAACGTATTTACCGTGCAGCTCGACGCTGGCACCGGTTTTGGGATTGCGGCCCACACGGGGGGCGCGGAAATGGAGGGAAAAACTGCCGAAGCCGCGAATTTCAATGCGACCACCGCCGGCCAGGGAATCGGCCATTTGCTCGATCAAGGTCTTTACTGCCAGCTCCACATCCTTGGGGGACAGCTGCGCTTGCCGGTCGGCAATGCGCTCAATCAGTTCTGACTTGGTTAATGCCATTACAGCTTACTCCCTGGGCTCCCAGCCCAGTGGGGCCGGCGCGATGCCGGCCCCCGGGAGGAGCCGTTTATGACTCGTTGCTGCTTTCCATTTGCTTCTTGATCAAGTCGCCAATGGTCTTCGGAGCATTAGCGTCTTGCTGCTCCTGATGGCCTTCGACGGCTTCACGCTCATCAGCCTGATCCTTCGATTTGATGGACAAGCTGAGAACACGGTTCTTGCGGTCAACGTTGGTGATTTTGGCTTCCACCTCGTCACCGACCTTGAGAACCTCGGTCGCATCGTTAACGCGATCACGGCTGATTTCGCTCGCGCGCAGGGTGGCTTCAACGTTCTCAGCCAGCTCAACAATAGCCGCTTTCGCGTCTACTGCCTTCACAACACCCTTAACGATAGTTCCCTTGTCGTTTGCAGCAACATACTGAGCAAACGGATCATCTGTCAACTGCTTGATACCCAAGGAAATTCTTTCGCGCTCTGCGTCGATAGAAAGTACCACGGTTTCCAGCTCATCGCCCTTGTTGAAGTTACGCACGGCATCTTCGCCCTGCTCTTCCCAGGAAATGTCGGACAGGTGCACCAGACCATCGATACCGCCTTCCAGGCCGATGAAGATGCCGAAGTCAGTGATGGACTTGATTTTGCCGCTGATGCGCTCGCCTTTCTGGTACTTCTGCTCGAAGGCATCCCACGGGTTGGACTGACACTGCTTGATACCCAGGGAGATACGACGACGATCTTCGTCGATGTCCAGGATCATCACTTCCACTTCGTCGCCGATCTCTACAACCTTGGACGGGTGGATGTTCTTGTTGGTCCAATCCATTTCGGAAACGTGAACCAGGCCTTCCACACCTTCTTCGATTTCGGCAAAGCAGCCGTAATCGGTCAGGTTGGTTACCTTGGCTTTCACGCGGGTACCTTCCGGGTACTTGCCCACGATGTCGTGCCACGGATCTTCGCCCAGCTGCTTCAGACCCAGGGAAACACGCATTTTCTCGCGGTCGAACTTGAGTACCTTGACGTCGATTTCCTGGCCAACTTCCACGATCTCGCTCGGATGCTTGATACGCTTCCAGGCCATGTCGGTGATGTGCAGCAGGCCGTCGATGCCACCCAGGTCCACGAACGCACCGTAGTCGGTCAGGTTCTTCACGATACCTTTGACTTCCATGCCTTCCTGCAGGGATTCCAGCAGCTGCTCGCGCTCTGCGCTGTGCTCTGCTTCCATCACTGCACGACGGGAAACCACGACGTTGTTACGCTTGGGATCGAGTTTGATGACCTTGAAGTCCAGCTCTTTGCCTTCCAGGTGCGCAACATCGCGAACCGGACGGATATCAACCAGAGAGCCGGGCAGGAAGGCGCGGATCGGGCCGATGTCGACAGTGAAGCCACCCTTCACCTTGCCGGAAATCATACCTTTTACGATCTCGTCTTCGTCGAAAGCTTTTTCCAGCTCGCCCCAAACTTCGGCGCGCTTGGCTTTTTCACGGGACAGACGGGTGAAGCCCATACCATCATCGATGGCGTCTACAGCAACATCGACTTCGTCGCCTTCAACGATTTCCAGCTCGCCTGCCTCGCTGAGGAATTCTTCACGGGCAATAATGCCTTCGGATTTCAGGCCTGCGTTAACGGTTACCCAGTCGCTATCGATGGATACAACGGTACCCTTGATAATGGAGCCACGGGCAACGTCCAGGTCCTTTAGGCTTTCTTCAAAGAGATCAGCAAAAGATTCAGTCATGAAATTCACTCAAGTTTTCGCACATGCCAACCAGCAGACATGGGTTAGTCAATAGATGAGATCCGCCCTTCCCCAGCTGGCTTACTTTTTCAGGGTTGAGCAGATCGGCCGCTTAACACAGAGTTGCCCCACGATGGTGGTCCACCGAAGGGCGCTAACGAAGTGTGCGCTACCGTTACGCCAACTGGCGTGCGGCAGCCTCATCAAGAATCCGGTTTACCACTTCATCAACCGTCATGGTGGTGGAATCGATCACCACGGCATCGTCTGCCGGGCGCAATGGCGCCACCTCACGGTTCATGTCACGGTCATCCCGGGTGCGGATGTCCTCGACGAGGGTCGCGAGGGTAGCACCAAAGCCCTTTTCCTTCAACTGCTCAAAGCGCCGTCTGGCGCGCTCTTCAGCGCTGGCGGTGAGGTAAATCTTGAGGGGCGCAGAGGTAAACACCACGGTACCCATATCACGGCCATCGGCCACCAGCCCGGGGGATTCGGCAAAAACCCGCTGACGGGCCAACAAGGCGTCGCGCACGGGCTGCAGCACAGCCACCTGGCTGGCCAGCTCACCGACACTTTCCTGGCGGATAATATTGGAGACGTCCTCACCATCGAGGATCACTGCGGTATTGCCTTGCTGCTCTACAAATCGCACCGGCAAGGCCTTGGCCAGTGCAATCAATGCGGGCTCGTCATCCAGGGCAACCCCTTGATTTCTCGCATAATATCCCAGCACCCGGTAGAGCGCACCGGAGTCCAGAAGATGCCAACCCAGGCGAATCGCCACTAACCGGGCCACGGTGCCCTTGCCGGAGGAAACCGGCCCGTCAATCGTCAAAATAGGGGTCATTTCACCTCCAGCTTCAGGCCTGCATGGGTCGCCAACTGGGCGAACCCGGGGAAGCTGGTGGCCACGTTGGCACAATCATGAATGGTAATCGGGCCTGTCGCGCGCAGGGCGGCCATGGCAAAACTCATGGCGATGCGGTGGTCACCATGGGACTGGACCTCACCGCTGCCAAACTCGCCCCCGGTAATGCGAATGCCGTCTTCGAACACCTCATGGCTCACGCCCAGCGCGGCCAGGCCATCGGCCATCACCTGGATGCGGTCGGATTCCTTCACCCGCAGCTCTTCCGCGCCGCGTAGTATCGTCTCGCCTTCGGCGCAGGCCGCTGCGATGAAAATCGCCGGAAATTCGTCAATGGCCAGCGGCACCAGCGCTTCGGGGATCTCGATTCCCTTGAGCGGCGCCGCCTTGACGACCAGGTCCGCCACCGGCTCGCCGCCGGCATCTCGCTGATTTTCCAGGCGAATATCCGCCCCCATCAGTTTGAGAATATCGATCACCCCGGTGCGCGTAGGGTTGATGCCCACGTGCGGCAGGGTCACTTCGCTGTTGGCCGCGATGGACGCGCCCACCAGGAAGAAGGCGGCCGACGAGATATCCGCCGGCACTTCCAGGCTGCCGGCGGACAGTGTGCCACCGCCCGTCAGCGCGCTGGTGGGGCCGTCACGGCGCACCTCGTAGCCAAAACCGCCCAGCATCCGCTCGGTGTGGTCCCGGGTGGGGGCGGGTTCGGTCACCGACGTTTCCCCTTCGGCGTACAAGCCACCCAGCAGTACGGCTGATTTCACCTGGGCGGAGGCCATAGGCAGGTCGTAATGGAAGCCTTTGAGCGGCTGACCACCGCGAATGCGCACCGGGGGACGCCCCTGCTCGCCCGTGGTGATCTGGGCGCCCATTTCCCGCAGCGGTTTGGCGACACGCTCCATGGGACGTTTGGACAGGGAGGCATCCCCGGTCAGCTCCACATCAAAGGCCTGGCCGGCCAGCAAGCCGGTCAGCAGGCGCATGGAGGTGCCCGAGTTGCCCATGTACAAGGCTTTTCCCGGTGCCTTGAGGCCATGCAGCCCCACTCCGTGAATCGTCACCTGGCCGTTATGGGGGCCTTCAATCACCACCCCCATGTCGCGGAATGCCTGCAGGGTCGCCAGGGCATCCTCCCCTTCCAGGAAGCCTTCTACCTGGGTCACCCCTTCCGCCAGCGAACCGAGCATGATGGAACGGTGGGACATGGATTTATCGCCGGGCACGCGCAGGCGGCCCTGTAGCTGACCACCCGGTGTGACCACAAAAGTGGGATTCCGGCCGGCGTCATTACTGTCTGTCATGGTTACGTCGTCACCTGCACACTGAACATGGTGGGCGCGCGTATAGGAGGTGCGCCCGTTCATAGCCAAAAAGTGGGCCCGGGCCGTATTGGCTCGGGTCATGATGCCCATCAGGGCATCGGAATCTTCATTTTCCACCGCCTGGCGGAAGCGGCCGATGCCATCGCTGAACTGGTCCAGCGCCTGCAGCAAGGCCGCCTTGTTTTCACGAAAGATGTCGTGCCACATCACCGGATCGGAGCTGGCGATGCGGGTGAAGTCGCGAAAACCGCCGGCAGCATAGCGGAAGATCTCGGTGGAATCTCCCTGCCTGGCCAGCGTATCCACCAGCGAGAACGCCAACAGATGCGGCAAATGGCTGGTTTCCGCCAGGACCTGGTCGTGGTAATCCGGCGACATCTGCAGCACTTCTGCGCCCATGGCCGTCCAGATGGCCCGCACTTTGGCGGTGGCCGCCGGGTCGGTGGCATCAGTGGGGGTCAGGATCACCCGGTGATCGCGATACAACTGGGCATCGGCTGCGGTCACGCCGCTTTTTTCCTTGCCGGCAATAGGATGGCCGGGCACAAACCGGGAGTAATGTTCCCCCAACGCTTCGCGGGCGGCAGTCACCACATTGCCCTTCACGCTGCCGCCGTCGGTAACGATGGCCGTATCGGACAGGCCCGGTTTCAAAGCCGCCAGCACCTTGCCCATGGCGGACACGGGGGTGGACACGAACACCAGATCGGCGCCGTCCACGGCCTCGGCAAGATCCTGACTGCCCTCGTCCACCACGCCCAAAGCGATGCCCTGTTCCAGCGTCCGCGCCGAGCGGGAGCCGGCCACGATTGACGCGGCCAGCCCGTGCTTGCGAGCAGCAGCGGCAAAAGAGCCGCCGATCAGTCCCAGGCCAATAACGGCAATGCGATTGAAGATTGGGTCAGACATTCGAGCGCCCACCTTCCTCTGTAGGAGCGCCGTTCAGGGCGCGAACCTGCTTGCGATATGCCGTGCCAAGTACGGTTCGCGCCCTGAACAGCGCTCCTACAGGGGGAGACACCAACGGCTTGACGTTATCCATCCGCCAAATCCTTCAGCACATGCTTCAGCGCATCCAGGAAACGTTCATTTTCGCGGCTGGTGCCCACGGTGACGCGCAAATGGTTGGGCATGCCGTAGCCACCCAACGGACGCACGATCACCCCCTGCTTCAACAAGCCTTCATAGACCGGCATGGCGTCACGGCCACAATCAAAGGCAATGAAGTTGGCCACGGAGGGAATCTGCTCAAGATGCAGCTTCTGCAGGCCTTCGGCGATCTGCACCAGACCCGAGGTGTTCTCACTGCGGGAGTTCTCAATGTGATCGTCATCCTGCAAGGCCGCTTCCGCCGCCACCTGGGCCGGCGTATTCACATTGAACGGCTGGCGCACGCGATTCAGCACATCGGCGATCTGCGGGCTGGAAATACCATAACCCACCCGCAATCCAGCCAGGCCGTAGATCTTGGAGAAGGTGCGGGTAACAACCAGGTTCGGGTACTTGGCCAGTCGCTCGATGCCATTCGGGTAGTGGCTTTCTTCCACGTACTCCACGTAAGCCTCATCCAGTACCACGATCACTCGCTCGGGAATCCGTGACAGGAACTCGTCCAGGGCATGGGCGTTAAACCAGGTGCCGGTGGGGTTGTTGGGGTTCGCCACGAAGATTACCCGGGTGCGCTCGGTCACCGCCTCCGCCATGGCCGCCAGATCGTGGCCGAACAAATTGGACGGCACCTGCACCGGCGTGGCGTTACAGGCCAGGGTCACAATCGGGTACACCGCAAAAGCGTATTCGGAGAAAATCGCTTCGTCGCCTTCCTGCAGGTAGGCCCTGGCAATCAGGTCCAGCACATCGTTGGAACCGTTACCCAGTGTCAGCTGCGTGCTCTGCACACCCAGTTTTTCCGACAGCGCCGCTTTCAGGGAAAACGTGGCGCCATCCGGGTACAGATGCAGCTCGTGCAGATGCTTGAGGGCGTGCAACGCCTTGTGGCTCGCGCCCAGAGGATTCTCGTTACTGGCCAGCTTGACGATATCGGTGACGCCCAGCTCTCGCTCCAGCTCCTCGATGGGCTTGCCCGGTTCGTAGGGCTTGAGCTGCTGGATACCGTTGTTGGCGAGTTTGATGTAGTCCATATTCGCTCCGCAATTTCAGGCCTGATGCCGGACGCCCAACGCCTGACGAGGGGTGTCTTCCAGCGTCAGGCATCCTGCATCAGGCTTCGAGCGTTCTAAAGCACCGCTTTCGGGTAGGAACCCAGCAGTTTGATGGTATTGCCCGCGGCTTCCAGTTTGTCCAGCACCGCTTGCAAGGTCGCGTCTTCCTTGTGGCCTTCGCAGTCCACAAAGAACACATAGCTCCAGTTGGCGGTGCGCGAGGGGCGGGATTCCAGGCGGGTCAGGTTGATGCCTTCGTCCCGGAAAGGGGACAGCACTTCGTACAACAACCCCGGGCGGTTTTTGCCACTGATCATCAGGCTGGTCTTGTCGCAGCCGGAGGCCGGCGTGTCCTGGCGACCGATGATAATAAAGCGGGTGGTGTTGTCCGGGCGGTCTTCAATGTTGCGCTGTACGGCAGTGAGACCATACAACTCTTCCGCCATTTCCCCAGCAATGGCCAGGGCATTCCATTCATCTTTCAAGCGCCGTGCCGCTTCGGCATTGGAGCTGACCGCGATCCGCTCCACGCCAGGCATGTGGGCGTCCAGCCACTGGCGACACTGGGCCAACGTCTGCTGATGGGAATACACCCGGGTCACCTTGTCCTGGCGGGTATGCTCGCCGGCCAGCAGGTGATGGTGAATGCGCAGCTCCACTTCCCCACAGATTTTCAGGCTGGACGTCATAAAGGTATCCAGGGTGTGATTCACCACCCCTTCAGTGGAATTTTCTACTGGCACCACGCCGTAATTGGCGGCACCGGATTCCACTTCGCGGAAGACTTCATCGATGGCACCCAGCGGCAGGCTTTCCACCGCATGACCAAAATGTTTGAGGGCAGCCTGCTGGGTAAAGGTGCCTTCCGGCCCCAGAAACGCCACCTTCATGCGCTGCTCCAGTGCCAGGCAGGCGCTCATGACCTCACGGAAAAAGCGCGCCATGGTCTCGCCATCCAGCGGCCCCTGGTTACGCTCTTTCACCCGACGCAGCACCTGGGCTTCACGCTCAGGCCGGTAGAAAACCGGATTGGGGTCGGTGGCCGTTTTCACCTCAGCCACTTTATGGGCCAGGGTGGCGCGCTCATTGAGCAGATCCTGAAGTTTCTGATCCAGCTCGTCGATCTGGTTACGCAAGTTGTCCAGGGAATCGGTCATATTGCCCTCGCAAGCACGCTGCACGCTTCACGCAACACGCGAACAAGCGCGGGAGCGTTGGTTACGATCTGGCGCCAACCGTTCAAATTCATTGTCCTACCCACCTTTTCAAACAATTCACTGCGCTTCCCGTTACTGCAACCCTGCCAAGCATGGCGTGGTGCATGGTGCGTGAGGCGTCTAGGCGTTTCTTTTCTCAAACTCTGCCATAAAGGCAATCAGCGCATCCACTGCCGCTTCCGGCACCGCGTTATAAATACTGGCGCGCATACCACCCACGCTGCGGTGGCCTTTGAGATTCAACAGGCCAGCTGCCTGAGCCTGATCCAGGAACGGCTTGTCGAGACGATCATCCGCCAGCACAAAGGGCACATTCATGCGGCTGCGGCTGATCACCTCTACCGGGTTGCTGTACAGGCCACTGTTATCAATAAAACCATACAGCTTTTCCGCCTTGCGCTGGTTTATTTCACCCATGTTGCCCACACCGCCCTGCTTTTTCAGCCAGGAGAACACCAGGCCGGACAGGTACCAGGCATAGGTGGGCGGGGTGTTGTACATGCTGCCGTTATCGGCATGGATCTGGTAATTGAGCATGGCAGGAACGCTGCTTGAGGCTTTGCCGAGCAGGTCCTTGCGAACGATGACCAGGGTCAGGCCAGCCGGGCCGATATTCTTCTGGGCACCGGCATAAATCAGCCCGTACTGGTTCACATCCACTGGCCGGGACAGGATGGTAGAGCTCATGTCCGCCACCAGCGGGGTGTCGCCCACCGCCGGCACAAAGCTGTATTCCAGACCACCGATGGTCTCGTTGGGGCAGTAATGCACATAAGCCGGATTATCAGACAGGTTCCAGCTGTCCTGCGGCGGCACGGTACTGAAGTTGGTGTCTTCACTGCTGGCCGCCACGTTGATATTGCCGTAGCGGCCGGCTTCCTTGATGGCTTTTTTGGACCACTGCCCGGTGTTGATGTAATCCGCCGTTTGCCCTTCACCCAACAGGTTCATGGGGACCATGGCGAACTGGCTGGACGCCCCGCCCTGCAGGAACAACACCGCATAATCATCGCTGATGCCCATCAGGTCACGCAGATCTTTCTCGGCCTGCTCGGCAATCTCCACAAAGACGTTATCGCGGTGGCTCATTTCCATGATGGAAAGGCCCAGGCCCCGATAATCCAACATTTCCTGCTGGGCCTGTTCGAGTACCGCCTGCGGCAACGCCGCCGGACCTGCGCAGAAGTTATAGGCGCGGGACATGCATTTTCTCCGTTTAAACGAATCCGGTTAATCAAAGAAGCCCGGCGGGACCGGGCTTGGGAATTACCTTGCTCATCATTCCGCTTGCCTGCCCTTGCCCTGGTATCGGGTTAAAAGGCGTGACAGGCGTTGCGGGTGACGAGTTTCGAGTGGCGAAATGCAAAAGCGCTTCCCGCTATGGCTCTTCGAAACTCGTTACTCGTCACTCGCTTCTGAGGCTTTATTCCTCAGCGTCGTCGCTGGCGTCGGAATCCGGTGCTTCCGGGGACACTTCCCCTTCGATCACCTCGCCGTCTTCACCTTCCTCTTCCTCGACGCCTTCCAGCTCGGGGATGGTGGCCAGGCCACACAGAGCCTCGCCATCGGCCAGGCGGATCAAGCGAACACCCTGGGTGTTACGGCCAGACGTACTCACCTGATTCACACCGGTACGCACCAGGGTGCCCTGGTTGGAAATCAGCATGATGTCTTCTTCGCCGAACACCTGGGTGGCGCCGACCAGCTCACCATTTCGTTCGTTGATCACCATGGCAATCACGCCCTGGCCACCACGCCCCTTGGTGGGGTAATCGGTGAGCGGAGTACGCTTGCCGTAACCGTGCTCGGAGGCGGTGAGGATCTGGCCATTTTCTTCCGGCACGATCAGGGAAATCAGATCCACACCCTCGGCCAGCTTGATGCCACGGACACCACGGGCCAGACGGCTCATGACACGCACCTTGGACTGATGGAAACGCACGGCCTTGCCGTTGCGCGCCACCAGCATGATGTCTTCATGGCCCTGGGTAATGGCCACGTTCACCAGATGCTCGCCTTCCTGCAACTTGACTGCGATCAGACCGGAGCTCCGCGGACGGGCAAAGTTGGCCAGGGCGGTCCGCTTGACGATACCGCTGGAGGTGGCCATGAAGATAAAGGGCCCCGGAACGGTGTCGGTCACCGCTTCCGCTTCACCCTCAATCTCATTATCTACTTCGTCTTCAATAACGTCGGCCGCATCCTCTGCTTCAACGGCGTCGTCTTCGCCACCGGCTTTCTGCTGGCGCACCATTTCCGCGTCCAGACGCAGAATGGCGGTAATGCGCTCTTCATTACCCAGTGCCGGCAACAAATTCACAATCGGTTTGCCGCGCGATGCCCGGCCGCCCTGGGGCAGCTCAAAGGTGCGCAGCCAGAACACCTTGCCCGCATCGGTAAACAGCAACAGGGTGTCGTGGGTGCCTGCCACCAGCAGGTGTTCTACATAATCTTCGTCTTTCAGCTGCCCGGCGGACTTACCGCGACCACCACGCTTCTGGGCGCGATAGGTGTCGATGGGCTGCATCTTGGCGTAACCACCGTTGGACAGGGTCACCACCACGGTTTCTTCGGCGATCAGGTCTTCCATGCTGAAGTCCTGACGGGACGCTACGATCTCGGAACGACGCTCGTCGGCGTATTCTTCACGCACCGCCTGCAGTTCTTCGCGGATCACTTCCATCAGGCGCTCGGGGTTACCGAGGATCTTCAGCAATTCAGCGATCTGCTCCAACAGTTCCTGATAGTCATTGATCAGTTTTTCGCGTTCCAGGCCGGTCAGCTTCTGCAAACGCAGGTCCAGAATCGCCTGGGCCTGTTCCGGGCTCAGGTGATAAAGGCCATCCACCAGGCCATATTGTTCATCCAGGCCATCCGGGCGAGCCGCGTTTTCACCACCGGCACGCTCCAGCATCTGCAGTACATCACCGGGCTTCCAGCCCTTGTCCAGCAGCTTGGCTTTCGCCTCGGCGCCGCTGGGGGAAGCCTTGATCAATTCGATAACCGGGTCGATGTTGCTCAGGGCAACCGCCAGACCTTCCAGCAGGTGGGCCTTTTCACGGGCCTTGCGCAGCTCGAACACGGTGCGACGTGTCACCACTTCCCGGCGGTGGCGGATAAAGGCATCCAGCAGCTCGCGCAGGTTGAGGATCTTCGGCTGGCCGTCTACCAATGCCACGGTATTGATACCGAACACCGACTCCATCTGGGTCTGCTGGTAGAGGTTATTGAGCACCACCTCGGCATTCTCGCCACGGCGAAGCTCAACCACGATGCGCATACCCTCTTTATCCGATTCGTCGCGCAGTTCGGTGATGCCTTCAATTTTCTTGTCTTTCACCAGCTCGGCGATCTTCTCGATCAACCGTGCCTTGTTCACCTGATAGGGAATCTCGGTGACGATGATGGCTTCTTTGCCGCTCTTGTCGGTCGCCTCAATCTCGGCGCGGGCACGCATATACACCCGGCCACGGCCAGTACGATAGGCCTGCACAATACCGGCGCGGCCATTAATGATGCCGGCGGTGGGGAAATCCGGGCCCTTGATGTATTCCATCAGGTCGTCCGGGGTCAGGCTGTCGTCATCAATCAGCGCCAGACAGCCATCCACCACTTCCCCCAGGTTATGGGGCGGAATATTGGTGGCCATGCCCACGGCAATACCGGAAGAGCCGTTCACCAACAGGTTGGGCACCCGGGTGGGCATCACATCGGGAATTTTTTCCGTGCCGTCGTAGTTATCGACGAAGTCCACGGTTTCCTTGTCCAGATCGGCCAGCAGCTCGTGGGCAATCTTGGCCATGCGCACTTCGGTATAACGCATGGCAGCGGCGGAGTCACCGTCGATGGAACCAAAGTTACCCTGGCCATCCACCAGCATATAGCGCAGGGAAAAAGGCTGCGCCATCCGCACGATGGTGTCATACACCGCGGAATCACCATGGGGGTGGTATTTACCAATCACATCACCGACCACACGGGCCGATTTCTTGTAGGCCTTGTTCCAGTCGTTGTTCAACTCGTGCATGGCGAACAGCACGCGGCGGTGTACCGGCTTGAGGCCATCGCGCACGTCCGGCAATGCCCGCCCGACAATTACGCTCATGGCGTAATCCAGGTATGACTGCTTGAGTTCGTCTTCGATGTTGACCGGGGTAACTTCTCTGGCGAGATCCGTCATAGCGATCCTTACTATCCACAAGGTGTTGGGAAAGCCCCTGCGGCTTCCCCAAGCCGGCCCGTCTGAGGGCCGATTTCACGGGATGCCCATGGCCGCCCGTGCAGTCTGTTCTTATAGGCAGTGGAATTTCAGGGGGCAGACACCCTACCCGGCCCCACTGCCGTCGCGAATTCCGGTTAACAAAGCCCGGAAAAGCCCCGGATGATAGCACAGCTGGACGGTATCGGCGCCATACCCGCGTCGATCCTCACAAGATGGCTTTTCGACTCCGGCCCGCGAGACCTTTATCGTCACGCAGTCAGGGCAAGATCTGCATTGACACGCTATACTGCGGCGCACTATTCAGGGCCACAGGCCCCTGTTCGATCAAGGAGTTATGCATGAGCGACAATCAGGCCGACCTGATCGTCCACGCCCGCTGGATCGCCCCCGTCGACCCGCAGGGCACGGTATTGGAAAATCACGCCCTGGTGGTCAAGGACGGACGCATTGCCGACTTGCTGCCCAGCGCCCTGGCCAACGAAAAGTGGCGCAGCGACGAGCAACAGCATCTGGGTGACCACCTGCTGATCCCCGGCCTGGTCAATGCGCATACCCACGCGGCCATGAACCTGCTGCGCGGTATCGCCGACGATTTGCCCCTGATGACCTGGCTGGAAAAGCATATCTGGCCCGCCGAAGGGCGCTTTATCAGTGAAGCCTTCGTATACGACGGCACCCGGTTGGCGGCGGCGGAAATGATCCGCTCCGGCACCACCTGCTTTGCCGACATGTATTTCTTCCCCGCCCATGCGGCCCGGGCCACCGTGGAAGCCGGCTTGCGCGCCAGCCTGTTCTGCCCTTTGCTGGATTTCCCCACCCCCATGGGGGCCGGCCCGGAGGATTATCTGCGCCTGGCCACCGACGCCATGGACGAATGGCAGCATGAACCACGCATTCAGATCGGGTTTGGCCCCCACGCGCCCTACACCGTCTCCGATGCACCGCTGCAAAAGGTGATCACCCTGGCCGAAGAACTGGATGTGCCCGTGATGATGCATGTGCATGAAACCGCCGGCGAGATCCAGATGGCCGTGGGCAACACCGGCGAGCGCCCGCTCACCCGCTTGCACAACCTCGGCCTGCTGTCGCCACGCCTGCTGGCCGTGCACATGACCCAGCTCACCGACGACGAGATCGCCCTGGTGGCCAAGACCGGCACCCACGTAGTGCACTGCCCGGAATCCAACCTGAAGCTGGCCAGCGGCTTTGCCCCCGTGGAAAAATTGCGCAAGGCTAATATCAATGTGGCCCTGGGCACCGACGGCGCCGCCAGCAACAACGATCTGGACATGCTCGGTGAGGCCCGCACCGCCGCGTTTCTGACCAAGGGCGTGAGTTTGCAGGCCGATGCCCTGCCCGCCATGGAAACACTGAGAATGGCCACCCTGAATGGCGCCAAGGCACTGGGCCGTGACGACGACATCGGTTCCCTGGAAATCGGCAAGCAGGCCGACATGGTGGCCGTGGATCTGAACCGACTGGAAACCCAACCGGTCTATGACCCGGTGGCCCAGTTGATTTATGCCGCCACCCGCGACCAGATCACCCATACCTGGGTAGGTGGCCGCTGCCTGATGGACGACCGCAAGCTGACCACCCTCAACGAAGCCCTGATCCTCAACAATGCCCAGCAGTGGCAGGAAAAAATTGCCGGAGCCGACCGTGACTGAACAACAAGCCCAGACCCACTCCTCCAAGCAGAACGTAGACGCGGGTGAAATCGCCAAGTTCAACGCCCTGGCCGAGCAGTGGTGGGACCCGAATTCCCAGTTCCGCCCGCTGCATGACATCAACCCCCTGCGCCTGAACTATATCGACGAGCGCGTCAGCCTGCCGGGTAAAAAAGTCATCGACATCGGCTGCGGCGGCGGCCTGCTTTCCGAAGGCATGGCCCGCCGTGGTGCCGAGGTGACCGGCATCGACATGGGCGAAGCGCCACTGGCTGTGGCACGCATTCATGCGGAACAGGCCGGCGTGGCGGTGGAATACCTGCAAACCCCGGCAGAGCAGATCGCCGAACAGCGCGCCGGTCAATATGACGTAGTGACCTGTCTGGAAATGCTGGAACACGTACCGGACCCCTCCTCAGTGATCCGTGCCTGCGCCACCCTGGTCAAACCTGGCGGGCAGGTGTTCTTCAGCACTATCAACCGCAACCCCAAGGCTTTCATGTTTGCCATTGTCGGGGCGGAATATGTGCTGCGCCTGCTGCCCCGTGGCACCCACGAATACGCCAAACTGATCAAACCGTCGGAATTGGCCGGCTGGGCCCGCGATGCCAGGCTGGAAGTCAAAGACACCGCCGGCATGGTCTACAACCCGTTAACGCAGGTGTACAAGCTGAACCGGGATGTATCCGTGAACTATCTGATGCACGCAGTAAAAACGCCAAACGCCGAACGCAAGACGCCTGACGAATCCACCTCGCCTTCTGGCGTCAAGCATCAGGCGTCAAGCCAATGATGGAACGCCTTGAAGCCGTTTATTTCGATCTGGACGGTACCCTCATCGATACCGCTCCGGATTTTTATACGGTGCTGAATACCTTGTTGAAAAAACACGGCCGCCCGGAAGTCACTTACTCCGCCGTACGTGCCAACGTATCCAATGGCGCCCGCGCACTCACCGAGCTGGGTTTTGGTGTCGGGCCGGACGATGCCAGCTTCGCGCCCTTGCTGGACGAACTACTCAATGCCTACGAACAGCACCTGGCCGTGGATACCGTGCTGTTTCCCGGCCTGGCCGAAGTGCTCGACTGGCTCGGCGCCCAGCAACTGCCCTGGGGCATCGTCACCAACAAGCCCGCCCGCTTCACCGGCCCGGTACTGGAAGGGCTCCACCTCCACCAACGGGTGGGGCCCGTGATCTGTCCGGACCACGTGAAGCAGCGCAAACCGGACCCGGAAGGCCTGCTAATCGCCGCCCGCGATGACAGCGTCAACCCGGCCAATTGCCTGTATGTGGGCGATCACCTGCGAGATATTCAGGCCGGCCAGAACGCGGGCATGGAAACCGCCGTGGCCGCCTTCGGCTATATCGACGCGGACGACGACACCCGTGGCTGGCAGGCCGATTATTATCTGGAACAAGGCAGCGACCTGCTGCCGCTTTTGCAGAAACTCTACGAGAAAACCCCACACTAACCGTAGGGCGGGAATGGGCAAATATCCCTCTCCGCCATCAGCGCACATCGCAACGACGAAGTTTATGCGCCAGGCGTGTGACTCGCGCGGATTTCCGCCCTACGATTAAAAGCATACGGCGTCAGGCATCACGCCTGCAGCACAAGAAACACAGGAACCACCATGACCGATATCCAGCAACTCGCCCTCAACTACCAATGCGCTGAAGACGCCTTTAAAGGCCGCATTATTCTTGTCACCGGCGCCGGTGCCGGCATCGGCCGCACCGCCGCACTCACACTGGCAGCCCATGGCGCCACGGTGATCCTGCTGGGGCGCACCCAGGAAAAACTGGAAGCGGTTTACGATGAAATCAAGGCCGCTGGCGGGCCGGAACCCGCCCTGGCACCGGTCAACCTCACGGTTGCCCGCCCGGAAGATTTCCAGGAACTGGCCGGTCTGTTCGACAAGGAATTCGGCCGCCTGGACGGCATCCTCCACAACGCCTCCATGCTTGGTGACATCACCCCCATGGATCGCTATGGAGCCGGCACCTGGGAGTCCGTCATGCAGACCAACGTGAACAGCGCTTTCTACCTGACCCAGGCCATGCTACCTCTGCTGCGCGCCAGCGACGATGCGCGCCTGTTGTTCACCTCCTCCAGCGTGGGCCGCAAGGGCCGGGCATTCTGGGGTGCCTATGCGGTTTCCAAAGCGGCCACCGAAAACCTGGCCCAGGTGCTGGCCGAAGAACTGGAAAACACCAGCAACATTCGCGTCAACACTCTCAACCCCGGCGGCACCCGCACGGATATGCGTGCCCTTGCCTATCCCGGCGAAGACCCGCAAACACTGAAGACCCCGGCAGACATCATGGCGCCCTATCTGTACCTGCTGGGCCCGGCCAGCCGCGAGGTCAACGGGGAGTCCATCGACGCGCAACCGAAGTAACAGGCCGTCCCGTAGGAGCGTCGCTGCTTGCCGCAACGCAGCCACCCCCTGCGCAAAAGCCCTCCCTTATCTTGCAGCAGCATGCTAATTGTAAGGCTCATAACAAGAATGCCGCGTCAGGGAGACCATCATGCGCACCACCACAACACTTTTCTTTCTCGTCAGCCTGCTGTGCTCATCGCTAAGCGCCGCCACACTGACGGACGCCCAGAAAACTCAACTCAAGGCATTGCTGCCTGGTGTGACCCTGAACGACAGCACCCTGGAGAAACTCGAAGACGTTTTTTATACCCGCGACATGCCGGTACGCAGCCGCCTCAAGGCCATCAGCCAGATGGTTGGCCTCGATCAGATGCCCGCTGGCAGCACCCTGAAGCGCACCATCTGTATCTGGGATATTGGCGGGCGTAATGGGCCGGTTTTCAATGCCGCCATGGAACAGAGAGCGCTGGCAGTGGAGTACGGCATCAACCTGGACATGGTGCCCTACACCAACGAAACGGTGATGGTGGAAGAATTCAAGGCTGGCCGCTGTGACGCGGCATTAATGAGCGGCTTGCGGGCACGTCAGTTCAATCTTTATAGCGGCAGCGTGGACGCGATTGGTGCCGTGCCTGACGACCAGCATATGCAAACCCTGTTGCAGGTGCTCTCTCATCCGAAACAAGCCGGACACATGGTGCAAGGCGATTACGTGGTAATGGGCATTTACCCAGCCGGTGCGGCCCACATTTTTGTTAACGACCGCAGCATCAGCTCACTGGCCAAGGCCGCCGGCCACCGTGTAGCGGTACTGGATTACGACCAGACCCAGGCAGAAATGGTGGCCGCCATCGGTGCTACCCCGGTCACCACCGATATCGTTTCCGCCCCGAACAAATTCAACAACGGCCAAATTGATATCCTCCCGGCCCCCCTCGTGGCCTACGAAATTCTGGAACTTTACAAAGGTATGAGCCCGGATGGCGGCATTGTCGATTACCCGCTAACACAACTTTCCATGCAGCTAATCGGCAGGCTGGACAAATTCCCCAATGAAGTGGCGCAACTGATTCGTGAAGCCTCGTTTGAAGCCTACCCCATGGTAATGAGCCGCATTGAACAGGAAACCAAACGGGTACCTGACCGCTGGATGATTAACATCCCGGAAAAAGACAAACAGGAATACGAAGTCATGATGCAGGACGCCCGTGACGCGCTTCGCGGCCAGGGCTATTACAGCGGCGACATGCTGACATTGCAGCGGAAAATTCGCTGCAAGTTCAACCCCGCTCGCTCTGAGTGCAGCATCACCCAGTAATCTTCTCCTGCAAGTCGCAACGCCTGCAACGAAGCGCCCTCCCGGGCGCTTCGTACAATTGTCATACAGGCGGTAAAACTTCGCCGCACAGCAACGTGCTATAAGCGTTTCATCAAATGACAAAGGATCGGTCATGGGGATGTTTCGATATCTATGTACGGCACTGCTTCTTGTTGCTGCAGCCAATAGCTCAGCACTGACGCTTACCGACAAGCAACAACAGCAGTTGAGCCAGGCACGGCAATCCATGGGGCTGGCAGAAGGGGAAAAACTCAAACGGCACATCTGCCTGTGGGACCTTTCCGGCCGATCCGGCCCCGTCTACAGCGGCGCCACCAATCTGCGCGTGGATTTGCTGCGCTACAATATTGATATCAGCCTGGAAGCATTCACCAACGAAGGCGTACTGGTCGCCTCGCTGAAAAACGGCCATTGCGATGCCGCCTTGATGAGTGGTTTTCGTGCCCGCCAATTCAACCGCTTTACAGGAAGCATCGATGCACTGGGCGCCCTGCCCACCCTGGAACATGTAAACCTGCTACTCCGCACCCTGGCGCACCCGCAGCTGGCTGATAAAATGGTCAGCAATAAATACCAGACGCTGGCCATCACCCCTGCAGGCGCTGCCTACCTTTTCGTGAACGACCGCGCCCTGAACTCTCTGGGCAAGGTTGCCGGAAAAAAAGTGGCCGTACTGGACTTCGACCCCGGCCAGTCGAAGATGGTGACGCATATCGGCGCCACGCCCGTGGCCAGCACCCTGGCCACCGCGCCCAGTCAGTTCAACAACGGCAGCGTCGATGTTTTACCCGCTCCGTTGATCGCCTACCAGGCTCTGGAACTCTACAAAGGCATGGAACCGGCTGGCGGCATCGTGGACTATCCCATCGTGCAACTCACCGCACAGCTTATTGCCCACTCCGATCGTTTTCCGCCAGCGTTTTCCGCACTGATTCGCGAAATCGCCGCGGACAGCTTTCAATCCGTACAAGTCGCCCTGGAAAGAGAAGCCAAACGGATTCCCTCCCACTGGTGGATTCCCCTTCCGGACGACGAAAAACGGGATTACAACAGCATGATGCGTGACGCACGCATAAAGCTGCGTGATAACGGCTATTATGATCCTGCCATGCTGAGCATCATGAAACGCATCCGTTGCAACCTGGATGCCGGCCGTCCTGAATGCAGTCAGTCCACCGAATAAATAATAACCCGCTTTTTGTTCACGCCGCTTTCCACTTTCCACTCTCCGTGCCGACCGATCCACCCGATTGGCGGCACCGCCACCGGTGCCGGCTGGCAAGCCAGCGACGCGCCGACCATTACCTGTCCACAATGCCGAAACAGTCATGGCCCCAACAGTCATGCCGTAACTGGCCGACGCTGAATGCCAACAACAAACAATAATAGCCATGGAGGCTATCGTGCGATTTCTTCGTCACTTCTTCCTTTTTTCCCTGCTGATCGGCAGCACGGTTCTCAACGCCGATGACACCCTTAATCTGACTCCCGCCCAACAGGCCGAACTGGAGCGCTTTGCACCCGGCGTGGAGTTAACTCCCGCGCTGGCTGAAAAGTTACGTGCCATTGCCTTCGACCAGAACCGGAGCCTGGATGATCGCATCAAGGCCATGCAGAAAGCCGCGGGCTTCAGCCAGGGCGAACCGCTCAAACGGCGCATTTGTATCTGGGATATTGCTGGCCGTGCCGGGCCAATTTTCAAGGCTGCCGAAGACCAGCGTACACGCCTGCTGCAATACGGCGTGGATCTGGATGTGCAGCCCTACACCAGCGAAAGCGTCGTTGCCGAAGATCTCAAGGCCGGCATTTGTGATGCCGCTCTGATTACCGGCTTACGCGGTCGTCAGTTCAACAAATACACCGGTACCATTGATGCTATCGGCGCGCTCCCCACCAAGGAGCACATGAAGATTTTGCTGCAAGTCCTGGCCAGCCCAAAGAGCGCCGACAAAATGGTGAGCGGTGAATATGTCATTCTGGGCCTGGCTCCAGCGGGTGGCGCTTATGTCTTCGTGAACGACAGAAGCATCAACACCCTTGCCAATGCAGCAGGAAAGCGTGTGGCCGTGCTTGATTACGACCCCACACAAGCCGAAATGGTCTCGCAAATCGGGGCAACACCCGTAGCATCGGATATCGTTTCTGCCCCCAATAAATTCAACAATGGCGTAGTGGATGTTCTGGCTGCGCCTCTGGTTGCCTACGAAGTTCTGGAACTCTACAAGGGCATGGAACCGGACGGCGGCATCATTGATTACCCGCTGGCGCAAATCACCATGCAGCTAATCGGCCACAAGGACAAATTCCCCAACGAAGTGGCACAACTGGTACGCGAAGAGTTCTACAACAGTTACCACCTGATCATGGAACGTCTGGAAATCGAAGCGGAAAAAGTACCGGAACACTGGATGATCCAGATTCCGCAGGAAGACAAACAGGAATATGAAATCATGATGCAGGAAGCCCGCCTGCAACTACGCAAGAAAGGCTACTACGATGCCACCATGCTGACCCTGCAACGCAAGATCCGCTGCAAGCTGGACGCCAGCCGGGCGGAGTGTAGTAATCCGGTGGAATGATAGCTACGAGTTTCGAGTTTCGAGTTTCGAGTTTCGAGTTTCGAGTTTCGAAGAGCAAAAGGCAGTAACACCAGGCTGACAACGCCACCTCTTGATTTTCGAAACTCGTTACTCGTCACTCGCATCAAGGCCCAAACAAAAAAACCGTACCTGCGAAGGTACGGTTTTTTTGGCTCATAGGTCGTAGCTTGCTGCTATTAGTGCAGAAACCCACCCGGCATTTCATCAATGGCACCGAACATGTCTACGCGGTTATCACTGAACATATCCATTTCCGGTGCCAGCACCTGCACATAGCGGTCGAAATAGAGGAACTGCTTGAGCAACAGGGCAAATTCCCGCGGGAAACGAATGCCGTGGCCTTCACCAATCTTCACGATATCCATTAACAACCGATTCACTTCCTTGTCATTGCGATCCGCCTGCACCAGTGAGGACGGATCAACCTGACCCAGCGCGCCCTGCAAGCCTTCGATGTCCCGGGCCAACGCCGCCACATCCACCTCCTCGCGGGTCATGCCAATCACCGCCATGGCTTCCGCCATCTGCCGGACATCACCCCGGCCAATAGCATCAAAGAAGGTTGCCATGCCGTCCCAGGCTTCACGACGAATCCGCCCGACGATACCGAAATCGATGAA
Source organism: Alloalcanivorax sp. (assembly GCA_039983755.1). Taxonomy (GTDB): domain Bacteria; phylum Pseudomonadota; class Gammaproteobacteria; order Pseudomonadales; family Alcanivoracaceae; genus Alcanivorax. Next base: position 57,888 of record JBDWVU010000047.1, read on the forward strand.
CCCTACCCGACCATCTTCCAGCAACATCAAATTGCCAGCATGCACATCCGCATGGAAGAAGTCGCACAGCATCAGGCTCGAGAACCAGGTGTTAAGCGCAGAAATCAGAGTGCCCGCGGGGTCATCGGTATACTTTCTCAGCACATTCATGTCCGTCAGAGGCACCCCAAAAAAGCGCTCCATCGTCAGGACTTTACCGGTGGTATGGGACATTACGGGCTCTGGCGCGATGGCCTGGGAATTGCCGGTATCACGCAAGAAGACGTTAAACGCCTTGAGATTACCCGCCTCCTTGATGAAGTCACATTCTTCCAGCATCCCCGCCTGCAGCTCTTCAATCACCCCCGAAATGGCAGAACGGGACAATCCCGGGGCCAACCGTTCGGTAATTCTTGCGGCAAAGTACAAAAAATTGAAATCCGTGAGCAAAACATTCTTCACACCCGGGCGCTGAACCTTGATCACCACATCCTGACCATTCTTCAGTTTCGCCGCATGAACCTGGGCAATTGACGCACTGGCCAATGGTTTGGGGTCGACGAATTGATAGAGCGCCTCCAGGTTGTCCCCCAGCTCGGACTCGATGGTTTCCCGGATGTAATGAAAAGGTAGGGGCGGAGTCCGGTCCAGACACCGCTGGAATTCCTCGACATACTCATCCGGGAAAATCGACGGTGAACTGGCGATAAACTGCCCCAGCTTGATGTAGGTCGTGCCCAGAGATTCAAAGGTAGTACGCAGCAAAGCCGGTACTGGCGGGCGATCGCCCAATGCCCAGCCCAGCCCCTGACGACCGACCACACCCAGTGTTTCGAGAATTCGCAGCCCGCCCCGGGCAGTGTTCAATGCCAGGGAAAGGCCACTCCGTTCGCCCGCAAGCCAGGCCCGCATGTCTTTAACGCCACTGTGGTCGCTCATAATAAAGTCGTATTTTCCCTGTGGATTCCATAGGTTATCGAATAGAAACCATGATAAAGCAAATTTATTGTTTGTAATTGCTTGCAGGCTTTTTTGTAATTGCCGCTTGTGCCAATTGGCTGACTTTCGTACCTTTGACCGCGCTAATCGAGAACAATAACAAGGAGCTTACGAATGGGTTCTCTTTCCATGAAAAAAATGCTACGACATTCCGGTCTGGCCTTGGTAGGGAGCGCCATCCTGGCTCTGCAAGGCTGTGGCGTCATCTACAAGACTACCGGTGATGTTCTCATCAGCTTCGGTCGATCCGAAATGCTGCCCTACATGATGACCTACGACGACGTGCGCATGGCCTGCGTCACCGGCGAGGCACAAACCCCCCTGCTGATGTCCTTCGAACGAGTAGGTTCTGATCCCAGCAAACTTGGCGCCATGGTCTTCACCACTGCTGCTACCTGTGCGGAACAAATCGCCATCGAAGCGGAGCTGCGTTATATGCGCTCTGTGAAGGATGGGCGCGTCAGCGAAGCCCAGGATGCACGTATCGAGCAGAAGCGCTGGTCAGCCGTGGCCGCCCAACGCCAGTTCAAGGCATACAACTACATGATTGAAGCCTTCGGCGAGGTCAAGGAAGGTGAGTGTCCGAAACTGAAAACCGACTTCGACGAAATGGTATGGATGGTCGGTAATATTTCCGGCGTGCAATCCCTGCTTAACGACGGCGCTTCCGACGGTGCAGTCGGCGTACCCCGCGATATCGCCGCCAAGGTCGAGCGCAACATGAAGTGTCTCGATAACGACAAATGGTGGGGCGTACCGCGCGGTACCCGTGCGGCGGTCTGGAACCTGCTGCCGATGCTGGCTCCGCCAAACGCTGATGCGTGGGCAGAGCTGGAAACGTCTGCCAAGGCAGGCTTCGACAGTGGTATCCGCCTGGGCAGCGCCCTGTATGCCATGAGCGCCTTCAGCAAAGGCAATGACGAACGCCTGCGCAAAGCCATCCGTGATTACGCGGCAAACGACCAGAACCTGGATCCGGACTACGCCATGCTGGACGCCATTGCCGGCTTCATCGTGCAGGGCATTTCAGACCGTGAATGGACTGAAAACACCGGCAAGCGTACCCCCATTGGTGGCATCGGCACATTCTGGGATGACAAAGCCCAATCCGGCCCCTCCGTAAATATTGACGATTTGCTATAAAGCCTGTTGCGGCCTTCGGGCCGCTTTTGAATCAGTTGTAAGAAGTAACCAGGAGACAATCATGCGCTACGTTAAGGCGTTCACTGCAGCCGCCACTGCCGCTCTGGCACTGACGCTAAACCCCGCCCACGCCGCCGAAAAACGCACTATGTGTGTATTCGACATCATCGGTGCCAACGGCGATATCTATAACATCATGAAGGACTACAAGACCGCCGCCCTGGGTTGGGGCATCGATCTTGAGCTCAAGCCCTACACCGATGAAAAAATTGCCTCCGAAGACCTGAAGGCCGGGCAGTGTGATGCCGCCGTCCTCACCGGCATCCGTGGCCGTCAGTTCAACAGCTACACCGGCAGCATGGATTCCATTGGCGCCATCCCCAGCTACGACGCCATGCGCACCGTGATCACGGTACTCGCCAGCGGCAACCCTTCTATCAATGAAAAACTGGTTTCCGGGCCCTATGAAGTGGGCGGCGTTGCGCCAATGGGCGCGGCCTACCTGTTCGTAAAAGACCGCACCATCGACACCGTCGGCGAACTGTCCGGCAAGTCCATCGCGGTACTTGAGTACGATACCGCACAGGCCAGCATGGCGTCCCGCGTGGGCATGTCCCCTGTGATGTCCGACATCACCAACTTCTCCGGCCGCTTCAACAACGGCTCCGTGGACATCTGTTTTGCCCCCATTGCAGCCTATTCGGCTCTGGAACTGTACAAAGGCATGCAGCCGGACGGCGGCATCATTGATTACGTGCTTGGTCAGCTGACGGCTCAAGTGGTTCTGAAAAAAGACAAGTTCCCCGCAGACTTCGCAGCGCAATCGCGCAAATACATGCTCGGCCAGTTTGACCGCGCCATGCGTGTGATTGAGAACGCCAACAACGAAGTCAACAAGAAGTGGTGGGTGCGCATCCCTGAGGCAGACAAACTGCGTTACGACGAAATGATGCGTGAAGCCCGTATCGCCCTCACCAAGGAAGGCACCTACAACAAGGACATGATGACCCTGCTGCGCAAAATTCGCTGCAAGCACGAACCATCCCGCGCGGAATGCGTAAACCCTGTTGAATAAACGCTTCAGGTAACAGAACGGGGCCAATTGGCCCCGTTTTTCCCTAACCACTCAGATTCTGTCACCCGCTCCACGGGTGCCAGGTAGTCAACCTGTTTACACTGGCCTAGAATGCAGGAATTAAAGCGCTGAAACCCCAAGCGTCTTCTTTCTTTCGCTTTTACGGCGGTATAACAATAACCGGGTGCACAATGGATAAACCTTCTCTGACTGTTGCAAACCGTTCCGTGGCGGAATGGTTATCCTCCCTTCCCACCCTGATTCTTCTTCTGCTGACCATTTTTCTGGCTTCTGGCGAAGTCATTCACTCTCAGCTACTGAAAATCGGCGAAAACACCTGGGAAGGCTATTTCCTTTTGCGTGGCGCGGGGATGGTGGAACAGCCCACCTGTAACCGTGATCCAGACCTGAATCAGGAGCTGGAAAAAGCCATCAAGCAGAAAAAACAGCAAATGGCTGACGACCCGCTAGCCGGTATCTTTGGCACGGACGTGGACGAGGGCGCCCTGCGCAAGTCCCTGGAATCGTCCAGGGCGAATTGTCGCGGCAAGTGGGAGCGTTACGAGCTTATTCAGGAGAAGGCCACCCCCGGTGTGATTGCCTTCCGAACCCTGGAAGGCGGCGTTGCCAAAGTGGTGACCACCCTCGGGAACTACAAGCGCCTTCTGCTTTGTCTACTGGTGTTGATCTGTGCCGCCACAGCCACCCTGAGCCGGCACCATATTTCATTACGCCCGGCACACACACGCAAAGACCACTTCGTCTCCAGCCTCGGGCAACTAACCGCCAACGTCATGCTACTCATGTCCGCCTGGCTGTACCGAGGGGAAGAAATCAGCGCCATCGCTGACGGGGTTCAGGTTAACCATTTCTACCTGCATCAGTTCTGGATTGCGGGCTTCCTGCTGCTGTCTCTTGCCGCCTTTTACCAGCTGATTCGCCCACCCAAGGACCTCGAAGAAGGGGGAACCTGGGGCAAGGCGATGCTGACCATTCCGTTGTACAGCTTCATGTGTCTAACCGCTGGGGCTCAGTTCATCAGTCAGGGCTACTATCACGGCATCAGCGTCTATCTGGGCATGATGATGGAACTGTCCACCCTGTTCCTGAGCCTGGCACTGTATATCTGGATCGGTATGCTGCTGCGCCAGACCAAGATGGCCCATCTGGTGTTTGACGTACTGCGGCCCTGGAAGATGTCACCGGAGCTGATGTGCTTCGTGGTACTGGCGGTCACGGCTATTCCCACCGCGTATACCGGTGCGTCCGGTATCTTCATTATTGCCGCCGCTGCCACCATTTATAGCGAACTGGTGCGTGCCGGGGCTCGCAAGCAACTGGCTCTTGCCGCTACCGCCATGTCCGGCTCCATGGGTGTCGTGCTGCGCCCCTGTCTGCTGGTGGTCATCATTGCCGCCCTGAACAATAGCGTTACCACAGACGAGCTGTTCGGGTCCGGCCTGAAGATCTTTGGCCTGTCACTGTTCTTGTTCTTCATCTACAGCCAGTTTGCCCGCACCGCTCCGGCGCGTATTGCCCCCTTCTCTGAAGCCGTGCCACAGAGCTTAAAGCGTCTGATTCCGCTACTGCCTTATGTCATTATCATGGGGACGGTCATCGTGTTCTTCCGTGACCTGCTGGATACGGAGCTGAATGAAAACTACGCCCCCATTATTCTGCCGGTAATGCTGTTGGCCATCCTGGCCTACGAGAAACTGAGCGTAAAATCCCTGCATCTCTTCACCGTGGTCCTGCTGCCGTTGTTGATCTACTCTTGCTACAACCTGTGGGTCATCAATGGAGCTCTGGACGCCGGCGCAATCCCCACCGGTACCTCGGCAGAAGAATTGGAATCTCTGTTTTGGGGCCTGTTCTGGCGTAACGTCATTCTCGGCGCCTGTCTGGCAGTCCATTACCTGGTGAAAACACCGGATATGGATCCGCACTATCAGCCAGAGCCCGGTGTTGGCGACAAGATGGAAAGCTCATTGCGTTTTGCCACCAACGAAACCACCGGTCACATTGGCGCCCTGCTGATGCTGATGGCCCTGTCGGTGAGCGTCGGCGGCATCATCGAGCGCTCGGGCGTCATGGAAGCACTGCCTGAGACCTTCCCGAGCATCTGGCTGGCCATGACCCTGCTGGTGGTCACCATGGTGATTATCGGCATGATCATGGACCCCTACGGGGCGGTGATTCTGGTCAACGCCACCATTGCGCAAATTGCCTTTGATAACGGCATTGATCCACTGCACTTCTGGATGATCACCCTGGTAGCTTTTGAGCTCGGTTATCTGTCGCCGCCGGTGGCACTGAACCACTTGTTAACAAGGCAAGTGGTGGGCGATGCCGAAGTGGAATCCGCCAAGGTCCACACTGGCAGCTTCTACCGCCGCTATGAGAAATACCTGCTGCCGATCGCCGTCATGCTGACTGCGCTGTTGCTGGTATCCTACGCGCCGCTGATGTCGGATTCGCTCCACGAGTTCCTGTTCCAGAAGGTCCAGGTCGGCATTCACTAACGCCAACCACCGCAACACCAAAAAGGGCCCTCTGGGCCCTTTTTGCGTTTTTAAAGACCTGATCCAAGGCTCAACAGGTTCCTTTCTTCCCCCCCTCTGCACACGTACTACCCCGCCCTCGCAGAGCCTTTTAGCACCGCCTTTGCCTGCCAATGACTCCATGCTAATGTTCAAAGTCTTTGCTCACAGGAAAATAACAAGGACAACACATGGACACCTCCCTGCGCATGGAACAGCGTACCGCCCGCGAGTGGTTTTCCTCCCTGCCGACCCTGCTGCTGCTATTGCTGACCATTTTCCTGGCCTCCGGGCAGGTTATTCACTCCCAACTTCTCTCGATCGGTGAAAACACCTGGGACAACTATTTTCAACTGCGCAGTGCAGGCGCCCTGAATAAGCCCACTTGCAACGCGGATGCCGACCTGGACAGGGAGCTGGAGCGCGCCATTGCCGAAAAGAAACAGAAAATGGCCGACGATCCCCTCGCCGGTTTTTTTGGCACCGACATCAACGAGAACGCATTACGCCAGTCGCTGGAATCCGCACAAACGCTGTGCCGTGAAAAGTGGGCGAACTACAAAATGGTCCAGGAAAAGGTCACCCCTGGCGTCATTGCCTTTCGCACCCTGGAGGGAGGCGTGGCACAGGTGGTCAGCGTTCTGGGCGACTACAAACGGCTGATTCTTTGTTTGCTGCTGCTCATTTGCGCGGCGACGGCTACGCTGACCCGTCACCACATCGCTTTGCGCCCGGCACGCACCCGCAAGGACCATCTGGTTTCCACCCTTGGCCAACTCACAGCCAATGTCCTGCTCCTGGCTTCCGCCTTGATCTATCGCAGTGAGGAAATCAAGGCGATGGCGGATGGCGTCCAGGTAAACCAGTTTTATTTGCATCAATTCTGGATAGGGGGCTTCGCCATTCTCAGCGCTGCGTCTCTCTGGCAGTTGTTGTCCCCCCCTAAAGATCTGGAAGAAGGCGGCGGCTGGGGCAAGGCACTCCTGACGATTCCGCTGTACTCCTATATGTGCCTCAGTGCCAGCATCCAGTTCATGTCTCAAGGGTATCTGCACGGCACCAGCGTATACCTGGGCATGATGATGGAATTTTCCACCATGTTTCTCAGCCTGGGGCTTTATATCTGGGTAGGGATGATGCTGCGACAGACCAGGATGGTGCACCTGGTCTTCGATGTGCTGCGCCCCTGGCGTATGTCACCCGAACTGATGTGTTTTGTGATTCTTGCCGTTACCGCCATCCCTACCGCCTATACCGGCGCTTCCGGTATTTTTATCATCGCGGCTGGTGCAACCGTTTACCATGAGTTGGTCCGCGCCGGCGCGAGAAAACAGCTGGCACTGGCCGGGGCGGCCATGTCCGGCTCCATGGGCGTGGTGCTTCGCCCCTGCTTGCTGGTGGTGATTATCGCCGCCTTGAATAACAGCGTAACCACAGACGAACTGTTCACTTCTGGCATCAAGGTCTTCGGGTTGTCGCTACTGCTTTTCTTTATCTACAGTCAGTTTGCCCGCACGGAACCGGCACGCATCGCGCCGTTCTCACAGGCAGTTCCCGCAAGCCTGAAACGGCTTGTCCCCCTGCTGCCTTACGTCATTGTCATTGGCACCGTGGTGGTGGTTTTCAGGGATGTCCTGGATGCCCAGCTTAACGAAAACTATGCGCCCATCATCCTGCCGGTGATCATGCTGGCCGTGCTGATCTATGAGAAATTCAGCCGCCATTTCCTGCACCTGTGCGCCGCCGTACTGGCTCTCCTGCTGATCCATTCAAGCTATGACGCCTGGCTGGTCAGCAACGCACTGGATGCCGGCAATATTCCATCTGGCACCTCCGCCAACCAGCTTTCCGATACGTTAACCGGGCTGTTCTGGCGAAACCTGATTCTCGGCATCACTTTGCTTATCCATTATTTGTTCAAACCCAGCGGCGAGGTATCAGAGCTGCCTGCCGAAGAAGAAGGCGTTGGAACGACCCTGGAAAGCTCTCTGCGCTTCTCCACCAACGAAACCACCGGGCATATTGGTGCCCTGCTAATGTTGATGGCACTGACCGTCAGCATGGGGGGGCTATTGGAACGCTCAGGGATAATGGAAGCCTTGCCGGAAACGTTCCCTTCGATCTGGGTCGCCATGACGCTGTTGGTGGTGACCATGGTCATCATCGGCATGATCATGGACCCCTTTGGAGCAGTGATTCTGGTGAACGCGACCATCGCCCAGGTCGCCTTTGATAACGGCATCGCCCCACTGCACTTCTGGATGATCAGCCTCGTCGCCTTCGAGCTGGGCTATCTGTCTCCCCCAGTCGCACTGAATCACTTGTTAACGCGCCAGGTCGTCGGTGACGACGAGGTGGAAAGCGCCAAAGTCATCAACGGCTCCTTCTACCGGCGCTATGAAAAATATCTACTGCCCATTGCCGTCATGCTTACGGCCCTGTTGCTGGTCGCCTTTGTGCCACTGCTCTCTGACAACCTGCATCATTGGCTATTCCAGAAGATAGACGTCACAGGGTGATGGACGTCGCAAACTGCCAAAAACCCTTGCAGGGCTCTAGTTACCCGCCCTGCAAGGCCCCTGTTTCCTATCGTCCCGGAATAACTGATACTGTAAAGTATGCGGATATGTCAGGGAGATAACGGATGAGTAAAACGCAAGAACCCCGCGCTTCACGCGAAACCGAAGCGCTTCCCAAGACGGTTAAACCCGCCCTGTTATTCTTGCTGTTCCTGTTCGGGGTGGTTGCCACCATGGCCACAGCCGCTTACGTTGTTGACAGAATGATTTACGGATAAGTCATATGGCCACAGCAATGGACAACCGACGCCACCCCCGGATAAGCCGGGAAGAGAGCCTGTCTCTTACCTTGCTGCCCGCCGGTTCGAACTCCGTGGCCCCGGAAGATCGCCTGTATCTGACCACCCACGACATTTCACTGGCCGGCATCAGCGTAGAGCTGCCTGCGCCAATCAAGCCCAATACGGATGTTGAGTTGTGGGTTGCCCTGCTGGAAAACCACGGCACTTACCACCTTTACGGCACCATCGCCTGGTGTGCGGCCCCGGAAGGCCAGCTGCTGGCAGGGGTCGCCCTGGATCTGGAGCGCGCCGATGGACGACTGTGGGCTGCGCATTTCGATACCAGCGGCTATTTCAGTGACTGACAGCCTGTTTCAACGTGGCCAGCACTACCAGCAGTTTCGCCCCACCTACCCCGACACCCTGTTTGAATGGCTCAGCGCCCAAAGCCCCGCCCCCCATATTGCTGTAGATGTGGGCTGCGGCAGCGGCCAGGCCAGCCGCGGCCTGGAACCCCACTTCCAGCACGTGATCGGCACCGATATCAGTCTCCCGCAACTTCAGGCAGCGCCAGCTTCAGCCTCCGCATTTCTGGCAGCCCAGGCTCATCAACTTCCCCTCCCGGATACCTGTGTGGATCTGATCATCGTCGCCCAGGCCTTTCACTGGTTCGACAAAGCCGCGTTCTTTACCGAGGTTGAGCGAGTTCTGAAACCCGGCGGCGTGCTGGCCCTGATCAGCTATGGCCTGTGCGATGTGGAAGGACTGGAGGGTATGGTCAGGGCATTCCATGATGGCCCACTGGGCCCATGGTGGCCGGCGGAACGGGCCGACGTGGTGGCGGGCTATCCCGACGCGCAGCTGCATTGGCCAAGCCTGCGTTTTGCGGATACCACCATAAAACGGGAATGGTCCGTGGAGGCATTCATTGGTTATCTGGATACCTGGTCCGCCCTGGCACAGGCCGCCAAGGCAGGGAAGAGCCCGCTCGCCCCATTCAGTGACGCGCTGCGAAAACAGTGGGGACCCGACACCCGCACCGTGAACTGGCCACTTCGGGTGCGCGCCTGGCGAAAGCCTGGCGCCCGGTAACACGGCCACAGCAGCGATAAGGCAAAGCGCGAATCAGGGTGTATCCGGGAAATGCTCAGACAACAGACCCGCCATGCGATCCAGGCGCCTGCGTCGTTTCGCCATACCGAAGACGTTGAGTAGCCGGGTTGCCCAGGTCAGCGCCGTTACCAACGTATCGCCACCGCGCCGGGGAATCACATGCACGTGCACATGGGGCACATGCTGATTGGCCTCACGACCATCGTTGACCACCACGTTATGTGCCTTGACGGCAAGGCCAGCCCGCTTCTGCGCCACTATGGTCCGCCGTGCCAGATCCATCAAATGGTGTGTCACGTCAGCATCAAGGCCTTCCAGCAAAGGCGCGTGCTCACGTGGGATCACCAGGCAATGGGCTTCACGAATCGGAAACAGATCCAGAATTACCATGGCCTGCTCATCTTCGTAAACCACACTGGCGGGCAGCGTGCCCGCCTGGATCTGGCAGAAAATACACTGGCTCATTGCTGAACCGGCATGGCCGCTTGTTTGCGCCGCTGCCGCCACAGTTCAAACACCGCCACCACCAATGCCACTACCAGCATGGCCAACAGCGGCCCACCAGCACGCCACAGGCTCACATCTTCCTGGGCCAGGCCATCGAACAGGCTGACCACCCAGGCCGGCGCCCATTCGTCATGCTGTGGGGAAACGGACCAGGGGGTCAGCAACAGGGCCGTCAACAAGGTTCGCAACGGCACCTTTCCCCATCGTGACAGCGGACGTGTCAGCCACCACCAGACAAACAATACGCCGATGCTGCCAATCAGGTAGGCGAACCAGCCCCATAGATATGCTTGTGTTGTCACAACTTCTCCTACACGTGTAATGGAACCCACTGCCAGACCCTTGCCTGAATTCAGTCGATCCAGTGAACAATATGCTCTTCCCAATCGTCTTCCGGCACAAGTTGCTCGGACACCACGCGGCCTGCCACGCTAATGCCTGCCTGCTTCACGCTGCCCGCATTTTCACTAAGCAGCGGATGTCAATCGGGCAATGGCTGGCCATGGGCGCGCAAACGATACGCGCAAGTAGACGGCAGCCAATCCGTGTCCCTGGCAATGCTCTCGGTCACCTGAATACAATCCGGCACCCGTTGAAAGCGCTCCGGATACACCCGGCACTGGCATTTTGCGCTATCCAGAAAACGGCATGCCAGATTGGTAAACGCCAGCTCACCGCTGTCTTCATCTTCCAGTTTGACCAGACAACAGCGGCCACACCCATCGCACAGCGCCTCCCACTCGCGGGTATTGAGCTCGCTCAGCGGCAGGGTCCAGAACTGCGCACGCAGTGGCGGGGTCACTTCAGGCATCACGCCCGGCCGGTTTATCCGGATGGCCATCGGCCATGAACAGGTCTTCATCCGGCGGCGGCGGCATCTGCAGGTAAAAGCCCTGCTCGCGAATGTTACCGATAACCTGCTCCACATCCGCCCGGGCCAGAGGCCGCGCCGGGTTCAGGATCATGTCGGTCACGTGTACAGCGTGGCCAAATTGCCCCATCAACACTTCCGGCACCTCTTTCAGGCCTTTTTGGCGATCCACATACAAATACATGCCGCTTTTGCGGCGGCTCTTGTAGATCGAACAAAACAGTTTGCCTTTCAGCACTCCCTCACTCACTTCAGCAACTCCAGCAGAGATTGAGTGACGATGTCGTAACGCCACCCGGTCAACGGCTCCGGCACCTGCTCCGGGTTGCGGATAAGGGCTTCCAGCCAACGCCGACGCATCAGTACATCCGGTTTCATGTCCATTTCTTCTGCAATCACGCCCACCCGGCTGCGCAGGGTCTTGGCGAGTTTCTTCTGGGCCGCATCCGGCGGCCCAGGCAGCGGGTCCGGCGGAGTCTGCCGACGGCCCTCTTCCATCAGTGCCAATAACGCATCACCATCGCGGCGGATCTGTTTGGGATGGAAACCCAGATCCGCCAACAGCCCCCGATCACTGCGGCTGGCACGGGCCAGATCCAGTAATTGGGCATCTTTGAGCACAAAACTCTTTGGCAGGTTCCGTTCGCGAGCCATCCGGTCCCGCCAGGGCGCCAGAGCCGCCAGCACCGCCAGGCTTTGCCCCTGTAACAGACCGGCGCCTTTCACATTACGCCAGGCGTCCTGCGGGCGAATTTCGCTACGGGCCTGGTTCAGCAAGCGTGCGCACTCTTCTTCCCACCAGCCCCGTCGACCCAGTCCATCAAGCCGCTCGGCGAGGATCCCGGCCACTTCCGGTAGATACTTGACGTCATCTTCGGCGTAGTGAAGCTGCTCATCGCTCAATGGCCGCTTCAGCCAGTTGGTGCGCGTTGCACCTTTGGGCAGGTCCACACCCAGCAGCATCTGGACCACTTTCTGGTAGCCCCACTGCATATCTTCGCCGCTCAGCGCCGCAGCAATCTGGGTATCTTCGATGGCGGCCGGGTATTGGCCGGTAAAGGTGGCAATGGCTTCCAGATCTTCCGAGCAGGCATGCATTACCAGGGTGTGATTCTGGAACACCGGCAGCAGGGTGGGCCCGTCCACTTCATTGGTATCAATCAGGCGAATTTGCTCTCCATCGTGCACCTGCACCAGCGCCAATTGCGGCCAGAAGGTACGCTCACGCATGAATTCCGTGTCCAGGTACAGCGGGCTGCCCGCCGCCAGGCCGGTCTGCCATTCGCTGATTGCCTTGTTATCGTCGCACCAAAGATACGCCATCTTTTCGCCTTTTCCGGGAATGTAAAAGCCCTCGAAGCGGCTTTTTCCGATCGTCACTGCCGCAGGAAAGGGGCGAAACGGCCTGCAAAAATACACACAGGGCAGGCATCGCCAGCGGCGGCAACAGAATTTGCGACGATTATACGGGCTGTGGCGCTCAATTTCCCGGCGCATTTCTGCTACTCTTTGCGCCGCATTGAAATCGCACAGGAATAACGCTAATGAGCACGAAACTGGTACTGGTCCGCCACGGCCAGAGCGTATGGAACAAGGAAAACCGCTTCACGGGCTGGAAAGACGTGGATCTGACCGATCAAGGCCGCGAGGAAGCCCGTACCGCAGGCGAGCTGCTGAAGGAAGCCGGCTTTGAGTTTGATGTGGCTTACACTTCGGTGCTCAAGCGTGCGATCCGCACCCTGTGGAGCATTCTGGACAACATGGACCAGATGTGGATTCCGGTGATCCGTGACTACCGCCTGAATGAACGCCACTACGGTGCCCTGCAGGGCCTGAACAAGGCGGAAACCGCCGCCAAGTACGGGGATGACCAGGTGCATATCTGGCGTCGCAGCTACGATACGCCACCGCCGAAAATGGAGCGCGACGACGAGCGTTATGCCGGCAACTTCCGGGTGTACAAGGAGCTGAGCGAAGCGCAGATCCCCCTGTCAGAAAGCCTGAAAGACACGGTCGACCGCTTCGTGCCTTACTTCGAAAGCGACATCAAACCGCAAATCGAAGCCGACAAACAGGTACTGATCTGCGCCCACGGCAACAGCCTGCGCGCGCTGGTGAAATACCTGGGTGACATTTCCGACGAGGAAATCGTCAAGCTCAACATCCCCACCGGCGTGCCGATGGTCTACGAGCTGGACGACAATCTGAAGCCCATCAAGAACTACTACCTGGGCGACGCAGAAGCGGCTGCAAAAGCAGCGGAAGCGGTTGCCAATCAGGGTAAGGCGTAAAGAGAGACGCAACAGGCTTCACGGGGCACGCCACAACGCGTACAACCGCAACGCTTGCTGTTAAACGAAGAGGCCGCGCCCCTGTTTGGGGTGCGGCCTCTTGCGTTCATGGGGGCGCTGAATGTCAGCGTTCTGACAAAAGTCCTGCCGTCTTCATCATCCAAGCATGACCTGGCACCTTACTGCGCGCCTACCTGGCCTTGCAGGTAATCCTGCCGGCCTGCTTCCCAGGCGGAGCCCAGCACGGCATCGTGATACGGGTTGGCCCCTCCCCACCCTGCATACAAGCGGCCGCGTTCATAGGCCATCTCCACGGTATCCTGTTCCGATGCTTGCGGTGCTCGCCAGCGGGCCAGCCAGCGGGTGACCAGTCCCTTCACATCATTGGATATCACCAACAGGCTGGGCACTAACAGCAGGCTCACCAGGGTGGCAAACAACACCCCAAAGGCCAGCGAGACAGCCATGGGAATCAGGAAGCGGGCTTGCACGCTGGTTTCCAGCATCAGCGGTGCGACACCGGCAAAGGTGGTGATGGACGTCAACATCACTGGCCGCAACCGCCCGCTCACACCACTAATCACCGCATCGCGCAACGACGCGCCTTTTTCCCGCAGGTCGTTGATGGCATCGAGCAATACCAGGTTGTCATTTACCACTACGCCGCTCACCGCGATGATTCCCACCAGCGACCACAGTGTCACGCTGTAACCCAGCAGAAAATGCCCCATAAAGGCCCCCACCAGACCAAACGGAATGGCAGCCATCACCAGCAATGGCTGCCCATAGCCGCCGAACAGAATGGTGAGCAGGAAGAAGATTGCGGCCAATGCAATCAGGTAGCTTATCGACAGGTGTGACAGGAAGTCCTTGATCGCCGCCTGCTTGCCCGCCACCGTCCAGCCGGCTTTATCGTCAGCGGCCATCATCGGATCCAGCAACGCCTTGCGCAGCTCCGCCATCACCAGAGCCGGGGACGTGGCATGCTCATCCACAAAGGCACTCACCGTGGCGCTGCGGCGCCCATCGTAATGGCTGATCATGGCCGGCGCCTGACGACGCGATAGCGAGGCCACGGCCGCGAGTACGGTCATTTCACCGTCGGCCAGTTGCACCGGCATCCGTTCCAGGTCGGTAATCTGGCGGCTGTCGGCCTGGGCCAGCCGCAGCATCACCGGCACCTCCTGGTCCTGCTCGAACCAGCGGTCCAGTTCGATGCCGTGGAACGCATTGCGCACCTGCGCCCCCACTTGCTCGGCCCGCAAACCGGCTCGTTCTCCTTCTTCACGCAGGTTGATATCCACAATAGTTCGCTGGGCATGGAGGTTATTGGCCACCTCGTGAACTCCCTCCATGCGCGTCAACGCCAACGCCGCCTGTTCACTCATACGCTGCAACGTAGCCAGATCCGGGTGGAAAAGATTGATATGAATGTCCGGCTTCACCTGCATCAGGCTGGCATGGAACTTCACCGATAACGCATCGGCGATCACCCCGTGCTGGTCACGCCACCGCCGTGCGATTTCCCGTGGCGGCATGGCGCTGGTATCACCGCTGATCGCCAGGGTCACCCGAACCCGGTATCGCGCACCGGGATCACGGGCGTTGGAGGTTTTCTGGCGCACGCCCTGTTCGGCAAACACCGCATCGATGTGGATCGGTGCCTCGGCCTGATCACCATCAACGCCCTCTGCCAGCTGGCGCGCCAGGGTATGGGCGGAGTCTTCCAGCTCGCGCACTTCCCGGGCCAGGCGCAGGTCGCCGGTGCCCTGCGGGAACACCACTTCCGCCATCACCCGGTCCCCTTCTACCCGTGAGAACAGCACCATGGTCAGCCAGCCACTGTTGACCAGCGCACAGCAGAAAATAAACAGGCCCACGAACACCACCACCAGCACATAACGCCAGCGCAGGCAGCGCCGCAGAATGGGCCGGGCGCGCCGGTCCAGCCAGCGCTCCAGACCATCGTTCAGGCGCGTGGCCAGCTGTTCGGATTTCAGCCACAGCCCCCGCGCCGGGCGATCGTGGCTCAAATGGGCCGGCAGAATCCACAGGGACTCCACCAGCGATAACAACAGGATGGTCATCGAGACGATGGGGATAACCCGCATCAATGCCCCTTCCGGCCCCGGCAGAAACAACAAGGGAGCAAAGGCAAAAAGCGTGGTCATGACCGCAAACAAAATCGGTTTCGCCACCCGTTGCGCCCCACTGATAGCGGCTTGCCCACCGGTCAGCCCCTGGCGGCGTTGGTGGTCAATGCTTTCGCCCACGATCACCGCATCATCCACCACAATCCCCAGCACCAGAATAAAGGCGAACAGGGAGATGGTGTTGAAGGACTCACCCAGCAACGGCAGCATGGCGCAGGCGCCGAGCATGCACACGGGAATCCCCAGTGCCACCCAGCCCGCCAGCCGCAGGGTCAGGAAAATGGCCAACATGAGTGTCAGCAGTACCAGGCCTTGCAAGGCGTTACGCCAGAGCAGGTTCGAGCGCTCACTGAACTGGCGAGCATCATCACTCCACACCTGCAACCCGACACCGGGGGGCAAGTCCGCCTCAGCCAGGTAGTCACGCACCGCTCCGGCCACATCCAGCACGTTCTGATCGCCTACCCGATACACATCCAGCGCCACTGCCGGTTTGCCATCCAGCCAGGCGGCCTGAGTGTCCCGGGAAAAACCGTCCTGCACCTGGGCCACATCGCCCAGTCTCAACAAGTCGCCCTGGTCCGACTGGCGGATCACCAGTTGTTCATAAGCACGGGCATCCCCGGGCTGTTCGCCGGTCTGCAGCAGCCAGTCCCCCTTGTCGCTGCGCAGCACACCACCGGCGATGCGCTGCACGCTCTGGCTGGCTGCAGCCGCAATGCCATCCAACGTCAGTTCGTAGCGATACAGATCATCCCGGGAGACCAGCAGGGCCATTTCCCGTTCCGGCAGATTTTCAATATCCACGCTAGAAATAGCATCACGGTTGAGCAGCTGCCGGCGAACCCGGTTGCCCAGCTGGTACAAGTCCGTGCGTGACAAGGAGCCACTGAGCAACAACCGCACCACCCGGTTACGCACAATCAGCTCCTGCACCCGCGGGCGGGCGGCTCCCTTGGGCAGGTTATCCAGAGCATCCAGGCGCGTGCGGATCTGCTCCAGGACATCGCCGGTGTCATGCCCTTCCAGCACATCCAGCTGCACGCTGCATAACCCCTCACGGGATTCACTGATCAGTTCAGTGCCGCCCTCCACATCGTCCACCGCCGTTTCCACCGGCGTACACACCAGTGATTCCACGGTTTCCGGGGTGGCCTGGGGGTACGCCACGTAAATGCCGATGCGGTCCAGCGGCACATTGGGCAGGGTTTCCTGACGGGTATGGGGAATGGCCAGCAGCCCTGCCAGCAGCAGGGTCATCATCAACAGGTTGGCAACCGCCCCATTTCTGGCGAACCAGGCAATGGAACGATTCATGGATGTCCCTCACCACTGTTCTCGCTGTTATGAGCCAGACCGGTCTGGGCCGGACGCGGATCGATACGCATGCCTTCCAGCAGTTGCAGGTCCCCGGCCAACACCACCGACGTCGCGCTGTTAACCCCATCGTGAAGGTAGAGGTTGTCACTGTCCTGATGCAGTATCGCCACCTGCTGACGGCGCAAGCGCTGTTCGTCGTCCAACACCCAAACGGACTGATCACCGGCCTGGGCAGAGCGAGGCAGCACCGCCACCGCCGGCGTCGCGGCACCGCGCAGTTCGGCCTGCACCAGCACACCGGGTTCCAGCGGCAATGATTGACCGTCGTTAGCAACCTGCACGATCAGGTACATCATCTGGTTACGGTTCAGCCCCCCTTCACGGCGCACCACCTTGCCTTCCCAGTGCCCCTCCCGGCCCGCAAAACGGCCGGTAAGTATCACGCTGACCGCCTCCAGAGTGCTGTCATCACCAGGCACGATACCCAGCAAGCCAAGCCAGTCATCACGCACCGGCAAGCGAATTTCCACCTGGTCTTCCTGGTACAGCTGGGCCAACTTGCTGCCGGCCTGCACATGCTGCCCCGCCATCACCTGTACGGCTTTCAGACGCCCGCTGATCGGCGCCAGCAATTCGGTCTGTTCCTGATTGCGCTCGGCCTGTCGCAGGCTGGCACGGGCGGCACTCAGCCGGCTCAAGGCTTCGTCCAGCTGCGGCTCGAACCGCCCCAGTGCCGATGAGCGCCCGGACGCACCGGACACCCGCGCCTTGGCCCGGGTTTGGGCCAGGTGCAGACGCGCCGCATGAACATTGTTCTGACGCGAGGTCACCTCCAGAGCAAAAGGCTCCGGGTCCAGCTTGAGCAACACATCGCCAGCAGCCACTCGCCCACCATCGGCAAACGCCGGCGCCACCTCCTGGATTCGCCCGGAGACCTCAAGACTCAACGGCAGGTCGTGGCGTGCCGTGGCCTGGCCCTGACTGAACACCGGAATAACCACATCCTGCCAATCCACGGTGATGGTATTGAGGGCCAACACGCTGTCCTTGGCCTTGGCCGGCGGAGGGGCCGGCGGCACCAGATAAAGCGAAAAAACGGCCATCGCCATGGCCAGGGCGGCCAGCAATGCCACCAGTGTTCGCAAGCTGAGGGATCGCAAACCGGCAGGCAACTTCATTCAACCACTCCCAGCCAATTAACCCAGCGCTGTAAGCACTGGCGTACCGTGGCTTGCGGCACGCCCAGGGACGAGTGCACTTTCAGGGACAGGCTCATACAACCATTCACCACAATCACACCATTAGCGACCGGATGGCTCGGGCTGCCCGGGCCACAGCAGGCAAACACGGTATCCTTCGGCATCCCGGCGGAAGCAAAATCCATCTCCCACTCGCCCAGGCTGGAAAAAGACCCGCAATGCTGGGTGCCTTTCTGGAGACGCCCACACAACCAGTTCACTCCCCGCTGGCCAATCAAGCGTCCAATACGCGCCAGATGCCAATACCGCCAGTGCACATTGGCCTTCAGGTAGCCGCGCACGGAGCGGTCCAGCCTGGCGGCCTTGTCCTCATGGTCCACAGTGAGATAGAACGCGCTGGACAGGTTCATGTCCTCACGCAACATGGGCACCACACCGCGCATGTTCACCGGAAAGCACCAGCTACCGGCAATGCCGTGCAGCATCAGGGTGTCACAGACCGCCCGGTGCAATGCCAGCAACAGCAGGCTGTTCACGGATACCTTGTGCTGGTGGGCTCGCTGATACAGCGCGCGGGTCTGCGCCGGATTCAACCATTGCACGCAGACCGGGCTGGCTTCGGTCGCTTCAGGTTCTGCTTGCCCAGCCAAGTCCCGCCAGCGGCGCCACACCGGTTCCACCGCAGGCAGATCGTCCGGTAACCGTTGCCAACGCTGCCACCAGGACGGCGCCTGTTTCTGGCGGCTCAGAGGCATGGGCGGCGGGGTCACCCCGCGTTGTTTCAAGGCATGGGTAATGCCGCCCACCCCATCATGGTCCCGATGGCGCAAGGCGACGGTGTCGCGTTCACCGCTGTACGGATCGATAAAGATAAATTCGATGCGATCATCAATACCCAGCCCGGCTCGGGCGCGGTACCACATGCCGATATAATCCACCGGCGGCCGGGACGACAATGATCGGGTAGACAAGGTATTCACAGGCGCGCCACTTCCACATAGGGCAGGCGATCATCCAGTTGCGCCCGGGGGTCACCGTCGTAGCTCACCAGAAAGTGATCACTCAGCAACAGACGACGGCGGTAGCGCGCCGGCACACGTGCCAGTGGATCCTGGGCAAAGAAACCGCACACCAGCGCATCATATCGACCATGAAAACGGTCCACCGCGTGATCAAGCAACAGACGCAGCAAATCAGGCTGGTTATCTTCTACCACCACACTGTGCAAGGTGAGATAGGACAAGATGCCGCCGGGCGCAGGCAGCTTCATGCCACCGCGCAGCACGCTGTGGGTATTGTAGAGGTGGCGTAAAACCCGCAGACCCCGTGCATAACCCAACACTCGCGTCTGCTTTATGCCCTGCTGATCCCAGAATCCCAGCAACCCCTTGAGCTGCCCATTGACCCACAGCCCAAGAAAGCTTTCCGGGTTCAGTCCGTAGCAATAGGCGTCACCGCGTACCCGGCAAACATCCCAGTAGGGAAAGAACTGCTTGCTGGCCCCTTCACGTTGCAGCAACGCTGCCATGGCAGGCAGGTCGGCTTCACCGGTTTTCCGAATGTGCACATCTTTTGGTAACCGCTGATGGCGCGCCCGGGTATACACCAGGCTGGTCTCGATAGTGCCATGGGGGTAATAGGTGGGCAGCCCGGCACGGCCACTGGCCACGGACCCCAGTGAGGCCTCGTTGTCACGCAGCACCGTGGTCTGCATCCACTCCCCCTCAGACAACTGCTTGCGCAGCTGACGGAACAGGCGGTGCAGCACCAGGCCATTACGAAATTGCGGTGCGATACGTAAATCGTGTGCATAGCGGATCGGTTTGACCTCGCCATTCACCCACAGGTGGCGCCAGCCCACATTGTAGACAGCACCCAGTTCACCGGCGCCCCCCTTGGGCTCAGCCACCCACACGTCCGGCTTTTCGCAGGTCACCTGAGCGCCCCGAAAGTAATCCGGGTTCCGCTCAAAATTCAGGGTCACCGCGCCGTGTTGGGGCGTCCCCTGCAGCAGCGCCAGGATGGCTCCGTTATCCTGGTCACAGGCAGGCCGTATGCGGTAACTCATACCGGCACCCCGTAATCTTGCGTTTGTGCCGTACGCGCTTCCAGCCAGGTCGGCAGCGCCCCGGCCCAATATTGCAGGGACTCCATCTTGATATTGCCTTCGATCATGCCGCGTTGACGGCAGTTCTGCAGATAACGCTCACGCATGCCCGGATGGATAACGCAGCGCAAAGGGGCCAGTTGCCCCAGGTTGCGTGCCAGCTGGTAATGAAAATGCAGCTGCAAAGCCGACTCCATCTGCACGGCGATGTGCTGAGCTGCTGCCAGATTTTCCCCTTCCAGTAACAGCACATAGCCAGGCAAACCCTGCGCGGATTGATCCACCGCCACCGTGCATACGGGCAGCAATTCCTCCGGCAACGCCAGGGCCGCCATGGCGCCATCCACAGCCGCCGCCGTCATTTTTTCACCAACCAGATCGGTGGTTCCCGCCCGGCCAAGGAATCGCAAGCTGGGAATTCCACCGACAAAGCCGTCCACTTCCACCAGATCTTTCAGACGATAACGCAACAAGCCGCTGCCGGTACTCATCAACGGCATTACCTGCTGCCCGGCCTCCAGTTGCCAGGGAGCGAAAATGCGGCCATCGGTGGGATCCTGAAATTCATACACGTGGCTGCGATACGCCAGTGGATAACGGCCTGCATAGGGAATGGTGACCACCCCTTCGGTGGCCCACAGACCTTTGCCCTGAAACGCGGCCTGGGGAAGTAACGCATGGAGCTCTTTTGCCCACGGCGTGGAAGCCGCTGTATCCCAGGCACTCACCAGCGCCAGTTTCGGCCACAGCGCCATCAGAAAATCTGCGTTTAAGCGGCCGTCCCACTCACGCAGCAAGGCTGCCGCTTGCGGTGACCAGGGGCAGGAGTCCACCGCACCACCAAGCATGCGGTTTCCCCAGGATCCGGTGTTGAGCACCTCTGCAAGCTCCTCACGCCACTGCGCCATGGCACGCAGCATCCCCAGCCCGAAAGTAGGACTCCAGATCGAAAGCATGGATAGAGAAGGATCGCTAACCAGATACGCAAGGGTGGCAAACAGGGAATCATCAGAGGTTCTCGCCAACGCCACATCCTGCGGCACACACTGGGTCGCACCGGCCAGTAAGCGCTTGCCCATGGACATTAGCTGGATGTCGTCATTCACATCCTCGCGCATATTGTCGCGTAGCGAAGTGGGCACCCAGGACATGGACCAGTAATGGCGCCCCTGCACAAGGCGGGGATACTGCCGGTACAAATCCACAATCCAGGGGCTGATAGCCGCATCCAGCTCACCCAGAAACTGGCGGGTATAGGGAATCCATTTAATCGCGGACGTGGAGCCGCTGGTGGGCTGACAGCGTACCAAGGGAGAATCAATCAACCGACACTCACCTTGCTCACGCGACAAGGTAATTGCATCTGCCCATTGCTCATAATCCGTAACCGGCTGTCGGTCCGCAAACGTCTCCCACGACCAGTTACTCTGAATGCCGTTTCGATGCCCCAACGGGCTGGCTGCCACACGCTTGAGCAACGCGGCCTGTTTCTGTCGCTGTACCGATTCCAGCCGCTCTCGGCCAGCCGCAAAACGACGCTCACCTGGCCAGGCGGCCAGCTTCAGAAGACGATGTCCAAACATGATATTTCCCGGCTTATTCGCAGGCCACAGTTGCCACTGCGGGCTTGGTTTTACGGCGCTGTTTTTGCCATAGCTGGAAGGGGTAGCTAACCAGGAGTTTCAGGTTAACCTGCCCAATACAGGGCAATTCCGTACCGCGCTGCCAGGAAGGGTTTTGTTTTTCAAAGAACTGGATTTTTTCATTACCCGAACGCATCTCATCAGAAATCCCTGCCACATCGGATTTCAGGTGCGTATAACCTTCACCAAAATCGAGAAGGCGGCGTTTATTGCAATAGTAATCCGAGAATAGCGATTGGCAGTACGCATCAACCAGGGGAGCTAACCCCTGGCTCCTTCCTTCCGGATTGGGGTAATAATTATGGAAATTATTTGCCAGAAGCAGGTAGGTTTTATATCCCTTGGAAATCAACAACCAGAACATGGGGCGGAACGGGTGACGTATTTTTTCGCGAATCATCCGGAAGAAAAACTTCACCTGGAGCGCTTTGCTTCCCCAGTACTCTTCTTCAATGATGGTATCACCACTAAACACCCCTTTTACCCTACGGCCCTCCACATTCATGTCGAGAACCTTAAGGGTAGAGAAACCAACCACGCGCTTGGTTTTTTTCTCTTCCACTAAAAAAACCCCGCTCTTTTCCACCATGTCCTGGCAAAAAAGATCCAAACTTATATTTTCGTAGTAACCAGAATAAATCTCATACATTCTTCGCATTATGGGTACCGATACCTTGGACAGGGGTAGATATCGGGCTTTCAGGTTAGATGCATTTTCCCGTTGCATTTTCCCGCTCCATGTTTATTTTTATGCGTTAAAAAGCGGTGCTCATGATCTACACGGACCGTGATTTACTTAATAGTCAAAGCGGCCATTTTTTTGTTAAAAATGGCAACGCTGGTTTAAACCAGCAACAATAACGCGCTCAATGAGATGCGCATCACAACTAAAATAACAACAATGTCAGGCCGCATGGCCAAGGCAGAAAAATGAAAAACAATGGAATGGCACTAGACGTTCCGCTAATTTCTATCCGCTATGCCCGCCGTTTTTTACGGTTCACACAAAAACATGGATTAAGTGGAACTACCGTACTCAAAGAAACCAACATCGACCCCGCTTTATTGAATAACCCTGATGCCTACCTGACCATGAGACAGTTACTCACCATGCTGCGTCATGCTGACACTCTCCTCAAAGACGACACCGCATCATTTCGCTTCGGCCAGGAGCTGGATTTACAGGGCCATGGCCTGCTGGGTTTTGCTCTGCTTCGCCAACAGGATTACCGCAAGCTGGTCAACATGGTGGTGCAATATCTGCGCGTTTCGTTACCCATTATGGACATGGAGATACACTGCACGGGCGAAGACATTTCCATCCGTCTGCATGACAGTTGGGATCTGGGTGAGCTCAGACCCTTTGTTACCAACATCTATATGGGTAGCATTCATGCATTGGCATCGCTTGTCTGTCGCCACTTTACCTTTGAATACGATTTCCCCTGCCCCGCCAAAGCCTCCAGTTTCCAGCATCTGGGCGAAGGCATCGAAATGAAGTTCAACTGTAAGCACAACCGCGTTCTGCTTCCGCTATCCGGCCGGCAAGTTCGTGATGATGACGCCTCAGTGGCCAACTATCTGGCCACAGCCCGGTCCCAGGAACAGGCCCAGGGCGATGAGAGCCTCAAGGTCGTTATTCAGGTACGCCATGAAATCCGCAACGCTCCCGGCCGTGACAGCACCCTGGAACGGGTCGCCGCCCGGCTGGGGATGAGCCCTCGCTCCGTACGCCGCCATTTAAGTCTGTCCGGGTTTGCTTTCAGTGGGCTTCGCAATGAAATTCGTGAAATGTTTGCCACTCGTTACCTGGTGGATACCGATATGGCGCTGGAAAAGATTGCTGAACATCTGGGGTACAGTGACCAGGCCAGTTTCAGCAAGGCTTATCGGGGCTGGACCGGGCACACCCCTGGAGAAGTCCGTCGCACCGCAAAAGTCCCCCACCCTTCCTGGGACGGCACCGGAGAAGAGCACCCAAACAAATGATGCCCATGCGCCCGACAGCAGAACACCGGCTGCGCCGGGCCATTGACTTAATATCCCGCATTCCTGACGCTTGGTGTTTTTGCTTTCCCCGGTCCTGGCACTAGTATCGGGAAACGCTCCCGGCGTCAGCCAAAATACTAGCAATAACAATCAGGAAGAGACTGATGAAGAAGCTGTTCACCGCCGTTGTCACGGCCTGTGCGCTCACTGCCTCCCTCTCCGTGCAGGCAGAGACCATTAAACGCAAAATCTGTGTATTCGACATTGTCGGCAATGTGGGCCCGGTAATGGGCGCCATGAAAGACTGGAAAGCCGCCGCACTGGACTGGGGCCTGGAAACCGAGCTGGTGCCCTACACCAACGAAGCCATTGCGGCGGAAGATCTGAAAGCCGGTGTCTGTGATGCCTCATTGATTACCGGCATCCGCGGCCGGGCATTCAACAAATACGCTGGCACTGTCGACTCCATTGGCGCCATCCCGTCCATGGATCACATGAAGGTGGTGCTGCAGGTACTGTCTCACCCCCAAAGCGCAGACAAACTGTCTCAGGGCTCTTACCAGATCATGGGGATTGCACCTGCCGGTGCGGCCTATATTTTCGTCAACGACCGCCAGGTGAACTCCCTGGCCAAAGCGGCCGGCAAGAAAGTGGCGGTACTGGAATATGATGAAACCCAGGCCAAACTGGTTTCCCAGGTCGGCGCCACACCGGTTGCCTCGGACATCACCAACTTCTCCACCAAGTTCAACAATGGGGTGGTAGACGTGATTGCTGCGCCGCTGGTCGCCTACAACGCACTGGAACTCTACAAGGGCCTGAGCCCGGACGGTGGCATCATCAACTACCCGCTCGCCCAGCTGACCATTCAGCTGATCGCCAAGAAAGATCAGTTCCCGCCGGAAATGGCGCAAAAATCACGGGAGTATTTCTACAACAACCTGCATCGCATCACCGATCAGCTGGATAAAGAAGCCCAGCACGTGGACAAACGCTGGTGGGTAGAGATTCCCGATGCAGACAAGGCCGAGTACGAAGTAATGATGCAGGAAGCCCGCAACCAGCTTCGTGACGAAGGCTACTACGACCCGGACATGCTGACCCTGCTACGCAAGGTTCGCTGCAAGATGGAACCGGCACGGGCGGAGTGTACTTAAAGGGAGACGCACCACGCTGCATGCATCACGCAAGGCACGCTTAACAACAAAGAGGCCGCGTCCACACTCATGGACGCGGCCTCTCTCGTTTCAGATTGCGACACTCTCGGCCCGCGCTGTTGCGTGCAGCATGAAGCGTGTCGCGTCTCTTAAAGCCCCATCTGCTTGGCGATCACTTCGTTCATGATTTCGTGGGTGCCACCGCCAATGGACAGAATCCGGTTGTCGCGAAACAAACGCTCCACCACCGTGCCACGCATGTAACCACTGCCGCCGAAGAGTTGTACCGCGTCATAGGTCACCCGGTCTGCACAGCGCGTTGCCACATTCTTTGCCATGGACACATCCAGCACACAGTTTTCACCGGCCGCGATCTGGGCCGCCACCCGGTAGGTAAACTCGGTACTGGCTTTCACATCCGTCGCCATTTCCGCCAGCTTGTGGCGAGTCACCTGGAAGCCGGCAAGGGGACGACCAAAGGCCTCCCGCTCCTTCACATACTTCATGGCTTCATCCAGCGCCAACTGAGCCGTGCTGTTTGCCGTCACGGCCAGAATCAAACGCTCCATCTGGAAATTGCTCATGATGCAGTAAAAGCCGCCATTTTCCGGGCCGATCAGGTTTTCTGCTGGCACCCGGCAATCTTCGAAAAACAGCTCAGCGGTATCGGATGCCCACCAACCCATTTTTTTCAGTTTGCGTCCCACCGTAAAGCCCGGCGTCCCTTTCTCGATCAACAACAGGCTGATGCCGCCGTATCCCTTGTCGCCGGTACGGACTGCCACGGTGTAATAATCCGCGCGCACACCACTGGTAATGAAGGTCTTGGCACCGTTCACCACATAGTGATCACCATCGCGCACGGCACGGGTTTGCAGGTTGGCCACGTCAGAACCGCCATTGGGCTCGGTGATGGCCAGGGCGGAAATTTTGTCGCCATTGATCACCTCGGGAATTACCCGCTGCTTCATGGCTTCACTGCCCCATTTCCAGACCGGTGGCAGCCCGATATCCAGCGACCCCAGGCTTGCGCACAGTCCGCCCGATGAGCAACGCACCAATTCTTCGCAGGCGGCGATTTTCATGAAGACGTCTTCACCCGTCCCACCAAACTCCTCCGGAGCATTGATGCCTAGAATGCCCGCATCCGCTGCCGTCTTGTACAACGCCCGGGGGAATTCCCCTGCTTCTTCCCAGTCATCCACCTCCGGGAGGATTTCCCGCTCAACGAATTTGCGGACGGTATCCCGCACCATCTGGTGGGTTTCATTGAAATAGTTCAGGGCGCTCACTGGACCTCCTTGGATTCATTGGATTGCGCACAACCTAGCGCTTGCTTGGTTTAACCATAACAGAAAGCCGCCAAGGGAAACCAGACGAAACCGCGGCTTGTGTTTACGGGTAGAAAAGGAGATTTACGCTTTCGATAGACACCCTGGAAGGTGTCCTTTATCAGGCGTCAAAGGGCCTGCGGCCTCTCAGCGCCTGTGCCAGGGTCGCGCCATCAACGAATTCAAGCTCACCGCCCATGGGCACCCCCTGGGCGATGCGGCTGACACCCACCCCCGCGTCCTGGGCCAGGTCCAGTACATAATGGGCTGTGGCTTCGCCTTCCACAGTCGTGCCAGTAGCCAGAATCAACTCGCTGATCTGCCCTTCATTAAGACGTTGCTCAAGCACATCCAGCCCCAACTCACGGGGCCCCACGCCATCCAGTGGCGAGAGCTCCCCCATCAGCACGAAGTACTGGCCCCGGTATTCGCCGGACTGCTCAAATGCCAACACATCCCCGGGGGTGGCAACGATACAGACCAGCGAGGCATCGCGACGCGGATCATCGCAGACAGGGCAAAGTTCTGCTTCAGCATAGTTCCGGCAACGCTGGCAATGCTGCACGCCGTCCATGGCCGCATGCAGGGCGTCCCCTAACCGGCGCCCGGATTCACGTCCCCGGTCCAGCAACGCATAGGCCATGCGTTGAGCGGAGCGCGGGCCAACCCCGGGCAGGCAAGTAAAGGCGTTGATAAGCTGGTCGACCAGCGGCGCGTGTTTCACAATCTCGGCGTCTCGTCGGTGAGCTTACGGTTTGAAGCCAGGCGGGAAGGGAAAGCCACCCGCCATGTTCTGCATGTTGTCCTGCTGCTGTTTTTCCACCCGGCGTACCGCATCATTCACCGCGGCGGCAAGCAGGTCTTCCAGCAATTCCTTGTCTTCGCTCATCAGGCTGGCATCAATATCCACGCCTTTCACATCGTGCCGACCGTTCATGGTGACTTTCACCAAGCCCGCACCGGACTCGCCCACCACTTCACTATTGGCGGCCTCTTCCTGCATTTTTTTCATTTTCTCCTGCATGGCCTGGGCCTGCTGCATGAGATTGTTAATATCGAAATCCATGGTTTGCTCCAAATTAACGCATGACGCATGACGCATGATCAGTCTAAAAGCATCGCTGCCGCGTCAAGCCTGTTGCGCTCTTTGCTTGTGATTTTGATTGTAGCGTCCGGCGTCATGCATCTCGCTTCCAGCGTACTTATTCCACTGTCTCTTTCGGGGTGACGCTTTCTTCGTCCAATCGCCCCGCAAAGGTGGTGACCAGTTGCTGCACCACCGGGTCGGCGTGCAGGGTGTCCTTGGCCTGGGCCAGCAATTCCTGCCGGCGCGCTTCGGCCATTACCTCCGGGGTCGCGCCCGGCTGCTGCTCAAATTCCACCTGAACCTGAATGCGTCGCTGGAAGTAATTGCCCAGCGCACCGCTCAATTCCTCCAGCCGCTCCTTGTTGACCAGCACCTGATGCCCGGGGCTGATGCGCAGCGTCCAGACGCTTTCCTCACGGCTGATCAGCACCGCATTGCGGGCGATATTGCGCACCGTGCCATCCACGTCCAGGCGCAACAACAAGGCGGCCCACCAGGTGGCCACTTCCGCCTCACTAGTCGGCTCCGCCAGCGGCGCCAGGTTTTCTGGCTCAGAAGCGGGCTCTGCGTCTGGCTCAGGTTCGCTCTGCGCCGGGGTGGCCACTGGTGAAGCCTTAGCAACGGGCTCTGCCTGGTGCGTTTTCACCTGGGCCAGGGCAGCCGAGGCCGAGGGAGACGCAGAAACCGGCGTCTCATCCCAGGGCGGGGCGTCATCCGCAGACGCAGGTGCCAGCGTCTCTACAGAAGCCGCTTGCTGCGCGGGCGCAGATGTCACCGTGGCAGGAGCCGGCTCGGGGGGCCGAGCAGCAGGTTCTGAATGAGACGCAGCGGCAGGCGGACTGTTCAGCAGGGCACGCAAATCCGGCTTACCGCCGGGCTCTGCCGACGGCGCTGCCGCTTCAGGCTTTTTTGCGGCGGGGCTGTCCCCCTGCACCAGCACGCCCTTGGGCGTAAACAGCACCATGCGCAACAACAACATCTCCAGTGCGGCGCGGCTATCGGGGGCATCCTGCAAATCACGACGGCCCCGCAGGGCCACGTCGTAATACAGTTGAATCTGTTCCGCAGTGAGTGCAGCCGCCAGCTGTTGCTGGGTCTCGTCATAGCTGCCGGGCACCGCCTGGCACACCGCCAGCTGGTGAAGCTGGCTAATCAGTTCATCCAGCAAGGCTAGCTCGCCGGGGCAATGCTCGCTGACCGTCGCCAACGCCTGCAGCACACCACCGGGCTCCTGCTCCGCCAGCGCCACCAGCAGCATCAGGACGTGGTTGCGGTCCACCGTACCCAGCATGGCGTTCACCGCCTCACTGCTGAGTTGCTCACTGCCGAAAGCGATCGCCTGATCCGTCAGGCTCAACGCATCGCGCATGGAACCCTGAGCCGCTTTACCCAGCGACAGCAGCGCCGGCTCTTCGTAGCGAATCATTTCCTTGTCGAGCAAGGCTTTCAGATGCCCGGCAATCTGCTCGGCCGGCAACGCCTTGAGGCTGAACTGCAAACAGCGTGACAGCACGGTCACCGGCAGTTTCTGCGGATCAGTGGTAGCCAGCAGGAATTTCACATGGGGAGGCGGTTCTTCCAGGGTTTTCAGCAACGCATTGAACGAATGCGCCGAGAGCATGTGCACCTCATCGATCAGGTACACCTTGTAGCGGCCCCGGGTCGGTGCGTACTGCACGTTGTCGAGCAATTCGCGAGTGTCTTCCACCTTGGTACGGCTGGCCGCATCCACTTCGATCAGATCCACGAAGCGCCCGTCGGTAATTTCCTGACAGGTAGGGCATACGCCGCAAGGGCGGGCACTGACACCCTGCTCACAGTTCAGGCAGCGGGACAGAATACGGGCAATGGTGGTTTTCCCCACCCCGCGTGTACCGGTGAACAGGTAGGCATGGTGCAGCCGATCCTGATCCAGGGCATGCATCAGGGCCCGTGAAACGTGCTCCTGCCCCACCAGTTCATCGAAGGTACGGGGGCGGTATTTACGGGCAAGGACCTGATAACTCATAGCACTCCAGCGGCAATCATGGCCACCAATACAAAGGGATTGGAATCAGAGCGCTTATGCTATCGAAGTTCCCGGGGGGAGGACAGTGGGAGAAGCGTGTTACGTGAAAGCGAGCGGCGTGTAGCGGGGAAATTAGAGCGGTCTTCCCGCCAGCCGCACCCCGGCACACAAGTCCACTGCTACCGTTGCTCCCTTCCGGGCCTGGCGGGGTTCGCAGTTTATCGTTGCGGGGGGACCGACGGGTCGACCATAACGCGCTTCGGGCATGACAGCCGCGAAACGAGCGCGCATTGTGGCGAATGCCTCACGCTATTGCAAGAGGACCGCAGGGCATGGGCAATCAGCTGGCTAAACCTTGAACAGGCTGGCTCCGCACGGGTCACAGGGCTACACTCAAAGTGACTGGGCAGGACGGCGTAAGCGCCCTGCCCAGCTCATCCGCGGACAGGGAGGCACCATGAACAACAGTCCCGCTATTCGCATTGCCATCAATGGCTTCGGCCGCATCGGCCGTTGCCTGGTTCGGGCTCTCAGTGAACACCCGGCACGGGAGCATTTTGAACTGGTCGCCATCAATGACCTGGCCGATTTCAATGTGCTTGCCCACCTGCTTGCCTTCGACACCACCCACGGCCGCTGGCCCTATTCCGTGCATTATGACGGCGACGCCATGGAGATTGATGGCCGCCGGGTACCCTGCTACGCCACCACCGATCTGGACCAGTTACCCTGGGGCGAGCACGCGGTGGATCTGGTGCTGGAGTGTAGCGGTCGCTACAAGCAGCGCGCACAGCTCCAGGGCCACCTGGACGCTGGCGCCCGCCGCGTGTTGGTGAGTTACCCGGTAGACGATGCCGACGCCATGGTGGTCTACGGCGTCAACCACGACCTGCTTGATGATAGCCAGAAAATTGTTTCCAACGCCTCCTGCACCACCAACTGCCTGGCTCCATTGGTGGATGTGCTCGACCGGGCTTTCACTGTAAAACAGGGGCTGATGACCACCATCCACAGCTACACCAATGACCAGAACCTGGTGGACAAGGCCCACGGTGATTTACTGCGGGCGCGCGCAGCGGCAGTGAACATGATCCCCACCGGCACCGGCGCCGCCAGGGCGGTGGGCAAAGTGCTCCCGCATCTGGCCGGGCGACTGGACGGCATGGCCGTGCGCGTGCCCACGCTGAATGTGTCGCTGGTGGATATGACGCTACTGCTGGAACAGCCCGTCACGGTGGAAGATGTCCATGAGAGCCTCAGCAATGCCGCCCATGGGGATTTACAGGGGGTATTGGCGATGAACCATCTGGCGCTGGTTTCCAGCGACTTCAACCACCTGCCCTATTCCTGTGTAGTGGATACCAATCACACGCGAGTACTGGGACCGCAGCTGAAACTGCTAGCCTGGTACGACAACGAATGGGGGTTCAGCCACCGCATGCTGGACGTGGCGGGGTATTGGATGGAAAAGTTGACGCCTGACGCCTGACGCCTGACGCCTGACGCCAATCAGTGTAAGGACCACTTGTCGCGTCAAGCGTCCTGGCGGTGATTTCTTTGTCCGGCGTCGAGCATCTGGCCTCCGGCGTTCACTTAATCAAACGGACTGAAATGCTCTTCCCTGCCAGCTTCTTCCGCCTCATGGCGATGGCCATACATGACTTTCTCGACCTTGTTGGCCTGCAGGTCATCATCGGCATCCACCATCATCAGATAATCGCCCTGCTCTACCCGGTCGATATACGGAGACAGGTGATGGTTGGTAGACGAGACGCCGCGCAAGCCACCCAGCCAGGCACCAAAACAGGTACCAAACAGGGTCGCGCCGATAATGGCGCCACTCTCCAGATTGGTTCCCCAGGGATCAAGCCCTGCCAGCAAGAAGCCGCCGAACAAGCCAGCCGCCATGCCAATAAGCGCGCCGAGAAACCCGGAATGCATGATATCGGTTTCTTCCCACGGGGTGGTTCCGTGTACATGGGCCTGGGCGATGGCCATGGTGTCGGTGCCCATGACATGCAGGCGGTTTTCTCCGATACCTGCCTGACGCAGTTCACCGGTGATGCCCTGAATGGACGCGAGTGATTTGGTGAAGTAGTAGAGTCGTTTCATTGCTGCCTCTCCCTGTGGCGAACAACAGACCGCTTTATGCGGGTATACCGTACGCCAATCTTCCTGACCGGCTTGTGTTACTGGGTGTGGGGCTAGCGGATTAGATCCTTTTGTGATGACCGCACAGACCTGTTGTTCCACCCGGTTATTACACACCATAGCTATGGTGCACCTTGTTCAAGCTAGCAAAAAGGGGCCATTACGGCCCCTTTACTGTGTCACAAAAACCGCGTCACAGAATGTGAGCGATTAATTACTTTTTGTAGGTGCCGGTGCACCCTCAACGGGTATCACACGGGGCTTTTTCTCTTCCGGCACCACGCGGGTCAACGTCACGGTAAGCAAGCCATCCTCCAGCCCGGCCGCTTCCACTTCTACGTGGTCAGCCAACTTGAAAGTCCGCTCGAAAGCCCGGCGGGCAATACCGCGGTGTAGCCAGGTTCGCTCACTGTCCTGTTCCGTCTTCAGGTTACCGCGAATGCGCAGTTCATTTTCCTGCACGGTGATATCCAGGTCGCTGCGCGCAAAACCGGCCATGGCCATGACAATACGGTAGCGGCCATCACTTTCGCGGATGATGTCGTAAGGGGGGTAGCCATTGGACTGGTCAGCACGCAGCGCCGCGTCCAGCAGCTCATCGAAACGGTCAAAGCCCACAGAATGGCGAAAC
This sequence comes from Alloalcanivorax sp., assembly GCA_039983755.1. GTDB lineage: Bacteria > Pseudomonadota > Gammaproteobacteria > Pseudomonadales > Alcanivoracaceae > Alcanivorax. The sequence goes on from JBDWVU010000047.1 coordinate 89,982, forward strand.
AACGGGGCAAGGGAAAATCCGGTATTCATCACACTATCCTCATTCCAATCTCACCAGCAGACCCCGCAGGCATCCGCTGGAAAACGGTTTAAAAATGGTTGATGTGACACGGAGCCGCCGGCAGCCATCAAGACTGTCTGCGTTGCTCCAACCGGCCAGTTGTCACTGGATAAGAAAATGGGGGCCTGCAAATCACTTTCAAGGGGCAGGAAGAATTTTTACCGTGGCGGTCTGGGGTGAAAGCGTGAAACCGTCAGGCGCACCGGTGGCTACGGTGGTTGCGGTCACGGAAATGGCAGTGCCTTTTCCCTGAAACAGAATCGGTACTCGCACACAGACCCGCTCACCCGCCGTGACGGACCAGGCAGGGCTTTTGCCGCTCTGCCATTGCTCGCTGTTGCCGGAACAATGGCGATCCATCAGCAAACTGCGCACCGCCGGGTGAGCGCTGGCGAACTGCACCTGCCCGGTCAGGCTGGCACGATATTCAAACCGCAGTACCGCGGTGCTGCCGGCTTCCAGATGCTGATTGTCAGGCCCCTGCCAGAGCGGGTCAGACACCAGCCCCAGTGATAACGGCCCGGAATGTTGATCCGGCAGCGCACGCAAGTCCCAGCGCAGCGTCTCGCCGCGATGCTCACCCGCCTGATCGTTGAGACGCGGCAGTTGCGGCACGTGCCAGCGTTCAGGCAGAGCCAGAGTCAGGGCCAGGGGCTGCCCCTGACTGCGCGCTTCGGAAAGCCGGAACTGGAAGTGGCCGCCTTGCGCCGTGGTGATCCTGTCGGGTTCGTTGCCCGCGCCCGCCAGACTCACTGGCCAGCCCATCAAACGGCGCTCCCCCGGATCCGGCTGGCCGTTAAACGCCAGAGCAGGCTCCCCAGCGCCGTTGTCGTCGAACAGCTGCCCGGTGATCCAGTGGCCCGCCGGTCGACAGCGATAGCCCGCCGCTACCCCTGAAACCGGTAACGGGCGCAGAGCCGGCATGATGCCATCCCGGGCCGCCAGCGGCTGGCCTGCCCCGCCAGCGCCCCCGGCACCGCCACCCGCGCCACCGGTTTGCTCAATGCTTGCCGATACCGTCGTTGCCGTAGGCGCATCCAGCCAGAGCGTGCCACCGGCACCACCACCGCCGCCAATGGCATCCGCCCGGCTTGCGCCCGTGATCGCGCGCCCCGGCAAACCACTCAGGTCCAGCAGTCCATCGCCCACAAGCCGTGCGGTACGGATAACCAGCAGGCCGCCACCCTGCCCCCCGTTTCCTCCCTCACCGCTGCGCCGGGCAGCCGCCCCGCCGCCGCCGCCCAGTATCCAGCCTGCCACCGCCGGGTGGCCTCCCTCACCGCCACCCTGCTCCGGCGCCCCCTGTTCACCGGCGCCACCATTACCGCCGCCACCGCCGTTACCCAACTGCTGGTGCGCCAGATCCAGCCCATTCCCCCCGCCACCGGCATTGGCGGGCGCGCCCCTGGCCATATCGCCCTGGGGGTAGCCCATCGTCGCAGCGGGCAATAGCAGTAAAGGGGTGCCTGCAAGGCCCTCCCCCTTGCTGCCATGGTGGCCATAGCCCACCGCCTGATCGTTCACGTTGGGCGTGCTGTAGCGCCAGTCATCCGGCCGCCCCAGCGCCCCCTGCAACGACACCGCCGGCGCCCCGCGGAAACCCGCTCCGCGCACCGACAGGGTATGGCCGTTAAGGTCCAGCTGGCGGCGCACATCCATCGCCAGCACCCCGCCGGTGGTGCCATTCCAGGGCAACGCCGCCACATCCTGCTCCAGGCTCAGGCTGTCGAATTGTGGCACCCGCACCAGCTGCCAGCGCCGACGGCCCTGTTCCTCGTTAGCCGGGGCATTGTCATAATGATGGAGCAGCCCACCCCCCGGGCCCGCGCCGAGGATGCGCACCTGATCGGCATCCACCCGCTCGATGCGCACCCACTCCTGCGCCCACGGGGCAGGTGCATCGGTACGTATCTGGCCGTAGGCCTGGGAGTTCGATGTGTTGATGGGGGCGCCCTGAACCTGCATTAACAGGGCGAGATCGCCGGGCTGCAGCACAGCCCGGCCACGGGAATGGGACAGCGTCAAAGTACGGGTGCCCGGAGGTAGCGCCTGGTTGTCCGGACCGGAGAAATAACCATTGATGGTGCTGCCAACCGGCATGATTCCATCACGGCCCGGTTCCGCACATAACGCTGCAGCTACCGGATGCGGCAGCAGCAGGCAGCCCAGTATCAGCGCGGCGGATCGAGCCAGTCGGCGGTAGTGTTGTTGCAACGGAACCATCCGGCAATACTGTAGCGTTCCCGGGTAGCTGCCAAGACTTCGTGGGGAATTTTCTCGCTGAGGAACGCCACCAGCGTGCCCGCACGGGGCTCCACCTCAGTGGCCACACGGGTTGCATCCGCCTCGGGCCAGATGCGCAGGCGCCCGCCCCATTCGCTTTGCCAGTTATCGTTGAGATAAAGCACCACGGACAGCAAACGCCCGTTGTTGCCATTAAACGCATCCACGTGGCGCTGGTAGAAATCCCCTGGCCCGTAAATGGCAAAGTGGGATTCCAGCTCGAACAACCCCATGAACAGCTCGCGATTGACCGCCAGCCGCAGGTTTTCCAACCCTTCAAACAACTGACACTGAGCCAGCGAGTCACCTTTTAGCCAACAGGTGCGGTCGCTGCGAACGCGCGTATCCTTCTGGTGTTCCTGGCGACGGCCAATGCCGGCAAGGCGAAACTCACCATGCTGGTCCTTGTAACACGCCTCCTCGCGCAAGGCCCGCACCAGCGCCGCCGGGAAATACCCGGGCGCCACCGCGAAACCCTGCCGGGCCAGCCCATCAATCAGGCCATCGAGTGGACTGCCGCCCACCCCGCCCAACAGATCCGCATTATCATGCACTGGCCGTGCCCTCTCGTTGTTAGTGCAACGCCCCACTGGCGTCAGAATCAAAGTCGTCCGGCCATAGCAGCCAGCCTTCTTCCTGGCATTCATCCAGCAATTGCGAGGTAGCATCAACGGTTGCCTGCACAAAATAGATGAACTGTTCAAAGCTCACCCCCTTGCGGCCCAGCAATAGGTCACACACCACCAGGCGAGGCAGGGAATCATCATTCACATCCAGAAACAGCTTCACTGACGGGTACGCCATATTCAGCCGGCTCAGTTCCGCCTGTACCGCAAACAGGGTTGCCGGGCGCACTTCCAGCTCACTGGTCAGCAGGATGCCGTCTTCTTCCACGAACAGCCGCGCATCCACCACTCCTTCACGGCCCTGTAATTCAGACAGGTGCAGTGCATGACAATGTTCACAGATGTAGTGCTGGATATTGGCTTGCTGCAACCAGTGTTTGACCTGGTCTGCATCCGCGTTGACGACGCCTAACATGACATTCTCCTCAGACCCGCTCTAAACGCGGGTTTCTTGCCGGTCGCGAATCATCTGCCATTCGCCCGGAAAAAGAAATAGCCACCCGGCCACCACTTTGTGTCATTCATCCCCGAATATCTGCTGGGTAAGATGGGGCTTTCGTGCCTGATTGCCTGAAAGGAATACAAGAATGACAACTCCCCACGTGGCCTTCCGCTCCAGTGACAGCCTTCACCAGCGTACCGACGCCTTTATTCAACGCATGAAAGGCGGCGCCAAACGCCCGGAACCCAAGGAAATTGAGGCCATCATGGCCCAGTTTATCGAGGAAGCGCTGGCCGCATTCATCACCCGTGCCGCACAAGCCGCCGACCTGAGCCCCGGCATGTTCAAAGTGGTCAACATGACCTGCAGCACCATCAGCAAGACCACCCACCTGGTAATCGGCCGTAGTGCAAAAAAAATGGACCTGACGCAAAACCAGGCCGCCGCCGACTATATGGATCAGGTGCGCCACCCCGCCACCGACGGCGACCACTGGTATGTAGCCTTCCCCATTAGCGAGGCGCTCTGCGCCCAGTGCAAGGACGTAACCCGGTTGTGCCAGGAGGGGGAAGAGGACAAGGCCCGTCGCGAACTGACCGCCTATTTGCTCACCCTCACCGATGAAGCCATCGACTGGTACTTCGAAAAGCCCATGGCGCTGCTCGGCTTCGGCCCGGTGCTGCGCAAAGTGGCCAGCGTGGGCGTGGAGACCACCCGCAAGGCCAGCCGTAGCCTGATCAATAACCTGATCCCCAAGCTGGGCCCGGAACAGCTGCTTGCCTCGGCACAATACCAGCAAAGCATGCTGCTATCGTTCGCGCCTCGCACTCGCTGAAACACGGCCGGCTGACGTTGCACTGACATCAAAGTGCAACGTCGCTTTCCTTTATCCGCTACACGGCCTACACACTGCATCTCTTTTGATAACAAATACTTACACTTACCGAACCCTGTAGGCTAACTTCACCAAGTTTTTACAAAACTACTTATTCAACGGATTGCGCAGCAACTACACAGCTCTCTACTATCAAATTGGTATTACATCACAAAAAAACGAGGAGTGAGCCGTGTCTTTGCGCCATGCCATACTTGTCCTATTACAAGACCAGGAAGCCAGCGGTTACGACCTCGCTCGCGAATTTGCCAACAGTATCGGGCTGGTATGGAACGCCACCCACCAACAGATCTATCTGGAGCTGGGGAAGCTCAACGACCAGAGCATGGTGAAATATCGCCATATCCCCCAGGACGGCAAACCGGACAAAAAGCTGTACCGGATCACGGATGAAGGACGCGACGAGTTGATTCGCTGGCTTCGCAAGCCAGCCGCACCACCGCGCATCCGCGATGCGTTCATGGTCAAGATTGCCGGCGGGGATCTGACCGACAGTGCGTCCATACTGCGAGAACTGGACGACCAGGGCGACCTGCGCCGCGAACGGCTGAATACCTTCGAAGCGCTGGCCAGCAAACTGGATGACACCAGCCGGGACCGGGACTTGTTTACCTACCTGACCCTGCGCCGGGGCATCCTCGACCAGCAAGCCTGGCTGCACTGGGCTGACGAGGTCCGCAGCGCCCTGAAAAAACGTGAAGAGCAGCCAGTAGCGGTGCCTACATCGGTGTAATGACTCACAACGCAACAGACACCCTGCTCCGCCAGCTTGGCTGGCTGGTTCAGGCTCCCGCCCTGTTGCCCTGCTCGCCCTTCCACGATGCCGGACATCTGCTGCAACGAGAGCTGCAAGCCGATCCGGCATTACTGCATAACGCCGCCACCCGATTACAGTCCCACCCCGGCCCGCGCCGCCTGGGGCTGATCTTCGAGCAGTGGGTCGCAGCCCTGGTGGATGCCAGCCAGGGCCTGGAGCGTGTCGCCAGCAACCTGCCTATTCGCGAACAAGGCCGCACCCTGGGGGAACTGGACATGCTGGTGCGTGACCGGCAGAGCGGCGAGCTGTGGCACTGGGAGCTGGCGCTCAAATTCTACCTGGCCACCGCCGAGCAATGGTACGGCCCCAATCGCCACGACACCCTGGCCCGCAAGGCCCATCACCTTTACCAGCAGCAACTACCACGTTCCCGATCGAACGTGGCCCGCGCCCAACTGGCCGAACAAGGCTGGGAGGTGCACGGCCAGGCTCTGCTGACCCGCGGCAGGCTCTTCTACCATCGCGCTACCCCTCCCACCGGTGTGAAACCAAACCCCGGGCACGAACGAGGCTGGTGGCGCACCACCGACGAGCTGGAGGACGGCCCCTGGTCAATCATTGAACGACCGTACTGGCCCACACCGTTTATGTCAGACAAAGGTACCAATTTCGTTGATCGCGCCACCGTGATTGACTATGTTGAAAGCCATTCACGCGCGCTCATGGTCACGGGCCCTCACCATGACCAAGCGGGCTTTATTGTTCCTGTCAGCTGGCCAACCCCATGACATTTCAACAACAACCGCCGGCACTGGTGGACAACCAGGGCCGAGTTGCTTTAGGTGTGTTCCCGGAAACCGTGGCCAACATTAACGGCCGTGCGGCGGATTACCGCACCCCGATGGGCAAACCGGCCTCTTCCTTTGCCCGGCATTTTCATTACAAGCAGTTCCAGTATTTCGGCATCATCAGTGATGAACTGCTGGCCGGCTGCGCTTTTGCCCATACCGGTTACCTGGGCATGGCCTTTTTCTACCTGTTTGAACCACAAACCGGCGCCCTGCACGAATACACCTGGCGCTCCCCCCTGGGCAGAGATCTGCGCATGTCGGCATCGCCGCAACAGGGCGAAAGCGTATTCCGGCAAAAAAACGTGGATATCCGACTGGGCTACCAGCAGGACGACCAGGGAGCATTGAGCAAAAGCCTGTCAATCAAACTGGATGGTCTGACACTGGATGCTCATATGGACGAGGGCCCCAGGTACCAGCCCATGTCCCTGTGCACCCGCACCGGTATTAACGGCTGGGTCTATGCCAACAAGGTAGCCGGCAAAGCCGTCACCGGCTCGCTACAGCGCCAGGGCAAACACACTGACCTGAGCGCCATCGACGCCAACGGGCACCATGATTTTTCCGCCGGTTATATGCGTCGTGAAACGTTCTGGAACTGGGCCTGCCTGTCTACCCGGGTTGGTGATACCCGCATCGGGCTCAACCTGTCCTGTGGTGTCAATGAGACAACCTTTTCCGAAAACTGCCTGTGGATCGATGATGTCATGGTCCCCACCGGCGGAGTGATATTTGATTACAACCGTGACGAGCTGATGCAACCCTGGGCAATCCGCAGCCTGTGCGGCCGGGTACACCTTCAGTTCACCCCCAACGGAAACCACAAAGAGCGCCTTAACCTGGGGCTTTTTGCCAGCAATTTCAATCAGCTGTTTGGTCACTTCGATGGCGAGCTTCGCCTGGATGACGGGCGCCGCCTGCCAATCGAACGCCACTACGGTTTTGTCGAGGAGCAGTACGCAAAATGGTAGATCAACAACGCGATGCCAACGAGGAGACCCTCCAGCCGCCCGCACCGGAAAAATTCAACGAAAAAATCCGCCGGGGATGCTTCTGGGTAGTGCAATACTGGCGCGAACTGTTCAATTTCAAGTTCGATAAATACATGATCATTCAGGTCATGCCGGGGGTCTACGGCATTGCCCTGACCGCCATCGCCATGGGCCTGCTGTATCTGTGCGTGGAAGCCTTTATGGCATCCACATGGCGCGGAATTTTCTATTTTTTCTTCGCCGCCCCACTCACCTTCCTGTTCGCCGCATCGGTGCTACGCGCCCTGCTGGAATTCTATATGGTGGTGTTCAAAATTTCCGAACATGTGGATGAACTGGTAGGACTGCGTGACACAGTAGATCGCCTGTCAGGCATCAGCGACAGCGTTGACGAAATGGTTGCGGTAACCCGTCGCATTCCTTTCTGGCGCGCCCTGTCCGGCGGGGGCGCCCGACCGGCCCGCAAAACGCCCAAGGAAAACAATAAGGAAGAAAAGAAGTAACGCGCTTGTCAGTGGGCCCGGTTCGCCCGGGCCCCACTGACTGGCACGGACACCGTGCACTATTTTTCCTGAGTCGCTTCCAGCGCAGTCAACAACAGCCGCTGAAAAATATGCTCTCGCACGCCGTCCGGATCCGTCAGCGCCATGCGCTCCAGTGGAGCCGCAAACTCTGTCGGACTGCCTTCGTGGAACAAGGCTTTGCGACCCAACTTCAGATATTCCTTGTGGCTGACTTTCTCTTTCAACCAGGTGAGCGCCGTCATCAAGCGCTGCTCCACCTCGGTGAAATCTGTACCCAGCGGGAAAACAGGGAAGCTCGCCTTGCCACAACGCTCGGCTATTTCGTGTAAATGTTCAGGATTGTTACGCCGGTGCGCTTCGGGAATCTGATAATCCTGGCGCAGCTTGCCCGCCGCCTGGGCCTGCTCCATTAGTTCTACCTGGAAACGGCTATCGGCCACGTTCAACATGGCCATCACCACCTCTTCATCAGTCTTGCCACGCAGATCCGCCACACCATACTCGGTAACCACCATATCGCGCAGGTGCCGGGGAATGGTGTTGTGCCCATAACTGAACACCACATTACTCATGGCTTCGCCACCGCGTTCACGCCACGCCCGCACCATCAGAATGGAACGCGCACCTTCCAACTCATGGGCCTGGCTGACAAAGTTATATTGCCCGCCCACACCACTGAGCACGCGGCCATCGTCAATCTGATCCGAGGCCACCGCCCCCAACAAGGTCACCGTAAACGCCGTATTGATGAAACGCGCATCCTGACGCTGCAGACGGTTCAGGGTTTCATCGCCATAAAGATGGTTGATGAAACTGATGCGCGTCATGTTGATTCTATTGCGCTCCTGGTCCGTCATCTCCCGCAAGCGCGCATAGAAATCCTGGGGCCCCAGGAAAAAGCCACCGTGCATCACCACCCCCCCGGCCAGGCTCTCGCCGAACACCGCCTTCAGGGCTTCACGGGTGGTGCGATCATCCAGGTCATTAGGCACGGTCACCTCATTGGGCAGCCGTAGTTCGTCACCGTGTTTGCTAATACCGTCGCGGAAAATACCGAACCGTTTCAGGGTACGCAGCTGCGCACGATCCAGCCGCCGACTGATGGCCGACTGTTCGCGCAAGGCATCCAGCAGCGCCAGCCCGGGGGTTGCCGGGTTATGCATTTCCAGGCGCTGCAGGGGTGCCCAGTCATATACCGGGCGGCGAATGATGCCATCATCAATCAACGTGAGCAGGCCATGGGTCATCATTTCGCTGCAACCGTAGAGGCCCTCACGAAAAACCCCGGTGCCTCCTTCCCGCTCAATCAAGGCGTCATGCTCCGGCGGCACACCCCAGGCTTTCAACGCACTCAGATAACGGGGATTGTCCTGCTCGCGCAGACGCAGGTGATGCACCAGCGCATCGCCAAGGGCACCAATACCGATTTGCAGCGTGCCACCGTCACGCACCAGGGTACTGGCATGCAGACCGACAAAATGGTCCTGAATATTCACCGGCATGTTCGGGGTACTGAACAACCGTGTGTGGCCCTGCGGATCATCTACAAGCAGGTCCATCTCCGGTAGCCAGTCGTCCACCCGGGCATCATTACCCATAAAGGGCAGGTCCCGATGTACCTGCCCCACGGCCACGATGGTTTCACCGGCTTCCCGGCGCGCCTTGAGCAAGGGCATCAGGTCGAGAGTCACTTCCGGGTTGCAGGAAAAACTGTACTCGTCGTTACCGTCCACCTGCCGGTGAGCCAGTAATTGCGCCACCACATTCACACCTCGCGCATTCAGGTCCCGCGCCACATGGGTGTAATTGCTGCTGATGTAATGTTGCTGGGCCACATCACTGCCCAGCATGCTGCCGGGCTGCATGAAAAACTCGAAGACACGAATGTTGGCGGGCAGGTTTCCACGCTTTTGTGCCGCCAGGTAGCTCAACGCTTCATAGTCGCCAAACAAGCGATCGGCAAAGGGGTTAAGGAAACGTTTTTCCAGATCACTGCCCGCTCCAGGTTTGCCCAGAGACAAGGCGGTATAAATATCCAGGCTCAAGGACGGGTCCGCTTCCACGCGTGCATAAAGTGCATTCACAAACCGGTTGGGCTTACCCAGCCCCAGCGGCATAGCGAGGCGAATCTCTCCACCTGTGGCCTCAATAACCCGGTCTACCGCCTGCTCTACCTGATTGATTCGATCCGTCACGACCTCTCCTTGTCATTCATTCAGCGCGATTAATGTAGTGCCATTCAATGGCTGGCAGTGCTGGACACCAGCGTGACCAACACCACACCCGCAATAATAAAACTCATGCCCAGCATTGCAGGCAAATCGGGTATTTGTTTAAAGAATAGCGCGCCCACCAGCGCAATCAGTACGATACCCACTCCAGCCCAGACCGCATAGGCAATCCCCATGGGAATCGTACGCAGGGTCAGGGAAAGGGCATAAAACGCAATGGAATAGCCCACCACGGTAGCCACTGATGGCCACAACCGGGTGAACCCCTGGGACGCATTCAGCGCCGAGGTGGCCACCACTTCGGCCACAATGGCGATGGACAAATACAGGTAACCCATAGGGACTCCGCAACAATGGGGCGAGTTGATCGGGCCGGACATTCAGGCCGAAGGGGCAGCCTGCAACTGATTCAACAAGGCCTCCCAGTGTGCCAGCTGTTGGACCGGGAAGTCAGCCTGAGGGTGGCGCGCAATCAGTACCAGGCGCGAGTCGGTGTCCTGATCCGGCCACCGGTTCTGTGGTGTCATCTCCGGTGCCTGTTGCGCCACCCACTGCACCAGCATGGGACCGTCCAGCCCGTTCACCTGCAACAGCCCTTTCACTCGCACCAATGCATCGCCACATTGTGCCTGCAGCTGCCGGAGCGCGGCCTGCCATAATGGCCAGTCCAGGCCATGGGGCCAGCGCAGCGAGGCACTGAACAGATTATGGCGGGACGCCGGCTTCTCCGCGGGGACCAGCGCAAGCGACTGAGCGGCAAGCGCCGCTCCCCCCACAGGGTCGAACAGGCCGGTCACCCGGCAACGACGCGGAAACGATTCATCGAGCAAGCTCGCGTCAGGAAAGTCGGCATCCAGCCGGTATTGCCGCGCCGTTGCATTCAGGTCATGCAGCTGCGCCTGCAACGCCTGCACGGCGGCGGGCTCGGCCTGTTCCGCCTTGGAAAGCAGCAGCGCATCGGCGCTGTGGATTTGCTCCAGGACTTCCGGGTGCGCAGCAATGGCATCGGCACCGGCGCGGGCATCGACCACGGTCAGCACCGACTGGCAGACAAAGCGCTTTTTCAGCCAGGGGTCCTGCTCCAGTGGCGCCACCACACCAAAGGGCTCCGCCGCGCCGGTGGTTTCGATCACCACCGTCGTGAATGCGGGAATATCGCCGTTCTTGCGAGCCATGAACAGGTTACGCAACGTGGTGGACAGGGAGCCCTGAATCACGCAGCACAGGCAACCTCCGGCCAGCAACGAGACCGACACCCCGTCGGTGCCGGTGAGATGCTGGTCGATACCGATATCGCCCAGCTCGTTGATGATCAGGGCCACATCGCGGCGCTCGCTCAGCCAGCGGTTGAGCAGTGTGGTCTTGCCACTGCCCAGAAAGCCGGTGAGTACCACCACCGGAATCCGTTCTTCCACGGTAATCAGCCCAGCGACCAGGGCAACTGCTCGCCGGCAAAGAACGGCACCACCGGCTCACCGGCGGCGTCGATCACGGCGGGTACGTCCCAGGGTTTACGTTGCAGGGTCACAGTGTCGGTGTGGCGCGGCAGCCGGTAGAAGTCGGCACCAAAGTGGCTGGCGAACCCTTCCAGCTTGTCCAGGGCATTGTGCTGCTCCAGGAAGGTGGCATACAGCGGCAGGGCCGCCCGCGCCGAGTAACAGCCTGCACAGCCACAGGCTGCTTCTTTCTTGTTACGGGCGTGCGGTGCGGAATCCGTGCCCAGGAAAAAACGGCTATGCCCGTCGATCACCGCTTTCTGAATGGCTTCCTGGTGCTGGCGACGCTTGAGAATCGGCAGGCAGTAATTGTGCGGGCGTACACCGCCTACCAGCAGATCATTACGGTTCATCAGCAAGTGCTGCGGGGTCACCGTCGCCGCGGTCAACGCGTTGGACTCACGAACGAAGTTGACGCCTTCCGAGGTAGTCACATGTTCAAACACGATCCGCAGGGCCGGAAACTGGCTGCGGATCGTATTCAGGTAACGATCAATGAACACCTTTTCCCGGTCGAAAATATCGATATCCGCATCGGTCACCTCCCCGTGCACCAGCAGCGGCACATCGTGCTTTTCCATGGCTTCGTACAGATGGGTAATCTTGCCCGGATCGGTAACGCCACTGGCAGAGTTGGTGGTGGCACCCGCCGGGTAGAGCTTGAAAGCATGCACAAAGTCACTGTTGGCTGCGCGCTCCACTTCCTCCACCGGGGTGCTGTCGGTGAGATACAAAACCATCAATGGCTCAAAACCCACCCCGGTCGGCACCTGCGCCATGATGCGCTCACGATACTCTGCGGCCTGGGCCACCGTGTTCACCGGCGGGTTCAGGTTGGGCATCACGATGGCACGACCGAATACATTGGCCGTGGCCGGCACGGTTTCCGCCAGTAAATCACCGTCGCGGAAATGCAGATGCCAGTCGTCCGGGCGAGCAATGGTCAGGGTATCGGTCATGGAGTCACCTTCTTTACCGTGGAGATTCGTGGGGCGTTTCGGCGGCGTAGTGTAGCGCAAAGTGTAGCGCAAGTTGGTGTCGAGGCAGAGCACGAGGCACATGAGAACCGCGGTTGCGGGCGACATCGGTCCGGAATCGCAAAATCGCCTGCAGCATGTACACGGCCCACAAACAAAAACGCCCCGCATTGCGGGGCGTTTTCTAATATGGCGGAGAGGGCGGGATTCGAACCCGCGATACAGTTTCCCGTATGGCTCCTTAGCAGGGAGCTGGTTTCAGCCACTCACCCACCTCTCCGGAATGCGGTACTGCTTGTGGTTTGGTGGTGAACGCTCTTAATCGGCGCTGTCACCAAACTCGCCGCGCATCATAACGATTTTGCGAACAAAATACAGCTCAAAAATCAGGCAGACTCGCTATCTGACGATTTTTCGTGCTGAATTCGCTGATAAATTTCTTCACGGTGTACGGCAACTTCTTTCGGTGCGTTCACACCGATACGAACCTGATTGCCTTTTACACCCAGCACAGTGACGGTCACTTCGTCACCGACCATCAGGGTCTCACCAACTCGACGCGTAAGAATTAACATAATGATCCCTCCTGGGGTCCTTTCATTTCCGTGAGCGCTTTCCGTACCTGAGGCTCGCGGGTTGCCGTCCTTGACGACTCCTTGGTGCAGAGACCATTTACCCACCCCTGGCACGGGGCCGGTAGTATGCCTGAATCAGATTCTCAAGTCTTGCCGTGAGAGGGGCGAGACCAACCGGTCGTCGCCCCATACCTACCTGACGGTATGCCGATTATGCGCCGGGCTGATCCAGCTCGAAAGCAGAGTGCAGGGCACGGACTGCCAGCTCCAGGTACTTCTCGGCAATGACCACGGACACCTTGATCTCTGAGGTGGAAATCATCTCGATGTTCACCCCTTCGTTGGCCAGGGCCTCGAACATCTTGGACGCCACGCCCGCGTGAGAGCGCATGCCCACACCGACCAGGGAGACCTTGGCGATCTTGTCGTCACCGATGATTTCCGGGTTGCCCAGCTCTTCCGAGGCGTTGCGCAGGGCTTCCTGGGCACGGGCGAAATCGTTGCGGTGCACGGTGAAGGTGAAGTCGGCAGCGCCGTCTTTACCCACGTTCTGCACGATCATGTCCACTTCGATGTTCTCTGCGCTTACCGGGCCGAGGATCTTGTAGGCAATACCCGGGGTGTCCGGGGCGCCACGCACGATGATCTTGGCTTCATCACGGGTAAAGGCAATTCCGGAGATTACCGGCTTTTCCATATCAACCTCGTCTTCGACGGTAATAAGTGTCCCAGGGCCATCCTGGAAACTGGACAAAACACGCAGCGGCACATTGTATTTGCCGGCGAATTCCACAGAGCGGATCTGCAGGACCTTGGAGCCCTGGCTGGCCATCTCCAGCATTTCCTCGAAGGTAATGCTGTCCAGGCGGCGGGCGTTATCCACTACTCGCGGGTCAGTGGTGTAAACACCATCCACATCCGTATAGATCTGGCACTCGTCCGCTTTCAGCGCAGCGGCCAAAGCCACAGCGGTGGTATCAGAGCCACCACGGCCCAGCGTGGTAATGTTGCCGTCACCATCGACGCCCTGGAAACCGGCCACGACCACCACACTGCCACCATCAAGATCGGCGCGAACTTTCTTGTCGTCGATTTCTTCGATGCGGGCTTTGGAGTAGGTGTTGTCCGTACGCAGGGGAATCTGGCTACCCGTATAGGAGCGGGCATTGAGGCCCTGCTTTTGCAGCGCCATGGACAACAGGGCAATGGTGACCTGCTCGCCGGTGGACACCAGCACGTCCATTTCCCGTGGAGAGGGTTTGTCGGTAACGCCGTTGGCCAGCTCGATGAGCCGGTTGGTTTCCCCACTCATGGCGGAAACGACGACGACCACCTGGTCACCCCGTTTATGAAAGCCGGCTACCTTTTCGGCAACGGCCTGGATGCGTTCGACCGTACCTACCGAGGTACCGCCGTATTTCTGCACGATAAGAGCCATAAAGTCGCTTTTTCTGCAAAAAAGAGCGCGCTACTGTACCAGAAACGCGCCGGGATTTCATGTTCAGGTGGTTTGGCGGGTATGATCTTCGACCTTTTCCGCCCCCAAAGTGGGTTTTTCAGGCCGGAAATAACGGGTATTTCCAACCTGACAGCCCTACCCGGCCACCCAGCCCTTTACACTTTCCAGTGCCCCGGGCAACGCAGCAGGATTATTACCGCCACCCTGGGCCATATCCGGGCGACCACCGCCACGGCCGTCCACTTGCTCGGCCACAAACTTGAGCAGGTCACCCGCCTTGTATCTGGCGGTCAGGTCCTTGGTGACACCGGCCACCAGGGCCACCTTATCGCCTTCCACTGCGGCCAGCAGAATCACCGCGGAACCCAGCTTGTCTTTCAGCTTGTCCATGGTGACCCGCAAGGTCTTGCTATCGGCACCGTCGATTTGCGTCGCCAGTACCTTCACGCCATTAATATCCTGCACATCGCTGGTCAGGTCGCCGCCGGCGCCGCTAGCCAGTTTCTGCTTGAGGCGTTCGATCTCTTTTTCCAGTTCACGGACTTTCTGCGCCTGGCTGCGCACCCGCTCGGCGGCATTGTCCGGTGAACTCTTCACCGTAGCCGCGATCTCGCTGAGGGCCCGCTCCTGCTGGCGCATCACCGCCAGGGCGTGTTCACCCGTCACCGCTTCGATGCGACGCACCCCGGCAGCCGCAGAGGCTTCCAGGGTAATACGGAACAACCCGATATCACCGGTACGGTTCACGTGGGTGCCACCACACAGCTCCTTGGAGAAACCGTCACTGCCCATGCTCAGCACGCGCACCTGATCATCGTATTTCTCGCCGAACAGCGCCATGGCGCCCGCTTCACGGGCAGCGTCAATGTCCATCAGTTCGGTGGTCACTGCGGTGTTGGCCAGAATCTGACGATTCACCAGAATCTCGATCTGCTCACGCTGGGCTTCGCTGACGGCTTCACCATGGGAGAAGTCAAAGCGCAGATAGTCGGCCGCCACCAGCGAACCTTTCTGCTGCACATGCTCGCCCAACACGTCACGCAGGGCAGCATGCATCAGGTGTGTAGCGGAATGGTTGCGCATCACCGCACGGCGACGATCCACATCCACATAGGCCGACACCTTGCTGCCCACCGTCAGGGTGCCGCTTTCCAGCTTGCCCACATGCACATGGGCCGCCTGGCGCTTGCGGGTATCGGTGACCAGGAAGCGGGTTTCACTGTCATCGCCTCCCATCAAGGCACCGGTGTCTCCCACCTGGCCCCCGGATTCGGCATAGAACGGCGTGCGCGCCAGTACCACCATACCTTCTTCGCCGGCATTAAGCGTTTCTACCGCCTCACCATCCTTGTACAGGGCGACAACCGCATCGTCGTCGGCCAACTTTTCGTAACCGGAGAAATCGGTCACCGCATCAATATTCAGGCGGTCGCTGTAGTCGTTGGCGAAACTGCCCGCCCCGCGGGCACGCTCGCGCTGGGCAGCCATAGCGGTTTCGAAGCCGTCCATGTCCACAGTCAACGCACGCTCACGGGCCACGTCAGCGGTCAGGTCCGGCGGAAAACCGTGGGTGTCGTACAGGTTGAACAGCACCTCGCCGGGCAGCACCTTGCCATCGAGTTGCTCAATGGCGCTTTCCAGCACTTTCATGCCCGCCGCCAGGGTGCGGCCAAACTGCTCTTCTTCCGCCAACAGAGCCTTCTCGATACGGGCCTGCTCTCGGCCCAATTCCGGGTAGGCCTCGCCCATTTGCTCGACCAATGCTGATACCAGCGTCGAGAAGAAGGGTTGGTCCTGCCCCAGCTTGTGCCCATGGCGCAGTGCACGGCGGATGATGCGGCGCAGCACATAGCCACGGCCTTCGTTGGACGGAATCACCCCATCGCAGATCAGGAAGCTCGCCGAACGAATATGGTCCGCAATCACGCGCAGGGACTTTTCTTCCAGGTCGTTGCAGCCTGTCGCCGTGGCCGCCGCTTTCAGCAGCGCCTGGAACAGGTCAATTTCGTAGTTCGAATGCACGCCCTGCAAGACTGCCGCAATACGCTCCAGGCCCATGCCGGTATCCACACTGGGCTTGGGCAACGGCTGTAGCTCACCATCCGGCTGGCGGTCGTACTGCATAAACACCAGGTTCCAGATCTCGATATAGCGGTCCAGATCTTCGCCCTCGGAGCCCGGTGGCCCACCGGGCACATGTGCCCCGTGGTCATAGAAAATTTCCGAGCTTGGGCCACAGGGGCCGGTGTCGCCCATCTGCCAGAAGTTGTCCTCGTCCAGCCGGGAGAAACGCTCAGCGCTGACGCCCATTTCCTTGAGCCAGATATCCGCCGCTTCATCGTCGGACACGTGCACGGTGACCCACAGACGATCTTCCGGCAGCCCCAGGGTGCCCGTCAGGAATTCCCAGGCAAACTTGATGGCTTCGCGCTTGAAGTAGTCGCCGAAGCTGAAATTACCCAGCATCTCGAAGAAGGTGTGGTGACGTGCCGTATAACCCACGTTTTCCAGGTCGTTGTGCTTGCCGCCGGCACGCACGCAGCGCTGGGAGCTGGTTGCACGGGTGTAATCCCGGGACTCACGGCCCAGAAACACATCCTTGAACTGGTTCATGCCCGCGTTGGTAAACAACAGGGTCGGGTCATTGTGGGGCACCAGCGAGGAGGACGGCACCTTGGTGTGTCCCTGGCTGGCGAAGTAATCCAGAAAGGCCTGGCGTAGTTCAGCACTCTTCATAGGAGAAACAATCATTGGCTGGCTGTCAGAGAGGGCCGAGTATAGCGCCCTCAAGGCCCGGTTGCGATGGTTCAGTAAGCTGCAAGCGACTAGCTTCGAGCTTCGAGAAAAACCCGAAATCAGAAGTCGGCCCTTCTTTAATCTAACAGCTAGAAACTAGTCGCTAGCGGCTCATAGCTCGGTTCTAGCCCTTGATCGCCGCTGCCAGGCACACAGCCAGCACCATCACCAGCAGGATGCGCTTAAGCACACGGGGGGAGACCTTGTGCGCGAAACCCACGCCCAACCGCACGCCCAAAAGGCTGCCCAGCGCAACGATCAGCCCCGGCAACCAGGCAACCTGATCGCGGGCCACAAAGATCCCCAGGGCCAGCACGGTAAAACTGCCGGTAATGGCAAGCTTCAGGGCATTGCCACGCAGGATGTCATAGCGCAGCTGCCCCACCAGCACGGCGATCAACACAAAGCCCACCCCCGCCTGCACAAAGCCGCCGTAGGCACCACAGAAGAACAGCCCCAACCAGCCGGCAACAGAGTCATTGGGCTGCAGTGGCTGCTCGCCCGCTGCCGGCGACAGTTGATTCGGTTTGAACACCATGATCAGTGCTACCACCACTAGGGTAGTCAGCAATACCGGCTTGAGAATGGACTCCGGCAGATAGGAGGCCGCCAGAGTTCCCACCAGAGTGCCCAGCATGCAGGGCACCAGAATCGCCGGCAGCGGCTTGAACGGCATGGTGCCGCGCTTGTTGAACTGGCGCACCGCCTCCACGCTTTGTATCAGCACTGCCACCCGCATGGTGCCGTTGGCCAACGCCGCGCCCATGCCGGTGAGCATCAGCAATGGCAGGATCAGCAGGCCGCCACCCCCGGCCAGGGTATTGATAAAACCCGCCAGCACACCGGCGCCCAGCAGCGCGGCCGCTAACCAGGGGTCTGATAGATATTCCATGGCGTTTCCAGTCCGGGGGCACAAAGCACAAGGATACCCTCACCCACCCGTCAGCAAAACGCGTTGAGGGCACTGACTTGTATAAGCGCCCCGTAGGAGCGTCGCTGGCGGCACCATTCATCCCTCGATCAAGAACAGCTGCACCACAGAAAGCAACGTTCGCAGAGCAAAACCCCGCTCGTCCTCAGTGAGCTCTGCCCTAATGTGATGAAAGTGGTTAACAGCCTTTCCGGGGTTGGGGTATCGCGCCGCCAGCGACGCCCCTACAGCCAGACACCAGCGCCATGGCAGCGGTTCGGGTTCGGTTCACTCCGCATTTAGCGAACACGCCAGAACAAGCAGCGATCAATCTAAATCGTCTTGCATATCCAGCGCCGCGAAGCTCTGTTCAGCATCAAACCCCCTGCTTTGCAAAAAACGCAGCTGTTTGGCCTTTTCTTTCTGATCCTGGGGGTACTGCCGAAAGCGTCGGGCGCGAACCTCTCGGGCCAGAGCAAACCAGTCTACCTCCGCATTCTCCAGCGCTTCGGCGATCCAGTCGTTTTCCACGCCTTTGAGCTGAAGTTCCTGGCGAATGCGCAAGGCACCCTGCCCGCGCTCAATGCGGGCACGCACAAAAAAACCGGCAAAGCGCCGGTCATCAATAAAGCCGTGTTCTTCGCACCAGGCCAGCACGGCCGCCAGCGCAGGCTGGTCACCCAGCCGCTGTTGCAGCTTGGTGACCAGTTCGCGACGAGCGTGATCGCGCCGCGCCAGCAGGGCAACCGCCCGCTGGCGTAGCTCGGCCTCTGTCAGCGGTTCACTCATCGTCAGCCGCGGCTTCCTCTTCTACCGGTGCTTCAGCGGTGGGATCCGGCAGCAGGCGCGCACGGATTTCTGCTTCGATTTCTTCGGCAATAGCCGGGTTTTCACGCAGGTACTCACAGGCGTTCTGCTTGCCCTGGCCGATCTTGTCACCCTTGTAGGCGTACCAGGCACCGGATTTATCTACCAGCCCCTGCTGAACACCCAGGTCCAGCACTTCGCCTAGCTGGTTGATGCCCTGGCCGTAGAGAATCTGGAACTCGGCCTGGCGGAACGGCGGGGATACCTTGTTCTTGACCACTTTCACACGGGTTTCGTTACCGGTGACTTCGTCCCCTTGCTTCACCGCGCCGATACGGCGGATGTCCAGACGCACGGAGGAGTAGAATTTCAGTGCATTACCGCCGGTAGTGGTTTCCGGGTTACCGAACATCACACCAATCTTCATGCGAATCTGGTTAATGAACACCACCAGGGTATTGGCGTTTTTCACATTACCGGTAATTTTGCGCAGCGCCTGGCTCATCAGGCGGGCCTGCAGACCCACGTGGGTGTCGCCCATCTCGCCTTCAATTTCCGCTTTCGGCACCAGGGCGGCCACGGAATCCACGATGACCACGTCCACGGCACCGGAGCGCACCAGCATGTCAGTGATTTCCAGCGCCTGCTCGCCGGTATCCGGCTGGGAGACGATCAGGTCATCCACGTTAACACCCAGTTTTTCCGCGTAATCCGGGTCCAGAGCATGCTCGGCATCCACGAAGGCACAGGTGGCGCCTTTTTTCTGGGCCTGGGCAATCACGCTCAATGTCAGGGTGGTTTTACCGGAGGATTCAGGGCCATAGATCTCGACAATACGGCCTTTTGGCAGGCCGCCAATGCCCAGGGCAATGTCCAGCCCCAGCGAGCCGGTTGAGATGGAGGGCATGCGCTCGCGCTTGCGGTCGCCCATGCGCATGACAGAACCCTTGCCAAATTGGCGCTCAATCTGTGACAGCGCAGCGGACAGCGCCTTACCTTTATCGCTCATTGTGACCCCTCTCCGTTTTCGGCGCGTCACTCATTGACGCTAACCGTATCTGATCTGTCTTATCTGACCTTTCGGCCAGTGCTGACAATATGGACAGTATTATGAACAGCATTGGCTGTCCATTGCAACCTCCCATATTTATGCCGTGCCAGCCCCACCTCGATGAGGCTGAAATGAATAGCCCGATTGTGGCTACTTGAGGCGGGCATTCAAGCCCAAGATGGCTTCCAGGATGGTCTGCTGACGGACGGCATCGCGATCACCGTCGAAGTGGAAACAGCGGGCTTCGGCATAGCCCAGCTTCTGCCCCCAGGCAATCCAGACCGTGCCCACTGGCTTGTCCGGCGTACCGCCATCCGGCCCGGCGATACCGGTCACCGCCACGGAGACATGGGCCCGGGAATGGGTAATGGCTCCCCGCGCCATTTCCAGTGCCGTTTCTTCGCTGACCGCCCCCGCCGACGCCAGGGTCGAGGCCTGCACACCCAGCATCTCCACCTTGGCCTCGTTGGAATAGGTAACAAAGCCCCGGTCAAACCACGTTGACGCCCCGGACAGGCCCGTCAGCGTCTGGGCAATGCCCCCGCCGGTACAGGATTCCGCCGTCGCCAGAATCAAGCGCTGTTTTTGCAGGGCAGAAGCCAGTGCGACAGCGGCGGCAAGGATATCGTTATCCAACACAGGGGTATGCTCCGTTGCAGATGTTGCCGGCAATAAGCCGGGGCGATGTAATCAGCCCAGATCCACGTTGTGATACACGTTCTGCACATCGTCCAGATCATTCAGCATGGCCATGAATTTGTCGAACAGCTCCATGTCTTCGGCGCTGATGGTAGTGTAACTCTGCGGGACAAACTGGATTTCATCCACCTCGAATTCCAGCTCGCCGAAAGCCTCCGTCAGCGCCTGCTTGGCCTTGAAGTATTCCGTATTGGGCGTGAAGACGGTCAGTGTGTCGTTGTCATCTTCGATTTCGCTGACATCCACATCGGCGTCCATCAGTGCTTCCAGCACCGCATCTTCGTCTTCGTGAGCAAAGACAAAAATGGCCACGTGATCGAACATGTGGCTCACCGTGCCCTGGGTGCCGATCTTGCATTTGGTCTTGGTGAAGGCCATGCGCACATCACCAAAGGTACGGTTCGGGTTGTCCGTCAGGCATTCGATCAACGCCATGCTGCCGCCCGGGCCATAGCCTTCATAGCGTGCCGGGGAATAATCCTCGCCGCCGCCGCCCTTGGCTTTCTCGATGGCCTTGTCGATCACATGGCCGGGCACCTGGTCTTTTTTCGCGCGGTCAATCAGGCTGCGCAGCGCCAGATTCGCCGAGGGATCCAGGCCGCCAGACTTCGCGCTGACATAGATTTCCCGGCCATAACGGCTGTACACCTTGGCTTTCATGTCCGAGGTTTTCGCCATGGACTCTTTACGGTTTTGGTAGGCGCGGCCCATACGGATCTTGCTCCAGAGAGATTGGTTGCCGGATATTTTAGGGGAAGATGAGGACAAGAAGAACAAGGGATGGAACGAGAAAGCAGCGCTCAGGCAACAAGCACGCCCTTTCTGACCAGGTAACGGCAATGGCTTGCCCTTCCTGACGCTATTTCCGCTATCCTCCCCCTCCGCCATAAATAAAATAGACAAGGACTTATCGTGCACACCCTTTATCGCATTGCGTTGGCAGCGCCTCTTCTCCTTAGCCCATTAGCACAAGCTTCCAATACCTTCGATTACGTCGACATTGGCTACTCCAGACAGAACACAGACTACTCCGGTTTTGGCGACAGCAGCTCCGGCACCGTAAAGGCCAGTGTCTCAGCCTTTAAATGGTTCCACGCCCGCGGCCGTTACCATGCGGGTAATGTCCGATTGCCAGAAGAAAACGCACAGCAAGAATCCTGGTCAGTCATTGGCTTGGGGGTTCACTATCCATTCAACGCCAAAACATCCATTTTTGCCGGCTCAGACCACAACAAACTTGAACTACAAAACGGCTCTATCGACCGCGGCTGGTACCACCACATCGGCCTCAGACACGAATTCAATGAAAAATGGCAGATTGGACTTGAGCTCGGCGAATCCGATGTGCTGTTTCGCGACACCGCCTCGCTTATTGAAGGCATTTATAAAGTCACCCCGCAAGTTGGGCTGTCTGCCACGCTGCGCGATTACGATGATCTGGATTTGACTGAATACGAGGTTGGCGTGCGCTGGTTCTTCCGGGACTAAAAACTTCAAGGCCTGCATCACTGCTGAGTGGCGCCCGCTCCCATAGCGGGCCACTCAGCCGCAAGCGCTGCAGGCGCAATCCCGACCCTCAGCAAACGGTTACCGAATCAACTTTCCAGTTCAACCAGCGACTCTTCAAAGTAATCCAGAAAGCGCTGGATATGCGGCAGTGTATCGCGGCAACCAATCACCCCGAATTCCAGGCTGTCCTTGTAGCTCACCACGGTGATATTCAGCGCATAGCCATGCAGCACAAGCGACACAGGGTAAGACGCCAACATTTCAGCGCCGTTGAGATACAGCGGATCCTTGGGCCCTGGCACGTTGGAAATCACCAGATTGAACATGGGGCTTACCCGCCCGGACAAGCCCGTCACCTGGCCAAGCGACAGCGGCACATTCGTGAGTACGGTATAGACATCGATCTCGGATTTCTGCATATCGCCAAGCCGGGACTTCACCCCTTTCATGGAATCCTGAATGGCTGCCAGCCGGTTCAGCGGCTCGGCGATATGCGTTCCCAGGCTGACCTGCACGGTGGTGATCGCATTACCACCGTCGCCCGCCTGGTCCGCACTGCGCAACGACACCGGCACCTGAGCCACCAGCGGCTGGTCCGGCAACGCGTCCTGGCTCAACAGGTAACGCCGCAGGGCCCCGCCACACATGGCCAGAAAGATATCATTGACGGTGCCGCCATGCTGTTTGGCCGCAGCCTTGATACGAGGCAGTGACCAGGACTGGGCGGCAAAGCGCCGGGCCCCGGTCACTCGCCGGTTGAGCTGGGTTTTCGGTGCCCGATAGATAGTCTTCACATTGCCGTCTTTGGGCTGGCGCAACAGGTCCACCAGCTGTCCACTGCCCCGGCGCAGGTTATTCACCGTGCCTTTCATACCCGTATTTGCTGCAGGGGCACCACTGCTCTTTCTCGGCTTCTTCTCCGCATCCCATTCGCCAGACCAGGGCACCGGCAGGCGATCGTCGGCACTGTTAGCCAGACGTGACTGCATCAGGTACATACCCGCCACCCCGTCCACCATGGAATGGTGCATCTTGGTATAAAGGGCGAAACGGTTGCCTTCCAGGCCTTCAATCAAGTAGCTCTCCCACAGCGGGCGACTGGGGTCCAGACGCTGGGCGTGCAGCCGCGACACCAGCGCCAGCAGCTCGCGCACCCGTCCCGGGCGCGGCAAGGCGGAATGGCGCACGTGGTAATCGATATCGAAAGTCTTGTCTTCCACCCAGGCGGCGTCCATGCGCATGGGCAAGTGCGACTGAATCTTCTGATTGAAGGGACGGCAGATTCCATTCACCTCCACCAGGTAGCGATAGATGCTTTCCATGTAATCCGCGGGCGCATCCTCCGGAATGGCAAACAACGCCAGCCCACCCACATGCATCGGGGTCTCACGGGTTTCCATCATCAGCCAGCCGGAATCCATAATGGACAGTTTACGGGCCATTTTCCCTGCTCCTTATTGTTATCCGTTCCCTCACGGCCAGGCGCTTAAACACGCAGCCGCAAACGCCCTATCATCCGGATTTTTCGTGGCAGAGCATTACCAGATTGGTTGCGTTTGGTTATCAACGGTCAATTGGGAGGATCGGTGGCGGGAGTGGGGGGCACTACCTAGCTTGATCCGCCGGCACCAGCACCATGGCATGCATGTCCGCGAAACGCGCCGCATCCGTGCCCTGAAGCTTGTTGTACTTAATGATCGACTGCAGGGATTTCACATACGCCTGCCCCCGTTCGGAATACTTGTCGAGGGTAGTGGCCGCCTCAAGGCCGGTATAGCGTTTGCCAGCCTTTCGGCTGCTTGCCCGCAGAGTGCGAAAATGTGTATAGGCCGGGTGGCTATTGAGGTTCAACGCATGGGCTTGTACCGACTGCAGTGGCGCATCAAAGGCCGCGATTTTGTAATTGCCCATCCCGCTACGCTGGCTCTGCGGAGTGATCCCCTTCCCTCCCCACGTCCATTGCCCAAACAGGGCGTTACCAGCGAACGCAAAACGGGAGGTCCCCCAGCCGCTCTCCTCCGCTGCCTGAGCCAGAATCAGCGAAGGTGGAATCACATCGACCCGGCGTAACAGCTCAGCGACACGCTCCTTGCCCTCTGTTTCCACCCGGTACTGGTCGGCCAGCCGCTGGAGCCAGCGGTTATCCTCAGCGGACAACGCAGATTCCATCTGCAGACCAAGCAGGCGTTCCCGGTCCTGCTGAATCAATTCATTACTGCGCAGTATCAACGGCCCCACAGCACGGAAGAACAGTTTTTTCTTGAGGCTGACACTGATCTCACGGCTGACATCCTTGCCCCACTGCTCCGGCACCGTGGAGAGGTAAACCCTGGGCACATGGCGGTCGCCTTCCACCCAGTTTTTATCGGTGTAGTGAAGCTGCTCAAACAACTCGAGCACCGCGCGATAATCATCAATAATCACCACACTGACCCTGCTCTCGCCTCCGGTAGCCTCGGCGTAATCCGACGCCAGCGCGGAACAACTCCACAACATCAGCAACGCAGCGAATATGGTTCTTGTCATCACCTCTCCCTCTTTGCCCGTTCTGCTTGCCGTTTATTAATAGCAAACTGCGGCTCCCGGATCCGTCGCACGACCATGAAAATCTGCCATGATTCCTTTCACCAATCCCTTTATCATGGCCGACTTTAACCATGATGTATTCTCCGGAGGAAGCGTGAGCGCGGACCTGAGCCAACATACGCCGATGATGCAGCAATACCTCGGTATCAAGGCCGAGCACCCGGATCAGCTGGTGTTCTACCGCATGGGCGATTTCTACGAGTTGTTCTTTGGTGATGCACAGAAGGCGTCACGGCTGCTGGATATTACCCTGACCCAGCGCGGCCAGAGTGCCGGCAAGCCGATTCCCATGGCGGGGATTCCCTATCACGCTGCCGAAGGCTATCTGGCGCGGCTGGTGAAGCTGGGTGAGTCGGTGGCGATTGCCGAGCAGATCGGCGACCCCGCGCTGGCCAAGGGGCCGGTGGAACGCAAGGTGGTGCGTATTGTTACCCCCGGCACGGTGAGTGACGAGGCGCTGCTGGAAGAGCGTCGCGACAATCTGCTGTGCGCGGTGTTTGATCACAATAATCAGTACGGCTGCGCCAGCCTGGATTTGGCTGCCGGGCGCTTCGTCGTGACTCAGGTAGAAGGTACTGAACAACTGCAGGCTCTGTTGGAGCGCTGGTCACCGGCGGAGCTTCTGCTCAGCGAGGAACACGGCCTGCCGGGCCGCTGGGCCGAGCGCCCGGGCACCCGCAAACGCCCCGGCTGGGAGTTTGACGAAGACGCCGCCCGCCGCCAGTTGTGTCAGCAATTCCAGGTACAGGATTTGGCCGGTTTCGGTGAGCCAACCGCCGTGGCGGTCGCCGCTGCCGGCGCCCTGCTGGGCTATGCCAAGGAGACCCAGCGCGGTGAGTTACCGCACATTACCGGCCTAGCCGTGGAAAGCTTTGATGACGCAGTGGCCATGGATGTCGCCACTCGCCGCAATCTGGAATTGACCGAAACCCTGGATGGCCAGGAGCAGCACACCCTGGCCTGGGTGCTGGACAGCAGCCAAACCGCCATGGGCGCGCGCCTGCTCAAACGCTGGGTACACCAGCCTTTGCGTAACCGCACCACCCTCACCCAGCGACAGGACCAGATCGACGCCCTGCGCCAGGGCTGGTGTTTCGAATCCGCCCGCGATGTGCTGAATGACATCGGCGACATGGAGCGAATTCTCGGCCGGGTGGCCCTGCGCTCTGCTCGCCCCCGTGACCTGACTCGCTTGCATGCCAGCCTGAAGGCGCTACCGCCGTTGATTGGCACTTTGCCCGCCGCCGACTGCTTCTACGAATTGATCGAGCGTATCGGCCAGTTTCCGAATCAGGTGGAATTACTGGGCGCTGCGGTGATTGAAAACCCGCCCATGCTGATTCGCGACGGCGGTGTGATTGCCCCGGGTTACAGCGAAGAGCTGGACGAGCTGCGCTCCATCAGCGAAAACGCCGGTGCTATTCTCGTGGACATTGAAACCCGCGAGCGCGAACGCACCCAGCTGTCCACCCTGCGGGTGAAATACAATCGGGTGCACGGCTATTACATCGAGCTGTCACGACGGGAATCCGACCAGGCACCGGCGGACTATCAACGACGCCAGACCCTGAAAAATGCCGAGCGGTTTATTACCCCGGAGCTGAAAGAATTCGAGGACAAGGCCCTGTCCGCCTCCAGCAAGGCCCTTGCCCTGGAAAAGCGCCTCTACGAAGCGTTGCTGGAAAAAGTGGCCGCCGACCTGCATGCCCTGCAGCGCAGCGCCGCCGCCGTGGCCGAATTGGATGTGCTGACCTCCCTGGCCGAGCGCGCTGAAGCGCTCAACTGGGTGCGCCCGCAGCTGGTGGACGACGATGCCATTATTGAAATCGTCGATGGCCGCCACCCGGTGGTCGAGCAGGTGCAGGACGATGCCTTTGTGCCCAACAGCCTGCACCTGGATGACGCGCGTCGCATGGTGATCATCACCGGCCCGAACATGGGCGGTAAATCCACCTACATGCGCCAGACCGCGCTGATCGCCCTGCTCGCCCACCTGGGTAGCTGCGTGCCGGCGGCCAGCGCCCGCATCGGCAGCCTGGACCGGATCTTTACCCGCATCGGCTCCTCGGATGACCTGGCCGGTGGACGCTCTACCTTTATGGTGGAGATGTCGGAAACCGCCAACATCCTCAACAACGCCACCGCCCAGAGCCTGGTGCTGATGGACGAGATCGGCCGGGGCACCAGCACCTTTGATGGCCTGAGCCTGGCCTGGGCCGCCGCCGAGCACCTGGCGCGCAATCTCAAGGCCTTCACCCTGTTCGCCACCCACTATTTCGAGCTGACCCAGTTGCCGGAGCAACTGCCCGGCATCTATAACGCCCACCTCACCGCCAGTGAGCACGATAACCGCATTGTGTTCCTGCATCGGGTGCAGGAAGGCCCGGCCAGCCGCAGTTACGGCTTGCAGGTGGCCCAGCTGGCAGGTGTACCGGCCAGTGTGATCCATGAAGCGGGCAATAAACTTCGCGAGCTGGAAGAAGGCAAACCTCTGGCGGCGTCCGTCTCTGCCGTGAACACCACGCCCGCCAGCACCACACCGGCGGCGGCAACGCCGGCCCAGGCCAGCCTGTTCAGTGAGCCCAGTGCCGTGGAGCACGCCCTCAAGGAACTGGACCCGGATGATTTGACGCCGAAGCAGGCACTGGAGGCGCTCTACAAGCTGAGAGGGTTGCTTTAGCGCTGCACGAACGGCGCTGGCTGAGTGGTGTGTAAGCCCCGTTTCGGAAAGCGAGAATCGTCAGACTTTACCGTGTTTTCGGGTTTGCCTTTCGAAACTCGCTTCTCGCAACTCGACACTCTGTCTATCCACAGGCTGTCTATCCGCAGGGCATAGCGAGCGACGCCCCTAAAGGGGGCAGGAGGCGAGTTGTCCTCTGATAACACTCTGGGCTATTACCTTATATCAACGCTGCGTTTGCCTGCCTCTGGGCATATCGCTAGACTAGCGCCACCCCAAGCGAGACCGTGCCTATTGCTGCTATAATCAGCCCTTGGCGCTGTACAAAATGAAGACACCTGGCGAGGACAGGATATGACGTTCGTAGTAGGTGAGAACTGCATTAACTGCAAACACACCGATTGTGTGGAAGTGTGCCCGGTAGACTGTTTCTACGAAGGCGAAAATTTTCTGGTCATCCACCCGGACGAGTGTATCGACTGTGCACTGTGTGAACCGGAGTGCCCGGTTAACGCGATCTTCTCGGAAGATGAACTGCCGGACGACCAGCAGGACTTCCTGGAGATCAACGCGGATCTGGCAGAGAAGTGGCCGAACATTACTGAAATGAAAGATGCGCCGGACGACGCTGAAGAGTGGGACGGTGTGCCGAACAAGCGGGAGAAGCTGGTCCGCTAAGCGCGGATCACTTTTCTCCAGGCAAAATAAAAGGGCGGCATCCTGCCGCCCTTTTTGCGTCGAGTCATCCTGACCCTTTTGCGCTCACCGCAACATCCCTGTACTGCATTCCTTGCAAATCCTTGTGCTCAATTCCCTGAAGCACGGAAACACTATATCAACCGTATTTTGCTCTGTGGGTAAAATAAATATTAAAAGTCTGGGCAATAACCACACAGATCCCAAAAAAGCGAACCATAACAATGAGTTAGTGTTTTAACACTGGCTTTTAAGCGTCAAAAACAGCCAAAAATCACTGTTTTTTCCTACAGCCTTGTAAGAGATCTCTTACAAGGCACTCTCGACACACCAGACCCGCGGCCCCGGAGGGCTACATCCCGACGCTAAAAGGCGCCCAAGCTTTTACATTTCCTCACTGCTTTTTACAGCACGGCGCCACACTTCTCGGTAGCATTAATTCTATGGAAAACGTGGTGTTACACACACCGCCAAGCCAACCAGTATCCCCCCAAGGCGCTAGCAATAGCGCTCACAACCCCCCTCTTCCACCCCAATTTCGGAAGAGGGTTTTTTTTGCCTGAAATTTGCCCTTAGTCGGCCCCATTTCACGCCAGCGTGGCGTTTAACGCCGCACAGGCCTGCTGGAAATGCTCTTTCAGGGAATCAATCAAGGGCGGCGCAGTGGCAAGGTCTCCGCTGGAGGCCAGCGTTTCCAGATCCATACACAGACCTGCAACATGAGTTGCCCCCAGGTTGCTGCTGCTGCCCTTGAAGCTGTGTGCCTGGCTGCGCAGGGTATTCGCATCACCCTGCGCAAACGCCTGATCCAGCGCGGCCAGGCGTTGCTCGCCATCGCGTTGGAACGATTCGACCAGCATCTGAAAATCCTGGCCCATAATATCCTGCAATTCGGAAACGACCTCGACATCGAGGACCGATCTATCGTGCATCAACCTGCTCCGTCATCCTTTACGGCGGCTACCATAGCAGCTACAGAAACCCTGTTATGTGTTACAGGGTAGAAATTTAATCAACCACAGCCCGTCCTGACACCCGTCAAATCAGGAAAAAGTGACGGGCGGTAAAAGTCCGGATGAGCGGGCCCGCGCCACATCCTCCGGTTCATCCACGTCCCACAGGGGTGGCAAAACCCCGGTTTGCTCCGGGGTAAAACAGGATCGGCTGTCCTGTAACGCACGGGGGCCACCAAACCGCACACCGCTGAAGCGATCAGCGGACCAAAGCGACGCCTGGCTGCTCCCCAGCAGTACATAGCCACCGTCTTCACTGGCCCCGAACACCACGGGGGTGTGATCCAGCGCATCAAGCGCCTGCTCAAAATAAGACTGATCCAGCAACAGGCAATCACTTCCGATGAGTAAAGCCCGGGAAGTGAGCGACAGGCCACGCGATAATGCCCCGGCCATCCGTTCACCCAGATCCTCACCCTCCTGCAAAAAACAGGACCAGCCCCGTGCCGCTGCCTCCTGCTGCAACTGCGCATCCGGCTTGTCGAGCCACAGCTGCACCTCACCGGGAAACGCCTCTGCGGCAGCAAACGTCTGCCAGAGTAACTGCTGATAAATCTGCAAGGCACCATCGGCACCGAAACCGGGGATCAAGCGGGTTTTAACCTGCCCGGCGTGCAGGGCACGGGCGAAAATCATCAGCAGTGGCGTGTCGGTCATCCGGCATCTCCCCGGTAATAGTCGCGGTGCAGCGACTCCGGGCTGGCGCCGCGCCAGTAACGAAAGCGCAGGCTCCACATCAACCAGATGGTTCGCCAGGGGCCGTTGACCTCCCAGCGGCGGCTGCTGGTGGTCAAGGGCGGGCGCAGGCACACCGGGCGCGACAGCGCACGCAAGCGGCGCGACAAGGCAATATCTTCCATCAATGGCTGCTCGGCAAACCCACCCTGCTCACGAAAGACATCCCGGCGCACAAACAGGGCCTGGTCGCCGGTGGCGATCCCGGTAAGGCGCGAACGCCAATTCATCATGAACGCGATAACACGAAACAGCGGGCGGGGCTGGCTCAGGCGTACATCGAACCGCCCCCACAGAGCGGTGCCGGCCACCCCATTCAGGGCGTCGCGATGCCGCGAGTCGAGCACGGTATCGGCATGAACAAACCAGAGCCACACGCCGCTGGCACACACCGCCCCGGTATTCATCTGGATGCTGCGGCCCTGCTCGCTGGTCAGCACCGTGTCCGCTACCTGCCGGGCGATATCCATGCTGGAGTCGCTACTGCCACCATCCACCACGATCAGTTCGTCACCGTCCAGCAGCGCAGCGCGCAGTCGTGCCAGTGACCCGGCCAGGGTATCCGCCTCGTTCAGCACCGGTACGATGACACTAATGCGGCTCATTCCAGCGAGCCACTACAGCTGCTTCCCGCGCCCGCCGTGCAACCGAAACAATGGTCGGCCACATAAATCGGCTCGCCCTTGATATCCTCTTTCAGCAAACTCGACAAATGCTGGTGACCTTCGTGGTGGCCTTGCGGCATATCCAGCATCTGGTTGAAATCACAATCGTAGAGATAGCCCTGGTAATCCACGCTGACCGTGGCCCGGCACATCACCGCCGGCAGGGTGTCGCGGTTGAAGCTGTCGCGCAGCAGCTGCATGTAATCGTTGAACTGGTTATGGGCCAACAACACAGCGCCAAAACGACTGATGGGCATATTGGTGATGGTCAGTAAACTGTTGAAACGCAGCCCGAAGCGTTCATCCAGCTCACGCTTGTAGTCCGCCTCAAGCGCCGCCTGGGGTGGCGGCAGGTTTGGGCCCGTGGGGTTGTAGACCAGATCCAGCAACAGTCCGTCACTGCCATAGCCCTGGGCGTTAAGCCGGCGAATGGCTTCGATGCTGCCCTGGTACACCCCTTTGCCGCGCTGCGCGTTCACATTCTCTTCCAGGTAGCAGGGTAGCGATGCCACCACGTGCACCCGGTTATCTGCCAGAAACTGCGGCAAATCCTCGTAACCCGGCTCCAGCAGAATAGTGAGATTGCAACGGTCGATGACTTCCACATCCATGGCCCTGGCCTGCTCCACCAGGTAACGGAAATGGGGGTTCATCTCCGGTGCACCGCCAGTGAGATCCAGCACCTGGATATCACGCAGCCGGATCACCTCCAGCACCATGTCCACGGTTTCCCGGTCCATCAATTCGGTGCGCGTGGGGCCTGCGTTTACATGGCAGTGAACGCAACTGAGATTGCACAGATACCCCAGGTTCACCTGCAAGATGGACGTAGCCTGCCGCCGCAACGGCGGGAAGTCAGTGCTGCTGCGCACCAGTAAATCGTGGGTATCCTGCATATATCACCTGTTTCAATTTCTTCAATGCTAGCAATTGGATGCAGGCTTGTCGCAAAGGTTACGTGAACGCTGCAAGCTCCCGGCAAGATGGTGGCAGTCCCGGAGTGTCATGTGGGTATTGGGGCTATTTTTTCGGCAACGCTGTAACAAGGAAATATGAGAAGTAGTAGCCACCACTGTTTTGCCGTAGGAGCGTCGCTCCTACAGCACAAAGGAAGTATGGCGAAATGCATTCAATTACCGGATTAATAGTAGCCAATCGCTATTCCCGGGCTGGCACCACAACCAAAAGTCCTTACAATTACCCCCCTTTAAAGCCCCGGTAGCTCAGTTTCGTAGGTCGGGTTAGCCTGAAAGGCGTAATCCGACACAGAGGCGACACCTTGGCGTGTCGGATTACGGCCTTCGGCCTCTCTGTGCCCTTGGGTAAATTCGACCTACGGAAAACCTCCGGGCTCAAGATTGGACCCACAGGAGATACCCCCTTGGCTGCCTAAAACTGGCACCAAGAACAAAACTCCGTACAATCTGCCCGCGTAATAATGCCCCGGTAGCTCAGTTGGGTGAGGTCGGGGCTTTCCAAAGCGTGCTTTGGCCGAACGAACGCGATGCGGATACCGCCGCTTCGCCGGCGCCCGCAGGGCGAGTAAGCGCCGACAAAATAGTCGCTTGCTCCCCGGAAACTGGCACCACGACTAAAAGTCCTTACAATCGTCACTGCTTCAGCCCCGGTAGCTCAGTTGGATAGAGCAAGCGCCTCCTAAGCGCTAGGTCGGACGTTCGAATCGTCTCCGGGGCACCATCTTCCCGCTTTTGTCTGCATCACCTTTTTCTATCAATCCGATCAGCTAACTGCTCTGGCTCACTACTCTCCTTTGCCAGACACTATCGCCGCGCACGGATACCAGGATTCCGCATGACCCACGACACGCCCTCCTCTTCCCCTCTCAGCCCGCTTCTCGTGTTGCTGATGGCGACCACTACCGGCCTGGTGGTGGCCAGCAACTATTACGCCCAGCCGCTGCTACACACCATCGCGGACCAAATCAGTCTGAGTTATGCCAAGGCCGGCATTATTGTGACCACCGCCCAGGCCAGCTATGCAGTGGGGCTGATTCTGCTGGTGCCGCTGGGCGATCTGGTCGAGCGCCGCCGCTTGATTGTGATCATGATGCTGCTGGCCATGGTCGGGTTGCTGATCAGCGCCAGTGCCCGTTCGTTGCCGATGCTGTTGGCAGGCACCGCCATGACCGGGGCGTTTTCCGTGGTCGCGCAGGTACTGGTCCCGTTTGCGGCCACACTGGCGCCACTGGAAACCCGCGGCAAGGTAGTGGGCACGGTGATGAGCGGGCTGTTGTTGGGGATTCTGCTGGCACGCACCGTGGCGGGAGCGCTGTCCACACTGGGCGACTGGCATACCGTCTACTGGGTTGCCGCTGCGCTGATGTTGCTCAACACCCTGGCACTGTGGCGCTTGCTGCCCCGCTATCATCAACCCGCCTCGCTGCACTATGGCCAACTGATTACCTCTATCATCGGGTTGTTTGCGCGGCACAAGGTGTACCGCCAACGTTCCGTGCTCGGCTTTCTGGGCTTTGCCATGTTCAGCGTGCTGTGGACGTCGCTGGCCTTCCTGCTGTCCGCCGAACCCTGGTCATTCAACGATGCCACCATCGGCCTGTTCGGCCTGGCGGGTGCGGCGGGCGCCCTGTCTGCTCGCCACGCCGGCGTGCTGGCCGACCGGGGTCACGGCCACCGACTGACGATCATCGGTATTGTGATCCTGCTGCTGTCCTGGGGGCTACTGGGGCTGGGAGGCACGTCGCTCATCGCCCTGCTCGCGGGGATTGTGCTGCTGGACCTGGCCCTGCAAGCGGTTCACATCACCAATATGAACATGGTGTTCTCGCTGGATGAG
The DNA here is from genome assembly GCA_039983755.1 of Alloalcanivorax sp. Taxonomy (GTDB): domain Bacteria; phylum Pseudomonadota; class Gammaproteobacteria; order Pseudomonadales; family Alcanivoracaceae; genus Alcanivorax. The sequence continues at coordinate 123,111 of JBDWVU010000047.1, forward strand.
AGCGCCCGGAACCGGCTCAACTCCGGGTACATGTTCCTGTATTTCCTGGGCGGCGCCTTCGGCTCACTGGCCTCTGCTGCCGCCTACGATCAGCACGGCTGGTCAGGCGTTGTTCTGCTGGGGGGCGGGCTGGCAGTGGCGGCTCTGCTTTATAGCGGCCTGATGCTGGCCGAGGCACGCCGCCAGCACAGCCGTCACCCGGAAAGTTGACCGGGTTTTACACCACAGTGATTTACCCTTTCCGCCAAGTTCTCTAGATTAAGAGCTCACGTCGGACAAAAAGGGAATGTCGATGAAATTACTGGGACTGTTGCAACTGGCCGTGGCGATCTACGCCATCGTAATGATTATTCAATCGTCCGCAGAAACCGGCGCCAAGGTGCTGTGGGTGCTGCTGGTGCTGATTGTACCGCTGATCGGCCTGATTATCTGGGCTCTGATGGGGCCGGGTTCACCCCTGAAGCGCTAGCCTTGGCTTCACCGGAGGCATCGGCCAGCTCGCGAACCTCATCGGCTTGCTGCCAGGCGCCCGGCGTCTGGTAGTAACCATGGGCAATGCCTTGGAACCGGGGCTGATTGATCACCCGCTGCAAACGGCGTAGCGAGAAATACGGAATATCCCGAAGAATGATGTTGGCTAACCAGGCCGGCAATGCCCCACCCGGATCCAGCACCACCTCAATGGTCACCTGCACTTGGCCCGCCTCGCCCGGGGAAAACCGGTAATACCCCTCCATCTGTGGCATGCGCACGTACCCTGCCTGCTCCGGATAGGCACTTGAATGCAAGGCAAAGGGCATCACCAGATCCAGCGTATCCGGCTCCTGGTAGAAGGTCACCCGCAGGGGGGCATCACGGTCTTTTACTGGCCACGGCAAGCGGGTGGTCACATAGACATCGCGCTGATAAGGGGAATTGCGCTGTACATCTCGGATTTCCGACACCATGTGCATAAACGAGGCGACGGCGTCGTAATCATCCAGTAAGGCACCAATGGCATTGAAATCATTGACCTGCAGGTCCGCCACCCCCCTGAAGGTTTTCAGGCGTGCCCCGTGATCATCCTGCCGGAATACCTGAATGCCATCCCGATCGGTGACCAGCACCCACTCCCCGTCTTCGGCCAGCACCGGCACGGCGGCCAGTGATAACAACAGCAGGATTGTCAGTTTTTTTATCATCATCATCCTGACCCTATGGCGCGCTACCTTCCCGGTATTGCGCGATCTTTACCGCCCTGTCCCTTATTGCCTTTTTCCACAGGCTAACTTCGCTGCGTGGGAGCTACCTCGCTGCGCCAAGGCATTAAACAGGCTGTTTAAGCGGCTACTTTATAGCCAAAGGCGTAACGAATGTATCCCTGCAAACAGGCAGTTCGTGACCAAGACCACAGAAATAGTGGCATTTTGCCATAGCCGATAAACAGCCTTTCCGTCTAGAGATAGGGCTCCATCATATGGGCCAGCGCATTGCGCACCCGCCGCCAGAGGGCCATTTGCCGGAAGCCGGCCTGATCCAGCCGCTGGGAAAGCGCAATCCGCTCATCCAGCGCGTCATCAATCTGCTCCGCCAGCTCCTCCCCGTAACACTCCAGATCAAACTCGAAGTTCAATCGCAGACTGCGGGCATCCCAGTTCCCGGACCCCAACATGACCCAGTGTTGATCCACCGTCATCACCTTGCTGTGATCGAAAGGCGGTGGCGACAGGTACAGCTCGGCCCCCTCCGATACCAGCCAGTGCAAGGCATGCAGGCTGGCCCAGTGCACCAGCCGCAGGTTGTTCTTGCGAGGAATCACAATCTGTACCCGCACCCCTTTCAGCAATGCCAGTTGCAATGTCGCCAGCAGCGTCAGGTCGGGTACAAAATACGGGGTGACGATGCGAATACGGGATTCGGCGCTGCCAATCGCCGCCAGCAGTGTCATGCGGCGCTTGTCGAAATCCGCATCCGGCCCGGCGCTGATCCCCCGCGACTGCACATTGCCCAGCCAGGCCGGGCCACGGTAACTGGTGTCCAGCAACTCGCCACTGGTGAAATACCAGTCTGCAGCAAAGCTGCGCAATAGCTGCCCCACCACCGGCCCTTCGATACAGGCATGTAAATCAGTGATTTTCGGCGGCTGCTGTATATAACCGGCCCGGATATTCATGCCACCGGTAAAGCCATAACGGCGGTCCACTACCATGAATTTACGGTGATTACGCAGGTTCAGATACGGCATGCGCCAGGGCGCCAGGGAATACAGAAAGCGTTCTACCGGCACCTTGCCGCGGCGCAGACGCCAGACCACCGACGGCAGGGAATACAGAGCGCCGACACCGTCCACCAACACCCGCACCTTGACCCCACGGGCCACTGCCGAGGAGAGTGCGTCGGCCAGCGGTTTACCGGCGGCATCGTTGCCGAAAATATAGGAGGCCAGATAAATGCTTTCTGCTGCACTGTCGATGGCATCCACCATGGCCTGGTAAGCGCCGGGGGCATCCAGCAGGGTAATGCGGTTACCGTCGGTGAGTGGTAAATGGGTCAACCGCCCCACCAGGCGGCTGAGGATTTTCAGGTGCTTCAGGTCCGGTTCGGGCTCGGCCGCGATACGCCAGCCATCATTGCTGTCGATCAGCCCACCGGTAAGCTGGCGTGCCCGCCGGCGAATGCGATTGACCCCCAGCATGTAATAAAGCAACGCGCCCAACACCGGCACCAGCCAGACCAGCCCGGTCCAGGCCGCTGCGGCACGGGCGTCGCGTTTATTCTGAGCGACATGCACCGTCACCGTCACCGCCAGCCCGATACTGATAGCCGCCGCCACATAGGGCCAAGAAGGCTCCAGCATCGTCAATAATGCGTCGAATTCAGCGGTCCAGTAAGTGACATCCAAAGGCATTCAGCTCCGTCCCTGAAACGGGTATCCGCTCAACGATAGCATAACCGGCGAGGCCCGCGTCCCCCGGGCTTTGCGCTTTGCGCGCCGCTTCCCTAGAATACGCTCTCTTTTGGAACACTGGTCGGCTGGCGCCCATTACACAGCGTGCAGCAAATGACCACTCTCCTCCCCGATCAGGCTGGGGGGCGATCCGTTCCAAGTCCTCTGCGTCGCCTCGCCGACGCACGTTAAACGGGCCAAGCAGGCCCAACTCAGCGCCAGCCGCCGCTGGCCATCAGTAGTAACGACTAATTCCGCTGGTTTAGGCAACCAGTGTACCGGTGTTGACGGCGTTATCGTCATGCCGGCGCATGATGAGGAGCGATACCATGCCCGAAACCAATGCCGTCATTCCGCTGCATCAGAGCACGGAACCGCAGTTTGATGAACCGCGCCGCTTCAAGGTATTTACCGCGCGCCAGCTCGACAAGATCGAGCCACTCAAACGGCTGGACGACGAGACCCGCTTTGCCATGGAAGTCGTTGCCAACGTGCTGCCATTCCGGGTCAACGAATACGTCATCGACGAACTGATCGACTGGGACAAGGTGCCCAACGATCCCATCTACCAGCTCACCTTCCCGCAGAAAGGCATGCTGGCCCCGGAACACTTCGACAAGGTAGCTGACGCCATGCGCGGCGGCGACAAGGCCGAAATCAAGGCTGCCATCGCCGAGGTCCGTGAGGCTCTGAACCCGCACCCCGCCGGGCAGATGGAACACAACATGCCGGAAGTGGACGGCGAGAAGATCGATGGCGTCCAGCACAAGTACAACGAAACCGTACTGTTCTTCCCCAGCCAGGGGCAGGTCTGCCACAGCTACTGCACCTTCTGCTTCCGCTGGGCCCAGTTCATTGGTGACAACGATCTGAAAATCGCCACCAAGGAAGCCGGCCAGCTCAAGAAGTACATCCAGGCGCACCCGGAAATTTCCGATGTGCTGATCACCGGCGGCGACCCGCTGGTAATGAAAACCAAGAACCTGCGCGCCCACATCGAACCGCTGCTGGAACTGGAACAGATCCGCACCATCCGCATCGGCTCCAAGGCACTCACCTTCTGGCCACAGCGTGTGGTGTCCGATGCCGATGCCCAGGACCTGCTGGACCTGTTCCGGGAAGTGCAGGCCAGCGGCAAACACCTGGCACTGATGGCGCACTACAACCACTGGCAGGAACTGGAAACCGACATCGCCCGGGAAGCGGTGAAACGGGTACGCGCCACCGGCGCCGTGATCCGCGCCCAGGGCCCGCTGCTGGCGCACATCAACGACAACGCCGACGACTGGGCGCGCCTGTGGCAGACTCAGGTCGAGCTGGGCATCATCCCTTACTACATGTTTGTGGAGCGCGACACCGGCGCCCGCCATTACTTTGAAGTGCCCCTGGCCAAGGCCTGGGAAATCTACCGCGACGCCATGAAACAGGTATCCGGCATCGCCCGCACCGCGCGAGGCCCGAGCATGTCCAGCCATCCGGGCAAGGTGGAAATCCAGGGCGTTACCGAAATCAACGGCGAGAAAGTGTTCGCCCTGCGCTTTATCCAGGGTCGTAACCACGACTGGGTACAGCGCCCCTTCTTCGCCAAGTACAACGAGGAAGCCACTTGGCTGAATCATCTGGAACCGGCCTTCGGCGAAGAAAAATTCTTCTTCGAAGACGAGCTGGCGGAGATGGAAAGCGAATAACGATCAGTTGACAGTGGACAATTGATAATTGACAGCTGCGCGTGAGAGCGCAGGACTGACCTGAAAGCTAAGAGGCCGCGTCCATAGTTTGGGCGCGGCCTCTTGCGTTTAGGAGTAACCCAACCACGATCGCGCAGCTGTCAACTTTCCCCTATCAACTATCAACTGCCGCCTCCCTTCCCCTGACGGCTGAATGACAGCAATAATGAATTCACCCAACTCAAGGAGAGACCGATGAAAAAAATCCTCGCCAGTGCGTCTGCCGCCGCCCTGCTGACCGGCTGTCTTGGCCAGAATGCACTGTTCGATACCGTGCAGGACTGGAACGCCGACGCCACCAACAACAAATTCGTCAATCAGGGTATTTCCTTTGCCTTCTGGTGGATTCCCGTTTACGGACTGTCGTTGCTGGGCGATATCATCATTTTTAACTCCATCGAGTTCTGGACTGGCACCAACCCGATCAGCAAAGAAGGCGCCAAGGTGGCCGGCACCACCGAGACCGTCACCGACGGGTTGGGCAATGAAGCCGAACTGACCTATAACGCCGATGGTTCCATCTCGGTCATCGCTACGCAGGAACGTTATACGCTGATAAAGGAAGGCGGCCAGGTCATCAAGCTTCAGGACGACAAGCGCGAAGTGCTTGGCTCTGTAATGATGTAAGCCAAACCCAGGCGCTGCCGCCGAAGGCATAAAAACCCGAGAAGCGAGTTACGAGAAGCGAAATGCAAAACCGGTTTTATCTTCTCGCTTCTCGCTTCTCGTAACTCGTAACTCGTAACTCGTAACTACAAAATAGCCTTCCATTCCACCGTTACAACAACCGCGACAGCGTCACCAGCGCCTGCTCCACCCGATTATCCCACTTCACGGCACAATTGAGCCGCAGGCAATTGCTGAATTTCCCGGACGCGGAAAATAAAACCCCCGGCGCAAAGCTGACGCCCTTTTCCAGCGCGGCCGCCATCAACTGTGTGGTGTCCACGTCGTCGGGTAACTCTACCCACAGAACGAACCCGCCGGCCGGCCGACTGACCCGGGTTTGCCGGGGAAAAAGCTGGGTGACCCGCTCCGTCATTCTTGCCACCCCCATTGCATGTTCAGCGCACAGCTGGCGAAGAAAACGTTCATAACGCCCGGTTTCCAGGTACCTGGCAAGCGCCAGCTGCCCCGGCGTATTCACCGAAACGGTATTGATGAACTGCAGATATTCTGCGCGTTCCTGCTGCACCGGTGGCGGCACCAGCCAGCCCACCCGCAACCCGGCAGACAAGGTTTTTGACGACGAAGCGCAGTAGTACACCAGGCCGTCCTCATCCCAGCTTTTGATGGGCCGGGGACGGGGCCCGGAAAGCGGCAGATCCCCATAGATATCATCTTCAACCAAGGGCACCTGATAACGGCCCAGCAACGCCAGCAGCGCCCGCTTGCGGGCATCAGACAAACACACGCCCAACGGATTGGAAAAATTCGGCACCACCACACAGGCGGCCACCGGCCAGCGCTCCAGAGCCAGCGTTAACGCCTCCAACGAAATCCCTTGTTCCGGGTCGGTGGGAATCTCCAGCGCTTTCAGGCCCAGAGACTCGATCACCTGCAGCAGGCCGTAATAGGTGGGCGACTCAATCGCCACGGTATCGCCGGGACGCGTCGTGAGCTTCAGGGCAATCGCCACGGATTCCTGGCAGCTATTGGTTATCAGCACCTCTTCCGGTGCCACCGCGCATTGCATGCCAGCCAACCGACGGGCGATCTGGGTGCGCAACTCCGGTGCCCCGGGCGGGAATTCATACCCCACACAACGACGCCGTTGCTCACGCAGCACACCATGAAAAACCCGCTCCATGGCCGCCACCGGCATAAATTCCGGCGCCGGCACCGCCGCGCCGAGATTGACCACCGCCGGGTTGTTCACGTTCTGCAGCATCTGCAGCACCTGTTCCTGCCCGGTGATCTTGCGAGGTTTACGGCTGGCCGTCGCCACCCGCGGCGGCTCGCGCAGCACCGGCGGCTGCCGGACGTAATACCCCGAACGGGGGCGCGCCTCCAGCACACCGCGCTGCTCCAGTTCCCGGCACGCATTCACCGCCGTGGACACACTCACGCCGTGCTGCTCGCTTAACAGGCGCACCCCCGGCAGGCGGCTGCCCACCGGGTACACCTGCTCGCCAATCAATCGCTGAAGCCGGTCCGCCAGGCTCTGATACAAGGTCATGAAATAGTCCAAACCGATACAGTTGTGTGCGTCACAAGCAGCACAGATAAAAGAAAAGCCAATCTGTACCGCATCAATTTCACATTGTTATATCTGTATCGAAAGAGACTGTCCACCTAGTCTATCCAGAGACGCTCCGATGCCATCTACACACTCACAAAACGGACAGGGGGACAGCTATGCACATCGCGATACTCACCTTCCAGGGTTTCAACGAACTGGACTCGCTGATCGCCCTCGGCGTATTGAATCGCATCCACAAGCCAAATTGGCGCGTCACGCTCTGCAGCCCCGAGCGCCAAGTCACCTCCATGAACGGTGTCACAGTGCATAGTCAGTCCAGCCTCGATGCCATTCCCACTGCCGACGCGGTCATCGTCGGCAGTGGTATCAAAACCCGAGAGATCATCAACGACAGCGCCATCATGACCAGGCTACGGCTGGACCCGGCACGCCAGCTGATCGCCGCCCAGTGCTCGGGAGCGCTTGTTCTTGCCCGGCTGGGGCTGCTCGGTGATATCCCTGCCTGTACCGACCTCACCAGCAAACCGTGGGTACAGGACGCCGGGGTCACCGTGCTGGACCAGCCTTTTTATGCAACCGGCAACATCGCCACCGCGGGGGGCTGCCTCGCATCCCCCTATCTGGCCGCATGGATTATCGCGCGAACCGAAGGACAAGCCGCAGCTAAAAGTGCCTTGCACTACGTGGCCCCGGTTGGTGAAAAAGACCAGTACGTCGCCAGAGCCTGGCACGCCATTGCCCCGTATCTGCACGAGAGAAACACCCAGCCAACCCCGTTTGAGACAACAGGAATATCCTCATGCTGACGGAACAATTTGTGGCATTGATCGGTTTTGTCGCTGTCATGACCGGCACCCCCGGCCCCAACAATCTGATGCTGATCACCTCGGGAGCCAACGCGGGCTTTCGCCGCTCCCTGCCGCATATTTTTGGCATCGCCATCGGCTGCCAGGTGATGTTGTTATGTGTCGCTCTGGGACTCGGCCCGCTGCTCACCCGCTTCCCACAAGCGGTGATTGCATTACGGGTGGGCGGCGCTCTCTATCTACTCTATCTGGCCTGGCAACTAGTTCGCACCCGCCAACTGGACACCAGCACCCATACAGCCAAACCGCTCACCTTCATGCAGGCCGCCCTGTTCCAGTGGGTTAATCCCAAAGCCTGGATGATGATTCTCACCGGCGTGGCCACCTTTACCCAGCCGCAGGACTTTACCCTGAGCGTAGCCATTGTGGCCGGCACCTTCCTGATTGTCGGATTACCGCTGATCAGCAGCTGGAACCTGTTTGGCGCGGTGCTGAAAAACTGGCTGCATCAGGGCCGGCGCTTGCGCGCCTTTAACCGCGCCATGGCGGTGTTGCTGGTAGCGTCGCTATACCCGACCTTTGGCATTCAGCCCAGCCAGGCCAGTGAAGCCGACACCCCACCAGCGCCAGAGCAGCAGGAAAAACCGCAACCGCAAAAGCGTGAACCGCTTAACTGGTGGATGAGCGTGCTGTAGCGATTCAGTAGCGAGTTGCGAGGAGCGAGTTGCGAAAGTCAAAACCTTCAACCGAAGAAGAGTTTTTGCTTTTCGAGACTCGCTTCTCGTTAGTCGCCACTGCCACTGCCACTGCCACCCAATTATTTCCCCACAACACAATCTGGCCGCCCCCTCCTTTAGCATCCCCTCGTATCGCTACCTGTTGTAGCACGGCGAGCGCTTCTCCCTTAGGCTAGACCCTTTCGCACAAACGCAATTTCGCGCAAGGAATGTCCATGCAAAACGGGCTGATGGTGCTGCACGGCAACCGTCTGGAAACCCTCACCGAGCTGGTGGCCGACTGGCTGCAGCGTGAGCCGCTGTCACCACTGGAAACGGAAACCTTTCTGGTGCAGTCCAACGGCATGGCCCAGTGGCTGAAACTGCAACTGGCGGATGCCCTGGGGATCAGCGCCGGCTTCCAGTTCCAGATGCCGGCCCGTTTTTTATGGAGCGCCTATCGCACCGTGCTCGGCGAAACCCAGGTGCCGCGCACTTCGCCCTTCGATAAATCACGACTGTTGTGGCGCCTGTACAGGTTACTGCCCACGCTTCTCCATAACGAGCACTTCGGCCCATTGCGGCATTTTCTCGCCGACGATGTGGATGGCCGCAAACGCCATCAGCTGGCCGAGCGGCTGGCAGATCTGTTCGATGCCTATCAGGTCTATCGGGCGGACTGGCTGGCGGACTGGGAAAGCGGCAACGATCGTCTGCGCAAGGCTCAGGATCGCGACGCCTTTGATGATTTCCCCGCCAGCCAGCTATGGCAGGCACATCTGTGGCGCGCCCTGCTGGCAGACATGGATGACAGCAAACAAGGCCTCAGCCGCAGCGCCATCCATCGTGATTTCATGGCCGCACTCACTCAACAACAGGGCACGCCACCGCCGGGCCTGCCACGCCGGCTGATCATCTTCGGCATCAGCGCTCTGCCCCAGCAGGCCCTGGAAGCGTTGGCCGCACTCAGCCAGCATTGCCAGATCCTGATGCTGGTACAGAACCCCTGCCAGCATTACTGGGCAGATATCGTCGAAGACAAACAACTGCTGCGTCGCCAGTTGGACAACCGCAAACGCCACCTGACCGCCCTACCGGAAAACCGCGTCAATCCGCTGTTGGCGGCCTGGGGCAAACAGGGCCGGGACTTTATCGGCCTGCTCTACGACCACGACGATCCGGACTGTTATCGCAGCGCCTTCCAGAACCAGATCGATCTGTTTGAAAACCGCGAACCGCACACCCTGTTGCAACAATTACAGCAGGACATTCTCGATCTGGAACCTCTGCCGGCACCGGACCAGCGCCCCTTGCTGGAGATCGACGGGTCCATCCATTTCCGCATCGGTCACAGCGCCCAACGGGAAGTGGAAATTCTGCAGGATGAACTGCTGGACCGTTTTAGCAACGACCCAAGCCTGCAGCCCCGTGACGTGATCGTGATGGTGCCGGACATCGAAGCCTATGCGCCGCACATTGATGCGGTATTTGGCCAACTGGAACGGGACGATCCGCGCTACCTGCCCTATACCCTCAGCGACCGCAGTGCCGGTGCCGCCTCGCCGCTGGCCCAGGCGGTGGAATCCCTGCTGCACCTGCCCCAGTGGCGCTTCACCGCCACCGACATTCTCAACCTGCTGGATGTGCCCGCTGTGCGTGAGCGCTTCGGCATCGACGAGGGTGACCTGCCGCAACTGGCCCGCTGGATCGACCAGGCGCGCATCCGCTGGGGCCTGAACAGCCAGCAACGCAACACCCTGGACGTGCCCGGTTTCGAACAGAACAGCTGGGCCTTCGGCCTGAAACGGATGCTGGCCGGCTACCTGCTCGGCGACGGCCCGGCCTGGATGGGCATCGAGCCCCTGGACGAAGTGGCCGGCCTGGGCGCAGAGCTGGCCGGGCGCCTGTCGCGCCTGCTCGATACCCTGGAACACCACTGGCAGCAATCACGTCAGGACGCCAGCGCCAGGGAGTGGCAGCAACGCTTTACCCAACTGCTGGATGACTTGTTCGCCCCGGTGGACGAAACCGACCAGACCCTGGATGCGGGCCTGCGCGATGCCCTCAACGACTGGCTGGCCGCCTGCGCCGAAGCTGACTTCGACAGCCCCCTGCCACTCACCGTGGCCCGCCGCCCCCTGCTCGATGCCCTCAACGCGGAAAGCCTGTCTCAACGGTTCATGGCCGGGCGCATCAATGTCTGCACCCTGATGCCCATGCGCGCCATTCCCTTCCGCCATGTCTGCCTGCTGGGCATGAAAGACGGCGATTACCCGCGCCAGCAGCAGCCCATGGATTTCGATCTGATGCGGCAATGGGGTAACTATCGTCCCGGCGACCGATCCCGCCGGGACGACGATCGTTATCTGTTTCTGGAAGCCCTGCTCAGCGCCCGCGACAGCCTCTATATCAGCTGGACCGGTCGCAACGTGCGCGACAACAGCGAACGCCCGCCCTCGGTGCTGGTGGCGCAACTGCGCGACCATATCAACCAGCGCTGGCATACCGACCAGGGCGAGCCGGTGGATGCCCTCACCGTGGCGCACCCGCTGCAACCGTTCAGCGCCCGCTATTTTTTTCACAGCGACCAGGATGCGGCCAACGACACTCTCCATACCGATACGTCACTACACACCTACGCCAACGAATGGCGCGCCCTCCACGATGACCAGGCGCACAAGGTCAGCAATGACCAGCCCCTGCCGCCACTGGAAAACGACGAGCCGATTACTTGCGCCGCTTTGGGCCGCTTTCTCAAACAACCCGTAGCACACTTTTTCGAGCAACGGCTGAAAGCGCGCCTGAAACAGCAACGCCAGGTACTGGACGACAGCGAACCCTTCGCCTTTGATGGCCTGCAACGTTTCCAGCTACAGGACCAGTTGCTCAGCGACGCCCTGCGCGCCGGCCCGGAGCATGCCGGCGACGCCATGGCCCACACCCTGGATCGTCTGGCCGGCAGCGGCGACCTGCCCCTGGCCCCTTTCGATGAAGGCAGCCGCGACAGCCTGCTGATGCCCCTGTCGCAGCCACTGGAACACTACTTTGCCCTGCTCGCCGAGTGCGGCGCACCACAGCCACAACAGGAAATCCGCCTCACCGCCGGCCCTTTACAGATCGAAGACTGGCTCACGGATTTGCGCGGCTCCGCCGCCAATAGCCAGCGTCTGGTACTGCACACCGGCAAGCTGAAAGAGCGCTTCGACAAACTCACCCGGGACTGGACCCTGCACCTGGCCGCCTGCGCCGCCGGGCATCCGCTGACCACCCACATTCAAGGGCAGGATGGCCGCATCACCCTGCCGCACCTGAACCGCAGCGACGCCCAGCACTGCCTGGATCAACTAGGCCACGCCTGGCAGCAGGCCCTGTGCGAGCCTCTGCCCATCGCCTGCGCCACCGCCTTTGCCTGGCTGAAAGGCGAAGAAAAAGACAACGGCGACAACGAGGCGCGCAAGGTGTTCGAATCCGGCTTCATGCACACTGGCGAACAGGACAAGGAACCGGCCATTGCCCGCGCCTGGGCCGACTTCGACACCCTGCTCGCGTTTCGCCACGGCGACCAAAGCGCCTTCGCCTACTGGACCGAGCAACTCTATGCCCCGCTCTACCAGCACGCCCAATGGCGTGAACCGGGAGATGACGCATGAACATTGAACGTCCGCTCCCGATCACTTTCCCGCTGCACGGCACCCGGCTGATCGAAGCCAGTGCCGGCACCGGCAAGACCTTTACCCTGGCAGCCCTTTATCTGCGTCTGGTGCTGGGTCACGGCGACGACAATGCTTTCTCCCGCCCGCTGCTGCCGCCGGAGATTCTGGTGGTGACCTTTACCGAAGCGGCCACGGAAGAACTGCGCGAACGGATCCGCGATCGGCTGGCCGATGCTGCGCGCATCTTTGCCGATGCCAATGCTGGCGCTGACGACCCGGTGCTGGCCGAATTACTCAACGACTATAGCGACCCGGACGACCGCGCCCGCTGTGCCCAGCGCCTGGATGCCGCCGCCCAGTGGATGGACGAAGCCGCCATCTACACCATCCACGGCTTCTGTAACCGCATGCTCAAACAGCACGCCTTCGATTCCGGCAGCCTGTTCAGCCTGGAGTTGCAGGAAGACGCCAGCGACGAACAACAAATGGCGGCGCGGGATTACTGGCGTTCCGTGATTGCCGATTTCCCGGTGAGCGCCGCCAATGCCCTGCAAAGCGACAATCTGGGCAACCCGGATGCGCTGCTGGAGGCCTGCCGCCCCCTGCTCGGTTTGAAAGAAGCCGACCCGGAGGTACTGCCTGACAGTGTTCATGCATGGATCAAACAAACAGAACCTCAAGCTGAACTCACTAACAAAGTGCGCCAATGCCTCCATGCGGAAATGAATGATCTTCTACATTGGACACGCGATGGTATCGACAATAAATGGCTGCATGGGGCCAGCTACAAAGCGGCCAATCTGGGCCGTATGGGGACTGCGCTAGAAAGTTTTGTTCGTGGCGTAAAGCCAGGCAAGGAAGAGCTAAAAATACTCAAGAATTTTTCTTCTTCAGGCCTGAAGCTCAACAAGGCTCACCAAGACAAGCGCCCGGCACTGGATTCTTTAATTCTGCTCGACGCCTATTTTGACGGTCTTGCCAGTAACCCACTGCCCCGCACCGACCTGCTCGCCCATGCCGCCGCCTGGATCGACCGGCGCGTGGATCAGGTCCGTCGCCAGACCGCCACCATGGGCTTCGACGACATGCTCAGCCGCCTGCACGATGCCCTGAAAGGCGGCAACGGTGAGCGTCTGGCCCAGGTCATTCGCGACCAGTTCCCGGTGGCATTGATCGACGAATTCCAGGATACCGACCCGACCCAGTACGGCATTTTTTCCGCGCTTTATGAAGGACAGGAAGGCACCGGCTGGTTCATGATCGGTGATCCCAAGCAGGCCATCTACGCCTTCCGTGGCGCCGACGTTTTTACCTACCTGAAAGCCCGCCGGGCCACAGAGGGCAACCACTACACCCTGGACAAAAACTTCCGCAGCGCCGACGCCATGGTCAAGGCAGTGAACCATCTGTTCACCTACAGCCAGAATACCTTTGGCGATGTGTTCATGATGGATAACGCCATTCCCTTTGAAGCGGTACAAGCCAACGGTCGCAAGGACGTTCTGTTAGTCGACAACAACGAAAAATCCGGCATTACCCTGTGGGTGGACGAGCAGGAAAAACCGGTGAGCGCCGGCCAGTACCGCGATGAACAGGCGGCACGCTGCGCCAGTGAAATTGCCCATCTGCTTAACGGTGCCGTAAAAGGCGTCACCGGCTTCCAGAAAGCCGACAGCTTCCGGCCCCTGCACCCCAACGATATTGCCATCCTGGTACGCGACCGCACCGAAGCCAAAGCCATCCGCGATGCACTGATGGAACGCCAGGTACGCAGCGTCTATCTGTCCGATCAGGATTCTGTATTTGCCCAACCCGAAGCCCATGACCTGCTGCTGATCCTGCACGCCTGCGCCACCCCGGAATCCGATACCCGGGTACGCAGCGCCCTGGCCTGCGCCGTGCTGGACCTGGCCTACGCGGAACTGGATGCCCTCAATCAGGATGAAGTGCGCTGGGAAGAAACCGTGGAGCAGTTTCACGGTTATCGCCAGCAATGGCAGACCCAGGGCGTGCTACCCATGCTGCGCAGCCTGCTGATGGATTTTCATGTACCCGCCCGGCTCAGCCAGAGCCTGGACGGTGAACGTGCGCTGACCAACCTGCTGCACCTGGCCGAACTGTTGCAGCAGGCCGCCACCCAACTGGATGGCGAACAGTCATTGATTCGTTATCTGGAAGACACGGTTGAGGAAGGCCGCGGCAGTAGCAAGGAAAGCATCCTGCGTCTGGAAAGCGACGACGACCGGGTAAAGGTCATCACCATTCATAAATCCAAGGGCCTGGAATATCCGCTGGTGTACCTGCCCTTTATCTGCAGCTTCCGCCCGGCGGACAAGAACAAGCCGCCGCTGCGCTACCACGAAAACGATCATCTCAATGTGTCACTGGAACCGGACGAGACCGTGGAAAACAAGGCGGACCATGAACGACTCGCTGAAGACATGCGTCTGCTCTACGTGGCCCTGACCCGCGCCTGCCACACCTGCACCCTGGGAATCGCGCCCTACATCAAGGGCCGCGGCAAACAGAACCAGCTGGAGAAAAGCGCCATCGGCCGCTTACTGTTCGGCAATGGCGTGGCCAACGACGGCCTGCGTACCGCACTAACACCGGTGGCCCATGATGCGGTCAGCATCATCGATGCACCGGACAGCAATACGGAATGCTATCAACCCAAAGCCGAATCGCGGACCCTGCGCACGCCGCTGATTCCTGTGGCGCGACAACGGCAACCCTGGTGGATTGCCAGCTACAGTGCGCTCAAACAGGTACAGGAAACCCTGGCCCCGGCGGACCCGCGCGGCGATCAACTGGCCGAGCAGCAGGACGACACCGTTATCGATGACGCCGAACCACTGCCCGATACCATCCACGCCTTCCCCCGTGGCGCCGCACCGGGCACCCTGCTCCACGATGTACTGGAGCAGGCCGCCAACCAGCGCTTCACGCAAACCCTGGCCGACCCGGCCGAGTTTGAAACCAGCGTGGAAGAAAAACTCCAGGCCCGGGGCTGGCAGGATTTCATGGAGGTTATCCGCCACTGGTGGAAGCAGGCGGTCACCACCAGCCTGCCGCTGGAAAACGATAAGATCGCCCTCAACACCCTGCACACCTATGTGCCAGAACTGGAATTCGTGTTCCCCGCCCACCAGGTGAAAGTGGCCGAGATGGACACCCTGATCCGCCAGCAGATCCACCCGCAGCACCCGCGCCCACGACTGGAAGCCGATACCCTCAACGGCATGCTCAAGGGCTTTATCGATCTGGTGTTCGAGCACGACGGCAAGTACTACGTGCTCGACTACAAATCCAACTGGCTGGGCGTGGATGATAGCGCCTACACCCTGGACGCCATGACCGATGCGGTGCTGGAAAAACGCTACGAAGTGCAATACGTGCTCTACCTGCTGGCCCTGCACCGCCTGCTGAAAAGCCGCCTGCCGGATTATGATCCCGACCAGCACCTGGGCGGCGCCGTGTATGTGTTCCTGCGCGGTTTGCAAGGACCGGCGGCGGGCACGGTGTTCGATCGGCCGGACACGGCATTGATTGAAGCGCTGGATGTGATGTTTGGAGGTGGGGAATGAGGGGTGAGCGACAAGCTACAAGCTGCAAGCTACAACACGGGAAAGTCTTTAGCCAACTACGCGCTTTTTTACCCGCGATTCACGGTGCTTTAAACGCGGGCACGGCTTATCAAAACCCAATTTTCTCTCACGCGCCTTGCAGCTTGAAGCTTGTAGCTTGCAGCTCCCGGAGGTCTTTCAATGCAAACTGACCTGTTCTCCGCCCTCACCTGGGAAGACGCCCTGCTTCTGCTGCGCGACAACAATCTGCTGCGCGACCTGGATGTGGCCATTGCCCGCTTTCTCAAGCAGCAATGTCCCCAGGCAAGCTACGAAGTGCTGCTGCTGGCTGCCTTCACCAGCAATCAACAAGCCAGCGGCCACCTGTGCCTGGATCTGAAAAACCGGGAACTGGCCACCCAGCTGTGGGGCTCCAGCCCACCGCCGGAGCTAGTCACTTTGCTGCCCGGCAAACCGGACGACTGGCTGCATGATCTTCAACAGAGTCCGCTGGTCAGCCAGAACGGCAGCACGCCACTGGTGCTGGACGGCAGCCGCCTTTACCTGCGCCGTAACTGGGCCCGGGAAGTGGCGGTGGCCGAGGCCATCGGCCAGCGACTGGCCACGGTCAGCCCCTTGCCTGCCGAGCGTCTGCGCGACGCCCTGGCCCGATTATTCCCGAACGCCGGCGACCAGACCGACTGGCAACAGGTAGCCTGTGCCCTGGCCAGCCGCAGCGGTATCGGCATCATCACCGGCGGCCCCGGCACCGGCAAGACCACCACCGTGGTGCGCCTGCTGGGGCTGCTGCAAAGCCTGGCCATGGCGGACAACCAGCGCCTGCGTATTCGCCTCGCTGCCCCCACCGGCAAGGCGGCGGCGCGGCTCACCGAATCCATCGGTGAACAAGTGCAACAACTCGACGTGGAAACCGCGGTACGCGACGCCATCCCCACGGACGTCACCACCCTGCACCGCCTGCTCGGCACCCGCCCGGACAGCCGTCACTTCCGTCACCACGCTGACAATCCGCTACACGCGGATCTGGTGGTGGTGGACGAAGCCAGCATGATCGACATGGACATGATGGCCAGCCTGCTGGAAGCCCTGAGCCCCCACACCCGGCTGATCCTGCTGGGCGACAAGGACCAGCTGGCCAGCGTGGAAGCCGGCGCGGTGATGGGTGACCTGTGTCGCCATGCCCACCAGGGGCGTTATCAACAAAGCACCATCGAATTTGTCAAAGACACCTGCGGCGCCGACATCAGCGACTATCAGGAAACCGGACAGGCCCCGGGCAACGCCCTGGCCCAGCAGACCGCCATGCTGCGCACCAACTGGCGCTCCAAGGACAGCCCCGGCATCGGCGAGCTGGCGCGTGCGGTGAACGAAGAAAACCTGTCACAGGTACGCAAGGCCTTTCAACAATACGATGACAGTCTGCATCGTCACCCCCTGCGCAGCGACGGCCAGCAACTGGAAACCCTGCTGCTGAATGGCAGTGGCGATCACCCGGGTTTGCGTGCCCTGTTTCAGGCGGTGGCGACACCACCGGCGCAACGGCAAGAGTTCGATGGTTGGGCGGCCGCATTGCTCAAGCAACTCACCCACCAGCAACTGCTCAGCGGTTTGCGCAGCGGGCCGTTTGGGGTAGAGCAACTGAATCAGCGCATCACTCGCCACCTGCAACAGCAGGACCTGGCCTCGGAACGGGAATGGTATCCGGGCCGCCCGGTGATGATGACGCGCAACGATTATCAGCTGGGGTTAATGAACGGCGATGTGGGGCTGACCCTGCCGCTGCTGGAAGAGAGAAATGGCAAACCGGAGTTACTGCTGCGAGTCGCGTTCCAGTTACCCGACGGCCGCATCAAATGGGTACTGCCCAGCCGCCTGGACGGGGTGGAAACCGTTTATGCCATGACCGTGCACAAATCCCAGGGCTCGGAATTCCGGCATACCCTGCTGGTGCTACCGGACGCCCCCCATCCGCTCCTCACCCGGGAACTGATCTACACCGCCGTCACCCGCGCCCGTGATCGTTTCACCTTGCTGGAATTCGGCAAACCGGCAGTATTGGACAGTGCAGTAAAAAAACGGACCTGGCGGGCATCGGGGTTGGCAGAACGGTTAATGTAGGAGCGTCGCTTGCGGCGCGATTAACAACGCTGAAATCGCGCCGCAAGCGAC
>JBDWVU010000048.1:0-17199 GCA_039983755.1 Alloalcanivorax sp.
CGAGCAGATATTTTTGATTATATCGAGATGTTCTATAACAACCGGCGACGCCATAGTTCTAATGAGCAGTTGTCACCGGTAGAGTATGAAAAGCGTCACCAAGAACGGCTGAGAAGTGTCTAGAGAACTGGTGGCGATTCATTTTGTCTTTTTCTGGCGCAGTCATGCGATTAAAAATCCATTCAGTTCCTGAACAATCGTGTTCAATTCGTTGCCAAACAATTGCCGCGCCTTTAATAAACCGCCCTGCTGTTTGCATTCGTAGATCATGTCAAAGTCATCCATCTCAAATTCGGCATTATTGGCGATCTGGCTCTTTATTCTGTCAAGCCACTGGCGTTGTTCTGCACTGAATCCGCTTGTTTGTTGCTTGAGCCAAGCTTCAAAGCGTTGATTGACTAGATCTGGAAATGGCTCCAGCTCGTCGGCCACGCCTATGGCGCAGCGAATGACGCTGATCAAGGCTGGTAGTTTCTGCCCCGGCGGGGCACCTTTTGCCTTGAGCTTCTCTAGGTGCGCGTACGCCTGCCAGACCTCTTGAGGGGCAATGTTGTAGGGGGGCTCCTCGATCTGCTCTACCAGCTCATTGAGCTGTTCGTAGCTCAAGTGGCGTTGTTTCCAAGGCTGACTGTAGATGAGCTGGATGGCATCGATATCGTCTTTGTGGTCAGCAATAAACTGCTGCCAGCTGGCGATGGTCTTGTCGGCGCGTTCCACGCTGTAGCCCGTACCTTCGGTGATCAGCTCGTCGGCGGAGTCGTCAATGATCTGGTCATTCTCCCGGCGATAGGCTTCCAGCACCTCCCGGAGTTCCGGGTTGTGGAAGGGCGTAACCAAAGTGTCGGCCTGTGGGGCAAACGCCTGTTGTATTTGCTCTTCGCTGGGGTGTTCTGTGCTGTATTGCTGCTGGGCGGCCTCGGCCAGGGCGGCATCGTTGGTGGCGTGGATGAGCTCGCCAGCGATGAGGGCGAGGGGTTTGCCGGCTAATTCGGCCACGCGCTTGCGCTGGGGCTCGGTGAGCTTGCTGTCCAGGCGGAGCATGCGGTTGCCGAGAGAGCGCAGGCTGTCGGAATGGCGGTCGCCCTGGGCGATCTGCAGCATCAGTTTCTTGGTGGAGACGGACGGGCGGGTCTCCAGGGATTTGGATT
This sequence comes from Alloalcanivorax sp., assembly GCA_039983755.1. Taxonomy (GTDB): domain Bacteria; phylum Pseudomonadota; class Gammaproteobacteria; order Pseudomonadales; family Alcanivoracaceae; genus Alcanivorax. The sequence continues at coordinate 1,149 of JBDWVU010000048.1, forward strand.
CCGTTTTATCGGTTTCGGTGACACCCACGCAGTCGATGAGGACGAAGCGGACTTTCTTTCCGGCATCCGGGGTGACTTTCTTCAGTTCGTCATCGCCGATGACGCGGGTGCCGCGGCCCTTCATTTGCTCGTAGTAGGCGGGGCTTTTGACGTCGCGCATAAACATCACCACTTCGAGCGGCTTGATGTCGGTGCCGGTGGCGATCATGTCCACGGTAACGCCCACGCGCAGGCTTGGACTGGTGCGGAACTCGGCGATGGTGTCTTCGGCGGCTTTCTTGCCAACGCGATAGGTGACTTTCTTACAGAACTGGTTGCCTTCGTTAAAGATCTCGCGGACGGCATCGACAATTCGGTCGGCATGTTCATCGTCCTTGGCGAAGATCAGGGTTTTGGGCAGCCAGTCGCCGGAGCGGTCGGTGAAGATGTCGGTAAAGACGCGGTCTTTGAAGGTTTGAATGATGGTGCGTATCTGGTTGGGAGCGACCACCGAGCGGTCGAGCTGTTTTGCCTGATATTGCTCGTCTTGATCCAGGGTTTCGTAGCGCTCTTGCTTGGTGAGGCGGTCTCGAATGGAGACGGTGGTGCCGGCCTCAATGGTATCGCCGGTTTCGCTCTTTTTGGTACGAATGCGGTAAATATCGTAGCCCACGTTGACCCGGTCGATGACGGCATCCTCATGAGTGTACTCACTGACCAGGTTCTGGTTAAAGAAGCCGATAGACTTCTTGGTGGGAGTGGCGGTGAGGCCAATGAGGAAGGCATCAAAGTATTCCAGCACCTGGCGCCACAAGTTGTAGATGGAGCGATGGCACTCATCAATGATGATGACATCAAAGGCTTCGATGGGGATGGCGGGGTTATAGCGGACCTCTCTGGGGGCTGCGTCGTCACCCCCGCCCAGCTCATAGCCTGAGACTTCTTCGGCGTCATCGTCCAGCTCTTTGCCGCTCAGTTGGGAGTAGAGGCGCTGGATGGTTGAGATGGTGACCTTGATTTCATCGCCCACGCCGGCGGTGCCCAGAATGTGGGCGTTGTAGAGCTCGGTGAACTTTCGGCCGTCATCCGGGGCGGTGTACTGCTGAAACTCTTTGAGCGCCTGGCGGCCGAGGTTGCCGCGGTCCACGAGGAACAGGACGCGATTGACCTGGGCGAATTTGGCCAGGCGGTAGACCTCGGTGCAGGCGGTATAGGTTTTGCCGGCGCCGGTGGCCATTTGCAGCAGGGTGCGCGGTTTGTTTTCGAGCAATGATTTCTCGATGCGTTGGATGGCGTCGATCTGGCAATCGCGTAATCCGTTGGTGTTGAGCTCAGGCAGGCTTTGTAGCCGGGTGCGGAAGCTGCTGCCGGCTTCCAGCCGGTTTTTCAGGGTTTTGGGCTGGTGAAAATGGAATATGGCGCGGGAGCGCGGGCGCGGGTCACGCTCGTCGCGGAAGCGGATTTCGTGATTGGTCGCTTCATATAGGAACGGCAGGGGTTGATCGTCGGCGGCCCAGCGCTGGCTGAACTTGAGGTTGGAAGTGGCGTAACGGGCGGATTGCTCAGCCACCTGCCCAAGGTTGGTGCCCTCGCGTTTGGCCTCGATGATGCCGCAGGCCTTGCCCTGGATAAACAGCATGTAATCCGTGGGGCCGGTGTCGGTGTCCATTTCACGCACGGCAATGCCATGGATGCCTTGGTCGCCGGCGAAAAGGTTCATGGCCTTTTTGTCCTGGATGATCCAGCCCGCCGACTCGAGCTTGGCGTCGATCTCTAGGCGCGTTTCGGCTTCGAGTTTATCGGTGGGTGGTGTCACGGGGCCGTCCTAGCTTTTTTATGATGGTTGTTTTGTAGGGATTAGCTTACAGATTATAGGGTTATAACGGAATTGTTTGCGAAGCGGGTGGTGGCGCGTTGTGATTGCTCGCCATCACGATTATCTGGCTTATTCAGAAACCAGTCTAACCACTTGGCCAGCCAGGGCGCGTCCATGTGCATGAAGGCTTCGTCGACGATGACCATGCAGGTGGCTGCCGCTTTTGTTGAAGCGAAAGGCGCTGGTCATGGCGGCAACCTACTTCTGCCCCTTCGCCTTATACGCCGCCTTCCTGGCCTTCTTCTTCGCCTCTTTCTCCTCCTCTTTCAGCCTGCGTATCTCCGCCACCTTTACATGCTCTTTCTCCGCCATGGCCGGGGTTTCCAGGGTGATGGGGCCGAGTTTGGCGCTGCGGTATTCGTTAATCAGCAGGGCGGCGGTGCGGTCGAAATCCACGTGGCCGCCTTTGCCGATGCAGCCGCGTTGCTTGCCGATGGTTTCCAGGAAAGGTACGCCTTCATCCGGCAGGGCCTCCAGTTTGAAGCGCTCCTTCATTAACTCCGGGTATGCCTGCATAAAGTATTCGGCGGCGAACAGGGCCACGTCGTCTTCTTGCATGGCGGTGGCCTTGATGGCGCCGGAGAGGGCGAGGCGGTAACCACTGTCCGGGTTTTCGATTTTCGGCCAGAGGATGCCGGGGGTGTCGATGAGCACCAGGCCGTTGCGCAGGTCGATGCGTTGCTGGCGTTGGGTGACGGCGGGCTCGTTCCCCGCTTTGGCGATGATGCGGCTGGCCAGGTTGTTGATCAGGGTGGATTTGCCCACGTTGGGAATGCCGGTGATCAGGGCGGTAACGCTGGTGGCGCGGTCGGTCCGCTTGCCGGCCATTTTCAGGGCGGTGTCCAGCAGTTTGCGAATCTGTTCGGGCTGGTCAGTGGTGATAGCGAGAGCGCGGACTTTCGGGTCCTGCTCCAGGTGATCAAGCCACTGCTGGGTGACGGCGGGGTCGGCCAGGTCGCTTTTACTGAGCAGTTTCAGGCAGGGCTTGTCGGCCCGGAATTGTTCGATCACCGGGTTGGCGCTGCTGTAGGGCAGGCGCGCGTCCACTACCTCGATGATCAGGTCCACCTTGGGAAGAATGTCGCGGATTTCGCGGATGGCCTTGTTCATGTGGCCGGGGAACCAGTTGATGCTCATGGGGCGCCGTGTCGTATTCATTGAATGTGGTGGGGAGTATAAACCAGGTGGACGGGGGAGTGTTGCGGGCTGGCCGTCGCAGGCAGGGTAAGGGGCTCTCCCTGTTTTGACGGTTTTGGCCAGCCGGGTGAAACGAATCGTCATTATTGTCTCAAGTCGCCTCCCGTACACTGGCCTGATTGAGTCTATACATAGTGGAGTGCGTCATGGATCTGCAGGTGCCGGAACAGGAAGCATCATTTCGGGATGAGGTGCGAACCTTCCTGGAAGAAAGCCTCACCGATGAAATTCGCGAGGCGGGCAAGATGGTGACATCGGTGTTTTCACCGGTAAAAGAGGCCATGGCCTGGCAGACGATTCTGAACAACAAGGGCTGGGCGGCCCCGCACTGGCCAAAAGAGTTTGGTGGTACCGGCTGGAGCGTGACCCAACGGGCCATTTTCGCCGAAGAGCTGGTGCGCGCTGAAACTCCGCCACTGGTGCCCATGGGGTTGCACATGTGCGGGCCCTGTCTGATTGGCTGTGGCACTGAAGAGCAGCAGAAGGAATACCTGCCAAAGATCCTCAGCGGTGAACATTTCTGGTGCCAGGGTTACTCCGAGCCGGGTGCCGGTTCCGATCTGGCATCGTTGAAAACCTTTGCCGAAAAAGAGGGTGATGACTACATCATCAATGGCACCAAGATCTGGACCACCTACGCCCATTACGCCAACAAGATGTTCGCGTTGGTACGTACCCGCAAAGACGGTAAACCGCAACAGGGCATTACGTTTCTGTTGCTGGATATGGACCTGCCGGGTATTTCCATTGAACCCATCGTTGGGCTGGATGAAGTGACAGAGCAGTGCCAGGTGTTTTTCGACAATGTCCGCGTGCCGCAGAAGAACCGTGTTGGCGAGGAAAACGATGGCTGGACGGTGGCCAAATACCTGCTCACGTTCGAACGCGGTGGCCAGGAGTATGCTCCCAGCCTTCATGTGCAGTTGGAAAAGATCAAGGTGATGGCCTCCAAACAGCAGACCGCGTTTGGTGCCTTGCTGGACGATCCGGTATGGCAGCACAAGCTGGCCCAGCTGGAGGCGGATGTGCTGGCCCTGGAGTTCACGGAAATGCGTATCAAGTCGGCGCTGTCAGCCGGGAAGGACCCGGGTGCGCTGTCGTCCATGACCAAGATTTTGGGTACCGAGCTACTGCAAAAAGTGACGGAACTGCGCATCGAAACCCTGGGGGCGCAGGCGACGATCTGGCAGCCCCAGGCGCTGGTGCCCGGCGACGAACAGCCGATTACCGGGCCGGAATATGCGCTCACTGCCATGCCCCATTATCTCAATTCTCGAGCCTGCTCCATTTACGGCGGCTCCAACGAAGTCCAGCGCGGCATCATTGCCAAAGCCGTACTGGGTTTGTAAGCGTCCGCCAATAAAGGAGAGATCGTGATGAATTTTCAATTGAGTGAAGAGCAACAAATGTTGGCGGACAGTGCCAAACGTTTTGTTCGCGACAACAGTAACGTGGAAACCCATCGGCAGAATAAAAAACTGATGCCCCTGGATACTGCCACCTGGCAGAAGCTGGCTGAACTGGGTTGGTTGGCGGTGCCGTTTGAGGAAGAGCACGGGGGCATGGGCATGGGGCCGCTGGAAACCATGGTGCTGCTCGAGGCGCTGGGTGAAGGCCTGATCATGTCACCGTATATTGCCACTGTGGTGTTGGGCGGTGGGTTTCTGCGCCGGGCCGAGGCTGCGCAACAGGCGGAAACGATTCCCGCATTGATCGAAGGACGCTTGCAACTGGCGTTTGCCGCTGAAGAGTACGAACGGGTTTTTAGTCTGGAAAATACGGCCCTTCAGGCCACAGTGACAGGTGATAATGTGGTGTTGAATGGCACCAAGGCATCGGTAATGAATGGTGACCAGGCGGATCTGTTGGTGGTGCTGGCCCGTACCGCTGGGCAGCCGGGTGATAAGAATGGCTTGTCTTTGTTCCTGGTGGATGCCAATGCCGAAGGAATCGAGCGTGTGCCCCATCGCATGGTGGATGGCCGCCAGGGCGCAGAAATTCGCTTCTCAGACGTGACGGTGCCTGATGCGGCTCGTATCGGTGAGCTAAACAAAGGCTATGATGTGGCCAAAGCCGTGCTGCATGAGGGGCTATTGGCCTTGTCAGCAGAGAGTGTGGGAAGCATGTCCGTGCTGCTAAACGATACGGTGGAATACACCAAGACCCGCAAACAGTTCGGCTTGGCTATCGGTAAATTCCAGGTGCTGCAGTTCCGGATGGCGGATATGTTCATCGCCATGGAGCAGACCCGCTCCCTGTTGCTGGCGTCCACACTGAAATACGTGGGAGGCCACGATGATGCGGACAAGGCGGTGTATGCCATGAAAGCCCAGTTGGGCCGTGCCGGACGCAAGATCGGCCAGGAAGCCATCCAGATCCATGGTGGCATGGGCATGACCGATGAATTGGGTGTGGGCCATTTCTTCAAGCGGCTGACTGCAGCGGATGGACTGTTTGGTAATGCGGATATGCATTTAAGGGCGATGGTGCAACCCGCCTGAGCCGATACCATGGCGAGGCTTGTTGCTTCGTCATGGGGGCATTGTTATGAAACGGAATTTGCGGGCTGGGGAGCCATGGGGTATATACCCTTGATGAGGGTATTCGCGTAGGTTGCTCGCGTATCCGGTTCATATCACAGGGAGTTGGAATGTCTCGCAAAAATATCGCGTCGGCGGCGCTGCTCAAGAATCTTCAGGTTCCCCAGGGCGATAGAACCTACGAGAAAATTCTTGATGCCGGGTTAGCATTGTTCGTGGAATTCGGTTTGCGACGTACCACCATGGAAGATGTGGCCACCCGTGCGGGCATTGGTCGGGCGACGGCCTACCGTCGTTTTGCGGATAAGGACCAGTTGATTCAGGTGGTGATTTTGCGCGAATGCCAGCGACAACTGGCGATGATCGAAGACGATCTGGAGAAGCTGGAAAGCGGCCTTGAACGTGTTCTGGAATCCTTCGTGCTGGCGGTGACCCGGGCCCACCGGCATCCCTTGCTGAAGCGGCTGCTGACCTCTGAACCGGAGACCATTTTGCCGCTACTGACGCAACGCCTGTGGCAAATGATGGGGTTCTTCCGTATCTATCTGGCGGGGTTGTTGCAGGTGGAGCAGGATAGCGGTGCTATTCGTCAGCAACCCATGGAGCCCATGGCGGAACTGATGCTACGGCTTATGCAGTCCATGGTGCTGTCTCCTGATGGCATATTAAACCCGGCCGATGCTGACAGCGTGCGCCGGGTGGCGGAGGCCTACCTGCGTCCGCTTCTTGAGCCTTGATTGTCCTCCTGACCCAATGTGACGGGTAATTGATCATTTTGTCCTAAACATAACAGTGAAAGCTGTATGCATGGGTTGCCTCTCGGTATAAGTGAGACGTATTTTTGTATTTGTCTCATAGCCAGTTATCGAGCTCCCCCATGACACAGACCGCTGAACAGACAGAACGACACCTGGATCTTCAACCGTTGGGACCTGACTCCCTGACCTGGCAGGACTTCGGTTCCTGGCGTTTTCATTTGATGCTGCCACAGGCTTTTGTGCTGCAGGTGGCTCATCCGATTATCGATGCGGGTGTGGGAGAACACTCGGTATATAAAACCGATCCCTGGGGCCGCGCCAAACGGTCTACCGAATTGCTCTGGCCCATTGTGTATGCGCGGCCCCAGCGTGCTATCGAGATGGGGGTGAAACTGTATGACCTGCATCGCTCCATCAAGGGCGTCGACAAGCAGGGCAAAAAATACTTTGCGTTGGACCCGGAAGCTTACAGCTGGGTACACATCACCGGCTACGATGCCACCATTCGTATGCATGAGTTTTACGGTACGTCGCCCACCACACAGCAGCGCCATGAGATGTTTGCCGAATGGCGGCAACTGGGTAAACTGATGGGCATCCGTGACAAGGACCTGCCCGCCACGGAGAGTGAATACTGGGATTACTTCCACGGCATGATTCGCGACAAACTGGAGTGGGGAGACGTGGTGCAGGATCTGATGCGCCCCGAGCATTATCTGGAAATTTCCAAGCCCCCAAACAGCAAGATACCCGATGCCGCCTGGCGCATGATCCTTGCCGTGATGGGGCGCTTCATGCGATTCAATCTGCGCGCAACACTGCCCGTTACGTTCCGTGAAAAATTCCAGATCCCCTGGACCACCAACGATGAACGTCTTTTCCGTCTGTGGTGTGGTACTTACCGTGCCATGCACACCCTGACACCGAAAAAGTGGCGACTGATTCCACTGGCCCGCAACGCCTACACGGATGCGCAGCGCCACCCTGAAGCCTATAACAGCAATAACTGAAGGTGCTTTTTATGAAGTCGGATACCCGCCCCTGGCTGTCTACCTACGAATCAATGGGCCATGACTGGCACAGCCTGCCAGAGTTGCCCGAGAAGACCCTGTCTGACTATGTGCGGGGGTATGCGGAGCAGTTTCCGGATCGTGAAGCCCTGGTGTTCCTGGGGCAGGCCATGAGCTATCGGCAACTGGATGAGATGGCCGATCGCATGGCGGCGATGTTTGTCGCGCAGGGCGCCCAGGCAGGCGACGTCCTGGGCCTGCAGATGCCAAACACCCCGCAGTATGTGGTGGCTTTCATCGCGGCGGCGCGTCTGGGTATGGTCAGCACCAGCATTTCGCCTTTAATGACTCCGCCGGAAATTATTCACCAGGCCAGCGATGCCAGAGTGAAAATCCTGATGACACTGATGCCGTTCTGGCAGACCTCCATTCCACCGGTGTTGGGCAAGGTTGAAAGCCTGCAGACGGTGATTGTGTCCGGCCCCATGGACCTGGTCTCCGGTCAGGGGGAAAGCGTGGAGGAATCCCGGGACGGTGTGAATGTCATGTCGCTACATGATCACTTTCCGGCCAGTGCGGATCCGGTCAACACAAAGGTAGCCATGGATGAAGTGCTGTATCTGCAGTACACCGGCGGCACCACTGGTATGCCGAAAGGGGCCCGGCTTAGCTCATCCAATCTGTTCATGAATAACCTGCAGGCCAATGTGTTTTACGGCTACCGCACCGGTGAAGAAACGGTGGCCTCGGCGTTCCCGCTGTTTCATATTGGCGGCGCGGCCGTGTTGTTCAATGCCCTGCGTACAGCGTCCACGTTCCTGCTGATCCCGGATCCCCGGGACATTGATCATTTTGTTGGTGAAATGCACAAGCGCACCCCGACGGTGCTGGCTGCGGTGCCGGCGTTGTACCAAATGCTGTGCGCCAACGACACCTTCAAATCACTGGATTTCAGCGGCTTGCGCATGGCCATTTCCGGTGCCGCACCGTTTGCCAAGGAAGAAGTGCAGAAACTGGAAAGCGTGGTCGGTGCCGGCAAGTTTTGTGAAGTGTATGGCATGACTGAGACCAGCCCGGTGATCACGCTGAATCCGGCCTCACACTTCAAGGAAGCCCACGTGGGGATTCCGCTGCCGGGCACGGATGTTCGCATCGTCGATGCTGAAGACGGCACACGCTCCATGCCACAGGGCGAAGCCGGGGAGATCATTGCTTCCGGTCCGCAGGTGATGCAGGGGTATCTGGCGATGCCGGAAGCGACCCGGAAAGCGCTGCGACTGATGGATGGCCAGACGTGGATGCATACCGGCGACATCGGTGTGATGGATGAAGAGGGTTTTATCCGTGTCTGTGATCGCAGCAAGGACATGCTGATTGTCGGTGGCTACAAGGTGTTTTCCGTGGAAGTGGAAAGCAAGGTGCAGAGCCTGCCATGGGTTGCCATGTGCGCGGTTGTCGGTCGCCCGGATCATGACCGGCCAGGTAATGATGTGGTGCAGCTCTATATCCAGCGCATGCCGGACAATCAGGCGTCCGAGTCAGACCTTAAAGCCGAGTTGTCCACGTTCTGCAAAGCCAATATGTCGCCTTACAAGGTACCCAGAGAGGTTTTCTTCATTGATGCCATTCCTCTTACCTCTGTGGGCAAGATCGACAAGAAAGCCTTGCGTAAAACCGCATAAAAGCAGTCCGAATACCAATAACAATCAGGTGAATGATGATGATTTCCTCACTGCTTGAACAGGGTAAAAAGCTGCTGATGGTCCTGCTGCTTGCGCTGCAGGGCTGCTCTTCTCTGCAAGAATCCAGCTATGTACCCACCTCCCCGGAAACACTGAATGAATGGATGGTGGAAGGCAGGTTTGTGCTCCGTGCGGAGGGTGTAAAAAGCAAAAGCTATTTTTACTTCAAGCAGCTGGGGGAAAATTATCAGCTGGCCGTGTTGATGGATGACCCGGTGGGCGCCCCCAAGGCGGTGATCAGTGGCAATGTCTATGCGCCGCAAGAAGAAACCCTGGATGTCATGGGCGGGGTGGAGGCCAAGAAGGTGGCTGAGCACCTGCATGCCCAGCTCCAGGCCGGCGACTTGTCCTATTGGGTACGCGGGTTGCCTGCCACGGCCAATGCGGTGATCTATCAGGAAAACATGTACGTTCCGGATTCTATCGAAGAAAAAGGCTGGAACATTGCTTATCAGGATTACATGTCCGTGCAGGGGGGCTATCGCTTGCCTGCAGATATGGAAATGAAATCTGAGGGCGCGTCTCTGGATCTGGAACTGGTACGAGCGGAAACCGGGTTTCTCACCAACCCCTGTGACCAGGGCCTAGCCGCTGACCCGCAAACGGGTAATGCGGACGGTGCCTATGCTTATGCCAGCGATGATGCGGTAAAGCGGTTGGTGCCGGAGGATGGCAGTGCGCCGTTGCCGCTGTGGATTGATGAAGCCAACTTCTGCAAACAGCTGGCCAAGGTCCATAACAACAAAATGCCCAATCCCCGGGAGGGGCTTTTTGGTCCGGATTCCATGATGTGGAAACTGGATGGTTTGAGCGCGCCACCCGCCTTTGGTGCCGGCCGTGCACTGTTGCTGCAGGTGGCTCATCCCTGGGTAACCGCAGGTATTGATCAGCACTCGGAAGTGCGCAATGACCCCATGGGGCGGGCCCGACGTACTTTCTATCATATCTCCAGCATGGTGTTTGGCAGCATGCCCCAGGCGATGGCTTCGGCGAACCAGGTGCGGGATATTCATGAGGAAATTGACGGTGAAATGACCGAAGAGGCCGGTGCTTTCCATCGGGGTTCCGAATACCGGGCCAACGAAATCAACGCCATGATCTGGGTGCATGCAACACTGTGGGAAACCATCGTCCACATGTACGAGAAACTGGAAGATGACCTGAGCCCGGAAGAGAAAAACCAGTTCTACGAAGAAACCAAGTTGTTTGCCATGTTGTTCGGGATTCCGGAAAGCGCCTTGCCCACCGACTGGGACGCGTTTATGGACTATAACCGCGCCATGTGGGCAAGCCCGCAGCTGACGGTGACTCCCAATGCCATGCAATTGAAGGAAGACCTGTTTGACGCCAAATCCATCTGGATGATCGCGCCACTCTGGGGGCAGGAAATCATCACTGCCGCAGAGCTGCCGCCGCGTATTCGGGATCAGTACGACATGAAATATGGCTGGTGGCAGAAGTTCAACTATGGCTGGATTCGCGGCGCCACCTGGACCGCCCAAGTGCTGATGCCAAAGAGTATGGAGCATCACCCGATTTATCATGAGGCACAGGCTCGCCTGGCAGGCGAGCGGTTGGGCGGCTATAACCAATGGTTGATTGAAGCCTTCTTCGACAAGGAACGGTTGGTGAACTGATGGTGCGTGGGGTTGGCCTGTTGATGGTGGCGCTGTGCTGCGTCATGAGCGCACCGGCGCTGGCGATCAGCGGCTATGACGAAACCGAGTTTATGACGGTGGATGCGTTTTTGTCCCAGGTCTATGGCGAGTCATTGCCGGGGATTTCCCTGCTGCCGTTACGTGGCGACCTGCGTGACCGGGTAGAGACGGCACTGGGACACCGGTATCGCGGCTTGCGATTGCGTTACTGGCAGCAGGGAGGGGTGACGACCTGGATCATCGACGAAAAAAGCAAGGACATGCCAATGACGCTGGCCGTGGCGGTGGGGGCCTCCGGCATTACTCACCTGAACGTGTTGGTATACCGCGAACCCCGAGGCGGCGAAGTGCACCAGGCATTTTTCCGTCAGCAATTTGTCGGGATGACCCTGCAGGATGATCTCAGCCTGTCCCGTGAGGTGGATGGTATTACCGGTGCCACCCTGTCGGTGGATGCCGTCAGCCGCGTGGCGGCCATGGCCCTGCTGCTCCATCAACACGTCATGGCCTCACAGGCAGAACCGGCCACAGACTGAACCCCGGCCTTTCCAAACCCGCCCTGACGTCTCACTATCGAACCATTGACGCTGCCGACCCTCTAACGTTTATGGTTCGATTATCCTCGCGCATGCTTCGCCGCTGGGCATATGGCTTGCTGTTACTGCTGGCCACCGTGCTGCTACTGATTCTGGTGGCGGTGGGCTGGGCCTATGATGCAGGCGTGCGTGTCAGTGAACCGGGTTGGCAGCAAGGCCTGACGCTGGGTCAGTGGCGCCTGATTCGCGACGATTGTGTGGCCGCCCGTGGCACGGACCTGACGCTCGAGGGCGTTTGGCCGCTCAAGATCAAGCAGCGGGTACTTGCCGTCTACGATTGCAGAGCCGGGAACGCCGCGGAGTCATCCAGTGAGAGCTTCCCCGACGGGCTTCCCTGGACCCCGCGCTTCGATTTGCAGGTCGCCCAACTGGACCTGTCTGGATTGATTGACCCCCCCCTTCCCATCATGACGATGCAACTCCACCAGCAGGGGCAGCATTGGCAGCTGCAAGCGTCTGCGCCGCAGGCGGCGCTCCAGGCGCAATATCAGCGAGTCCAGGGACACTGGACGATCCACAGTGAAGGGGCGCTGAGCACGTTATTGCCGGATTGGCAGGGGCAGTGGCAACTGCATGGCGAGGGGCGCTGGCAAGGAGAACCAGACGGGGAGATACGGCTGGAGATGCTCTCGGCGGGACCGGTCACGCAATCGCAACGGGCGGACCTGACCGCGCAAGCCCATTTTCAGGGAGCCGACTGGCAGCTGCAGGCGGATCTGGCCCAACCATTGGCGCTGAACAATGACTGGCAACTGACCGCCGCAGAGCCCCTCGCTGTGGCGGGTAGTGGCGTGGCATTGGTTCAGGCCAGGGCCGTGCTGCAATTGGCAGGCCCGCCGGGCAAGGTGACATTGCAGGCTCACAGCGACAGCGATGCCACAGTCCCGGCAGGGCTTGAACAGGGCCGGGGGATGTTGCTGTTGCAGGGCGACAGCCTGGACGGTCAGGTGGACTTTCATTGGCAGGATCGCGTGCTGGTGCTTGAGCCGGCGTCGCTGACCTTGCCGCAAAATCTCACCGCGCAGTGGCAGGAGCCACTGCAGATACCCATGGCCCGTTCCGGCCGGGCCGATCTGCCGCTGCGGTTGGGCTACGACGGTTTGAATATGAAAGCCGGTTCCAGCCAGGTTCGGTGGCAACAGGCAGAGGGCGAAGACATCAGTCAGGTTGATTGGCAGTGGGCCGGTGATCTGACGCTGGATGGCCAGTGGCAGGGCTACCAATGGCAAGGGGAGTGGCAGGGCGCTGTCGGTAGCCATGGGCTGGAGGGTGAGCCCATTAGGCTCACGGCGCGGCAAGGGAGCGATCGTGTGAGCTTCCTGATGCCGGTAAATACCCTGCAACGGGCGCCGTATGGTGCCGAGGCCAAGGTGACCGGCAAGGTCTCCGGTTATCCACTGGACGGCACCTTGGCTTTTGCCCAGTCCGACGCCGGCTGGGCCGGTACGCTCCAGGCGAGCACCCGCTTGCCGCAATTTGAGCGTGGCGGGCAGGTAACGGTAAAGGCGCCCTGGTCGTTGGCGGATGGCACGGTCAGCGTGGCGGCAGGGAGTCAGGCGTCAATTTCCGAAGGGCTCATCGGGCAGGCACTGATCCGGCCGGTATCGCTGCGTGCAACGGGGCCGTTGCAGATCAATGGACAGGGTATTACCGGCAACGTTGCCATTCATGGCGGTGGCTTGCTGGCTGCCCGCTGGCGTCTGCCACCGATATCGGGAACGGCGACGATGACAGGCAAGCGGGTGCAGGGTCGGTTAACCGTCAGTGAGTGGCAAAGTGAATTATGGGCCAACGGAGCGCTTGAGAATAACGGTGGTGCGAGTGGCACATTAACGATGCGCAGCGCGCTGGTGCCTGCCATGGGGGTGGGCCTGGATGCCACTCCACGGCAAGGTCAGCTGGAAGGCAAAGGCCGCTGGCAATGGCGGCAGACGCTGAAAGCTTCCGGTGATATCACGCTTACCAGTGCGGATCTGGACTGGGGCAGCGTGACGGCCCGTGGCGCTGCCGGGGTGATCCATGGTGAATACGATAACGGCCAAGTACAGCTCAGCAGCACCGGCCCCGTGACGGTGGACACCCTGGATATCGGCACGCCGATCACTGATCTGACGCTCACCGTGAAGAGCGACCTGTCTCAATGGCAATTTACGGATATCCGTGCCGATCTGCTGGGCGGTTATTTGCGCTCCCCGGCACTGGACTGGCCCTCGGCCCGGCCTCAGCCCGTGGTGATAAGCCGCATTGACCTGGCACAGGTAGCCGCGCTGCAGAATCCGCCCCCGGTCTCGTTATCCGGTCGAATCGGCGGCTATGTGCCGCTACAGTTGGGCGCGGATTTCCTGGTGATTGAAAAAGGGCGATTGGCCAACGAAGAGCCGTTATCCCTGATTATCCCGGCGTCATCCAGCGTGCAGGCCATGGCGGAGTCTAACCAGGCGGTTAAGCTGGCCCTGGACAGCCTCAGCACCCTGTTGATCAACGATTTCCAGGCGCGTATGGCCATGGATAAAACCGGCTGGCTGGATGCAGCGATCACCATTAAGGGGATAAACCCACAGAGAAAAAGTCTGCCGGTAGTGTTTAACTACACGCACAGGGAAAACGTGTTGGCGTTGATGCGCAGCTTGCGCATTGGCGATGAGATCACCGAACAACTGCGCACGGAGAATCGATGATGAAACAACTCGGGCTGGGCACGGTGTTGCTGGCCGGGTGGCTGTTGGCGGCTTGCACGCCCACGGTGGCCCTGAAAGCACCGGAAGAACCCATCACCATTAATCTGAACGTGAAGATCGATCATGAAATCCGTTTGAAAGTGGAAAAGGATATCGATCAATTATTCAGTGAAGACAGCGACCTGTTTTAAGGAGTAGGGACAATGAAAATTGTAAAGACCATGATTGCCACCCTGACCCTGCTGCTGAGCATGGCGGCGTTTGCGCTGGATCTGGATGCGGCGAAAAGCCAGGGGATGGTGGGTGAACAGACAGATGGCTACCTGGGCGTTGTGAAGGCAACACCCGCCGCCGTTGAGCTTGCAGCAGAGATTAATCAGAAGCGTCGCGATGCCTATGAGCGTATTGCCAAACAAAACGGTATCACGCTTGATCAGGTGGCCAGGCTGGCCGGGCAAAAAGCGATCGACAAAACCGCGACCGGGCAATATGTGAAAACACCTGATGGTCAGTGGGTGGAAAAATAATGCTATAAAAATATTTTTTCTACCAAAGTATTGGGATTAAAGTTCCATCTCATTATTTCGGACTAGGTTTATGTAAACCGTTGATAGTAGAGGGGTTAAATTTAAGTAAATTAAACCCCTGTTGGTTGTTTAAGTGGCTGCTTGTTTTCCTTTCCGGTGTTTAAATTCCCGAAGAAATTCAGGAACAACGGGAAAGGAATCTGCCATGAAAACATTTTTGCGTATGACGGCCGCGATGCCGCTGCTGATGAGTCCTTTTGCTTTCGCTGGAGAAAATGTTCCAGACCAATACGGCTACATTGGTGGGCACGCCAGCTACTACACTTTTTACGACAATGATGTGATTGGTAACGGCGGCGATGGCCTGGATGATGTGCCGTTTTATGGTGCTCAGCTAGGTTGGCGCTTTGCCCCAAACTGGTCCGTTCAGGGCTGGTATGAAGAAGTGGACGGTGACGCGGAGAGCAAGTACAACTCGGGTCGCCGCTTGGACATGAAAAACTATTATGTCAGTGGGCGTTACCACTTTGATGACCATGGCCTGCTCGGTTTTGAGCCCTATGCCGGTATCAATGTGGGCGAGCAACTGATTGAAAGCCTCAATAACCCCAACAGTGATGATAACGATGAGCTGATGACCGGTGTCGAGTTGGGGGTGCAGCGTGCGTTCTTCAAGCATGTGATCCTGGATCTCGGTACCCGCCATGCTTACAGCCAGGATCGGGAATACTGGGAAGGCCAGGTCTATGCCGGTATTAATCTGGCGTTTGGCATCAGCGATGACGACGGTGGCAGCAGTGACGATGAAGTGGTTGCTGCAACCCCCTCGGAAGTGGTGACTGGCGACAGTGATGGTGACGGCGTTAGTGACGACAAGGATCGTTGCCCGGATACGGCATCCGGTGCCCTGGTCGATGCCGATGGTTGCCAGGTCTATGAGTCCATGCAGAACCGGGAAACCTCGGTGATCTACTTCGGCTTTGATCGCGACACCATTCAGGGTCAGTTCAGCGATGAAATCAAAGGGGTGGCGGATCGCTTGAATGCCGGTGAGCAAGGGCGCATCCGTGTGGAAGGCCATGCTGACAGCACTGGCCCGGCAGACTACAACCAGGGCTTGTCTGAGCGTCGTGCCCAGTCAGTGAAAGATCGCCTGATGAAGGACTTCTCTGTTGGTGCCGACAAGATCACCACGGAAGGTTTCGGTGAGAGCAAACCGGTGGGCGACAACAGCACTGCCGACGGTCGTGCCAAGAACCGCCGTGCGGACATCATTGTGGAAACTGAAGAGAAAGAAGCGCAGTTCAAATAAGCGCGTGATGTAGAAACAAAAAACGGGATGCTTCTGCATCCCGTTTTTTTATGGCCAGCAGCCCATGTTATTTCCGCGGTATTTATTGAGCGGGCCACTCAAACCGTGAGACTAATGCTCTCCGTAGGAGCGTCGCTTGCGGCGCGATTTCAGCGTTGTTAATCGCGCCGCAAGCGAC
>JBDWVU010000049.1:0-89922 GCA_039983755.1 Alloalcanivorax sp.
CCGTAGGAGCGTCGCTGGCGGCGCGATAACCCAGTTGCGAGTAACGAGAAGCGAAAATCGTTGGATTTTCCCCTGGTTTGGGGTTGCCTTTCGAAACTCGCTTCTCGCAACTCGAGACTGAAGTTATCGTATCGCGCCGCCAGCGACGCTCCTACAGCAGACGTTTACGCGCGCGGGGCCACAATCATGCAAGTACAGGTAGCGTGAGCGTACAGCTTGCCTTCCTCGTCCACGATACGGCCTTCCGAGATCACCAGATTACGCCCCCGGTTAATCACTTTCCCTTCCGCCCGGTAGGCCTTGTCGAAGGTCAGCGGCCGGCACATCTTGATGTTCAGGTCCGTGGTGCCGTAGCTCTCGCCGGCAGCCAGTACGGTGTGGGTGGCGCAGCCGGTGACCGAGTCCAATACGGTGGCCGCAAAACCACCATGTACCCCGCCCAGCGGATTGGTGTGGCGCTTGTCCGGAGTCGCGATAAAGACCACACGGCCTTCTTCCACGGTATCCGGGTCCATGGGGATGGTTTCAGAAATGGGGGCACGGGGAATCTTGCCGGCGGCGAAAGCCTGCATGATTTCCAGGCCGGTCATGGTGGCAGGGTTCATGGTCATTCTCAGAGGTAATGGCGTTGCCTGCATTATAGGTTCCTATTTGGAACTTACAACTTGAGCACCATTATTTCCGCCCCTGCCATAAAAGAAACGCCTTGAGCGCGTTACAGCAACGCCGTACGAACGCAGTTACGGCCGGCTTCCTTGGCAGCGTAGAGCGCCTGATCCGCCGCGCTTAGCAGTGCTTCCGGGTCCTTCGCTTCATCGGCTTCGCCGCAGGGCAGGAGCGTCGCCACTCCTACGCTCAGGCTCACCTGAGCGCGGAGCGAAGCAATGCCGGCCACGGCATGGCGGCAACGTTCCGCCACACCCTCTGCCGCCTGCACATTGGCGGTGGGCAGCAAGGCAACGAACTCTTCGCCCCCGTAACGCGCCAGCACATCGGTATCACGGATCACCGGACGCAGCGCCGCCGCCACGGCCTGCAGCGCCACATCTCCTTCCATGTGCCCGTAGGTATCGTTGTAGTGCTTGAAGTAATCCACATCCATGAACACCACAGAAATCGGCTCACGGCTGCGTTCACAGCGGCGAAACTCCTGACGCAGGCTTTCCATCAGCACCAGCCGGTTATTCAGCCCGGTAAGCGGGTCCGTGCGGGCCATGTCCGCCAGCTCCTGATTGAGCTGCTCCAGTTCGTCCTGCTTCTGGCGCAAAGCACGCTCTGCGGTGACTTGAGCGGACACATCTTCAATCTGGGAGAGAAAATACCGGGGCGTGCCATCCGCGTTACGGACAATAGACACCGCCAGCAAGACCCAGACGATACGACCGTCCTGGTGAAAATACCGTTTCTTCATCCAGTAACTGTTGCGCTTGCCTGCCAACAGCGCCTGCACGTGGTTCAGGTCCTTTTCCAGGTCGTCCGGGTGGGTAATGGTCTGGAAATCACTTGCCAGCAAGGTCTGCTCGTCATAGCCCAGAATGTTGCACAGCGCCTGATTCACCCGCATCCAGCCCCCTTGCGGGGACACAATGGCCATGCCAATGGCCGCGTGACGGAACGCGCCCTCGAACAGGGCCATGTTCTCTTCCATCTTGTTGACGGCCAATTGCCGCTGCTGATCCAGGTGGTCCTGCTCCAGCGCCTGGCCAAGGGACTTGCCCATCAACTCCAGAAATTCCATTTCTTCGATGCTGAACGGCTCGTGGCGGGGTACCGGATCACTGAAGTTGAGGGTGCCAAAAATCTCGCCCTGCACATAAAGGGGCACGGCTATGTAAGATTCCAGCTTCATCCCCACATAAACCGGGTGCGAGCGCATCTCTGCCAGCTCGCCCACATGGTGCAACGCCACCGACCCCTGTTTGCTGACCACGGTAGAACAGTAGGTATCACCCAGCGGAAAATGATCGCCAGTGCTGATCCCCCCATCGCCCGCTTGCACCGCGAGCACTTCGTAGTCTCCGTCCTCAATACGACTGACAATACCAATGGACAAGCCCAGCAGGCGGCGACCCACCTCCAGATAAGCGGCATACAGTTGCGCAAAGTCACGGCCAGGCAGCAATGACAGGTGGTGTAACTCTCTCAGGCCGATCAGACTGAAATCTGCACGGTTTTCCATCTTTGTCCCCGGGATGAGCGCCCAACGCATCGGTACGCCGTTGTTATTTCTCTTTTGTAACCAAAGCCGCTGGGCAAGTAAAAACCCTTGCAACGTTTTGCACCAGAGAAAGGCCCGCTTTTTGATACCACTGAAACAAAAAAAGGCGCCATACGGCCACTGCTGTCCCACAGTTGAGGGACAAATGAAAAAGCCTGAACCGAACTGGTTACAATGATTCTGCGAGGAAAACATTGTGATCAGGGAGGTTCAGGCTTTGTCACATCATAACACCGCCTTTCACCAACTGCTCAAACCGGTTTCGAGACATGATTTTGAGAGGCTGGCCAAAGAGCATCATCACGGGCAAAAACTGAGATCCGCCACGCGCAGGGATCAATTCATTGGCATGGCCATGTCTCAGCTTTCCGGCCGTCAGAGCCTGCGCGATATCCAGTCGAACCTGGAGAGCCAAAAGCATAAGCTTTTCCACCTTGGCGCCAAACCCGTTGCCCGTTCTACCTTGGCAAGGCTCAATGAGAAGCAGCCGGCGGAGCTCTACGAAGCGCTGTTCTACAAGCTGCTCCAGCGCTGCAGAAATAGCCCCAGCTCCCATAAGTTCCGCTTCAAGAACCCTCTCTACTCACTGGATGCGAGTGCCATCAACCTGTCCCTCAAGCTGTTTCCCTGGGCTGCCCACCGGCCGGATACCTGCAACGTGAAGCTGAGTGTCGGACTCAACCATGGCACCCATGTGCCGGAGTTCGTTGCACTGAGCGATGGCAACGAGAACGACCTCGTGAAAGGGCGTGAATTTCGCTTCCCCAAAGGCAGCATCGTCGCCTTTGATAAGGGGTATGTGGATTACGGGTGGTATAAGTCACTGACAGATAATGGGGTTTTCTTCGTGACACGCTTGCGTCCGAACTCCATCTATCAAGTACTGGAGCGCAAGGAATGCGACAAAAGCCAGGGCGTCACCAGCGACCAGATCATCCAGTTAAATAGTGCTCATGCCTTAAAGCGTGGGGCTCCACGGCTGCGGAGAGTGGGTTATTACGACAAAGAAAGCGGCAAGCGCTACGTGTTCATTACCAACCACTTCGGGCTATCTGCCGCCACCATCGCGGCGATTTACAAAGATCGTTGGCGGATCGAGATCTTCTTCAAGACGATCAAGCAGAACCTGCAGATCAAAGCCTTTGTGGGCACGTCTCGCAATGCTGTACTCAGCCAAATCTGGATCGCTATGATTACCTACCTGCTAGTGGCCTTTGCTCGCCATAGTGCCAGAGAAGGGTGGTCTGTTCAGAGGATCATGCGCGTGCTGCAACTCAATCTATTTGATCGCCGAAGCCTGAAAGACATCCTTCATCCTGAGCCTGACAGGCACAAAAAAAGCGAACCTCAAATGAGGTTCGCTTTATGAGGCTGCCAACTGTGGGACAGCAGTGCCCTTGTGGCGCCTTTTCCCACTTTGGTGGTCAGTGCAGCTTAAACAGGATCTGCAGTAACTGGATGCCCAACAGCACAATCAGCGGGCTCAAATCAAACCCGCCCATGGGCGGCAGCAGTTTGCGAATCGGTGCCATGATCGGCTCGGTAACCTGCACAATGACCCGTACCACCGGGTTATACGGGTCCGGGGCTACCCAACTGAGAATCACCCGAATCAGCACCGCCCAGAACACATAGTTGAGGATCAGGCTGGCCAGCTCCTGCAGGCTGTAGATCACCAGTTGCCCGCCAATACCCGACGGAAAGCCGCCCACCTGGATGCCGAGGATCAGCACCGCCTTGAGCATGATCAGCACCACCACCAGCACCAGGGACGCCACATCCAGCCCACCGTAGCCAGGAATGATCCGGCGCAGCGGCTTGAGCAACGGATTGGTGGCCTTGAGCACAAACTGGGAGATCGGATTATAAAAATCCGCCCGGGCCAGTTGCAGCACGAAGCGGGTCAGTACAATAAAAATGTAAGCGCTGAAGGCAAAATCCAGCAAAAAAACCAGGGCACCCTGCGGGTTCATGGATCACTCCGTTGCGATGTCTTCACCGGCCTTTCGCCGGAAGCTGGGACAGAGTTTGGGGCAAAAGAAATGAAAATCAAGCGGCGAGATGTGAGCAACTAGCGTCGAGACGCGGGCAAGGTTGTGAGTGCCTGAGAAATACCGTGCCCGCGCCATACTCTTAAACGTGGGCACTATAGCTGCACAAACACCAAGCCTATCTCGCGCCTCGCCGCTAGCAGCTAGAAGCTCGCAGCTGTTTTTACCCCGCCAGCTCTTCCGAGCGCTCCCGGGCAGCGGCGACGGCCGCCTGCACCTGCTCGCGGAAACCAGCTTCTTCGAACACATTCAGCGCGGCAGCGGTGGTGCCACCGGGGCTGGTGACCTGCTGGCGCAGTACATCCGGGCCGGCTTCGCTGGTAATGGCCAGCTGGGCGGCGCCCCAGGCGGTTTGCAGCACCATCTGCCGGGCGGTGCCCGCATCCAGCCCCTGGGCCTTGGCCGCTTCGATCAGCGATTCCATCAGCAGGAAGAAGTAGGCCGGGCCGGAGCCAGACACTGCGGTAACCGCATCCAGCTCTTTCTCTTCGTCGAACCAGAAAGCAATACCCACGGAACCCAGGATCTCCCTGGCCATGGCTTTTTGTGCATCGCTCACGTCATCGGCGGCATACAAGCCAGTGGCACCGGCCTGAACCAGCGACGGCGTATTGGGCATGCAGCGCACAATCGGGGTGCTACCCAGCCAGTTGCGCAGGTTGCCCACGGTGACACCGGCAGCGATGGAGATCACCAGCGGCTGGCGCTCAGCGATCAGGTCGCGCAGGTCGGTGCAGACCTGCTCCATCATCTGCGGCTTCACCGCCAGCACCAGTACGTCAACGCGCCCGGCCACATCACGGTTTTCGGTGCTCACGTGCACCCGGTGCAGCTGGGCCACCTCGTCCAGGCGGTCTTTGGAGGGATCGCTCATCCAGATACGGGCCGGGCGAATTCCTTTCGCCACCATGCCACCGGCCAGGCTGGTTGCCATGTTGCCGGCGCCGATAAATCCGATTAATTGTTGTGCCATAACTGCGCAGTCCTTGTTGTCAGGCCTTGGGCGGGCGCGGGCCGAACAGGGCAGTGCCCAGCCGGATCACGGTGGCCCCTTCTTCAATGGCCACCGCATAGTCCGCGCTCATACCCATGGAGAGCGTATCGAGGGCGGGCATTGTATTGCGCAATTGTGACAGTGTCATGGCGAGCTGTCGGAAGGCGGCACGATTACCGTCATCACTGTCCGCCCGGGGAATCGCCATCAGCCCCCGCAAACGCAGGTTGGGCAGTGATTCCACCGCAGCGGCCAGCTCGGCTACGCCCGCCAGGGGCACCCCGCTCTTGCTGGCCTCATCATCCACATTGACCTGAAGGCACACATTCAACGGTGGCAGATCCGGCTCGCGCTGTTCGCTAAGGCGCCGGGCCACCTTGAGCCGATCGACTGAGTGCACCCAATCAAAGTGGGCGGCGATATCACGGGTCTTGTTGGACTGAATCGGCCCGATGAAATGCCACACCAGCCCTCGCCCTTGTAGCGCCGCTATCTTGTCTAATGCCTCCTGCAAGTAGTTTTCCCCGAAATGGCGCTGCCCCTGGTCTGCCAGTTGGGCCAGTTCGTCTGCGGTGCGGGTCTTGCTGACCGCGAGAAGCTGCACACTGTGTGGATCGCGGCCTGAGCGCGCGCAAAGTGCATTTATTTGCTCATCAATGTGCAGCAGTGGTGATTTGACGTCAGTCATTATTGAACGGCTCAAGAGGTCGGGTTACTTTAAGCAGGCTGCTGGAAGCCCCTTGCTTGCTCAGTCTTTCGGGCTGGTTCGCAATCTAGGCGCGATTTTGAAGGTGTATGTCCATCCATCAAGAAAGCGCAACAACGAGTGCGGGGCAGCCCGAAAGACCCGTAGGGCGTGGCCTGAAGGGCACATCTGCTGCGTTTTATCACTAGGAAAGGGAGCCACCCTGCCCGTCGTGATAAAGCACAACAGCTACACCCTTCAGGTCGCGCTGAGCACGCAACGGGCTTCCAACAGCCTGCTAGGCATGCGACGATTTTCTGAGTAAGCCGAGATCCGGCTGCCGACATAATAACAAAAGGGTGCTTATGGGCGTCCTTTCCAATACCTGACAACGCAAGTATAAATCATGGATATTACCGAGCTGCTCGCTTTCAGCGCCAAAAACGGCGCCTCTGACCTTCACTTGTCCGCCGGCCTGCCCCCGATGATCCGGGTGGATGGCGACGTGCGCCGCATCAATCTGCCGGCCATGGAGCACAAGGAAGTCCATTCATTGATCTATGACATCATGAATGACAAGCAGCGCAAGGATTTCGAAGAATTCTACGAGACCGATTTCTCCTTCGAGGTACCCGGCGTGGCCCGTTTCCGGGTAAACGCCTTTAACCACAACCGCGGTGCCGGTGCGGTATTCCGGACCATTCCCTCGAAAGTGCTGACCATGGAAGACCTGGGCATGGGCAAGGTGTTCCAGAAGATCTCCGAAATGCCCCGGGGCATTGTGCTGGTCACCGGGCCCACCGGTTCCGGTAAGTCCACCACCCTGGCGGCGATGATCGATTACATCAACGATTCCCGCTACGAGCACATCCTCACCATCGAGGATCCCATCGAATTCGTGCACGAATCGAAAAAGTGCCTGGTCAACCAGCGGGAAGTCCACCGCGACACCCTGGGCTTTTCCGAAGCCCTGCGCTCGGCCCTGCGGGAAGATCCGGACATCATCCTGGTGGGTGAGCTGCGGGATCTGGAAACCATCCGCCTGGCACTGACCGCGGCAGAAACCGGCCACCTGGTGTTCGGCACCCTGCACACCACCTCTGCGGCCAAGACCATTGACCGGGTCATCGACGTTTTCCCCGCAGAGGAAAAATCCATGATTCGCTCGATGCTGTCGGAATCATTGCAGGCGGTGGTATCGCAAACGCTGATGAAGAAAAACGGCGGCGGCCGGGTAGCGGCCCACGAAATCATGATGGGCACCCCGGCCATCCGTAACCTGATTCGTGAAGACAAGGTGGCGCAGATGTACTCCGCCATCCAGACCGGCGGCGCGCTGGGTATGCAGACCCTGGACCAGTGCCTGCAAGGGCTGGTGCAGAAAGGCCTGGTGGCCCGCGATATAGCCCGTGAAAAAGCCAAGAGCCCGGACTCAATCTAACCCCGAATGCACGGCACCGGCGCCCACTGAGGGCGCCGGCGGAATCAGCACAGGCAGGCCTTAAGCATGGAATTCGAAGAGCTTCTCAAATTAATGGTACAGAAAGGCGGGTCGGACCTGTTTATCACCGCCGGCGTCCCCCCCAGCATGAAAATCAACGGCAAGATCCTGCCGGTGACCAAGAACGCACTGACCCCGGACATGACCCGGGACATCGTGTTCGGTGTGATGACCGAGCAACAGCGCAAGGAATTCGTGGCCAACCACGAGTGCAACTTTGCCATCTCCGCCCGTGGCGTGGGCCGTTTCCGGGTCTCCGCGTTCTACCAGCGCAACCTGGTGGGCATGGTGCTGCGCCGCATTGAAACCAAGATCCCCAACGTGGACGATCTGCGCCTGCCGCCGGTGATCAAGGAACTGGCCATGACCAAGCGTGGCCTGGTGATCTTCGTGGGCGCCACCGGTACCGGTAAGTCCACCTCGCTGGCGTCCATGATTGGCCACCGCAACAAGAACTCCAAGGGTCATATCATCACCATCGAAGACCCCATCGAATTTATCCACCAACACCAGGGCTGCATCGTCACCCAGCGTGAGGTGGGCATTGATACCGAGTCCTTCGACGTGGCCCTGAAAAATACCCTGCGTCAGGCGCCGGACGTAATTCTGATCGGCGAGATCCGTACCCCCGACACCATGGACAAGGCCATCGCCTTTGCTGAAACCGGGCACCTGTGTCTGGCTACCCTGCACGCCAACAACGCCAACCAGGCGCTGGACCGGATCATTCACTTCTTCCCGGCAGACCGACACGGCCAGCTGTGGATGGACCTGTCCCTGAACCTGAAAGGCATCGTCGCCCAGCAATTGATTCCCACCCCGGATGGCAAAGGCCGCCGTGCGGCCATCGAAGTGCTGCTGGGCACACCGCTGGTACAGGACCATATCCGCAAGGGCGAAGTGCACCAGCTCAAACAGCTGATGAGCAAATCCCGCGAACAGGGCATGCAGACCTTCGACCAGGCCCTCTACGACCTGTACTCCGCCGGTGAAATCACCTACGAAGATGCCATGCTCCACGCCGACTCCCCCAACGACCTGCGCCTGATGATCAAGCTGGGCAACGAAACCGACGCCTCCAGCCTGGACGTGGCCACACGGGGACTGAGCATCGAGGATACGGAGTAGGAGACGCTGCAGGCGGCACGCTTCACGCAACAACGCGGATGAAGCCACCTGCGTCCTGAAAACGAAGAGGCCGCGCCCAGCCACCGGGCGCGGCCTCTTTCGTTCTAGCTTCTAGCTTCTAGCTTCTAGCTTCCAGAATGATGGCTTACTTCCAAAACCATGCAAACCTGACCAAATAGCGGCTGTTTTCTCTTCGCTGGAAGCTCGTTGCTCGCAGCTGATTAGTAATGCGGCGGCGGGGCGTCTTCCACCTGGGTGGCCTCGAATGCCTCAGACAGATCCATCAGCCTATCCGCCATCTTCCGACAGGTTTTTTCCAGCGCATCGATCTGACGCTGCTGGTCACTGACCACCTTGTTCAGCGACTCCACCAAGTCTTCCTGGTAGGCCAGCTTGGTTTCGATATCAAGAAAACGCTCGTCACTCATATTCTGCTCACTTATCACCACCGTCGGGCTGCACGCCTTCCTGTCTGCATCGCGCCGCCAGCGACGCTCCTACAAAAATCATCTGCGTCCATTGTACTTGCCTGCCCGGAATATTGCCGCTATGGTTTTCCCCGTCTTGGGGGAGTAGTCGCTCGATCGCTTTCACGCAAAGCCCCTTGGCAGTCATCAACATAGTTGCGCCTCATGCGCATGGTGGCTGCGTCCGCATCCGGGGAGACTCTGACTCCCCCAGGATTGACGAGACCTGAGACATCGCAGGCATTCCGCAGGGGCGGGATTGGCCGGTGATGTCTCTTGTCGTTCAATCCCGCCCCACTGGAACCGTTCATGGAAGCCCTGCTCAGCTCATTTCTGCTGGTTGCCCTTGGTGAAATTGGCGACAAGACCCAGTTACTGTCTCTGGCACTGATTCTCAAATTCCGCAAACCCTGGCCCATCCTCGCCGGCGTGATCATCGCCACCCTGCTCAACCACGGCGCCTCCGTCTGGTTTGGCGACTGGCTGGCCGATGCCATCCCGCTGGAATGGCTACGCTGGATTCTGGGCATCAGCTTTATCGGCCTGGGCCTGTGGATGCTGATTCCGGACGGCGATGAAGCCGTGGATGACAACCCGCGCTTCGGCCCCTTTCTTACTGCGCTGGTGCTGTTCTTCATTGCCGAAATCGGCGACAAGACCCAGCTGGCCACCATTGCCCTGGCAGTCCAGTTCAAGGACCAGTTCTGGCCGGTACTGAGTGGCTCCACCCTAGGCATGATCGCCGCCAACCTGCCGGTGATCTGGCTGGCCCACCAATTCGGCAGCAAACAATTCGAAATCTGGGCCCATCGCGTCAGCGCGGTGCTGTTTGTCGCTTTCGGGGTGTGGGCGCTGGTTTAAGCCTGACGCAGCAGGCGACACGCATAAACCCTGATACAATCAGCCCACTTTTGCGTGCATGCGTGTTGCGTGCCGCCTGTTTGCGAGTCCTGTGCCATGGCCCTCACCGCCACCATCTACAAAGCCGAACTCACTGTCTCCGATATGGACCGGGATTATTACGCCACCCATAACCTGACGGTGGCGTTACACCCTTCGGAAACCGAATCGCGAATGATGTTGCGGCTACTGGCCTTTGCGCTGAATGCCCATGAAGACCTGGCGTTCTCGCGGGGCCTGTCCAATCCGGAAGAACCGGACCTGTGGCAACGGCACCCCAACGACACCCTGGCACACTGGATCGAGCTGGGCATGCCCGACGAGAAGCGCCTGCGCAAGGCCTGCGGCCTGGCCGAGCACGTGACCATTTACTGTTACGGCCCACGCGCCCCGCAAGTGTGGTGGGACAGCATGAAGAACAAGGTGCGCCGCTTCGACAACCTGACCATTGTCCATGTGGACGCGGACAGCGAAGCAGCACTGGCCACCTGTGCCCAGCGGGCCATGCAATTGCAGGCCATGATCCAGGACGGTCAGGTCTGGTTAGGCACCACCGACAATAACGTGGAGGTTGCTCTGGAAACCTGGTACCCAAACAGCGCCCACTGATGCGTACTCTTTGTTACCACCGCGAGGCTTCGGCAACGCATCCAGAGACCCTTGTCTACAACGCCGAAACGGAGTTCGCCATGCCCGCCGCACCGTCAGAGCCAACAAAGCGCAAAGAGTCGGAATAATGAAGAAAATCATCCTGGTGATTGGCGTATTGTCGCTGGCAGGGTTTACCACCTGGTGGCTGCAGGATGCGCCACTTGATCACGCCGCCCGGCAGTGGCTGAACACCACACCGACTGACGACAACCCCGCTTACGCTTATCTGTTGGGCTTTGGTGCACCCGCCGATCAATCACCTGCGCGGCAGGGAAACGCCCTGGCGCAGCGCCAGAAAACCCACCCGGATCTGTCGCTTCCCAATGAATATCGGGAACTGAATGCATCGCCCTTGCTATGCCGAAATGTGGACGCGGCCTGCCTGCTTGAGCAGCAGGACAAGCACATGCAGGCCGAGGCTCTGGTGAACCAGTATCAGTTCCTGATTGATCGCTACCGAGCCCTTATCGGGTTTGCGTATTTCTCGGACAATACACCGCCGCACCTGGAGGCCAGCTTTCCCGAGTACAGCCTGCTGCTCACCGCTTCGCGTCTGCAGTCTCTGGCCTGGGCAATCAGCGAAACCCCAGGGGAAGGCATCGGCAAAGAAATCCAGCTGCTTCGCCACTGGCTGGCCCAGGACCATAGCCTGATCAGCAAAATGATTGCCAACGCCATGCTGGCCGAAAAACTGCAACTGGTGGCGCTTCTGGTTCAGCAGGGGAAAATGCCCGCGCCGAATCTTGCTGCATTGAGCCCCGCAGAAAAAAGTTTTCAGTCGCCGTTGAAGAAAGAATTCTCACTGATGGCGCATTTTTTTCTCCATGAGCAATACAGGGAGGAACAACAAAGCGCGAGCTGGTTTGAGGAAATACAATTCAAGGCGGGCCTGAAAAAAAACATCAGCGTAAATCGCATGCTGCCGCTTTATCAGCACTATGCAGAACTGGCGGAGCAGCCGGTTGACGTTATTGAAGCGGATACGTTCCAGCCCGAACCAACCTCAACAAGCGAGGCAATTCGCAACCCCATCGGCAATATTCTGCTGGAAACCGCATCCCCGAACTTCAAGGAATACCTGCTCCGGCTGGTGCATCTGGAAGCGCGTATGGCGTTACTGAAAAAGCTGGGGGATACCGATACATCCCAGCGGGCAGTCAACCCCTGGACACCGGGCAAGGATGACACGCTGACCCGCCAAGACCAGAAACTATGCTTTCGCCACGCACCGGACCATGATCGTTATAATTCCTGCCTGCCTTTGCTGTGAATAAAAGTAAGCTGCCGCTTGAGCATGAAGCCTGTTGCATGAAGCGTGCAGCGTCTCTTGGGAGCCTCTGAATAACTCCTTGCGTACTCAGCGTGGTCTGGAGCGTGCAGCTGTTGTGTCTTGTCTCGATGGTCAGGGTGGTTCCCTTTCCAAGAGACAAGGCGTAGCAGATGGGCGCTCCAGGCCGCGCCCTTCGGGTCTTTCAGGCTGGCCCGCACTCGTTGTTGCACTTTTTTGATGGATGGACATACACCTTCAAAAGCGCGCCTAGACTGCGAACCAGCCTGAAAGACTGAGCATGCAAGGAGTTATTCAGAGGCTCCCTTGTTACATACTCCGTTGATTCACCCGCGCCATGAGCTGCTCGGCAGACTCCTTGCGCTCTGAATAACGATCGGTGAGGTAGTCACTGCGGTCGCGGGTAAGCAGGGTGAACTTCACCAGCTCTTCCATCACATCCACGATACGATCATAAAAACCTGATCCTTTCATACGGTCGTTATCATCGAATTCCAGAAACGCTTTCGGCACGGAGGACTGGTTGGGGATCGTAACCATGCGCATCCAGCGGCCCAATACACGTAGCTGATTCACCGCATTGAACGACTGGGAGCCACCACTGACCTGCATCACCGCCAGGGTCTTGCCCTGGGTCGGGCGAACCGCGCCGAGGGACAGGGGAATCCAGTCTATCTGTGCTTTCATGATGCCGGTCATGGCACCGTGACGCTCCGGCGAGCACCACACCATGCCTTCGCTCCAGGTCACCAGATCGCGCAGCTCCTGCACCTTGGGGTGCGTCGCGTCTTCACTGTCTGGTAACGGCAAGCCATCGGCATGAAAAATTTTCGTTTCAGCACCCATGGCATCGAGAATCCGTGCCGCCTCCATCACCGCCAGACGACTGAATGAACGCTGGCGCAGGGAGCCGTACAACAACAGGATGCGCGGCTTGTGCGTGGACGGCTGATCCCGGAATACGCTGTCGGCAGTGGGGATCTGGAAACAATCGTTATCGAGATTGGTCATATCTTTCATAACAGCATCTCTATTTTGTCTGTAGGAGCGTGCTTGCACGCGAATGGTCAGCAACGAGTAACGAGTAACGAAAATCAAAACCCAGGTACTCGGTACTCGCTCACCTTGCCGGTTCGGCTGCAAGCAGCCTCCTACAGAAAACACTATGCAGGGAGCCGACCCCCGGAGGGATCAGACAGGGTCTTTTTCGAACCAGTGCGAGGTACGATTCACAATCGCCACCAGCGACAACATCACTGGCACTTCCACCAGCACCCCGACCACCGTCGCCAGGGCGGCACCGGAATGCAGACCAAACACACTGATCGCAACAGCCACCGCCAGCTCGAAGAAATTGCTGGTGCCGATCAGGCAGGCAGGGCCGGCTACGTTATGTTTCAACCGCAGGCGTTTTGCCGCCCAGTAGGCGATGACAAAAATGCCGTAGGTCTGGATCAGCAACGGAATGGCAATCAGCACGATGGCCATGGGCTTGGCGAGAATGGTTTCGGCCTGGAACCCGAATAACAGCACCACGGTGGCCAGCAGCCCCATAACGCTGACCGGTTTGAGGCTCCCGACAAAGTGAGCCACACGCTCATCACTGCCCAGCCATTGCCGGGTAATAAACCCGGCAATCAGGGGCAACAGCACATACAACACCACAGACAACAGCAACGTATCCCAGGGCACCGTGATGTCACTGACCCCCAACAGCAAGCCGGCAATAGGGGCAAACGCAAACACCATGATGATGTCGTTCACCGACACCTGCACCAGGGTGTAATTGGCATCCCCTTTGGTCAGCTGGCTCCACACAAACACCATGGCCGTACAGGGCGCCACGCCCAGCAGGATCATGCCGGCGATATACTCTGTGGCGGTTTGTGGATCGACCCAACCGGCAAAGAAGACCTTGAAGAACAACCAGCCCAGCGCCGCCATGGTAAACGGTTTGATCAACCAGTTAATCACCAACGTCAGCAGCAATCCCCGGGGGTTCTGGCCCACTTTCTTGATGGCCGTGAAATCAATCTGGATCATCATCGGGTAGACCATCACCCAGATGAACACGGCCACCGCCAGATTCACATGGGCATACTCGAACCCGGCCACCGCTTCGAAAGCACCCGGCATGGCCACACCCAGAGTCACCCCGGCAACAATCGCCAACGCCACCCAGACACTGAGATATCGTTCAAAAAACGGCATTACGAATCACCCAGATCGCGGTGAATTTTTTGAGCCGTTGCAATCAACCCCAGCGGATTGATGGACGCCAGATCCAGTGCCGCCAGTGCTTCAATACGAGCATGCAACTCGTTAAAGGTAGTCTCAAAAGCGGCCCGAATCGTTTCTTCGCTGCCAGTCACGTGGGCAGGATCTTCCAGGCCCCAGTGAACTTTCGGCGTATCACCCAGCCACACCGGGCAGGACTCACCAGCGGCGGCATCACAGACAGTAATCACCAGGTCAATTTTTTCCCCTTCCAGATCATCCATGGATTTGGAGCCGGGATTGTTAACCGACACACCATGGCGGGACAGCACGGCCAGAGCGTTTTCATTGACCTTGCCGGTGGGCATGCTGCCGGCGCTCAAACCGTGCAACTTGCCTTGACCCAGATGATGGGCCAACGCTTCACCAATGATGGAGCGACAGGAATTACCGGTGCACAGGAACAGGACATTCAGGGGCGTATTCATCATCGTCTCTCTAAGTTCAGCCGCAGCAGGCGGCGTTGGGAAGGGAAATATTCAGCGACGCCCGGGCTGGCGCCACCAATGCCTGAATGGCAGCCGTGGCCCAGTCCGGTAAGGTCGGATTCAACTGATAATGCATCCAGGTACCCTGCCGCCGAGCCACCACCAACTCGCACTGGCGCAGCTGGGCCAGATGACGAGACACGGTGGACTGCGGCGCCTGCATGGCCTCCACCAGATCGCAGACACACACTTCCCCCTGACCGTGCAGCAGGCAGATCAGGCTGAGGCGAATATCATCGCCGAGGCATTTGCAGAGCTGGGTGGGCGTGAGCATGTGTGAATCCTGTATCCGTATATTCGGAAATACGGATATTAAAGCGGCAAGCGATCTCCTTCAAGCGGCAACACGAGAAAGTTTTGTGACGAAGCCGGAAAAGAAAAGGCCGCGCCTGATGGTCAGGCACGGCCTTTCTGGAAAGGCTGTAGGAACGAAGCGTAGCGGAGTAACGCACGCAGTTCCGTGCGGCCCGAAGCGAATAACCTTGCTTGCAAGCGAATCCGAGCCTTGGCGAGGAAAAAGCGGCGCAGTTTACTCGCACTCTCCTCTAGAGAGACCTGTCGAGTTCGGCAATCCCTGATCTCCCTGCGGGCGATTTCCTCGCTGCGCGAGGTTCGCGTGCAAGCACGCTCCTACAGCGGCTTCGTAGCAGGGTTTTGCTCGTAGCTGGAAGCTCGTACCTCGCCGCTGCCTTTATTCCTTCAGCTTCTTTTCGATCTCATCGATGCTGATATGGCGCACATCCTTGCCTTCCACCAGATAGATCACCTGTTCGCCGATATTGCGGGCATGGTCGCCGATGCGCTCCAGGGCACGCAGGGACCAGATGATGTTGAGCACCCGGGAAATGGCCCGCGGATCTTCCATCATGAAGGTGACCAGCGAGCGCATGGCGCTGCGGTATTCCAGGTCCACTTCTTTATCTTCGGCGGCTACGGCCAACGCTTTCTGGGCATCGAAGCGGGCAAAGGCATCCAGGGAATCGCGCAGCATGTTGCGCACATGGTTTCCGATGTGGCGCACCTCCACATAACCGCGGGGCGATTCGCCTTCTTCCGCCAGCTGTAACCCCATGCGGGCAATTTTGGCTGACTCATCTCCAATGCGCTCAAGGTCGGACACCGCCTTGGACACGGCAATAATCAAACGCAGATCCGACGCCGCCGGCTGGCGCAGCGCCAACACCTTGGTGCATTGCTCGTCGATCAGAATTTCCAGATTATCGACCCGGTCTTCGGTTTCGATCACTTTTTCTGCCAGCGCCGAGTCTGCCTGCAGCAATGCCTGAAGCGCATCCACTACCTGCTTTTCCACCAGACCACCCATTTCCATCAGGTGATTGCGGATCGATTCCAGCGCTTCGTTAAACTGGGTCGAGCTATGCTCGCCAAAATGCATACGGTCCATTCTCTTGCTCTCCTTACCCGCGCGTTAACCGAAGCGGCCAGTGATATAAGCTTCCGTCAGATCGTGTTCGGGCTTGGTGAACACAGTCTCGGTATCATTCATTTCCACCAGACGACCCAGGTGGAAATAGGCGGTACGGTGCGATACCCGCGCGGCCTGCTGCATGGAGTGAGTCACGATGGCGATGGTGTAGGACTCGCTCAGCTCGCTGATCAGCTCTTCGATCTTGGCGGTGGCAATAGGATCCAGTGCGGAACAAGGCTCATCCATCAGCACCACTTCCGGGCTCACGGCAATGGTGCGGGCGATACACAGACGCTGCTGCTGACCACCAGACAGCCCGGTACCCGGTGCGTGCAGACGGTCTTTCACCTCTTCCCACAGCCCGGCCTTGCGCAGGCTGGTTTCCACGATTTCGTCCAGGTCATATTTCTTGTTGGCCAGACCATGAATACGCGGGCCATAGGCCACGTTGTCATAAATGGACTTCGGGAAGGGGTTGGGCTTCTGGAACACCATGCCCACCCGGGCGCGCAGCTCCACCACATCCAGCTTGGGATCATACAAATCCTGGCTTTCCAGATGCAGGCTGCCCTTCACCTTACAAATATCGATGGTGTCGTTCATGCGATTGAGACAACGCAGGAACGTGGATTTACCACAACCGGACGGACCGATCAGCGACACCACTTCATTCTTGCCGATATCCAGGCTGACGCCATGGATAGCCTGGTTGTCGTCATAGAACACCTCCACATCGCGCAGGCGCATTTTCGGGTCATCCACAAAGGGCGTGCCCACGGTCTGGTCTGGATAGGGGGTGTCTTGTGTCATCGTTGCTTGCTCATTTATGGCCTTGTCTCTGGCCGCATCATTGGTGCCCAGAGCCGGTTTGTCCAGTTGCTGTGCGGTTTCCATAACTCGGTTCCTCGTTATCCGTCCGTTACCAGCGCCGCTCAAGGCGCTTGCGCAGAATCACCGCCAGCGTGTTCATGGTGATCAGGAAAGCCAGTAGCACCATGATGGCGGCGGACGCCAGCGCTTCGAAAGATTGTTCCGGGCTGTCTGCCCACAGGTAAATCTGCACCGGCAGCACGGTTGCCGCATCCAGCGGGCCGGCGGGCAGGTCCACAATAAAGGCCACCATGCCGATCATCAGCAGCGGCGCCGTTTCCCCCAGCGCCTGGGCCATGCCGATGATGGCGCCAGTGAGCATGCCGGGCAGGGCCAGCGGCAGCACATGATGCAACACCACCTGCATCTTCGAGGCGCCCAACCCCATGGCCGCCTGGCGGATACTGGGCGGCACGGCCTTAATCGCCGCGCGGCTGGAAATGATCACCGTGGGCAATGTCATCAGGGTCAGCACGATACCGCCCACCAGGGGCACCGAGCGCGGCAGACCAAACAACCCGATGATCACCGCCAGCCCCAACAGACCGAAGATGATCGACGGCACGGCCGCCAGGTTGTTGATGTTCACCTCAATGAAATCGGTGAAGCGGTTCTTGGGAGCAAACTCTTCCAGGTAAACCGCCGCTGCCACACCAATGGGAAAACTCAACACCAGCGTCACGATCATGGTGAACAGGGAGCCCAGGATGGCACCCAGAATGCCGGCTTGCTCCGGCTCACGGGAATCGCCATAGCTGAACAGGGACTGGTTGAAAACCATGCGGGTTTCCCCGGAGGCTTCCAGCTCCGCCACCCAGGCCTGTTGCCTTTCGTTCAGGCGGCTGTCTTCGCGCTGCTCTTCATTCGCCTTGAGGAACAGGTCCACATCATCGTCGGCCAGCAACCACAAGGTGCGGGTTTCGCCCAGCAGGGAAGGATCCTCGCGCAGCATGTCGCGCAGGGCGTAACCGGCACCGGTGCTCACCAGCTGATTGAGGGCACGGGTGTCCAGGCGGGACTCCACGCCGGGAAAGCGCTCTGCCAGGGCGTCACGAATCACCCCCTGGTAATTACCATAGTTGAGTTGCTCTTCGTCACGGGGATCACTGACATCCATCACTTCGGCATCAAAGGTCACCGGCAGCTGGATTTCATACTCCACGAAAGCACTGTGGCCCTTGCCGATAATGTCGGTAAACAGCAGCACCAACGCCATCAAACCAATGCCGATCGCACCGACACCAAAGGCCTTGAAGCGTTTCTCTGCCCGGTAGCGCCGGGCCAGGGTCTTGCGAACTTTTTCTGTGGTTTCGCTCATAATTTTTCTCCCGACGCTAGTCGTACTGCTCGCGGTATTTCTTCACGATATGCAGCGCGAAGATATTCATGACCAGGGTAGTGATGAACAACATCAGGCCCAGGGCGAAGGCCGCCAGGGTCTTGGCGCTGTCGAATTCCTGGTCGCCGGTGAGCAGAGTCACAATCTGTACGGTGATGGTGGTGACCGCTTCCAGCGGGTTGGCGGTCAGATTGGCGGCCAGGCCGGCGGCCATCACCACAATCATGGTTTCACCAATGGCACGGGAGGCCGCCAGCAGAATGCCCCCCATGATCCCCGGCAGCGCCGCCGGGAAAATCACTTTCTTGATGGTTTCACTCTTGGTGGCACCCAGCCCGAGGGAGCCATCACGCATGGCCTGGGGTACGGCGGTAATCACGTCATCCGCCAGGGATGACACAAACGGGATAATCATGATGCCCATTACCAGGCCCGCCGCCAAAGCCGACTCCGAGGCCACATCCAGGCCAACGGATTCACCCATACCGCGAATAAAAGGCGCCACTGTCAGGGCGGCAAAGAAGCCGTAGACCACAGTGGGCACCCCGGCCAGCACTTCCAGTGCCGGCTTGGCCACCGTGCGCACCCGCTTGCTTGCGTACTCTGCCAGGTAGATAGCTGACATCAGGCCCACCGGCACCGCCACCAACAAGGCAATGGCAGAGATCAACATGGTGCCCATGAACAACGGCACCGCACCAAAAGCGCCTCCGGAGGCCACCTGGTCAGCGCGCAGGGCAGTCTGCGGACTCCACTGCAACCCAAACAGGAAGTCCGTCACCGGCACCTTTCCGAAGAAGCGGATGGATTCGAACAGCACCGACATGACAATGCCCACGGTGGTAAGAATGGCCACCGTGGCGCAGAGCATGAACAGCGTCTGCAGCACACGCTCTACCTGCTGGCGGGCACGCAGTTGCGGTGACACTTTCAGCCAGGCCCAGGCCCCACCCAGCATGCACAGCACAATGATCACAACGGTCAACGCCATGGCACTGGTCTGGCGTAATGACTGCAGATGCTCCGCCGCTGCCGCAATGGGCGGCTCCACGAAATTGACGGGCAGCGCACCACTGGCCACGTTCTGGATTTTGCTGAGCGTCAGGTTATAACTGGACGCATCCGTCGGCTGCAGTTCCGCCGGCAAACTGGCCAGCACCTGCTGACGAATGATGCTGTCATCAAATGCCAGCCACAGCCCCAGCACCACCAATGCTGGCAGTGCACACCACATGGCCGAACGCATGGCGAAATAGAACGGCAACGAGTGCAGGTGGCGAATGCCGCCCAGCGGGCGGGCCAGCGCAAAGGAGCGGCGAAGCCCCAGGTAGTAAGCGCCGGCCACCATCACTACCAATAGCAACAGCAGGTTTCCGGTTTGCATGTATCACTCCGATCGGATTTGCTCAAACAAGATCACCGCAGCAATCTTGGTGGAACAAACACGCCTTGTCAGGGGCGAAAAAGCCCGGTGGCAAACACCACCGGGCCAAAAGCATCCATGCTTTTTATTATTCCCTTTCTTACAGCTCGTTGCCCGTCATGGACTTCAGGCCGCGTGCCTGCTTGGCCATGGACTTGCGCAGATCATCACCCAGCGGGATCAGGCCTTTCTCGCCCAGGTAGCCCTGGTCGCCCCAGGCTTTCTCGCTGGTGAACTCTTTCACGTAACCTTCGATGCCCGGTACCACACCCACGTGCGCTTTCTTCACGTAGAAGTACAGGGAACGGGATACCGGGTAGTCGCCGGAACCGATCGCTTCGAAAGTGGGCTCAACACCGCCAACGTTGGCAGCCTGTACCACACCGCGGTTCTGATCCAGGAAGGAGTAGCCGAACACACCGAAGGCATCCGGGTTCTTTTCCAGCTTCTGCACGATCAGGTTATCGTTTTCGCCCGCTTCCACGTAGGCGCCGTCTTCACGGACGCTGCGGCAGATGGCTTTGTACTTGGACTTGTCTTCACCCTTGATGGCTTTCACCCAGGGGAACGTCTTACAGCCGCCTTCGATGGCCAGCTCGTTGAACGCATCACGGGTACCGGAAGTCGGCGGCGGACCCAGCACTTCGATTTTCACGTTGGGCAGGGCCGGGTTCACTTCTTTCCAGGTCTTGTAGGGGTTGGCTACCAGCTCTTCGCTGCCATCCGGGTTCGGTACATCCTTGGCCAGGGCCAGGAAGACGTCACGCAGGGACAGGTCGATGTGCTTACCCTTCACGGAATTGGCAATCACGATACCGTCGTAGCCGACCTTCACTTCAGTGATGTCTTTCACGCCGTTGCTCTGGCACAGCTCGAACTCGGACTTCTTCATGCGGCGCGATGCGTTGGTGATGTCCGGGTGCTGGGTGCCCACGCCCTGACAGAACAGCTTCATGCCGCCGCCAGAACCGGTAGATTCGATTTTCGGGGTGGCGTTGCCGGTACGGCCAAAACGCTCAGCCACAACGGTGGCGAACGGGTAGACCGTGGAAGAACCCACGATAGAGATAGTGTCACGCGCCATGGCGGTGGTCGGTACGCTAGCCAGCGCCAGTGCTGCCGCGGCACCTGCCAGTGTTGTTTTCATCTTGAAGTTCACAGTAAAAGCCTCCTAGTTACATGGCACCGGCGCTGATAAGGAAAGATCCACCCCGGTTTATTCTTAACAACAAGTTTTGCAAGCCAGTTCATGTTTCAGCACAGCGCATGCTAGAGAGGGTTTGTGACAACCACATTACAGCGAGATCGCATTCAGGCTACACGCATCATGCACCACGCCCAACCGGGCATGTATGCTGAATGCGTGCTGCGTGTGGCGTTTTCCGTATAATGCCCATTTTCAACGATTCCCCGACAATAATGACAAAACAGCGCTTACAGCACTGCCAACAAGGACTTACCGCCTTCACCATCGCCATCGGCCGTGCCAGCGCCTGGCTGGCCCTGCTGCTGGTGCTGGGTATGGTGCTGGTGGTGGTGCTGCGCTACGGCTTTGACATCGGCAATATTGCCCTGCAGGAATCACTGACCTACCTGCACGGCGGCCTGTTCATGCTGGCCATCGCCTACACCTTGGCCGAAGACGAGCATGTCCGGGTGGATGTGCTCTATCAGCGCTTCAGCCCACGCGGGCGGGCCTGGGTAAATCTGCTGGGTACGGTATTCCTGCTACTGCCCGTGTGTGCGGCCATTTTCTGGTTGTCACTGGACTATGTGGCCAGTAGCTGGCGCGAGCAGGAAGGTTCCGCCAATGGCGGCCTGCCCTTTGTCTACCTGCTCAAGACCCTGCTGCTGATCCTCCCTGCCCTGCTGACCGTTCAGGCAATCGCTGAACTGTTGCGCCACGGCCTGACACTACTGGGCGCCTCCCCACCCGCCAGGATCAGCGAACATGACCAACACCCGGAGGAGGGCCTGTGATGGAATGGCTCCCCCTGCTGATGTTCGTGGCCGTCTGCCTGGTGTTGCTCACCGGCTACCCGGTGGCCTTTGCACTGGGTGGCACCGCCTTGCTGTTTGCGGCCGGCGGCATCCTCACCGGCACCTTTTCTCCCTCCGACCTGACCTTTGTGCCCAACCGGCTGTTCGGGATCATTGAGAACAGCACCCTGATGGCGGTGCCGCTGTTCGTGTTCATGGGAGTGATGCTGGAAAAATCCCGGGTGGCAGAGAAGCTGCTGTCCAGCATGGGCCAGCTATTCGGCCCGTTACCCGGCGGTATGGGGCTGGCGATTATCCTGGTGGGCGCCCTGCTGGCCGCCAGCACCGGCATTGTGGGCGCCACCGTAGTCACCATGGGCCTGCTCTCGCTACCCACCATGCTGCGCCAGGGCTACCAACCGCAGCTATCCACCGGGCTGATCTGCGCCACCGGCACGCTTGGGCAGATTATTCCGCCGTCGATTGCGCTGGTGTTGCTGGGCGATGTGCTGGCCAACGCCTACCAGGACGCCCAGCTCAAGCAGGGCCTGTGGTCGCTGGATACCGTGTCGGTGGGGGACTTGTTTGTCGGGGCGCTGATTCCCGGGCTGATTCTGGTGGGGCTGTACCTGCTTTATGTGGTGGTGATCAGCCTGTGGAAACCCCAGTGGGCGCCGGCCTTCGCGGCCACTGACGGCGAACCCCGAGGCTGGCGCTCCCTGCTGGGCGGCCTGGTTCCGCCGCTGCTGCTGATCGCGGCGGTGCTCGGTTCCATTCTCACCGGCAAGGCCACGCCTACCGAAGCCGCCGGGGTCGGCGCCTTTGGGGCCCTGCTGCTGGCGGCCGCCAATCGGCACCTGAACCGGGTCATTGTTGGCGAGGTAGTCCGCGCCACCAGCCGGGTCACCGCCATGGTGTTCATGATCCTGATCGGCGCCAGCCTGTTTTCACTGGTATTCCGTGGCTTTGGTGGCGAAGAGGCGGTGCATAACCTGTTCGCTGCCATGCCCGGCGGCGTGGTCGGCGCCACCCTGCTGGTGATGCTGCTGATTTTCCTGCTCGGCTTTATTCTCGACTTTATCGAGATCACCTTTGTGGTGGTGCCCATTGTGGCCCCGGTATTGCTGGGGATGGGGCTGGACCCGATCTGGCTTGGTGTCATGATTGCCTTGAACTTGCAAACCTCGTTTCTGACCCCACCCTTCGGGTTCGCGCTGTTTTATCTGCGCGGGGTAGCGCCGCCGGAGGTAAAAACCACGCACATTTATCAGGGCGTGATACCCTTTATCGCCATACAATTAATCATGCTGGGCATTCTGGCGTTGTTCCCGGAACTCGCCACCTGGCTGCCGCATACGCTCTACGGATAACAACATGACAGACCATACTGACGACGCACCCCAGCCGATTGGGACCCTTGCCATCCAAACCATCGCCATGCCGCAGAGCGCTAACTGGAATGGCGATATTTTCGGCGGCTGGCTGGTCTCACAGATGGACCTGGCCGGTGCGGTTACCGCCCGCAAGAAAGCCCGGGGGCGCGTCGCCACCGTGGCCATCGATTCCATGGCCTTCCTGCGCCCGGTGCCCGTGGGCGCCGTGGTGAG
Source organism: Alloalcanivorax sp. (assembly GCA_039983755.1). Taxonomy (GTDB): domain Bacteria; phylum Pseudomonadota; class Gammaproteobacteria; order Pseudomonadales; family Alcanivoracaceae; genus Alcanivorax. Next base: position 23,297 of record JBDWVU010000049.1, read on the forward strand.
CTGCTACACCCGGCTACAGGACATCGGCCGCAGCTCCATGCAGATTCTGGTGGAAGTGTGGGTACGCGAAGACACCGGCACCCTGTCGAAAGTGACCGAAGGGCATTTCACCTTCGTGGCCATTGATGACACCGGACGGACACGGGCAGTGCCCAGGGACTAGCTTCAAAATCAGTTTCGAGTGTCGAGAAGCGAGTTTCGAAAATCTGAACACCGCCCCATCAGGATGGTGGTTTTCGCAACTCGAAACTCGTCACTCGCTTCTGTAACTCTTACCTCGCCTGCGTAGCTCGTAGCTATCAGCCTTCCAGCTCGCTGCGGATATTCAGGTACGACTGCTCTGCCACGGCCATGGTCTGCATGGACTCGTCGCGGAAACGGCGGTAGGAGTTGTACACCTTGCGCGCTTCCTTGTTGCCCGCCACCAGCGTTTCGATGACTTCATCGCTGGCGTCTTTCAGGGCCTTGAGCACATCGTCAGGCAGACGGCGCAGTTTCACACCGTGCTTGTTCACCAGCTCATCGAGAGCCGCATTGTTGCGGGCGGTGTATTCGTCGAGCATGTCCTGGTTTTCAGACTGGGCGGCATAGCGGATGATCGCCTGCAGGTCCGCAGGCAACCCTTCCCACACCTTCTTGTTGATGGTCAGTTCCAGCGTCGGGCCGGGCTCTTGCCAGCCGGGGTAGTAGTAATACTCCGCTACCCGCTGCAGGCCGAAGGTCAGGTCGTTATAGGGACCAACCCAATCCGCCGCATCAATGGCGCCGGTTTGCAGTGAGGTAAAGACCTCTGCCCCGGGCAACTGTACCGGCGTGGCGCCGACCTTGCCCAGCACCTCCCCGGCCAAACCGGGCATGCGCATCTTCAGCCCTTTCAGGTCCTCAATGCTGTTGATTTCCTTGTTGAACCAGCCCGCCATCTGCGTGCCGGTGTTGCCACAGGCGAACGGCTTCAGGTTGAACTGGGCATACAGGTCATCCCACAGCTCCTGGCCGCCACCGTGGTGCAGCCAGCCATTCATTTCCTGGGCGGTTAGGCCGAAGGGTACCGCGGTAAAGAACGGCGTGGCCGGGTGTTTGCCCTTCCAGTAATAGGCGGCGCCATGGCCCATTTCCGCGCTGCCCTGGCGCACCGCATCGAATACCTCAAAGGCCGGCACCAGCTCTTTCGCGCCATAGACCTTGATCTTGATACGCCCGGCGGACATTTCTTCCACCCGCTTGGCAAAACGGTTCGCCCCTGCGCCCAGGCCCGGATAGTTCTTGGGCCAGGTGGTGACCATTTTCCATTCGTAGGTCTGCTGGCTTGGCGCTTTCTTCTCGGGCTCCGGCGGTGCCGCCACCGTCTTGTCTGTCGGCGGGCAATCTTTCTGTTCGCAGCCGGCCAGTGCCAGGCCTCCCAGCCCTAAACCCAGGGCAGAAACAAATTTACGGCGATCCAATGGGGTATCCTCCGATCCAGTGCAGCATTGAGCCGCAACGTTTTCGTTCTTTTACGCAGGCTGGACGCCGAACGCCTGACGAGTACGCATCCGGCGTCATGCATCAGGCGTCCAGCCGCTCTATATTACTTCCAGCCGGGCGTACTGGCTGACCAGCCACTTGGTGCCGGCACCGTCGAAATTGATTTGCAGGCGCGCGTTCGGGCCCTGCCCTTCAAAGTGCAAGATAGTGCCTTCCCCGAATTTCGGGTGCAGCACCCGGGCGCCCAGGCTGATGCCGTTGGATTCGGTCTCCCGAATGGGCCTGGCCGCTCCGCCCATGGGCCGGCTAAAGCCAGCACGGGCGCGGATTTCTTCCAGCGTTTCGGCGGGAATTTCACGCAGGAAGCGGCTGGGCGGATTGTAGTTCTCGTTGCCATACAGACGGCGGCTTTCCGCGTGGGTCAGGTACAGCTCGCGCATGGCGCGGGTCAGGCCCACGTAACAAAGGCGGCGCTCTTCGGCCAGCCGGCCCGGTTCCTCGCTGGACATCTTGTGCGGGAACAGCCCCTCTTCCATGCCGGTGATAAAGACCACCGGAAATTCCAGCCCCTTGGCCGAATGCAACGTCATCATCTGCACGGCATCCTCGTGGGCGTCGGCCTGCCCCTCGCCGGATTCCAATGCCGCGTGATCCAGAAACGCAGTCAGGCTGTCCAGTTCCGAGTCTTCGTCCTCGTCACCGAATTCACGGGTGGCGGAAAGCAGTTCGCGCAGGTTTTCCAGCCGCTGCTGGCCCTTTTCACCTTTTTCCTTGCCGTGAAACTCCAGCAGACCACTGGCCTCGATCACATGTTCGGTGGTTTGCGCCAGGTTCAAACCCTCGCACTGCTGCTCCAGCTGGGCGATCAAGTTCAGGAACACAGCAAGGGCATTAGTGGCACGGGCAGTAAGCAATTGCTCACCAACCACCGCCTGAGCCGCTTCCCACAGGGATACGTTTCGCTGGCGGGCCACCTCCCTGAGGGTTTCCAGGGTCTTGTTGCCGATGCCACGGGTAGGCGTATTCACCACCCGTTCGAAGGCCGCATCCGCATGGCGGTGGCTAAGCAGGCGCAGGTAGGCCAGCGCGTTCTTGATTTCCACCCGCTCGAAGAAGCGTTGCCCGCCATAGATACGGTAGGGAATCCCCGCCTGCAGAAAGGCCTCTTCCAGCACCCGTGACTGGGCATTGGAGCGATACAGCACCGCCATTTCCCGCCGCGCAGTGCCTTCCTGGAACAGCTTGTCCATGCGCCCGGCAATAAAACGCGCCTCGTCCACTTCATTGAAACCGGAATAGAGCCGAATCGGGTCGCCATCGCCACCCTCGGTCCACAGCTCCTTGCCCAGACGGTCACTGTTATTGCCGATCACCGCATTGGCGGCTTTCAGAATGGTGCCGGTGGAGCGATAGTTTTGCTCCAGGCGAATGGTGCGGGTATCCGGGAAATCGCGGCTGAATTTGTGAATGTTCTCGATCTTGGCGCCACGCCAGCCATAGATGGACTGGTCGTCGTCACCGACGATAGTGACCGCATTGTTCTCGTCCGCCAGCAACCGCAACCAGGCGTACTGAATGCTGTTGGTATCCTGGAACTCGTCCACCAGAATGTGCCGGAAACGGCGCTGATAGTGGCCGCGCAGGTTGTCGTTGTCGCGGAACAGCTCCAGCACCCGCAGCAGCATTTCGTTGAAGTCCACCAGCCCGCCACGCTCACAGGCTTCTTCGTAGGCGAAGTAGATCTTCTGCATGGTCAGCGCGAACAGATCGCCGCCCACATCCATATGCCGGGCGCGCAGGCCCTCATCTTTCTGGCCGTTAATGAACCAGGTGGCCTGACGGGCCGGCCAGCGCTGCTCATCCAGCCCCAGTTCCTTGCTCACCCGCTTGATCAGTCGAATCTGATCATCCGCGTCGATGATCTGGAAGCCCTGGGGAAGCCCGGCCTCCTGCCAGTGGGCCCGCAGCAACCGGTGGGCAATGCCGTGGAAGGTGCCCACCCACATGCCATCGGCGGACATATCCAGCAGCTGCTCGATACGCCCACGCATCTCCGCGGCGGCCTTGTTGGTAAAGGTCACCGCCAGAATGCCAAACGGCGAAGCCTGTTCAGTGGCAATCTGCCAGGCAATACGGTGCACCAGCACCCGGGTTTTCCCGGAACCGGCCCCGGCCAGCACCAGCAAATGTCGGTCATCGGCAGCCACCGCATCGCGCTGGGCCGGGTTCAAGCCATCAATAAGGGAAGTCACATCGTCCATGGCGCGAAAGTTTAGCAGAATGTCCCTGCCGGTGATGCCCGCCAGGGCGGGCAATTTTGCCCGGCAGCCCCCTTCTCTATTATTCATCCACGAAAGTCGGTTTCCCTCGCCCCCTACCTGTGGGTAAACTGGAAAACAAAAACACTCGGCCCCGAGCCAGAGGAAGAAAACACGGTGTCTTCGCAGTCTCCATCATCCCAGCCGGTACCACCGTTTAACGGGGTACTTAATGAACAGTGCCAATTGCTGCTAAGCGGCATCGCCGCCCTGTTGCTGCTGGAAAGTGCAGCCGCCATTACCCTGGTGTGGACTTACTGGTTTACCCCGATCGCCCACTCGTCCCTGCTGATCTGGCTGGGTGTCATTGCCGCGGTACAGATTGCCCGCCTGCTGGTCCTGCCCTATTGTCGTCGCCGCCTTGATGCCCAGGAAACCATGCCGTTCTGCCGCCGCATGCTCTCCGGGCTGGCCCTGTCCACGCCGTTGCTGCTCGGCCTGGCCGGCTACCTGTTCAACCCGCTGGAAAACCTGTTTGCCCCACAGATGCTGGGCGCGCAGCTGGTTTGTGCCTGCCTGGGCCTGGGCCTCAGCGTCATGGCGCTGGCCGCCTATAGCAGCCATTTCCCCACCGTGTTCCTGTATCTGTTAATGCTGCTGGGCCCGACCGTGGCCCGCCTGGCTGAAACCCAGGAGAATCACCCGCTCTCACTGTTTGCACTGATATCCCTGCTGGGACTGTTCTTTCTGGTCGCCGCCCGCCGCATCAACCGCACCGGCCACCAGGCGATGATGCTGCAGGCCAGCAACCGCTCCCTGATTGATTACCTGAACCGGGCCCGCAGCGACGCCGAAGCCCTCAACGAAAAGCTGGCGCAGGAAATCTATGAACGCAAGGAGGCCCGCCAGCGGCTACAGGAAACCAACGAACGCCTGGAAAGCATGGTGCAGGAACGCACCCAGGCCCTGGGCGAAACCAACACCGCCCTGGCCGCCACCAGTGAACGGCTGGAATTGGCGCTGGAAGCCAGCAATATCGGCCTGTGGGACTGGATGCTGGATACCGGGCGCAACTACCACACCAACTTCGACCGCCTGCTGGGTTACGACAGCGCCTACTTCAAGAACTTCTTCGGCGACCTGGAAACCCTGGTCCACCCGGACGACCTGACCCGCATCCGCCGTGCCATGGTGTCTCACTTCAAGGGCGAGGACAGCCGCTACCACGCGGTGTACCGGCTACGCCACGCCGACGGCAGCTGGCGCTGGATTGAAGATGAAGGCCGGGTGGTCTCCCGCAGCCGCGACGGCCGCGCCACCCGCATGATCGGCACCCGCCGGGACATCACCGATGACCGCCAGAGCCAGGAACAGCAACGCCTGGCCGCCACCGTGTTCGAAAATGCCCCGGAAGGCATCTTCATCCTCGATCAGGAGTTCCGCTTCCTCGCCGTGAATGCTCGCTTCGAGCAGATCACCGGCTATTCCGAATCCCTGGTCATCGGCCGCCGCATTCTCGAGGATGAACAGACTCACGCCAACCGGGACGTCTACCTGGGCATTACCTCTGCCCTGAAGGAAAACGGCTTCTGGGAAGGGGAAATCAGCGAACGCCGCCGCAATGGCGAAATGTTCCCGGAATGGCTACAGATGAGCGCCGTGCGCGACGAGCAGAAACGGGTCATTCGCTATGTGGGCATGATGTCCGACCTGACCGCCCGCAAGGAAACCGAGCAACAGCTGCAATTCCTGTCCAACTACGATCGCCTCACCGGCCTGGCCAACCGCACCCAGTTCCGCGAGCATCTGCATAAATCGCTGACCCTGGCCCGCCTGAACCGGGAAAAAGTGGCCCTGCTGATGATCGACCTGGACCGTTTCAAACCCATCAACGAATCCCTGGGCCATGAAATCGGTGACCGCCTGCTCAAGGCTGCCGCCGAGCGTATTGCCCAGCATGCCGGTGGCGAAGAATCCCTGGCCCGGGTGGGCGGCGATGAATTTACCCTGCTGCTGGAAAATCACGGCGGCGAAGGCAGCATCAGCCAGCAGTGCCAAAAGCTGATCAACGCCATGAAAAAGCCGTTCCTGATTGACGGCCACGAACTGCTGCTGGGCGCCAGCATCGGCATCAGCCTGTTCCCGGATACCGCCAAAGAAGCCCAGAGCATGATCAACCAGTCCGACATGGCGGTGTATCAGGCCAAGCGCAGCGGCGGTAACAACTTCCAGTTCTATCGCAGCAACATGCGCGTGGCGTCGGTGGAACAGCTGGCCCTGGAAACCAGCCTGCGCAAGGCCATCTTCAAGAACGAATTCGTGGTGTACTACCAGCCGAAAATGGAGCTGGCCAGCAACCGCATTACCTCGGTGGAAGCCCTGGTGCGCTGGCAGCACCCCACCATGGGCCTGCTACCGCCGGCGGACTTCATTCCCCTGGCCGAAGAAACCGGGCTGATTTCCGCCATCGGCGAGCTGGTGCTGGAACGCTCCTGTCGCCAGGCCCACAAGTGGCACAAACAGGGGCTGGGCAATATCTGCGTATCGGTAAACCTGTCAGCCCACCAGTTCCGCAAAGGCAACGTGGCAGAGATCGTGGACCGGGTACTGTCCACCACCGAACTGCCCCCGCACCTGCTGGAGCTGGAACTCACTGAAAGCCTGATCATGGAAGACATGGAGCAGAACATCGAACTGCTCCAGCAACTGCGTACCCGGGGCATTGAGCTGGCACTGGACGATTTCGGCACCGGCTATTCGTCGCTGAGCTACCTGAAGCGTTTCCCGGTGGACACCCTGAAGATCGATCGTTCCTTCATCATGGATCTGGACAAGAGCCCGGACGATGCCGCCATTACCCGCGCCATCATCGACATGGCCCACAGCCTGAAGATGAACGTGATCGCCGAAGGGGTGGAAACTGAAGACCACCTGAGCATTCTGCGCGACATGCATTGCGACAGCATCCAGGGCTACCTGATCAGCCGCCCGGTGCCGGAAAACGAATTGCTGGAATTGCTACACACCCAGGCGTATAGAAAAGCAATTGACAGTTGATAGTTGATAATTGACAGCTGCGCGGATCAGCTTATCTGTTCATTAAAAGCGAAGAGGCCGCGTCCAGGTTTGGGCGCGGCCTCTTCGTTTCTAAGCATTTCGCGGTTGGCCGCGAGCTGTCAACTTTCCACTATCAACTGTCCACTGATCCAAGCAGTTCCAGCGTCTCCTCCGCCTGAAAATATCCCGACAGGTGTCGGCGCAACCACGCCTCCAGCAACCCTTCGCTCTGCAGCTTGGCCATCACTGGCGGCAGGAAGCGGCGGGCATCATCAAGCATCAGCTCGCGGGTGACGCCCAGCTCATCCAGCAGGCCGGTGAGGCTGGTATCGCCATATTTATCAAAAAAGGCCTGCACCCCCGCTTCCAGCATGGCATTGAAGTAATCCGTGTGGCGCAACTCGCGCCAGTACTCGAACACAATCACGAACAGCTCCTGAATATCCTCGCTGCTCACCAGTTCCTTCAGGTCCGCCACCGGGCGTTGGGAAAAGTCCTGCCAGCCCACCTTCACCAACTCGCGCAACTCATCCAGGTTCTCGTCGCGATACAGGTACGGATCACTCAACAATTGCTCCGTGCGGCGCAGCAACCATTCCTGCAGTCGCGCCTCCAGGCTGGCCAGCCAGCGTTCCGGCAAGCGCTTGCTCAGCTGGCTGCGCAGGGGGCCGGGCAGCCCCTGATGCAGCAACGTCTTGAGCCCCAGTTGCGCACCGCCGGCCAGCAAGGCCAGCAGCACCGGGTTACGCCCCAGCCAGGCCATGCCTTGCCGCGACAGGGGAATTTCCAGCCCCTTGTCCAGCAGCGCCATCACCACGGCTTCGTCGACCACATCCTCCACGGTGCGCTCACTCTGGATGGCGTGGTCATAAAACCGTTCCACCATATCGCCCACCAGCTCGGGAATAGCGCCGCTGATATCCATCTCCACCGCGTATTTCTGCGCCGTGGCAAACACTTGCCCGGCTTGCACCCACTGGTTAAGGGAATAACCCGCCGCCCGCTCAAGCACGTAGTCCAGCTCTTCAACCACCAGTGAATCCAGCTGTTCCGGCGAGAGACGCGCCAGCAGATAATCGACCAGCCCATCCAGTAAACGATTTGCCACTTCCTGTTTATTGCCCGCCATTTTTTGCATTTCCCGATGAAAAGTTCTTGATGCTGCGCACAGCAATTGTATCATTGAATGATGTAACAGTTACGGAGGGACGCACAATGGCGATCTCGATTCTGCCCATACGCCGCAACCTGAAATTCAACCTGAACCCGGCCAAGGCCCTCACCTGGCACCGGGACGGCCTGAATGTCAGCCAGTTCCTCAATACCATGAGTCTGTTCTTCCCGGTGGGCGAGCGCTTCTTTATCGACAGCGTCCGCCACTATCGCGACCAGATTACCGATTCGGAACTGAAAAAGGCAGTCACTGCCTTTATCGGCCAGGAAGCCATGCACGGCCGTGAGCACGAAGAGTACAACGACTTCGTGGCCCAGGCAGGTATTCCGCTGCATGCCCAGGAAGCCTTCGTTGCCAAGCTGCTTGGGGCCGCCCAGCAATATAGCCCCAAAGCCTTCCAGCTGGCTGCCACCGTAGCACTGGAACACCTGACCGCCATTCTCGGCGGCGGCCTGCTGGATCTGCCCGAAATCATGGAAGGCGCCGACGAAGGCTACAAGGCCATCTGGAACTGGCACGCCCTGGAAGAAACCGAACACAAGGCCGTGGCCTTCGATGTGTACCGCACGGTGATCGGCGACGACAGCAACCTGGGCGCCTACGCCCTGCGCAGCGGCACCCTGGTGCTTGCCACTGGCATTTTCTTTGCCCTGTTTATCCCCTTCTACCTGCATAACGTGCGCATCAAGGGCGGCCTGACAGACCTGAAAGGCTGGCGGGCCGTGGCCAAGCACACCTGGGGTCGCAAAGGGATTTTCCTGAACATCACCAAACCCTGGTTCGACTGGTTCAAACCCGGCTTTCATCCGTGGGATCACGATAACAGCGAGCAGCTGCAAAACTTCGAGGCCCTGCTCGGCGACCTCCTCAAAGAGGACGCCGCCTAACCGTTTTACTTCACCGAGCTCTCCCTTTTCCGGTGACTTTCAGGGTCGGCACTTTGCCGGCCCTTTTTTTGCCGCGCTGCGGCCGCAGCACGCTTCACGCAGCATGCAACACGCTGACAAACCCGCCGAGACCGGGTCTTGTTAGATCTTCACCAGCCGTTTTTGCCCCCGCAATTGGCCCTGGGGAGTCATCACCCGGGTAACAATGCCAGTCACAGCAGTTGACCGTGACATTGAGCACTGTAATGATCGAGCTACATTCCAACGATAACACGGTGGAGGCGTTCATGAACGCATTCTGGACCCCGGATTCCCAGGCCCTGGCGCCTTATCTCTCTGCCTGGCAAAACGCCCACAAAGGGCTGCAGATCATTGCTGGATCCCTGCAACCGGGCATGACCGAGCAGGATTGCGAGCTGCTGATTCGCGACTGGCTGCGTGCGCACCAGCTGTTCGATCCCGCCAGACCGCCGAAGGTGCGCTTTACCACCCAACCCACCCGCCGTCGCTTTGGCCTGAACAGACCGGGAAAGCGCCGTTACCGGATCGGCATGGGCTATATACTGCGTTGCGATGCGGTGCAGAACGGCTACGCCGCCAAGGCCTGCCTGAGCGGCCCCGACGTGGCTGCGCTGACTGCATTACACCGCCGCCTGCGTGACTATCGCGACCAGCTACCGCTGGCCCTGGGCCGGGGGGAGACACCCCAGCAGCTTGCTGACCGTTTCCCCGGCCTGCGCCAGCACTATCGGTTGGCGCCGCTCACCGGCACCCTGCCGGAAGGTAATCGCATCGGGGAAGGACCGCTGATACCCGGGCTGTGGCAATGGCAACTGACGTTGAGCGATGGCACGCACAGCGTCGGCAGCAGTGAATTCCTGCTGATGGACGATCAGGGACCGCGCTGGCTGACCCCCGCTCCGGCCCACCTGCTCGACAACAACACTGGCGACAAGCAAGAGGAAGCAGCCTGATGGTGCAGTGGCGCGACAGCAAAGTAAGCCGTAATGGCGTGGACCTGGCGGTGCGTACCTGGAGTGCGGACAAGAGCCCCACGGTGATCCTGGTACACGGCTACCCGGACGCCAATCATGTCTGGGAAAAAGTGGCGGAACGCCTTAGCCGGCATTTCAAAGTGGTCGCCTATGACGTACGCGGCGCCGGCAACTCATCCGTACCCGCCGGCCGCGCCGCTTACAAGTTGCGCCAGCTGCGCGACGACCTGCATGCGGTCATGGACACCGTCAGCCCGGATGAAAAGGTGCATCTGGTGGGCCACGACTGGGGCTCCATCCAGACCTGGGAATCGGTCACCGACCCGGATGCCGAACAACGCATCGCCTCCTACACCACCCTGTCCGGCCCCTGCCTGGACCATGTGGGTCACTGGATGAAAGCCCGGTTGCGCGAACAAAAATTCGGCGCGGTACTCAACCAGCTCTCCCACTCCTGGTACATCGGCGCCTTCCAGTTACCGGTACTGGCGCCGGCATTGTGGAAAGCCGGCCTGGCCAAAGCCTGGCCACAGGTATTGCGACGCACCGAAAATCTGCACAGCGAGCCCAGCGCCACCCAGCTGCAGGATGGCACCCACGGCATCGAGCTGTACCGTGCCAATATGCTGCCTTGCCTGCTCAAACCCCGAGAGCGACATACCCGGGTTCCCGTGCAACTGATCGTGGCCCGCGAAGACAACTATGTGCGCCCGAGCATGCTCGAAGACCTGTCGCAGTGGACCGATCAACTGTGGCGCCGCGAACTGGATTGCGGCCACTGGGGGCCACTACTGCAGCACCCGGACGTGACCGCCAACTGGATCCGTGAATTCATTCAGCATATCGAGGGAGCGGCTGCTTCCGGGCCGCTGCAACGCAGCAAGGTCACCGCCAGCCAGGCGACCGGCCCGGATAGCGGCAAACGCGTGGTGGTCACCGGTGCCGGCTCCGGGATCGGCCGGGAAACCGCCCTGGCCTTCGGCCGCCGTGGCGCCCTGGTGGTATGCACCGACATCAACAGCGATGCCGCCGCGGCCACCGCCCGCACCATTGTTGCCGAAGGCGGTGACGCCCTGAGCCGCAAATGCGACGTCAGCAACACCCGCTCCATGGAAGCCCTGGCCACCTGGGTGGACAAGGAACTGGGCGCCCCGGATATCGTCGTCAACAACGCCGGCATTGGTCTGTCCGGCTCACTGCTGGATACCAGCGTCAAGGACTGGCAGCAGCTACTGGGCGTGAACCTGTGGGGTGTCATTCATGGCAGCCGCCTGTTCGCCCGCCAGATGATCGACCAGGGCCGCGCCGGGCATATCGTCAACGTGGCCTCCGCCGCCGCCTTCATGCCATCGCGCATGCTGCCCGCCTATGCCACCAGCAAGAGTGCGGTGCTGATGTTCAGCGAATGCCTGCGCGCCGAAATGGCCGAACACAACATCGGCGTCAGCGCCATCTGCCCGGGCATCATCGATACCCCAATCACCCGCAGCACCCGCTTTGTGGGCGTTGACGATGATGAGCAAAGCCGTCGCCAGGACAATACCGAAAAACTGTACCAGCGCCGCGCCTTCACCCCTGACCGGGTCGCCCAGGCCATCGTCGCAGCAGTAGAGAAAAACCGCGCGGTGGTACCGGTGAGCCCGGAAGCGCGGGGCATGCAATGGCTGGGACGCTTCACCCCATCCCTGGCCCGCAATCTGGCACAAGTGGAAATTTAGACGCGGCAAGCTTCACGCAACACGCTACAGCGCGATTTCGGGCTGTTGTTTTCCAATGCCAGTGGCCGCGCCCACGGCCGGTGCGCAAGCCGGGCCCGTCAATCAGCACGCGCCTCGCCCCCGTTGTTGCGTGATGCTTGTTGCGTGCTGCGTCTCTTTTCTCCTTCTAGCCCCAGTGCAAAAAGGGGGCTATCATCGCCACATGAAAACCAGTGACCGTAATCCCGCAGCTATTTTGCGCAGCCTGAAGAAATACACCCAACCGGCTGAGCAACAGGCCCCGGCAGACGCCGGCGACCACAAGGAATTCACCATCGACGAACTGGCCCGCGAAGCCAGCTCGACGGTGCGTAACGTGCGTGCCTACCAGGATCGCGGCATTCTGCCGCCCCCGGAAAAGCGAGGCCGCACCGGTATTTATACCGACGTGCATCTGGCCCGGTTGAAAATTATCGGCGCCCTGCTGGAGCGCGGTTACACGCTCAACAACATCCGCGACCTGCTCAGCGCCTGGGAACAGGGCCGCGAGCTCAACGATATTCTCGGCCTGGAAGTGGCCGTTACTTCCTGGCAGAACCCCAGCGTCCCCTCCTACGTGGACTACCAGGATCTGCTCGATGACTTCGGTGAAGACATCACCCCGGAAGTGATGACCAAGGCGGTCAAGCTCGGCTACATCATCCCCGAAGGCATGCGTCTGCGCCTGCCCTACCCGCGCGTCTACAACGCCGGCAAGGAACTCAGCGAAGCCGGCGTGCCGCTGGATGCAGTGCTTACCCATGTGAGCCTGGTCCGCGAGGAAGTGGACAAGCTGGCCGAACGCTTTATCGGCATGATCATCCACCACCTGGTGGATGAGAAATACGGCGACGAAGCCCTACCGGAAGGCGAAGACGTGCCCAAACTGGCCGACTTCATCACCCGCATTCGCCCACTGGCGGATGCCGTGGTCAGCGATGAGCTGGGCCGGGTGCTGGAAAAAAGCATCAACAAGATCCTCGTCGATCGCCTGGCCAACGTGCTGGCGCATATGGAAAAGAAGGGCTGAAAAAACAGCGCCTAGCTGCGAGCTTCTAGCGTCTAGAGGTGAGCAGCTGCCCCCCACTTGCTAATACCCACAAACGTCACTTCCACCCCTTCGCATCTCACCAGAAAACCCGGCTGCCACTAGCAGCTTCATGGCTAGAAGCTCGTAGCTGTCTTTTCATGCTGCGTTAAGTAGGCTTTTCTTTCTGTTTTGTTGCCGCCTCTCCCCCTCATACCCGCGGGAATGCCAATCTTGGGACTACCGTGCGAAAAGTGTCGCGCACACGGCCATCGCACTTAAAACAATAAAGTCCCGAGGAGAGCACCATGAAACCCGGAGTTGTCATTACCGCGCTGCTTGCCGCCAGCCTGATCAGTGCCTGCGGAGGAGGCGGCTCCAGCAGCCCCGCCCCGGCAGCCAACACCCCCACACCCAACCTGCCCACGGAACCGGAAACGCCGCCCGCACCACCGGCGGATCGGCCCGCCACCGTGTCTGCTCCCTATGCGGATTACGGCACCGTGCTCAATATCCTGCCCCCGGGGCAGGATGATATCGGCGGGCTCAGCAGCCTCACCGCCGACATCCCCGGCCTGGGCGACCTGGTCGGCACCCTGCTGGATGACCTGGTGGCGGAAACCGGCCTGGTGCCCGCGCTCACCAAGGAGCCGCACTTCGATGATCAGCTGGGCCTCTACGATGCGCTGGTACGCAGCGAACCGGGGCTGACCGATGATCAGCTAACCGACTATTTCAAGGCCGCCCCGTTGCTGGCCGCCGACGCCGGCAACTGGGAAAGTGAACTGACCCTGGACACCGCCGGTTACCAGGTGGACATCAAGCGGGACAATTTTGGGGTGCCGCACATTTACGGTGACTCCCGCCGTGACGCCCTGTTCGGGGTCGGCTATGTCACCGCCGCCGACCGCCTGTTCCTGCTCGACGTACTGCGCCGGGCCGGCCGGGGCGAACTATCGCGCTTCCTGGGTCCGGCGGATTTCTCCTTCGACCAGGACATTGCGGTGGACGCCCCCTACCGGGAAGAAGACCGCACCACCATGATCGCCAAGACCATCGCCCGTTTCGGTGACGACGGCGCCCAGGTATTCGAAGACGCCACCAACTACGTGGCCGGCCTCAACCAGTACGTGAGCGATGCCCGTGGCGGCCTGCTGCAAGTGCCGGTGGAATACGTGGCGCTGGGCGTACAACTGGAACCCTTCGTGATTGAAGACGTGGTCGCCATCGCCACCCTGATTCAGGGCATCTTCGCCGGCGGCGGCGGCAACGAGCACAAGAACGTGCTGCTGCTGCAAGCGCTGGAAGAACAGACCGGCAGCGCGGAAACCGCCTGCGCCCTGTGGAAAGACCTGCGCAATGGCCTGGATGCAGAATCCTCCGTCACCACCACCCGCTCCTTTGCCACCCAGTCACCGCCGACCCTGCCCGACCTGTGCCCACTAAGCGGCGAGCTGGCCGGCCAGTTCCCCGGTGCCGTCATGTTCGACGCCGGCTCCTTCCAGGCCCACCAACCGTTGACCCATGAACCCTGCGGCCGACCCGGCCAGCCCCAGTGCCCTGAGGCACTGGGCAACGTGCCAGCCCTGCCCGGCACTGGCGTAGTCGGCGGCCTGCTGGATACCGTCGGTGATTTACTCGGTGGCATTTTGTCCCTGTCATTCCTCGACGACGATGGCGCCCAACTGGGCTCCCAGTGGGCCACTCTCACCCGGCAGGTGCGCCAACTCGGCAACACCCCCGAGGAGTCCCTGAGCGACGAACAACGACAGGAAGTCATGCAACGCATTGCCGGTATTGAAACCGGCATCAGCGGCCTGCGCAACGGCTTTCCCAACGTCATGTCCAATGCGCTGTTGCTCAATGCCGAGCATTCCGCCAGTGGCCAGCCGCTGGCCGTGTTCGGCCCGCAGACCAGTTACTTCGTACCGCAATTGTTGCTCGAAGTGGCCATTCACGGTGGCGATATCAACACCCGTGGCATGACCTTTACCGGCCTGCCCTACGTGGTCATCGGCCGCGGCCCGGACTTCGCCTGGAGTGCCACCTCCGGTAGCTCCGACCTCACCGACGTGCGCGTGGTACAGCGCTGCTCACCGGCCGAGGCTCCCGCCCACGGTGAAGGCGGCTATCAGGTCAACGGCCAGTGCAAACCCTTCGACGTGATCGACGAAGAATGGGTGGCCCGCTGGAACCTGGCCTCCTCCACCGACCCGGAGGCCGTCGGTCAAAACGAAGCCGTCCACCGCCGCGTGATCCGCACCGAGGAGTACGGCCCGGTGATTGGCTTCGCCACCGTGTCCGGCCTGCCCGTGGCAGTGACCCGCCAGCGCAGCACCTACTTTGCCGAGCTGGATACCGCGTTGCCGTTCATGCAGGCCACCCGCAATGAAGTGCACGATGTGCAAAGCTTCTACGACGTGTTCTACAACACCACCGGCAGCTTCAACTGGTTCTATATCGACGACCGGGACATCGCCTATTTCCATTCCGGCGACTACCCCCAGCGTGCCAACGGCATCCACCCGGAACTGCCCAGCTGGGGCAACGGCCAGTACGACTGGAATGGCTTCCTGCCCCAACAAGCCCACCCCCAGGAAAGCAATCCGGAACGTGGCTACCTGGCCAGCTGGAACAACCGCCCGGCCCGTGACTGGTGGGCTGCCGACGCCCACGCCCCCTATGGCTCCGCCCACCGCAACGACATCCTTGATGTGCGCCTGCAACAACTGGTGGAGGAAGGCAGCGTCACCCGGGCACGCATGGTGGAAGCCATGGGCGATGCCGCCACCGTGGACCTGCGCGGTCAGGAAATCATCCCCCACGCCCTGGCCCTGCTAGAGACGGCCCCAGTCACCGGCGACCAGGACAGCGCCATCCGCCTGATGCAAGACTGGGTCAGCAACGGCGCCATGCGTCGCGACCGGGACGGCAGCGGCAACTACGATGAAGAAGCCGCCGTGGCCCTGATGGATGCCTGGTACCCGCTGATGATCGATATCCTGCTGCCACAGGTCACCGCCGTGGAAGACGTGGACGGCCAGAACCTGTCGCTGATGGGCCGTGACAACAAGCCCGGGGCCGGCGGGTCCGCCTATAACAATGGCTACTACGGCTATCTGGAGCGGGTCCTGGAACAGGCTCTGGGCACCAGCGCCAACCCGTACCGGGCCCTGCGTTGCGCGGACACCGATGACAGCAACGCCTGCCGCGACGCCCTGGCCGACAGCCTCAACCAGGCCATCGGGCAACTGGGCGGCATCGCCAGCATGGACAGCTGGAACGTGGACGAAAGCCAGGACCAGATCCAGCACCGCGCCATCGGCCTGTCCGGCGTCGCCCCCATCCACTGGCAAAACCGCCCCACCTTCCAGCAGGTAGTGGAATTCACCGGGCACCGGTAAAAAAACAGCGTCGAGCGGCTAGCTACTAGCTACGAGGCGCGGAAAGAGTCGGGGATCACCGTCCCGGCTCTTCTTCGCGCTTCATCATTATGCTTATTCTTTTCTCAGAGCTAGGCACTAGCAGCTCGCAGCTATTATTCTTGTTTATCCCTCTCAATGCGCCCCATGCATTTGTCTAATGCCCCCATCGGCGTTAGCGTCTCCTACACATAAAAATTCTGATTTTCGGGAGAGCTACGCATGCGCGCCATTCTGTGTAAGGAACTGGGCCCAGCCAACACGCTGGTCATTGACGACATCGCATCGCCTGCGCCGGGCAAAGGCGAAGTGAAGGTGCGGGTAAAAGCCGCCGGCCTGAACTTCCCCGACACCCTGATCATCGAAGGCAAATACCAGATCAAGCCGGAGCTGCCCTTCTCACCGGGCGGCGAAATGGCCGGGGAAGTGCTGGAAGTGGGCGACGGCGTGAAAAACTTCAAGGCCGGCCAGCGGGTCATGGGCCTCACCGGCTACGGTGCCTTCGCAGAAGAAATCGTGGTACCGGAGAACCGCCTGATTCCCGTGCCTGACGGCATGGACGATCACACCGCCGCGGCCTTCTCCATGGTCTACGGCACCAGCTACCACGCACTGAAACAACGGGCCAACATCCAGCCCGGAGAAACCCTGCTGGTGCTGGGCGCCAGTGGCGGGGTTGGCCTGGCCGCCGTTGAACTGGGCAAGGCCATGGGCGCCAACGTAATCGCCTGCGCCAGCAGCAACGAGAAACTGGAAGTGGCCAGGGAAGCCGGCGCGGATGACCTGATCAACTACGCCGAGGAAGACCTGAAAGACGCGCTGAAAAAGCGCTACCCCAAAGGCGTGGATGTGATCTACGACCCGGTGGGTGACAAGTTCACCGAAGCCGCCCTGCGCAATATGGCCTGGAACGGCCGTTTGCTGATTGTCGGTTTCGCCGCCGGTGACATCCCCAAGATTCCCGCCAACCTGGCGCTGCTGAAAGGCTGCTCCATCGTCGGGGTATTCTGGGGCGCATTCACCCAGCAAGAGCCGAAAGTGAACATGCAGAACATCATGGAACTGTTCCAGCTGTTCGGTCAGGGCAAGCTTAAGCCGCGCATCAGCCAGGTGTTCAAATTCGAGGAGTACGAACAGGCACTGGCCGCGCTGACCTCGCGCACCGCCAAAGGCAAAGTCGTACTGGACGTGGCCGGTCAATAACCGCGCAACGCGGGGCGGAAATGGCCGCAAAGCCATTTCCGCCGCTTGACCCCGCCACCACACAACCTGCCTACGCCATTAACCAGAAAGGATTCTAGTATGAGCGCGATACCTGAAGATTTTGGGCCCCTCTCACGAACCAGCCCGTTCACGGATTTGCTCGGCCCGATCCACGAAAAGCGAGCCGCAAACGGACTGGTCATCGGCATGCTTGCAGAGAAAAAACACTGCAACGCCAGGGGCATTGTTCATGGTGGCGTCCTGGGGACCCTGGCCGATATTGCCATGGGATACAGCTCCGCGTTTTCCACCGAACCTCCCACGCCCATGGTGACGACCAGTCAAACCATGGATTATGTGGGCAAAGCCGAACAGGGAGACTGGATTGAGGTGCATACCGACGTGCAGAAAGTCGGTCGCAGCACCGCCTTTGCCAACTGTTATTTCCATATTGGAAGCAGACGCATTGCCAGGGCCAGCGCAATCTTCAGCGTCATCACCTGAAAACAGTCGCCCATTCCCTGTTCAGCCTGCTATTAACCCCGACCGCTCTGATCAATCACCAACCCCGGTGCCCCGGCCTGAAACAATTCACGCAGGTCGTTCGGCACCGATGTCTTTTCAAACGGTTCGCTTGTCATCATCACGTACACCGCTTGCGAATACGCAATGTCGCGGCCATCGTCCGCATGGCGGATTTTCGTTTCCAGGGTGAAGGAAGTATTGCCCAATTGCTTCACTGACACGAACGCATTCAGCACATCGTCGAAACGCGCCGAAGATTGCCACTCTATGGTCAGCTTCACCGCCTGATTATCCAGCCCTCGTGCCTGCAACTGGCTGTACTCGCACCCCAGAGCACGCATGAATTCCTTAATGGCGAGGTCCACATAATCCGCGTAACGGGCATTGAAAACCACTTGCTGGCCATCGCATTCCTGATAGCGAACCCGAAAGCGGAAACAGAACGGCTGAGGCATAACACTCTCCAAAACTTTTCAATACAGGACGGTCCGAAGAGTCAGCGAAGCAAATAACGATGCTTGCATGGCAGCAGATAGGTTGTAGCGCGTGGCGAACGACCGGGAAAGCGAAAACTCGACAGGGCGATCACCGGCCCCTTTTCGGTAACGGCATCAACCTGCTGGCCCACTACTTCAGACGCAGCATAGTAGCCCATTTCGGTATGCAAATGCTCCGAGCACGAATCGATATTGAATGCGCCCGCCAACACCTCGCGGAGATGCAGGGCGAGGGGCTTGGCTTTCAGTTCGTGCAGCGCCTCTACGCTGCCAGGAATCTGGCGTAGGGGGGTACCAGAAAAGGGGTAACTCCCTTAGTTACGGGCGACCACTCTGGTCAATCACCACCCCCGGCGCCCCGGCCTGCAGCAGCTCACGCAGGTCGTCCGGCACCGTGGTTTTTTCGAACGGCTCGGTGGTCATCATCACGTACACCGCTTCCGAACAGGCAATGGCACGGCCATCATCCGTGTGGCGGATATCCGCTTGCAGGGAGAACGACGTGTTGCCCATATGGGTGAGTGACACGAACACGTCGAGCACGTCATCAAAGCGGGCCGGCGACTGCCATTCCGTGGTCAGTTTCACCACCTGGTTATCCAGCCCCGCCGCCAGCAACTGGTTGTAGTCCCGCCCCAGTGCACGCATGAATTCGGTCATGGCGATGTCCACGTAGTCCCCGTAACGAGCATTGAATACCACCTGCTGGGCATCGCATTCGTTGTAGCGCACCCGGAATCGAAAGCAAAAAGGACTGGCCATACATCACACCTGATTCTGTTAAACCGCTGTATTGCGAGCAAACATACCGAGGAGTATGCTCGATCTATTTTCGGAATTCTATTCCACAAAAGGAGAGCCCATGACCACCGCCAGCGATGCCATGCCCCGCTACGCCCCGGAACGGATCGACGAGGTTTTCGCGCCCCTGCCCCAGCGTCTGCAGCAATGGGCCGAAAGCCAGGGCGACACCCCCGCCCTCTACGATGAAAGCGGCATGCTCACCTGGCGCCAACTGGTGGACAAGGTGAACCAGGTGGCCAACCGGTTGATCGACGCGGGCCTCAAACCCGGCGACACCGTCACCGGGCTATCGGAGAACAGCGCCCGCTATCTGACCCTGTTCCTGGGCACCCTCACCGCCGGCGGCTGCATGGTCCCGCTCTCCGGCATGGCCTCCGGTGACACCCTGGCACTGATGATCAACGATTGCGACGCGCGCTTCCTGTTTGTCTCCGACAAGCATCGTACCCTGATCGACCCCTTGCTGGGCGATCTGGACAACATCCCTGCGCAGCACCGCTTCAGCCTGGACGGCCAGGCACCGGGGTGGCACCCCTTCGACGACTGGATTGCCGATGCCGCAACCAGCGCACCGCAGCACATCCCGCAGCCAGATGACCCCTTCAACATCATCTACAGCTCCGGCACCACCGGCGTCCCCAAGGGCATTCTGCATGATCACCGCATGCGCGCCCGTCAGCTGGAGCGAGTCACCGACCTGGGCTACGACCAGAACGCCGTCACGCTGGTGTCCACGCCGCTCTATTCCAACACCACCCTGGTGTGTGTGCTGCCCACCCTGTTTGCCGGCGGCACCCTGATCACCATGGCCAAATTTCACAGCCAGCGTTACCTGGAACTGGCCGAGCAACACCGCGTCACCCATACCATGCTGGTGCCGGTGCAGTATCAAAGGCTGCTGGACGAACCGGCGTTTGATCGCTTCGATCTGAGCCACTTCAAGGTAAAATTCTCCACCAGCGCGCCCCTGCGCGCACCGCTGATTGCCGATGCCATGGCGCGCTGGCCCGGCAACCTGGTGGAGTTCTACGGGCTCACCGAAGGCGGCGTGTCCACGGTACTCAATTGCGCAGAAAATCCGGACAAATGGGCCACCGTAGGGCAACCGGGGGAAGGCTGTGAAGTGCACATCATCAACGAGGATCTGCAAGAACTGCCTGCCGGGGAAATCGGAGAAATCGTGGGGCGCAGCAGCGCCATGATGCGCGGCTACTACAAGCGTGAGGACAAGACCGGCGAACTACTCTGGACCCGCGCCGACGGGGCGGTGTTCTATCGCACCGGCGACATGGGCCGGCTCGACAGCGACGGCTTCCTGTCGGTGCTCGATCGACGCAAGGACATGATCATTTCCGGGGGCTTCAATATCTACGCCGAAGACCTGGAAAAAGCCCTGCTCAATCACCCCGACGTTATCGACGCGGCAGTGATCGCCATCCCCAGCCGCCAGTGGGGCGAAACCCCGCTGGGGCTGGTGGTGTTACGCGACGGGTGCGACACCGAGCTGACCACAATTTGTGACCGGGCCAACCAGCAACTGGGGAAAGCCCAGCGGCTATCCGCACTGGAACAACGGGACAGCCTGCCGCGCGGCACCATCGGAAAAATTCTCAAACGGGAATTACGTGAACTTTATTGGCAGGAACAGCTGCAATCCGCACGGGGCTAAGCCGCGCCGCCCCGGCCAACGGGTCGGGGCGGCGGCCCCGAAGCCCGCCTGCATTCAAAACCTGAAAACCCTGGCTGTCAGGCTCTCTTCGCAAAACGCATTACCCGATTATTCCCTGAATAATGGCACTGAATATTCCTCAACAGGGGTACCGCAATAGCAACAGCCACTCAGGCTATGGGGGGGTTACGTCAGGCATCCGGCGTCGAGCGTTCGGCAAAGCGCAGGGTATGTGCGATAAGCCTATCAAACGGTGAGACGCGTGTTATTCACACTAATCCGCGATGAAACTTATAAAAACCGCTCGATCGGCAACCGCGCCAACAACCACGCCGCCAACCAGCGCACCACGCTGACCCGCGGCTCACGATATAACACCTCCGGCACGCCGTCGTCACCGTCTGCGGCCCAGGCCAGCTTGCCGTCTTCCCGGGACAAGCGAAAACTGTTTTCCGGCGCCAACCCTTCTTCGATAAACGCCGCCACCTGTTGTCCCAGTTCGGTAGATGCCACGTAGTAACCCATCTCGGTATTCAGGTGCACCGAGCGCGGGTCGATATTGAACGAACCGACAAACACTTCGCGACGATCCAGCACCATGGCCTTGGTATGCAGGCTCGCCTGGGAACGGCCTTTGAACAATCGCACCTGGCGACGCAGCGCCCGGGCATTGGGCTGCAATTCATGCAATTCCACTCCCGCCGCCAGCAACCCCGGCCGATAACGGGAATAGGCGCCGTGGGCGGCGATCACATCATTGGTCGCCAGGCTATTGGTCAACACGGCCGCACGACCACCTCGCTGCCGAAAGCCCGCCAGCGCCTCAACAAAGGCATCACCCGGAATAAAATAACTGGCTTCCATCAGCAATTCGCGATGGTCTTTCCTGCCCAGTAACCGGGCCAGCTGCTCGCCCATCAGAGTCTGCTTGGCCCCACTGGCCTTGTCCGGGCTATCGAACAACAGCGCCGCCGGCGCCTGCACACATTGTTGCTCCTGCTTGCGCAGGTACTCGGTAAAAAACGCTTCGTGTTGGGGAAACAGGTAAGGATAACCTTTCAGGGAGGTGCGCCAGCGCCCCAGCCAACGCCAGATGCGTTCCGCCGTGGCCTCGGTACGGCGCCGATAACTTTTCATGGGCACCGCCAGCGGGCTCTCCCAGAAGGCATCAAACGCGCTGCGGGTATCGGCCACAATGGCGCCATGGGCGTACAGATCCAGATCCCGGAAATTGGCGGACGCATTGACGCCAAAATAGTGGTCGGCAATGTTGCGCCCGCCCACCAGCGCCCGCTCCCCGTCCATGATCCAGGCCTTGTTATGCATGCGGTGATTAAGGAGCGGCGCATGGTAGAGCCACTGCAAAAAATATTTATAGCGACCCTTGAACGGGTTGAATAACCGCACCTCGATATTGGGGTGCGCATCCAGCGCCGCCCACTTCACATCGCGGCCCAACTGATTGGCATGATCCAGCAACATGCGCACCTTCACACCCCGCCGCGCCGCTTCCAGCAAACGATAGATCAGCAGCTTGCCGGTAGTGTCGTCATCCCAGATGTAGTACTGCACATCCAGCGTGCGCTGGGCCAGCCGGGCCAGGGTGACACGCAGGGTAAACGCCTGGCCGCTGTCGGCCACCAGCGAAAAAGACGACACCGGCGTGGGCGTCGAACCGGATGGTGTCTGGCTCATTGGCGCTCACCGTTTTGTCTCGGCGCTGGCCATGATGGTCGCCCGTCAATTTGCCAATCGATGCGCATACCTCGTCCTCTCTGCTCCCTGTCATGATGCCCTGATGACAGGAATATAAAACCTGACCTGAGTGCCAACCCTGCCATACATTCAGCGGAATTCATCAAAATATCACGATCTTTTTACCGCATTTTCTTGTCACGGCGTCAGCCTTTCGGTCTCCCTCTTTCATTCAAGGATGACCGCACATGAACAGGCACGTTCTCACAACACCGGCCGTCACCGCTCTGCTCACTGCCCTTTGCGCCAGCGTCAACGCAACACCCTACGACTGGAACTACCCGGCGCCGATTCAATCCCCCGGCGCTAACGATAACGGCAAGGTCGTGCTCTTCGATGTTTCCCACGGCGGCACGGAAGGCAATGCGGACTGGGTGATCGACGGCGCTTTTTCCGACTTCGCCGATGCACTGGTCAGCGCCGGTTACACCGTGCAGGAATACCGCGGGGTGGATAAAAACAGCGACGGCGTTATCCAGTTTGTGGATGACTACACCAACCCGACCACCGCCAACAGTAACGCCAATGAAGCGGTCATCACTTACAGCGCCATCAGCCATGCGGATGTACTGGTGCTGGCCGAAAGCAACCGCCCTTTTACCCAATCAGAATTGCAGGCACTGGAAAGTTTTGTGGCCGCCGGCAAGGGCATCTTCTTTGTGGCTGACCACTACAACGCGGACCGCAACCTGAACACCTGGGACAGCACCGAAGTGTTCAACGGCTATAACCGCTCCACCTTGTCCCAGTTCAATTTGGGCGGCAGCTACGGTGACCTGCGCAATCCCGGTACCGCCAGCGGTTGGCTGGCCCAGGAGTTCGGCATTCGCTTTCGCTTCAATGCCATCGACTGGCACAGCGGCGCCAGCGGTATTGAGCCGGCCAGTCAGGTAGAGGGGCTGACCACCGGCGTGGGCCCGGTACTGATGGCCGGTGGCGCCACCCTGGCGATCACCGACCCGAACAAGGCCAAAGGCCTGGTGTATTTCTCCACCAGTGACAGCCCCAGCCGCTGGACCCACGCGGTGGATTCCGGGCTCTATTTCGGCGGCACCGCCGAAGGCCCCTATGTGGCCATCGCCAAGTCCGGCCCCGGCAAGGCCGCCTTTATCGGTGACTCCAGCCCCATCGAAGATGCCTCACCCAAGTACAAGCGCCAGGACAACGGCAACACCAAAAGCACCTACCCGGGTTGGACCGATGCCGGCAACGCCGCCCAGCTCAGCATCAACCTGATCGACTGGCTGGCCACCCCGGAAAGCTACACCCAGTTCAACAGCAGCGCCCACCCGGCCGGCACCGCCACACCCACCCCCATGGCCAGCGAAGAGCTGGACGACCCGGACAACGGCCAGCCCTGGAACACCCCCTCCGGCGGCTATAACCCCTGGGATGACAGCACCTTCGACTACGGCGCCTATGGTGCCCCGGACGGCCCCGGTGGCAGCAATGGCGGCGGCACCGGAGACACCTTGTCCGTGAGCGAGGCACTGGCCGAACCCACCGGCACCACCGTCACCGTGTCAGGCGTGATCACCCAGGCCATCAACGGCGAGTACGCCCTGGAAATTGAGGACAGCGCCGGCAGTGCCACCCTTTACGTGAAACTGGACAGCCAGTACCGCAATGACTTCAGCCCGCAGAACAACCCGTCGGTAATCGGCGAAACCTTGCAGGTGAGCGGCGAGCGTGACGTCTACATGGGTGAGCCCAGCATCGAATACGTCACCGACATGCAGCTGGTGGACGGTAGCAGTGGAAGCGGCAGCTGTGGCAGCAGCGGCGCGGTGTCGGTGAGCGATGCCTACGCCAGCAGCCAGGGCACCCCGCTCACCGTGGTGGGCGAAGTGATCGGCGGCGTCAACGACCCCTACGCCCTGGAGCTGGGCGACCTGAACAGCAGCACCAGCGTCTACGTGAAGCTGGAATCCGACCAACGCGCCGAGTACAGCCCCGCCAACAACCCGGCCATGGTTGGCCAGATCCTGGAAGTGGACGGCGTGCGCGACCTGTACATGAACCAGCCCAGCCTGGAATCGGTGAGCACTCTCACCGTGATCAGCAACTGCCCCTGATTCGTTTTAAAAAATTCTCCGGCGGCGTTCGCGCCGCCCTTCCTTGAACCCAAACACAGGAAACACCATGAAGGCTTCACTGCGATCCCTGCTGGCCCTGTCCCTGGCCGGCGGCGCCCTGCTCAGCGGCTGCGGCGGCGATGACGACAACACCCCCGCCCAACAGGACACCACCCCACGGGTGGATCTGCGTCTGATGGAAACCACCGATATCCACGCCAACGTGATGGATTACAACTACTACAGCGACAGCGTGGATAACGGCCACGGCCTGGTGCGTACCGCCATGCTGGTCAAGCAGGCCCGTGCCGAAATCACCCACCCGGAAAACTCTGCGTTAGTCGATAACGGCGACCTGATCCAGGGCAGCCCCATGGGCGACTGGCGCCAAGCGCAAGGGCTTACCAGCGGCGAAGTACACCCGGTCTACAAGGTGATGAATGAAATGGCCTACGACGTGGGCAACTACGGCAACCACGAATTCAACTACGGCCTGGATTTCCTCGCCGAAAGCGTGGACGACGCCGCCTTCCCCTACATCAGCGCCAATGTGTTCAGCGCCGACGGCAGCACCCCCTACTTCGATCAGTACAAGCTGATCACCAAGACCGTCTACGACCGGAACGGCAACCCCCACGAACTGACCCTGGGCTTTATAGGCTTCCTGCCACCGCAAATCATGCAGTGGGACAAGAAAAACCTGGAGGGCAAGGTCACCGCCAAAGACATCAAGGCCACCGCAGAGTTACTGGTGCCACAGATGAAGGCGGAAGGGGCGGACATCATCGTCGCCATTCCCCATTCCGGCATCAACACCACCGCCTACTCGGAAGAGGCCAAGGCAGAAAACAGCAGCTGGTACCTGGCGGACGTGGACGGCATCGACGCCATCATGTTCGGCCACAGCCACCTGACCTTCCCCTCGGACAGCTTTGCCAACACCGCTAACGTGGATCTGGAAAAAGGCACCATCAAGGGCGTGCCCTCGGTAATGCCCGGCTACTGGGGCAGCCACCTGGGCATCATCGACCTGAGCCTGGCACTCAATGAGGACGGTGAAAGCTGGACCGTGGTGGACAGCAAGGTGGAAGCCCGTGCCCTGGACCCGGACGGGGAGGCCGATGCGGCCCTGACTGCCCTGGTTAAACCCGACCACGACGCCACCCTGGAATACATGGGTCAGGTGATCGGCGAATCCACCGACGACATCTTCAGCTTCCTGGCGGTGGTGAAAGATGATCCTTCCATCCAGATCGTCAGCGATGCCCAGAAAGCCTATGTGGAAGACGCCATTGTCGGCACCGAGCTGGATGGCCTGCCGGTGCTATCCGCGGCGGCCCCGTTCAAGGCCTGTGACCGTGACGGGGTCTGCGCCGAGGAAAGCAGCTTCACCGTGGTGCCCGCCGGCGAGCTGCAAGTGAAGAACATTGCCGACCTGTACCTCTACCCCAACACCCTGATGGCGGTAAAAGTCACCGGTGCCGAACTGGAACAGTGGCTGGAATGTTCCGCCTCACAATTTTTCCAGATTACCGATACCACCGACCGGCAAGAGCTGGTGGATTTCAGTGGCTTCCCCACCTACAACTTCGATGTTATCGACGGCGTCACCTACCAGATCGATGTGACCGAACCGGCCCGTTACGATCGTGACTGCGCCAAGATCAGCGACGGCACCCGTATCGTTGACCTGCAGTTCGACGGCGCCGCCATCGATCCGACCCAGGAATTCCTCATCGCCAGCAACAACTACCGTGCCACCGGTGGCCACTTCGCCGGTACCGGTGGCGACCATGTGGTGATCGAATCTCCGGACGAAAACCGCCAGGTAGTCGGCAACTACATCCAGGCCAACAGCCCGGTAACGCCCACCGCCGATAACAACTGGTCGTTTGCGCCGATCCTGGGTTACAGCAGTGATCTGGAAATCGTCTTCCGGGTACCCAACACCGACCGCGCCAAAAACTTCGTGGCCGACGCGGTGGCCGGAGCCGGTGGCAGCTTCATGGCCTCCCTGCTGGATGACAGTGGCAACGAAGCCGTCTTCGAGCTGAACCTGCAGCCCTGAGGCATCCATCCCGGCCTGCCATCACAGGGTGGGCCGGGTGACATCGCGGCACCCGAAACCACAAAATTGCCGTTACGGCTCTGCCAAGGGTTCGTCGTTTCTGATCCGCAGAAAACTGGCAAAGCGTGGCAGCCCCGTGGCGGTTTTGCCGAAATACTTGTAGGTCACAGTGGCACCCAATGGCGGCGGCGTTTGGCGCTGTTTATCGGTAAAGCCGGTGCCCAACCGGAACTGCCGACCATCCTCCCGCTGCACCACCAACGCCCCCAGCATGCCCCGGTACTTGCCTTTCCCTTCCGTGTGGCCAACCACCACGGCTTCCGCATCCTGGTACGTCTTCACTTTCAGAATCGCATCACTGCGGCCCGCCTGGTACCGACTGTCCCCATGATGCAGCATCAGGCCTTCCCCCCCCGCCGCCATGACCTTGTCCAGTCGCTGCAACAGTGCCGCGTGGCTGGACGCGGGCTGCTGCTCTATCACGGAAAACGTATAGGCATTACTGGCTGACGCCAGCGCCTTCATTTGTTGAATACGCTGCGAGAAGGGCGCGTCACTGGCGGGCAGATCAAACACCTTGTATCGAATCTGTCGCCACTCCTTGGCATCGGGTTGCAACCGGCGTACCGCAGCGGACACCTCCGCAAATCGCCCGCGCCCCATCCACAGCTCTCCGTCCATGGGCGCATCCGGGTAACCGCGTACAAACCAGGCCGGCGCCTTGATCACGTGCCCACCTTTGCTGATCAACTGCTCCCCATTCCAGTAAGCCCGCACTCCGTCCAGCTTTTCGCTGACCCAATACCCCTGCAGCGCCATCCCTTTCTCATAGCTCTGCGCCAGCTGCAGTGCCGGGCCCTGGGCCAGACACCACCCGGCCACTATCCACAGGCCAATAATGGCCAGTCCTTGCCTGCTCTTCACGGCATCCTCCCCGGTTTATGTCAGGCTGGCACCATGACAGATTCCGGCCGCGCGCCCTGTCCGTTTGCGCATACCGGTGATGTAAGCCATAACGGTTTGCAACAAATCGCGATCGGCTGCATCCAACAGGCAGGAGGTAAGTAATTATGCGAGTTATCACACTATTGGGGCTGCTGGTGATCAGCGCACCGAGCCTGGCTGCGGAAGCCTATTTTGCCGGTGGCTGTTTCTGGTGTACCGAGTCCGATTTTGAGCAACTGGACGGCGTAAGCGAAGCCATTAGTGGCTATGCCGGCGGTGACGAGGCGAACCCCAGCTATGAGCAGGTGGCATCCGGAAACACCGGGCACACCGAAGCGGTCAAGGTGATCTACGACCCCGAGGTAGTCAGCTATGCCAATCTGGTGACCTGGTTATGGCAACACATTGATCCCACCGATGCCAACGGGCAATTTGTGGACCGTGGCAAACAGTACCGTAGCGAAATTTTTTATCAGACGGCTGACGAGAAAAAAATCGCCGAAGCGTCACGGGCTGCCCTGGAAAAAAGCGGGCGTTTCGACAAGCCCATCGTTACCAATGTCACCAAACTGGATACTTTCTATCCGGCCGAAGACTACCACCAGAACTACTACAAGACGCACTCCATCAAGTACAAGTACTACCGTTATCGCTCCGGCCGGGACCAGTTTCTGGAAGAGCACTGGGACGACCCGAGCCACCGACCCTGGCTTGAGAAAAATGTCACCCAGTCATGGCAAGGGCCGGATAACTTTGCGCGCCCCAGCGACGACGAACTGAAAAAATCCCTGCCGGAACTGGTCTACAAGGTTACCCGCGAAGATGCCACCGAGCGCGCCTTCCAGAACCGTTACTGGGATAACAAGGCCGCCGGCATTTATGTGGATGTGATCAGCGGCGAGCCGTTGTTTTCGTCGAAAGACAAATACAAGTCCGGCACCGGCTGGCCCAGCTTTACCCAGCCCATTGATAAATCCTTTATCACTGTCCACGAGGACAACACTCTGTTCACCACTCGCACGGAAGTGCGTAGCCGCTATGCGGACTCTCACCTTGGCCACGTTTTCGGAGACGGCCCCGCGCCCACCGGGAAGCGCTGGTGCATGAACTCCGCCGCGCTACGGTTTGTTCCCGTCGATCAAATGGCAGAACAGGGTTACGAGAAATACCTCTCTTTATTTGAATGATTTTTTTGCAAAAAAAAGCGCGAACAGCCTTTCCTGTTCGCGCTTTTTTTATGTCAATTTTTTCGTTTTTCCTTACTTTTTTCTTAAGGAGCCTCTGAATAACTCCTTGCATGCTCAGTCTTTCAGGCTGGTTCGCAATCTAGGCGCGCTTTTGAAGGTGTATGTCCATCCATCGAAAAAGTGCAACAACGAGTGCGGGCCAGCCTGAAAGACCCGAAGGGCGCGGCCTGGAGCGCCCATCTGCTGCGCCTTGCCTCTCGGAAAGGGAACCACCCTGACCATCGAGACAAGACACAACAGCTGAACGCTCCAGGCCACGCTGAGTACGCAAGGAGTTATTCAGAGGCTCCTTAATTTTCCTGCACCGGTGACCAACAGCAATAAGATACTTCCGGCAATAACCCCCAACACCAGATTCGCCAGCATGGGCGCCACGACACTGAGGATGCCCGACAACGGTAATGACGCCATGGCGTCGTCCAGATAATGCAGGGCATCGTGGCTACCCGGCAAGCCGTGAAGCAAAATTCCGCCCCCTACCAGGAACATGGCCGCCGTACCGGCAATAGAAAGAAACTTCATTAGCCGTGGCGAAAAGCCCACCAGCATTTTTCCCAGTGCTTCGCGAACTTTGCCGCCTTTCTTCCTGGCCGTTTCGATCAGGTGCAAGCCCGCGTCATCCATTTTCACGATACCGGCCACCAAGCCGTAGACGCCAATCGTCATGCCGATGGCGATAATACTGACCACCATCACTTGCTGCACGAAAGGTGCAGCTTGCACTGTACCCAGGGCGATCACGATAATTTCTGCAGAAAGAATAAAGTCCGTGCGCACGGCACCTTTAATCTTGTTCTCCTCGAAAGCGACCAGGTCCACATTCGGATCCGCCATGGCCTTGAGTTTTTCCTCATGCTTTCGGGCATCCTCTTTGCCATGAAAAAAGGTATGCGCCAGTTTTTCCACCCCTTCGTAACACAGGTAGGCGCCACCGAGCATCAGCAGCGGTGTAATCAACCAGGGCAAAAAAGCGCTGATCAACAGCGCCGAAGGCACCAGAATAAACTTGTTGCGCATGGAGCCTTTGGCTACCGCCCAGACCACCGGCAACTCACGTTCCGCACGAACGCCGGAGGTCTGCTCCGCATTCAACGCCAGATCATCCCCCAATACCCCGGCGGTTTTTTTTGCCGCTACCTTGGTCATTACCGATACATCGTCAAGCACCGCTGCGATGTCATCGAGCAACATTAATAAACTGGTTCCAGCCACGTTAACTATCCTTGTAAATGGAGTTGTGCCTCAACAATTATCTCGCCAAGACTATCGCGCCTCGGCACCCTCTCTATTTGGCAGCGGCAAGCGCGGCCGGTTAATGGCGATGGCGGCGATACCGGCAATGGCCAGGGCCCAGCAATAATGAATGGAACCGATCAGCGCCAGGGGAGACAGCTTGGCGATGGAACAGGCCAGCAACACCTGGGCGCCGTAGGGAATCAGGCCCTGTACCACACAGGAAAAGATATCCAGCAGGCTGGCAGAACGGCGCAGGTCCACGCCGTGATCGTTGGCAATGTCACGAGCCATTTCGCCGGTGAGCACGATGGCCACGGTATTGTTGGCCACGAACACATTGGCGAATACCACCAGCAGGGCAATGCCCACTTCGCCGGCCCGCTGCAGAGGCAGCTTGAGCCAGCGGGTAAGGCCGTGGATGCGCTCAATCACCCAGCGGGTGCCGCCCTGGTCGGTCATCAATTGCGATAACCCGCCAATCAACATGGACAGCAGCATGATTTCGAACATGCCTTCGAAGCCCGTGTAGATGGCCCCGTTCATGCTGGCAAGTGTGTAGTCCGGCATCATCACCATGCCGGTAATCCCGGCGGTGACAATGCCCACGATCAGTACCGCCAGCACATTCAGGCCACAGAGCGCCAACCCGAACACCAGCAGGTAGGGCACCACCAGCGCAAACCGGAAGGGCTCAGCTTCCACCTGGTGCTCACCACCGCCCAACACGATCAGCAACAGCACCGTCAGCGCCGCCGCCGGCACGGCAATCCAGATGTTCACCCGGAACTTGTCCTTCAACGACACGCCCTGGCTGCGAGTGGACGCAATGGTGGTATCGGAAATCATCGACAGGTTGTCGCCGAACATGGCGCCGCCCACCACCGCGCCCAGTGCCAGCGGCATGGACAGCTCTGTGGCCCCGGCAAAACCGGCGGCAATGGGCGCCGTGGCCGCAATGGTGCCCATGGAAGTGCCCATAGCCGTGGCGATAAAGGCAGAAATCAGGAACAGGGCGGGCAATACCCATTCGGCAGGAATGATGGTCAGCCCCAGCTGCACGGTGGCGTCCACGCTGCCGATACTGTCACTGACGCTGGCAAACGCCCCGGCGAGCAGGAACACCAGACACATAAGCAGCAGGTTGGGGTGACCAATACCCGCCAGCAGCCGGTCCACACTGGCGTTGATCCGCTGGCCGGCCACCCGTGCCATCAGCATGGACAACACGATGGCCACCATGGCTACCACCGGAGCCTTGATCTGGTAGAACGCGAAGTCGGTGCCGGCGGAGGTGTAATAGAGCCCGCTACCGAGAAACGCCACCAGGAAAAACAGCAAAGGAAGCAGTGGCCAGGCCCGTGGCGAAGGCGCCGCTGGCGTCATGGGTTCTGTCATGGAAGGCCCCGATCAATCAATGATCGGCCCAGTGTAGAGATTTCGTCAGCAAGTCGGTAGCCGCGCAGCGGCTTCCCGCCTGGGTTTTCGCAACTCGAAACTCGTCACTCGCTCCTGCCCCTAGAACGTATCCACAAACGGTCGACCGCCGTGTCGGCCGGTCTTGAACCCGGAGGCATTCAGCCCGCGCAGAATCCACTGGCGGCTTTCCATTGGGTCAATCACCGCATCGATTTCCAGGAAGCTGGCCATATTGAGGGCCTTGCCCTGCTGGTAGGCCTTGGCCACCAGCTTGTCGAACAGCCGCTGCTGCTTTTCTGCCGTCGGCAGCGCCGCCAGTTCCTTGGCAAAACCAAGCCGCACCGCCCCTTCCAGCCCCATGGCGCCGAACTCGCCGCTGGGCCAGGAGGCGGCGAACAAGGGCGAGTGGAAACTGCCGGCGGCCATGGCCTGGGCACCCAGGCCGTAGCCCTTGCGCAGCACGATGGTGAGAAACGGAATGGTGAGACTGGCGGCGGTGACGAACATGCGCGACACATGCCGCACGGTGCCCTGCTTTTCCGCTTCCGGGCCGACCATGAAGCCGGGGGTATCGCACAGGGACACCATGGGCAAGCCGAAGGCTTCGCACAGCTGCATAAACCGCGCTGCCTTGTCACCGCCGACAGCATCAATGGCACCTCCAAGATATTGCGGGTCGTTGGCAATCAGGCCGAACGGTTTACCTTCAATGCGCACCAACGCGGTAATCATGCCCGGGGCAAAATCCCGGCGCAGTTCCAGCACCGAGCCACTGTCCGCCAACGTCGCGATCACCTGACGGATGTCATACACGCGAGTGCGTTTTTCCGGAATCAGATGACGCAGCTCACGCTGATCCACCGCCTGCCAGTCGCTCACCGTGCCCTGGAAATAGGACAGGTACTGCTTGGCCACTGCCACCGCTTCGGCTTCATCGTCCACCGCCACATCCACCACCCCGGTGGCGCTATGCACCTCAATCGGGCCCACCTGTTCCGGGGTGTACCGCCCCAGGCCACCGCCTTCGATCATGGCCGGCCCGGCCATGCCGATAGTGGAATCCCGAGTGGCAATAATCACATCGCAACACCCCAGCAACGCCGCGTTGCCGGCAAAGCAACGACCGGATCCGATGCCCACCAAGGGCACTTCACCGGACAGTTTCGCCATGGCCGCAAAGGTATGACAATCCAGCCCGGCCACGCCGACAAAATCCGTATCCCCGGGACGACCACCGCCGCCTTCCGCAAACAGCACCAGCGGCATCTTCCACTGCCCGGCCAGTTGCAACAGGCGATCGGTCTTCTTGTGGTTCATCATGCCCTGGGTGCCGGCGAACACGGTGTAATCGTAACTCATGGCCATAACGCGGGCCGCCTGCTCGCCCACCTGATCCGCATTGACCGTACCGGTGCCACCGATCAAACCGTCCGCCGGACTCATTGCCTGCAGCTCGGCCGCGCTGCGACGACGACGCTGGGCTGCCAACGCCATGGCGCCGTATTCTTGGAAGCTGTTGTCATCGAGCAGGTCATCCAGATTTTCCCGAGCCGTGCGCTTGCCCTTGCCGTGACGCTTCGCCACCGCCTTGGGGCGGCCTTCATCGCTGATGGCCTGATGACGATCCAGCACCTCGGCCAGATCCTTGCGGATATAATCCAGATCCACACTTTCTTCCGTGGCGATGGCGGGCCCGTCCACTTCCCCTGGTTCTACAAACAACAGCGGCGCCGCTTCACTCACCGCCTCCCCTTCTTCCACCGCCAGGCTGTGCACCCGCCCGGCGGTGGTGGCGCGGATTTCAAACTCCATCTTCATGGCTTCCAGCACTG
This sequence comes from Alloalcanivorax sp., assembly GCA_039983755.1. Classification (GTDB taxonomy): domain Bacteria; phylum Pseudomonadota; class Gammaproteobacteria; order Pseudomonadales; family Alcanivoracaceae; genus Alcanivorax. Next base: position 56,589 of record JBDWVU010000049.1, read on the forward strand.
CCACCACCTGCCCCACCTGCACCGCGGCCCCTTCATTCACCAACAGGGAGACCAGTACACCGGTGGTCGGACTCAGCAAGGCATCGCAGCCAGCAGGGGTCGCCAGGGTCTCCATGGCCTGTGCCGGGGTCGCGGCGGGCAAGGTGGCAGACGCCTTGGGCATGGCCGCCAGCAACGCGGCAAGATGGCTTTCCACATAGCTGGTGGTCACCGCATTAGTCTGCACCGCGTCACTGGCCAGCAGCGCCTGCAGCAGTGGCAGGTTGCTTTGCACGCCTTCAATGCGGGTCTGCTTGAGGGCACGACGGGCCCGTTGCAGCACCGCCTCGTAATTCGCCCCCTGCACAATCAGCTTGGCCAGCAGGGAATCGTAGGCCGGGCTCACCGCATACCCGGCATAACCACAGCCATCCACCCGGATGCCCGGCCCGCTGGCGGGCTCATAGGCGCTGAGCGTGCCCGCCGACGGCGTGGTACTGCCATCGGCCTTGAGGGTTTCCATATTCAGCCGTAGCTGTACCGCCATGCCGTCACAGTCCGGGGCAGTTTCAAGATTCAAATCGGCCAGACTGACTCCCGCCGCCAGCCGAATCTGGCTCTGCACCAGATCCACCCCGGTGACCTGCTCGGTGACGGTGTGCTCCACCTGCACCCGGGGGTTGGCTTCCATAAAGAAGTAACGGCCAGCGTCCGGCTCCACCAGAAATTCAAAGGTGCCGATACCCAGATAGTTCACCTCGGCGGCCAAGGTCAGAGCGCTATCGATAATGCGATCCCGCAGGGCCACATCCAGCCCCGGTGCCGGCGCAAACTCCACCAGCTTCTGGTGACGGCGCTGCAGGGTGCAGTCACGCTCCCACAGATGGCTCACCGCCCCGCTGCCATCGCCCAGCACCTGCACTTCAATATGCCGGGCAGCGGGCACCAGCTGCTCCACATACACCGCGTCATTGCCAAAGGCCGCCTTCGCCTCTGACTGACAACGCTGATACGCCGCTTCCAGTTCAGCCGGGTCAGTAACCGCTCGCATACCGCGCCCACCGCCGCCGCTCAGGGCCTTGATCATCACACCACTGCCATCGAGGGACGCCATAAAGGCCTTCGCCTCCTCCAGCGTCACCGCCTGCGCCGTGCCCTGCACCAACGGCACCTGACACTTCGCCGCCAGTGCCCGGGCCGCTGCCTTGTCGCCAAACAACCGCAACGTCTCCGCCCCCGGCCCGATCAACGTCAGCCCGGCCGCCTCACACTGCTCAGCAAACTCCGCATTCTCCGCCAGAAAGCCATAACCGGGATGAATCGCCTCGCAGCCCTGCTCCCTGGCAACCGCAATCAACTGCGCCCCATCCAAATACGCCGGCACGCCCCGGCCCGGCAACGCCACCGCCTCATCCACCAGCCGGGTATGCAGGCAGGCCTGATCATCCTCGGCAAACACCCCCACGGAACGAACCCCCAGATCCGCACAGGCATTGGCAATACGAATGGCGATCTCGCCACGGTTGGCGATCAGGATGGCAGCAAACGGGACGGACACGGCGGACTCCAGTCTTAGATTCGACGGCAAAGACCACAGTGTAGCCAGTTGGGGGTATTGATGGCATTGATAGGGGTGCATAGAGGGGTATGCATTGGGTTAATGCTGATTTGGCGAGATAAAGGGCACGGGGCAAGACCTGCCCCCCCATAGTCCTGAATATTCGGGTGGACGGCGGTGCGGTTAGGTATGTTTAAATCTTGTTCCGTGCACAGGACGAGACTTGTGCCCTGTTATCGCTCCGTCACAAACGGAGTCATGCTTGATTTTCAATCCTGGTAATTGAAGTTCCGTCAATTATGAATGTTGCTGTTAGTTGGTATCAAAAAGATGAGTGGGAGAAAATGAAAGCTCTCTCTGTAGATGCAGAGACGCTGGATGATGACTATGAAAGCTGGAAGAAAAATGCGAATTCGCTGATAGCATCGCTAAAGGAAAATGGCGTGGTCGCCCAAAAAGTCTCCGTCAACGCTGAGAAGCTCTTGGCATGGTGTCAGGAGCAAGGAAGGCCGCTCAATGGCGAGGCAAGATCGGCCTATGCCGTTCACATTTTGCAGCAGCGCCACGAGAAAAGCGCACGGGGCAAGACCTGACCCCGATCTTGAAATACCATTAAATCCGGCATGCCATTTAATGCGGAAATTGCAATGAACGGGCTTGACTTTCAAGAGGGTATCTGACCCCCGTGATGCTTAGACCTGAGCCCCGGTGTCATTCAGGAATTACATGACGTTCTGATGCAACCTTTTGTGGATCAGCCGGTCAAGGAAGCGTTCGCCGCCTTGTCGCCGGACTGGTCGAAGCATCTGGAGATCAGCTGTTCGTCGTGACGGCCCAGTGGTCCCAGCGCACCCGCTGCCTGGGCAGGCTAGCGCGCACAGATAAATGACGCTGTGCCCCCGCACAGGTAAAACGTGGACCCCATACGGTTGTTTTCCTTGCACTCATTCACCCGGACCGCCACCTCATTGTATTCAAAGGTCTCATCGTGGTGGACCCGGTCGTAACCTCGCCGGCTGCATTGCTTCTTTGCTTTTTGCAGCAATTTGAATGCCAGGGTTTCTTCCGCGCTGTCGACGCTGTGGGACTCGTCCATGAATTCACTGCTGTACTCATCCAGGCCGAACTCTACGTTGCCGGTGTAGTCGGCGAACACCTTGCGACAGTAACGGTCGGGGACATTGGGCACCTCCTGCCCGCTCTCCGAGTGGGCCACACAGGGGGCCTTTGCGTTACTGGCGCTTGTTGTGCTGCTCTCCTCGTTGTCGCTGCCATATCCACTGCCGGTGTCACGGCCAGACGTGGACGGAGCAGTGACCACTGCGCTCGTGCCTGTAGTGGAGGCGGTTGCCGGTACTGAATTCGTATATTGCTGCCGCGCATTCCCGCTGGATGCTGACGCCGCCGAACCCTCGGCTTCAGCCATTTTCTGCGCATAAATGGCGTCCATTTCCCGACGGTGGTCCGACATCACTTCGTCAACAGACTGACTGGGGGCGGCATTTTCCATGGCATTATTCAGAGCGGCCATGGTTTGCGGGTCTTTCATCGTTTCTGCCATGCCAGACGCCGCGCCGGCCACCCCCTTGCCGACAGTGACCGATACCTTGGCCGTCCCCTCGACGATCACATCCATAAGCCCCAGTCCGCGGTTCTGCCCCATTTCACGCCCCAGGCTGGCAATTTCCGCCTGCTGGTCCAGTCCAACGAATTCGTTCATGGCGATTTGCGCACGCATGGCCACGTATTCCGGGAAGTAGGCGGCCGGGTTGCGAAACATGACGCTGCCCGCGCTGCCACGGGCACTGGCAGAAAGCTCGAAATCTGAAGATGCAACGGGCTGCTTTTCAGGCCGAAGCTCGCTCAATTCCAGGGTCACTTTCCAGGAGGCGCTGGTCACATTTGCCTTGGCAATACCAACAGACCGGTGGTCGGAATCGAGCAGGCTCGCCCGGACCTTCAGACCATAGAGCGTGCCCTCATCGCCGGAGAAATGAGCCGCCAGGCTGGCACGCAGCGCACGCTGGGCTTCCCCCCGATAGACGGCTTCTATGGCACCATCTTCAGAAACGACCCTGACCGGACCCAGAGTACCTGTAAATACACCAATCTCCCCCGCACAGGTCAGACCTGGCAAGCCAATGCCCGCTGCGACCAGAACCCTAGAAAAAAGAGTAATTATCTTCTGCATCCTTGACTGCCTTTCTCAATAATGCACAAATCGCCTTTTTTGAGGATGCAACCTGGCGCCTGGCATCCGGTGTTATGTGGTTGAAGTGTTCCAGGTAGTGCTGGACAGCCACATATTTCATCGACACCGCCCCTTCACTGTTTATCTCTTCAGGGCTCTCGGCTGCATAGACGGTATAGGGCATGGACACTTCCGAGTTATCAATCACCGGGAACAACGTAAAAGTAAAGATTGCAAGAATCCCCGAAGGTAGCATTTCAGGGATCCACATGTTGTCAGAAAGCGACAGGCCGTTATCCGTCCTGATGACAAGCCAATAGTCCGCATTCTGCGGCGAGGATTGTGCAAAGCTCACATCACAATCGATTTTGCCATCCGGTTGTTGGTAGGCATATAACGGGTGAAAGTCAAAGCGGCCTCCCCATCCGTTCACAGGATCAAGAAACCCGGGGCCCTGAACTTCGATCGCCTTGCCTGCCTCACGCTTTTCAGGCTCGCCGCCCATTAATTCGCGGTATTTTTCCGGCGACATGACAGCCAGCGTCGGCACTTCAGAAAGCTCCTTCTCGCTTAACCCGCCATTGCCATGCAAATACAGGCCATAGGCGCAACCGCCTGTCATCATCGCCACGGCGAAAAGCGGGACCAGTTTCAAGGCCAAGAAAAAAAATCGAGCCAATACCGTACGCATAAACCTGTTACCCCCAAACCAGTAATCAAACAACTTGCGGCCACAAAGCCTGACAGCACCGGGGCATTCCAAAACGCAGGTTCCTGGCCAGCTGCCAATCCAGCGCTGCAAGACCCGGCCTGAAACGTCGGCACAAATGGTGTTACTGCCCGCCCTCGACTCGTTCCAACAGGATAATTCGACAATCACACATGCCCTATTGTGTCGGGCAATCAGCGGCAACGCAAAACGGGGGGGGGGGCAGGTCTCCAAATCAAATCCTACGCGCCGGATTTTTCATTCTGCCTGTTAGCGCACGATGAAAAAGGCCCCACCCGGATTCCTTCCCTTTTGTCGCTAAAAAACAGCGATTACTGAGGTATCGCCTTGCAGCCATACAGATAACCACTCCAGGATGTCTGATAGGACCCATCGCCATTACAACTGCGCATACATTTGTAATACGCATCGATGTTTCAGGCATAGGCAACACCACTGGCCAGGCATGCTGCTGCCTGAACCAATGACAACTTCACTTTGTGTGACGTTAATCGCATTTGAGCACCTCTCACAATGTCGGTTTTTAATAACAAAGCCCAAGGCTGGGGCAACCGCTGCTGCTGACTCTGGATCGAACACCCTAACTTTGCGTCCAATCACGTTAGCAGTAAGAAGAAAAACCTGAATCCCCCATATTGGGGATACGTTTTGACATTTTGGAAAGCACTACGGCTGGGTTGTCAGGCTTCCTCTACCTGGTTCTCTCAGAAGGCGGATTGTTCAGCCAGACACCCACAAAAAAGCCCGGCATCGCCGGGCTTCGTTATTCATTATTCACTATTAATTATTAATTGCCGTTTACTCCACCGTCACCGACTTGGCCAGATTCCTCGGCTGATCCACATCGGTCCCGCGCAATACAGCCACATGATAGCTGAGCAACTGCAACGGTACGGTATAGACGATGGGCGCAATGGTTTCCGGTATCGCCGGCATGTTCAACACGTGGATACCTTCGCCTTCTTTGACGTGGGCGTTCTTGTCGGCGAAGACGTACAGTTCGCCGCCGCGGGCACGCACTTCCTGCAGGTTGGATTTGAGCTTTTCCAGCAGTTCATTGTTGGGCGCCACGGAGACCACCGGCATGTCGCTGTCTACCAGCGCCAGGGGGCCGTGCTTCAGCTCGCCAGCGGCGTAGGCTTCGGCATGGATATAGGAAATTTCCTTGAGCTTGAGCGCCCCTTCCAGCGCCACCGGAAACTGTACGCCACGGCCCAGGAACAGGGCGTGGTGTTTTTCCACGAAAGCTTCGGAGAGTTTTTCGATGGGCTTGTCCAGCGCGGCAGCCTGTTCAATCAGGTTGGGCAGCTGGCGTAACTCTTCCAGGATTTTTTCAATCTCGCTGTCAGCCAGCCCTTTTTGCCGACCCAGTGCCAGCACCAGCATCAGTAACCCAACCAGCTGGGTGGTAAATGCCTTGGTGGAGGCGACACCGATTTCCGGGCCGGCCTTGGTGAGGAACACCAGCTCCGATTCGCGCACCAGGGAGGAGCTGTCCACGTTGCACACCGCCAGGCGACCCACGTAGTTGGGTGACTGGGTGTCACGCAGGGCCGCCAGGGTATCGGCGGTTTCGCCGCTCTGGGAGATGGTGACGAACAGGGTGCCTTCTGGCACCACGTGTTTGCGGTAGCGGAATTCACTGGCCACTTCCACTTGGCAGGGAATGCCAGCGATATCTTCCAGCCAGTAACGGGCCACCATGCCGGCGTGGTAGCTAGTGCCGCAGGCGACGATCTGGACGGTCTTAACCTTATCGAAAATCGCCGGGGCTTTTTCGCCGAAGGATTCGATCAGACTTGCCGGGTTGTCGATACGACCTTCCAGGGTTTTCTGGATTGCCGCCGGCTGCTCGAAGATTTCCTTCTGCATGTAGTGGCGGTATTCACCCTTTTCCGCATCTTCGTGAGTGCCGTCGAACTCGTGGGCTTCACGGGTTACCGGGTTGCCGGCGGCATCGACGATACGCACGCTGTCGGTGGTGATTTCTGCCTGGTCGCCTTCTTCCAGAAAGATAAAGCGGTTGGTGACCGGCAGCAGGGCCAGCTGGTCTGATGCGATGTAGTTTTCATCAATGCCCAGACCAATGACCAACGGGCTGCCGGAACGAACGGTGACCAGCTTGTGCGGTTCCGAGGCATGAATGACGCCCAGTGCGTAAGCGCCATCCAGCTTCTTGGTGACCGCCTGCACGGCGTCAAAGAGATTCAGGCCACTGTCCAGCGCCTGGTGTACCAGATGGACGATGACTTCCGTATCGGTCTGGGATTCGAAGTGGTAGCCGCTAGCTTCCAGTTCGTCTTTCAGTTCCTGAAAGTTTTCGATGATGCCGTTGTGCACCAGCGCCAGATCACCACCGGACATGTGCGGGTGGGCATTGGCTTCTGAAGGCTTGCCATGGGTGGCCCAGCGAGTATGGGCAATGCCGGTGAAACCTTCGGTATGCTCTTGCGTGGCGGCTGCTTCCAAACCGGCAACCTTGCCCTGACGGCGCACACGGCTAATGCCGCTGTCATTCAACAGTGCCACACCGGCACTGTCATAACCCCGGTACTCAAGGCGCTTGAGCCCGGTGATCAAAATATTTGTCACGTTACGCTGGGCAATGGCCCCGACAATTCCGCACATAAACGCTATTCCTTCCCTTACCCTTTCTTTGGGCGCTGCCAGTTGGCCACGTTGCGTTGCTGCCCTCGGGCAACCGCAAGACCGTTGTCGTCCACATCCTTGGTGATGGTGCTGCCGGCCCCGACGGTGGCGTTCTCGCCAATTGTCACGGGGGCAACCAGTGACGAGTTGGAACCAATAAAGGCACCGTCTTTCATCACTGTCTGGAATTTGTTGGCGCCATCGTAGTTGCAGGTAATGGTCCCCGCGCCCACGTTCACCCCTTTGCCAATCTGGCTATCGCCAATATAGGTCAGGTGGTTCACTTTCGAGCCTTCGCCAATGTAGGACTTCTTGGTTTCAACAAAGTTGCCAACCTTGGCTTTGTCGGCCAGCTCCGTACCCGGACGCAGGCGGGCATAAGGGCCCAGCTGGCAGTTTTCCCCAACGATGGCACCGTCGATCAGGGTGTTGGCTTCAATCACCGTGCCGGCGCCAATGTTGGCGTCGCGGAGAATACAGTTGGGGCCGATGACTACGCCTTCGTCGATGGTCACGTCGCCTTCCAGGATCACATTGACGTCGATGATGACATCGCTGGCGATCTGCACGCTGCCACGGATATCCAGGCGAGACGGGTCCAGCAGGGTGACGCCATCGCGCATCAGGGTTTCTGCCTGGGCCTGCTGATAAATGCGTTCAAGGCGGGCCAATTGCACCCGGTCATTCACGCCATCCACTTCCCAGCCTTCGTTGGGCTGCAGGGTTTCCACGTTCAGGCCGGACTGCGACGCCATGGCGATCAGATCGGTGAGGTAGTATTCACCCTGGGCATTATTGCTGGAGAGTTTCGGCAGGCTTTCTTCCAGGAAACGGCGGGAGCAGGCCAGGATACCCGTATTGATTTCCTGAATACCCAACTCGGCTTCGCTGGCATCTTTCTGTTCAACGATGCGCTGCACGTTGTTCTGCCCATCGCGGACAATACGGCCGTAGCCGTTCGGGTCGTTCAGGGTCAGGGTCATCAACGCCAGGGTGTTGTCGTCCACGGAGGCGACAAAGTCTTTCAGGGTTTCCGGACGGATCAACGGCACATCACCGTATAGCACCAGCACCATGTCTTCTTTCACATGGGGCATGGCCTGGGCGACTGCATGGCCAGTGCCGAGCTGTTCGGCCTGCTCTGCCCAGGCCAGTTCACCGGTGACGGTGGCTTTTACCTGCTCACCACCATGGCCATAGACGATAACGATGTTAGCCGGGTCCAGGGACGCCGCCGCATCGACCACGTGCTGCACCATGGGCTTACCTGCCACTGAGTGGAGCACCTTGGGCAGGGCGCTTTTCATACGCGTTCCCTTGCCCGCCGCCAGAATCACTACTGCTAGACTCATACCCTGTCCTTGTCTTTTTGCCTGTCGATGCTTTTATACCAGCGCATCGTTTCAGTTTCTGCACTGGGCCCCTGAGTATCTGGTTCCGCCCAGACTGACAGAAACAAAAAAGGGTAGCACCTGGCTACCCCCTTCTGTGTTGAAGATTTGCAAAAGATGCTTACCGCGTCTTTTTCTTCAACTGTTCGATGGCACGCAGCTGTGCAACGGCTTCTGCCAGTGTGGCGGCGGCACGGGAGTAATCCATTTCGGAACTCTTGCCTTCCAGCGCCTCTTTGGCACGGGCCTTGGCACGCTCGGCTTCAGCGGCGTCCATGTTTTCAGCGCGCTCTGCGGTATCCGCCAGTACGGTAACCAGCTTCGGCTGCACTTCCAGGAAGCCGCCGGATACGTAGAACACTTCTTCTTCACCATTCTGCTTCTTCACCCGTACCGGGCCCGGCTTGAGCCGGGTCAGCAGTGGGGCGTGGCCGGGCATGATACCGAGGTCGCCTTCCACACCGGAAGCTACCACGATTTCAACCAAGCCGGAGAACAGCTGGCGTTCTGCACTTACAATGTCGCAATGCACGGTCATCGCCATTTGCTTGTCTCCCGGGTGCAGGTTACTTGCTACGCTTATTGTAGGCTTCGATCACTTCGTCGATAGAGCCCTTCATGTAGAAGTCCTGCTCCGGGATGTGATCGTAATCACCGCCAAGAATGCCCTTGAAGCCCGCGAGGGTGTCTTTCAGGGAAACATACTTGCCCGGGGAGCCAGTAAATACTTCGGCCACGAAGAACGGCTGGGACAGGTAACGCTCGATCTTACGGGCACGAGATACGGTCAGTTTATCGTCTTCTGACAGTTCGTCCATACCCAGGATCGCGATGATGTCCTTCAGCTCTTTGAAGCGCTGCAGTACGGTTTGAACGCCACGCGCGATGTCGTAGTGCTCTTGACCGATAACCAGCGGATCCAGCTGACGCGAGGTGGAATCCAGCGGGTCGATCGCCGGGTAGATACCCTTGGAAGCGATATCACGGCTCAGAGATACGGTGGAATCCAGGTGCGCGAAGGTGGTGGCCGGAGACGGGTCAGTCAAGTCATCCGCGGGTACATATACCGCCTGTACGGAGGTAATGGAACCGGTCTTGGTGGAAGTAATACGTTCCTGCAGAACGCCCATCTCTTCCGCCAGGGTCGGCTGGTAACCTACCGCTGAAGGCATACGGCCCAGCAGTGCAGATACTTCGGTACCGGCCAGTGTGTAACGGTAGATGTTATCCACGAAGAACAGTACGTCGCGACCTTCGTCACGGAACTTCTCGGCCATGGTCAGACCGGTCAGCGCGACACGCAGACGGTTACCAGGCGGCTCGTTCATCTGACCGTACACCAGCGATACTTTATCCAGTACGTTGGAGTCCTTCATTTCGTGGTAGAAGTCGTTACCCTCACGAGTACGCTCACCCACACCGGCAAACACGGAGAAACCGGAGTGCTCGATCGCGATGTTCCGGATCAGCTCCATCATGTTTACGGTTTTACCTACACCCGCACCACCGAACAGACCAACCTTACCGCCTTTGGCGAAAGGACAAACCAGGTCGATTACCTTGATGCCGGTTTCAAGCAGTTCGTTGGTGGCTGCCTGATCCGCATAAGTAGGCGCAGCACGGTGAATCGGCATACGCTCTTCTTCACCGATAGGGCCAGCCTCATCAATCGGGCGACCCAACACGTCCATGATACGGCCCAGGGTCTTGGTGCCCACAGGAACCTGAATCGGTTCGCCGTTATCAGTCACGCCAAGGCCGCGCTTGAGACCTTCGGTGGAGCCCATGGCGATGGTACGCACTACGCCGTCGCCCAGCTGCTGCTGAACTTCCAGGGTAGTTTCAGTACCGTCCACGGAGAGGGCGTCATATACCTTCGGTACGGTTTCGCGTGGGAATTCCACGTCGATCACAGCACCGATGATCTGAACAATACGACCGCTACTCATGCTTGCATCCTCTTAACTTGCGTTTTTGCCGCGTTAATCTGCTTGACGATTAAACCGCAGCAGCACCACCAACGATTTCGGAGATTTCCTGCGTAATAGCAGCCTGGCGTGCTTTGTTGTACACCAATTGCAGATCACGAATGATGTCACCGGCATTATCGCTGGCGGCCTTCATGGCGATCATACGTGCTGCCTGCTCACAGGCATTGTTTTCAACCACACCCTGATACACCTGAGACTCAATGAACCGTACCAGCAGTTCGTCAAGCAGCTCTTTCGGGGCCGGCTCGTAAATGTAGTCCCAGTGACGCTTCAGCTCTTCATCGCTACCCGCTTCCAGCGGCAGCAACTGAATATTCTTGGGCGTCTGGGTCATGGTGTTCTCGAACTCGTTGTACACGATGTACAAACGATCGATCGCACCACTTTCGTAGGCATCCAGCATCACCTTGATGGAACCGATCAGGTCATTCAGGTGCGGGGTATCCCCCAAGCCTGTGACGTTCGCTTCCACGTTGCCGCCGACGCTCTTGAAGAAAGACATGCCCTTGGAGCCCACTACGCAGTAGCTGGCCTTGACACCTTTTTCTTCCCATTCCTTCGCGCTTTTGACGACGTTCTTGAGCAGGTTCACGTTGAGGCCACCGCAGAGGCCCCGATCGGAGCTCACTACGATGTAGCCAACGTTCTTAACTTCCCGCTCTTGCAGGTAAACGTGCCGGTATTCCAGATCGGCGTTAGCCAGGTGAGCAACCACCTGACGCATACGGCTGGCGTACGGCTTGCTTGCCGACATACGCTCTTGCGCCTTACGCATCTTGGAGGCTGCTACCATTTCCATTGCACGGGTAATTTTCTTCGTGCTCTGGACGCTGGCAATCTTGCCTTTGATCTCTTTACCGCTGGCCATAGGAACGTTCCTTTATCAGCGAATTACCAGGTCTGGGTGGCTTTGAACTGATCGAGAGATTCTTTGATCTCAGCTTCGATCTCGCCGTTGTAGTCACCCTTCTCGTTGATTTTATCCATCAACGCTTTCTTTTCGCTGTTCATGTAGTCCAGCAGTGCCGCTTCGAAGGGGCCGATTTTCTCGACAGCCATCCCTTTCAGGTAGCCTTCGTTAGCCGCGTACAGCACAACACCCATTTCAGCAACGCTCATCGGGCTGTACTGCTTCTGCTTCATCAGCTCGGTAACGGCCTGACCATGCTCCAGCTGCTCGCGAGTAGAATCGTCGAGGTCGGAAGCGAACTGGGCGAATGCGGCCAGTTCACGGTACTGAGCCAGAGCCAGACGAATACCACCACCCAGCTTTTTAACGATCTTGGTCTGGGCTGAACCACCTACACGGGATACAGACACACCGGCGTTCATCGCCGGGCGAATGCCGGAGTTGAACAGGTCGGTTTCCAGGAAGATCTGACCATCGGTAATGGAGATCACGTTGGTCGGTACGAAGGCAGAAACGTCACCACCCTGGGTTTCAATGATCGGCAGTGCGGTCAGAGAACCGGTTTTGCCTTTCACTTCACCGTTGGTGAACTGCTCAACGTAATCTTCGTTTACCTTGGCGGCGCGCTCCAGCAGACGGGAGTGCAGGTAGAACACGTCACCAGGGTAAGCTTCACGGCCCGGCGGACGACGCAGCAGCAGGGAGATCTGGCGATATGCCCACGCTTGCTTGGTCAGATCATCATAAACGATCAGTGCATCTTCACCGCGGTCACGGAAATATTCGCCCATGGTGCAGCCGGCAAACGGTGCCAGGAACTGCATGGAAGCCGGATCAGAAGCGGAAGCGGCAACGATGATGGTGTTTTCCATCGCACCGTGCTCTTCCAGTTTGCGCACCACGTTGGCAATGGTGGACTGCTTCTGGCCGATGGCAACGTAGACACACTTAATGCCGGAGTCTTTCTGGTTGATGATCGCATCAACGGCAACGGCAGTCTTACCGATCTGGCGGTCACCAATGATCAGCTCACGCTGACCACGGCCGATTGGCACCATGGCATCGATAGACTTGTAACCGGTTTGCACTGGCTCGTTAACTTCACGACGCCAGATAACGCCAGGCGCTACCTTTTCAACCGCATCGGTCTGCTTGGCATCGACCGGGCCTTTGCCATCGATCGGGTTACCCAGAGCGTCAACCACACGGCCCAGCATTTCGGGGCCAGTGGGGACTTCCAGAATACGACCGGTACAACGGACTTTTTGACCTTCGGCCAGGCCCAGGTAATCACCCAGTACCACGGCGCCGACAGAGTCTTGCTCCAGGTTAAGGGCCATGCCGTAGATGCCGCCCTCAAACTCGATCATCTCGCCGAACATCACGTCGGCCAGACCATGAATGCGCACAATACCATCGGATACGGAAACCACCGTACCTTCGTTGCGTGCTTCGGTGGAGGTATCAAGCTTCGCAATGCGCGACTTGATAATCTCGCTGATTTCGGACGGGTTGAGTTGCTGCATCTCTAATCCCTCAAACTCAAGAGTTCAGTTGCTCTGCCAGACGGTTAAGCCGGCCGCGCACACTGCCATCAATTACGGTATCGCCGGCTCGCACCAGCACGCCCCCAATCAAGGATTGGTCGACGGAAGTTGTGACATTCACTTCCGTGCCAAGGCGTTTCTTAAGCGCTGCTACCAGCTTGTCGGTAGCGGCATCGTCCAACTCGAATGCGGAGATCATCTCCACATCGGTGAACTGCTGCTGTTCGGCCAGAAGCTCGTGGAACAGTTGCAGGATGATTGGCAAAAGCGGCAGACGCTTGTTCTGCGTCAGCTGCGCAACAAAGTTGCGAGCGCTTTCGTCCAGCTCATCACCACAGACTTCTGCAAAAGCAGAAACCTTGGTGGCGTCATCCAGTTCCGGCTGGTCAAGGTAGGCACGCATGGAGGCATCACCTGCCACTGCTGCTGCCAGGCCCAGCATCTTCTCCCACTGCTCCAGGGCATCGTGTTCTTTTGCGAACACAAATGCGGCCTTGGCGTAGGGGCGTGCGATGGTGGTCAGTTCAGCCATGGGTTACCCGTATTCTCAGAGTTCAGCCGCCAGCTGCTCAAGCAACTGCGTGTGTGCGTCCTGGTTTACTTCGTTGCCCAGTACCTTTTCGGCACCGCTCAACGCCAGTACAGCCACTTCTTTACGCAATTGCTCGCGAGCCTGATTAACCTCTTGGTCAATCTCAGAATGGGCTTTGGCAATCAGACGCTCACCTTCGGTGCGCGCTGCATCTTTAGCCTCTTCCACAATCTGATTAGCCCGGCGATTGGCCTGATCAATAATTTCGGCCGCCTTCTCTTTAGATTCTTTGAGATTGGCGGTCGCCTTTTCCTGCGCCAGTTCCAGATCACGCTCTGCCCGATCCGCGGCACTCAGGCCTTCGGCAATCTTCTGCTTACGCTCATCCAGCGCCCGTGAAATCGGGGGCCAAACGAACTTCATGCAGAAGAACACAAACAGGGCAAACCAAATGGCCTGGCCAATTAGTGTCGCATTAATATTCATGCCAACACCTCAATCCGCGTTGCTTTAGATTTCCCTAAATCGGGGCTTAAACGTTAAAGCGCGATTTACTGGAAAATCAGCAGGAACGCGATAGCGATACAGATAATCGGCACAGCATCCAGCAGACCAGCGATGATGAACATGCGAGTTTGCAGCATCGGAGCCAGCTCCGGTTGACGAGCCACAGACTCGAGGAAACGACCACCCATCATGCCGAAGCCCAGACCTGCGCCGATGGCCGCGAGGCCAGCTACGATAGCAGCAGCAAGAAATTGAATGCCTTCCATCTTTACACTCCCGTTAAGTGCTTGGTTGGTTTAATTAAAAACCGGTTTAAAAAATCTTAGTGGTCTTCGACCGCCATGCTCAGGTACACGATTGTGAGTACCATGAAGATAAATGCCTGCAGGGTGATAACCAGAATGTGGAATACCGCCCAGGGCCAGGCACCAATAAACTGCCAGGCGCCCATCATGGCAGCCAGCATAATGAATACGAACTCACCGGCGTACATGTTGCCGAACAGTCGCAGGCCCAGTGAAACAGGCTTGGCCAGCAGACCGATAGTCTCCAGCAGCAGGTTCACAGGCATCAGCAAAACCTTCAGGACCGGGTTGCTGGCCTCGAACGGATGCAGTGTCAGGGTACCCACGAAACCGCCCACACCTTTTGCCTTGATGGTGAAGAAGATCACCAGCAGCATCACAGAGAAGGACATGGACAGGGTAATGTTGGGGTCGGTGCTGGGCACGATCTTGAAGTAGGCTTCCTGGGCGGTCCAGCCGAAGAAGGAGGTCATGATCCAGCTAAAGGTGCCCGGAATGAAATCAACCGGGATCAGATCCATCAGGTTCATCAGGAACACCCAGCAGAAGATCACCAGTGACAGCGGTGCCACCAGTTTGCTCTTGCCGTGGAAGGAGTCACGAACCTGAGTATCAATAAATTCAATAATGGTTTCGACGAAGTTCAGGAAACCGGAAGGAACGCCGGCGGTGGCCTTGCGGGCACCCAGCCAGAACAACAGGCACATGATGATGCCGAGGCCGCCAGACCAGGCGAGAGAATCCACGTGGAATGCCGCGAAGCCCATGTCTTTGGCTTCGTTACCGTTACAGGCAAAGGTCCAGGTGCTTTCGGTCAGGGTTTGCGTATCGCGGCCGTCACATTCACGGACGTAGCCGGCTGGCAGTTCGCCATAGGTCAGATTACCCAAGTGGTGCTTGATGTAGTCTTGCGCGTTACTACCAGCCATAGAATGCCTACAGTCTCAGTCGTTTTGCCCGTCTTGCCCTGCTGTGCGTCCGTCGAGACGCGCGACCTGAATCCAACCCACGACCTGGGCGATCAGGAAGCCTAACAGCAGAACCATTGCACTTTTCATTTCCCGCGCTTCAGGGACCTTGGAGAAAGTGAGCCAGAACAGCAACAACATAATTGCGATCTTGCCCATCTCGGCCCGCATCGCTGCGGTGGCCATGCGTTTTGGCGCACGGTTGCCCGGGTGCATCCATATCTGGAAACCGCCCCAGGCATAAGCGATCAGGCTGATAGTGCCGCCCCAGGCAGCCACTAAGCCGGCGAATACGCCAGCCAACCCGGTTACCAGCAGCCCAAACGCCACAATTGTGGTCAGCTGAGCGCGCATTAAACCCCAGAATAAAACTCTGTCGGGCTGAAATTCGTTGCTGGTCACCATGAGCCTCTTGGCTGATGCAAAGTGATGCCACATCAGGCACTAAGGTCTCGGGCACCCCTGATCTTTAGCGCGGCGAAGTATATGGAGTTGGCACTCAAGTGGCAACAGCCGTGCGCGGATTGTTGGTCAAACTTCGCGCATCAACACCGACTTTTCGCAGCGGGATGCGCACAAAACAGGAATGAACCTGATTCAGTAAAAATAATGCTCAAACGGATGTTTTTTGTATACCCGCGAAATGCCGCCATGGCCTCGGGTCTTCAAGCCGCCAGGTAAAGAACAACGCCATAAAGCTAACCGGCTGCCAGCCAACTTCGTGGCGATGGCGAACCTGCCCGCATGGAGGAAACAGCTTGTTGCAATATTTCCTCGGCAGGCCGCGCCGCCTGATTACTTGATGTGCGCCAGAATGCCGTCCAGCTCGTCCAGGTTGTTGTAACTGATCACCAACTTGCCTTTCTTGCCCTGCTGCTGGATCTGCACCGGTGCCCCGAGGCGATCCGACAGGTCGCTGATCAGTGCCTTCACATTGGGATCTTCCTTGGGCGCCGCCGGCTTGGCCGGTTTCGCCTTCTCGAAGTCGCGGACCAGTTCTTCGGTCTGGCGCACTGACAGGCCCTTGGCCACCACAGTGCGGGCGGCTTCCACCTGCTTGTTGCCGGTCAGCGCCAACAGGGCGCGGGCATGGCCCATTTCCAGATCGCCGTGCTCCAGCAGCTTCTTGACGTCGGATTCCAGGCTCATCAGGCGCAGCAGGTTGGTGACCATGGCGCGGGATTTACCCACTGCATCGGCAACCTGCTGGTGAGTTAGCCCGAATTCTTCCTTCAGGCGGCCCAGCGCGATGGCCTCTTCCATGGGATTGAGGTTTTCCCGCTGGATGTTCTCGATCAGCGCCATGGCGATGGCGGCTTCGTCAGGCACCTCGCGGATCACCGCCGGAATGGTGTCCAGCTCGGCCATCTGGGCGGCACGCCAGCGGCGCTCACCAGCGATGATTTCGTAACGCTTGTCACCCAGTGGGCGCACCACGATGGGCTGCATCACACCCTGGGCACGAATGGATTCGGCCAGTTCTTCCAGGGCATCTGGCGACATGTCACGGCGCGGCTGGTAACGGCCTCGCTCCATGCACTCCACCGGCAGGTGGCGCAATTCGCCATCGCGGGGACGCTGATCGGGCTCACCCGTCGCTTCACCCTCGTTCTGCAGGCTCACTTCTTCCTGGTGCCGCTGATAGGACTCGTTGCTGCTAAGCAGGGCATCCAGGCCCTTGCTGAGACCGCGTTTACGTTTTGCCGCCATGGTGTTTCGTTCCTTATGAAGCTGCTGCAGGCTGGGCCTTGAGCGCCTGCTCACGACGCAGGGTCTCACCGGCCAATGCCAGATAGCTGACCGCACCGCGGGATTTCGGATCGTAGGTGATCACCGGCGCACCGTGGCTGGGCGCTTCCGCCAGCCGCACGTTGCGCGGGATGATGGTGCGGTAGACCTTGTCGCCGAAGTGGCTGATCAGCTGGTTGGAGACATCGTTGGACAGGCTGTTGCGGGGGTCATACATGGTGCGCAGCAGGCCGCCGATGTGCAGCTTCGGGTTCAATACCGTGCGGATCTTCTCGATGGTGTTCATTAGCGCGGTGAGACCTTCCAGCGCGTAGTACTCACACTGGATCGGCACAATCACGGAATCCGCCGCCGTCAGCGCATTGACGGTGAGCATGTTCAGGGACGGCGGGCAATCGATGAGGATGTAATCGTACTGGTCACGGATACGCGCCAGCGCATTGCGCAGGCGGAATTCCTTGGCGCTCATGTCCAGTAGCTGGACTTCGGCGGCGGTCAGATCCCCGTTGGCGGCAATCAGGTCAAAACCGGAATCTTCCGGGGTACCAGTCACCGCCTGCTCGATGGCCACGTCATCGCACAGCACATCGTAAATGGTGTAGTCGGTTTCAAACTTGTCCACCCCGGACCCGGTGGTGGCATTGCCCTGCGGGTCAATATCCACAAGCATGACCTTCTTGCGGGTGGCCGCCAGCGACGCCGCCAGGTTCACACTGCTGGTGGTCTTGCCCACGCCGCCTTTCTGATTGGCTACGGCAAATACGGTGGTCACTGCGTTCTCCTTGATTTTACGCCTGACGTCTGAGGCCGGATGCCTGACGCAGCACCCCGCTCGACATCAGGCCTTGTCACTACCACCAGGGTGCGGGGCTCATCCAGTCCCGGCACAGTCAGGGTGTGATGGCGCCCTTGCCACTGCGTCGGCAGGGTGGCCAATTCTTCTTCCGTGCTGGCCGCTTTCATGGCCAGCAAACGGGTATTGTCGGTCATTATGGGCGTCATCAACGCCAGCATGTCCGACAAGGAAGCAAAAGCGCGACAAATAATCTGCGATGGGGCTTTACGGTACTGTTCCACGCGACCGTGCACAACCTCCACGTTATCGAGCCCCAGCTCACGTCGGGCCTGGCGCACAAAACGGGTTTTCTTGCCGTTGGAATCCAGCAGCACGAATGCCTGCTGGGGGCGGACCACCGCCAGAATAATGCCGGGGATACCGGCGCCGGTGCCCACGTCCAGGGTGTCGCCCTCACCCAGATAGGGCAAAACGGCCAGGGAATCGAGCAGGTGACGGGTCACCATTTCCTGGGGATCGCGGATGGCGGTGAGGTTATAGGCCTGGTTCCATTTAACCAGCAGGTCCACATAGGCCAGCAACAGGCGCTGCTGGTCGTCACTCAGGGAAAGGCCCAGGGTATCGATCCCCCGGGCCAGGGTGTCAGCGAGACTCATGCTTGTTGGGCGGCCTTCTTTTGGTGGTGGTGTTTTTTCAGATAAATCATCAGCAGGGAAATGGCCGCCGGGGTGACGCCGGGAATGCGCCCGGCCTGGCCCAGGGTCTGGGGGCGAATCTCGCCGAGCTTCTGCTTCACCTCATTGGACAGGCCTTTTACCTGGCCGTAATCGAATTCCGCCGGCAGCGCGGTGGTTTCCGCCGCCCGCAGTTTTTCGATCTCGTCGGCCTGGCGGTCAATATACCCTGCGTACTTGGCAAGAATTTCCATCTGCTCGATGACCGCCGCATCCGGGCGCTCCGCCAGCTCCACTGCATCCGCCAGGCTGGCGTAGGTCAGCTCCGGGCGTTTGAGCAAGTCGAGCAGATTGTATTCGTGGGCCAGGGGCTTCTCGATCAGGGCATTCACCGCCTCGGCTTGCGGCGTTTTCGGGCGCACCCAGGTGCTCTTCAGGCGCTGCTCTTCCTGCGCCATGCCGTCGCGCTTGGCGTTAAACGCAGCCCAACGCTCGTCATCCACCAGACCCAGCTCGCGGCCTTTTTCAGTGAGGCGCAGGTCCGCGTTGTCTTCACGCAACAGAAGCCGGTATTCGGCGCGACTGGTGAACATGCGATAGGGCTCCTGGGTGCCCATGGTGATCAGGTCATCTACCAGCACGCCGATGTAAGCCTCGTCCCTGCGCGGGGTCCAGGCATCTTTGCCCTGGCTCTGCAGGGCCGCGTTCAGGCCCGCCAGCAACCCCTGGGCACCCGCTTCTTCATAACCGGTGGTGCCGTTGATCTGGCCGGCGAAGAACAGCCCCGGCATGTGCTGGGTTTCCAGGCTATGTTTGAGATCCTGGGGATTGAAATAGTCGTACTCGATGGCATAGCCCGGGCGGGTGATATGGGCATTTTCAAAGCCGCGAATGGAACGCACCGCCTGCAGCTGCACATCAAACGGCAGGCTGGTAGAAATGCCATTGGGGTATAGCTCGTGGGTATTGAGCCCTTCCGGTTCCACGAAAATCTGGTGGCTGTCCTTGTCCGGGTAGCGGTTCACCTTGTCTTCGATGGACGGGCAGTAGCGCGGCCCCACCCCATCAATCACCCCCGTAAACATGGGGCTGCGGTCAAAACCGCTGCGAATGATGTCGTGGGTCTGGGCATTGGTATGGGTGATATAGCAGCACACCTGCTGCGGGTGTTCTTCCACCTTGCCCAGATAGCTCATCACCGGCAGCGGGCGGTCGCCCCACTGCTCTTCCATTACCGAGAAATCCACGGTCTTGCCGTCGATACGCGGCGGGGTGCCGGTTTTCAGGCGGTCGACACGGAACGGCAGCTCACGCAGGCGACGGGCCAGCGCATTGGACGGCTGATCCCCGGCACGACCGCCCTGATGATTGTCCAGGCCAATATGAATGACACCGCCCAGGAAGGTGCCGGCGGTGAGCACCACCGCATCGGCCATGAAACGCAGGCCCATATTGGTCACCACGCCCACACAGCGACCGTTTTCCACAATCAGGTCGTCCACGGCTTGCTGGAACAGGGTCAGGTCGGGCTGGTTTTCCAGGGTCCCGCGGATGGCGGCCTTGTACAGCTCACGATCGGCCTGGGCACGGGTAGCGCGCACCGCCGGCCCTTTGCGGGCGTTGAGCACACGAAACTGAATACCGCCTTTATCCGTGGCGCGGCCCATGGCCCCGCCCAGGGCATCGATTTCACGCACCAGGTGGCTCTTGCCGATACCGCCAATGGCCGGGTTACAGCTCATCTGGCCCAGGGTTTCGATGTTATGGGTGAGCAGCAGCGTTGAAACGCCCATGCGCGCAGAGGCCAGTGCCGCCTCGGTACCGGCATGGCCGCCGCCGATCACAATCACGCCAAATCGCTGGGAAAAATCCATCGTTTACTTACCTTGCAGGACAGGCCTGCTGCTCAAAATATAGTCAATTCGGGCGCGGTAGTATAAAGAGAACACCTCACGCTGCAAGCATCACGCGGTAGAGCCAGCATCAGCGCAGCACCGAAACGCCAGCTCGCACAGGAGAAACAGCCGTGTCGACACTCTGATCCGGCCAGTTTCGAGTTGCGAGAAACGAGTTTCGAAAGACATAAACCACAAACAGGCACTTCCTGAAGGTTTTCGTCACTCGAAACTCGTTACTCGCTTCTGTTTATCGCGCCGCCAGCGACGCTCCTACGGAGAGCATGTAGCGTGCAGCGTGTTGCGTGTAAGCTATTCTACTATACAACCCTGATTCTCTTGGCATGGATTCCTCTTGGACTCTCTGAACCTGTTTCTTCTTATTGGCACCGGCCTGATGTTTACCGGCCTGCTGCTGGGCTCGCTGAGTGCCCGGTTCGGGGTGCCGTCGTTGCTGATTTTCCTGGTGGTGGGCATGCTCGCCGGCGAGGATGGCATCGGCGGCATCGAGTTCGATGATTTCTCCACCGCCTATGTGATTGGCAACATCGCCCTGGCGGTGATCCTGCTGGACGGGGGCCTGCGCACCCGATTAAGCACCTTCAAGCTGGGCCTGCGCCCGGCCCTTAGCCTGGCCACCCTCGGCGTGGCCATCTCCGCCGCCCTGGTCGGCGCCTTTACTACCTGGCTGATCGGGGTGGACTGGCGGGTGGGCCTGCTACTGGGCGGCATTATCGGCTCCACCGATGCGGCCGCGGTATTCAGCGTCATCAAGGGCGCCGGCGTCACCCTGAATGAGCGGGTGGCGAGCACCCTGGAGATCGAGTCCGGCCTCAACGACCCCATGGCCATCTTTATTACCCTGATGCTGGTGGGGCTGCTGGTGGACCCGGACGCGCAATGGGGCATCGGCATGCTGGTGACCCTGCTGCAGCAATTTGGCCTGGGTATATTGCTCGGCCTGTTACTGGGCGCCGTGATCAGCGAAGTGCTGCTGCGGGTACGCAGTAATGAAGGGCTGCACGCCTTGCTGCTGTGTAGCGGGGGGGCCATGGTGTTTGCCATCACCAACCTGGTGGGGGGCTCCGGCTTCCTGGCGGTCTACCTCACCGGCCTGGTGGCGGGGAACCGCCGCGGCGGCACCGGCGATAATGTGCTCAAGGCCATGGATTCCATGGCCTGGCTGGCCCAGTCCGGCATGTTCCTGATCCTCGGTCTGCTGGTCACGCCCTCCCGGCTCACCGAAAACCTGCCCTGGGCCCTGGCCGTCGCCGCCTTTCTGATGCTGCTGGCGCGACCGGTATCCGTATGGCTGAGCTTGCTGCCCTTTCGTTTCACCTGGCGCGAAGAAATCTTTATTGCCTGGACCGGGCTACGCGGCGCCGTCCCCATTGTGCTCGCCGTGTTCCCGCTACTGGCCGGGGTGGAACAAACCTACCTGTTGTTTGATATCACCCTGGTGGTGGTGCTGATTTCCCTGCTTGGACAAGGGGCAAGCCTGCGGTTTGTGGCGCGCAAGCTGAAAGTCTCGGTGCCGCGCACCACTGAACCCAGGCAGACCGTGGCCCTGGCCGCCCCCCGCGACCGCTACCTGATGCAGTTTGAGGTGGAAGATGGTGCCAAGGCAGTGGGCAAAAGCCTGGCCGAGCTGGGGGAAGACGAACGTACGCCGTTGATTCTGTACCGTGACAAACAGGTGCTCAGCCTCGGTGACGACCCGAAAATTGCAGCCGGTGATTTGATTGCCTGGCTGGCGCCGTTATCACACAAATCCAACCTGTCGGATCTGTGTCATAAATTAAGCAGCGATGAAAAACGCTATTACGGCGATTTCAGCGTGCTCGGCAAAACCCCGATCGCACAGCTGGTCGCGATCTACGGCGTGGAAAGCCCACCGCCCTTGCTACAGGGCCTCACCGTGGCCGAATTGTTCAGCAAACAGGTCGGCCGGCATGCGGTGGTCGGCGATACCGTTCGCATCAGCAGCCTGCGGTTGCGGGCCCGATCGGTAGAAGATGGCAAGGTCGTGCTGGCTGGCTTGAAGCTGCCGGGGTAAGACAGGTAAGTGTCGAGTTGCGAGAAGCGAGTTTCGAAAAGCAAAACCGTTTTGGCTTTTCGCAACTCGAAACTCGTCACTCGCGACTCCTCACTGAATCTCTGACTCACACAAGGATGAAACATGGCCCGTTTTGATAATCATCGCATTCTGATCACTGGCGCCGGTGCCGGCATTGGTGCCCTGATGGCACACGAGTTTGCCAAACAGGGCGCCGAAGTCATCGTCACTGCCCGCCGCATCAGCGCGGCCCGCCAGGTGGCTGACCAGATCAAGGCGGCCGGCGGCAAGGCCCACCCCTATGTGCTGGATGTGAGCAAGATTGCCTCCATTGCCAAATTCCGGGACAAGCTGCATGAAGAAGTCGGCCCCATCACCGGGTTGATCAACAACGCCGGCGTGGTGTTCGGTGGCGAGTTCGAACAGGTTTCCCTGGAACAGCACCTGAACACCTTCCGCATCAATACCGAAGGCTTGATGGCCACCAGCCACGCTTTTATCGAAGACCTGATCCAGGCGAAAGAAGGCTATCTGGTCAATATTGCCAGCGCGTCCGCCTTTGTGGGCCTGCCCTACGGCAGCACCTATGCCGCCAGCAAATGGGCGGTGGTCGGTTTCTCTGAGTCCATCCGCCTGGAACTGGATGTACGCAAAATCAAACATGTGCACGTAACCACCGTCTGCCCCAGCTACATTTCCACCGGCATGTTCGATGGCGTTAAGACACCCATGTTTACCCCCATGCTCACCCCCGAGAAAGTGGTCAACAGCATCATCAAAGGCATGCAGAAAAAAGACAGCTTCGTTATCGAGCCGCCCATCGCCAAATCCACGGAACTGCTCAAGGCCGTCCTTCCCCAGGGGGTTTGGGACGAAGTGGCTCTGCGCATCGGCGTCTCCACCTCCATGTATAGCTGGAAGGGGAAAAAATAGCGGCGAGCTACGAGCTTTGAGCTGTGAGGAAAATTGGTTCGAGTTGCGAAAGGCAGAACCTCAAACCTCGTGTCTGACCACCGGTTTTAGGTTTTCGAAACTCGGTACTCGAAACCCGCTTCTGGAATCCTTACCTCGCCAAGGCTCGGATCGCGCCTCAAGCGGCGCTCCTACAGCGGCTTCGTTGTGTTGTTGGTTTTCCTCTCAGCTCAAAGCTAGCAGCTCGCAGCTCAATCCGCCGTGAACACCCATTCACCCTAACGCCAGCAGCCCCGCGCCTTGGCAGTCAATGCCTTCCCCCTTGAATTGCCTAACAATGCCCGCCCTGTTGCGCTGTCCGTTTCTGACAGTTAATCCGTTTTTTCAAGGGTGATTGCTATGCCGACCTACAAGGCCCCCGTGCGCGATATGCGCTTCTTGATGAACGAAGTCTTCGATTTCGAGAGTCACTACAAAACGCTGCCCAATGGTGAAGACGCCACCCCGGACATGGTGGAAGCCATTGTCGGTGAAATGGCCAAGCTGTGTGAAAACACCATTGCGCCTCTTTACCAGAGTGGCGACGAGGAAGGCTGCAAGCTGGAAGACGGCGTAGTCACCACCCCGAAAGGGTACAAGGAAGCTTACGACGAATTCGTGGCCGGTGGCTGGCAGGGTCTCAGCCACCCGGTGGAAGTGGGCGGCCAGGGCCTGCCCATGTCACTGGGCCTGATCAAACAGGAAATGATGGCGACGGCCAACTGGTCCTTCTCCATGTACCCGGGCCTGTCTTTGGGCGCCATGAACACCATCCAGATGCATGGCTCCGACGAACAGAAGCAGGATTACCTGGTACCGCTCACCGAGGGCTCCTGGGGCGGCACCATGTGCCTGACCGAACCGCAGTGCGGCACCGACCTGGGCCAGGTAAAAACCAAGGCCGAGCCGCAGAAAGACGGTTCCTACAAAATCTCCGGCACCAAGATCTTTATCTCTTCCGGTGACCATGACCTGACCGAAAACATTGTCCACATCGTGCTGGCCCGCCTGCCCGATGCGCCGAAAGGCACCAAGGGCATTTCCCTGTTCATCGTGCCCAAGTACCTGCCGGGCAAGATCGGTGAAGATAACGGCGTGAACTGTGGTTCCCTGGAAAAGAAAATGGGCATCAAGGCCTCCGCCACCTGCGTGATCAACTTCGATGAAGCCACCGGCTTTTTGATCGGCCCGGAGCATGGTGGCCTGGAGTGCATGTTCACCTTCATGAACAGCGCCCGTATCGGTACCGCCATGCAGGGTGTTGCCCACGCGGAACTGTCTTACCAGGGCGCCCTGCCCTACGCCAAAGAGCGCAAGTCCATGCGTGCCCTGTCTGGCAAGAAAGAGCCGGATGCCATCGCCGACAGCCTGATCCACCACGGTGACGTGCGCCGCATGCTGCTCAAGCAGAAGGCCATCGCTGAAGGCGGCCGCGCCATGATCTATTACGCCGCCCAGTACGCGGACAACATGATCGCCGGCATGCTCGAAGACGACATGAAGAAATACGAGCACTGGGACAGCGAGCTGGGCTTCCTGACGCCGATCCTGAAAGGGTTCCTGACCGAGAAAGGGCTGGAAGCCGCCAACGACGGCATGCAGGTATTCGGTGGCCACGGCTACATCAAAGAACACGGCATGGAACAGATCGCCCGTGACGCGCGCATCTCCACCCTGTACGAAGGCACCACCGGCATCCAGGCGCTGGACCTGCTGGGCCGCAAGGTTCTGCTGTCCTCCCGCGGCAAATGTGTGCGCGAATTCTCCAAGAAACTGGTGGATTTCGGCACCAAGAACCTGCGTGACCCCAAGCTGCGTCCGTTCGCCTGGAAGCTGCTGAAAATTGCCGCCGAATGGAACTACCTGACCACCCGCATCATGCTGGTGGCCGCGAAAGATCGTGACATGGTTTCCACCGCCAGCTACGACTTCCTGATGTACAGCGGTTACGCCATGATGGCGTACTTCTGGGCGCTGCAGGCGGGCGTGGCCAACGACAAGCTGGAAAACGGCGGCAACGAGCCGGCTGAATTCTACAAGGCCAAACTGGCTACCGCAGAATTCTACTTCGATCGCATGCTGCCCAGCGCCAAGGGTCATGCCGAAGCGGCGCTGAAGCCCACCAAGAGCACCATGCAAATGAGCGCAGAAGACTTCTCGTTCGATTACGAGTAAAACGCTCAGCATGATCCCAAAAAGGCGGCCAAATGGCCGCCTTTTTTATGCTTCATCACAGATCCTGAAAATCCAACCGCTTTATACCCTGTTTAGAGGATGCCTTGCCGGCGTCTTTCTTGCACCATACCGTTTTCAATGGGGAAATTAGGGAACGGACATGCAACCACTGAAGATTCTTACGGGGGCCATAGCCCTGTCTGCACTGACTGCCTGTGCCACCTCCGGCATTCACAACAGCCCGACCATGCAACAACTGTATGCGGTGCAAATCGACCCGCTCAATCACTGGCCCAATCAAGACCAGGAAGATATTTCCAAGCTACAGCAAGACTTCGTATCACATTACCAGACGCATTATCCCAGCAATGATGTCGCATCGGATTATGCTGAATTAACCATCTGCGAGCTTCCTCAGGCACAAGCTCTGGATGTGGCTGGCATTGGCCCGGACATGGTTAACCCAAAGCAGCCCTCCGACAATGTGAAGGGCGAATCCACGGTAACCTATGAAAGCATGGTTATTCGCTCCACCACCGCCGGTTGCTCCGCATTGCAAAATGTTGAAATGCACGTCGTGCCCAATATGGTCGTTAACATTAAGCGACTTCCTGATGATTTTCCCCATCCGGTTTATATGGCCGGTAGCTACACCAAACACACCAAGAACAAGGTCAACATAAATGGCCGATGGCGTAACTCCGACCTTGGCATCGCTCGAGTGTCGGTAAAACGCTACCGCACCAGCAGTGATATTGACGGGTTCCCTTATCAACAAACCAGCTGGGAACACAGCCAGACCATCAAGCAGGGTGATGTGAATCTTTCCCGATTTCAGGAAAAGCCCATGTTTATCGTAAGCTACTTTTCAACCACCGGGCCGGAATATAAAAACATTACCCTGTTTCGTCAGACTCTGACCAACAAGACCGGGAATAACATCACCATGCGCTGGGAGGAAAATGACAGCTTCATGTCCCGGACATGGCTGCGCAACGGCACGATAATGACGCAGAAAAACGGCAAACAGAATGGTTTGTTTGTGGTGCCGATGGCGGGCAAGTCATCTCTCGTTTACTGCAAGGACAACGGCGCTTCGGTTAGCTACTTCCGCCTGGACGGGGACTACGACTGCATCGCTGCCAACGAAACAGAGTTTGGCCAGGACGGTGTCTATATGGATCCGATACTCAGTATTCAAAAGGGGCGAGCCCAACCGGCCACTCCCGCGATTGCGACACGGACACCGGCATCTGCTCCTCCAGCAACCTCGGTATCGGCATCCGCAAGCACCGTTAACACGGCCACTCCCGATAATGCCTCCAACGTGGTCACCGATACCGCCAGCGAATGCAGCAAGGCTTATGCTGCACGCAAAGCCTGTGAAAAACTCCCCGGTGATCCGTTTGGCCTGGCCCTTAAACTCTGCCTCAGCCAAGTCAAAAAGAACTTTGGTGGCATGGATTGCCCGATGAGTTTCTGATCCTCGCCTAGATCAACAAGACATCAATAACAGGGGCGCTTACGCCCCTGTGCTTTTTCCATCGCTCGACACCACGAAGATGCTACCCCATATGGGTGATGCGCCCCCGCGACCCAGCCCCTACCCTGATATTGCCCCTTTTCACGATACATCAGGTGCGTCATGCGAAAAGCGCTACGCTATCTTCTGCTGGTACAAGCATTGCTGGTCACGCCCACCCAGGCGGAATGGGGCAACTATCAGCGGTTTACCGCGGTGGAGGGTGTGGTGATGTACATAAGCTACAACAGCCGCAAGCACTGCACGGATGTGGCCTGGAAGGCTGAGAACACCAGCAACTTTGCCGTATTGCCCGCCATCGAGGACAAGCAGTACACCTGCCGCACGGGTCAGGTGGAACACAGTGACAGTACTGGCACTCTGCACCTGTTGCCGGGAAACAGTTCGATTCCCCAGCGAGACCACTGCGTGTGTGAAGGCCAGGGCGGCATCATGCAGACCCACGCCACCGTGAATGTGAGCAAGCTGTAAGGGCTGCAATCACAAAGGCCTTTCCGTTATTTGTCAGGTAGGCATCTGGCAACGTGCAAAATATTCGCGATAAGCCAATCACGTATTTTCACTATCACCCGCGATAAACCAAAAAAAAGCGGCCCCCTTTCGGGAGCCGCCTTTCAGACTTGCCTTGAATCTATCGAGACTTAGTTGTTCTCGAACTGACCCATGGTGTTGTCTTTACCGCCAGCTTTCAGTGCTGCTTCGCCGGAGAAGTACTCTTTGTGGTCATCACCGATGTTGGAACCGGCCATGTCCTGGTGCTTCACGGTAGCGATACCCTGACGGATTTCCTTACGCTGAACGCCTGCAACGTAGGCCAGCATGCCTTCTTCACCGAAGTAGCCTTTAGCCAGGTTGTCGGTGGACAGAGCGACAGTGTGGTAAGTCGGCAGGGTGATCAGGTGGTGGAAGATACCTGCTTCACGGGCCGCATCACGCTGGAAGTTCTGGGTCCACTGGTCAGCCAGCTGAGCCAGTTCGCTGTCGTCGTAGTCCGCGCTCATCAGCTTGGCACGATCGTAGGCGGATACGTCTTTACCTTCTTTCTCCCAAGCATCGAATACCTGCTGACGGAAGCTCAGGGTCCAGTTGAAGGACGGGCTGTTGTTGTAAACCAGCTTGGCGTCCGGCACCACTTCGCGGATGCGGTTAACCATTTCTGCGATCTGGCCAACGTGGGGCTTCTCGGTTTCAATCCACAGCAGGTCAGCGCCGTTCTGCAGGCTGGTGATACAGTCCAGAACAACACGGTCGATACCGGAACCGGCTTTGAACTGGAACAGGCCGGAAGCCAGACGCTTCGGCTTGAGCAGCTTGCCGTTGGACTTGATCACAACGTCGCCGTTGTTGATGTCGGCAGCAGACTCGATCACGTCACCGTCCAGGAATGCGTTGTACTGGTCGCCCAGGTCGCCCGGCTCGTTGGTAACAGCGATTTGCTTGGTCAGGCCAGCACCCAGGGAGTCGGTACGGGCAACGATCACACCGTCATCGATACCCAGCTCCAGGAACGCGTAACGTACGGCGTTGATCTTGGCCAGGAAGTCGGCGTGAGGAACGGTTACTTTACCGTCCTGGTGGCCACACTGCTTCTCGTCAGAAACCTGGTTTTCGATCTGGATACAGCACGCGCCAGCTTCGATCAGCTGCTTGGCCATCAGGTAGGTGGCTTCCGGGTTACCGAAACCAGCATCGATGTCAGCGATGATCGGAACAACGTGAGTTTCGAAGTTGTCGATCTGACCGATGATTTCTTTCTGCTTGGCTTCGTCGCCAGCTTCTTTAGCATCGTCCAGAGCACGGAACAGGTGGTTCAGTTCCCAGGCATCAGCCTGCTTCAGGAAGGTGTACAGCTCACGGATCAGGTCAGCAACAACGGTCTTCTCGTGCATGGACTGGTCAGGCAGCGGACCGAACTCGGAACGCAGTGCAGCAACCATCCAGCCGGACAGGTACAGGTAACGACCTTTGGTGCTACCGAAGTGCTTCTTGATGGAGATCATTTTCTGCTGACCAACAAAACCGTGCCAGCAACCCAGAGACTGGGTGTACTTGGAAGTGTCAGCGTCATAGGCCGCCATGTCTTCACGCATGATCTTGGCGTTGTACTTGGCGATGTCCAGATGCGTGTTGAAACGGTTTTGCAGACGCATGCGAACCGCAGATTCCGGGTTGATATCTTTCCAGGTGCTTTGTGCACCAACCACGGAGCCGAGTGCTTCGATGTCTTTGGTGTATGACATGGTGAACCTCTGAATATGAAATTGGTTTATCGACGCCGGAGAGGGGCAACCCTGCTCATGTCGTTTCATGCCGGTCTACCGATGCCGCGCATTCTAGTGCCCCCCGACACATAAACATAATCAATATGATCTATGTTCGGTATTCACAAGATGAATGCCACGATATTGCCGTGTTTATGGAAAGCGTGGCTGACCAGTCACCTCAGTCTTAAGCACTAGATGAAACCGGCCATTACCATTGCCCAATGTGACAGCGACCTGATTTACCGAAACGCCCGTGTTTTGCGGCCCGCACACCGTGACCCACCCTCCCCTTTGCGACTATGATCACCTCTGCACAGCTGGCATGGAGAGTGCATTACCTGTTACGGGTAGACAGCATGTGCCCAGGGAGAAAATTATTATCAAGGGGAATATATGAAAGCGCTTAGTCCGGTGGACCAACTTTTCCTGTGGCTGGAAAAACGCCAGCAGCCCATGCACGTGGGCGGTTTGCAGCTGTTTTCCTTTCCTGAGGATGCCGGCCCGAAGTATGTCAGTGAACTGGCCCGGCAAATGCGGGACTATTGCCACCCGGTTGCTCCGTTCAACCAGCGCCTGACTCGTCGGCTCGGACAGTATTACTGGACCGAAGACAAGCAATTCGATATTGATCACCACTTCCGCCACGAAGCGCTGCCCAAGCCCGGCCGCATCCGTGAGCTGCTCTCCCTGGTTTCCGCCGAACACTCCAACCTGCTGGACCGGGAACGCCCCATGTGGGAAGCCCACTTGATTGAAGGCATCCGCGGTCGTCAGTTTGCGCTTTACTACAAGATCCACCATTCAGTGATGGACGGCATCTCCGCCATGCGCATTGCCACCAAGACCCTCTCCACAGACCCTGCCGAGCGTGAAATGGCGCCAGCCTGGGCCTTCAATACGCGCAAGCGCACCCGCTCACTGCCCAGCAACCCGGTGGACGTGGCCTCCAGCATGGCGCGCCTGACCGCCGGCATCAGCAAGCAGGCCGCCACGGTGCCCGGCCTGGCCCGGGAGATCTACAAGGTTACCCAGAAAGCGAAAAATGATGAGAACTATGTGTCCATCTTCCAGGCCCCGGACACCATCCTTAACAACACCATCACCGGCTCACGCCGCTTTGCCGCCCAGAGCTTCTCGCTGCCGCGCCTGAAAAACATTGCCAAGGCCTATGGCTGCACCATCAATACCGTGGTGCTGTCCATGTGTGGCCACGCCCTGCGCGAGTACCTGATCAGCCAGCATGCGTTGCCGGATGAGCCTCTGATTGCCATGGTGCCCATGAGCCTGCGCCAGGACGACAGCACCGGCGGCAACCAGATCGGCATGATTCTGGCCAACCTGGGCACCCATATCTGCGACCCGGCCAATCGCCTGCGAGTAGTGAATGACTCGGTTCAGGAAGCCAAATCCCGGTTCTCGCAAATGAGCCCCGAGGAAATCCTCAACTTCACCGCACTGACCATGGCGCCCACCGGCCTCAACCTGCTCACCGGCCTGGCCCCCAAATGGCGCGCGTTCAACGTGGTGATTTCCAACGTCCCCGGCCCGAAAGAGCCGCTGTACTGGAACGGCGCCCAACTGCAAGGCATGTACCCGGTCTCCATCGCCCTGGATCGCATCGCCCTGAACATCACCCTGACCAGTTATGTGGACCAGCTGGAGTTCGGCCTGATCGCCTGCCGCCGCACCCTGCCCTCCATGCAGCGACTACTGGATTATCTGGAACAGTCGGTACGCGAACTGGAAATCGGCGCGGGCATTAAATGACAACGCCAGACGACTGACGCTGGATGCCTGACGGGCTGGGCGTCCAACGTCTGGCACCGAACGAGCGAACATGGCAACCGATCTGAAACGCATCACCCGGGGCGAGCTCACCTGCTGGCAACTGCGCCATCGCGGGCAAACGATGGTGATCGCCGAACAAGGCGCCCAGGTGCTGGAGTACGGCCGTGACGGCGAACCGCCCATTCTCTGGCTCAGTGAGCAGGCGGCGTACCGTATTGGCCACGGCGTACGCGGCGGCGTGCCGGTGTGCTGGCCCTGGTTCGGCGCGCTGGAGCGCAACCCGGACAGCGTGACACAGCAATACACCCTCGATAATCCACCCGCCCATGGCCTGGTCCGCCAGCAACCCTGGCAGCTCAGTGAACAGCACCTGGGTGCAGAGCAGGCCCAGCTGGTGTTCCGGCTGGCAGAGCACGCTGACGGCCAGCATCTGCCCCCGATCTCGCCCACGCTGACGATAACGCTGGGCGACACCCTGACGCTCAGCCTGGGCAATCACAACCACGGCAAGCACCCGGTTACCGTGAGCCAGGCCCTGCACACTTACCTGGCCGTGGCCGATAGCCGCCACGTCACCGTGCACGGGCTGGCGCAGTCCCCGTACGTGGATGCCCTGGCCGACTGGCAGACCCGTCAGGACACCCATGCACTGCGGTTCGACCAGGAAACCGACCGGCTTTATCTGCAGCTGCCCTCTCAACTCCAGGTGGATGACCCGCTCTGGAAACGGCAGATCCAACTGGTCTGCCGGGGCAGCCATTCTGCGGTGGTCTGGAACCCCTGGGTGGAAAAAAGCCTGCGCCTCAGCCAATTTGCCCCCGACGCCTGGCAACGCATGCTGTGCATAGAAACCGCACGGGTACTGGATAATGTGCTGACTCTGGCCCCCGGCGAGCACCACGAAATGGCCGTCGAGATTATGACAACCGGGTGACTTCACCTCCCCAAAACTGCCCGGAAAAAGGGGTGGTGGAATCAGAAAAAGGGGAGTAGAGTCTGAGGTGGCTGCGAATTATGGCCGTGGATTGTTTTGGTAGTTGTCTTCCCTGCGTGAAGCTGAAGTTGTCTCCGAACACCGCCCAACATGGTTTGCAAGCAACACCCTAAGTAATAGTTTGAGGTATAGATTCACATGGCTACAGGTACTGTGAAGTGGTTTAACGAGTCCAAGGGTTTTGGTTTCATTTCCCAGGACGATGGTGGTGCGGACGTGTTCGTTCATTTCAGTGCAATTACCGGTTCAGGCTTCAAAACCCTGGCCGAGGGTCAGAAGGTTTCCTTCGAGATCCAGCAGGGCCCAAAAGGTCCGCAGGCTGCTAACGTGGTTGCTGAATAAGCGATTGCATTAGCAAGAAAAAGCCCGCTTCGGCGGGCTTTTTTTATGTCTGGGAAAAAGAGACGTTTCACGCAACAGGCCGGACGCAACATTCAAAGCCCCAACCGGCCGTAGGAGCGTCGCTGGCGGCGCGATTCCAAGCGTTGGTCTTATGCACTTCATGGACCCTGCGGGCCGCCCTTGCGGACGTTACCTCCACTCCATTCCGGTTCGCGCCGCCAGCGACGCTCCTACGGCGACCGTGATTGCCTGTATCTAGCGGGGGTTTTGTATTACACGCTTTTCCGCTCTTAACACCTTTGCCCCGGAAAATTTCAAAGCCACGATCCTTTCATGGATTCTCCACATCATGGATACAGGCTTCGGCGGGGGCGTTGTTCACAACCGCATCAGCGCTATCTGATTACTGCCGTTACCCGAAATCGCACCCCCTGTTTTGCAGACATCCGCAGGGCAAGGCTTCTCTCACGCAACTTTCTCGAAATGGATAATCAAGGAGCCTGTACCACGCTTTGTTTTATTGTCATGCCGGATCATTTCCACTGGTTGCTGGATCTTTCAGGAAAATATTCACTCTCTCAAACGGTGGGTATGCTGAAAAGCCAGACCGCCAGAGCGATTGGCCAATCCATCTGGCAGCGTGGGTTTCATGACCACGCACTCAGGCGTGAAGAGGACACCCTGCACATCGCCCGCTATATCGTCGCCAACCCCCTTCGTGCGCAACTGGTCAAAAGCGTCAAGGATTACCCGTACTGGTATGCCGTATGGCTGTAGGGTCACACCTTCCCGTAGGAGCGTCGCTGGCGGCGCGATAGCCCGACGTATGGAATCGCGCCGCCAGCGACG
>JBDWVU010000050.1:0-166932 GCA_039983755.1 Alloalcanivorax sp.
GGTTTCAGACGCTGGATCATCGCGCCGCCAGCGACGCTCCTACGACAGAGTTATTTCCCGCCGAAGGCTTTCTGCCAACCGACCGTAAAGGTGTAATCGGTTTCCATCTGGATTCCATGCAGGGATTCCTGCACCGGCGCCTTGTACTCCATCGCCAGGCGGTGGCCTTTCAGCGCGCCGTTCTTGCCAAGCAGGTTCAAACCCACGCCAATATCCAGACGCTGCCCACCCTTGGCATCCGGGTCCGCCGCCGGGTTCATCATCGGTGAGATAGTCAGATCGTCAGCAGAACCGTTAATACTGGTCCACCAGCTTTTGTAGGCTGCCACAGACACCGATGCCCACGGCGAGACCGGCTTGGCCGCCCAGGCAGTCAGATACTTGCTCGAACCCAACTCATAACCCTGATCATTCTCATCCAGAGGAATTTTGGCACTAACCTGCGCGCCCCAGCTCCAGCTTTCGTATTGCTTGTTCAGGGTCAGCCCCGGGCGCAACTCATAGCTGCCAGAGCCCAGCTGCATGGGGTAAGGCAGCTGCAGCTCCTGGCCCGCCATGGGAATGTAGTCTTCTTCCTCGATAGAACCGGTGGGTAACCCAAACACCATATTCAGGTGCAAGCGGTAGCCGTTTTCATCGTAGAACTTGTAGAGGCCACCGATGCTCGCATCGCCAATGCCGGAGGTTTCCGTATCAAACTCACCCTGGGTGGTGTTACCCATCATGGTCATGCGGGTCTTGGTGGTCATCTCGTTGGTGCTGTAGGGCAACATCCCCATCAGGGTGAGGTTATCCGTGGGGGCGTACATGGCGCCAAGCATATGCATGTGCATGGTCATCTCGTACGGCAGGGCTTTCATGTTCATCATGCCCATGCCCGGGATCTCGGCAAATGCCTCGTCCGTGCTCAGCGAGTCACTACCGGATTTCGCCCCACTCATGCCCATGCCCA
This sequence comes from Alloalcanivorax sp., assembly GCA_039983755.1. Lineage (GTDB taxonomy): Bacteria > Pseudomonadota > Gammaproteobacteria > Pseudomonadales > Alcanivoracaceae > Alcanivorax. Next base: position 953 of record JBDWVU010000050.1, read on the forward strand.
TATAACGGTAGGAAAGCATCCACTCGCCTTTGCCATGGGTGTGGTCACCCATCACGGAAATCGGCGCATGGCTGTCTGCACGCCCGCCATCATAGTGGGCAAGCACAGCAGGGCTGACAGAAAATAGCGAAAGCGATATAGCAGCGGACAAAACGGAACGAGACATGACATTTCCCCGGCATTGAATATTCGCCCGCAAGGATACGGGCCCGGGGAAAAATACCAATGTGGCAAAGTGTCACACCGCTCAAGCGCGAGAGTCAGTGGGCGTGAGCTTACCCGGCTCCTGGTGAAACGCTTTCTGGTATTCCTTGCGATATTGACCCGGCGCACACCCCTGCCAGCGCTTGAACGCATGGTAAAAATTGGCGGTATCGGAAAAACCCAGTTCAGCGGCCAGGCCCTGCATGTCGCAACGGGGCTGGCTCAGGGCCTTGCAGGCATGCTGATGGCGCACCTGATCACGCAGTTGTGCAAACCGCGCACCTTCTTCCTGGAGGCGCCGCTGGAGCGTACGCGGGGTCATGGCCAGCGCATCGGCCACCGCTTCCATGGTCACCGTATGCTCACCGAGCAGCCGCTCCAGATGCTTGATCACCTGCCCGGTAATGCCCGCCGCCCGCGACAGGCCTGCCAGCACCTGGTCCGCAGAGCGGCGTAATCGTTCATTGTATTTCGGATAGGCGCGGGGCAACGGTGTGCCAAGCAGCTCGGCACTGAACTGGATGGCATTCTGGCTGGCAGCAAACGACAGTGGGCACCGGAAAAAGGCGCCATAGCTTTCCAACTCATCAGGCGATGGCTGGCCGTGCAGGAAGCAGGCGCCAGCCAGGGGCATTTCCGCCCCCAGTAATGAGCGCCCGATGGACACCATGGTGGCCACCACGACGTCGTTATGCGCCCGCGTGGCGGTAAAGCGCAAGGTCGGGTCCTTGCTGATCACCGACAGCTGCACATTCTTGCCGTGCAGGTCGAGTGAGAAATCCAGGTAGGGAACCACCAGATCCTTGTAGCGAAACAGCATGCCGATCCCGTTATCCAGGGTATTGGCGGTAGCCATCAGGTTACCCAGCAAGTCCAGGTTGCCATAGTGGTTATCCGCCCCCACATGCAGGCCAAATAGCGGATCATTACTTTCCGTAAAGGCGGCATAGAGCAATGCATCCAGCTGCCCGAGGCTGATGAAGCGATCGCTGCGGCCGACAATATCCGCATCGATCCCCACCTGCTCGAACAAGGCCTGCACGTCCAGTTGATCACGTAACGAGACTTCAAGAAGCCCCGGCAAAATCGAGGCCGGTAACAGTGTTGTTGTCATGCTGACTCCTCGCAATCACCCGAAACTAGGCAAAGGCCCCGGACAGGTCAACAACGCCTGCCGAATTGGCCCGTTTTACCGACTGGAGGTTGGTGCCTACTGTGCGTAATCTAGAGAGCTTTGAATAATGGCTTTGGTGCTATCGCAGTGGCCTGCGTCACGCACTTCCCGGCAGCCCCTTCACCCAATAAAAAAACGGATGCAGCATGCTAAAACGTTATCTGGTCGACGAAGTCACCGACACCCGCGCCTCCCGCAAACAGGCATTTAAATTGTTTGCCGACGCCGACAACTGGGCAGACTGGTGCTCTGTGGTCCGTCATGCCCGGTTACTTAATGGTGGCTGGCGCCCCGGTGCCCTGCTGCTGTTTGTGGTCGACCTGCCTCGCCTGCCGCCAGCCCCCGTGGTGGTGAAAGTACTGGAATACAAGGAAAACGAGCGCATCACCTGGGGGCTACAACTACCGTTTGCCCGCATTATTCACCGCTTTACCTTTATCGATGATGGCCAGGGCGGCTGCCGGGTGCATCAGGAAGAGTGGACTGAAGGCCTGCTGACCTTGCTGGCCTGGCCCGCCGGCAAAGCCATTCACCGTTTCGATACGCAGTTCGCGGCAGAATACGCAGCCATGTTCTGAAAACGGTCTGCTCACTGTATACCGTGCAAGACTGAAGCCCCTGTAACGTAAACCGGATACCTCATGACCCATCGATTGTTTAAGGCCTATTGCCGGGCCGTACTGGCACACCCTGTCTTCTGGCTTGTGCTGCTGGTGTTGCTTTGTGGCGTCGCTGCCACGCAGGCCCGCAACTTCAAGATCGATGCGTCGGCGGACTCCATGGTGCTGGAAAACGACAAAGCACTGGAGTACTACCGCAAGGTTTCCAAACAGTACGGCGGCAGTGATTTCCTGATCATCACCTACAGCCCCAATGACAAGCCACTGTTCCAGCAGGACAGCCTGGATCACCTGCAATCCCTGCAGCAATCGCTCAAGGATGTGGACCGGGTCAGCTCGGTCTACAGCATGCTGGATGTGCCCCTGCTGTTCAGCCCCCAGGTGGAATTCAGCGACCTGGCCAACGACTACCGCACCCTCACCAGTGACGGCGTGGACCTGTCTCTGGCTGAAAAGGAATTTACCGACGAAAACCCACTCTACGAAGACTTATTGGTCAGTGACGACGGCAACACCACCGCCCTATTGGTGAGCTTCGAGCGCGACCAGAAATATTACGACCTGCTCTACAAACGCAACGACCTGCGCGATCAGGAACGCAACGGCGAACTGGACGAACAAGGCCAGCAAGCACTCGAAGCTGCCACTCGCGCCTTCAGTGACTACAGCAGCCAGATCCAGCAGCGCACCGCCGGGGAAATCGATCAGGTGCGTGAGATCATGGACAGCTACCGGGACGACGCCAACCTGTTCCTGGGCGGCGTCCCCATGATCACCACCGACCTGGTACGTTTTATCCGCTCGGACCTGAAAGTGTTCGGTGTCGGCGTGCTGGTTTTTCTGATTCTCACCCTGTTTTTGATTTTCCGGCGCCCCCGCTGGGTGATCGTGCCGCTGGCCTGCTGCGGCGTCACCGTACTGGCCGTCACTGGGTGGCTGGGCTGGATGGACTGGAAAGTGTCCGTTATCAGCAGCAACTATATTTCCCTGCTGCTGATCATCACCATGTCCATCACCATTCACCTCACAGTGCGTTTTCGCGAGCTGCACGAAGAGAACCCGGACGCCAGCCAGAAATGGCTGATCCGCGAAACCGCCGCCCACATGATGCGCCCCAGCATCTACATGATTCTCACCACCATGGTGGGCTTCTCCTCCCTGGTCATCAGCGGCATTCGCCCGGTAATCGACTTCGGCTGGATGATGACCCTGGGCCTGGGCGTGTCACTGATCGTCTGCTTTCTGGTGTTCCCCGCCCTGCTGGCCCCGCTATCCGCCGGCCAACCCCGGCAAGGGCGTGATCTCAGCCGGGAATTGACCCTGGCCTTCGCCGGCTTTACCGAGCGCCGCCGGCCCATTCTGCTGATCGTCGCGCTGGCCGTGATCGTCGCCTCTCTGTGGGGCGTCAGCCGCCTGACTGTGGAAAACCGGTTTATTGATTACTTCCAGAAAGACACGGAAATCTATCAGGGCATGCTGCAGATCGATCGCAAACTGGGCGGCACCACCCCGCTGGATATCGTCATCGATGCGCCCAAGACCACAACCGCGCAGAAAGCTGCCCTCAACCAACCCGCCACCGGCTGGGATGGCGACAGCATGGACGACAGCCCCGGCGACCCGTTTGCCTCGGACAGCGCTGACGAGACTGGCAACGCGGATCCCTTTGCCAGCAGTGACCCTGCCGCCGCAGACAGCGCCGATCCTTTTGCCGACAGCGACCCCTTTGCCAGCGACGCCGGTGCCGATCCGTTCGCGTCCACGCCCAAGAAAGCCGAACCCAACCCGCTCAAGGGTGCTTACTGGTTCACCCCGGCCCGGCTGGGCCAGCTGGTGGACATTCAGGACTACCTGGAATCCCTCCCGGAAACCGGCAAAGTGCTCTCCATCGCCACCACCTACGAGGTAGCAGAAAAACTGAACGGGCGGCCGCTCAGCTATGTGCAGCTGATGCTGCTGGCCAGCTTTATCCCGGATGATTTGCGCAACCAGCTGGTCAAGCCCTACCTGTCTGACGACGGTGACCAGGTGCGCATCAGCGTACGGGTAATCGATTCCGACAAGAACCTGAACCGTAACGAACTGCTCGCCAAGATCCGCACCGACCTGCAAAACGACTTTGGCCTGCAGCCGGAACAGGTGCACCTCACCGGTGCCATGGTGCTCTACAACAACATGCTGCAAAGCCTGTTCGACTCCCAGATCAAGACCCTGGGTTATGTCTTTGCGGCGATTCTGTTCATGCTGCTGATCCTGTTCCGCAGCCTCCCCGTGGCACTGATCAGCATGGTACCCAGCCTGATCTCCGCATCCCTGGTGCTCGGGCTGATGGGCTGGATCGGCCTGCCGCTGGACCTGATGACCATCACCATCACCGCTATCACCATTGGCATCGCCGTGGATGACACCATTCATTACATCCACCGCTTCCACGAAGAACTGCCCAAAGACAACGACTACGTGGCCACCATGAAGCGCTGCCATGGCTCCATCGGTAAAGCGATGTACTACACCTCGCTCACCATCATTGCCGGCTTCTCCATCCTTGCTCTGTCCAGCTTCAACCCCACCGTCTACTTCGGCCTGCTCACCGGCCTGGCCATGCTGGTCGCCCTGCTCAGCAATCTCACCCTGCTGCCAGCACTGCTGATCACCGTCAAACCCAAACTCAGAGCGGGCTAACCCCTCCGCCGGCCACTGAGGGAGCTTGCTTGCAAGCTCCCTCGCCCTTCCTGTCCCTCTGCTTTATCGCAAGGCGGAAATGGCACAAGTAATCGTCGCCACAATAACGCCCCCTTCTAGCCCAATGCTGTTCACTTAAGAGAAGCAGCGCTGCGTCAACATCTTCGTCATGCGAGCATGACTTCCCACCAATCCCGAAGTTTGAGGGAGGTGTGGGAAGCGATGCTTACATCGCGAAGGCTTTAGGCATGGCACAGAACCTTAAGTGAACGGTATTACCCCTCTAGCCGGTTTTTTTTTGCCCAATAAATGGCAGAATGCCATCAACAGAAACCGGGCGGGGGCTCGGGATACAACAGAGGGAAGGGGTACATCAAGATGTTTCATATTGCAGATTCCAGACCGATGCTCTGGTCAATAGCGTTGCTCTCCGTGCTGGCCTCCGGTTGTACCGGCACCCGATACATGCCAGCGCAAGGCCAACTGGCCGGCCCGGCGACTGCGCCACAAGCGCTACAAGGTTTCGCGGGCACCGCCGATATTCAGCTGGATCTCCCCGGTGGTTACGCCTCACCCGAGGCTCGCAACTACCCCACCCAGCTCGCCACCAGTGAAGTCAGCCGCTGGTTTGCCGATGCCGGCGAAGACTTAACCGTGAGCATGCATAACGAGAACATCGATGACAGTGGCTGGATCACCATGATCCCTTACTTCCTCACGCTCGGTATTTTGCCCTCCTGGGTAACCACCAAGGGCGAGACCGTCATGGAAGTGAAAGCCGGGGACCAGGTACTGTTCCAGAACCGCGAACCCGTGCAATACAAGTCAGCCCTCTCCATGCTGCTCCCTACTGCCTACCTGGTAGGCAGTCCCGGCACGGAGCAGTACGAAGTCATGACCAACGACCAGCTCAACCGTCACAAGCAGGCGTTGCAACAATTCATTCAGTCCCAGCAGGCCGGCTACGAAAGTGCCGTGTCCGCAGGCACCGTCGACGCCTACCGTCAGTATCTCAACAACAACCCGGAATCCTTCTTCCGCATGGAAACCCTGCGCCGCCTGGCCGAGCTGGCTCCCGCCACCCATGCACTGCCCTACCACCGCGATAACATCGCCATCGACAGCGCCTACATCGTCTACCTGCCCGATGAATACGACATCTGGTTTCTGGGGCCACAAGACATGAAGGTCTACGACGTATTGCGGCTTTCCCGTGATGAAGACAACACCTTGCTAGCCTCACGCATCCGTGCCACCAGGCAGCCCTACAAGGTCTTCAACACTGACGAAATCGCCCTGCTCAAGGAAGGCGGCCTGTCCTCTGACCTTATCGCCGCCATGATTGATGCCAGCGCCAGCAGTCAAACCGGCCCAACACCTGCGCCACCCGCCGTTGCCAGCGCAGCGGCACAGCCCGCAGGCACACCGGCAGAATCCCCCGCCCAGAACAGCATGAGCGACATCGCCGGCCAATGCGCCAAGCGCTACGCCGCCTTCAAAGCCTGCGATCAGGTGCCCTCTTTCGGCGCCAACATCTGCCGCAGCCAGGTGAAAAAGAAATACTCCCACATCGCCTGCGAACTCATTCAATAGTAGGCAAATTCACTGTGGGAGCTTGCCTGCAAGCGATTACCCAACCGTTAATCGCTTGCAGGGCTATCTAAAAATTGACCACTGACCAAATGAACAGTATATTGATCGTCCGGGTAGCCCCAGGCCTTCATTACTGTGACCCCAGGAAAGCCTGACGATTGATCTCCGCGCCCCAAGGATGGGGCCGGGCTCCCGGACTTATTTCTTAAAGGCAAACACAAATAAATCGTGTGTCCTTTGTAGGAGCGGCGCTTGAGCCGCGAACCGTGCAAAGCAGGACATCCACCTGATAATTTGCAATCTTGCCCTGCACCACTCAGGGCTCCGGCTTCTCCAGCTCCTGCATCACATAGCCCGCTTCATCCATCTTCTCGGTGAGCACCTGCTGGGCATCAAACACACCACGATTATAGAAATACGGCCCCAGCTCTTTGGCAAAGAAATCAATCAAGAACTCCGCCTCGAACCCACCGATATCCTGCTCAAGCTCGTCTTCGAAGTACGTCTTGATCTTGCTGACCATGCGGGCTTTTTGGTCTGGGGTGAAGGTGATATCGGTCATGGTTTACTCATTGCCGAAGAAGGGTTGGAGCAAAGTGCAAGACCTAACCCCATTCGCCCATCATTTGGCGACCGGTTTTTAATGGCTTTTTTATGCATTTAGCCACCCATGCTCTGGATGATTTTTTTGTTTAATTCCTGAAATGACCTTACAAGATCATCACAGGCCACCTTTGATGCACCACAACGTGCCGACATATCTATATAGATAGTGGCATCGCGCTCAATTACTCGTCTCTCAACATATGCTGGATGAGCTGGATGATTTATTGGAGTAAAACTGTAAATCACACCCTCTTGAGAGCTGGCGATAGTCCACCCGTTTTTCTCGTAAACACTAAAAGACTTATCGCCTTTTAAATCGTTTAATTTTTCACCAACACTTTGACCTTCTTTATTATGACCGGTATACCCCAGATCCTCGCCATAGACCAAACAGGGCAGCAGACCAATCGCGATTAAAGAAAGTAAGCATTTCATGCTGATTACTCGTTTGATTGCATAACGCCCGCCATCATGCGCTTGTCGCATGCATGGCATTGTTATGTGCTACTGCCATGCCGATTCTGCAAGATTTGCTATATCGCCAAAAATTGTGCCTGACATTGGAGGGCAATTCTCGGAATAGCCTGAATTCGAGTAATGGAAAATTGTTTCGTTCTTTTCAAGATCAATTAGCTCAGCATTGATATAGTCAAAGCGATAACCACCACCGAAACAGCGCTCCATTGAATTATTTGGAGCATAGCCATCTATGTGCAAAACATATTGGGATGAAGCCTCTTTGTATATATCAGTTTTCGTATCGCTAACTTTTTCTACAGACGAGTTTTGACTAACCATCCGCTTAATTTGAAATCCACTACTCTTTAATCGCTTTTCAATTTCATACACCCATGCACTTCGAGAACCGCTCATGGCTATAACCTTAGGCCCCGTTAATTTTTCTTCACTCATGACATTAATGGTCTTTGTCGACACACAGCCTTGAAGAAGAAAAACTGGCAAAAGAAGAAAAAACACACCCTTCATCAGCTGCTCCTGATCTTATTGCACATAACAGTTAATTCAATTGCAGATGCGATATATCACTTTGCTGTATATCCCCGACCCGGCCCTGCTCAAGAGCTACATAAAACCATCATCCAATCAGTGACTTACCCCACAGGCAGGAACCACTCTCAACAGACTTTTCTTGCACTTGCGTGTTGAACGGGAATTTTTACTCGGACTTTTCTTCATCCGCTTTTCTAAAAACCCACCTTATCTCAGCCACTTACAAAAATCTGTAAGCCATATCCTACATATTCAACTTGTGTGCGGGTGAAAAGGGCTATTTAGGGCGGGAAGGTCCGGTTGGGGAGAAAGTTAAACCTTCGAGGTTGATTGCCAGGTTTGTCGTGTTATCTGGGGTGGGATTCGTCCCTCGAGTGGGACTCCTACGCGGTTTGGAATCGCGCCGCGAGCGACGCTCCTACGGTTTAGGTTTTCCGTGTGGCGTGTGGCGTGTTGCAGCCGCTCGCCCACAAAAAAACCGCGCAGAAAGCACGGTTTTTTTTGGGCCGAGCGGCGTAGTTCGTACTACGCGCTCTTTTCGGCAATCTTCTGTTTCCAAATGACCGGGCCGGTTTTGTGTACGGATTCGCCTTCGGAATCCACCGCCACGGTAACGGGCATGTCTTCCACTTCGAATTCGTAGATGGCTTCCATGCCCAGGTCTTCAAAGGCCGCCACGCGGGATTTGCGGATGGCTTTGGAAACCAGGTAGGCGGCGCCGCCTACGGCCATGAGGTACACGGCCTTGTTGTCCTTTATGGCTTCGATGGCCGTATCGCCACGCTCGGCCTTGCCGACCATGCCGATAAGACCGGTTTCTTCCAGCATGGTGCGGGTGAACTTGTCCATGCGGGTAGCAGTAGTCGGGCCTGCCGGGCCAACCACTTCGTCACCTACCGGATCCACCGGGCCTACGTAATAGATAAAGCGGTTGGTGAAGTCCACGGGCAGTTTTTCGCCTTTGGAGATCATGTCCACCATGCGCTTGTGAGCAGCATCGCGGCCGGTGAGTAGCTTGCCGGACAGCAGCAAGGTGTCACCCGGTTCCCAGGTCTGCACTTCTTCCGGGGTCACCGTGTCCAGGTTCACACGCTTGGCGCCTTCGTCGTTGCCCCAGGCAATGTCCGGCCATTCTTCCAGGTCCGGCGCTTTCAGGTCGGCCGGGCCGGTGCCATCCAGAATGAAGTGGGCATGTCGGGTCGCCGCACAGTTGGGGATCAGGGCTACCGGCTTGTTAGCCGCGTGGGTGGGGTAATCCACCACTTTCACGTCCAGCACGGTGGTCAGGCCACCCAGGCCCTGGGCACCCACACCAAGGGCATTCACTTTCTCGAACAGTTCCAGACGCAGCTCTTCAGAGCGGGTCTGGGCACCACGGGCCTGCAGCTCGTGGATGTCGATGGGGTCCATGAGGGATTCTTTGGCGATGAGCATGGCTTTCTCGGCGGTGCCGCCGATGCCAATACCCAGCATGCCCGGCGGACACCAGCCGGCGCCCATCTTGGGAATTTGTTCCAGCACCCAGTCCACCACGGAATCAGACGGGTTGAGCATGGCGAATTTGGATTTGGCCTCGGAACCGCCACCTTTGGCCGCCACGTCGATTTCCAGGGTGTCGCCGGGGACGATGGAGTAATTGATCACCGCCGGGGTGTTGTCCTTGGTGTTGGCACGCTTGCCATCCGGGTCCGCCAGCACCGAGGCACGCAGGACATTGTCCGGGTGGTTGTAGGCGCGACGCACCCCTTCGTTGATCATGTCGTCCAGGCTCATACTTTCACCTTCAGGGGACGCTTCAATAGTGACATTCATGCCCACCTTGGCAAACACGGTCACGATGCCGGTGTCCTGGCAGATCGGGCGACGGCCCATGGCAGCCATGCGGGAGTTGACCAGGATCTGCGCCATGGCGTCCTTGGCGGCCTTGCTCTCTTCCTTCTCGTAGGCTTCTTTCACCGCGCGGATGAAATCCACCGGGTGGTAATACGAGATGTACTGCAAGGCATCTGCCACGCTCTGAATCAGGTCATCCTGGCGAATCACCGTCATGGGATCACTCCTGCTGGGAAAATAGGGGCGCGTAGTATAGCGCAGAGAGTGAAGGGGGCGAAAATCGGCGGCGGGAGCGCCTTGACTAGTCGCCCCTTGCCGCTGACCTCGTTAACGCAGCGATTTCAGTCGCAACGGGTGTTATTGAGCAACCGAATCAGATGGCGGTTTACCGCCTCCGGCTGCTCCAGGTGCAGGAAATGCCCGGCATCGGCCAGGGTTTGCAACTCCACGCCACCACTGAAATCGCTTGCTACCAGCGTGTGCTCCAGCAATTTGGGGCTCATGCAGCCATCGTTCTCGCCGATCAAGACCTGGGTAGGCGTGGCAATATCCTGCCCCAGCCAGGCCCTGGCCTTGCGATGTTCTTTTTTCCACACTTTGAACAGGGACCGGTACCAGGCCAGGGCCGCACTGATCACCCCGGGCTCCGCCAGCGTGTGTTTGGCATTATCCAGATAGAGCTCCGGCTCCCAATCCGGCGACCAGCGCCGCCACAGGGCTTCAACGCCATCCAGGTCGCCACGTTTGAGCCAGGCTTCCGGGGCCAGCGGCAGCTGGAAAAACTGCATATAGCCGCTCAGCAACACTTGCTCCGGCACTTTCAATAACGCTTGAGGAATACGCCGGATGGGCGGAATAGCCAAGGCACTGAATGAGCAGAAAGTCTCCGGGGACTGGGCACAAGCCAGATATCCCACCGCGGCGCCCCAGTCGTGCCCAACCAGATGCACACGACCGCCCAGCTGTGCGGCAAAGACCATCAGGTCGTCCACTGCAGCATACAGGGAATAATCACCGTTACCGGGCTGGCAACTGGGCGCATAGCCGCGCAAGGCTGGTGCGATAGCCGTATAACCGGCATCTGCCAGAGCATTGATCTGCACCGCCCAGTTTTCGTAAGTATCGGGAAAACCGTGCAACAGAATCACCGGCTCACCATTGCCGGCCATCAGGGCAGGAAAACGCAGGTCACCATTGACCAGCTCAACCTGTTTCATCGGGTTACCTCAAAGTGATTGGAACGGAGGGCATCGTCATGATCGCTACCCTCTTCCACCAGAATCCTTTCCACTTGTGCCAGCGCCGGCCCCTGGTGCATGGCATCGAGCATGTCATCCACCGCACCGCTTTCGCCTTCCAGCAATGCTTCCACCCGGCCGTCTGCGCAATTGCGTACCCAGCCGGTGAGGTTGCGACGTATGGCTTCCTGGCGCGTCCAGGCCCGGTAGCCTACACCCTGCACAATGCCGCTCACCAGTACATGCTTAACCGTCATGCTTGTCCTCGTGGTCAATGTGGGCAGAGGCCCTGTTCGGCTCTGCGTTGTCGTCTGTTACCTCTGCCGGTTTGCTGAATAGCGCATCCAGGCTGATATCCAGCGGTGCCATCATGCCTTGCCGGGCCTGATCCATTCGCGTTTTCAGCAGGGCCTCCCAGGGCAACGGCGCCTGCTGGTGACGCACTCTTAACTGGGTATGCGCCGGCCACGGCAGCATGGCCACCAACTGCCCAAGAGACAGATTACGCAGATCCCGGCTAAGCATGTAACCGCCCTCTTCCGTGCGCCGGATCAACTTCGCATTCACCAGCAGGTTGCGAAATTCATCCCATTGGCTGATCCCGGATTCCTGCATCACCTTGCGAACTTCCTTGCTGCGCAGCACCTTGCCATTTTGTTGACGTTGCCAGAACACATTGAGCAGACGCACCAGAGCATGCATGCGCGGCACCTGGCGACGGTGTTCCTGAAAGACCACTAACGCACGCACCAGCTCGGCACCACCGAGCACAATGGTCCAGGAAATATAAATCCACAGCAGGAACACCGGCACGGCAGCGAAGGCGCCATACACCACTTCATAACTGGGTGCCTGCTTGATGAAAAAGGTGAAGCCCCCTTTCGCCAGTTCAAACAACAGCGCGGCCACTGCGGCCCCCAGCACACCTTGGCGTAACGGAATCTTGGTATTGGGCACCACCGTGTACATCAGCGTCAGCATGGCGGTGGTGAACAGGAACGGCAGCAAGGACAGCCATAACCGCACCCCTCCCAGGTAGCTCACCGTGTCACTGAAGATGGCCTGTGAGGTGAGATACGACGAGATCGCCAGCCCCAGGCCCAGACAAATCGGCCCCAATGACAGCACCGCCCAATACATCAACAAGCTGGTGAGACCTTTGCGCGGGGTCTGTACTTTCCAGATACGGTTCAGGGTTTGCTCAACCGTGCTCAGCATCAGGATGGAGGTGATCACCAGAAAGACAATGCCCAACCCGGTCAGGTTTGCTGCCTGCTTGGCAAAGGACTGCAGGTGATCGAGCAGCATATTGCCTGCGGACGGCACAAAATACTCAAACGCCCAGGTCTGGAACTGGGCACCCTTGTCTTTCAGGGCGGGTACCGACGACAGCACCGCAAAACTCACGGTCATCACCGGGACGATGGCAAACAGGGTGGTATACGTCAGCGCGGCAGCACTTTGCCGGCAACCGTCTTCATTGAACTGGCGTACCAGCAGGGCAAAAAACGCCTTGATGGAATCGAACCGGGCGTGCACCGGAATTACCGGTTGCTCATTCTCCATGCTCTACGCGTCCTCTCTGGTTGACCCCTTGCCACCGCACGTGTGCAGCTTACAATGGCAGCGTTACGAAACAGGATATGCAATCCCATGAGCGACTACATTATCTTCCACAACCCGCGCTGTTCAAAATCACGTCAGACGCTGGCGTTGCTGGAAGAGAACGGCATTACCCCCACTATCGTAAAGTATCTGGACGATATTCCGGATACCGCCACATTGAAAAGCCTGATCAGCAAGCTGGGATTTGCCCAAGCCCATGATCTGGTACGTAACAAGGAAGCGGATTACAAAACCGCAGGCCTGTCTGCGCAAAGCAGCGATGCTGACGTTATCGCGGCGATGGCTCAGTACCCAAAACTGATCGAGCGCCCCATCGTCGTTAAAGGCGATCAGGCAGTGCTTGGTCGCCCCCCGGAAAACGCCCTGCAGTTACTGGACTGAATCGCCCATGACCGATTATGTGCTGGTGCTTTACTACAGCCGCAACGGCAGTGTTGCCAACCTGGCGCAACAGGTGGCTCGCGGTATCGAAAGCACCGGAATGGAAGCGCGCCTGCGCACGGTCCCGGCCGTGTCCGCCAACTGCGAAGCCAGCGAGCCGGCGGTACCGGATCAAGGTGCACCCTACGCGACGCTGGATGATCTGGCCGGTTGCCAGGGCCTGGCTCTGGGTTCCCCCACCCGCTTTGGCAATATGGCGGCACCATTGAAATATTTCATCGACCAGACCAGCGAGCTGTGGATGAAAGGCACCCTGATCGGCAAACCCGCCGGCGTGTTCAGCGCCACCGGTAGCCTGCACGGCGGCCAGGAAAGCACGCTGCTTTCCATGATGACGCCCCTGCTCCACCACGGTATGGTGCTGGCCGGTGTGCCGTACTCCGAAGCCGCCTTGCTGGATACCCAAAGCGGCGGCACGCCCTATGGTCCCACTCACGTTTCCGGCAGCCAGGGTGACCCGGCGCTGACGGAACACGAAATTACCCTGGCACGCGCACTGGGCAAACGCCTGGCGTTACTGGCCCGCCAACTGAAGGCTTCCTGATGAATCTTGTTTTACTCCGTATCAGCTACGCGTTGCTCCTGCTCGTCGGCATCAGCGGCCTGTTCACTCTGGCACCGCCGGACGCGCACATTGTCTCGAGCCTTATCATCGCGCTAGTGCTGTACGGTCCCCTGCTATTGATGATGCCTGCTGCTATCAGCGGCAACCGGCGCCAGGCCACTTGGCTGTGTTTCCTGCTGCTGTTTTATTTCTGTGGCTATGCGGTGCAGCTGCTGGATCCGCCCCCGGTACGCACCCTGGCGATTGCCAAAACGACCCTGACTGTCATGCTCTTTGTGTTTGCCGCACTACAAATTCGTCAGGGCCAGAATGCTGATTGATGAACGCCTGGAAGTAGAAACACCGGAAGGCGCCATGCTCAGCCTGTCGCTGGCCGGGCCGGTGCCACGGGCGCTGGCCTACGCCATCGATCTGGCTATTCGGCTGGTGATTTACGGTGCACTGGCCGCGGTGTTCGCGGCACTGGGCAAAGCCGGCATGGGCCTGCTGCTGATCATGGCCTTCGTGCTGGAGTGGTTTTACCCCACCCTGTTTGAAGCCTTCCGCCACGGGCAGACGCCGGGCAAGAAAGCCATGGGGCTGGTGGTAGTTCATGCCAATGGCAGCCCACTGAGCTTCAACGGCAGCCTGATTCGCAACCTGCTGCGCACTGCCGATGCGTTCCCGCTATTCTATCTGCTCGGGTTTATCTGCACGCTGATCAGCCCTCGTTACCAGCGGCTTGGCGACATGGCCGCCAACACCCTGGTTGTTCATATCGAAGAAACCCCACAGATTCAGGAGCAGGCCCAGGGTGACACCCTCGCCCCGGACTGGTCCCTGAACCGGGATGACCAGCTTGCCCTGCTCGCCTTCCATGAACGCCATGACCGCTTTTCCGAAGCCCGCCAGCAAGAGCTGGCGCAACTGGCGTACCCCGAACTTGCACCGGCGCTGGCGTTGCAGCGCCTGAATGCCGTCAGCCGTTACCTGGTACAGGGGCCCACATGAAACAGGCCCGTTTCGAACAGCAATACCGGCCGGAATGGCAAGCACTGGAACGCCAGCTCGAACAGCTGGAGTCCCTGCACGTGAGCAAGAAGAACAAGCTCACCCTGGACACCTTTGTCACCGATTATCGCAAGCTCTGCCACCAACTGGCGCTGGCACGGGAACGAGGCTACAGCGTGCAGCTGCAGCAGTTCCTGAACAATCTGGTATTGCGAGCCCATCGCCAGCTGTACCGCTATAACCCGTCCCTGGCAGATCGCATCGGCACCTTTATCGCCAGCGGCTTCCCCCAGGCGGTGCGCCGCCAATGGCGCTGGCACCTGGTCAGCGCCCTGGCATTTGTGCTTTCCATGGCGCTGGTATGGGTGCTGGTGCATCAACAACCGGAAATGATCTACACCGTGGTGGATGAAGCCAGCATTGCCAATCTGGAAAGCATGTACCAGCCGGAAAACCAGGCAGACATGAAGAGCGAACGCAGCGGCGATGACGATGTGATGATGTTCGGCCATTACATCCAGAACAATATCGGCATCGCCTTCCGCACCTTTGCCAGCGGGCTTCTGCTGGGCGTGGGCGCGCTGGTGGTAATGCTGTTCAACGGCAGCTTCTTCGGCGCCGCCGCCGGGCACCTGATCAACGTGGGCGCGCAAGAACCGTTCTTTACCTTTGTGATCGCCCACGGCGCACCAGAGCTGACCGCCATTGTCTTGGCCGGTGGTGCCGGGTTGCGCCTCGGCTGGGCCATTATTGCCCCCGGGCCCTGGTCACGGCTGGACGCCCTGCGACTGGCCGCCAGGGATGCGCTGCCCACCATGTACGGGGTCTTTGCCCTGTTATTGCTGGCCGCCTTTATCGAAGCGTTCTGGTCACCACGGGACCTGGCGCCAACCATCAAATACAGCGTGGGCGCGGCCTGCTGGGGCCTTTTGTACCTTTATCTTTTGTTCGGGGGACGGGATGGAACTCGAAAAGGCTAGCGCTCGCTTGGCACCGCGCAGCCCCTGGCAAGCCGCGGACCTGGGCACGCAGTTTTACCGCCACTGGGCTGGTTCCATTACCCGCGTCTGGCTGCTGTTTACCGCCGTACCCTATGCCCTGCTGTTAAGCATGGCCGCCCTGAACAACAGCCTGTGGCCCCTGTTTATCTTCTGGTGGCTCAAACCCCTGTGGGAACGCCCGCTGCTGGCCTTTTACAGCCATGCCCTGTTTGGTGAAACCCTCACCCTGAAAGCCTTGCTGAAACGCTGGCGCAGTTACGCCCTGCCGGGGCTGGCCGGCCAGCTCACCTGGCGGCGCCTGAGCCCCATGCGCAGTTTCAATGCCTGCGTTTGGCAGCTTGAACAAGTGAAAGGCGACACCGCCAGCCAGCGTCTGAAAGTACTCAACAGCTACCCGTCCAACCGGGCGGGCATGCTGACCCTGCTGGTGCTGCACCTGGAACAGTTCATGACGCTCGGGCTAATGGCGTTGCTGTATATGCTGGTGCCCTGGCAATTCAATCTGGAACTCAGTGACTGGTTCTATGACCAGAGCGCATTGCAACTGGTCATCTCCGGGTTGTGTTTCTATCTGGTGCTGTGTGTCACCGAACCTCTCTACGTAGCCTGTGGCTTTGCCCTGTACCTGAACAAACGCACCTGGCTGGAAGGCTGGGATCTGCAGCTGGGCCTCAGCCGGTTGGGCAAACGTCGCCAAGCTGCCAGGAATGTCATCGGGGCTCTGCTACTCATGGCACTGGTGCCTTTCACGGAGCCCGCCAGCGCCGCATCAGCACAGTCCCCGGCCACCGGGAAAACAGAACAGCAGGAAGTCATCGAGCTGCTGGCCAGCCCGGAGTTCATGCCGCTGCAAGAAAAAACCGAGCGGCAGTGGATTAATCAGGACGACAGCGAATCCGAGAGCCTGATGGAGAAAATCTGGCGGTTCCTGTTTGATAATCTGGACGATGAGGACGCCGAGACTAACAACACGCCGCTGAATATACCCGATGCCTTGCTGTGGACCATTTTCTGGGCCCTCTTTATTGCGCTGGCCCTGTGGCTAATCCTCAAGGTCGCCAACCAGTTCGGCCTGCGCGGCCACAGCACCCGCAAGCGCCCTGTTATCCCCACCCATGTGGCCGGGCTGGATATCCGCAAACGTAACCTGCCGAAAAATCTGGACCGTGCCGTGGAAGAGGCCCTCAAGGCCGGAGACATCCGCTGCGCCCTGGCCATACTGATGCGCACCAGCCTGGCCGGCATTCTGGCACGTTACCCCGTGGCTCTGGCCGCAGGCAGTACCGAGCAGCAATGCCTGCGCACACTGCAGGAACAACACGGCGATTCATTGCCAATTGCCTACCTGCAGCGGCTGACCCAGGCCTGGATTACTACCGCTTGGGCCCACCGCCCGGTTAGCGCTGAGCAGGTGCGCACCTTGACCCAGCATTGGCAGCAAATGGACAGGCTGGAGGAAAACCATGCGTAAGGCCCACCTGCGCCGTGCTTTCCCCTGGCTGCTTGCCACCCTGCTGATCGCCATGATCGCGGGCTACTACGCCCTGACCGAACCGGTCAGCTACATGCAGCGAGTCGCCCCGGACAGCAGCATCACACGCAACCCCTACAGCGCCGCGCAACGCTGGCTGGCACAACGGGGCCAGCCCTCTGAACGGATTCTCAGTGCTGCGGCCCTGTTCCCGTTACCCGACACTGGCACCACACTGGTGATCGATAAACACCGCGGCATGCTCACCCCCAACCAGGTCAGCACCCTGCTGGAATGGGTGCAAGACGGCGGAGAACTGGTGGTGGAAGCCCGCCCGCTCCCCTCGCTTCTCGAAGCCTCTGATGCCACCGACGACGACTGGCAAGACAATGATCCGCTGCTGTTCCCGCTGGGCATCACCGTCTGGGACTCCCCGGTGCCCAGCGAATCCATTGAAGAGGATCCGGTCCGGGATCTGATCATGGCCTTGCCCGTTTTTGTGGACAGCCCCTTGCAGTACTGCCTGCAAAGCGACAACGAGGAATTGCGAGAAGGTTGTGCGCGGCTGGTCTGTGACGCACCACCGGAGCCCGCTCCGTTAGGGCTGCATGTGGGTGACAACGCACCTGACCGGCGTGTGCAGCTTTTCAGCGATTACGTTATCTGGCACGACAGCTGGGATGATGAAGAAGGCGAGACGCCACACCTGGAATGGCCGGTGGAGGTGACCGCCTACGCAGACAACGATTACGGTAGCCAGCTGGTGCAACTGGGCCTGGGCAGCGGACAGATTTCCGTGCTGACCGACCTGAGCCTGTGGTCCAACGAACGTCTGCTCTATTTCGATCATGCCTGGCTACTCGCCTGGCTCACCGCGGATGAGCCGGTGTGGTTTGTGCGCTCCGTGGCCATGCCGCCGCTGGCACAGTGGCTGTGGCTGAAAGCCCCGGCGCTGGGCGTTGCCCTGCTGGTGCTGCTGGCCCTGTGGTTGTGGTATCGCATTCCCCGCCAGGGTCCACGCCAGGAAGCCCGCGAAGAAAGCAGCCGCGACTACCTGCAACACCTGCACGCCAGTGGCTATTTCCAGTGGCGCACCAACCAGCAGGCAGCCCTGGTAGACGTTTTGCGCAAGCAGGCGGAACAACACCTGGTCCGTTTTCATCACCAACGTGACAAGGCGCTGGCACTGGCCGCAAAAACATTATCGGTGCCAGCCAAAGAACTGGAAGCGGCCCTGCAGATGCAACCGGAAACCCGGGACCAGTTCACGCAGCAGGTCTCATTATTACAATCGCTGAAAAATTGCAGTCACTGATACGCTCTCACAGGTGCAGTGACGCGGACATACACGTCAACGTCGTCAGTTGAAACGCAAAAGGACAACAGCATGAGCCAACCCGCCACCCTCGCCGATGCGGCCGCCCTGGCCCACGACATTGAAAGCCGGCTCAATCAGGTATTGATTGGCCAGCAACAGGTCGTCCGTGAAGTGCTGATCGCACTGATTTCCGGCGGCCACGTTCTTATTGAAGGCGTGCCCGGCCTGGGCAAGACGTTGCTGGTGCGCAGCCTCGGGCGAGTACTGGAGCTGGACTTCAATCGCATCCAGTTCACCCCGGACCTGATGCCCACCGACGTGACCGGCCACGCCATGTACGACCAGAAAACAGAACAATTCCGTATCCGGCGCGGCCCGGCGTTCACCCAGCTGCTGCTGGCTGACGAGATTAACCGCGCCCCGGCCAAGACCCAGGCGGCACTGCTGGAAGTGATGCAGGAACGACAGATCACCATCGAAGGCAAAGCCTTTACCCTGAACGAACCCTACATGGTGCTCGCCACCCAGAACCCGCTGGACCAGGAAGGCACCTACCCGCTGCCGGAAGCAGAGCTGGACCGGTTTCTGTTCAAGGTGCTGATTGATTACCCCGGCCATGACGACGAAACCCGGCTGGTGAACATGGTGCTCGACGGCACCATCCGCGCCAGCCTGGATGTGGACAGCCTGAGCCCGGCCACGGATGCGGCCGGCTTGCAAACCATGAAAACGCTCAGCAACGACGTATTGATCGACGCCGAAGTGCTGGACTATGCCCTGCGCATCGTCCGCGCCACCCGCGATTTCAACGGCCTGAGCCATGGCGCCAGCCCCCGGGCCAGTATTGCCCTGGCCCGGGCGGCCCGCGTGCAAGCCATGTTTGAAGGCCGTGACTTCGTCACCCCGGACGACATCCAGCAAGTGGCCCGCCCGGTACTGCGCCATCGCATCCAGCTCAGCGCCGACGCAGAAATCGAAGGCCAGACCCCGGAAACCGCCCTGGCCCGTCTGCTCGACCAGGTGGAAGCGCCGCGGCAATGAAGCCTGCACCTCGCCTGCTTCTCGCCGTTGGCCTGTGGGCCCTGAGCGCGATCTCGCTGCTGTTTTTCAGCGGCAACATCGCGAGCCTGCTGTGGTGGGCGGCCGGGGCGATTCTGGCGGCCTTTGCCCTGCTCGACCTGCTCCATGGCTGGCGCCGGCCGGCACCGTCGGCGGAGCGTATCGTGCCCAATGCCCTGTCCGTGCAACAACCGCACCCGATCAAGGTACGCATTCCCTCCGCCGAGCTGCCCGCCTCCATGACCCTGGCGGACCATCATCCCGGCGATGACCCGCTCACCGGCCTGCCCAGTGAGCTGGCCCGTGCCGAGCATGAACTCACCGAATTCACTTACCACTACCGCCCCAGCCGCCGTGGCCCGGTGACGTTCGGTGACCTGGAATTCTGGTTCCCCAGCCAGCTGGGTTTCTGGTCGCTACGCAAAACCTGCCCGGCCCATTGCACCGTGCCGGTGTACCCGGATTTTTCCCGCATCAGCCAGACGCAGCTGGATGCCAACCACTCCTTCCTGCTTACCGGCAGCCGGCTCAAGCCTCGCCGTGGCGAAGGTATGGAGTTCCACCAGTTACGCGAGTACCACCCCGGCGACAGCCTGCGCCAGATCGACTGGAAAGCCACCGCCCGCCGCCGCAGTTTGATCAGCCGTGAATATCAGGACGAGCAGAATCAGCAGGTGTTGATCATGCTGGATGGCGGCCGGCGCCTGGGCATGCCGGTGGGCAACCTCACCGGCTTCGACCATGCGCTCAATGCCTCGCTGCTGCTGGCCTGGAGTGCGCTCAAGCAGAAAGACAAGGCCGGCGCCATGCTGTTCTCCGGCGACCAGCCACGCTGGCTACCGCCGGTGCAGGGCCAGAATGGTCTCAATCATTTGCTGAACGGGCTCTACGACTTGCACCCCAGCCAGCACGCCAGCGACTTCAGCCTGGCCGCCCGCCAACTGGTACGCCATAGCCGCCGGCGTGCGCTGGTGGTGCTGGTGACACGGCTACAACACGAAGACCTGGATGACCTGCTCAGCGCCGTCGGCTTGATGCGCCGCCACCATCTGGTGCTGATTGCCGATATGTTATTGCCCGAACAGGAAGCCCTGGCCCGTAAGCCGGTGGAGGATTTCGATCAGGCGCTGACCGTCTGTGCCGACGCCCAGGAACAGAAACAGCGCGAGCAACTGCACACTCGGCTGCGGCACGCTGGCGCCCTGGTCACCAGTGCCACGCCGCAAAATATGCCGGAACAACTGAACCATTTGTACCTGGCGTTGAAACGCAGCGGACGGCTTTAGTCGGATTACGCCTTTCAGGCTAATTCGACCTACTTGAGAAGTTGGGTTTTGTAGGTCGAATTTACCCAAGGCCACAGAGAGGCCGAAGGCCGTAATCCGACAACCCTCCGCCTACGAAAACAGCGGCTGCAACGCTTGATGCAAAGACACGTCCTCACGGCCATAGGCCGTTTTTAGCACCTCACACCAGCGCGCCGGTCGCTCAGCAAGGCCTTCGGCCAGCAAGCGCTCGGCTTTCTTTTTTACCTTCAAGGCGAACGCGGCTTCATCACCGCCGTCGCCATTCAGGTTATCCAGCGACACACGAAAATCATGCCCACAAGCGGCACAGAAAAGCGCCTCTAAAGCCTGAGGATAGACTTCCACCCGGGCAAACTCCGCCTGCTGATCCGCACTGCGGCCATCCGGCGCATACCAGTAACCATAGTCTTCCTGTTGCCGCCGCGCTGCGCCAGCCACGCACCAGTGGGCGATTTCGTGCAGGGCACTGCGAAAATAATCATGGCTATAGCAAATTTGGTGGGGGTGGCCTGGCAGGTAAACCGGTTCACTGGCACCGCCTACCAGCACGGTGTGGTGGGAATCAAAAAAAGTCGCCCGAAACAGGCGCTCCAGCTCTCCACTGGCGTACCCCTGTGAGGCGCTTTGCGGTATGGTAGCCGCCTTCGTCTGAACCTGATTCTGATCTATTTCGTTCACCACACCGTTCCGTTTACAACAGTAGCACTTGCCTATGTTATCCCGCCGTCAGGAACTTGCCGCCCAACTCACCCTCGCACTGCCGATTCTGGGTGGGCAACTGGCGCAGACGGCCAACGGCTTTGTGGACACCATGATGGCCGGGCGGGTCAGCGCCAATGACCTGGCCGCAGTGGCCGTGGGCGCCAGTATCTGGGTGCCCCTGTTCCTGTTCATGACCGGCGTGCTGATGAGCGCCACCCCGGTGCTGTCGCGGCATCTGGGCGGCGAAGCTTATCATCGCATCAACCCCCTCGCCCAGCAGGGGCTCTGGTTGGGCCTGGGGCTGGGCATCCTGTGCGCGCTGATTTTGCGCAGCGTTGCCCCGGTGCTGGTATGGATGGACGTGGACCCGGCCATTCGGCCCATGGTCAGCGGCTACCTGGATGCGCTCAGTTGGGGAATGCCCGGGGCCGCGATAATGCTGGCCCTGCGCAGTTATACCGAGGCCATGAATCATACCCGTCCGGTGCTGCTGATCAGCGTCATCGGGCTGATGATCAACATCCCCAGCAACTATGTGCTGATCTACGGCAAGCTCGGCTTCCCGGCCATGGGCGGCGTGGGCTGCGGCTGGGCCACCTCGCTGGTGATGTGGTCCATGGCGTTGATGATGATGATCTACACGCACCGCCACCCGGTGTATCAGCACGCGCCATTGAACCTGCGGCAACGGCATTTTGAACGGGCCAGCCTTGGCTACATGCTGCGCCTGGGCTTGCCGGTGGGGCTGACGATTTTCTTTGAGGTGAGCATCTTTGCTGTCATCGCCCTGCTGATCGGCAGCCTGGGGGCCCAGGTCGTCGCCAGCCACCAGATCGCACTCAACTTCACCTCCCTGATTTTCATGGTGCCACTGAGTTTCGCCCTGGCTGCCACCGTGCGAGTGGGCCACGCCCGGGGGCGTAGCGACCGGGACGGCATTCGCGTGGCCGTGCAGGTGGCCATGGCCATTACCCTGGTCGTGGGTATCGCCGCCGCCTCCAGCCTGGTGCTGGCCCGTCACTGGATTCCCCGTATTTATACCGACAACGGCTCGGTGATTGCACTGGCCAGCTACCTGTTGCTGTTCGCCGCCCTGTACCAGGTTTCCGACGCCCTGCAGGTGTGCGCCAATGGTTGCCTGCGCGGCTTCGAAGACACCGGTTGGCCCATGATCATGACCCTGCTGGCCTACTGGGGTATCGGCCTGCCCATCGGCTACGGGCTGGCGCTAACGCACTGGTGGGTGGCGCCCATGGGCCCCGCCGGGTTCTGGATCGGCCTGGTGGCCGGGCTGACCAGTGCTGCCGTATTCCTGGGCTGGCGTCTGCGCTGGCGCCTAGCTCAGCCACTGCCGGCACCGCCCACAACCTCGCAGAAAGACCTGGCCGCCTGACCCGAGCGCTCACCTGCCTTACAGTTTTTACACCCTGGCAGCGCTTTCATTGTGTCATTTGCATTTTCTTTGCGTCGTTTCTGTAGATAATAACCATTCTCATTTTGGTTGGCTTGCCTCTACATTCCTATGACTCCACTTTCGATTACCTCCCGCACCCTGGCCGCGGCTCTGGGTGGCTATGGTCTAGGTGCCCTTGCGGCCATGGCCCTGGCCGTTACCCTGCCCATGGCCCGCGACCAGGCCGTGATCATCGGCATAATGGTGGCGTTCCTGTTATGTAGCGGTGCGGCGATTTGGGCGTTTTCCGCCCGCTCAGCCTGGCGGGCCTGGGCCGGCATTCTGGCCCCCAGCCTGCTGCTGGGTGGGCTGTATCTGTGGGGACTGCCCGCATGAATAAATCATTTCGCCAATCCATGGCCTGGCTACACACCTGGACCGGCTTGTTACTCGGCTGGTTGCTGGTGGCCATTTTTATTACTGGCACCAGCGCTTATTTCCGGGAAGAAATTACACTGTGGATGCAGCCGGAAGTGCATGATTCCACCCTGCAGCCGGGTACGGTCGAGCTGGCAATGGCAGCCCTGAATGCCAAGGCTCCGGATGCCAAATCCTGGGATATCAGCTTGCCCAGCCCCCGCCAGACCGCCGTCGAGTTGCGCTGGCAACCCGCCAAACAGCCGGAAACCGGAGGCCGGCGGCGCGGTGAACAGATGCTCATGGATGCGGATAGCGGCGAGGTCGTTGCACCACGCGCCACCCGCGGCGGCAATTTCTTCTACCGCTTCCATTTTGAGCTGTACGGCATCGACCGCCTGTGGGCCCGGTTGCTGGTCTGCCTGGCCACCATGTTCATGTTGATTGCCATTATCAGCGGGGTGATCACCCACAAGAAAATCTTCAAGGACTTCTTTACCTTCCGGCCCGGCAAGGGGCAGCGTTCCTGGCTGGACGCCCACAACGCCACCGCGGTCCTCGCGCTGCCCTACCATTTCATGATCACCTATTCCGGCCTGCTGCTGTTTATGACCCTGATCATGCCCTGGGGAATCGACGCGGCCTATGAGAATGACCGCCGCGCGTTTTTCTCCGAAGTCTTTTCCCGCGGGGATGACGCGGCACAACCTGGCGGGCCGGGTGAGATGGTGGCGATCGGGCCATTGATCGAACAAACCGAAACTCGCTTCGGCAGACCGGTGGAGCGCATCCAGATCACCAACCCCAACCGGGACAACGCGCAGATCACCTTGCGGGTAAACCGGGATCCGGCGGTCACCGATCGCCAGCGCGGCGGTGATCCAACGCAAGTATTCCAGGGCAATACCGGTGAGCTGATCGACACGCGCATCCCCGCCAATGATCCGGTGTCACCGGGCTGGCGCATCTATAATTTCTTTACCAGTGTGCACATGGCTCGCTTCGCCGATCCGCTAACCCGCTGGCTGTTCTTTCTGTTCGGGATCGCTGGCTCCGCCATGACCGTGACCGGCATGCTGCTGTGGGTGAGCAAACGCACCCAGCAATTACGCCGGGACCAGCAGCCCGATCGGGCCCTGAAAATGGTGAACGGACTGAACATGGCCTCCATCACCGGGCTGATGCTGGCCATCGCCGCCTACTTCCTGGCCAACCGTTTGCTACCGGTCACGCTGGCTGCCCGCGAAGACCGTGAGATTCAGGTTTTCTTCATTGTCTGGCTGGTGTCACTGCTGCATGGTCTGCTGCGCCCGAACCGCCGGGGCTGGATTGAGCAGGTCGCTGCCGCCTCGCTGCTGTGGCTTGCCATACCGGTAGTCAACATTTTCACCACGGCGTCGCACCTGTTTACGCCCCTGGCCTGGCAACATGCGGCCATCGCCAGTTTCGATCTGGTCTGCCTGATTCTTGCTGCCCTGGGCGGCTATAGCCTGTGGCGTTTGCAGCGCAAACCGCTGCCGGCAAAAGCACGCCGCGCACGTGCGCCACGCCCCGCCAACACAGCCAGCAGTGAACAGCCTGCCGGAGAAGCCCCATGACGATGGCCCCGCCACTGTTTCTGGCGCTGGCTCTGGCCTATGCCGGCCTGACCAGCCTGTCTCTGGCCATGAAACGTCACCATGACCAGGTCATGGGCCGCAAGCTGCAACCGGAACGCGTGCGCTATTATCGATGGCCCGGCTGGTTGCTGTTGGCGTTATCGCTGTGGGTCACGTTGACGGTCTGGCCACTGGGGTTGGCGCTGTTTATGGCCGTGGGGCTGGTGGCAATAGCCGGCTTGCCTCTGGTGTTTTTGCTGCCGTATCGCGCACGGTTGGCCGGACGACTGGCTGTCGCCTTGCCCGTGTTGGCCATGCTGACCTGGTCGACGTTAGCGCTGGCTTAAGTCAGGAGGGTGGCGGATCATCCACACAGGCCGTGGCCAGCAAGTGCCGGTAATAGTCGGCACTGAGCCAGGGACGCCCACTGAGCAAGTGATTCAGATACCAGCGCTCCGGACGCAGATCATCAGCTTGCCACTCGGTATTAGCGATATAAACCCAGGTGTGCCGCTCGCCCTCATCGGTCTGTACTGGCAACCGCTCACGGCGATAACGAACCGGGTGGCCCTCGAACGGGTCCATACGTTCAATTTCCCGGTGGTCCCATAACTGATACAAGACGCCCTGCACCCCCGCCCCGCCATGGTCCGCCTTCACGATGTTCGCGTAGGCAATCCCTTCTTTGCCATGGGCGCGCTTGTTGAATGCCAGTTGCCAGCCGGGTAATTGCGCCCGTAACGATTGCCGATAGCGCATGCCCCGCACCGCCATTCGTGCCGGGTTCATGTTCGACCCATAGGCAAAGTAATAATCACACTCCACACATCGCTCCTGGTTATTGCTGGACGCCGGATGCCCGACGACGTGCGCCTGCATTCAAAACCTGAAAAACTTAATCGCCATGCTCTCTGCACAAGACACATTACCCATTCTTTCCTGAATAATGGCCCTCCCTCAAAAGGAGGCACCGCAATATCGAGAGCCTCTCAGCTTATGGGGTTTTACGTCAGGCATCCGGCGTCGAGCGTTAGGCAAAGTGCGGAACATGGCTGCCAGGAAATCCCCCGGCAGGCAGGCGCACTCTTACCGACGGCGAGCCGGTTTATCCCACGCAAACCGGTTATCTGCACCCGCTTGCATGGCATCGCATGACAGGCTAACGTGAATTAACGGGCCGTGCAGAACGATCCGCTGTGATCGTGCTCGCGTCCCCCCAAGGAAACGTACCGGGAGGTGCCCATGTCTCAGGCGAACCGGCAACACCCTGGCGGAAACAATGTTGTTTCCTTCTCTCCACGCCGCAAAGCGGCCAAGCCCCCCATTTTGCGTTTATCCCCGGAATACGATGGCATTGAGCTGTTGTATGCCAACGATCATCACCCCGACAAACTGTTCTCACTGAAGATACTGGCCTGGGCGAGACTGGCCAATGGCGACACCGTGGCCATGGTTCCCTGGCTTAAGGAACCGGTCACTGCCATGGCGCTGGCCGACCCGCTGAACGGCCGCTGGGAAGGTTATCGCCTGCCCGGCAGCGATTACCTGTTCGTGGAGGCGCCAGAGCACAAGGTGCAGGAAATGGATGCGGCCCTGTCGTTCTTTGGCAAGCCACAACCCGGCGAACAGGCCATTCAGGAAATCCCGGATACCATCGGCACCCATGCGGTCTTTTCAGAAGACAACTTCCATACCATCAGCCTGATGGAAGTGGTGAGTTGGAAGCTGTTTGCCGATGGCACCCTGTCAGCCATGGTGGCACAGGAGAACGACCCGGTTGAGACACCGATTCTGCCCGGCGCAGAATGCCTGACCACCGCACAATCGCTGCCGGCCTTCCGATATTTCTTCCAGCACGGCATTGCCAACAAGTTAAAGGAGAGAGACCCGGAAGCACTGGCGGCGGTGGCCATGCTGGCAAAAAGCTGAACGCTGACGAATGTTCAGGCAGTGCGAAACCGCACTGGCACGGCTTAAGCACCGAACTCCGGAAACGGGTTGCTCCGGGCTTCAGGCTGACGGCGGCGCTGTGCCGCTCAGCTTTTTTTCTTTTCGATCCAGTACAGGTAGAGGTCACCGTCCTGTTCTTGCGACAGCAGGGTATGACCGAGAAACTGACAAAACTTGGGAATATCCCGCTCGGTAGAAGGGTCTGTGGCCCGGACTTCCAGCACCTCACCCGGCGCCATATCCCGCACTTTGTTATGCAGCATCATGACCGGCTCCGGGCATAGCAGGCCGGTGGCATCAAGGTGGTGTTGCGCATCCATAGGGGAGGCTCCGCAGCGAACAAATCGGGCGGCCATTATAACGATTATGTGCGTTTTCGCAGCCCCGGGGTCCTGCGCCCTTCTTCCCCGCAAGTGAAATCAGGGCGATGCTGCGCAGTTGGATGCCGGAGGCGTCCCCGCCATTACCTGGTCGATAAACTGGTTAACGCCCTCATTCCCCCGGTAGGCCAGATTGATATGGCGAATGACGCCACTGCTCCCTTCGGTATCCTGTGCCTGCCAGGTCAGGTTCACCCCCGCAGTGCAGTATTGGTTACGCAGGCTGACAGCCTGGCCATAGGCCACCAGCCCGTCCTCCACCTCATGGTACTGATAAACCGGCACGCCAATACCCGCGCTGCCTAACTCGTTCTCCGCAATGCGCTGCAAGCGCGGACCGGTGAGCGGGTTGATATCCGTCACGTCGGCCAGGGAGACACCCTGAAAATCCTGCAGTAATTCCAGCACGCACATATCGCTAACCATGTCGGCTACGGCCTGCTGACCCTGTGCGTTCAGAAATGGCGCCAGGGATAATTCCGGGTAAAGATTGTCCTGCCCCAGCAACGCATAAAGCAGGACCCCAAATCCCTCCTGCCCATTCAGGGGAAGCGCCACCTGGGCCAGGTTGGCCGGCACTCCACCTGCTGCAATACCGCGCAAATTCAATTCCGGGGCATAACTGCCCACCATTTCCCCGGCCCACATGGCAGCACCGCCGCCCTGGGAGTAACCACGTAACATGACCGGAGCCGACTCAGACAGGCCAGCCTCGGGTAACCGTTTCGCTGCGCGCACCACATTGAGCAATGCCGCGCCCATGGATTCACCAATGATATACGTGGTGGCAGGATTCGGGTGGTACCCCACGTAATCCGTCACTGCCACCGCATACCCCCGCGCCAGCATGTCGTTGATGGCCGGCTGCTCGTAATAGGCGCCCTTGTCGATCATCCTGGACGGCGCGCAACGAAAAGCAGGCCCTGCCGTTCCCGGTGCCAGCCCAATGATGGGCACCGCTGCCGGATCTTCTCCTTTCGGTACCAAAACGGTGCCCGTCACCACGGCCGGGTTACCCAGCCCATCGGTGGACATGTACATAACCTGCCAGGCGTCAGCCAGCGCCCTAGCCCCAGGAGGGCCAGCCAGGGAAGGTCGGGATCGTATAACATCGCCGGGCAAGCCGGCGGGCAAGGGTTCAGGTGGCAGGTAGAAGCTGTCATCGGCATGTACAGGATTAACCGGCATCAACATCACCAGGCCCCACAAGCTGACTGCCATTGCAGCGGAGAGAAGTCGTCGCTCAATATGAATCATCATGCCATGCCTTCCTGGGTTTTTCGGGTATCGGAGAATTTGCCTGTCAGCTTCATGGCTGCGGGCTCATCATGATGTTCAGGGTATTGTCCGGGCCGGCCAGAAACAGGTTTACCAGTTCCGTCATCACCCCGCAGCCGGCAAACGCGGGTAGCGTGTATTTTCCGGTCAAACGCCCGCCGGTGAGTGGATCAAAACTTTCCCCTGCCGGCGTGGACAGAGACAGGGCAACCGGTTCGCCGGTCGTACAGCTTTGACCATTGCTCTGACTGATTGGAAAACCGAACACTTTCAGGCGCAGGTTATTCAGCGTCATGCTGACCGCTTGCTGCACAGTCATATTGCCGTTGCTCACCGTACCGCCAAGCTCACCCACCGTGTCGAAGCTCACACGGGCATCCAGGCTAAGGGTTTTGAAAAAACGAATAATGCTCACGTCGATGCTGGAATCTTCCAGCTGCAGCTCACCGCTCAGGCTGGAGCCTCCCGCTGTACTGCTGATCTGCAGCATTCCCTCCAGGGGCAACACAACGCTCTCCTTGATCAGGCTTTCACCTGCAAACTCAAAATCTTGTTCGGTGTTGTTGCTGCCAGTGACCGTCAAGGTGTGTAGTACGTCATCCTGACCCGGCATCAATGTGCATTCGCTTTCGAAATCCCCAAGCCCGGTAGGATTGCCATTCCCGTCCCTGGGCTGAAGGAACATGACCAGGTCGCCAACCCGGATATTCACCTCACCCTGATTGGCTTCAGTGAACGTCAGCGGTGGCGTTTCGCCAGAGGCCGCCACGGTAAAAGCCCCTATTTCGTCAGGCAGGGTTTTATCTGTGATTGTCATTGGCAAGGTCAGAGGAAGATCAACACCCTGACCACTGATGGAAGATTGTGCCTCAACCTTACCGGCCAAAGCGTGGGTACCGACAAAGCTCAGACCATTCCAGGATTCGGCGCTGACCTGCGCGTTTGCCTGAATCTGGAAAGCGCCGGTGGATTGGCCCGGAGCAATAATTTCTGGCATATCGGCAGTGATCTCCACACTGAGCGGCTGTTCCTCAATCAGCGGGAAAACACAGCTGTATTCCAGCGAAGCGTTAACCGGGACGGCCATGACCTGCCTCGCCATCATCAATATCGCCGCCGCCAGAAATACGGGGTACAGCCTGTTAAGGGATAAAGATGTCATAGTTATTTCCGTATAAATTGCTGCCTAAAACAAAGCCCAGGCATCTGGCTTAGGCAGCAATTCGTGAGCTAGAAAAGACGCTGTGCCCGGCCGGGCACAGCGTGTTGCTTGTTCCGAATCCGTAATGGGCGCCCCGCTTACGCGAGACACCCTTGTCATTACTGTTACGGCAGGTTCGGAGTCAGGGACAGGTCAATGGTGTTGCCGCTGCCAGCCATAAAGACATTCAGCAGATCGGTCAGGCCACCACAGTTCTCCAGACCCGGCAGGTCATACGTACCGGTGAGGTTGCCACCGGTTCCCAGCGGATCGAAGCTTTCGCCTTCCGGAGTGTTGAGCTGGATGGAAACCGGCTCGGAGGTGCGGCACTCATCGCCACCACCAACCGGCAGTGACCAGCCGAAGATGGACATCTTCACGGTCGGCAGCTTGATGTACATCTGAGTTTCTGCTGTCAGCGCACCGCCATTCAGGTTACCGATGGTTTCACCCACTGTTTCAAACTCAATGTCAGCTTCTGCAGTCACACGCTTCCAGCCGTAAAGGATACGGAAGCTGCCACTGGTGGGCTCAAGAGAGAGATCCGCAGTGAAGTCGCCGGTAGCCAGGTTCAACATGGCGTTAATGGCACCGGACAGATCAACCTCGCCGTAGGCTTTCTTGATCAGCGTGCTGCCAGTCAGGGCATAGGGAACCTCAACTTCACCACCACCGTCGCTGATACCAGAACCGCTCAGCGCAACATCTACGCTCGGCTCATCCATATCGCTGGACTGGATAGTGAGAGTGGCGCCTTTGGAGCCTTCGCCTGCAGGAGTAAAGGTCAGATCCACATCACAGGAATCACCGGCTGCAATGGTTGCACACTGGTGGCTCTGGATGAACTCGCTGGCATTGGCACCACCAACAGACACGCTGTTGATGTTCAGGGCAGCAGTACCTTCGTTAAGGATGCTGACGCTGCCGTCCTTGCTGGAGCCTACGGTGACAGAACCAAAGTTGACGGACGCAGGATCTACTGCGATGTCAGCTTCAGCAGCCATAACACTCTGGCCCATCAGCGCAACAGAGGCTGTCGGGGTATCCGGATCATCAGACTGAATTTCCAGAGCCGCGTTGCGTGCGCCTTCGCCGGTAGGCATAAAGGTCACATCGACGTTACAGCTTTCGCCTGCAGCGACAGTAGTACAGTCGTTGGTCTGCATGAAGGAGCCAGCATCGGCACCGGTGATGGAGATACCGTTGATACCCAGGGCTTCGCCACCCGAGTTTTCAACCGTAACGCTCAGGTTTTCAGTCAGACCACCTTGCACCTGACCAAAGTCCAGCTCTTCCGGGTTGACGGCAATGTTCTGCTCGGCCACACCGGCTTCAACGTCAAAGGAATGCAGCAGATTGGTCACGCCATTTTCATCCATGCGCGCCTGGTCCATGGCACATTCCACCAGGAAGACTTCAGGATTGTTCGGGTCATGCCAGGCAGAACCGAAGTCCACATAGGAGCCGTCGGCCTTGCGGGCAATCATGGCCAGAGTCATGTTCTCTTCCACGAAGATATCAATCAAGCCCACATTATCTTCAGTGAAGGTCAGCGATGGCGTATCGCCCGTGGCGACCAGATCAAAGGGACCGGAAACCCCGGCAATATCGGTAACCGGAATATTGAGAGGAATGGTCAACGGCAAGCTGAGAGAGTTACCACTCACGGTGGAGTCTGCCTCGGCAGTCCCTTCGATGGTGGTAGCGCCAACAAGGCTCAGGCCCTGCCAGGTATTCCCTTCGGCAGTCGCAGTGATGTTCAGGGTGAAAGCCCCTGTGGCTTCACCGACACCAATGCTCTCAGGCATATCCGTTGCGATGTCGGCTGTCAGCGGCTGCTGACCAATCAGAGGGTATGTACATTGGAAGTACATATCGGATTGAACCGGTACCGCTGATGCTGCACCACTGGCGGCCAGCAAACCTGCTGCTGCCAGTGACCGCATCTTGAACGGTCCGAAGGTCATGTTTTGGGGGATCATGAGTAACTCCTCGTTTGGATTTATTCTCAATATTTTTAGGCGTATACCGCAGCGCATGAATGGCGTCTTGGTAGCCTGGCTGCGATCCATGTACCCGCAGCGTTAAAACGCTGAGCAGTTTTCTCACAGGCAACAGTGAGTCTGCTAACGAGTACATGGATGTCATTATTCGCAAGCCACCTTCAGGTGCATTGTTATGAGTGACGTATTTTTTGTTAAAAGAGTCAGCTGTGATGTTTTACTCATGAAACCTGAGACAGCGGACCACAAATAAAAACAGCAGCATCAGTGCTTCTGATGCTGCTGTTATAAAGGTAATGACACTATGGAATATTAACGTTGGGACGACTGTGCAACACCACGACGAATATCGCCCGGGGTTTCACCTGTCCAGCTCCGGTAGGCCTTGGTAAAACTGGCTTGATCACTGTAACCCAGCACTTCAGCGATTTTCTGCAAAGGCATATTGGTGTCTTTCAGGTAACGGTTGGCAAACGTCTTCCTAATCTGGCTTCGAATAAGATGAAACGATACCCCTGCACTTTTCAAATGATGCCGTAAAGAACGGGCGCTCATCCCCAGGCGCTCACCAACACGTTCCAGAGAGCCTTCCCTGCCAGGGTATTTCATGACCAGCTGACGCACTCTGGCCACTACTTCCATGTGTTCATCATCAATCACCTCTTCCTTTGAGCGGGCACTGGCCAGGTAATAGGCGAGCTCATTGTTACCATCCCGGGCAGGCCGACCAGATAGAGGAACCACCACCTGATTACTCTTCTCACCAAAAGATAAAAAGGCTGAAGGTGCAATTTTTTTCCATTTCTCCTCACTTGTCGCAGTGCAAAAATCAAACTCGAAATGGAAACGTCGACCAATGAGCGAAGTCAGCGTATAAATGCTGCCCATATAGACCTGAACCATAAAGGGACGCAGCTCGTGGAGCTCCCAGACATCCTGCAGTGCAATACGCAGATCCTCACCACTGCACGAGACCTTCATGTCGAGAATCGGCAGGGAGACACGGAGATATTGCACCACCATACTGGCCAGTTCGCGATAATCTTTCTGTTTTAATAGCGCAAACCCAAGCAGACCGTGACCCTGCAGATCCAGTTGCTGACCGAACTCGAAGCCAGCCTGTTCATCCGTGAGAAAACGCTGGGCATTACCCATCAGTTCAATCACCTGCTTCATGGTTAGCAATGCACCCTGCGGCTGTGCCAGAACCGCCTCCAGGGAGGTCCCCTCCAGCAAAGCCTGCCGGCTTATACCTCGCCCTTCCATAAACTCAATAAACCGCTCGGCATAACGTCCAGAAACCAGCGGAACTTCATAAGCCATGCTGTTGATTTTGAACATTTATCAATCCCTCGACCGCATCCCTTTTATTCTCTTATTTGGAAAAGGACCGTGACCTGTAAAAACCATCCCGTGGTTAATACAGTGCAAAGCACTCGTCAAAAATGACTTTCCGATCTCCTTAATTAAAATTTTAAATTATTCACATAGGACGTCTTGTTTTTTTCATTAGCCTGACGAGCCGATGGGGAAACCACCCACACGCAACCGTATTGCCTTATTCGCGGCGCCTCATCCAAAAGGCGCACTTTCATTTTCTATACCACCCGCCACTCTTTTTTCTCGCTGATTTTATGCATGTAAAAAAAGGGTTTTGCCAGCAACTGACCGCTAATGACAAAACTTCGGCCGCTTTGTCATCTTTCTTATCCTCGCTGGCAGAATTAACGTGATCTGATTCAAAGTTTATTTGTGACTGCCTTTTAAGCTCCGCTTTATTAATCGATTCTCCCCGCCACGCTTGATGAATAGACAGAGCACCAGTCAGTCTTTTTTCTCACTGACGAAAGCCCAATTACAAAGAAACTCTTATTTCGAGTAACCACGGGTCCATAACAATAATTCAAGGAGCCATAACAATGACGTCCCTTCGCTACCCGGTGGCCGGCCTTATTCTCGTTTTTTTGCTTGCCTTCGGAATATTTCTGGTTGCCCTGATGCCAGCGGCCGTCATGACGCCACTGCTACCCACTCCGGCAACAAACAATGCTTCATTCCCGCCCCCAAAACTCTATGGACTCTGGTGGAATGGACAGGGCAAAGCACAATGGGAAGGACAACAACTGGACATCACATGGCGCCTGGACTGGCGCGGCCTGACCCCCGGGCTGGAATTAGGCTTTGAGTCCGGCCAGGTCAATGCCACCGGGTGGGCCGGAGCAGACTGGGGGGACTGGCGCTTCGAGCACTGGCAAGCCAGTATCCCGGTCGCCTTGCTCAATGATTTTTTGCCGCAGGGTAACGCCGAGGGGCAGCTCGACATTTCACTGCCCCAGCTGTCACTGGCAGGCACCGAGATCAGCGCCATCAGTGGCAAACTGGCCTACAGTGGTGGCACCGTGACTCTGGGGCCGGGAATGGACCGTCAGGTACCGGCCATTGATGGAAAACTGGAGATGGAAAAAGGCGTCCCCGTACTCACCGTTACCGGACCGGATCAACAATCGCTGGCCCATGCCAACCTGACAGGCAAAACCCTGACACTGGAGGTGTTCCGCGCCCTGCCCGCCCTCCTGGAAATGAGTGAAGGCGGCAACGCCACCGATGTGGTCTTCAGCACCCGTCAGGAGCTGCCGGTATCGGCCCATTCCGGCTGAGTCGGAGGCGCCCAGAACGTCGCCAGGCCGATCACCGCTGCACTGAGTACGGCCGCCAGCAGGAAATGCGACGCGTAACCCAGCCAGGCCACACTGAAACCGCTGGCCAGCGTGAACGCACCCACCGCGAACAATTGCACGGACGCTTGCACGGTATAGTCGCTGCCTTCATGTCCGGCGCGACAATAATCCATCATCACCACAAACAGCGCCACCGTGGACAGGCCGTCCGCCAACTGTTCAAACAACGCCACCGCCCAAATCCACGCCCCCTGCGGGGCATCTACCCCCCAACTTGCCACCCACCACCAGCCAATAAAAGACAGCGCCTGCAAACCGGCAAAACCGAACAGGGCCACACGGCGACTTAACCGCATCATTGTCAGCCCCGCCAACCCGGCACCCGCCAGCCCGACCAATGAAGCCACCAGGTCCAGGGTGCCAATTTCTGCCAGGGTCCAGTGACTATCGACCAGGAATGGTTTGATCATGCGGGTGCCAAAACCATCCCCCACTTTGTAGCCAAGCAGGATCACCAGCCAGACAGCCAAACCCGGCCGCCGCCAGAACAGGGCCAACTGGCGCAGCCACCACCGCAGGGTCACCGGTTTGCGTGGGCGCACCGGTTCAGGAGGCTCATCAAATCGCCAGGCAGTGAGCGCCACCAACAGCAACATCGCAATAACGGTAAACAGCGTAGCTTGCCAGCCCAGCCAGCCGACCAGAATCAACAACGCGCCACTGCCCAGAATCATCCCTATCTTGTAACCACTGACCTGAACGCTGTTCCCCAGGCCCCGTAGCGCAGGAGTCAGCAACCGTGCGGCCAGGCCATCGGTAGCAATATCCTGGGTGGCGCTGAACAGGTTGAGCAGAAACAGCATGACGATAAGCACGGCAAAACCCGCACCAAACAGCCAGACTTGGGGCAACATGGCCGCTACAGCCAGTACTGCCACCACCCCGGCCAGGCAGGCCAGAATCCAGCGTTTTCGATGATCGGCGCCGCCGCTGCCCCAGCGATCAACCCAGGGCGCCCAGATAAACTTAAGCGCCCAGGGCAAGGCAGGCAAAGCCAGCAGGCCAATCCATTCCGGCGACAATCCCGCATCACGGGCCAGCGCCGGCATGGATTTCCCCAGCAGCCCAGCAGGTAGACCCTGGGCGAAGTACAACATAGCCAGTGTGGCGAATAGAGGCGTACTTCTACCGCGCCCAGAGACCACGATCAGTAATCCCGGTGGAAGCTGGCCCACACGGTGATTTCTTCCCGGTCGTAATACAGGTGGGCGGCTTTGATCACCGGTTCACCTAAATGCTCCATGCGCTCCATGGCCGTAGTGAGTTTTTCCAACAGCTGCCAGGTTTCCTGAAAGCGCCGCTTCATCGGCAGCTTCAAATTGAACAGCGCGGCATTCGCCCACCCCTGTGTGAGCCACTTTTCCATGTGCTGCAAGGTACGGGCGGGCTTGTCCACCACATCGCATACCACCAGGTCCACCTTGCTGCGCGGACGCCAGGTGAACGCATCCCCGGAAACATGCTGCACCGGGTATTCGTCCAGCAGGCGCGGATCCATCTTGCCGTGGTCCACCGCCTGAACACGAATCCCCCGCCGTGCCAGCTGCCAGCTCCAGCCGCCCGGGGCGGCGCCCAGATCCACCGCCGTCCTGGCGTTCAGTGCATCGGCACTGCCGAAGAAGCGGATCAGGGCTTCTTCCACTTTCAACGCAGAGCGGCTGGGCGCCTCTGCAGGTAATCGCAAGCGCAGCACGCCACCTTCCACCAGTTGTATGGCGCTGGGGCTGGTGCTGACCCAGCCGTTGTGGGAGTCACTGAAGAAAAGGTGAACCCGTTGTTTTGCCTTTGCTCGCAGCAAACCGGCTTTTTTCAAGCGGGGTTCCAGTGCCTTGCGGAATCCCCGCAGGAAACGCTGTAATTCCCGGCCTTCATTGGTATCCGGGTGCTCCAGATAGAGCTCGGAAAACGGCCCGGCCTGCTCCAGCAGAGGCCACAGCGCGGTAATACGGTCATCCCCGATATCCGAAAACTCGCCCACACACGCGCTCAAGGTGCGCGCAAAGATCAGCCCGCTATCCTGCAGGCTGGCCAGCGACCCCTGCTGGCTGTGCCACAGCACGTACCCGCTGTTGGCGGTGGCGCGGGGGTAACCCGCCACCATCTGGTCTGCCGCATGGAAATTCAGTTCGGCGGCCAGGTCCGTTTCAAAACCCGGCCGGCACAGGGCCAGCAGGGTCTCGGACTGGGAATTCAACAAGTCACTGTGCATGAAGGTCTCGCGCTGGTTACAATGTGGCCCATTGTCCTTATCACAACGGCTGGATCAATAATGAAAATAACACTGCCGCTGACTCTGGGCCTCTGTGCCTTGATTCCCCTCGCTCACGCTGACGAAGAATTGGCCCCACCGGATGTGGATTTCTACGCTGAAGCCCAGATGCTCCGGGCCGATATGGACCCGTACGGATTCGATACGGCGGACGGGCTGAATATTAAGATTGGTATGTGGCTAAACAGTGTAACGCTGGGAAAAAACAGCCGTTTCGGGCTGGAAGGCGGTTTCGTCAGCCAAAGCGAAGTCTCCAATGACAGCCAGTTTACCCGCGCACCCAGTGTTTCCGAGCAAAACGCCGGGGCAAGCTCCGTCCGGGTACAGGAAGAAAACTCTCTGGATCTGGGCGGTTTTACGGTCGGGGCGCTGTGGCAATCGCCTTACTGGTTCTACCTCCGAGGCGGCGGCTACATTTACAATTTCAAGCAAGAGAATCGTCAGGACAGAATATTGCTGGACGGTAGCGGCAACACTGTCAACACGGTAAATGACGCCCCCGTTAGCGACAGCCAGAGCGGCATTGCTCCCTATCTGGGTGCCGGCCTTGCCGTGCCCCTGCTCGACAATCTTTCCCTGACCGTGGATTACCAGCAGACCCAGCTTGAGTCTGAAAGCTACGGCACCATGGGCATTGGCCTGCGTTATAGCAATTAAGCCGCAACACGCAGCATGCTTCACGCTTGCACGCGATGGGATTCTCTTAGCGTGATGCGTGTAGCGTGCCGCCTGGCCGCGTTACTTCACAAACACCACGGTTTTGTTGCCATCCACGATCACCCGGTCTTCCAGGTGCCAGCGCACCGCACGCAACATCACCTGCCGCTCCACATCCTGCCCCAATGAGCGCAATTCCGCCGCTGAATGACGGTGGCTCACTCGCTGCACGTTCTGCTCGATAATCGGCCCCTGATCCAGATCTTCCGTCACGTAGTGGCTGGTGGCACCGATCAGCTTTACGCCCTTGTCGTGAGCCTGCTGATAAGGGTTCGCCCCCACAAAGGCCGGCAGGAAGGAGTGATGAATATTGATCACTCGATGCGGGTAATGGGAAACAAAATTCGAACTGAGGATCTGCATGTAACGGGCCAGCACCACCACATCCACCTTGCCGTCGAGTTTGGCCAGGGTCTCGGCTTCCGCCTCGGCCTTATTGTCTGCATTGACCGGAATATGATGGTACTCGATGCCGAAGCGCTCCACTTCATCGCGCAAATCATCATGATTACTGATCACCATGGGAATGGTGGCAGGCAGATCGCCCCGGGAGGTACGCCAGAGCAGATCCATCAGCACATGATCGTGCCGTGACACCAACACCGCCATGCGTTTTTTCTCACTGGCGTAACTGATTTGCCACTGCATGCCATAGGGTTCAGCCACCCGGCTGGCAAAGTTATTGCGCAGCGCTTCCCGGGAGCAATCCAGTTCTGGTGTCTGGAACTCCAGGCGCAGGAAGAAGGTGCCGCCATGGGCGTCGCTGGAGTGCTGATCGAAATCGGTAATGTTGGCACCGTGGTTGTACAGGAAGGTACTCACCGCGCTGATAATTCCCGGCTTATCCGGGCAGGTCACCAGCAGGCGTGCCGTGTCGGCATCATTAACTGTCATGGACGTCTCAGGGCTAATCGTTAGTGAGAGCAAGCATGGCGAACCTGTTACAGATTGACGCCAAAATGCTCTCGACGGAAATTGGACGGCGTTTTCCCGGTCCACTTTTTGAAGGCCCGGTGGAACGAGCTGGCTTCACTAAAGCCCATCAGCAACGCGATTTCGTCGATGCTCAGATCCGGCTTGGAGAGATAATACACCGACGCATCCTTGCGGATGGCATCCTTGATCTCCTGGTAGCTGGTGTTGGCTTCCTTGAGCCGACGCCGCAGGGTCTGCGGGGTCATGTTCAATTTGCCGCAGATTTCCGTGAAATCCGGGAAGCTGTTGCCGTATTCGTTGGAAATGATCGCGCGAATCTGTGCCGGCAGCCCCACATTATGAATGTTGCCGTCGAATAGCTGGGCCAGCGACTCCTTCAGGAACTTGGACAAAGACAGCTCGTTCTGCACCAGCGGCAAATCCAGGAAGTCCGCCCGGAACGTCACCGCATTCTGATCGGACATATACTCGATGGGGCAATCGAACAGAAAGCGATGCTCCTCATCATTGCGCACATCCGAGTAATCCAGTTTAACCTGCTGAGGCTCGATGGCCTTGCCCACCAGCCAGCTCATGAAGCGCAGCCAGATAAACAGGGACGCTTCGATAATCACTTCACGGAAGTCCAGCCGCGGATCAGCGACCACAACGAGCCTGGCCACCTCACCATCGCGCTCGATCCGGGACTGCAGGCTCAACTCGAACAGGTCATAAAAGCGGATGCCCCGTTCCACGGCAGAGCCCAGGTTCGGGCAGTTGATCACTGCATGGGCCATCATGGAAAAGGTGCCGGGCTTCGATTTACGGCCCTGCCCAAACCCCAGGAACTCATCCTGAGTCTGAGTCATGATCAGCAGCATCATCCGGATGAAGGTATCCCGCTCGATGGTTCCATCCGGATCATCCAGCATTTGCCGGGGAATATTACACTTGTCCAGAATCTCGGGAATGCTGGCACCGGAGCGAGCCGCGCCCTGCAACAGCTTCACTACCCGATTAATATTGATCGTTCTGCGATGGTACATCGACCTCCACCCTCACACCTTAGGGGAACCTTTGGATAACACCGTGTATCTTCAGCAGGCCCGGAAGGAGCGTTATCCTTCAGACCTCACACTCGCTGGCTTTCAGCCTGGCACACACCCGTTTTTGCAATGTCCTGGGAGGCATACAAACACCGCCAAAACCGCGTTTTGATGTGAGCACGCCTGAAAGCCTGAGCCTGCGTGGCGTTATTCAGAAACTCCAGGCATTACCATTAAGCGAAACCGCGCCCGTCAGCATTGTCATCGGCACGTTTATTGTTTGCCGGCCTGCTGTTTTCAAAGAGCCCGGGAGCGTCAATCATAAAGAAACTGGCCGGAATTAACATACTGTCTACCGCTGCAAAACCGTTGCAAGGTGATTCTGGCGTGAAAAACCGCCCTTCACACAGATTTCACCCTTGTTATCCTGCGCTGTCTACGATAAAAATCACTAATGAATGTTCTCGTCGTTGAAGACAACAAGGCTGTCAGCCTGATCATCTGCCGCATCATCGAAGAGCTCGGCCACCAGTATGTGCTGGCCGCAGACGGTGAGGCCGCACTGCGTCTATACCATCAACGGGACATCGACCTGCTGATCCTGGACGTGGAACTGCCCATTCTGGATGGTTTCACCGTGGCCCGGGACGTGCGTAATGGAAATGCCCATATTCCCATCCTGTTTATTTCCGGCAACAGCAGTGAAGCCTGCTTCCAGCAGTGTCTGGATGCCGGCGGCGACACCCTGATGCCCAAACCCTTGCGCCCCAGTGAATTGCGCACCTGGCTGAACAGCAGGCTTGTTACCCACCACAACAGCGCCCCTGCCTCCCCCGCCGCTGGCTGACAATGCTTGGCGCAATAAACAGGAAGCCTGCCTCGGGCAGCTATAAAAAAAGCCCGGCTGGATAAGCCGGGCTTTTTATGGAGCGCAATCTCAAGGGTTACTTGTAGATTTCGCCTTTTTCCGCTTTTTCTACCAGTGAAGCCGGCGGGTTGAAGCGCTCGCCGTAGAGCTTGGCCAGCTCCTGAGCCCGCGCAACAAAACCACGCAAACCACCTTCGTACTGGTTGATGTACTGCATCACACCACCCGTCCAGGCCGGGAAACCAATCCCGAAGATAGAACCGATGTTGGCATCCGCCACAGAGTCCATCACGCCTTCATCAAAGCACTTCACCGCTTCGAGGGACTCGATGAACATCATCCGTTCCTTGATGTCTTCGAACGGCATGTCCTTGCTGCCACCGAAGGCATCGGCAAGGCCGGGCCACAGGTGCTTCTTGCCGTTTTCCGGGTACTCGTAGAAACCTTTGCCCTGCAGCTTGCCCGGGCGATCCAGTTCTTCGACCATTTTCTTCATGACCACTTCCGCCGGGTGTTCCGGCGGCAGCTCAGCGCCTTCACGCTTGGCATCATCACGGGCCGCTTTACCGATCTTCAGCGCGGTTTCCATGTTGATTTCGTCGATCAGATTCAGGGTACCTACCGGGTAACCTGCCTGCATGGCCGCCTGCTCAATGGACTGGGCATTGACGCCTTCGCCCAGCATGGCGATCCCTTCGTTGGCGAAGGTGCCGATCACGCGGGTGGTGAAGAAACCACGGGCGTCGTTGACCACGATCGGAGTCTTCTTGATCTGCAGACAGTAATCGTAGGTCTTGGCCAGCGCTTCGGGGCAGGTGTCCTTGCCACAGATAATTTCCACCAGCGGCATCTTGTCTACCGGGCTGAAGAAATGGATACCGATAAAGTTATCCTTTTTCTTCACACCCTTGGCCAGGCCGGTAATCGGCAAGGAGGAGGTGTTGGAGCCCAGCACC
The DNA here is from genome assembly GCA_039983755.1 of Alloalcanivorax sp. Lineage (GTDB taxonomy): Bacteria > Pseudomonadota > Gammaproteobacteria > Pseudomonadales > Alcanivoracaceae > Alcanivorax. Next base: position 42,123 of record JBDWVU010000050.1, read on the forward strand.
GCATCCGGATTAACCACGTCTTCGATTTCCTGGAACACCTTGTGCTTCAGCTCGGTGTTCTCGAACACGGCCTCAATCACAAAATCCACGCCTTCCAGATCTTTGGCATCTGCAGTGGCAGTAATGCGGCCGAGGATCTCTTCTTTCTTCTCCTCGGTCATCTTGCCTTTGGAGATTTCCTTGTCGAGCAGCTTGCGGGAGTAATCTTTACCCTTCTCCGCGTTCTCGGCAGAAATATCCTTGAGCACCACCTGCGAGCCAGAACGGGCCGTTACATAGGCCACGCCTGCGCCCATCATGCCCGCGCCCAGAACCCCGACTTTTTCGGCTCGGAATTTTTCAATGCCATCGGGACGGCTGGCGCCACCATTGATGGCCTGCAGGTTGAAGAAGAATGCGGTGATCATGTTCTTGGCAACCTGACTGGTCACCAGCGACACGAAATAACGGCCTTCAATCAGCGAGGCGTTATCGAAATCTACCGCAGCACCTTCGATCGCCGCAGACATGATCGCCAGTGGCGCCGGGTAGTTGGCACCCTTGACCTGCTTCTTCAGGTTAGCCGGGAACGCCGGCAGGTTAACGGCAAATTTCGGATTCTTCGGATCACCGCCCGGAATTTTGTAACCCTTCTGGTCCCAGGGCTGCATGGCCTTGGGGTTCGCCTTGATCCACTCACGGGCTTTGGCCATCATCGCATCGCGATCGGCCACCAGCTCGTCAATCAGACCAATTTTCTGGGCTTTATCCGCTTTCATGCGCTGACCCTGCATCAGCACCTTCATCAGGCCATCCTGGATACCCAGCATGCGCACGATACGGGTCACGCCACCGCCGCCGGGCAACAGGCCCAGGGACACTTCCGGCAGACCGAACTGGGCGGATTTGTCATTGATGGCAACGCGGTGATGACAGGCCAGTGCGATTTCCAGACCTCCACCCAGAGCCGTGCCGTTCATGGCCGCAACCACAGGCTTGCCCAGTGTTTCCAGGACCCGCAGCTGACGCTTCAACTCGGTTACTCCGGCGAGAAATTGCGGACCATCTTCCTTGCGCGCCTTCAGCAGATCACGCAGATCACCACCGGCAAAAAAGGTTTTCTTGGCGGAGGTGATGATCACCCCGGCAATCTCATCTTTTTCTTTTTCCAGACGCTCGACCACCGCTGCCATGGACTTGCCGTAAAGCTCGTTCATGGTGTTGGCGGACTGGTTGGGATCGTCCATGGTCAGAACGACGATATTGTCCGCGTCTTTTTCCCAACGAATTGCAGTTTGTTCACTCATATCTTTACTCCGAAATCGTTCGACGCGGCTTACAGACGCTCGATGATGGTGGCGATACCCATGCCACCGCCCACACACAAGGTGCACAATGCGAACTTCTTGTCGCGGCGCTCGAGTTCATCCAGTGCGGTACCCAGAATCATGGCACCTGTGGCACCCAGCGGGTGGCCCATGGCGATGGAGCCACCATTCACGTTGGTGATGTCCGGGGTGATATCCATGTCCTTCATGAAACGCATGGCCACAGCCGCAAACGCTTCGTTGATTTCCCACAGATCAATATCGCTGGCTTTAAGGCCGGCTTTCGCCAGGGCCTTCTTGGCAGCCGGGCCCGGGCCCGTCAGCATGATGGTGGGATCGGCACCACTGATCGCCGTGCAGACAATGCGGCCACGGGCTTTCATGCCGTAGTCCTTGCCCACTTGCTCGTTGCCGAGCACCACCAGAGAGGCGCCGTCTACGATCCCGGAGGAGTTACCGGCATGGTGGACGTGGTTAACCTTTTCCAGCCAGTGGTACTTCTGCAGGGCAACCGCATCAAAACCGCCCATTTCGCCCATCATGGCAAAAGAGGGGTTCAGGCCTGCCAGGGCGTCAGCGGTAGTGCCGGCGCGAACGTGCTCGTCACGATCCAGAACCGTCATGCCGTTGAGGTCTTTCACCGGCACTACGGATTTCTCGAAATAGCCTTTTTCCCAGGCATTGGCTGCGCGGGACTGGGATTCGGCAGCAAACTCGTCCACGTCACGACGGCTCCAGCCTTCGATGGTGGCGATCAGATCGGCGCCGATCCCCTGGGGAACAAAACCGGTCTTGTAGTTGGTGATCGGGTCCATTGCCCAGGCACCCCCGTCAGACCCCATGGGGATACGACTCATAGATTCCACACCACCGGCAAGAATCAGGTCATCCCAACCGGATGCCACTTTCTGAGCCCCGGTATTCACCGCTTCCAGGCCAGATGCGCAGAAACGGTTCAACTGATAACCCGCTACCGTATCCGGCAGCCCTGCGGCCAGGGCCGCCGTTTTGGCGATACAGGCACCCTGGTCGCCGACCGGGGTCACCACACCCAACAGCACATCATCAATGCGGTTGGTATCCATATTCGGAAAACGGTCTTTTACTTCGTCGATCAGGCCTACTACGAGATCCAGCGGCTTAACCGTATGCAAAGAGCCATCTTTCTTGCCCCGACCACGGGGAGTACGGATGGCATCATAGATATAGGCTTCGGTCATGGAACCTTCCTCTTGCCTCAGGCATGTATCAGCGTTTGCTGACGGGTTATGAAGGGCAAGGGAGTCTCTGGAAACTCCCTTGTTACCCGGTATAGGTGGGCAAGAGTGCCCCAGCCACCCCAATGTCTCAATGACATGAGTTAACAGCGCCGGTGAGCGGAACGGGCAAGGCTGCAAGTCATTGAAAAATATCATGTCAGTGCGGCCAATGAATGACCGTGCACCCGTGCTAAGGTCGCGGCAATTCGTTTCAGGAGTATCCGCCATGTCACACAGCACAGAAGTCTTTCGTTCCCTGCTGTCTTCCACGCTTCAACAGGGGCGGGGCATAGCCAGCAAAGGGCACAGCAACCGCCCGGAGGAGCCGCTGGAGCTCTACGACATGGAAGGCTGCCCCTTTTGCCGGCTGGTTCGCGAAGCGCTAACCGATCTGGATCTGGACGTGATGATGTTCCCCTGCCCCAAAGGCGGTGACCGGTACCGTCCCCTGGTAGAACGGCTGGGAGGCAAACAGCAGTTTCCCTATCTGATGGACCCCAACACCGGCGAAGCCCTGTATGAATCCGCCGCTATCATCGAGTACCTCTATCAGCAATACGGTGGCCGCCCTGCCCCGAAAAGCTGGCGGTTTCGCCTGCGCACAGCCGCCGCAATGGCAGCGTCCGCCCCTCGTGGCAGCCGGGGTATCCGTTGCCTGGACAGCCAAGCGCCGGAAAAACCGCTGGAACTGTATTCGTTCGAAGCCAGCCCCTTTGCCCGCCTGGTCCGTGAGCGTCTCACCGAGCTGCAGCTGCCCTACCTGCTGCGTCAGTGCGGTCGCGACCAGTGGCAGGACTGGGTGTTGCCGGTGGTGCGCAAACGCCTCGATATGGACTATGCGCCCAGCCAGCGCAACCGGGTCGATCTGCTGGCACGGGCCGGCAGAATCGCGGTGCCCTACCTGGTAGACCCGAATACCGGCAAGGAACTGTTCGAATCCGAAGCCATTCTCGACTATCTGGACCAGACCTACGGCAACGGATCCCCGCGCTAGCTCGCAACGATGACGGGGCACCGATAAATGGTGCCCCTTGCCCCTTCTACACCCCACTTTTTAGTGCTATATATCCCAATGTCAGGCTGCGTTCCCAACATTACCTACGGGGCAGGCCTGCAAAACGGCAAGCATCCTTTAACGTTGTAAAGAGAGTGGCACCATGAGTCGTCGCCAATTTGATGACTACGACCCGAATGAGTGGGAAGAAGAACACAAGCGCGCAGAGCGTGAGCGCCGCAAGCGAGACGCCAAGCGTCACAGACATGATGATGAAGGAGGAGAGGAAAGCCGGGACCGTCAACGTCCGCAGGCTTACTGATTACATCTCTTTCTGGTCACACCCTTAGGGTTAGAGCCTTCCCAAGGCTAACGGAATCGATGGGCCCGGTTGCTGCTACGTCTTGTTGGCCTGGCAGTAACCGCTAGCCCCTGTCCCGCTATTCCCCGTAACGGCTCACCAGCGTAGACAGCATGGTGGCCGTGTTTTCATCCGTCGTCAGGCGAAACCCTCCCCGCCAATGGCCATTGTCCATATAGCTGTGCCATAACGGCTCCGCGTCCACACGCAGCTCACGCAGCCCGGACAGGTTAAACGGCAATTTCAACACCATGGATTGCAAGGTTTGTGGCGGCACGCCTTTGCCCGCCAGGCAAACCCCCTGGTCCGTGATATTCAGGATATGCCCTATGGGGCGGTGATCAGCACACACTCGCACATTGACGCGAAGCCTTGGCCGGCTGAATCGTCGACGTTCCATCACACCACTCCTCACTCGCTTACTGCCAGTCTCCGCCCGCTTTGTGTACCATGCAAGTTAGGGCCTGTTCACACTAATTCCGTGGCCCCTGTTGCGGTCCAAAATGCGCCAATCTAGGCGCGAGGAGAGATGTTTGGTGTCTCCAAATGAACGACGAGCAACAACGAGTGGCGCATTTTGGGCCACAACCCGAAGGGCTGGGCCCTTTTTCCGTCCAGCAGCTCCAACCGTTACTTATGTAGAGCAACTACACTGCACACCGGTTGGAACTACTGGACAAAAAAAATGACTCCAGCAGGGGCCGCGGAATTAGTGTGAACAGGCCCTAGTTAAGATGAATTTTGTGGAGCAGTTCCATGGCCTCCGACGATGATCTGTTTCGCCAGGAAATGGCGGATGTGACGCCGATAAAGCCGGACAACCGGGTCCAGGAGCGAGCCCCCCGCCGCAAGGACTCCATCCGTGAGCAATTGCGCCGTGCCGCCGCCGTGGACGATCGCAAGGACCGCAACCCGCTGACCGTTCCCGAACACGTGCCAGCAGTCGGACCACTGGATATCGTCGGACTGAAAAAGGATGGCGTCCAGGAAGGGGTATATCGAAAACTGCGGCTGGGCAAATACGAGGCCCAGGATGTGCTGGACCTGCACAGAGTTCGACTGATGGATGCCCGCAACCTGGTCCAGCAGTTTCTGGAAAATGCCCATAACAATGGTATGCGTACTGTGCTAATCAGCCACGGCAAAGGACTGCACAGCGAACGCCCAGGCTTTCTGAAGAGCTATGTGATGCACTGGCTGGAAGAAAGTCATCTGGTGCTGGCCTTTCACAGCACACCTGCCAATCGTGGCGGTAGCGGCGCTACCCAAGTGCTGGTTCGCAAGAACGGGCAGGCTCGGCAGAAAAACCGGGAATTCTTTATGGAAGCGGGGAATAACAATAAAAGCAGATGATAGTTGGCAGCGGACAGTTGAAAGCTGCGCAATTCAGATTCTCTTATTCTGCAACACGAGAGGCCGCGCCCAAACCTTGGTCGCGGCCTCTCGCGCTTAACGTCTAGCCAAGATCTCCTCGGGTAGCTGTCAACTATCAACCATATTCACCGCTGGATCCGGTTGAGCCCATTGATCGCCGCCACCCGATAGGCCTCCGCCATGGTTGGGTAGTTGAAGGTGGTATCAATAAAGTACTCCAGCGTGTTGTTCTCACCGGGTTGACGCATGATGGCCTGGCCCACGTGGACAATCTCCATAGCTTGATAGCCGAAACAGTGGATACCCAGCACCGCCAACGTTTCACGATGAAACAGAATTTTCAGCATGCCTACCCGCTCGCCGGTAATTTGCGCCCGAGCCAGGTTTTTGAAGAAGGCCTGCCCCACGTCATACGGCACTTTGGCTTCCGTCAATTCCTGTTCGGTACGCCCCACGCTGCTGATCCCGGGAATGGTATAAATGCCCGTGGGCACGTCTGTTACCTGGCGCACTTCGTCACCAGCAATGGCGGCGGCACAGAAGCGTCCTTGATCGTAGGAGGCGCTGGCCAGTGATGGCCAGCCCACCACATCACCGACGGCATAGAGCGTGTCCATCTCGGTCTGGTAGCGCTCATTGACCTTGAGCTGCCCACGGCTGTTGGCTTCAACACCCACATTTTCCAGGCCGATATTCTGGGTGTTCCCGGAACGCCCGTTACACCACAACAGGGCATCTGCGCGCAGTTTCTTGCCGGATTCCAGCTCCAGCGTCACCCCCTCTTCATCCGCCGTCACCCGTTTGTAGTGTTCCCCCTGACGAATGGTGCAACCCTGCTCACGCAGGTGATAGCTGAGCGCATCGGAAATTTCCGTATCCAGGAAATCCAGCAAGTGTTCACGGGAGTTCACCAGGTCCACCCGTATGCCCAGCCCGGTGAAGATACAGGCATACTCCGAACCGATGACCCCGGCGCCATAAATCAGGATATGCCGTGGCGTATGATCCATGGTCAGAATGGTATCGGAGTCATAGATGCGCGGGTGAGAGAAGTCCACATCATCCGGATGATAGGGACGTGACCCCGTGGCAACCAGAATATTGCGGGTTTTCAGCAAGTGCTGGCGGCCGGCATGGTCATCGACCTGCACTTCTTGCGGCGACCGTATCTCGCCACGCCCGGCGAACACGGTAACCCGGTTGCGCACATAGAAGTCCGTGCGGACCTGCACCTGGGAATCGATCACTTCCTGGGTACGGGCAATCAGGTCCTGCCAGCGAATTTCACGGGGCTTGATGATGCCCCGTAGCAAGGGGTTACGCTGGGTGCGAATCACCTGGCGCACTTGATGCCGCAGCGCCTTGGAGGGAATCGTGCCCCAGTGGGTGCAATTCCCGCCCAACGACGACTGATCCTCGACAATCGCCACTTTCAGATCTTTCTTGGCCGCCTGCATCGCCGCCGCTTCACCCGCAGGGCCACTACCAATCACCACAAGATCCCAACCGGCACTGATATCCATTCACCTCTCCTTTGCACGAATAGCCAGAGTATAGGGAGGTAGCAGAGCAAGCACGAGTTAGACTAGAGTCGGAAATGAAAGAAGGAGGTAAATCATGGATGAAACAAACGCGAAAAAACCCTCACTGGTGGCCCGTGGCGGCCGCAAATCCGGGCACTGGTTGATAGCTCACCCAATGGGCGCGTTGCAGATTCTGCTGGCGATTATGGCCATTATTATCGTCTTCCAGAACCTGGAACCCACCAGCATCGACATCCTGTTCTGGACCCTGGTGGATATTCCCAAGCTTGTGTTGCTGATGTTCAGCATGCTGTTCGGGGCATTGGTATGGGAAACCTTGCGCCGGGTGCTACGCCGCCACTCGGCGACGCAGCAAAAGGATTAGCCCACCCAGCATTGCCCAACCAAGACTGCCACCCGATCCGGCGGAGGTTTCGTCGTTGGCATAAGACACCGTAAACGTGGTTTGTTGGGAAACCGTGCCACAGTTGCTGTCTTCGATCGTCAGGGTGAAAACATCCTTGAAGGTGTTGAAGTTGCTTTGCGGAATATAAGTGACCACGCCATTGTCATTGTCGATAAACAAACCGGCGCCCACCACATTGCCGTTTTCATCTTTCTTAGCAAAGCTTGGTGCCTGACTGACAGAAATATCGTAATTGCTCCAATCAATTTCCGCGTCCGGGTCATCCGGATCTGATGCGGTCAGGTTGAACATCACCGTTGCACCCGGCTGGTTCATTTTCGACTGGCTGTCCAGAGCGGGCGCCTTGTCGTTGATGGTCATCACCACTGTCGCCGCATCAGTCGGATTGACGGAAACTCCATTGCTGTCTTCAAACGTGTACAAGAACGCCATTTTCAGCGGGTTGTCGTCAGTGCTTTGACACACACTGGACTCAAATCCCGTTGTCGTGGGGGGCGTAAAGAGCACCACACATTCATCCGCCACATCGCCGTCTTCGAACAGGTCCGGGTTGGCATCAATGATTTTCTGGGAAATGGGCTCGCCGCAACGCAAATCGTAGCCATCACGGTCCTCGTTATAATAAAGCCAAACAAAATCGATCACCGCACCGTCCGCATCCGGATTGGCAGGGTTAATCAATTCAAAACGTGTGAGCTCACCCATATCTTGCTGATAGAAGTCACCGGTACCGACATATTCCACAGGGTCCGCACCATTCGGTTCCGCATGCTCAAAGGTGAAGATATTATCCAGAAACAGGCTGGGGTCCACCTCATCCAGATAGGCAATCTCTGCCCCATCACTGGCCAGATCATTATCCAGAATATCCACCGCCACCTGGCGACCCGGACGGTTCTTGTTGGTGCCTTCATCATCACCGGCGGTGATTTTCTGGTACTCGAAAGCACCCAGATCACAACGACCGCCGGACGTCCGGGAAATGCCACGCAAATCCACGGAACGGCAACGCAGAGGCGTTCCAGTCCCGCTGACCAGGGCTTCATCGTTGCCCATGTCCACCAAGACTGCATCGTTCTCAGGGTCGCTCATGGACAGGAACGGTGGCGTGTAATCATCGGCCACCCCATCTTCGCCGTTCACTGCGGCGTCCAGATCGGCACTGCCCAGTGATACCTGATTATTGCTTTCTGTTGTTGCTCCACAGGCAGCACCGGAAAAAGCGTTGTAGTGGCTTTCGTGCAATACAGTGGCGCCACTGGTGCACGCCGCCCCACTGTCGAAGTAAATACTGTTGGCCATCTGGATTTCTGAAGGGGCGTCACCAAGATCAATACCCAGCCCGCCGCCGGCATTATTCATGAAGGTACTGTTCATGATGGTCGCCCCCACCACGATGTTGGTCAGATCCAGCGCCGCGCCCTGGGCCGACATATTATCGACAAAAGTGCTGTTGGAAACTGTCACGGAGCCCAGGTTGATATTGGCATCCAGTACACCGCCCTTGGTGACACTCGTATTGGCCTCAAAGGTGCTGTCGACCATGGCCACCGTCACTTTGTCATTGTTCTGCGTGGTGGTCGAGACGACCCCTCCAGCCACACCGGCAGTGTTGTTGTACACATAGGCGCGGTTGAACGTCACTAATTTTTCATTCCCCGCATTGGAGCGCACATAAGCCACCCCGGCAGAGGCATCGGCATGGTTGTTGGTAATCACCACACGATCAAAAATCACCGAGCCACCGGTGGTAATCACCGCGCCGCTGCCGGTCTCACCGCTACCCGTCGCCACCCCGTCTTCCAGCGTTAGATAGCGGAACGTGACACCAGGATGTCCTGAACTTGGGTTCGGCGGTTCCACTTCGAAAAGACGTTCCGTGCCGTTGCCGATAATACGGGTCAGCGTCTCTTCATCATCAGCAGGATCCAGGTCGCGCACCCCCTTGCCCACCAACTCCACACTGCCCCCCTCGATAATCAGGGTTGTTGCCAGGTGAATCTCGCCGGCGGGGATAAGAATCCGGTCAGACGAGTTGCCGCCATAGGCGCAATCCGGGCTGCCCGAGCCTCCGGCATTTTCCAGCGCTTCGCGTAACGTGCATTTTCCATCGTTGGTGATGGGCGGAAATTGATCGACAAGAGAATTCACCTCAATATCCACCGCCAACGCCGGGCCGCTTAGCACGGTGAACACCAAAGCCAAGCCACCCTTTGAAGGCCGACGATAGCGACGAATCAGCCCAGCCAGGGCGAGAATGGCAAGCATCATGCCACCCTGGGCGCCGATGCTTTTCTTCTCGGTCAATCCACTAGCGGGTTCAGCCACCAGATTAGTGATTTCACTCTGGTTTTGGCCCAGGTCCGTGCCACCAAAAAAGGCGTCCTTGCTCACCTCATAGCGCAACTGGTCCACGCCATGGAAGTTATCGGATGGAGTGTAACGGATTTTCGGATAAAACCGGGCCACAGTACTGTTATCAGCATCACTGGGTAGCTCTTCGCCATCTGCGTTCAGGCGGATGATTTCAATCCCGACGCTGCCGCGCGTCGGAACGGTAATAACATCCAGGCACTGCGAGTAAGTCGCAGGAGCAGCAAAATCAAAACCGGGCACCAGGTCGCAATTCACCCAAGTGTCATTCCTGTCATTCTCCAGCACATCCGCCAGCACTGACTGGCCACTGATCAAATCAATTTCATCTGGCTGCGCCCGCGCTCGCAGGAATTCCACTGCGCCCACATCACAACGGCCAGCCGGGCCACCGCGTGAGTTACCCCGGTTATCGGTTGATTCGCACTGGTCCACGGTGGCGGTTTCCGGGCTGGCGCGATCAAACAGACTGGGCGCCATGGGATCACCCGCCAACGCTGCAGGGGCCGGGTTAGGGAGCAACCCCGGGTAAGGTCCACCGATTTCTTCAGCGGTCATCAGTGCACAGCCGCCAGCGCCAGTACCGGCGCAAGGCACGCGATCCATGCCAAGGAAAATATCCGCTTGGGCGGTATTGGGGTTATTGGTTACTGGCGTGCCCAGGGTCTGCTCTTCAGGAACCGGGCAATTAGCATCGTCGGTAATGGTGAAAAGCAGGCGCGCTGCCGCGTCTGCCGGGGTGGCCGTGCCGTCCAGCACCGAGCCAGCGCAAGCACCATCGCTGTTACCCACCATGACGCTATGCAGAATAATGTCGCGCGTCACCGCATCAGCAGGGTCATCAAACTGGGTTTGCGCCAACGTGAGAGCGACACCATCATTGAAGGCGATGGTCATGTTGGCCAGCACCGCCACATGATCCGTGGAGACCACGTTAAGCACGCCACCGATGTTATTGACCACCATGCCGTTGGCCAATTCCAGGGTCACCGTAGAATCCGGGTCCCCGTCCATGTGGATGACGCCAGCATCGACAGCGCCGGTCCCGGCTTCGTTATCCGCCATATAAAAATCGTAGCCAATAATCGAGCCATTGAAAGTGTCCGAGGTGCCAATGACCGCGCCCACACCGGAGGCCACATTGTTTTCGAAACGCCCCCCGGCGCTGAAGGCGACGCCAGAGCCTTCCTCCAGGTACATGGCTCCACCATTCGTTGCCATGCCCTGATTCATGGACACATTCGCCGCAATAATGACCGGCCCCATGGCGTATATCAGGCCACCGTTGTCGGCACCGGCATCGCCATCGGTCAGCTCCAGATTGGTCAGCGACATGGCGCCGCCATCGTAGACGTGGATCAACCGGGAATTGCCTGCTGCGGTGATCACCGGCAGCGTTTTGCCTTCAGGTTCTTCGAAAGCATCGAGAATCAGATCGAATCTGACCTGGTTGGACAGAGGCTCGATATCCGTCGCTGTCACCACGGGCGGGTCCACCGTCGTGTCTTCGGTGAACTTGATTTGCTCGCCATTGCCGACGGGCAACTCACCCTCGGTCAAGGTATAGACCTTGCCTTCCTGAAGTTTGATGGTATCGCTGGCGCCACCGGCCTCACAGGCCCCCACGGCAATACGGTAATTGCTGGCATAAAGGGCTTCTCGCAACGTGCAGGTACCACCGGCGTTGCTGGTCGTCACCTCCCAGTGGGTGGTTTCATCCCAAACGCCGTCGCTGTCATCACCATCCACGGCCACAACAGTAACCACTGCATCAGCAGTGTTAGTGATTTCGTAGACGGTTGCATGGGAGGTGGCCGCAAAAATCAAGGCGCAGCCAGCAAGGCACTGCCGTAGCCCAAGGTGGCGCATTCTGTTCTCCTGCAGGCTTTGTGCCTGGCGTTATTGTTCTAATGTGGTTCTTGCGCTTTGTGGTACACAAATATCTGCATCGTGTCGCCTGCCGAGCGTGCCACGAGCGTGTAACCCAATGTTATAAAGCGCAATATATCGCCAATTCAGGTAGCGAACTGTTGTTTATTCGTTAAGCGCCCATTTTTACCACCCCAGCGCATCCTTGACAAAGGGAATCGTGACAGAGCGCTGTTGCGCCAGGGCCAGACGGTCCAGATCGCTCAATAATTCCATCAAGGCGCCAGCGGACCGCTCACTGCGCAAGACGATGTAATGGGCCACTTCCGGTTCCAGCCGCAAACCTCGCGCCTTGGCCCTTTCCTGCAGTAGCGCCTGTAAATCCTCGTCTTCCAGCGACATCAGCCGGTAGACCGGGCCCGCCGCCAGCCGGGTGGCCAGGTCAGGCAACATCAGACCCATTGCCCCCGGCGACGCATTGGCGGTGACCAGTAATCGTCCACCCAACGACATCAGCCGGTTATAAAGGTGGAACAGGGCTTCTTCCCAGGCAGGCAGGCCGGCAAACAACTGGCAATCATCAATGGCAAGCAACCCGAACTGTTCCATGGATTCCAGCACTTCCGGAACCAGTGGAATGATTTCGCTGGCAGGCAGCAGACAAGCATCCAGACCATTGTGCTGGGCCAGACGCACCGCACCTTCCAGCAAATGACTTTTGCCCTGCCCGTTACCTGCCCAGAAAAAGGCCTGCCGGTCGACACCTTCCACCGCCTCACGAAGCCCGGCAATGGCGGCGCCATTGGGGCCCGCGTGGAAATTATCCAGGGCATTGCCCTCGCGAAGCTGCAGGGCCAGGGGAAGTTGCGCACTCATGGAATCAACGCCAGCAGTAATGCCATTGGGGGCCGGCCACCGCCGGATCCGGGCAGGCGCGCAACTGGGGAGACAGTTCCAGCAGGTTGCGTAGCTGCTCGTCACTGGCGCTGAAATCCAGCCCAAAGGTCAGCGTGCTAGCGGACACCTGTACCAGTGAGGCACGGCGCATCCCGCTCAGGCCCGCCAGGAACTGCTGCAACGCAAACCAGTCCTGCAGCTGCTCGACCTGATCCACCACCAGCAGGGTGCGCAGATCGCTTACCGCACCTTTAACCGCATAGCGGGCAGCCAGCTGATCGGTCACGCTGTCAATCAACGCGGTGACGGCTTCCTCGCTGGTCGCTCGCTTCTCCCGGCCATCTTCCAAGGTGTTTTTGTCTTTCAGTACTCGCCAGCTCACCGTGGCCGGCTCGCCCTGATACAGCACCGCAGCGGCAACCAGCTCATGGGGGTAGCGGCTGGACGCATCACGCAATTGCTGATCGAAACGGCCACGGATGTCGGCCACATTCAGGCGTCCCTGGTCCTGGCTATCCCACTCGGGAATCACCAGGGTCAGCCCGCGCCGCTGGGCTTCATCAATGACTTGTGCATATAACGGATGGCCTTTCACCACCATTTCACCACGGCCTGCGCCCTGCTCCACCAGCCAGAGCAGTACCCTGGGCCGGGGCATGCCCCACACCGATGCGCCCTGATCTGCCATGAAGGCCATCAAGCCATTCACGTCATAGCGGGCCTGCAAGGCACTACTGCCATCATCCAGCGTGTTGTAATCGTAGCGGGTCACCCAACGATCCAGCCGCGAGGCCGCCTCACTGGCCACCGCTTCATTGAGTACATCCCGCTGCCCACTCAGACGCACCAGCATCTGCTCCAGGCCCTCGGCCAGCGCATCCTGCCGCTGCGCGTCGCCACGGCCATCCACCGGCACCTGCACGGTATCCAGCGATTCCGCCTGGGCCAGCAGGCTCCATCCCAACAACACGGCCAACAATCCAATAAAACGCATGGGCGCTCATTCCAACCGAAAATTCAAGCGCGCTATTATCACCTATTCACCTCAGCCACGCGAACCCGTTTCCGGCAAATTACAGGGCAAATCACTGAGCGAAGCGACCTTCTCAGTCGGACGAAACCCGCTTTCCCTGAGTTTAACGCCCCAAGGCGTCACGCAGAGGTTCCCCAGCAGGCAGGCCCGTTGCTAGAATACGCGCCTTCACCAACCCGGAGCCCCCCATGACCGAACAGAAACGGCCACTGACGTACCGTGACGCAGGTGTCGATATCGACGCCGGTAACGAGCTGGTTAAACGCATCGCCCCTGTTGCCAAGCGGACCCGTCGCCCGGAAGTGCTGGGCGGTCTCGGCGGTTTCGGCGCTCTCTGCGAGTTGCCCACCAAGTACAAAAACCCGGTTCTGGTGGCAGGCACTGACGGTGTGGGTACCAAGCTGCGGCTGGCCATCGACCACAACCGCCATGAAAAAGTGGGGGTAGACCTGGTCGCCATGTGCGTTAACGACCTGATCGTGGGCGGGGCCGAACCGCTGTTCTTCCTGGATTACTACGCCACCGGCAAGCTGGACGTGGAAATCGCCACCAGCGTGGTCACCGGTATCGGCGAAGGCTGCGAACTGGCGGGCTGCGCGTTGATCGGCGGCGAAACGGCAGAAATGCCCGGCATGTACGAGGGCGAAGACTACGACCTGGCCGGCTTCTGCGTCGGCGTGGTGGAAAAAGACGGCGTACTGGATGGCAGCAAGGTGGAAGCCGGCGACAAGCTGATCGCCCTGGGCGCCTCCGGCCCTCACTCCAACGGCTACTCCTTGATCCGCCGCATCATGGCCCAGGCAGACACTGACATCGATCTGGACGGCAAGCCGCTGATCGAGCACCTGCTGGAACCCACACGCATTTACGTGAAGTCCCTGCTCAAGCTGATTGAACAGGTGCCAGTCCACGCCATGGCACACATCACTGGCGGTGGCCTGCCAGAAAACCTGCCGCGGGTGCTGCCGGACAACGTCCGTGCCGTGATCGACACCAAGAGCTGGGAATTCCCGGCCGTGTTCCAATGGTTGCAGCAGGAAGGCCAGGTACCCGCCTTTGAGATGTACCGCACCTTCAACTGCGGCGTGGGCATGGTCATTGCTGTTCCCGCCAGCCACGTTGACGACGCCCTCGCCCTGCTGGAAGCCGAAGGCGAAAACGCCTTCCTGATCGGCGAAATCCAGGCCGGCGACGGCGAGCCGGACGTAGTGTTGGACGGACTGCCAGAGTGACACACCAGCTGGCGGTATTGATCAGCGGCTCAGGCACCAACCTGCAAGCGATCATGGATGCCCAGAAAGCAGGTACCCTCGACGCCGAGATTGCCGTGGTGTTCTCCAACCGCGCCAACGCCGCCGGCCTCGAGCGGGCCGCACAGGCGGGCATCCCCACCGCCAGCCTGGATCACCGCGACTACCCGGACCGGGAGCAGTTCGATCAGGCCATGATCGAGGTGCTCACACCCTATGCCCCGGATACCGTGGTGCTCGCCGGCTTCATGCGCATTCTTTCTGCCGTGTTTGTGCGCCATTACGCCGGGCGCCTGATCAACATCCACCCGTCCCTGTTGCCCAAATATCGCGGGCTGAATACCCATGCCCGCGCCCTGGAAGCCGGCGATAGCGAACACGGCTGCTCCATTCATTTCGTCACCGAAGAGCTTGATGGCGGCCCGCTGATTGCCCAGGCCCCCATTGCGGTGCATGCGAACGATACCGTTGATTCCCTGTCCAAGCGTGTACAACAACGCGAACACCTGCTCTATCCTCAAGTGCTGCAATGGCGTGCACAAGATAGACTGGAACTGACTGACAACGGAGTCGTACTGGATGGGAAGCCACTCCCCACGCAGGGTTACACACTGGCGTAACAGCCTGCGCATCCCCCTGATTCTCACCGGCATTGTGCTGGTGAACCTGACGCTCTCTGCCACCGCCCGCGGTGAAGAGGCACCGTCACCGTTCACATTGGACTACCGCCTGAAAAGCGAAGGCATCCCTTTCAGCATCGTTGCCCGTCGCTCCCTCAGCCAGGTCCAGGACGGGCTCTGGAAAATGGAAGTTCACGCCAAGAACTGGCTCGGCGAGATCCGCGAAACTGCCCTGTTCAACTGGCAAGGCTGCACTCCCCTGAGCAATTACTACGGTTACGAGCGCCGCGGACTGGGCAAGGTCAAAGAAGCCAAGCTGCATATTGATCGCCAGACCGGCGTGGCCGCCAGCGAGCGCACCGACAAACCCATGCGCAGCTACGAGGTAAGCGACAACGCCACCGACGAACTCTCCGTCTCCCTGGCCCTGCAGTGCAAATTGCGCGACGGCGCCAAAAAAGTAGAGCTGCAAGTGGCCGATGAACGTGCGCAGAAAACCCACCACTACAGCGTCACGGGTCCGGAAACACTGACCATCGACGGTAACAAGATAGAAACACTGAAAGTGCAACGCCAGCGTGGCAAGAACAGCGAACGGCAAACCTACATGTGGTTCGCTCCGGGCTATGACTATACGCTGGTGCAACTGATGCAGAAGAACGACGATGGCGAACACCTGATGACCCTGCAATCACTGAAAGGACTCTGAGCGTGCGGTTGATTTCACTTTTGCTGGTGCTGGCCAGCAGCCTGGCCACGGCCAACGAACCCCTGGCCCCCTTTTCTGCCGAGTTCCGTATTTATGTGAACAAGCTGCCTACCCCGGTTAAAGCCGAACTGGTGCTGGAACCAGCAGAGGGCGACGACTACTACCATATGTTGCTCAAGGCGAAATCGTTTCTGCTCAGCAACACCGAGGAAAGCTATTTTCACTGGCGTGACTGCCAGCCCCGCACGGCCCGCTACGTGCATGAATTCAAGGGATTCGGTCAACGACGTTTCCACCACATGGATTTTGAGTGGAACCCGCCACGGGTACACAACGAATCCGAAGACGACAAGGAAAGCCTGGACATCCCCAACAACACGCTGGATGAGCTGACGATCCTGCTACGGGGGCGCTGCGTGTTCGCCACCGGCGACAAGTCTTACTCCGTGACCAGCGTGTACGGCGACAAAGTGCGCGAGCATCATTTTGAAGTGATCGACAGGGAAATCCTGAAAACACCGCTGGGCAAACTGGATACCCTGCTGGTGGAAAAGAAGCGCACCGGGGACAGCAAAGAAAAACGGCGCACCCTGTTCTGGGTAGCGCCGCAGCTGGATTACATGGTGGTGCAGGCCAAACACATTGAGAGCACCCTGTTGAAAGCCGAGATGATCATGATCGACTACAACGGCCCGGAACTCGCCCCGGACTCAGCGCCCGCGTCAGACTAGGCCCGTGGCAGGGTCACACCGCGCTGCCCCTGGTACTTGCCGCCCCGATCCATGTAGGAGGTTTCACACACCTCATCGGACTCGAAGAACAGCATCTGCGCCACGCCTTCGTGGGCATAGATTTTTGCCGGCAAGGTGGTGGTGTTGGAAAATTCCAGCGTCACATGCCCTTCCCACTCGGGTTCCAGCGGCGTGACATTAACGATAATGCCGCACCGTGCGTAGGTGGATTTGCCCAGGCAAATGGTCAGCACATTCCGGGGAATGCGAAAATATTCCACCGTGCGGGCCAGGGCAAAGGAGTTCGGCGGGATGATGCAGTACTCGCCTTTCACATCCACGAAGCTGCGCTCATCGAACGCTTTCGGGTCCACCGTGGCGGAATGGATATTGGTGAACACCTTGAACTCGTCGGCACAGCGCACATCGTAGCCGTAGCTGGAGACGCCATAGGAGATCAGCTTTTCGCCGTTCTCATCCGCGCGAATCTGCCCGGCCTGAAATGGCTCGATCATGCCTGTCTCAGCAGCCATGCGGGAAATCCAGCGATCCGATTTAATAGTCATTTACGCCTCAATGTTCCAAAGTGGTTAGCGTGCAAGCGGCCAATGGTATAGACGCCGGACGCCGGACGCCAGATGTCTGACGCAGCCGACCAGCCCCCTCGTCAGGCTCATATTCAATGCTGTGTCACACTGGGAAACGCCCGCTTGCCGACTTCCGTCAATGACAACCGGGCCCCCAGACGCCGGGCTGCCGCCCGGTAGAGCGCGGCCTCGTCACTGTCGGGGAACGCCTGCATCACCGGTTCGCCCTTGTCTGCCTGCTCGCGAATGCGCAGCGACAGGGGTAACGCCGCCAGGACTTCAGTGTCGTAGTCTGCCGCCATCTTGTCGCCACCGCCCTGACCGAAAATAGCCTCCTGGTGCCCACACTGGCTACAGACATGCATGGCCATGTTTTCCAGAATGCCCAGCACCCGGATATCCACCTTGCGGAACATTTCCACACCCTTGATGGCATCCAGCAAGGCGATATCCTGGGGCGTGGTAATAACCACGGCACCGGCCACCGGAATTTTCTGGGCCAGCGTCAGCTGGATGTCCCCGGTTCCGGGCGGCAAGTCCACCAGCAGATAATCCAGCTCATGCCAGCGGGTCTGCTCCATCATCTGCACCAGCGCGCCGCTGGCCTTGGGGCCACGCCACACCACCGGTGTCTGCTTTGTGGTCAGATACCCCATGGACATGGTCTGCAGCCCGTAGGCGTCCACCGGCACAAAGAATTTGCCTTCCAACACTTGTGGGCGCGTACCGTCGGGCAGCCCCAGCATCAACGGCTGGCTGGGCCCGAACACGTCCGCGTCCAGCAACCCGACACGGGCACCCTCCGCCTGCAACGCCAGCGCCAGATTCACTGCCGATGTCGATTTGCCCACCCCGCCCTTGCCGGACGCAACGGCAATGATATTGGCGACCTGGTCCCGCGCCGGCAGACTGCTCTGCGCACGGTGCGGTACGATGCGGGTTTCCACTGTCACTGACAGGGAACGCTGCTCCAGTACCGGAGCCATGTGGGCGTGGATGGCATCAATCAGCGCGTCACGAATACTGTCGCAGGGATACCCCAGAGTCACCGTGGCCGTCACGGCTGCATCGCTCAACTGAAATGCACTGATGCCATTGACCTGATTCAGGCTGACACCCAGATCCTCGGGAATAAAATCGCCCAGGTGCTGTCGAATCTGCTGTTCCGATTTATCCATGGCTGAACTCATGACCGTACTCACCGATTGCCTCTGCCTCACGAGCTGCGATGATAGGGGCTAACGGACCAACAACCAAGGGGCCTTTACCCTGCGTTCTGTAAGGAAAACCGTTCGTTTAAACGGTTTGTACGAGATGAGTTGCGTAAACCTGACCGATAAGCAAAATAGAGCTTTGCCGCTTGCACGGCAGTACAAGGAGATATCATGAAAGTTGTATCCGCTGCGACCTTGTTGATCGCTGGCACACTGGCGTTGGCCGGTTGTGATAACACCACCATCAATACCACCCGCGACAGCATCACCGTATCCGGCAGTGGTGAAATCAACGCCCAACCCGACCGCTTCACCGTGGTCGCTACCGCCAGTGAAAACGGCGATGACATTGCCGGTATGAAAGATCGCGTGGATGACGCCGTCGGCAATATGCTGGATCTGGCCGACGATCTGGATATTGAAGAAAAGTCCGTCACTGCCAGTACCATGCGTGTCTCTCCCCAATGGCAATACCAGCCCGAGCGCAAACTGATTGGCCATCAGGTCAGCCGCGACGTGAGCTTCAAGGTCGATGGCCTTGAAACCTATGCCGAACTGCTGGAAGGGTTGGCAGAACAGGGCGTACGTAACATCCGCCCCACTGGCGCTGAGGTCAGTAATCGCGACGAGCTGGGCAACCAGGCCCTGGAAAAAGCCGTGGCTGATGCCCGTCAACGGGCAGAGATCATTGCCGAAGCCGCCGACCGTGACCTGGGCGAAGCCTTCCAGATCACCGCCCAGGGTATCCACCACCCGCAACCGGTGATGATGATGGCTCGCAGCAAGGAAAGCGGTGCCGCAGACAGTTACCGGGCCGGCGAAACCGAGATTTCCGCCCAGGTACAAATCACCTTTGAACTGAACTGAGCGAACATCCCCATGGATGCACTGGGCCAGATTTGTAGCGCCGCACTTCAGCAGTATCTGGCTCACGGGCAGGCCCGTGGGCTGGATACAGCTGCAGCGCTGCAGCAGGCCAACCTGGACCCCGGCCATATCCAGAAACCGGATACCCGCATCCATGGGCAGGATTTTCAGACCCTGCTGCACGCCCTTATCACGCAGTCCGCCGATCCCCTGTTCGGGCTACACACGTCGGAATTTGTGCAGCCCGGTTCCTATAATGTGATCGGCTATATCGCCATGAGTGCCAGCACGCTTCAGGAAGCGTTATCCAAAGTCAGCCTGTACGAGAAGCTGGTGGGCGATATGGGCACCACAGACACCACTGTCGATGCCCACCAGGCGGCCATCCGCTGGGATTGCCTGTATCGCCAGCAACCCGCACGCCAGCATCTGATCGATAACGTACTCGGCTCCTGGGTACGCTACGCCCGCTGGCTCACCGGCAACGACCAGTTGGCGCCGGACCAGGTCTGGCTGGAACACCCCACTCCACCGGCGGCCCAGGTGGACGAATACCGGCGCGTATTTCTCTGCGATGTGTTGTTCGAACAACCCTGCTCCGCGCTGGTCGGCGCGCCGCAATTATTGCAGCAGCCCATACGCCAACCTGACCCGTTACTACTCTCCACGCTGGAAGCCCACGCCATCCAGCAACTGAACCAGCTGGGCGTAGACACCAATCTCAGCCAGCGGGTCAAACAGTGCATTCAGGATGCCATTGGCCATTCCCTGCCCCGCAAGGAAACCGTTGCCGAGCGGCTGGGCATGAACGTGCGCACCCTGCATCGCCGGCTGGCCGACGAAGACCAGAGCTGGCAAAAGCTGCTCGATGACGTGCGCCTGAAACAGGCTCGGCACCTGCTCACCACCACCACCCTGCCCCAGGCCGATATCGCCGCCGCCCTGGGCTATTCCGATATCCGTTCCTTCCAGCGCAGCTTCAAGCGTCACACCGCCATGACCCCGGGCCAATACCGGGCCAAGCCTGGCAATGGGCAAATACACTCATAAAAATTGACACTTTTATCTGCGCCCCTGTGCTTTTTGTCCTACAAACACTTAAACCTGGCCCCCTCTCCTGTCTATACTGACATCAATCAATGACAACAATGAATGGTGGAGAGCCTCAATGAAAGGCACCCTCAAACAGCTCGAACGCGCCATCGATAACGCGACGACCTATGACGAATGGTACGAAGCCAGCCAGGAACACGATCGCCTTTCCGGCGCCGACGAATGGAAGGAAGTGGACCGTTCCCCCTATTACGATTACGAGTTGATTCGTAATCGTCTCTGGCAGATTCGCCAGGCCCGTGAACGCAACGACGTGAACAAGCTGGTCTTCCATCTGCACGAAGGCCTGCATGGCAATCTGGGCAACATTTCCAACCCGCGCCTTTATCAACACAGCCGCGTGGGCACCAAACGCCTGATCGAAAATTACCTGACCGAAGTGTCCACCGCCCTGAACTATCTGTGCGACAGCAACTTCAAGGAATTCGGGCTGAAAGAGAAGCTCGATTTCTTTGAAACCACCGGTCAGGCCTTCGGACAAAGCTGCCTGATGCTGTCCGGCGGCGCAGCACTGGGCCTGTTCCATATCGGTGTGGCCCGCTGCCTGTGGGAGCAGAACCTGCTGCCTTCGGTGATATCCGGTTCCAGTGCCGGCAGCATCATCGGCTCAGTGGTGGGCACTCACAACGATGAAGAGTTGAAGGTGAAACTGGAGCCGGAAAACATTTATCTGGAAGCCTTCAAGGTGCTGGGCTGGAAAGGTCTGGTACGCGGCACCCCGGTGCTGGACGGCGACCATCTGGAAGCCTGCCTGGAAGAAAACATCACCGACATGACCTTCGAAGAGGCCTATCGACACACCGGGCGCGAAATCAACATTACCGTGAGCCCCTATGACCGCAACCAGCACGCGCGCCTGCTGAACTGGCGCACCTCGCCCAATGTGCTGATCCGCAAGGCTTCGCTGGCTTCCTGTGCGATTCCCGGTATCTACCCACCGGTTTCCCTGTGGGCAAAGAACATCGACGGCGAACGGGTTCCCTACATCCCCGGCCGCAAGTTTGTTGACGGCTCCATCGTCGACGACCTGCCCATTCGCCGGCTGGCCCGCCTTTACGGGGTCAACCACTCCATCGTCAGCCAGACCAACCCCCACGTGGTGCCCTTCCTGTCCCGCAACGAAAACACCGACAGCTCCCTGAGCACCCTGGGCGACTGGGCCCTGCGCAACGTCTCCATGAACCTGCGTTATGGCCTGCAACTGGTGCAGCGCCGGGTAGCCTCCAACGACATGGGCTTGATGATCGACAAGGCGAAAAGCATGGTGACGCAGAAGTATATCGGCGACATCAACATGATCCCGCCCCGCCAGCCACTCAACGCCCTGCGTGTCCTGAATAACCCCACGCTGCAAGATGTGCGAAACTATATCCGTAAAGGCGAACAGGCAACCTGGCCAAAACTGGACATGGTGGCCAACACCACCTGCATCAGCCGCACCTTCCGCGACTGCCGGGCACGCCTGGACCGTATCGAAGAACGCATGCTGGATCGGGTAAACATGACAGCGGTGGCCAACCAGTAAACCGCACCCCGGCACGGCGACTATTTCTGGAGACCGTGCTTGCCTCACCGTGCACACCATTACTACCGACAGAACCCGCTGGCCTTCAAAGTGGCCGGCGCGGTGCTGTTGGTCAGCATTATGGTGATGCTGATCAGCATCGGCGTATTCATGGTGCGCGAATACCATCAAGGTATGGAGCGCATGGAACAGAACCTGGAGCAGGTGGAACTGACGGCCTTGCCCGGGCTGTCCCGTTCCCTGTGGAATTTCGATGAAGAGCAATTGCGGGTACAGGTTAACGCCCTGCTGCATTTGCCTGATGTAGCATCAGCCAGCGTCAAGTGGACCGACTGGAATGGCCACGCCAAGGTCGTGGGCAGCAGCATGGCCACATTGCCCAAGCCCCTCACTATTCGCGAGCTGCCACTGGTCTACCAGCGTAATGACGGCACCCGCGAAACGCTGGGACAACTGGAACTGGGCATTTCTCACAGCAGCATTTATCAATATGTGGGCAAACAAACCGCCTTCCTGATCGGCTTCCTCGCTCTACAGGCACTGGTCAGCGCCATTCTCATTATTCTGCTTATGCGCCTGCTCTTCACCCGGCGCCTCAGCCAGCTGGCCGACGACACCCGGCACTTGTCGCTGTCGTCCCTACGCCAACCGTTACCCCTGCCCACCAACGCCGAACACCATGACGAGCTGGATAATATTGCCGCCGCCCTCAACACCATGCGCGAACGGCTCCTGCAGGACATCAACGCCCGCCGCGACGCGGATCGTGCACTGCTACAGGAACGACAGCTGCGTCTGGATAATGAAGAACGGCGCATCCACGCTGAAAGCGCCAACGACGCCAAGAGCACCTTCATGGCCACCATGAGCCATGAAATCCGCACCCCGCTTAACGGCATCATCGGCATTATCGACCTGATGCAGAACAGCACGCTGAGTAATCAACAAGCGCACTACCTCAGGCTCATGCAGCAATCCAGCGAGAACCTGCTGGCCATCATCAACGACATCCTGGATTTCTCGAAAATCGAGGCCGGCGAACTGCGGCTCGAGCATCAACCGTTCAACCTGGCCACCCTGATCGAAGACACCATGAGCGCCTACGCCGGCCTCGCCCACAAGAAGCAGCTAACGCTGGCCTGTGAGCTGCAACTGGATAGCATGCAGGCCGTGTTCGGTGATGAAGTGCGGCTGCGGCAAATCCTCATGAACCTGATCAACAACGCACTGAAATTCACCGAACAGGGCCATGTGATCATCCGCGCCCGCGACAAGTCGCTGACCGACACCGGCAGTGGCGTACACATCGAAATTGAAGATAGCGGCATCGGTATTTCCGACAGCCACCAGGAGGTAATTTTCCAGGCCTTCGCCCAGGCTGACCAGAGCACCGCTCGCCGCTTTGGCGGCACCGGCCTGGGGCTGAGCGTCTGCCGTTCCTTGTGCACACTGATGAATGGCTCCCTGGGCGTCTCCAGCACGCTGGGCCAGGGCGCACGCTTCTGGCTCGACCTGCCCCTGCAACCCCAGGACACGCAACCACCACTGCCACAGCTTCCCCAGGCCAACATTCTGGTACTCAGCCACGATCAACCCTTGCGACAAACACTGACCCGCATGCTCGAACACGCCGGTGCCACCACCTTGCAGGGGGACGCCATCGATCTGCTTTCCCTGCCTGGCCCCTTCAGCCATGCGTTGATTGACGAAACCCTGCTCGGTGCCGCCGGCCTCAGCGCCATCCCCCCGGACTCCCAGGCCCGGGTGCTGTTAATCGGGGATTTGCACGAACAGAGCGACACGGTGCCGGTGCTGCGTAAACCTGTCACCCGGAGCGCCCTGTTTCTGGCCCTGGCGCAAGACACTGGCCATGAAATCGCCGCACCCGAACCCGGCCAGCCACCAGCCCTTGATCAACTGCAAGTATTGGTGGCAGAAGACAATAGCGTTAACCGGGATGTGCTGCGCGCCCTGCTCGGCTCCCTGGGGATCACCCCGCTCATCTGTGAAAATGGCCACGAAGCCGTACAGGCCTACTGCCAGCACCCAACGCCGCTGGACCTGATTCTCATGGACGTGGAAATGCCGGAGCTGGATGGCCTCGCAGCCACCCAGGCCATCCGACAGTTTGAGCAGGACACGCAGAAAACACCCTGCCCGATCATCGCCCTGACGGCCCATGCGCTGGGTAGCCAGATCGCCCGCATTCACGACGCCGGCATCGACAGGATTCTCAACAAACCGATTCGCCGCAATACGCTCTTGCAGTGCCTGCAGGAGCTAGCCTCCCCCCTGTCACACCAGCACAAGGACGAAGACTAGCGCGCCACCGGTAAATCAGACCAGCGACAGGTATACGCCGGCGACAGGTGCGCCCTGCGCATGGCCCAGACGCTGCGCTGATCCGCCTGCATGCCCTGCCCCGCCAACCACACCTTGCCCGCACCGCTCTGATTGATGGTATCCATGACCGCCATCAGCGCGTCCGAGCGCGCACCCGAATCCGGCTCTGCCGGCTGCTCCGAGGCAAACAACCCACTCTGAACCTGCCCCCGCCCGCGCAAGTCGGTGAGAATCACCCCGGCTTTCCCGTAGCGGTATCCCGGCTTCCATAACTGAGCCAGCAGTGCCTGCGCCTGATGCACCACCACCCGGGTATCCGCCGTGGCGGGCAACAAGGCAGCACTTAGCGTATCGGGGAACAGTTGCTGGGGCTTGCCCATCGGGGCGGTGCGCAAATAGACCGTTACCCGGCCGGTGTACAAACTCTCCTTGCGCAAGGACTCCATGGCCCGGAAGGCAAAATCACTCAGGGCCTGACGCACCGGGGGCAAGGCGGTTACCGGCTCACCAAAAGAGCGCGAATGAATCACTTGCTGCCGCGGGGAAGGCTGTGTATCCAGAGACAGGCAGGGCTCCCCGTTCAGCTCCCGCACCAGCCGCTCCTGCACCACGGAAAACCGCCGACGAATCATGCCGCTATCCGCCCGGGCCAAATCCAACGCCGTCTCGATCCCCAGCGCCTCAAGGCGCCCCACCAACCGGCGCCCTACTCCCCACACCCGAGACACCGGCGTTAGCGCCAGCAACTTTTCCCGGCGCGCCGGGTCGGTCAGCACCACGGTGCCGCCCGTGGCGGGGTAACGCTTGGCGGCGTGGTTGGCGAGCTTGGCCAACACCTTGGTAGGGGCTACCCCCACGCACACCGGCACCCCGACCCAACGAGCAATACGCGCTCGCACCTGCTGCGCCAGCGGCAATAGCTCAGCCTCCCTCACCAACGACAGATCCAGAAACGCCTCGTCAATGGAATACACCTCCACCTGAGGCACCAGGGTTTCCAGAGTCGCCATCACCCGCTGGGAAATATCCCCGTACAGGGCATAGTTGGATGAAAAGACCGCGATTTTATGCCGGGCAATCAGATCGCGGGCCAGATGTACCGGCATGCCGGTTTTTACCCCCAGCGCCTTGGCTTCCGCAGACCCGGCCACAATACAACCGTCATTATTGGAGAGCACCACCACAGGCCGCCCCTGCAGATCCGGGCGGAACAGGCGCTCACAGGCAGCGTAAAAGCTATTGCAGTCGACCAGGGCAAACATGGCCGTTACCCGCCACCCCGCAAGGCATGCAGGCAAAACGTCACCACCCCGAAAAGGTCTACGCCATCGTCACCGATGGGGATTGGTGCATAGGCCGCATTGCGGGGCTTGAGCATGGGCGTGGGCAACAGATGCAATTCCTTCACCGTAAATTCGCCCTCCAGCGAAGCGACCACCACATCGCCCGCAACAGCTTCCAGTGAGCGGTCCACAATGAGAATGTCTCCGGCGAAAATACCGGCATCCACCATGGAATCCCCCTCCACGCGCAACAGAAACGTGGACGCCGGCCGGCGAATGCATAGCCGGTTCAAGTCCAGGTGTTCATCCAGATACCCCTGGGCCGGAGACGGGAACCCCGCAGAAATGCGTTCACTGAAAAAAGGCAGGGCAGACATAACAACACACCGGGAATCCACAGTCGGACAAGCATGACAAAACACTGTCATTATGTACAGCTATCGATAATCCAGCTTCACCCCAGGCTGTCACCCAGGCGACACAAATCACAAGAAAGCGACAAAACGACAAACAACACCTATCCACCCTCTGCAACTCCTGACGTAACTTACGGTCATAGACATTATGTGCGGCTCGCATCGCCTGCGAGGCCACACCGGGCAAGCATGAGAACCACTATGAACACGAAGAGTCATCACCGCTGGATGTCCGATTTTCTGGAAGAAATGGGTCTTCCCGCCCAAGCAGAATTTCAGGGCTACGTTCTGTTCAATCTGGAGCAGAATGCCTTTATCGCCACCAGCAGACACAACCCGGACAGCTCACATCAGCAACTGGTCAGGCCCTGCGCCTGGGCCCACTGTTATCCCTACATCATGCACGCCAGCGACGCCGCCAGTGGGCTGGGTGCCGAGTACGAAATTCGCGCGCTTTTCCGGCTCAACGGCCGGCATCTATCCTGTTCGGTGTGACTGGATCGGGCGCGCTGGCTTGAACGCCAGACGGCCGGAGCGCGGCGTCTGAGATACAAAGTCATACAGACCGGAGCGATTCAGAGGTGTCTTTCAGGGAGTATTCAGGGGGCGAGATCGGCTTATCACTATCACCCCATGCAGCGATGAACATAAAAAAACCGCCAAAAGGCGGTTTTTTTATGTCTGGAGCGGGTGAAGAGAATCGAACTCTCGTATGCAGCTTGGGAAGCTGCCGTTCTACCATTGAACTACACCCGCCTGTTTGAAACGGCAATATAGTCAAAACCCATCAACTTGGCCAGTGTTGAAGCAAAATCGTCAAGGTTTCGACAAGTGACTGTTTTGAAAAGCGAGTCACCGGGAAGACAAAGCAGTTGCCAGCGTCCGTTTCGGTGCGTATAGAAGAAGCAACAAGCGTCAGCCAAAGAAGGATACCAACCATGCCAGTGGCATTTATCAGTGGGGGCCGGGGGTTTCTCGGTGGGCACATTATCGACCAGCTTCTCGACAAACAGTGGGAGGTGGTCGCACTGGTGCGCCCCAACAGTGATGCCAGTACCCTGCATGCCAAAGACGGCGTGTCCGTAGTGCAGGCGCCACTGGATAATGCCACGGAGCTGGCGCTGGTCATGCCGGCCGCTCCAGATGCCGTTTTCCATGTGGCGGGCAACACCAGTCTCTGGCGTCGCGGAAATGCCCAGCAATATCGTGACAACGTGCTCGGCACCCAGGCCATGGTCAGCGCCGCCCTGAAAAACGTGGCCGGCCGCTTTATCCATACCTCATCCATCTCTGCCTGGGGCATCCAGGACAACCCGATCAACGAGCTGACACCCTCCAATGCCGCCAGTGACTGGATCGGCTATAACCGCACCAAATTTCTCGCCGAGCAGGAAGTTGAAAACGGTACCCGCCAGGGGCTGGACGCGGTGATCATGAATCCTTGCGGCATCATTGGTGCCGGTGACACCCACAACTGGTCCCAGATGATCCGCATGATCAACGATGGCAAACTGCCCGGCGTACCCCCAGGAGGCGGGAATTTCTGTGCGGTAGAGGAAGTGGCACGGGCCCATATTGCCGCCCTGGAGCACGGCGCCTGTGGCGAGCGCTATATTCTGGCCGGCGTGGAAGCCAGTTTCCTGACCCTGGTCCAGACGATTGCCGGTCAGCTGGGCCGCAAGGCACCGCAGCGCACCGTCCCCCCGGCCCTGCTGAAACTGGCCGGACAGTTATACCCCATCGGCAGCCTGTTCACCGGCGAAGAACCCCGCCTGACTCCGGAAAAAGTGGCCCTGATTACCAGCCGCGTGCATGCCGACGGCAGCAAGGCCGTGGAACAACTGGGCTTTAATGATCAGGTGCCGCTGGCCACCATGCTGGAAAACTGCATTGCCTGGATGGCCCGGGAACGGATGCTGTAACAGACTGCGTGCAGTTTAATTACAGCACCGCCCGGTAGACACGGAATCGGGTGGTTTCGCTGGCCACCTGCACATGGCTAAAAGCATCATCCAGCCACTGCGCATAGGGCAATTCGCGGTTAGCCACCAGCCACAGCACGCCACCTGACTTGAGGTGTGAAGGTGCTTCCGCAATCAACCGACGGGTGATATCCGTGGTGCGCTGGCGGCGGTCATGGAACGGCGGATTGGTAACCACCATATCCACGCGCCCCTGAATCGGGGAGAACAGATCGCCGCCCATGATCCGGCCTTGCAGGCCATTGCGGGCCAGGCTATCGGTGCTGGCCGCCACGGCGCTGGCACTGACATCCACGCCCTGCACCTGCCAGCCCTGACTAGCCAAGCAAACGCTGATCACACCCGCGCCGCAGCCCACATCTATCACCTTCCCCGGCTTACCCAGTGTGTGCGCGTCCATGGCCGCCAGCAGGAGCTCACTGCCCTCGTCCAGGCGACCGTGGCTGAATACCCCCGGGTAACTGATGGCTTCCTGATCCGCCACCTCCAGCACTGTTCCCCAGGCTTTCAGGGACTGCTTCTCCCCCGGCTGCAATAAACCGCTATAGAGTTTGCAGTGGCGGGCGCTATCTTCCAGCACCGATTCATCAACATGGGCGTCCAGGTATTTCAGGGCACCGCGAATGCCGCCCTTGGCCGGGCCGATCAGCCACAGCTCGGTGGGCGCCGTAATTTCACCGGCCAGCCAGTTGAGCAGAAACCGTAACCGGTCGATGGACTTGGGCAACGGCAGCACCAGCAAATCTGTCCCTTCCGGCACCGTGGGCGCAGGCGCCCACTGCTGCGCGCCGATGGTGTAGTCATCCGCATGCAGATGCACCGTGGCGTCCACCGCCAGGGTTTTCAGTGCAGGATCATTGGCATCCACCACCAGTATATTTCGCCCGGCAAGGGCATCGGACTGGCGCAGCAATAATTGTGTCGTATTTTCCATGGGCTCCGGCTCAGGTAATCAGCGGCGGCAGTATAGTGCAAATCGCACAGGTCCGAACACGGATACGGCGAACGCCACACTCCTCACGCTGACCCATAAGTATGATCTTCCCCAAGTTTTACATAATCACCACGCCAAGCGCATAGCGAGGCCGGTAGAATTGGCGCATTCATTCCGACGATGTGGAGGCACAAATGGTTCGCACTGCGCCATTAACTCGCGCTGTAGCACTGTTTGCCAGCTGTCTGTTTTCTTCGTTGGTCGTTGCCGCTACGGATAGCGACAACTTCCACCAAGCACTGGACGCAGCACGCAACAATGACTGGGAAACCCTTTCCCGGCAGCAACAGGCTCTGGGAGAGCAGCACCCGCTGCAGGCTTATCTGGACTTCCACCGGCTACGCGCCGCCCTGCCCCAACTCGGCGCCGACAAGGTGAGCCAGTACGCCGAACAATACCCGGACTCCCCCTTACCTAAAGATATTCGCCAGCTTGCTATTGTCGCCTACGGCAAGGCAGAAAAATGGCAGGCGTTGCTGGCCATTACCGACAAGGCCCCCAACGCAGTGGCACTGCGCTGCTATTACCACCAGGCGCAATGGGAAAGCGGCGACCAGGCCGTTAAAAAAGCCGCCCTGCAGGCGGGCAAAGAACTCTGGGCCTCCGGCCAGTCCCGCCCCAACAACTGCGACCCACTGTTTAACGCCGCCCGTGACGCCGGTGTCATCGGCGATGCGCAAATCTGGGAACGCCAGCAACTGGCCTTTGATGCCAACAGTGCCGGCCTCATGCGCTATCTGGACGACATGTTGGCAAAAAGCGACTACGCCACCGCCAGCGAATGGCTGCAAACGTTGTACCGCAGCCCGGACAAGGTCGCTGACCTGCCCCGCAATCTACCGGCGGCACAACGCCAGGCGTTGCTCTCTGCCGCCCTGCGCCGCTGGGCCTACAAGGACACCGAAGCCGCACGCAAATGGTTCGACACGCAGAGCCAAAAACAGGGGCTCACCGACGCGGCACTGCGCGAACGGGCCGGCACACGTATTGCCTGGTACTCCACCATCCGCGGAGTGGAAGCAAATCGCCAATGGCTGGATGACTGGCTGACAACACACCCGGACACCTCGCTGGTGGCACAGCGCGCCAGGCGCACGGTGATCGAACAGGACTGGACAGCCCTGAACGAATGGGTATTGCGCTTGCCCCAGGACGACCGTAACGACTCCCGCTGGTTGTACTGGCGCGCCCGCGCACTGGAAAACACTGACCAGTCCGACCAGGCCCGTGAGCTGTATCAGCAGGCCGCCGAGCAACGTAATTTCTTCGCTTTCCTGGCCGCAGACCGCCTGGGCGAGCCCTACCGTTTCTCCGAACAGAAGCACACGCCCGCCGCCACCTTCACCCCGCCACCAGCGATCACTCGCATCCGCATGCTGCGGGAACTGGATGAGCCCTATCTGGCGCACCAGGAGTGGATGTGGCTGATGTGGCACAGCAACGAGGAACAGCTGGCGGAACTGGCCGACTACGCCCTGACGCAAAAATGGTACGACCTGGCCGTACAGGCATCCATTCAGGCCAAGGCCTGGAACACCCTGGCATGGCGCTTCCCACCCGCGTATTTGAACCTGTTCAAGGAAGAAGCCAAACCCCATGACCTGGATCCCTGGCTGGCCATGGCCGTGGCCCGGCGCGAAAGCGCGTTCAATCCTCTGGCCCGCTCACCAGTGGGCGCCATGGGGCTAATGCAACTGATGCCTGCCACCGCCCGCAAGGTGGCCAAAGACGCCAGCATGGGCAAGCCCACCACCAAGACCCTGCAGGACAAACACACCAACATCACCCTTGGCAGCCGCTATCTGGCGGAACTCCTTGAGGACTTCAACGGCAATCGGGTGCTGGCCCTGGCCGCCTACAACGCAGGCCCGAGCCGGGTGAATCGCTGGCTGGAGAACGCCGAAGACGGCGTCCCGGCAGATGTGTGGATCGAGTCCATCGCGTTCCGTGAAACCCGGGATTATGTGCAGGCAGTATTGACCTACCGGGCCTTGTTCGTGGGCATGCACGATGACCAGCCCCGCAGCAACCAGCTGCTAACCCGCGAAGAAAATGACGGGCTGTATTCCCTGACCATGCTGGACAAGGACTGACCTCAAACCCGGGTCAGTCCAACTGGCGAATATGGTAATCCAGCCGCGCCGCCGCTTTCGCATGGCTCAATGCCGGCGTCGCGGCAAGGCGCCGGCGCAGGTGAATGCTGCGCGCCGACTGGCGGGTAAACGCGATCACCGCGTTATGGCAATCGCTGCATGATAAGCGGAAACGGCTGCTGAAACTTTTCATGGCGCGGCGCCCCGAGGCCGGGCTGTCGCGGTATTCCTGCCAATCGCCAAAGTTCATGATCAGGGAACCATGCGCCGACAGGTTCCCGCGCAGGCAGACCAGCCAGTCAGCATCGGCAGGCACCGCCCGGCTAACCTGCTCGTTACTGGGCGCAAACAGGTCTTCGATAATCAGGTCGAACGGTTCTCCCTGATAATCACGCAACCACTGCTGGGCATCCCCCTGCCAGGTCTCCACCCCGAACGCCTCGATGCCGAACACTTCGCGGGCCACCTGCAAGTGCGCTCCGTCCAGCTCTACCGCCATCAATACATCTGGATCCAGCAGTTTGCGGATGGGGGGAATCAGCGAACCGCCCCCGAGCCCCAGCACCAACACCCGGCGGAACCGGGCCGGTTCGTGCAGCAAGGCAGGCAACCACAGCAAGTCCCACACACTGCCAGTGAGTAAACGCTTGGGGTGAAACTCCGAGTGCTGAACGCCATTGGCATACAGCCGCAACGTCTGCCCCGCGCGCCTCACCTCGTAGCGCACGCCGTCCTGTTCCGTTTCCCAGATTAATGCCACCGATTATTTTTCCAGCGTCAGGGTCAGCCCGGTCACCGCGCCATCCACTTTGGATTCTTTCAGGTACACCCGGGACTGCTCAATCTGGAACTGCTGCACCAGCGCGGCCTTGGCATTTTCCGAACGCAAACGCGCCAGCTCCACCAGCTGTGCCTTATCCACTGAAGCCGACTCGGCGGTAACCATGGCATCCCAGGCACTGCGCGCCAGTACACTGTCACGCTCATCGTCATCTTCGGGCAGGGGCGCGCTGACCAGTGTTTCCACATCGCGGTCATAGTCAGACTCGTAACGGCGGATCAGCTTGCGGCGCCATTTCTTTTCCAGCACGGCCGCATCAATACCCGGCCAGTCATCACCGGCCACATCGTCCCCGATCCTCTGATCGGCAAGCGCGGTGCGATCCTCTGCACTGACCGTACCAACCAACCCGATGTGCAGGTGCGGCTTTTCAGTGAGCACCTTGGCCAGGGCTTGCAAGGAACTGGAGGTTTGCGGGCCCACCTCGGCGGTGCCGGGGTCGAACACAATGGTCTCCAGGTTCTCGCCACCGGCCAGCCCGGCCAGCACGGAGAACGGCGCCGTGGCCGCCTTGACCACAATGTTGGTCAGCACTTTCAGAATCATGCCGCTGACACTGAAGCTGGGGTCATCCAGATCACCCGACATTTTCACCGGCAAGGTAATTTCACCGGAACGACTGCGCAGCACCGACAGGCCCAGTTTTACCGGCGCCCTCACCGCTTCATCACTGGGCACTTTTTCGCCCAGATAGAATTGGTCCGCAAGGATGTCAGAGACACTGTTCAGATGGTTTTTCTCAACGGTGACTTCGGTATCCACCCCCAGCTGCCCCTTCTCCACCTTGTACCCCAGGTACAGGCCG
Source organism: Alloalcanivorax sp. (assembly GCA_039983755.1). GTDB lineage: Bacteria > Pseudomonadota > Gammaproteobacteria > Pseudomonadales > Alcanivoracaceae > Alcanivorax. The sequence goes on from JBDWVU010000050.1 coordinate 74,913, forward strand.
GTATAAGGCGTCAGGCTGGTCATTTCATAATTGTTCAGCGACACCACCATGTCCGTAGACAACGGTTCCGGAGACAAACGCCCCTTGATGGAAAACGGCGCATAGCGGTCCACCTGCGCATTCAGATCGAGCCGGGCAGTGCTGCCCGGACGGGTATCCAGATTGCTCACCGTGCCCGACAGCTGATACAAGCCGATACGAAAATTGGGGCTCAGCGACAGGTCTTCATGGCGTACCTGACTGCCGATCAGACGCACGCGGTCCACCGTTACTTGCCAGGGTTTTGAGGAAGACGACGATGAAGCGCTCGACGAGCCGCTCCCCGACGGCATCGCGGCCTCAATACGCGTGGACGCATCCCGCCCCTGGGCGTCCACCTGGTGCAGCATGTCCATGCCGGTCAGCCCGATTTCGCCAACGCGCACCCGCTGTGCGGCGGTGTCCAGCGACAGCTTGCTCACCTGCACCCTATTGACCTTGATAAGAGGTCGGCCGCCTTCCAGCAAATTGAAACCGGCCATGCTGGCGCTGCCATTCACGGTAATATCCGGGCCATCGCCTTTCACCGCAGACTGCAAATCCAGATCCAGCTGACCGCTAGCCACTTTCAGCGGCGCTTCACGCTCCAGCCAGGGCGACAACGGTGCTAACGGCAGCCCAGCCAGCGCCGCCTTGGCGGTCACCGACAACGGCGCCAACTGGCCCTCACCGGAGTGCGTCAACGCGCCTTGCTCCTGAATCTGGGCCTTGCCCTCCCAAGTAAAGGTAGCTTCTTCACCCAGGATCAGATTTTTCAGCGTGAACTCACCGTCGGTCAGGCTCACCGTTTGCGGCGGATTCAAGGTACGGTCAGTGAAGCGGAACGTATTGCCATCCACTTTCAGCGTTCCCAGATTCGTCACCCAAACCGTCTCGGCCTCTTTAATGCGCTCTGCGGCTTCTTGCGCTTTTTCCTTCACTTCCTGTTTGCGCTGCTCCGCTTCTTCCGGGTCCACCGGCAGGAACAAGGTGGCCAGATCCAGCCCGTCGGCATCCAGGACCGCATTCACAGCAGGCTGGCTGAGACTCACCTCCGGCAAGGTGATTTCCTGCTTCTCGCTATCCACGGCAATGCCCGTCACGGTCAACGCAGGCACGCTGACACTGGGCGCGTCTTCACCGGGTTTCTGAATCTGCAATTCACGCAGGGTCAGCTCACCATTGCTCACCACCACCCGGGTGCCCGGTTCCGTGGTGAACAGGTAGTCCGTCTGCAGATCCAGTTCACCGGATGGCACGGTAAAACGCACTTCGCCCTGGGCCAGTTTTGCCAGTGACACCAGGTCCACTTTCTCGATACTCAAGCGGCCCTGGGCCAGGAATGGCGAGAATTCAAAACGCCCATCCCAATCGAATGCACCGCCATCCGGGCCTTCCAGGCGAATGGCGTAACCGTTCTGGTTTTCCCCTTTTGCCACGGTGGAAAAATTGGTCACCGTAAACGCCACCGGCAGCACCAACTGATGGGGTTCCTTGCCTGCGGCTTCGGTATAGCGCAGGTCGCCATTGGTCAGGGCCAACGCACCCACGGAAATGTTGGGAAGTGCCCCGGCGTCTTCCGGGGCCGGCTCAGGCTCAACGTCCTCGGCACTGTCCGTTAATTGGCTATCAATATGCGCAAGCACATCGTCAAAGTTGAAGACAGAACCTGGATTGCGCTGACCTCGCACCGTCAGGCCATCGAGGTCGACCTGGCTGAAATGCCAACGCCAGCGAAACAGCGACGACAACTCGAAGTTCACATAAAGCTGATTGAAGCCCAACAGGACATCAGTCTGTTCATCGTTGATAGCGAACCCGTTAACGGTGGCACTCAAGGCCAGCGGGTTGATCTTCACCTCGCTGATCACCACTTCACGGCCGGTCAACTCGGCCAGCGCATCACGGGCATTGTCACGCACCAGACCGGGGGCAACAAAAAAGCCCAGCAATACGTATAACAGATAGAGGCTGACCAGAATGAACAGTGTCTTGATCTTCCAGCTACTGCGCTTCCATGCCTGTGTGACTTTCACGCCCTTCCCCCTCTCGCTGATGCCGCTGATGTTGAAATCCTGACGCCATGGTAGCAGTTGGGCCGGGCCGTGGCGCCCCAAAACCCATTGCAGCGCCTCCCCGGCTGTGGAGAATGTGGGAGCCTCTGAATAACTCCTTGCGTACTCAGTCTTTCAGGCTGGCTCGCAATCTAGGCGCAGTGTTGAAGGTGTCCCCTCAAGGGGGGATCGAGATGTGTCCACCCATCGAGACATTGCAACAACGAGTGCGGGCCAGCCTGAAAGACCCGCAGGGCGTGGCCTGAAGGGCACATCTGCTGCGCTTTGTCGCTAGAAAAGGGAACCACCCTGTTCGTCGCGACAAAACACAACAACTGCACTCTTCAGGCAACGCTGAGTACGCAAGGAGTTATTCAGAGGCTCCCTGCCCATTGATTTCAGGAGCCCGCCCCATGAGTAATAACTACCTGCTGAACATGTACGAAAAAGCCTTGAAACTGCCCGCCGGGCGCAAGCTTTTCTCCATGGTCTTTAGCCGCAAAGCGCCGTACTTCGCGACCATCACGCCCACTATCTCTGAATTGCGTCCGAATTTCTGTGAGGTTACGTTTAAGAAACGCAAAGGGGTGGAAAACCACATCCAGACCGTCCACGTCATCGCCATCTGCAACGCACTGGAATGCGCCATGGGCGCCATGGCTGAAGCCTCAGTCCCCAAGCACCTGCGCTGGATTCCCAAAGGCATGAACGTGAACTACACCGCCAAGGCCACCACCAACATTACCGCCACCGCCGAAGCCAACCCGGAAGACTGGAAGCCCGGCAACCTGCCGGTGACCGTAAAAGCCATGCGCGATGACGGCACCGTGGTAGTAGAAGGCACTATCAACCTGTGGATCAGCGAAAAACCGCAGAAGTAAGCTCGCCGAAATGTGCCCGGCTGAGTAGAGAAACCGCCAATGCGGAGTTCATCGCGTGGCCAGGCTGGCGAAACTTTCCTCGCCAGCTTAGCCCAGCTCCCTGCCCCACTTCAGACCTTCTGACTGTTGATGGCCGGCATCCCATTGGCCATGAACGCGGCTGCCATCCTGGCCGATTCATCGATCAGGTCCTGTTGTTGCAATCCACTGCGTTTCAGCGGTTTGAAATCATGATCGCCACTGGGTAGCCAGTGTAATTGCACCCGCTCCGGCAGGCCATAACCCGCCACCTCGTCCGGTTTGCCAAAGGGGTCCCGCTCGCCCTGGCAGACCAGCATGGGAGCCGTCAGCGCCGGCAAGTGATCAATGCGGGTTTTCTCCGGTTTCCCGGGCGGATGAAAGGGGTAGCCCAGCGCGATAACGCCAGCCACATCCAGCGCGGCCACACCATTGCCCTCAGCGGCCAGCATGGAGGCCATGCGTCCGCCCATGGATTTGCCGCCAATCCACAGTGGCAGCGCGCCATCGGGAATCTCAGACAATTCAGCCGCCAGACTTCGAGCTTCCCTGACGCGCTCGGCAAACGCCGCCAGTAATTTGGGGGCGCGGTCCGGCGGGAATTGTCGTTGCTCGTCACGACGGCGCTGCATGTAGGGAAATTCAAAGCGCAGTACCGCCACCGAATGTGATGCCAACGCTGCGGCCATGGTGTTCATGAAATCGCTGTCCATCGCAGCGCCGGCACCGTGTGCCAGCAGCAACACTGCAACAGGCTTCTCTGCCCGGTCATACAGACAATCCACACCAAACCGTTCAGTCATGCCAGGTTCCCCTGCCAAAGAGTTATAACGCGGCCTGCAACGCCCGTAGCTGGGTACGCAGTGCATCCCCGAACTCCACCTGAAACACATCCAGCGGAGGCGCCTTGATCACGCTGGCCACCACCGGCGCAGGTTGGCTCACCGCCCAGCAACCAATCACTGACTGCTGCACCTGCATCAGGAAACGTATGGCCTGGTCACCATCCAGGGCAAAGTCGTGCTGCAGGCGCGCGGCCAACTGCGTAAAACTGGCCAACAAGGCCTGCTTGAATTCCCGTGCCTGTGATTCATCCAGATTGTGTTCCAGCACGGTATGCAGAATAGAGGTCAACCGGCAGAACAATGGGCGGGCAATCAGTAGCTCACTGATTGCCGCCCAGGCAGGCCCCTCCTGCGGCAGAGGCGCCTCAACCATGGCATCCAGTTCACTCAGATAGAGCGCCAGAAACAGCGCTTCTTTAGAAGGGAAATACCGGTACAACGCCGCCTTGGTCACACCGGACTGACGAGCGATGGTCGCCAGGCTGATGGCCGCGAACCGCTGTTCGGCAAAAAACAGCGCCGCCGCCTCCAGAATGTGAGCACGCCGTTCCGCTTTCTGCTCTGGGGAACGGGCACGTTGAAAAGGACAAGAATTCACGCTTGTAACAATCCAGCCAGTCGGCGGGTAATCATACGGGGCGAGAGCTTGCCGAGCCACACCATCAACAGGTTCTTCAGGCCAGGAATCACAATCGCGCGGTGGCGTCCGGCCAGCGCCTTGCTGACCACCGCTTCGGTGGTCATGGTGCCGGCCTTGAAGAGCAAGGTGTTGGTCATGTTCGCTTCCTGGGCAAACTCGGACGCCGTGGCACCGGGGCAAAGCGCACTGACTGCCACGCCCTCTTTTTTCAATTCTTCATGCAGGCCTTCCGAAAACGACAGCACAAACGCTTTTGAGGCGTAATAGATACTCATGTTCGGGCCGGCCTGGAACGCCGCAGTGGACGCCACATTGATCACAAACGCCCCCTGCCCTGCCGTCGTGGAATGACTGGACGCTTTCAGCTGTGGCACCAACCGCCAGGTCAGATCGACCAGGGCAGTCACGTTCACCTGGATCATATCCAGCTGACGCTGCAGTGGCAGATCGGAAAAATCGCCCCGGTCGCCAAAACCGGCATTGTTGATCAAGCCAGTCAGTTCCACATTATGGGTAGCCATATCCGCGACCAGTTTTTCTGCCGCACCGGCCTGGGCCAAATCGGAGGCGATACACACAACCTCCAGGTTATGGCGCTGACGCAACTCACTGGCCAATGTTTCCAATCGATCCAGCCGCCGCGCCGCCAGCACCAGGTTGTGCCCTTGGATAGCCAGCTGGCGAGCAAACTCTTCACCAATACCGGCGCTGGCACCGGTAATCAATACCGCTTTCATCGGACTCTCCTGTCAGGCACACCGGAAGCGGGCGCGCCGTCAATGCAAATTAGTAACCACGAGTCACTAAAGTAAAGGAAAGACCGGCAAAGGTAAATAACCCGGAGTTACTAAACGGCTCCCCACAGGCTTAGTTGCCCATGGGGCCCGGGTGGCACAAAGCCGGCCGTGTCCAGATCCAGCGACTCCCTGTCCGCCAGCCCGGCACTGCGGCAGGCGGAGTCAAAACGCTGACGCAGCAGATGCGCCCAGGCACCCTGCCCGCTCTGACGTTGGTGCCAGCGGCTGTCATAAATGGCGCCGCCATGCAGATCACGCATCACCGACATGACCTTCTCGGCCCGATCCGGGTAATGGTCCGCCAGCCATTCCTGCCACAGCGGCCCGACTTCATGGGGTAAGCGCAGCACCACATAACCTGCCTGCTGGGCGCCTGCCATGGCCACCTGATGCACAATGTCTTCCAGCTCATGGTCATTGATGAAGGGAATCACCGGCGCCACCAGCACCGTTACCGGTACGCCGGCACGGCTGAGTTCGCGGACCACCTTCAGCCGCTCCTTGCCGCCGCTGGCACGGGGCTCCAGTTCTCCTTTCAGGCGGTTATCCAGCGTGGTAACCGAAACAGCCACCGAGGCACGCCCGGCCCGGGCCATGGGGGCAATCAGGTCCAGATCCCGCAGCACCAGGGTGCTTTTGGTAATCAGGCTAAAGGGGTGCTGGCAATCCACCAGCACCTGCAACAGCTCACGGGTAATGCGTCGCTCTCGCTCAATGGGCTGATAAGGGTCGGTGACCGTGCCGAGCACAATGGGACGACAGCGGTAAGACGGTTTGCGAAGGCTGTCGCGAAGCACCTCCGCAGCATTGTCCTTGCAGAAAATCTCGCTCTCGAAGTCCTGACCGGGTGATAAATCCACATAGGCATGGTTGGGACGGGCATAGCAATAAATGCAGCCATGTTCGCAGCCCCGATACGGATTGATACTCTGCTCGAACGGCAGGTCCGGACTACGATTGGTCATGATGATGCTGCTGGCTTTTTCGCGATGATAACGAGTAGGCCGACTCACCGGAGGGCTATCCGATTCAGAATGGCTGACGGCAAAACGGCCAGGTAGCTGGCTCAAGGTGCCCCGGTTCGCTGCGCGCATAAACTTCACCTCTGTATATACTGTCTTTTTGTACAGTATATACAGAGACCAGCCAACTCAAGTGCATTCCGTGTGGTACCGACTTCTGCGAGTTACAGGCTTCGCAGTTTACGCAGCTCCCGCACCCCCACCGCCAGTGTCATGAAGTCGTGGGGGCCATCCGCCTGCAGGGTCTGCAAACGGTGGATACCAAAGGCCACCTTGCGGCGGGATTTTTCTTCCCAGGCGGCAAAGCGCGCGGCGGCGTTGTCACCCTCATACTCCAGCACCTTGGCGGCTACTTGGCGGTGCAGGCGGTAGGAATCTTCGCGCAGATTGGCACGGGCCAGTGCTTGCCAGCGATCCTGCACAGACAGATCCAGAATCGACGACAGCAGCCACAGAATCTGCAGCTTATCGCCCACCAGAAAGTACACTTCCGCCGCCAGTTTCAGCGGCACCTGTGCCAGCGAGGCAAGCTCGACAATATCCGGGGCACACCCCAGCACCATGGTATTGGCTAACAGCTTCGCCTCTTTCTCGGGCACGCCATCGTCTTTCATGCCCTCCACGGCCTGATCCCATTCCTGCCGATAACTGCCTGGTAGTACCGCCGGCAGCATACTCTCCAGTTCGGCGATGGCCTCGCGGTAACGAGCCACCGCTTCTGCCACCGGGCGCCGCCCCCACTTGTAATGAATCAACCAGGTGGTCACGTGTTTCATCAGCCCGATCACCCGACCATAAAGCCGAAGCTGCACCTGGCTGTCCACGCGCCCGTCCAGGCCATCCACCGGCGCCCAATACAGGTCGCCATCGAACACCGCATGGGCCATGGCATAGGCCTTCACCAAACGGTGCAACGACAAGCCATGCTCATCCGCATACCGATGAACAAAGGCGAACCCCATCCGGTTGACCACCGCGTTGGCCAGCACCGTGGCGATCAACTCCCGGCGCAGGCCATGGTTGAGCAGATCATCGCCGAAGGATTCCACCAGTTCCTGCGGAAAGTAATGCAGCACGTCCTGGTCAAAGAACGCATCATCGGGGACATCCGACGCCAGCAAGGCATCGAACAGCGCATTCTTGGTATAGGACAACAACACCGACAGTTCCGGCCGGGTCAGCCCTTTGCCGCGGGTGCGACGTTCGCTGAGTGATTCATCATCCGGCAGGTGCTCCACCGTGCGCACCAGCATGGCGTGACGCTCCAGCGTACGCAGGTGGTTGGCGTGCTCATCCAGCCGCGACGCCGCGTTGTATTCCAGCAGGCTTAGGGCCAGGCTCTGCACGTAGTTGTCGTGCAGCACCGCATCGGCCACATCGTCGGTCATACGCACCAGCAAGGGGTCGCGGGTATCGCGATCCAGCCGCCCGTCACGCAATCGCTGGTTAAGCGGAATCTTGATATTCACTTCCCGGTCAGAGCTGTGCACGCCGCCGGAGTTATCAATGGCGTCGGTATTGATCCGCCCGCCATTGAGCGCAAATTCAATGCGCCCCAATTGCGTGAGCCCCAGGTTGCCGCCCTCACCCACTACCTGGCAGCGCAGTTCCTTGCCGTTCACACGAATGGCATCGTTGGCCCTGTCCCCCACCTGGCTATGACTCTCGTTACTGCCTTTCACATAGGTGCCGATACCACCGTTCCAGAGCAGTTCCACCGGCGCCTTGAGAATCGCCATGATCAATTCTGCCGGGGTCAGCGTCCGTTCACTGATGCCCAGAACCTCACAGGCCGGCTCACTGAGCTCGAGACTCTTGGCACTGCGCGACCAGACACCGCCGCCCTCGGACATGGCCTCGCGGTCGAAATCATCCCAGGTAGCGCCCCTCGTCGTGAACAGGCGCTGGCGCTCGGCAAAGGTGGCCGCCGCGTCCGGGTTTGGGTCGATAAAGATGTGCAGGTGATTGAAGGCCGCGACTAATTGAATCTGGTCCGACAACAGCATGCCGTTGCCAAACACATCGCCGCCCATGTCGCCGATCCCCACCACGGTAAACGGCTGCGTCTGGATGTCCTTGTCCTGTTCCCGGAAGTGGCGCTTGACGCTTTCCCAGGCACCCCGAGCGGTAATCCCCATTTGCTTGTGGTCGTAACCGGCACTGCCGCCAGAGGCAAAGGCATCGCCCAGCCAGAAGCCGTATTCATCTGCCAGGCCATTGGCAATATCCGAGAAGGTCGCGGTGCCCTTGTCCGCGGCCACCACCAGATAGGGGTCATCACCGTCGTGGCGCACCACCTGTTCCGGCGCCACAATCGCGTCGCCTTCGCGATTGTCAGTGAGGTCCAGCAGGCCACGGATGAACTCCTTGTAGCAGGCAATACCCTGCTGTTGCCACGCGTCCCGATCTCCCGGTGTGCCGCCTTTCACCACAAAACCGCCCTTGGCCCCCACCGGCACAATGATGGCGTTCTTGACCATTTGCGCCTTGACCAGGCCCAACACCTCGGTGCGGAAATCCTCACGCCGGTCGGACCAGCGCAGGCCGCCGCGGGCCACCGGCCCACCACGCAAGTGGATGCCTTCCATGGTGGGTGAATACACAAAGGTTTCGTACATGGGTAACGGCGGCGGCAACTCCGACACCTGCTTCGGATCGAGCTTCAGGCTGACATAGGCTTTGTCGTGCCCGCCCGCGTCCTGCTGATAGAAATTGGTACGCAGGCCCGCGCGCACCACACTCAGGAACGCCCGCAGCACCCGGTCCGCATCCAGAGACGCCACGCCATCGAGTTCATGGTCCAGGTTCTGTGCCAGTTTCAGTCCTTCATTATCACGACGGCTGTCAGTCAGCTGCGGGTCAAAGCGGGTTTCGAAAAGCTGCACCAGCAAGCGGGCAATGCGCGCATGTTCCGCCAGCAACTCTTCCATATAGTTTTGCGAATACGGCAACCCGGTTTGAATCAGGTATTTGGTCAGGGTACGCAGGCACACCACCTGACGGGCATTCAGGCCCGCCAGCAACACCAGTCGATTCAGGCCGTCATTTTCCGTATGGCCATTCCAGCATTGCAGGAAGGCATCTTCGAAGTAACGCTTCTGCTGGGCCGGCCCCAGGGAACACTCCCCGTGGACCTGCACGTCGAAGACCTGAATCCAGCGAGGTTCGCCATCACGGGGCGTCACCCGGGTGGGGTTCTGGCGCACCACCCGCAGGCCGAAATTTTCCAGTGCCGGCAGCACATCGGACAAGCCGATGGGATTATTCAGGCTATAAAGCCGCAGGCTGGTCGGGCAGGCCGCGCCGTCTGCATCGGTAATGGCCAGGCTGGGCAACACTGGCTGGTCCGCCGACAGTTGCGTCAGGTATTGCAGGTCGGCAGCGGCCTCCACGGCACTGTGTGCTTCCCGGTAACCCAGGGGAAAGGCATCACCGTAACGCAGGGCCAGCGCGGCCCCATCATCGGCCCGGCTACCCACCTTGTCGCCCTGCTCATCCTGGTAGCCACTTTCACGCAACACTTCCCGTAACTGGTCTGACCAGGAGCGGGTAATTTCAATCAGCCGTTGCTCCACCTGGCTGTCGGTCATGGCCAGCTGTGTGCCTTGGGGAATACGTACAATGCAGTGAATCCGGGCCAGCCCTTCGCGGAGGAAATCCACGGTGCGTTCCACGGAGCGACCATTGCACAGCGTCATCAGTTCGGCGGTGACCTTGTCGCGCAATTCCCGGGAGTAGCGTTCGCGGCTCAGGTAAATCATGCACGAATAAAAACGCCCATAGCGGTCCCGGCGCATGAATACCCGCAGATGATGACGATCACGCAGGGCGCGAATGCCCATGCAGATGTCGTACAACTCTTCCTCTCGACACTGGAACAACTCATCGCGGGGAAGCTGGTAAATGATATCGCGCAGATGCTTGCCGGAATGCGAGCGTTCCGGTAATCGGGAACGGTCCAGCACGTAATTCACCTTGCGGCGAATCAGTGGAATGTCCCGGGGACGGTTAATGTAGGCATCCAGGGAAAACAGCCCGATATAGCGGTCGGTGCCTTCCACCGAACCATCAGCGGCCAGGCGTTTCACGGACACCACGTCCATGTAGTGCGGATGATGAATGGGCGAGCGCACATTGGCTTTGGTCACGACGACCAAACGACCATGGCGGATGTATTTGGCCATTTCCTCATGGGGCGCAATAAATTCATCCGCGTTGGCGTAAGGGCTGCCGGGGCGCGCCAGACCAAGACCGGCCTCGTCCACCAGATGCAGCTGCATGCCACCGTCCACCGCTTTCGCTTCGGAGCGGGCATATCCCAGAAAGGTAAAGTGATCTTCGGACAACCATTCGATAAAGCCGGTGGCTTCCTGTAACTCCTGTTGATCCCGCTCCGGGTAACTGGCCGACAGGTTGCTGCGGGTCGCTTCCAGGTTGTCGAGCATGGGCTCGAAGTCGTCCACCACCACGCGCAGATCACCCAGCACGCGCTCGAGAATGTCCTGCAGGCGGGCATAATCCTCGTCGTCTGCCAGCGGTTCGAATTCCACGTAGATCATGGACTCCGCCGGCTGCTCGCCATCACCGACCCCCGTGACCTGGGTCAGGTGACCATGGGCATCGCGTCGCACCTGAATGACCGGGTGTACAGTCCAGTCGATGGCGGTGCCGGCATCACGCACGGCCATGGCCACCGAATCCACCAGAAAGGGGACGTCATCGGTAACGGTGCGCAACGCGGCAAGGCCGCCGGGGCGACAGGGAGGCTTCAGGTGAATCAGGGTTTCGCCGGGGTGGCGCTGGTGCGCCATCAGCCAATGCTGCTGGGCAATATGGAAGAGTTGTTCCGGAGGCCGGGCCGTCAACGCGGCCAGACTGCTCATTTCATAATAGGCAGCGAGAAAGCTGCGAAACAGAGACTGGTGGTCAGCACCGATGTGGGCAGTGACCTGCCCTTCCAGCTGGGCCTGCAACAGCGCCTGGCGTTGAGCGATGTCATCCTGCATCGAAACCTCCGGCGTCCTTGTGACTCTGCACCGTTTCTCTGCAAAGTGACGATGCAACGTTGCTACGTAAAACCGGATTACGTGAGAGGTCACGTTCTCCGAGCTTTCACCAGGCCGGCCGGGCGCGCCCTGCAGGCCCTTTCGCTCACTCTATACCGGTGGCCGCGGCCAATACCAGCCTGCTGTTTCAAGTAATCCAACCATTCCATCAGGACAACAGGATGACAGCACGAAAAACGTTATCGCGAGTTGCGGGGTAAACAAGAGGAGCCAGCGCAGAAAGACGCAAGCAGAAGGGAGTTAATGCAGTGTGTCGCACGCTTTCGCGGACATCGCATCAATCCACTGGCGCACCAGTGAGACCGCATAGTGGTCTGCCAGGCTGCGATCCAGCGGTGGCATCATATCCTTGGCATTATCGGTATGGCGCTGAGCCCCCAACCGGAACGGCAACACCGAGTCAGCCGCGTTGCCAGGCAACGATATCGTAGGTGAGGCCCAGCGGCCCACCGTAATACCCCTGCGCCCGGTTGCAGATGCCATAGATCTAATCGGTAGGGTCTCGCCACATTTTCAGCCGCAGGCCCGACAGCGCGCCACTGCCCACATCGCTGTGACATAAGCCGCGCCGGGCACGATAAAAAGGAAGCCGGAAAGAAGAGAACAACTAGAAGAGGACGGTGCTCCAGGGCAAGGAGCGTTGCGCCCGCCTATTCGCTGGGCAACTCTTGCGCGCTCCACAACCGTGATTGTCCGTCGGATTACTGTACCGATTCCGGCTGCACCAACACCCAGGGCGGCAACACCACTGTCCACAAGCCTTTGTCTGCGGCAAACCAGGCCGCAGCCTGCTCATCGGTGACCTTGTCGACCTGGGCTTTATCGCGCCACAGGGCAATCATCTCGGCCTCATCTTCTGAAAACGCCAGCGCCACCTCGATCAAATCCAGTTCCGGCGCCACGTAGACCGTCTGGCCACGGGCAAAGAACGGCTGCAGTTCTTGCCAGCTGGCCTTGGCGGTTTCCTGGTTGAGTTTGGCTTTAAGGATTTCCCGCTGTTCCGCTTGCTCAGACATGACCGACTCCTACTGTGAAGCGAGGCATTATCGGTGTTCTGCTGCGGGCAATCAAAGGGGAAACGGGACAGGGCAAGAGACAGAAAAAGAAACGCCCGCCATTTGGGGTTGGCGGGCGTAAGCTGTACCGGGTCGAAATCGAACATCCGTGTTCCATTGCGTCCTTGCGAGATCTACTTTAGGGAAACCTGCCGAGAGAGATAAGGCGCAAAAAGCGCTAAGTCGTGTAAGCCTTTCGCCATACCCAAGACACGAAATCAGGCCACGGCCCTCACACCGGCATCACCATTCAATGGTTCGGCTTGCCTCCGGCACGGCCCGGTTACGACGGTCGAACAGCGCGAACTGAGCGCCCTTTTCATCGAACGACACCACCGAAAAGGCATTATCACTGAACACTTCCCCCGGCACGTTAACCTGCCCCAATGGCCGGCCCCAGCCGCTATAGAGCCAGCCTGGCACCCGGATCATCGGCCGGTACCAACGAAACGCGAATAGCGCGGTGGGCCAGAACAGCCCGGAGCACGTCCAGCTGTGCACCTTCTTGCCGCCATTGAGAGTCAAACTTGCATACAGGGAGGCATGCACATCCCCGCTGAGCACCACCAGTTTCTGGCTGGCACTCTTCGCCATGGCTGCCAATAGCCGCTGACGCTGATGGCGGAAGCCTTCCCAGGCATCTTTGCCACGGAACGGGCGCCGCTGCTCGGGGAACATCACTACGGAGGTCACCAGCACCTTGATGCGCTCGGGGTCTCGGTCCAGCCATTGGACAAAGGCCTGCTCCTGCACCTCGCTGATCATTTTGCGCTGCCAGGGCCAGCGGCTCAGCACCCGCTCGGTACGCACATCCATTACAAAGAAGTCCGCCGGCCCACGGGAAAATGTATACCAGAATTTATCCGGGTCGCGATCCAGATAGGTACCGGCTTGATTCAATGGCGCCGCCGGGGAATGGGACGCCTGGTAGATCTGGTACGCCTTGATCGCTGCCGGATACTTGTTCGTCCATAACTCGGCGTCGGCCTTGGCTGGCCAGTTATTCCCGATTTCATGATCATCCAGGATCATGTAGCTGTTGGTTTCCCTCAGCAATTTGGCCAGGTGCTTCTGGGAAAAACTGGCCCGATAGAGGGAATCGAAATCATCCCGGGTCGTCGCCGCGCCAATGCTGTACATGGAATCGGCATAGACCTGATCCCCCCCGAACAGGACAAAATCCGGATTGTACTGCGTCGCTTGCGCCGACATTTCCGCAAAAATCTTGTCGGCGCGATCATCCTGGATAATGCCATCGAGCCCCACAAACCGGTAACAGCAGGAACCAAACAGAAAGGCCGTCCGATCTGCCGTGGGCTGATCGGTGGAAAAGCGCCCCGCCTCTACGGCATGCCAGTCCAGCGGCCCTTCATCCTGCTCCGCGCGCACCCAGCCAGCCTGATACTGGTAGCGGGTGCCGGCTTCCAGCCCATTAATCACCACCACCCCGGAGCCATCGAAGTTGCCATTAAGGCGAAATGTACGGGGCTCAGACCAGCTGTCTTCACCGTCTTTGCGCCAGCGAACCCGCCCCCACATAAACTTGTTGCCCGCGCCCAGCTCCCCTTTCGGCAATGCGCCGAACAGGCGCACATGGCTCACACCGGACTCACCCGTAATCGGCCCCACCGCAAAACGGTTCACTATCCCTGTCATCTGTTATTCTCCCCCTGCATTGAGCCCCCCGGCTGACGCTGCTAGCATCACTGAGTAGAGGTGATGTCACCCCGTCTATTCAGGATAAAGACACTTTGTTCAAGGACTCGAAAGCCGCTCTGCTTTTATTCGTCGCTTTTGCCTCGATTTGCCTGTCTTCCCTGGCTTCAGCCAAAGGTCCAGACACCCAAATCATCGGCGAACAGCAGGAACACTTGCACCCCCACCAGGGCCTGTACACTTTCTGCACGCCTGCGGGTCAGTCGCCTGATATTAATACTATTCTTCAACGCACCGATCTGCCCTGGCAACCGTCCGGTGCCAGCATTCCGAATCTAGGCTTTATCACTGATCATTGCTGGTTCCGTTTCTCAGTTCGCAATCTTAATCGACTTCATACTGACTGGCAGCTGCAAATCGACTACGCCATGCTCGGTGAAGTGGATGTCTACCAGGTGGATGCCGGCGGCTCCCTGATTGCCCATTTCCAGGCAGGCATGGACCGGGACTTTTCAGTACGCCCGGGCACAGCCCCGACGCCCGCGTTCCCGCTGACACTCCCCGCAGGCACCGACAACGACATTTTCCTCAAGGTTGCCTCTGCGCACAGCATCCAGCTGCCACTGGAATTGTTGACACAGGAAAGTTACAACGCGTCGACGCAAACACAAAGCCTGGTGCAGGGAATTTTCTTCGGCGGCATGCTGGTGATGATTCTCTACAACCTGTCGCTGTTCTTTTCCATTCGCGAAAAAGTGTACTTGCTGTATGTGTGCTGGTCCGCCGTAGTCACCCTGTTCATGGCAGTGTTACACGGCTATGCCCACCGTTATCTGTGGCCGCACTCTACCCTGCTCAGCCAGTACATGATTCATTACTTGCTACCGCTGATTGTGCTGCTGCCGCCACTGTTTACCCTGCACTTTCTATCACTACGGGAAAAAGCACCGCGCCTGGCCATGTGGTTGCAACTGCTGGTGGGTATTGGCACCGTGCTCTTCCTCGCAGCGCCCTTTACCAGCCGCACCTTCCTGATTCCAATTTCCGTCAGTGCCATTTTGCTGATGGATTTCAGTATCTTCTTCGTCGGCCTGATCCGTGCCCGTACCGGCGACCCGGATGCGCGAATTTTCACCATTGCCTGGTCCTGCTTTATTGTTGGTGCAGCGGCCATGGCACTGAATAAATATGGTTTTGTTCCACGCAATGCTCTGACCGAAAACCTGGTTCAGATCGGTGTTTTCCTCGAAGTCGTGTTGCTTTCCCTGGCGCTGGCCCGGCGCATCAATCGCTTGAAAGAAGCGCATTCCGATTCCGTGCGCGACCGCGCCATCGCGGAAATGGAAGCGTTCAAGGCAGGCGCCAGAAATCACGCCAAAAGTGAATTTCTGGCCACCATGAGCCATGAAATCCGCACGCCCATGAACGGCATCATGGGCATGACCGACCTGCTGCGCCGTACCAGCATGACCCACCAGCAGGCGCAATATGTGGGCACCATTTATCAGTCCACACAGTCATTACTCACCGTGATTAACGATATTCTCGATTACTCGAAAATCGAGTCCGGCAAGCTGGAGCTGGATTACCAGCCCATTGCCCTGGAAAACATCGTCGATGATTGCGTGCGCCTGTTTGCACTGCGCTCCAGCGAAAAATCCCTGCCGCTGTACATTCATATCGACAGCCGGGTACCAGAGCGCATCAAGACCGATCCGATCCGCCTCAAGCAGATCATTACCAACCTGCTCAGCAATGCCTTCAAATTTACCGAGCGCGGCCACGTCGCCCTGCACGTGAACCTGAAGCAACCGGTGAATAACAAGGGCATGTGCGTACTGATGATTGAAGTGGTTGATACCGGGATAGGCCTGGATGAAGGCCAGCAGTCGTCCCTGTTCCAGGCTTTCAGTGATCTGTCTG
This sequence comes from Alloalcanivorax sp., assembly GCA_039983755.1. Lineage (GTDB taxonomy): Bacteria > Pseudomonadota > Gammaproteobacteria > Pseudomonadales > Alcanivoracaceae > Alcanivorax. The sequence goes on from JBDWVU010000050.1 coordinate 90,888, forward strand.
CCAAGGGCAAGCACAACGGCGCCGGCCTCGGGCTGGTGATCTGCAAACGATTGATCGAACTGCTCGGCGGCGACATCGGCGTCTCCAGCTCCCTGGGCCGTGGGGCCACGTTTTGGTTATCCCTGCCGGTGGAAATGGAAAAAGTTCAGAAGCAACCGGTGCTGGCAAACCGTACCGCCGCCATCATTTCCAGCACTGCCCCGCAATTGCTTAGCCTGTCACAAATCCTCAGCCGCTGGGGCGCCAAGACGCTGGAATACCGTGACGTCATAACGGCGCTTGATCCCGCCAGCCCCAGCCAGACAGTGGACTATCTCATCGCGGAATTACCTGTGCTGGAAGATTCCCATTACGTGGAACGCCTGCGCGCCCACTTCGGCAACCCGGCCCTGGTGCTGCTGCACCCCACCGGCCAGCCCCTCAGCGGTACCTTGCCGGAAGACCTGTTACTGATCGAGACGCCATTCTCCTGCCAGGCGCTTAAGCGCAGCTTGCTTGCCGGCCCCGACGAAGCGCGCGCTCCCTCCACCGCGAAAGAACCACTGATCCGGTTGGACCGGGCCAATATGCTCAAGGTGATCGTGGCGGAAGACAATGCCGTCAACCAGCTGGTGATCGACAGCATTCTCAAGTCGTTAGGCATCCATGCCACGCTGGTCAGCGATGGAGCACAAGCTGTAGAGCAAGTCCGCAACCGTCCGGATCACTGGGATATTATTTTCATGGATTGCGAAATGCCGAAGATGGACGGCTACCAGGCCACCCGTGAGATTCGTGCACTGGAGGCCGCTCAGGAAGCACCTCCGCACTGCTGGATCATTGCCCTGTCCGCCCATGCCACCGGCGATTATGTGCAGAAAGCCCGCGACGCCGGGGTTGATGATTACCTCAGCAAACCGGTATCCCAACAGCAAGTCCACGATGCGCTCAAACGCGGCCAGGGAACCTCTAAATAACTCCTTACGTGCTCAGTCTTTCAGACTGGTTCGCAATCTAGGCGCGTTTTTGAAGGTGTATGTCCATCCATCAAAAAAACGCAACAACGAGTGCGGGCCAGCCTGGAAGACCCGAAGGGCGTGGCCTGGAGCGCACATCTGCTGCGCCTTGCCTCTAGGAAAGGGAACCACCCTTACCGTCGAGACAAGACACAACAGCTGCACGCTCCAGGTCACGCTGAGCATGCAAGGGGTTATTTAGGGGTTCCCCAGGTCTCCAGAGATATTAGCGGCTAACGGAAACCGCTGACGGGTTAAGGAGCTGCGCGCACACCGCCAGCAGCTCCCTCATCCGTACCGGCTTACCCAGAAAGGCATCACAACCGGCGTCCAGACAACGCTGGCGATCCACCGCCAGCACGTTGGCCGTCAGCGCCAGCAGAGGCCCGTCAAACCCCCGGTCGCGCAGGGCCTGCGCAGTCTCATAGCCATCCATCACCGGCATCTGCATATCCAGTACCACCAGATCGTAAGCGCCATCTGATTCATGGAAGGCCGCACAGGCTTCTCGTCCGTGTTCTGCTTCGGTTACCTGCATGCCCACCTGCTCCAGTACCTTGCGCACAAACAGACGATTCACTTCGTTGTCCTCCACCAGCAGCGCCCGTACTCCCTGCAGGGAAGCCAACGCTTCCTGGGATGCAGGCAAAGCGTCCGGCCTGTCGCCAGCGGCTTTTGCAGCCGTGTGACAGGCACGCACCAGCGGGATGTCCAGCACAAAGCGGCTCCCCTGATTCAGGGTACTGAAGACCTGAATATCCCCGTCCTGGGCGCGGGCCAATTGCCGGGCAATGCTCAGCCCCAGACCAGTACCGGTATAGCGACGGGTATGCGATGCATCTGCCTGGGAGAAGGGCTGGAAGATACGGCTCAGCTCGCTTTCATTGATGCCAATCCCGGTATCTTCCACTGACACATTCAGGCACGAGGCATCTTCGTCCCAGTTAACCCGCACATACACCCGCCCCTGTTCGGTAAACTTCACCGCATTACCAATCAGATTGACCAGTATCTGGCGCAGGCGGAACGCATCACCACTGACCGTCGGCGGCATGTCCGCCAGATAATGAATACGCAGCTCAATATCTTTTTCGATAGCCCGCAACTGCAGGCTGTCGATGATTTCATCAAGCAGCACCCGCACAGAAAACAGCCGTTGCTCCGGGTGCAATTGGCCCGCCTCGATCCGTGACAGATCCAGCACATCATTAATCAGCGCCAGTAGCGCATCGCCGTTGTGCTGAATGATGGTCAGGTAGCGCCGCTTGTCTGCGGCACTCAGCGAACCATCGCGCAACAGTTCGGTGTAACCGAGAATGGCCGTCATCGGCGTGCGAATTTCATGGCTGATATTGGCCAGAAACTGGCTTTTGGTCTGGCTGGCGTCCTCTGCCTGCATCCTGGCTTGCGCGAGCTGGGTCTGGGCATGGTGAATACTGTCCACCATGGCATTGAAGTCTTCCGCCAGGGCACCGATCTCATCGCGGCCCAGCACCGGTACACGCTGGTCCAGCGCCCCGCCACGGGCAATTGATCGCACGGCGTTATGCACCAGCCGCAATCGCCCAAACAGCATGGGCTGAATACGGCAATTGATGACGAACACGGTTATCGAGGTCAGCACCACCATAATCAGCGCCACCAACAAAACCGCATAGAGCATACTCTGGTAACCGTCATGGGGGATCTCGACAATCACCGTCAACGGCGTGCCCCCGAGGAAATCCGGAATGGGAAAACGCCCCTGTAACTGCCCGCCTTCCACCTCACCCAAACCCCGCATTAACTGGCCGTCACTCTGGGCTTCCTGCACGTACAAGGCATGCCCTACCCGCTCGGACAGGTAACTCAACCAGCCACTGTCCAGCCATACGCCCAGCAGATAGGCCTGGCAGCCATTTTCCACCGCGGTACTGAACAGCAATGGCCTGCCTTCTACCTTCACCACCCCCCAAATCGGCATGCAGCCCTGTTCAGTGAAACGCCGCGCCAAGGTCTCGAACACCGGCGAATTCACTCCTGGCTCCCCGTTATCCCAACGAATGGCATCGTTATCCAGCGCCATCATCAGGTCCAGGTGGCCAACGCCCCCCTGATTGAGCGGCGCCTGCTTAGGTTGCTGGCTCCAGTCCTGCGCCCGTACCCGCAACACCGACAACTGGTCCAGAAAAGCGGCTTCCACCTTGCCCAGCTCACGTTCCGCATTGCGCTCCGCGAGGGTATCCACCAACGACAGGTTTACCCAGTACAGGGCCACCGTTGCCAACGCCACACAAATAGCGGCAGAGACCACCAGTAACCAGCGAATACGAACTCTCAGCGACATTGCCCACCCCCTCACAACTAACCGCAAACCCTAGCACATCGCCGCACCGCCACAACGCCCGTTCACTCCAGCGGTGCCGTTCCCGGTATGGCCGTCAGCACGCGTACAAAACCTGCACCGCAGACAGCGAAGATCACAGGATGAAAAACCCCGGCAGCCCCCGTATCATAGGCCACCCATTTTTTGGAAAACGATGCCGTTCCCATGAGTGACACTCCCCGCAAGATACTGGTCACCAGTGCTCTTCCCTATGCCAATGGCCCTATCCATCTCGGCCATTTGCTGGAATACATCCAAACGGACATCTGGGTTCGCTTCCAGAAGCTCCGTGGCCAGCAGTGCACCTATGTCTGCGCTGACGATGCCCATGGCACCGCCATCATGCTCAAGGCCGAGGAAAACGGCGTCACCCCGGAGCAGCAAATCGCCCAGGTGAAAGCCGACCACGAGCAGGATTTCGCCGATTTCCAGGTGAACTTCGACAATTACTACAGCACCCACAGCCCCGAGAACCGGGCACTGTCGGAAATGGTTTTCCAGCGCAACAAGGATGCCGGCTACATCCTGGAAAAGACCATTACCCAGCTGTACGACCCGCAGAAAGGCATGTTCCTGGCCGACCGCTTCGTCAAGGGCACCTGCCCCAAGTGCAAGAGCGAAGACCAGTACGGCGACAACTGCGAAGTCTGCGGCGCGACTTATACCCCGGCGGAGTTGATTGATCCCTATTCCTCGGTCAGCGGCGCCACACCGGTGGAAAAGGAAACCACACAGCTGTTCTTCGATCTGCCCAAGTTCGAGCCCCTGCTGCGCGAGTGGACCCGCTCCGGTGCCCTGCAGGAACAAGTGGCCAACAAACTGCAGGAATGGATCGAAGACCTGCAGCCCTGGGATATCTCCCGTGAAGCCCCCTACTTCGGCTTCGAGATCCCCGGCTACCCGGGCAAATATTTCTACGTGTGGCTGGATGCCCCCATCGGCTACATGGCCAGCTTCCAGAACTACTGTGATCGCGAAGGCCTGAGCTTCGACGATTACTGGGGCAAGGACTCCACCGCCGAGCTGTACCACTTCATCGGCAAGGACATCATCAACTTTCACGGCCTGTTCTGGCCCGCCATGCTGGACGGCGCCGGGTTGCGCAAACCCACCGCCATCTACAGCCACGGCTTTGTCACCGTGAACGGCGCCAAGATGTCCAAGTCCCGCGGCACCTTCATCAAGGCCCGCACCTATCTGGATCACCTGAGCCCGGAGTACCTGCGCTACTACTTCGCCGCCAAGCTCTCCAGCCGGGTGGATGATTTCGACCTGAACCTGGAAGACTTTGCCCAGCGAGTGAACTCCGACCTGGTCGGCAAGCTGGTCAACATCGCCAGCCGCACCGGCAACTTCGTGAAAAAGTTCGGCGGCACGCTCAGTACCGATCTGGACAACATGCTGCTGGTACGCGAAGTACAGGAAGCGGGCCCACGCATTGCCGATTTCTACGAGAAGCGCGAATTTGGCAAGGCCATGCGGGAAATCATGGCACTGGCCGATCACGCCAACGGCTACATCGCCGACAAGGCCCCCTGGAGTCTTTCCAAGGAAGAGGGCAAGGAGCAGGAAGTGCTGGCTATTTGCAGCACCGCCATCAACGTGTTCCGCCTGCTGGTGATCTACCTGAAACCGGTATTGCCGGCCCTGGCCGAACGCGCCGAAGCCTTCCTGCAGGTAGAGCCACTCACCTGGGCCGATGCCGACCAGCTACTGCTGGGCCATGAAATCGCCAAGTTCAAACCCTTGCTGGGCCGCATTGATATGGCTCAGGTCGAAGCCATGCTGGCCGACCCCAAAGACAGCACGCCGGCACCCGCTGCCGACAAGGCCAAGAACGCACAGGCCAAAAAAACAGAGCCAAAGAAAAGCGACGCCAACGCTGATGACGAAACCATCAGCATTGATGATTTCCTCAAAGTAAAACTGCGTGTCGCCCGTGTGGCCAGGGCCGCCCATGTGGAAGGCGCCGACAAGCTGCTGCAACTGACACTGGACGTGGGCGAGCTGGGCGAGCGCAACGTCTTCGCCGGCATCAAGGCGCGTTACGCACCGGAAGAACTGGAAGGCAAACTGGTGGTACTGGTGGCCAACCTGGCGCCGCGGAAAATGAAGTTCGGTGTCTCTGAAGGCATGGTGCTGGCTGCCGGCCCCGGCGGGGATGATATCCACATCCTCAGCCCGGATAGCGGCGCCACACCGGGCATGGAAGTGCGCTAATTAGCGATATAAAAAAACCGGCTAGCGCCGGTTTTTTTATGTCTGTTGAAATCAAACCACGGCAGGAATGTCGGGTTACGGCCTGCGGCCTAACACGACCTACGAGTCGTATGCGGGTAGGTCGAATTCACCCAAGGGCACAGAGAGCCTGAAAGGCGTAATCCGACACCCTGCACATAGCATCAATTCAGCGTCGCCAGGTGCTCTCGCAGGGCCGCCTCATCTTCAACCGTAATGCGCCCGTAGCCCAGCGTGATCAGGCCCTGCGCCTCAAACGCCTTGAGCGTCCGGTGCACGCCCTGGCGGGTCATTCCCATCATGTTGGCAATATGTTCACGGGTCAGGCGCACCGTCACCGGCCCACTTTCCGGCTTGCCACCCCGCTGCATTTGCGACAGGAACAGCAAGCGCTGCCCGATCCTTGCCTGGGTGCCCCGCAAAGCATCTTCTTCAATCATGGAGATGGCCGACCACAAGCGCTGGCTGATCAAATCCAGCACCACCGGGTAACTTTCCGGGTAACGCTTTAGCAGGTCGCGGAAAAAGGGGCCCGGCACTTCCACCAACACCGCAGCTTCCTGACCCTGGGCATTCACCGAACTGATTCGCACCAGTCCCTCGGCAATCACACACAGGTTGGACTGGGGTTCGCCCTTTTCATAAATCGGCTGGTTGGCCTGAAACGAACGCACCCGGGCGTGCCGCGCCGCTTCATGCAGGGCAGCATCGGGAAATCCGGCCAGTAGGGGGCAGTGCCGCAGCACCGTATAGGCATCCGTCATGGAGCAATTGTAAACTAGTTGACAGTTTTCTCCCTAACCCCGGGCCTACACTCAAGGGATTGGAAAACCGATAACCTTGAATAAGGGTCCCTGACCCAAATAAGACCCACATACCGGGAGAGCGCCACAATGAACAGCCAGGTCAACATTAACCCAGCCACCGTCCCCTCCAAGAAAGGCAGCGTCAGCGCCGAAGAGTGGCAGCTGCGCGTGGATCTCGCCGCCGCCTACCGGCTCATCGCCCTGCACGGCTGGGACGATCTTATCTTTACCCACCTGTCCGCCCGCATCCCGGGCGACGAGCATCATTTCCTGATCAACCCCTACGGCATGATGTTCGACGAGATCACCGCCTCCAGCCTGGTGCGCGTGGATCAGGAAGGTAACAAGCTCGACGACAGCGATTACGACATCAACCCGGCCGGGTTCACCATCCACAGCGCCATCCACGCCGTGCGCGACGATGCCGCCTGTGTCATGCACACCCACACCACCGCCGGCGTTGCCGTGTCTGCCCAACAGGAAGGTTTGCTGGCCCTGTCGCAACAGAGCCTGTTCCCGCTGGCCAGCCTCGCTTACCACGATTACGAAGGCGTCGCCCTGCGCGATGACGAAAAAGCACGCCTGCAAGCCGACCTGGGTAACGCCAACTTCATGATCCTGCGTAACCACGGCCTGCTCACTGTGGGCAGCACCATCGCTGACACCTTCCTGGGCATGTACATCCTGCAACGGGCCTGCGAAATCCAGCTGCAAGCCCTGTCCGGCAACCGCCCGCTGACCCCGATCCCCGCTGGCATCGTCGACACCATCAAGCAGCAGGCGGCACAGGTGACCAAGGGCATGGGCGGCAACCTGGCGTGGCCCGGCCTGCTACGCAAGCTGGACCGCAACAACCCCGGCTACGCGGAATAAGGAGCGCACCATGAATGACATGACCGCACCCCGCGCCCAGTTCACCCACATGAAGGACGGCACCGGCGAGGACTGGCAGATCATCGCCAAGTCCTTCGGCGACTTCAGCAAAGGCCTGTCCGATCGCATCATGACGCACCTGCGCCTGCTGGAAGGTGACTTCGGTGGTTTCAAGATCGACCGTTTTCAGCACTGCCTGCAAACCGCCACCCTGGCCCACCGTGACGGCAAGGATGACGAATATGTGGTCTGCGCGCTGCTGCACGACATCGGCGACACCCTGGGCACGTTCAATCACGCCGACGTGGCCGCCGTGCTGCTGGAACCATTCGTCAGCGATGCCAACCACTGGATGGTGAAACACCACGCCATCTTCCAGGGTTACTACTTCTTCCATTACCTGGGCATGGATCGCGACATACGTGAGAACTTCAAGGATCACCCCCACTATCGGCAGACCCTGGAGTTCGTCAGCAAATACGATTCCCCCGCGTTCGATCCCGACGGTGAAATCCTGCCGCTGGATTACTTCGAACCCATGCTGCGCAAAGTCTTCGCCGAGCCGCGCAAATCTCTCTACAAGGAAGCCATGGCGGAACAAGGCTAGCCCCTCGCAGATCACCCTCTTCCGTCATCGGGAGAGGGCTTCTCTACCCAACTAAACACTATCCCGGCAACCGTCTCCCCAAGAAAAACAAACCCCTCCCCTGTGTTTCCCTTGCGTTCATTCCTCTCTGTCCATTCAGGCCAAAAACCAACGAGTTCTCACGATTGTGCTTTCCTGCCATTGTCACCGGCACACCGTAAACCCAATGTATACATACATTAAATGCCGTTTTTAGAGGTTAGTGATGGCACAGTCACTGGATGCACTTTGGGAAAAAGTGCGCGCGCAGAAAACCCGCATTCCTTCCCTGTATAGCGATATCGATTTTGATGTCACCCCGGAACGTTTTACCGACGACATCAACACCCGCAGCGCCCTGCCGGAGAAATTTTCCCGCAAATACCGCGGCGATATTCTTGCCGACAAGGAAAAAGTGGAACGGGCCCGGGCCTACACCCTGCTCGGCGATACCGTCTCCGATGCCTATGCCGCGCTAATGCCGGAATACGGCTTTCGCAACCTGATCACCATGCTCAAGAAAGCCTGTGATGAAGGCCTGGAAGCCGTGGATAATGCCCCCCAGGAGCTGATCGATTTCATCACCGCCATGGAAACCACACCGGACTGGGTAGACATGGATCTGGTACGCGAAGGCGCTCGCCTCAGCCGCAACCAGATGGTCAACCTGGCCCCCTACGTGATCCGTGGCGCCTTCGTCGCCACCTTCATGAACAAGTACTCCGGGCTGCCCATGGCGATTACCGGCACCCTGGCCAACGACTCGGTGAACCAGCGCATCAATGAGACCGCCAGCTTCTTCACCACTGCCACCCTGCCCGGCGCACTGGAACGCTTTGGCCCCGGCTTCAAGGCCGCTGCCATGGTGCGCCTGATGCACTCCATGGTGCGCTTCAATATCATCAAGCGCGCCACCGCCGACAAGGGCGGCCCCTGGGACCCGGCCGTCTACGGCATTCCCATCCCGCAGGTAGACCAGATGCCCGCCGGCACCATGCCCGCCTACCTCACCGCCTTCAAGGCACTGCGCAAAGGGCGTAAACATTTCACCGCCAACGAGCGTGCCATCGTCGAGCTGTCCCGCTATGAATGCTTCCTGCTGGGCCTGCCCGAAGAACTGCTACCCGCCGAAGCACCGGACATTATCGACACCATGCTCACCTACTCCGGCACCCTGCGCGAAGGCTACGACGACGAAACCTGCGGCGAACTGACCCGCGCCACCATGTCGGTCTACCGTCCCAAAGACGATAAGCTGATCAGTAAAGTGCATAACCGGGTGGAACGCAGCTTCTCCAAAGTCTTCTTTACCCAGGCGTTCCTGGGCCGCAAGGACAAATCGAAAGCGAAAGAAATGGGCGTGGAGCCCCACCTGATGGATTATGCCCTGTTCACCGTGGGCAACCTGTTCGTCGTGCCCCGCCTGATCGCCTATCGAACGCTGCAGGATATCCCGGTGGCCAACAAGGTGGCGGACAAGATACTGGTGAAGAGAATCAAGGAACTACTGGTGGACTATGGCCACGCGGAATACACCACCGACGCCAATCAGTACGCCCCGACAACACAGGAAAGCAAACAGGAAAACGCCGCCTGAAAGCGGCGCTGGTGTCGGGTTACGGCTACGCCTAACCCGACCTACGAAGCACGATTTTTGTAGGTCGAATTAGCCTGAAAGGCGTAATCCGACAAATCACACAAACTTCCGGAATCCGACAAGTACGCTATACCCCCAAATACTCCGCAATCAGAAACGCATCCCCAATGCCTTCCCGCTTGCCAAAGTAGCTCACCGGGTCCCGCTGATCGTCCTCAATGGAACCCACCTCACAATCAATATGGTATTGCTTGGCCAGGTCATTAAACAGATTCACCGGGTCTTTGAGCTGGATCTTTTTCTTCACCGGCAGGTTAATGCCCAGCACCCAGTCCTCACACTCCTCACTCTCGCAGTCATCCATCAGCGTGGCCGCTTCATTGGCATCCACATACGCCTGCAACGCAGCTTGCAGATCAGCCAAGTTCCGCTTGAGCTTCTTTTCCTGCTTTTCATCAAGGCGATCACAGGCGACCAGAAGGTAGACGAGCATAGGGAGGGTCCGGGTTGGGATTTTGTGGCCACTGTACCACAACAAGGCAGTGTTTCATTCGCAGCAGAAGAGCCTGCAACCCCACATCCCAACACATGCAGGTAGGTCGAATTAGCCTGAAAGGCGTAATCCGACAAGGTTTATCGCTAGTCGACAGGTCAGGGGAAAACGGAGGCACTACAACTCTTAACGCCCGCGTAATAGACGCGAGCTTGCGAGCGTCCTAATTGACGCTCTTGCTAGGCGGGCCGGCGCCGTATCGGTTAGGGCCAGAAGTCCCAGAAAGGAAGCCGCACTCAACTAAAACCCATAGATTTCCAAATGGGATAAGATTGATCAAGCACCACCAACCCGACTTATCTCGATCGTGCCAGCGCTTAATTTGGACCATAATCGCTGGATAGGCAGCGACAAGATATGCAATCCAGAAATAACTAAAGCGAGACTCTAGGTCTAGGCCGGCTAGGTCCGCAGCTATAAATGGCGCGGCGATGCATAACTGCCATATCCAAAAGGTCATTCGCCCAACTCGCCCTTTAGGGCTGGTTAAGATGCTCTTTATGTCCATGCGTCTAGCTTTACTCCGTTTAACGCAGGGTGCAGCGGCAGTTTGTGGAGTGGCGTTTTGTGCTAGCGTAGCGGCCGGCACAAAAAAAGCCACGGAACAAACTGCCCGACTGACACGTATTGTTAGCCTTAGTTGCCAAGCGCATGTGAAATGCCCGCCATGATTTTATGAGCAAGCTCTGCCTCTTTTTGTGCCACCTTGATTTCGCCACTATCGAAGAACGCCTTTTCGTGAACCAGCTCCTTTCTTGTAGCTTTAAACGAATCGACGCGATCTAATAAATCGGCATCAGCAATCCCAAGCAAAGTAAGCTTATCTCTATAAGACTTAAAATCATATTTCTTGAAGACTTCGATCCCATGCTTGGAAACGATTTCTTGATGGAGCAATGCCTCTAACCACATACCCGTAAATACAACAACGATCATAGATTGCTTGAAAGAGTTGTGGTTAGGATCGTATTTAATTATATAGCCATCAGTCCCATTCTCCTTGGGCGATCTCCCCTCCTCGACAAGGGAAGCCATTTTCGAGTATGACTCTTCCGAAATTTGCTTATAGATAGATACATTTGAAAATAGCACGATCTACTTTCCTTGTGCGGCTAACAGCGTATTAGTTAGAACGTTCCTTATAACTCTTTTCCTTTGAACCCGGAGACAGAAAAATCAAATATCCACTAAATCAACATGTTGGCATTTCCCTTTCCGGATTCAACGGAAGCTTCCGCTGAAAAGGGGAATCGCAATCCCTACTTGCTGAACGCCCCCGTCGCCAAAAACACCTTTACCTGCTCGATCACCGCGCTATTGCGCATCATGAATGGATGCGTCACCGGCAGCACCAGATGGTCCTGCATGCCTTCGACTTTGGTCCTTTCCACGGTGACCTTGCCATCATTGGGGCCGGGCAATTGCGTAGAGAGCAGGAAATTGATGGTCTGATTGCCGGCGATAATGCCGACCGGGAAATCCACCGGGCCGAGCTGGTTGGGGATGCTGTTCGGGCCGGTGCCCATCTGGCTGCCGGCGGGCCCGTTGAACCACTGAAATGGTGCCCAGGCACCCAGGCGGTCCACCACTTCGCTGCCCTGATTGGGCGGGCCGAGCATGACGGTTCTACCAAGACGAGGAATGGTGTGTTCGCTGAGGTACTGGCGCAGCAGAATGCCACCCATGGAGTGGGTAACGAAATGGATGCTGCCTTCGTCGGGGCATTGCGCTAAAGCAGCGGGAAGGGTTTGCGCCGCGAGGGTTTGAATAGGGTGTTTTGTAGAGGGGTAACCCTGGTTCACCACCGTATAACCGGTTTTCTCCAGGGCGGTTTCCATTTTCTTCATGGCGTGGGCGGTTCTGGCCAGGCCGTGGAGCAACACAACGCATTGCGGTTCTTTCATGTTTTCCTCCGCCTGTGCTGCGGGCCATGCCAGCAGACACGCCAGCGAAAACGCCAGCGCCCCTGCCCGGCCAGCCACGGGTCTAGCCAAGCTGTTCCAGCGCAGTCTTGAGGCGGGCCACTGCCGCATCCACATCACCGAGCTTGTCCAGGCCGAACAGGCCCACGCGGAAGGTCTTGAAGTCCGCCGGTTCGTCGCACATGAGCGGCACACCGCCGGCGGTCTGCAAGCCTTGCGCGATAAATGCCGCACCGCTCTTGATGCCATCGTCACCGGTGTAGGAGACCACCACACCCGGGGCTTCAAAGCCCGGTGCGGCGACGCTGGCAAAACCGTGTTCGGCCATCAGGGCGCGTACCGCCTTGCCCAGCTGCCACTGTTCGGCTTTAACGTTCTCCAGGCCTCGCTCCACGGTTTCCATCATGGTGTCGCGGAAACCGGTGAGTGCATCGGTGGGCATGGTGGCGTGGTAGGCGTGGCCACCGTTTTCATAGGCGATCATGATGTCGCGCCATTTACGTAGATCGCAGGCGAAGCTGGTGCTGGTGGTTTCGTGCAGGCGCTTTTCTGCGGCCTCACTGAGCATGACCAGGGCGCTACAGGGCGAGCTGCTCCAGCCTTTCTGTGGCGCGCTGATCAGCACGTCGACACCGCAAGCCTGCATATCCACCCAGATGGTGCCGGAGGCAATGCAGTCCAGTACAAACAGGCCGCCCACGCTGTGCACTGCCTCGGCCACCTGCTTGATGTAGTCATCGGGCAGGATAATGCCGGAAGCCGTTTCCACATGGGGGGCGAACACCATGGCCGGTTTTTCCGCCTTGATCGCCGCGACCACCTCTTCAATGGGCGCCGGGGCGAATGCAGCCTGGGGCTGGTCGTTAACCGGAGAGGCTTTGAGAACGGTTTCTTTGGACGGGATCTTGCCCATCTCGAAGATCTGGCTCCAGCGGAAGCTGAAGAAACCATTGCGAATCACCAGGCAGGACTGGTCGGTGGCGAACTGACGGGCCACTGCTTCCATGCCGAAGCTGCCGCCACCGGGCACCACAGCCACGGAATGCGCGTTATAGACCTGTTTCAGGGTCGATGAGATATCCCGCATCACCTGCTGGAAGCGTTGTGACATATGGTTCAGGGAACGGTCGGTGAAAACCACGGAGTATTCGAGCAGACCGTCACGGTCAAAATCGCGGGGTAAAGCGGGCACGGGTCTCTCCCAATCAGCCAGGTTACGGGTACGGGGTTTTTCGTCTGTCTTGGATACTGGATTGACCGGCCCACCGCAACCGTTTGCCCGCCTTCAACCGCAAAATAGTGGCAAAAGCCGGGTCAACTGTTCAAAAGACGGCCAATGACCTGTACTCCCTTGTCTATTAAGCTTATTCGCTATCATTCTTGAGCGTATACAGGCGCTGCCTCATACTATGCGCCCTTGATGCCATGTAAACATGGCGTCTACTCCTATTTTTTTCGGCAAGCGAGCCTGCGATCACATGACTGAGTACGTCCTGATTCTGATCAGCGCTGTGCTGGTAAACAATTTCGTGCTGGTGCAGTTCCTCGGGCTGTGTCCGTTTATGGGGGTGTCCAATAAAGTGGAAACCGCCATGGGCATGTCCCTGGCCACCACGTTCGTGCTGACGCTGTCCTCCGTGCTTGCCTACCTGACCTGGGCCTACATTCTGGTGCCCTTCGAGCTGGAATACCTGCGCACCATCAGCTTTATTCTGGTGATTGCGGTGGCCGTGCAGTTCACCGAAATGTTCGTGAAGAAAGCCAGCCCGCTGCTCTACCGGGTGCTGGGGGTATTCCTGCCGTTGATCACATCCAACTGTGCGGTGCTGGGCGTGGCCCTGCTGAATGTGCGCCAGGAAGACGCCACCTTTATGTCTTCGCTGACCTACGGTTTCGGGGCGGCGCTGGGCTTTTCCCTGGTGCTGATCCTGTTTGCCGCCATGCGCGAGCGCATTGCCGTGGCCGATGTACCCGAAGCCTTTCGCGGCCCCAGCATCGGCCTGATCACCGCCGGTCTCATGTCACTGGCATTCATGGGCTTTTCCGGGTTGATCAAGTTATGAATGTACGCACGACGCCTGATGCCCGACGCCTGACAGGGGCGCGGTGCCTCACGATAATCGCCAACCCTGTGCTGCTACGCACTGTTTTGCCGTGTCCGGCATTCGGCATTCTGCGTCCTGCGGCACACGGAGTGTGCTCATGACCGCTGTCTTAATTGCTGTGGCGGCGTTGTTGGCTTTGGCGGCGGTGTTCGGTGCTGTGCTCGGGTTTGCCTCGGAAAAATTCAAGGTAGAAGGCGATCCGATCGTCGAGCAGATTGATTCGCTGCTGCCGCAGACCCAGTGCGGCCAGTGTGGCCACCCGGGTTGCCGCCCTTATGCGGAAGCCATTGCCGAGGGCGAAGAACACAACCGCTGCCCGCCAGGCGGACAGGACACCGTGGTGGCGCTGTCCGAATTGCTCGGCCGTGAAGAACTGACGCTGGATAATGAAGGCGCGGAAGACGCCAACGTGGCCAAGGTCGCCTACATCCGCGAAGACGAGTGCATTGGCTGCACCAAGTGCATCCAGGCCTGCCCGGTGGATGCCATCGTCGGCGCCGCCAAGTTGATGCACACGGTCATTGTTGATGAATGCACCGGCTGCGATCTCTGTGTGGAGCCCTGCCCGGTGGACTGTATCGACATGCTGGAAGTGAAGCCGACCTTGCAAACCTGGGGCTGGCAGCGTCCGGCGGGTATCGGTGAGCGCCCGGACAGCCGCATTGAGGTGGTGAATTTATGAGACGCTTCACGCCACACGCCGGACGCATCACGCTTGTGCAGTGCCACTCGGATTCGCTCGTGCATGGCCGGAGATTGTTGCCATGAGCCAAGCGCAAACAAACAAAACCCGAAAAACACGCTCTGTTTTTGCGCGTCTGGCATCGGGCATCCGGCGGCCAGCGCCCATTCATGACTTTCACGGCGGCATTCACCCGCCGGAAATGAAGCACCTGTCCAACGGCACTCCTATCGTGCCAGGCCCGCTGCCGCAACAACTGGTGCTACCGCTGAACATGCACATCGGCGCGCCGGCCAAGCCGTTGGTAGCGCCCGGGGACAAGGTCCTCAAGGGGCAGATGATTGCCGAGCCCATCGGTGCCGTCAGCGCAGCTATCCATGCGCCAACGTCTGGCACGGTCAGCGCCATCGGTCCGCGCCCCATTCAGCATCCATCAGGCATGGATGCGGTCTGCATCGTCATCGACACGGATGGCGAAGACCAGTGGGTTGAGCATCAGGGTATTGCCGACTACACCGAAAAAAGCCCGTCCGAGCTGGTCGACCTGATCCGCAACGCGGGCATCGCCGGCATGGGCGGCGCGGGTTTCCCCACCAGCATCAAGGTAAACCTGGGCGACCATCAGCGCGTGGAACAGCTGCTGATCAATGCGGTGGAATGCGAGCCCTACATCACCGCCGATGATCGCCTGATGCGTGAACGTGCCGAGCAAATCGTTACCGGCATTCATATTCTCCAGTACCTGCTCAACCCCCGCCGCACCCTGATCGGTATCGAAGACAACAAGCCCGAGGCCATTTCCGCGATCAAGCGGGCCTGCAAAGGCTCCGATATCGAAGTGCGCGTGGTGCCCACCAAATACCCCTCCGGCGGCGAGAAACAGCTGATCCAGTTGCTCACCGGCAAGGAAGTGGCCAGTGGCCAGCTGCCCGCCCAGGTGGGCGTGGTCTGCCAGAACGTGGGCACCGCCTATGCCATCAAGCGGGCCGTGTGCGATGGCGAACCGCTGGTCTCGCGGGTCACCACGCTTACCGGTGATGGCGTCAGCCAGCCCGGTAACTACGAGGTGCTGCTGGGCACCCCGGTGCGTGACTTACTGGCCCACGGCAATCTGGCCGGCCTGGACATCGGCCGGCTAGTCATGGGTGGGCCAATGATGGGCTTCACCCTGCACAACCCGGGCGTGCCCGTGGTGAAAACCACCAACTGCATCATCGCCGCCAGCCCGGAAGAGCTGCCGGAACCGCCGCCGGAACAGCCCTGCATCCGCTGCGGTTCCTGCGCGGAAGTGTGCCCGGCCAACCTGCTGCCCCAGCAACTGTACTGGCACGCCAAGAACGACGATCTGGAAAAAGCCCAGCACCACAACCTGATGGATTGCATCGAATGCGGTGCCTGTGCGTACGTGTGCCCCAGCCATATTCCGCTGGTGCAGTATTACCGCTACGCCAAGGGCGAAGTACGCCAGCAGGCGGCGGACCAGGTAAAAGCCGACAAGGCCCGCCAGCGCTTCGAAGCGCGGCAGGCACGCATTGAACAGGAACAGGCGGAAAAAGAAGCCCGCCGACAGGCGCGCCTGGAAGCCAACCGTAAGAAGAAGGAAGCCGGCCCGGCCGCCGCCAGTACTGTTGATGTGGCCGCGCTGAAGCAAGCCTCACTGGACGCCTCCAAAGCCTACAAGGCGGCGGTGAAAGCGGCCAAGACCGCCGAGGCGGAAGGCGCCGATAATCTGGCTGAACTGAAAGCCGAGGCGGACCGCCTGAAAGCCGTGGCCGACAAGGCCAAAGCGGCTGTGCGTGACGCCAAAGACGGCGCCCCCGTTGCGGCCGCTCCCGCAGAAGATACGGTGGCCAAGCTCAAGAAGCAGGTCGGCAATGCCTCCAGCGCCTACAAGGCGGCGGTGAAAGCCGCCAAGGCCGCCGAGGCGGAAGGCGCGGACAATGTGGCTGAATTGAAAGCCCAGGCAGACACGCTGAAAGCCAACGCGGATGCGCTCAAGGCGGAACTGCGCGAAGCCAAGACCAACGCGCCCGCCGCTGCCGCACCGGTTGCTCAAGCAGACCCGGTTGCCGAATTGAAGAAACAGGTCGGTGACGCTTCCTCCGCTTACAAGGCCGCCGTCAAAGCCGCCAGGCAAGCGGACGAAGACGGGGCTGACAACGCCGCAGACCTGCGTGCCGGAGCGGATCGTCTGAAAGCGGTGGCGGACCAATTGAAAGCCGATCTGCGTGACGCCAAGGCAAACGCCCCCGCTTCCCCCGCGCCCACCGCCCCCTCACCCTCTACCGCTACAGCGGAGGAACAACCCGACCCAGTGGCGGCGTTGAAGAAGCAGGTTGGCGATGCGTCGCTGGCCTACAAGGCGGCGGTGAAAGCCGCCAAGCAGGCCGACGAAGAAGGAGCCGACAACGCGGCAGACTTGCACTTCGAAGTCGCTCGCCTGAAAGCCATCGCGGATCAGCTAAAGGCAGAGCTGCGCGATGCCAAGGCCGCAGCACCGCCCACGCCGAAAGCGGCGCCGGCAGCAACCGCCACCACTGACAGCCCAGCCGTGCCGGAAGAGCAGGCACCGCAATCATTGGCCGAAGTCGACCCGGAGCAGGCAGCCAAGCGCCAGAAACGACTCAAAAGCCTGAAAACCGCCTACAACATGGCGCACAAGCAGTACAAGGAAGCCCACGCCGCCTACGAGCGGGCCGAGCGTAACGAGACTGCCAGCGCCGACGAACTCCAGGCCATGCAGGTGAAGATCGACAAGCTCAAAGCCAAGGCGGACAACGCCCGCGATGCACTGGATGCCCTGGTCGAAGAAGCCAAGGCCGACATTCGCGCCCACACCGGCAAGGATTTGAAAACCCTGAAGCTGGAAGCCGCCCGCGCAGAAAGTGCCCTGGCCGACAAGCAACAGGAGCTGGAACAACAACGCAGCAGCGCTTCGGAAGACACCCTGGAAGCCCTTAGCTCGGAACTCCAGGCCCTGGAAAGCGAAACCCAGATTGCCCGCAAGGCGCTCAAGCAGGCGGTAGAAGAACAAGGATTGGCAGAATGAATATAAGCCTGACGCCTGACGCTAGACGCCTGAAGCGCGCCCTCTCCCCCGTAGGAGCTTGCTTGCAAGCGAATGTCGCTCATACACACCTGCGCCGGTTCGCTTGCAAGCAAGCTCCTACAGCGGCTCTTTGTCTCGTGTCGAGCATCCGGCCTCAGGCTGCACACGGAGTGTGCCAATGAGCCTGATTACGTCCACCTCACCCCATGCCACGGTGAAGAACAACACCGGGGCGTTCATGCGCCAGGTGATCTACGCCACCCTGCCCGGCCTTGCCGTCCTCACCTGGCAGTTTGGCTGGGGCTCGGTGATCAATGTGATGTGGGCGGTCATCGTGGCGCTGGTCAGCGAGGCGCTGTTCCTGAAAGCCCGTGGCCGCAACATCGCCTTCTACCTGAAAGACTACAGCGCCGTGGTCACCGCCGTTCTGCTCGGGCTCGCCCTGCCGCCCACCGCCCCCTGGTGGCTGACCCTGATCGGCGTGAGCTTTGCCATTATCGTGGCCAAGCAGCTCTATGGCGGGCTGGGGATGAATCCCTTCAACCCGGCCATGGTCGGTTATGTGCTGCTGCTGATTTCCTTCCCGGTGGCCATGACCCAGTGGCTGGCGCCCGGTGAGCCACTATCGTTTGTGCAAAGCTGGCAGCTGTTCACCGGGCAACTCCCGGTGGATGGCCTTAGCGGCGCCACCCCCCTGGACACGTTCCGCACGGCCCACAGTGCCGGGGCCGCCAGTGAAAGCGAACTGGCCAGCCACGGCATTCTGCATGGCCAGTTTGCCGGGCTGGGCTGGGAATGGGTCAATCTGGCGTTTCTGCTGGGCGGCCTGTACCTGATCAGCCGCAAGATCATCACCTGGCACATTCCGCTGGGCTTTCTCGCCGGCCTGGGCCTCCCCGCCCTGCTGGCCTGGTTGATTGACCCTGTCCGTTTTGCGGATCCGCTCTTCCAGCTGTTTTCCGGCGGCGCCATGCTGGGCGCGTTTTTTATTGCCACCGACCCGGTCAGCGCCGCCACCAGCCGCATGGGCCGCCTGATTTACGCCCTGCTGATCGGCTTGCTGGTCTGGGTAATTCGTACCTTTGGCGGCTACCCGGACGCGGTGGCGTTTTCGGTATTGCTGTTGAATCTGTCCGCGCCCTTTATTGATTACTACACCCAGCCACGAACCTATGGACACAAGTCATCCAATCGAGGTGTCAGCTGATGATGCGTTATGCCATCACCAAGAACGCGGTCATCCTCGGGTTGTTTGCCATCGGCACCGCCGCAACACTGGCCATTACCAACGAAGCCACGCTGGATCAGGTCCGTTGCAATAAACAACAAGCACTGATGACATCGCTGAATCAGGTCATGCCCCACGACCAGCACGACAACGATTTGCTCACCGACCGTATTACCGTCAGCGACCCGCTACTGGGCCGCAACGAGCACCACCTCTATCGGGCCCGCCTTAATGGCGAGGACAACGGCGCCGTGCTGGAAGCCACCGCGCCGGACGGTTACGGTGGCGCCATTGCCTTGATTGTCGGCGTGGATACTCAAGGGCAGATACAGGGCGTGCGTGTGGTTCCCCCACACAATGAAACCCCGGGCCTGGGTGACAGTATCGAAACCAAAAAATCCGACTGGATTCTGGGTTTCAACGGCCATTCTCTGGGCAACCCTGCCACGTCCGGCTGGGCCGTGAAAAAAGACGGCGGCGACTTCGACAGCTTTACCGGTGCCACCATTACCCCCCGCGCCGTTGTCGGTGCGGTGCACCGCGCCCTGCAGTATTTCGACGCCAACCAGAACAATCTCTTCAGTGCCCCTGCGGACACCACCCCGGTGGAGACCTGTGATGAGTGATATTAATTACAAGAAAATCAGCATGGACGGCTTGTGGAATAACAACCCGGCCACCGTACAGATTCTTGGCCTGTGCCCCTTGCTCGCGGTCACCGGTTCCGTGGTCAACGCCATGGGACTGGGCCTGGCGACCCTGGTAGTGCTGATGGGCTCCAACGCCTGTGTCTCGCTGATTCGTCATTACGTCACTGATGCGGTGCGTCTGCCCGCCTTCGTGATGATTATCGCCGCCATGGTGACGGTGATCGAAATGCTGATGCAGGCCTACACGTTCGAACTGTACGAAATCCTCGGCATCTTCATTCCGCTGATCGTGACCAACTGCGCCGTGCTCGGCCGCGCCGACGCGTTCGCCAGCAAGAATGCCGTGCTGCCCTCCATGGTGGACGGCTTTATGATGGGCCTGGGTTTCCTGGTAATCCTGCTGATTCTCGGCGGCATGCGTGAACTGGTGGGCCAGGGCACCCTGTTCACCAACATGCAGCTGCTGTTCGGGCCCATGGCGGCCAACTGGGAACTCACTGTCATCGACAACTACGGCGGCTTCCTGCTGGCCATACTGCCCCCCGGCGCCTTCCTGGGCCTGGGCTTGATCATCGCCGGCAAGAACGTCATCGACAAACGCCTCAAGGAAGTCCAGAAGCGCAAAGCCAGTGACGAACCCAAAATCAGCCGCCGGGTACGCACCACCGGGAAAGTCAGTTAACCCACTGCACCTGCGTAGGAGCGTCGCTGGCGGCGCGATAAAGTCGTTCCGGGTTGCGTTGCGAAAGCCTGAAACGTCTACTCTTTGAAATTCTGCTTTTCGAAACTCGCTTCTCGCAACTCGCGGCTGTTGTTATCGCGCCGCCAGCGACGCTCCTACGGCAATCGTTTTCGCGGCTCGAGCGCCGCTCCTACAGCACCAACCCTGCCACCAACAACGCCACCGCCACCAATCCATGTGGTAGAAACACGTGGCGCCAGCGCAGGATGCGCAACAGCTCTTTCATGCCGCCGGCGCGGCGGCTGCGTTCCCAGCTATCGGCGCTCTGGAAGGGGGCGATTTCGTCCACTTCGCCACGAAAATGCGCCTCAATTTTTTCGATACGCGCATAATGCGCAGACTGAAAGGCCTTCCAGTGGCCTTCCACCAACCAGAACAGCAAACTTCCCACTACCCCGACCCACAGCAGCGCCGGGCGGTCAAAAAACGCCCCTGACCCCGCCAGAATTCCAGCCAGCGTCACACTCCAGGCCTTGATGGTCAGCGACTTCTGATCAAACGAATCAATCAAGCTGGTGAGGTGGAAATATTCTGCCTGCAACTGCGCATCCAGTTGCGCAGCGGCGGCGGTTTTTGTCCCCATACTCTGTTCCATACCTCCCCCTTTATGCGCCTTTGTGACGGTGAATAATCATGAATCGTGGCGGTAAAATAACCCAATGAAAGCACTGACCCGTGCGCCAGGGTTGTTCCCGTTCCTGGCACTGCAAACCGCTGCACAGGCGGACAATAGCATAACGCTGCGGTGATTTTTTACCTGCCTTTTACCTTCACACTCTTTTGCAATTGAGCCCCCTTTAACCACGAACTCTCTGTGCCAGACTGGCTCTAACAGGGAGATAACGGAATAAGGAGTCAGCCATGAAAAGCGCAGCAATTGCCACCCTGAGTATTGTGGGTGCCGTGGCCGTCGCAGGTGTAGGTTATGGAGCCTATCAGGCAGTAACCCCGCAAAAGTCAGGCTATGCCAAAGTGGTCAATGTGGAACCTATTGTGGAGACCTGGGAAGAACCGCGTGAGGTGTGTCAGCAGGTTAATGTCGAGCGCACAAAACCCGTTAAAGACCAACACCGGGTCACCGGTAGTGTGGTCGGTGCGGTAATCGGTGGCGTGGTTGGTCATCAGTTTGGTGGTGGTAGCGGCAAGGATGCCGCAACAGCTGGCGGTGCGATTGCCGGTGGTGTTGCCGGTAACCAGATCCAGAAAGGGATGCAGGAAAAAAACACCTACACCACCACGGAACAGCGTTGTAACACGGTGATGGAAAACAAAAGCCGTACCGAAGGCTATGACGTGACCTACGCCTTCAATGACAATGAAGAGACGATTCGCATGGACAAGAAACCCGGCGAACGCCTGCGCATTGAAGACGGTGACGTGGTGATTCAATAAGTCACTCACGCGCCCACAAAAAAGCCCGCCAATGCGGGCTTTTTTGTGTCTTGCCGCGGCGCTGTAGAAAGCCCGCCTGCTGGCGATTACCCCGACAGCACAGACACGAACGTCTGAATAATCGTGGCATTGGCAATATCCACGATAAAGCCCCCCACCACCGGCACGATAATGAACGCCAATGGCGACGGCCCATGGTGCTGCGTTACCGCCTGGATGTTCGCGACCGCGGTTGGGGTCGCGCCCATGGCAAAGCCACAATGGCCCGCACACAGCACCGCCGAATCATAGTTGCGCCCCATCAGGCGGAAGGTCACGAAGGTAATGAATGCCAGAGCCAACAGTACCTGTCCGATCAGCATCGCCAACATGGGTAGCGCCAGGTCCACCAGCTGCAACAATTGTAAGCTCATCAGCGTAATCGCCAGGAAAATTCCCAACGCGGTGTTGCCCACCACATCGATAGTCGCATCGCTAACCCGCCACAAGCGGCGGGCGGTATTGCCCAACAGGATGCACACGAACAACACCCACACGAACGTTGGCAGGCGGAACACCGAGGCGAACTCTTCAGCCGCCACCTTGCCCACCACCACGCCGACAGACAGCAGCATGAGAATACGGATCACGCTACCCGCCGAAATCGGGTGCGGCCGTTCGGCCTTGTCGTAGTCCGCATCCTCTTCTGCGGCCCCGTGGGCCGGTGCAGCAATACGGTAGCGACGTATCAGGAACATGGCCAACGGGCCACCCAGCAAGGCCCCGAACACCAGGCCAAAGGTGGCAGATGCCGCTGCCAGTTCGGACACACCGGCAAGCCCAAAATCCTTCTCGAATACACTGGCCCAGGCCGCGCCCGTGCCGTGGCCACCCGTCATGGTCACAGAGCCTCCGATCAACCCATAGTAGGGATCCAGCCCCATCAGCTTGGCCATACCGACCCCAGCCAGGTCCTGCAAGGCGACCAGCACAATCACGAGCACCGCAAACAGCAACATGGCCCAGCCACCTTGCTTGAGCAGACGAAAATCGGCGGCCAGCCCCACCGCCCCGAAGAAAAACAGCATGGAGGGCACTTTCATGCTTTCATCGAACGTCAGGGAAACACCACCAATTTGCAGCGCCGTCACGATAATGGTGGCCAGCAAGCCGCCCACCACGGGTTCCGGCATATTCAGCCGGGAAAGGATGGAAATCCGGTGCACCAGCCACTGACCTGTGCCCAGTACCAACAGGGCAATCATCAGGGTTTCCATGGCGGAAAACTGCATCTAACTCTCCTTCTTTGGCCCCTCTATGAGAGCCTGACATGCCATCGCATTAAGGGAGCATCCCCTCACACCCGGCGCTTCATCCGCTATACTGCCTCGCGAACACAGGAAGATGCTATGAATCGCGAAAAACGTACCGAAATTTTTTCCCGTCTGCGCGCCCAGAACCCGCACCCGACCACTGAACTGGAATACCAGTCGGACTTTGAACTGCTGGTTGCCGTGGTGCTCTCGGCCCAGGCCACCGATGTGGGGGTGAATAAAGCCACCGCACGCCTGTATCCGGTCGCCAATACGCCAGAGGCTATCTTTGCGCTGGGCGTCGACGGGCTTAAAGAGTACATCAAGACCATCGGCCTGTTTAACTCCAAGGCCGAAAACATCATCCAGTTGTGCCGTATTTTGATCGAACAACACGACAGCCAGGTCCCGCGCACCCGTGAGGAGCTGGAAGCGCTACCCGGCGTGGGGCGGAAAACCGCCAATGTGGTGCTCAATACCGCCTATGGCTACCCCACCATGGCGGTGGATACCCACATCTTTCGGGTATCCAACCGCACCCGTATTGCCCCGGGCAAAAACGTGCTGGAGGTCGAAAAACGGCTGGTACGACTGGTGCCGGAGGAATTTCTGCGCGATGCTCATCACTGGCTGATTCTGCATGGCCGCTATGTCTGCATCGCCCGCAAACCCAAATGCGGTGATTGCCTGATCGCGGATCTGTGCGAATTCCCCCCCAGCCAGCGCCCCGCCTGAACCGGCGCTGGCCCGAGCTCGGGGATCAGCCTTAACCTGTACTCGCGAAGGGAATCGTTATGAAAACTGCTACCCGATTTGGCCTGTGCTTGCTGACTGCCCTGCCCCTGAGCCTTGCCTCGCTGGCAACCCAGGCCAATGAACTCACCCCCGGGCTCTGGGAGATCACCGCCAAACTGAATTCACCTGCAGTGCCGGACGCCATGCGTAATCAGGTCCGCAAGGAATGCCTGACCCAGGCCCAGGCCGCGAACCCGGAAGTCGCCATGCGCGATAGCTGGAAACAGGGAGGCTGCGGGGCTGGCGAAGTGAACCGTAGCGGCGATACCTTGCACTGGAGCACCAACTGCACGATGCCCGGAAGCAACAATCCCACCAAAATTCGCGGCGAGATGGTGCTGCACAATCCCAAGCACTACAGCACCAGTATCACGGTCACCGGCAACAAACAGTCCATGACCACCCACAGCGAAGCGAAATGGCTCGGTGCCTGCGATAAGTAAGGGCTCATCGCGGTATTGAGGGGACAGGGCCTGATGCCGAATGCCTGACGCCCGACCAAACAAAACCGGCCGGGCAAGAGGAACTTTTGGAGTAGGCATCATGCCTCAGGCGTGGCCGTCAGCTCACCGCTGAAGACTTTCTCGAAGAACGCCAGCACACGTTGCCAGCTGTCCTCTGAGGCGCCTGCGTCGAATTTTGATCGTAGCGGCGGCAAGGGGCCCAGCTTCTTGAACGTGAAGGTCTGGTGGTCATTCATGAAGGAATGGCCCACATCGTCATAACTGCGGATATCGTGGGGCACCCCGAGGGTTTCCAGATGGCTCGCCAAACGCTCGCCATGGTCACCGTAGAGCATATCCTGCTTGCCCCAGCCTCCTACGGCAGGACAAATGCCGCGCAATGTCTCGGCCTTTTTGGGAATTCCGCCATAAAACGGCGCAACCACCTGCACCGGAGCATGGCTGGCATACAGCACAGCGAAGCGCCCACCCATACAAAACCCCATCACCCCCACCTGGGTCACCGGCTCTTCGCTTTGTGCCAGCAACCATTCACGACAGGCTTCCAGCTGGGCAAACGCAGGGCCTTTGCCCGTTTCGTGGGCCTTCAGGGTCTTCACCACACATAACGCCTTGCTGCCGGGCAAATCATAAAGATCCGGCACCAACACCGGGTAGCCGTTATCTGCCAGGCGCTGGGCGATACGCTCAATATCGTCGGTATAACCAAAAATATCGTGGATGGCGATCACCGCCGCCTTGTGTGGTTGATGGCTGTCAGGGCGCAGCCAACGGGCGCGCATTACATGGCCGTCGGGCAAGGTAATCCCTACCGGTTGGTTTGTCATGGAACGTCCTTTCTGTCCGGATACATGCCCCACAGCGTAGCGGGAAATTCACCGGAAAAAAGCCGGGCCGTACGAATTGTCCCAATCAGCCCAGGCGGGGAAAACGTCTCTGGCTGCGCGACGACAATGTGCTGCGCAAAGCCCAAAGCTCGCCGGCAATGTCCCGGGGCTCGGATCAACGGCAGCTTTATTCCTTCATGGTTGCACGCTTTCTTCCTGGCGGCAGAAGACCAGGCCTTTAGCTTGTCACGGCAATCTGTTCCGCCGCACATAAGGCCAGCAGACCCTCCTGGTCTTTTACCTGGCAGGTCACCGCCATGTGGACCTGCTGCCCATACGTCACCTCTGCCACCTGTGCCGAGTGCTGCTCGACCCAGAGTCGGATCCGCTGTTCCAGCGCAAACGGCACCGCCAGCGTTAACGTCACCTGGGGGGTATGTTCCACCCGTTCTACCGCTGACAGCACCGACTCTGCCGCTGCGGCATAAGCGCGCACCAGCCCCCCCGCCCCCAGCTTCACCCCACCAAAATAACGGATCACCACCACCAGTACGTCGCTCATGCCCTTGTGCTGAATGACATTGAAAATAGGCTTCCCCGCCGTTCCGGAAGGCTCGCCATCGTCATTCATTGCGGCCTGGGCCGAGGCAGGACGACCCAGCAAATAGGCGTAACAATGGTGGGACGCATCCGGATACTGCTGACGGGCCTCATCGACAACCGCCATGGCCTGCTCACGATTGCGAACCGGTCGCAGCCAGGTAATAAAGCGGCTTTTATTAATGATGATTTCGCGGTCAATCGGCGATGCTGGGACAGGGTAACCGTCGATGGCAGCCTCCGGGACAGATAGGACACAGGGCCTTATGGTAAGGTAATTGCCTCTGCGACCGAACCTCTCATTACCATGCCCATGCGCTCAAACAATCAATCAGACAATCGACCGGACAGCCTGCGCCGCCGCCAACAATTAGCTATCTTCATGGCTCTGCTGGTCAGCGGTGTGGTGTTCGGCCCACTGGCCCTCGCACTCTACAACGATGGCAGCCTGTTCTTTCTGGCTCTCAGTTTGCTGCTCTGGTTAGGCGTGGGCCGGTTTATCTACCACTTGCTTGCCCCCGCAACGCAAACGGGCGACCCAAAGGCCGCCCGCGCTGAAACATCAGAGGACTGTGACGACCAGCGTCAGTGATCCAGATAGAGGTAATGCTGCCAGCTCATCATTCTCAGCAGAATCTGACGCATAACCGCCACATGATGAACATGATCTGAATAAACCGCAGCCTGGGCACTGACCCCCAGTGGAAGGGAATCCACCGCATCGCTTTTCTCGATTTCAATCACCGTCAGTGTTTCATTATCCATACGCTGAAAGGCTTCCCCGCCAACAAGCTGTTGCCCTGCCGCCAGCTGGGATTCGGCAATAGTGGGTAGCACTTCAATCAGCTTGGCACTAAAGACCTGCCCCGGCAGGGAGGTAAACGTCAGCTCCGCCTCATACCCGGGTTTCAACCGCAACAGGGATTGCTGTCGAAACGCCGCAACAAAACGACGTTCCTGATCACTAACGAAGTTGGCCAGTGGTTTCAGGGGCAGAGGCACCGCCATCATCCCCGGCAACACCGCCAATTGCGTGACAAAGCCATCGGTAGGCGCCCTGATAATGGTGTTCTCCAGATTGAACCGGGCCTCTTCCAGCTGCGCTTTAACCGCGGCTACAGAGGGATCATCACCGTCCACTTCTCCGCTCAGTTCCGTCTCAGCCTTGGCTAGCGCTGCTTTCGTCGCATCAAGATCGGCATTGGTGGCAACGACACGTTCACGCTGGGTATCAATCTGTTGCTTGCTGAATGCGGAGGCCGCTCCCTCGTAGCGCCGCAGAGTACGCACAGCCTGGTCCCGTTTTGCGGTTGCCTGGGCAACTTTGGCCCGGGCCTGCGCCACTGCCGCCACATTCCCCTGAGCCAGTTGCCCCATATCCGCCAATTGCGCTTCCAGCTGCGCCACCCTGGCTTCAAAGCGGGTACTGTCCAGCACCACCAGCGGCTCGCCCTGCTTCACCCGGGTGTTGGCTTTCACCGGAACCTCAAGCACCCGTGCCCGCACCTCAGAGACAAGCGGTGTCACCACATACACCTGGCGGACCTTGTTGGTGAACGGGTGGTTATAATTCATCAGCAGCACCAGCCCGCCCACCAGCACGATCCCGCCCAATACAGCTGTGGGGACCGTCCACTTGGTCAGCGGAACCTTGAATACCTTGAAGATAAAAATACAGATAGCGGCATAGGTCAGCAGTAACAGGGTTTCCATTAGAGACTGCCCTCCCCGTTCTGGAGACTCTTCTCTGCCACTGCCTGTTCTAGCAGGGTTAGCCGCTCGGCCTGGTCGTCCAGTTTTTCCTGAAGTGCGGAAATACGCGATTCATCCGTCGCTTGTTGTTGCTTAACCTCCTGAAAGCCCTAGCCACGCTCAGGCCGATACAGGGTGGCCCAGATCCACAGGAACGGCCACAGCACATGTAACGTAAACAAGCTCACCCAACCGGCGACATGGATCGCGTCCTGATGTGGATGGTTACGACTTTTCGAAATTTCATATGGGATATCGTGAATAGCGATGATGCCGTAAAACAACACCAGCCCTACAAAAACCAGCAGGCCAAGGGCCACGTAACTCAACATTCTGGCCATCCTTTTTTCGTTATTAACCGCGACCCCTTCCGGCCGCCAATATCAATGCTAGCAGAAACTCACGCTGTATCGGATTAAAGATCCTGGCCGCAGCCACTGTACAGCGTGCCATTGCGGGTTACCTTCACCTTATAAGGGAAAGCCTCTCCACTCATCGTGTCTTCGCAATCTTGCTCGCTGAATTCCACTTTCAGCGCCCCAGTTTCCGTGCTCGCCATGTAAATGGTTTCCGTCCCTTCGGTT
The DNA here is from genome assembly GCA_039983755.1 of Alloalcanivorax sp. Lineage (GTDB taxonomy): Bacteria > Pseudomonadota > Gammaproteobacteria > Pseudomonadales > Alcanivoracaceae > Alcanivorax. Next base: position 119,024 of record JBDWVU010000050.1, read on the forward strand.
TTGGCTCCCGGGTTCGGCGTCGTCATGCTGTTATTACCGTAGTCCCACACGAAGACCAACCGTTTCTCCGGGTAAACAGCCAGATGCCACCCCGGTTCGTTACCGACCGCCCAGAAACTTGCCCCATCCGCTTTGGCCTGCGCTTTGTCGCTAGCGGGCTGGGCCTGGGCTTCTGCATTAACACGCTCCAGCATCACCGTAATGTTCTGATTCGCGTCCTTGTCGCCCAGGGCCACCGTGTGCCGCTTAGTCGTCGTCCAGAGCAGGCGTCCATCGCCATCGCGAATCTCCGCGCGCACCGCAAACGCCATCGGATGGTCGTTATTGGCAAAGGACTTGTCATAACGCAACGCAAACGGCACAGGTACATTCCCGGGGTTATCAATCTGTTGCTCGGCGATCATTCTGGCCGGCGCATCCGCCCGCGATACATCGGCCAGCGTGACCGTAACGGTTGCTTCCGGCGGCATCGCCATACGCTCGCGATACATGACCTTCCCGGCGAGCACGCGCTGCTGGGCGTTTTCCTGTTTCGCCCGATCATCTGGCAAGCCTTGCACATCAGGTGCTGGCTGATCACAACCGGCAAGGGCCAAAGCAGTCCCCAACAGTAATGCAGGGAATAGAGCGTGGGTCTTGGTCATCATGGGTATGCCCTCAACATAGTCATTTTCAGCAAACTCAGCGACAGAAAGCCGCTTTCCACATTTTCACCAGTAAAACGGAGAAATCACAAGAATACAGCCCACAGATCGCTTCTTTTACGCTTTATTGAAAACGCCTCAACAAAAGATCCGTTCAGGTGTCACCTGCACCCCGGGAAGTTATTCGCAGTGGTGTCTCTCGCCCCGGCCACCTGTTGTCGTTGCACTTGCCACAGGATTAACGCAGCCCATTCCTTTTTTCAGAAACAAAAAAGCCCGCCAAAAGGCGGGCAACTGTTACTTGCGTCGAGGAACCTTTGCTCAGGCAATCGGTGCTGCCTGAGCGTTTTTCTTTAGAACTTGTGTTCCATACCAACACCGATGGTTTGTGTTTCTTCATCAGCGATATCAGTTTCCAGATTGCTGAAGTAGACATACGCTTTGCTGGCTTTGGCCAGTTTGTAGTCTGCACCCAGAGAGTACTGAGTTACTTCTTCGTCGTTAGTGTCGCCTTCCGTCATACCGTACTGTGCTTTCAGCTTGATACGATCAATCTTGAAGCCTGCGCTCAATACGTAAGAGGTATCTTCGCCGTCACCTTCAGATTCTTCAGCCATCTGGTAGATCGCACCGATTTCCAGATTTCCAGGCTTAACACCAGCCACTACGCGAGTAATGTCGAGGGTACCGAAACCTGTTGATGCGTCGGCAGCCAGACCATCTCTGATATCAGTATCACGAGATACTGCACCGTAGAAGATATCTTTTTGCAGTACCAGGGAGATGGAGGTGGAATCAGCAAGACCATTTTCGTTTTCGCCATCACCATCGAAATCGTTGTTATCTTCATTGGGAATGAACGCGGCGTTCAAGGTCAGCATGTCAGCCAGTTTAGGAGTTGAGTACTGAATGATGTTAGAGGCGCGATTTTCACCCGCCATAATGTTCTTGATATCACCATCCAGGTCGTTGAACTGGTCAACTTTGCCCTGTGCTTTCTTGGTCGGGGTATCGAATTTACCCGCTTTCAAGGTACCGAAGCCGCCTTTCAAGCCACCAAAAATATTACGCTGAGTAAAGGTCTGACCACTTTTATCGCCGTCATCTACGCTGATTTCGAACTCTGCCTGATAGATGGCTTTCAGGTCGCCCACATCCAGATCAAAGTCACCTTTTACGCCCAAGCGGGATGCGTTGCTCTGCAGCTCCCACTTGTCATCATTTTTTGGCGCAGCCGGGGCCGGCTCGTAGCTCATGTTTTCCAGAGAAACATTAACTTTACCGTATACAGTCGGGCCATCGGCCAGGGCCAAACCAGGCATGGCTACGGCAGCCCCCACAGCGATCGCAAGCAAATTCTTCTTCATTCCAACACTCCTTCAATCAGGCAATATTTTGTATGCAACGTAACAGCGTGACTGAAACCTCAACCAAGCGAGGTAACGTTGACTGCTTGGTGGCGCAGTATGGGGAGAGTGGATGACTGAAAAGTTTCTCTTATGTGAAGTTTTTATTTCACAGGAACAAGAAGGGGATCGGAGGGGTCAATCTGCAGATTTTTTCGCTTGTTTCCAGGCGGCTTCCAACGCATTTTCATCTAATGATTTCAAAGGGTTAGGCTGTTCGCACTCCATGGTGCGAAAGCGCCGTTCAAACTTGTTGGTTGCCCGGCGAAGTGCCTGCTCCGGGTCGATTTTCAGATGGCGTGACAGGTTTACAAGGGTAAAAAGCACATCGCCGAACTCATCTTCTATGGCCTCTTTGTGACCGTTTGAGAGGGCTTCGTCCAGCTCCGCCAGCTCCCGGTCAACCTGTTCACGTACGGGTTCCGGTGCGTGCCAGTCAAAGCCAACCTTGGCGGCTTTCTTCTGAACCTTGCCGGCCCGTTGCAGTGCAGGCAGGCCTTCCGGCACACCATCAATGGCGCTGGCGTGTTCGCGTCCCTTGCCGGCGCGTTCCTGTTGCTTGATTTGTTCCCAGTTAGCCTTTGCCGCCTGCTCATCCCCCGCTTCGGTATCCGCAAAGACATGAGGGTGGCGCCGTACCATCTTGTCGCACAGCACCTGAACCACTTCATTGAAATCGAACAGCCCCTGCTCTCGCGCCATTTGCGAATGGAAAACCACTTGCAGCAACAGGTCACCCAACTCTTCCTTCAATTCCGGATAGTCCCGCTGGGCAATCGCCTCGGCCACTTCGAAGGCTTCTTCAATGGTATAAGGCGCAATGGAATCGAAGTCCTGCTTGATATCCCACGGGCAGCCGGTTTCCGGGTCGCGCAGGCGGGACATGATGGAGAGGAGGGAGTCGATGGGAGTAGTAGACATGCTTTCCCCTGCTGATAGCGGCCGTGCTTATGAGCAAAACGTGGAGATGAATTGATAACGACGCGGAATCGCGTTGGTCAGGTTTGAAGGAGCCAGAGGCCGCGACCAGTCCTGGACGTGGCTTCTCGACTCGCAGAAACAACCCACCTGCTCAACAACGTTATCAATTATCCATTATCAATTGCCTTTAATCATTTCTTGTAGCGCCGAACTTCCAGCACGCCTTTAAGCTGGTCCATCTTGGCCAGTACCTTGCCCAGATTCCCCAGGGTGGCGATTTCCAGGGTGAGCAGCATGGTGGCGGTGTTGTCATCCTGATGGGACTGGGTGTGCACGGCGGTCACGTTGACCTTTTCGTTGGCCAGCACAGCAATCACATCCTTGAGCAGACCCTGGCGATCCCAGGCGCGCAGAAACACATCCACCGGGTAGGTAATCCGGTCGGCTTCGCCCCAGGTCACTTCGATCACCCGGTTAGGATCATCGCCCTGCATGGCCAGCAACTTCTCGCAGTCGGCGCGGTGAACGGTAACGCCCCGTCCCTGGGTAATAAAGCCCATGACCTGATCACCAGGCACCGGCTGGCAACAGCCCGCCATATGGGTAAGCAGATTCCCCACCCCATGGATAGTGATATCACCACTGGTGGAGGCTTTCGGCTTGGCCGGGACAAACTCCATTTCCTGCTGGTTATTGTCCGGCTGCAGGGCCTGCACCTGATTGACCACATGCCCCGGACGCAGGTCGCCCGCACCCAACGACGCCAATACGTCGTCACCGGTTTTCAGGTTGAGGTGCGGCGCCAGAGTATCCAGATCCACTTTTTCCAGCGCCAGCCGCGACATTTCCTTTTCCAGGATGGTGCGGCCCTGAACGATATGCACATCGCGGTCCTGGCGCTTGAACCATTGCTGGATTCGCGCCCGTGCGGATGACGTCGCCACATAGCCCAGTGACGGGGTCAGCCAGTCACGGCTGGGGCCGCCTTCCTTGGTGGTGAGAATGGTGACCTGCTCACCGGTATTCAGGCTGTAGTTCAACGGCACGATGTGACCGTTCACCTTGGCGCCCCGACAGCGGTGCCCCACTTCGGTATGAATGTGATAGGCGAAATCCACCGGGGTGGCCCCGGATTCCAGGTCCACCACATGGCCTTCCGGGGTGAAAACATACACCCGGTCGCTGACCAGACCGTGGCGCAGCTCGTCCACCATGGCATCCGGGCTATCGTCACCCAGCTCTTCGTGCCATTCGAGCACCTGACGCAGCCAGGTAATACGCTGCTCGTAGTCGGTAACGCCGCTCTTGCCTTTCTTGGCGCCCTCTTTGTAGCGCCAGTGTGCACAGACCCCCAGCTCCGCCTCTTCATGCATATCGAAGGTACGAATCTGGACTTCCAGCATCTTGCGTTCCGGGCCGACCACGGCGGTGTGCAGGCTCTGGTAACCATTGCCCTTGGGGCTGGCAATATAATCGTCGAATTCCTTGGGTACGTGCTGCCACAACGAATGCACAACACCCAGCGCGGCGTAACAGTCGCGCACTTCCGGCACCAGAATACGTACCGCTCGCACGTCATAGACTTCACCGAAGTCCAGGTGCTTTTTCTGCATTTTCCGCCAGATGCTGTAAATGTGCTTGGCCCGCCCATTCACCTCGGCACCACCGATACCGTTCTTTTCCAGGTAGCCGCGAAGTTGCTCCAGCACGTTCTCGATGTACTGCTCACGCGCCAGGCGTTTCTCATCCAGCAGCTTGGCAATTTTCTTGTAGGCACCCGGTTGCAGGTAACGGAAGGACAGGTCCTCCAGCTCCCACTTCAGCTGACCAACACCCAGCCGGTGGGCCAGCGGCGCGTAAATATCGAAGATTTCCTGGGCCACCTTGCTCTGGCGTTCCGGGTCCGCCTCCTTGACGGCACGGATAATCACCGTCCGTTCGGCTAGCTTCACCAGGGCGACGCGCACGTCGTCGACCATGGCCACCAGCATCTTGCGCATGTTGTCGAGCTGGCCATCCTGCTGGCCCAGCACGGCCTTGCGAGTGGGGTTGAGCGAGGTACTGATCGCCGCCATGCGCAGCACGCCTTCGATCAGGTTGGCCACATCCGGGCCGAATTCCTTCTCCACTTCCAGCAGCGTGATCTGCCCTTCACGCACCGCCCGGTAAAGAATAGCGGCAGGCAGAATGTCACTGTCAGCCCCCAGGTCCACCAGCACTTCGCCCATTTCCAGGCCGATATCCAGACAGCCTTTGCCGTAAGGCCATACCCGGCCTGCGGCCTCGCCGGCCAGCTGGCATTGCTCGGCGCGTTCGCAGGCCTGCTCCAGCAAGGCACGTTCGCGGACAGGCGCGCGGTTTTCCAACTGCGTTATCCAGTCACGCCAGTGAACTATGGAGCCTTCTGAAGGCTGTCGCCGTACCGTTACCATGGCAGAACCTGCTACTTCTTCTTCGCTTTTTCGAATACAGCGATGGACTCAACGTGGGTGGTATGAGGGAACATGTCCATCACACCTGCCGCTTTAAGACGGTAGCCCAGCGCCATCAGTTCCCCGGCATCACGGGCCAGCGTGGCGGGGTTGCATGACACATAAACAATCTTTGACGCACCAAGCTGGGGCATCAGCTTCACCATCTCCAGTGCACCGGTGCGCGGCGGGTCAATCAGGATACGATCATACGCCTCTCTGGCCCATGCCTGGCCGCTAATGTCCTGACTGAGATCCCAGGCGTGAAACTCCAGGTTTTCCAGGCCATTGCGGCGGGCATTCTCGTAACCGCGCTCCACCATGGCCTGGCTGACTTCCACACCCACCACCTTGCCGGCCCGTTTGGCGGCAGGAATAGTGAAATTCCCCAGGCCGCAGAACAGGTCCAGTACCGTGTGGTCCGGCGAGATATCCAGCAAGTCCAGTGCCAACGGCACCATCTTGCGGTTAATTTCTGCGTTTACCTGGGTGAAATCCGTAGGGTGGAAGGCCAGCTCAACACCTGCAGACGGGTGTTTGTAGTACAGGCGCTGCTCACCACCTTCCGGCCAGATGCGATGCACTGTGCTTTCATTACCTGGTTGCAGGTAACAGTGCCAACCCAGATTCTGGCAGAAGCCCAGCAGGGCTTGTTGATCTGCCTCAGGCAAGGGATCGAGATGACGGATAATCAGGGCCACATCGTCATCGCCGGCGGCCAGTTCAATCTGTGGAATACGGCTGCGGCTCTCCAGGCCATGCATCAGGGTTCGCAGCTCATCCAGGCGGTGCCCCACGTCCGGGATCAGCACTTCACAGGTACGCAGCTGGGCGATGAAACTGTTGCGCTTTTCCCGGAAGCCCACCAGGGTTTCGCCTTTGGCCTCCACATACTTAACGCCCAGGCGGGCCTTGCTGCGGTACCCGGTCACCGGGCCGGTCAGCGGCGCCAGCCATTCCTCCGGCTCCAGGCCACCAAAATGCTGCAGCTGCTCACGCAATACCGCTTCCTTGCGCGATACCTGCACCTCCGGGCTCATATGCTGCAGGCTGCAACCGCCACACAGGTTACTGTGCTCGCAAGGTGGGGTTACCCGGTCCGGGGAGGCAGTCACGATTTCCACGGCTTTGCCTTCATCGAACTTGCGGCGCATGTAGGTGAATTTGAACATCACCTCTTCACCGGGCAGTGCATTATCAATGAAGGTGGTCTTGCCATCGCGGCGGGCGATGCCCCGGCCATCATGGCTCAGGGTTTCAATGCTGGCGGGCTCCGGGGTTTCCGGTAACTGCTTGCGACGTCGTGCCATGGAAAATCTCAATACTCAGGGGTAAATCCGGGAATAGGCAGCCATGCGGCGCAGGCTGCCAATGTGGTGCGGATTGTAGCGTTTCAGGCCGCTGGCGTCAGATTTGTGACGCCAGCGGCACCAGCTCAGCTCGCCGATGCTTTCTGCCAGGTCTCCAGGAACGCCAGGAAGTGCGGATGCCCTTCTTCCTTCAGGTAGTCCTGCAGTAACGCCAGCTCCTGATCGTAACCGGTGGCATCCAACTCGCCGCGCATCAGCTGAAAACGCAGATACACCAGCCAGGTGTTGAGCACGTCGGTTTCGCAGTAGTCGCGAATCCCCTTGAGATCACCGTCCTGGAAGGCATCGAAGACCTTGCCACCACTCATGCCCATCTTGCCCGGGAAGCCCAGCAACGTGGCGATCTGGTCCAGCGGCGCATTGGCGCGCCCGTTATACATGGCCAGCACGTCCATCAGGTCCAGGTGACGCTGATGGTAACGGCTCAGGTAGTTGTTCCATTTGAAGCTGGTGTCTTCGTTGCCGGTTTCCCAGTAACGGTGGGCGGCAACACCATGCTTGAGCGCGCGATAATGCAGCACCGGCAAATCGAAACCGCCGCCGTTCCAGCTCACCAGGTTCGGGGTAAAGCGATCGATGCCATCGTAGAAGCGCTCGATCAGCTCTTTCTCAGTGCTGTTCTCATCGCCCAGGGACCACACTTTCACCCCTTGCGCAGAACGCAGCACCACGGAAATGGCCACAATACGATGCAGGTGCAGGCGCAGAAACTCGGTGCCATTCTCCTGACGGCGCAGGTTGAGCAAGGCACTGGCAGTGTCCTTGTCGCTAAGACCATCCAGGTCATAGATGCGGCGCCCGCCGTCCAGATCGGGGATGGTTTCAATGTCAAAGACCAATACGTTCACGTGCTCTCCCTGTTTTCGCTGTCAACTGCATTAAAGACCCCGGTAGACAGATAACGGTCGCCCCGGTCGCAAATAATGGCCACGATCACGGCATTTTCCAGCTCTTCACTTAACCGTAGCGCGCCGGCCACGGCCCCGCCGGATGACACACCGCAGCTGATGCCTTCTTCACGGGCCAGCCTGCGCATGGTCCACTCGGCCAGGTCCTGATCCATATCCACAACACGGTCCACGCGGGAATCATCATAGATGGAGGGCAGGTATTCCTTCGGCCAGCGGCGAATGCCGGGAATGGAGGCACCATCGGTAGGCTGCAGGCCGACAATCTGGATAGCCGGGTTCTGCTCCTTCAGATACATGCTGCACCCCATGATCGTGCCGGTGGTGCCCATGGAACTAACGAAATGGGTAATGCCGCCATCCGTATCACGCCAGATTTCCGGGCCGGTACTTTCATAATGGGCCAGCGGGTTATCCGGATTGGCGAACTGGTCCAGCACCGTGCCCTCGCCACGGGCCTGCATGGCCTGGGCCAGGTCGCGGGCACCTTCCATGCCCTCTTCCTTGCTCACCGAAATCAACTCGGCGCCATAGGCGGCCATGGCATCACGGCGTTCCTGGCTCTGGTTGGCGGGCATAATCAGCTTCATGCGATAACCACGCATGGCGGCAGCCATGGCCAAGGCAATGCCCGTATTGCCACTGGTGGCTTCAATCAGGGTATCACCGGGCTGTATCTGGCCGCGCTGCTCCGCCTTGAGGATCATGTTCAATGCCGGGCGATCTTTTACCGAGCCGGCCGGGTTATTGCCCTCCAGCTTGACCAGAATGGTATTGCTGGTCTTGCCTGGCATGCGCTGCAGACGCACAAGGGGCGTATTGCCCACGGTCTGTTCAATGGTTTTATGATTCATGGCGCGTATTGTACCTAAAAAGCCGCTTCATGCTGCACGTCCCACGCAACAACACGGCGGCATGGGACGTGCTGCATGTTGCTGCTCTTCAGGCATAATGGGGGAAAATAACAGCCATCGGGGATTCATGGTCAACCAAAGCCTTCGCTCACGCCTGATGTTCATGGCCGCCCTGCCCGCCCTGTTGGCGGCGCTCGTCATTGGCGGCTATTCCATTGTCAACCGGATCGTGGATGTCCGCGAGACCAATGCACAACGCCAGCAACTGGTCACCGATAGCTATGCCGCCCAGCTGGAAACCCTGCCCCATAACAGCCAGCGCAAGCAGCAGAACCTGTTACGCCAGTTACTGGAGGAACAGGACGTCCGCGCCGCCAGCCTGGTGTTCAACGATGGCAGGCCAACCCTGCACGCGGGGCCTCGGCTACGCCCCGCGCCTTCCACTGCGGCAACCGATGCACAGGGGCGAATCACCACCGATACCAGTTGGCAGCTAAATCGGGATCTGAGCGGGGTACTGCCCGCCGAGCTCACCGTGGAGTTTTCCCGGCAAGGGCAATATCTGTCCATACTGGAAAACCTGCTCACCCTGTTTCTGGTCATGCTGGCACTGATCATGATCGCCATGATCCCCGCCCTGCGCTTTTCACGCCAGCTGACGCAACCCATCAGCGACATGGTCAGTGCGGTGCAACGTATCCGCGATGGCGATCTCAGTATGGCCATTCACACCCAGGCCAAAGGCGAGCTATCGGAACTGGAAACCGCCCTGCGGCAAATGGTCGCGGCACTGGCCGACGCCCAGACAGAACTGCAGCAGAACGTGGATCAGGCCACCCAGGATCTGCGCGAAACCCTGGAAACCATCGAGATCCAGAACATCGAACTGGACATGGCGCGTAAGGAAGCCCTGAAAGCCAGCCATATCAAATCCGAGTTTCTGGCCAATATGAGCCATGAGATTCGCACCCCGCTCAATGGCATTCTCGGCTTCACCAAACTGTTGGACCGTTCTCCCCTGAGCCAACGCCAGGAGGATTATCTCTCTACCATCCACAAGAGCGCTGAGTCCCTGCTGGCGATTATCAACGACGTACTCGATTTCTCCAAAATCGAAGCAGGTAAACTGTCCCTGGATCACACCCCTCTCAACCTCCATGACCTGATCGAAGACGTGCAGACCCTGCTTGCCCCCATGGCGCAGGAGCGAAACCTGGAACAGGCGGCCATTATCTATTCCGATGTCCCGGTGGCGTTGTTGGGCGACCCGCTGCGCATTCGCCAGGTACTGACCAACCTGGTCAGCAATGCCATCAAGTTCACGGACCAGGGTTCCATAGTCGTGCGCGCCATGCTGGAGGAAGACCGGGGCGCAGAAGCGATCATCAAGATTACCGTCACCGATACCGGTCCGGGTTTGAATCCGGAAGCCCAGAAAGACCTGTTCAGTGCCTTCACCCAGGCCGACCAGACTGCGCGCCGCCAGGAAGGCGGAACCGGGCTGGGGCTGGCCATCAGCAAGCGTTTGGTGGAAGGCATGGGTGGCGAAATTGGCATCGAAAGCAGCGAGGGCCGAGGCTCCACCTTCTGGTTCACCCTGCGCACCGAACGAGACCCGAAACAGCCAGCCCTGCAACCACCCCATGCCCTGGTTGGCTGCACCGCCACCTTGATAGAAAGCGATGAATACGGCCGGCTGGGCCTGTACCACATGCTTAGCCATTTGCAGCTTCGTATCCATGAACAGCACAGCCTCACCGATCTCATGGAGGCACTGGATCAAGGGGGGCTATCGCACAGTGATTTTCTGGTAATCGGCCTGCCCGGCCGGGCACCGGGCATCGACCTGGAGCAGCTGCTTGATGACCTTGCCGCCCTGGGCACTCCGCTGCTGGTGCTGTGCAACAACCCGGAAAGTGTTTCCCGCTGGCTGGAGGATTACCCGCATTGCCAGGTTCAAGGCAAACCCGCCACCCGCCAGCGGCTGCACAGCGCCCTGCTCACATTAAGCGGCCAGGATACCGTCGCCCCTCGCCAACAGCAGTTTACACGGCCGATCAGCGAACCGGTTTGCGTACTGCTTGTGGATGATCACCCGGGCAACCTGAAACTGGCCCGGGTCTTCCTGGAGGAACTCGGGGTCACGGTCACCGCCTGCGATAGCGGTCAAGGTGCCCTTGATGCCTTCCGCAAACAAACATTCGATCTGGTCTTCATGGACATTCAAATGCCCGGCATGGATGGCAAGGAAACCACCCGGCACATGCGCGACAGCGAACCGGCTGGCACCCATACGCCCATTGTCGCGCTAACCGCCCACGCGCTGGAAAGCGAGCGGCGGGAACTGCTGGATGGCGGGCTGGACGACTACCTGAGTAAACCGATCACCGAAGGGCAACTGCGTCATACACTGGAGAAATGGGTGCTGGAAAGCACCTCCGATGACCTGCCGGATGCACCTGACAGCAACGATACCGGCGACCAGGTCTTTGACCCTGAATTGGCCCGGCGTCGCGCCGGTGGGCGTGACCACCTGGCAGACGAAATGCTCAAAATGTTGCTTGATAGCCTGGAAATAGATCGCCCGGCTATCTCCGCCGCCTTCGACCGGAACGATAACGACGATTTGCTGGAGCGGGTGCACAAACTCCACGGTGCTACCCGCTACTGCGGCACCCCCCGCCTGGAACAGAGCGCCCGGCAACTGGAAGAAGCATTGAAGACTGGCAGCGACCGCACCCACCTTGGGCCACGGGTCTCTGCCTTGTGTGATGAGATATGTGCTCTGGAACAGCTCTGGCAAGACCAGGGTGACGCCATGACACTGAGCTAGCCCATGCTTGGCCGGGCACAGCCAGTCCTAAACCTTGTCGATCAAGGCCCGCATGCTGCGCACAGCTTCATCCAGCCCGGTAATCGCCGCCCGGGCGATAATGCTGTGGCCAATATTCAATTCATTGATGCCCGGGATTTCCGCAATCGGCAAGGTGTTGTGATAGTGCAGGCCGTGACCAGCATTGACCACCAACCCCTGCTCCAGCGCAAACGCCACACCTTCACGGATGCGCGCCAGCTCCTGCTGCTGTTCGTCCACCGTTTCTGCATCGGCGTATCCGCCGGTATGAATTTCGATTGCCGGGGCGCCGCATTCCCGGGCCGCAGCAATTTGCGCTTTATCCGCATCAATAAACAAGGACACTTCAATGCCTGCCTGCCCCAGTCGCTGGCAGCACTGGGCAATCCAGGCCTTGTTGCCTGCCACATCCAGTCCACCTTCGGTGGTCAGCTCTTCACGCTTTTCCGGTACCAGGCAGCAATGCGGCGGTTTAATCCGGCAGGCAATGCCCACCATTTCTTCAGTGGCTGCCATTTCCAGATTCATACGGGTCTGTAGTGTCTGGGCCAGCAGCTCCACATCCCGGTCGTTGATATGCCGACGATCTTCACGCAGGTGCACAGTAATACCATCCGCCCCCGCCTGCTCCGCGACCAATGCAGCCTGTACCGGCTCGGGGTAACGGGTGCCACGGGCCTGACGAAGGGTGGCGATATGATCGATGTTGACGCCCAGAAGGACGCGGGAAGAATTAGACATGTTCAAAACCCGGTTGAAAGTTCACAGTTCAAAGTTGACAGCGCGGACAAGGGCGACTGGTTATCGGAACCGGCGGCACCGTCCTTCACTGCCGCGGGCAATTTCCGGGTATGCCAATGCCGTATCTGTCAGGCGGCCTCACGCTTTCAACTTTGAACTTTAAACTTGAAACTCATTTCTCCCGAAACAGCTCCCGGCTTTTCAATGGCCGGCGGCCCAGATGCGGAGCCAGTAACTGCCGACACAAACTTAATGCTGCCTTGCGCGCGGCAGGATGCCAATCCCCCTGAGCAATGGCCAGCAAGTCCACGCCAGCATAACCTGCCCCGGTTTCTGTCTTCGCCAGGCCCTGCTCAGGGTTTAACTGGTATAACGCCTCGGGATCCAGCCCGTGCCCGTGAAGATCCTGATCCAGGGCAATGCCGTAACCGATTTGCTCCAGCGCCGCCAACTCGAATTGCCGCAGGGTAATATCGAAAGGCGTCTGCGTCAGCAAATCGGATAATGCCTGCTCGTATAACGGCCAAACCGATGGATTGGGGTCGTCCCGGTGCAGTAATCGCGTCAGTAGCTCGTTCAGGTAAAACCCGCAGTACAACGCCTTGCCGGTCAGCATAAGTCGATTCCCCCGTGGCTCGCACGCCCGCAGGGAATACATCTCACCGGAGGGCTTCAGCGCTACCCACAAGGGCGTAAACGGTGCCAGTAACGGGTCTTTGCGGCCGCCACGCACCACCGCGCCAACGCGGCCAAGTTCAGGGAGAAACAGGTCTACCGTCAGGCTGGTATTACGAAAAGGCCGCCGGTGAATTAGCCAGGCGGCTTGCAGTGACGTCTCAGCGAGGCTCATCGTAGCCGAGGGAGCGCAAAGCGCGGGCATCATCGGACCAGCCCGCCTTGATCTTCACCCACAGATTGAGCATTACTTTGCGCTCGATCAAACGCTCGATATCTTCTCGGGCCTGAATACCGATCTGCTTGATACGCTCGCCCTTGTCGCCAATAAGAATTTTCTTCTGGCCACGACGCTCCACCAGAATGGCGGCGGAAATTTCGGTAACGCGGGGGCCGTCTTCCCACATTTCCACTTCCACACTCACCTGATGAGGGACTTCCTGCCCGAGCTGGCGCACCACTTTTTCACGAATGATTTCCGCCACCATAAACCGCAGGCTGCGATCGGTCAGCTGATCCTCTTCGTACCAGAACTCCCCTTCCGGCAAGCGCTGAACCAGTGCCTTTTCCAGCTCTACCAGGTTTTGTTCACGCAAAGCAGAAACCGGGATCACCGCGTCGAAAGGATAGCGTTCACTCAAGGTCTGGATATGCGGCAACAGGGCAGCCTTGTCATCCACGTTATCGACCTTGTTGATGATCAACAGCACTGGCACCTGATCCTTTTCCGGCAACAGGGACAACACATGCTCGTCCGCCGGCGTCCACTTCATGGCATCCACCATCATGCAGATTACATCCACACCGAACAGGGTGGATACCGCAGCTTCATTCATGGCACGGTTCAGGGCTTTTTCCTGGCCGGTGTGAATACCCGGGGTATCGGCAAACACAATCTGATAGTTATCACGACTGAGAATACCGTGAATCCGGTGGCGGGTAGTCTGCGGCTTGCGTGAAGTAATGCTGACTTTCTGGCCAATCAGGTGGTTCATCAACGTGGATTTACCCACGTTGGGGCGCCCGACGATGGACACCATGCCACAACGAATGGCCCGGGAATCGTCAGGTTGGGAAGACGGGGTATCAGTCATACTGCTGCTCCAGCCATTCAAGCGCCAGGCTCGCGGCCTCTTGCTCGGCCTTACGGCGGCTCGCGCCCTGGGCGATAAATATCTGCTGCACCTGGTCCAGTGAGCACTGCACATCGAAAGTCTGTTGCGGTGCCAGGCCTTCCACCTGGGTCACTTCATAGGTAGGTAATTCAAATTTGCGCGCCTGCAGCCATTCCTGCAAACGGGTCTTGGCATCCTTCTGGGCACTTTGCGGTGAAACCGCTTCAAGGCGGGGCGCAAACCAGGACAACACCACGTCCCGGCAACGGGGCTCACCACCATCCAGCAGCATGGCGCCAATAATTGACTCCAGCGCATCCGCAAGAATGGAATCGCGACGAAAACCACCGCTTTTCAGCTCGCCACCACCCAGCACCAGGTATTCCCCCAGGCCCAGCTCCCGTGCGACCAGCGCCAACGTCTGACCACGCACCAGAGACGCCCGCATACGGGTCAGCTGACCTTCGGCCGCTTCAGGGAACTGTTCAAACAGGGCAACGGAAATAATCTGCCCGAGCTGGGCATCACCGAGGAACTCCAGCCGCTCATAGTTACGGTAGCGGCTGACACTGCGATGGGTCAGCGCCAACTCGAGCAGGGATATATCCTGAAACTGATAGCCCAGGCGGGCCATCAGTCGGTTTAGGTCTCCATTCACTGGCGAACGTCTTTCTTGAACTCGTCTTTGAAGGTCATCACGATGCTTACGTTGTAGAACATCGGTTCGCGCACTTCATAGTCCGTGGAAACGGTCAGTACACCGCCTTCCTTGACGATCGCCAGGTCATCCACACGAATCACATTGACCTGGTTGATGGTAAAGCGCTTGCCGATTCCTGCGCGAATTTCCCGCGGGGACATCAGTGCTGTTTTGCCATCCTGCAACTGTGAGCGGATGGTGGTCGAAATCGTGTTGTGTTCCATATAGGCCGGAATCATACGAAATGCAGCCGTCCCCAGGATAGCCGCAACAATCAGCACGACCGCCCAGCTGATCATCGACATCCCACGTTGCCGTGAGGGCGTTGTTGTCATCATTTTAGTTTGCCTCCACCTTATCAATAGCGCCATTACGAGAAAAACTGGGCAGAGAGAAAACCGGCTTCCAGTGCATCCAGATCAAGAACGCTTCCCCCACGACCAGCCCCTCAGGGACTATACCCCAGAATCGGCTGTCGTTACTGTTATCACGGTTGTCGCCCATCACAAAGTAGGCATCTTCCGGCACGGTCCACTCTCCCTGGGTGCGCGCCTGAGGCAGCTGGCGCCCGGTATACGGGTTGGTTTTTCCTTCCTGCCAGATCAGGTGGGTAGCGTCTCCCAGCTGTTCAACGTATTGCTTGCGCCATACCCCCGGGCCGACCCATTCATTGACCAGATCCCGCTCGATTATCTCCCCGTTCACCGTCAACACGTTGTCTTTCAACTGAACCGTATCACCGGGCAACCCCACCACACGTTTGATGAAGTTCTGCTTCCGGTTTTCCGGAAACTTGAACACCATCACATCGCCACGTTCGGGCTCGCTGGTTTCAATAATTTTGGTGTTGGTCACTGGCAAACGCAGGCCATAGGCAAACTTGTTGACCAGAATAAAGTCATTTATCTGCAGCGTCGGCAACATGGAGCCGGAGGGAATAGTGAACGGCTCGACAATAAACGAGCGGATCACCAGCACCACGAAGAATACCGAAATCAGCGAGTTGGACGTTTCCACCACACTGCCCACCGGGCCGCCTTTACTCTTCAGTTTAAGCGCCTTGTCGATCAGCCAGACAACGACAGTAATAGCCAGCGCCAGGCTCAACCAGAAACCGATATCAATATCCAACAGAAATCTCCGACATAACGCCCAATGCCAGAAGCCAGACGCCAAACGCTTTGAGGTTTTGCATCAAGCGTTCGGCATCAGGCATCTTGCGCTTATTCATTAATCATCCACCTTGAGCACGGCAAGGAACGCCTCTTGGGGGATTTCCACATTCCCCACCTGCTTCATGCGCTTCTTGCCTTCTTTCTGCTTCTGCAGCAGCTTTTTCTTACGCGATACGTCACCGCCATAACATTTCGCGGTCACGTTCTTGCGAAGGGCCTTAACGGTCTGGCGAGCAATAATCTTGCTGCCGATGGCCGCCTGAATAGCCACATCAAACATTTGTCGCGGCACCAGCTCTTTCATTTTTTCACACAGGGCACGGCCCCGGTAGGCAGATTGATCCAGGTGGCAGATCATCGCCAGCGCATCCACTTTGTCGCCATTGATCAGCACGTCTACCCGCACCAGCTTGGTGGCTTCGAACCGTTCGAAGGCATAATCCATGGAGGCAAAGCCCCGGCTCACGGACTTGATGCGATCAAAGAAATCCAGCACCACTTCGGCCATGGGAATGTCATAGGTCAGTGCGACCTGCTTACCCAGGTACTGCATATTGATTTGTGACCCACGGCGTTCCACACACAGCGTAATCACATTGCCCACGAACTCCTGGGGCACCAGGATATTGACCCGCGCGATGGGTTCGCGGAACTCCTCGATCTTGCCGCCTTCAGGCAGTTTGGACGGGTTATCCACGTGCAGAATGTCACCGGAGACCAGTGCCAGTTCGTACACTACCGTCGGGGCCGTGGTGATCAAGTCCAGGTCGTATTCACGCTCCAGTCGTTCCTGGATGATTTCCATGTGCAACATACCCAGGAAACCCACCCGGAAACCAAAGCCCAGCGCATCAGAGGTTTCCGGTTCATAGAACAGGGAGGCGTCATTCAGGGTCAGCTTGGCCAGCGCATCACGGAAATCTTCATAGTCGTCCGCGCTTACCGGGAACATGCCGGCATACACCTGCGGTTTCACATTCTTGAAACCAGGCAAGGCTTTCACATTGGGGGTTTTCGCCAGGGTCAGGGTGTCACCCACCGGCGCGCCATGAATATCCTTGATGCTACCGCTCAGCCAGCCCACTTCACCGGCTTCCAGCAACTTGGTCTCGGTACGCTTGGGAGTAAAGATCCCCAGGCTATCGACCACATGGGTCTGCCCGGTGGATTTCACCAGAATCTTGTCGCCTTTTTTCAGGCGCCCTTCTTTCACCCGCACCAGCGAGATCACGCCCATGTAGTTATCGAACCAGGAATCGATGATCAGGGCCTGCAGATCGGATTCGCGATCCCCTTCTGGAGAAGGGATGCGCTCAACCAATTGCTCCAGCAGATCATCCACGCCGACGCCCGTCTTGGCCGACACCCGGCAGGCATCGTGGGCATCCAGGCCGATGATTTCCTCGATCTCGTTGATCACCATTTCCGGCTCGGCCTGGGGCAGGTCGATCTTGTTCAGAACCGGCAGCACTTCCAGGTCCTGCTCAATGGCGGTGTAACAGTTGGCCACGGACTGGGCTTCCACACCCTGGGCAGCGTCCACCACCAGCAATGCCCCTTCACAGGCCGACAGGGAACGGGACACCTCATAGGAAAAATCCACGTGACCCGGCGTATCAATAAAATTCAACTGGTAGGTTTCGCCATCACGGGCCGTGTAGTGCAAGGTCACGCTCTGGGCCTTGATGGTAATGCCCCTTTCCCGCTCCAGCTCCATGGAATCCAGCACCTGAGACTTCAGCTCACGATCACTAAGGCCACCGCAAACCTGAATAAAGCGGTCTGCCAACGTGGATTTGCCATGGTCGATATGGGCGATAATGGAAAAGTTGCGAATATTCTTGATGTCAGTCATAAGGCCTGTTGAACAAAAGGTCGTTGCCGCACCAGCCTTCCCCGCCCCGTATTCTCAAACCCGGGTGACAGAAAGGGCCGTCCTGCTGCCCGACCCTGCGCCGGACAACACACCGTGATACTCAAAACGACAAACAATGGGCCGCGATTCTAGCGGATATCGGGGGGGAGTTGCACGGCGCACCGTCCGGTGCGCCGAAAAACCACGCTGAGCACCCCAAAAACGGGGCTATGGTAACTTCAGCGCCAGAAAACGGGGCGTGCCATCACGGTTGACCAGTGCCGCCACGGTACCTTCTTCCGGCAGATCCGCCGCCACATCGGCCAGATCCGCAGCGCTATTGATCGGTGTGCTGTGCAGAGTCACCAGAATATCGCCGGCCTGAATCCCCGCCTGGCGGGCCGGACCGTCCTCAACCTGAGTAACCACAACCCCCGCTTTCAGGTCCAGGCGGCTCAATTCTGATGCAGACGCCTCACGCACGGTCAGACCGAGCTTCACACCGGGGGCGGTCTCGCTGTCCGGGGCGCCTCCGCTCAAGGCCATTTCCGGGTTATCCGGCAACAGCCCGATGGTCACCGACAAGGTTTCTTCCTCACCATCACGGATCACCACCATGTCCACATCCGATTCCGGCTTCACCAGGCCAACCCAGCGTGGCAGCTCCGACGAGCGATAGATGGTTTCATCGTTGAAACGGGTAATCACGTCACCCGGCTCCACCCCGGCCGCCTCGGCCGGCGAGCCCGCCAGCACCTGCGAAACCAGGGCACCACGGGGCGAATCCAGCCCAAAGGATTCGGCCAGATCCCGGTCCACTTCCTGAATCAGCACACCCAGCCAGCCCCGGCTGACCTTGCCACCATCCTTGAGCTGGCTGACCACATCCATAGCCATATCCACAGGAATGGCAAAGCTCACGCCCATATAACCGCCGGAACGGCTGAAAATCTGTGAGTTAATCCCGACCACTTCACCGCTCAGGTTAAACAACGGCCCACCGCTGTTACCCGGGTTGATGGCCACATCGGTCTGGATGAAGGGCACATAGCTGTCGCTGGGCAGGCTGCGCCCTTTGGCGCTGACAATCCCGGCCGTCACGCTGCTGTCGAAGCCAAACGGGGCACCAATGGCCAACACCCATTCACCCACTTTCAAGTCAGCAGAGGAGCCGATATCCACCACAGGCAGATCACCGGCATCCACTTTCAGCAACGCCAGGTCACTCTGCTCATCAGCCCCCACCAACTCGGCGGGCAGCTCACGGCGATCCTGCAGGCGCACCATGATTTCGTCGGCGTCCGCCACCACATGGTTATTGGTCAACACATAACCATCCGCGGAAATGATGAAACCGGACCCTAGCGAGCGGGTATCTTCCTGCTCCGGCAAGGACGGCATTTCACCGTCGCCACCGAACTGTTCGAAAAAGTGCTGGAAAAGCTCAGGCAACTGCTTGAGCTGATCTGCGGCAGAGGATTCATCCCGGTGCGTCACGGTGCTGATATTCACCACTGCCGGGCCTTCCTTCTCGACCAGGCGGGTAAAATCAGGCAAACCGGTCACCAAAGGCTCACCGCGTTGGGCTTGAGGTTCAGAAGAAGGGTCGGAGCATGCCGCCAGTACGGCACTCAGAATGACAAGCCACACTGCTGCGAAACGAAATCCTCGTCGCATTGAAGTCTCCTTTTATCAGGCCTTTCGCGGCCTTTTATTGCGATGCAGGCTTAATCACCACAGCCTGACAACTATCGTCCCCGGATGGCATCAGGCGCGGCTGATAAGCCAGAGTATGCCCCGCGCGGCGGCTCATGGCACGGTTGACCGCAAAACCGAGAAACAGCCCTGCCATACCCAGCAAGGCAGATGCATCAACAGTTTCGATGGGAAGGGCCGAACCCAGCAAGGCACCAGTAAACAGCAGCACCAGTGGCAGCCCATATACCCACAGGGCACCACGCATCAGCGCGCCCTCGGGCAACGCCACATTGACGGTATCGCCAACCAGGTGAGAATCTTGAGAAGGAACCCGCAGACGGGCGCGCTGCCCGGACTGCTGTTCATTGATAAGGTGATGCCCGCAACCGGCTTTCGCCTTGCAGGCACCACAGGTGGACGCACGCACGGTTTCTACCCAGATAGCCCCGGGCTCTACCGCCACGACGACTCCCTCCTCCTGTAGCATCAGGGCTGGCTGTCTCGCACGCTGATGCCTTCAATCACACGCTCTGCGGTGTTTTGCGGCACCTCACCCACCAGCGTCACCAGATAGGCGCCACTCGGGGCGGTGAGTCTGCGGCTAACCGCTACCGTGGGGCCAACGCGGCTTACCCCCTCTTCCACGGTGCTGTCGCCCACCGCTTCCACAAACACGGTAAAAGCCGCCAGCCCATCACTGTAACCCTGTGCGGCCACGGGCTCGCGGTTGGAACCGCTCTGTCGCCAATCCTGATCCACAGAGGTAAAACCCGCTGGCATCCATTGCGCTTCCACCGACAACTGGTGAGACGGGTGAGAATCCGCCAGTTGCGTCAGATCGCTTTCTTTCACGGTTTCAGGGATGGAAAAATCTTGCTCGGTAAGCGGCGCGGCCAGGGTCAGGGTGACAAATTCCACCCGCTCCAGAGCCACACCACTGCCATCAACCACTTCAGATTTAAGCAGCAGGTTACTCTCATTATCCAGCCATAGGCGGTAGCCGTAGCGATGGGTATCCAGCGGCGCCACACGCATACGCGTGGCCGCACGGCCGGCAACACGGCCATCGCCATCCACCAGAATGTTGTACTGGCCGGGCACATCGTGAGCGATACGCTCACCCAGCCCCAGCGGGCCGGCCTGTTTGCGATTAATCCGAGTCAGGGTGCCGTTTGGATGCAGGCACACCACCTCATCACCCCGGCTCAACACCTCTACCAGCCGGCCATCCAGGTGGGTCAACCGCTGGAACTCACGGCCACCAATCACCGCATGGCTCACTTCCATGGTGCTGACTTCAGCACCGAATTGATAAAGGAAACGGCCGGTGTAATTGAGGGAGCGATTGGCCTGCGCCATGGACTGGAGCTGGTCCTGCGCTGGCGAGGTATTCGCCAGCGCCACTTCAGACAGTGCCACCACCGGCGAGCAGAGAGTCAGAGAGAAGGCAAGAGCTCGAAGCATCATCCGTTAGCGGGCCCCGTGACGGGCGTCCATGCTGACCAGGCGGGCAAAGGGCATCATCCCCTGGCCACTATGGCGCGCAGCGAAATCGCTATGACGCAGCAGCATGTTATTCACACGGGGCTGGGAGACCGGCACCGCAGTAGCAGGGGTCGCCGTCACATTGCTGGTTTTGAACGCCTGGGACACCAGGGACGTTTCACCAAATGGACGGTTGATGCGATTATCCGGCGCCGCAGCGGCCAGAGCCGGTGCTGCTGACCCATTCACCGCCTGGCTGCCTTCCCAGGTCTGCCAGCCAACCACCGTGGCCGCAGCCACAGACGCGGCTACCGCCAGGCGCGCCATGCCACCCAGCCATGCAGGGCGACGAGCAGGCAGAGTTTCTTCCGCCAGCGCGGCAGACAGGCTGGCATTAAAACCCGCCGGCACCGCCATGGAGGCCTGGTTATGCATAACGTCACTGGCCAACTGCCAGCGAGCCAGCGTTTCCAGCTCGCTATCGTCGATATCACGCATTACCCGACGGGTTTCCAACTCGCTGGTTTCACCGTCAAGGAACGCGGACAGCGTTTCCAAATCCCTGTTCATACTCTCACCCTTTATCGCCGCGCTGTGAGCCCAGTAGCGGGCGAACAGCTGTGTCAATTGCTTCCCTGGCCCGGAAAATCCGGGACCGAACTGTGCCCACCGGGCATTCCATGACGACCGCAATGTCCTCGTAGCTGAGGCCCTCGAATTCGCGCAGGGTCACGGCCGTCTTCAACTCCTGAGGCAGCTCATTAATCGCTGCATGAATAACCGCCTCCAGTTCCTCTGACAACACGAGGGACTCCGGGGTTCCAATCTCGTGCAGCATTTCTGCACCGGCGTACTGTTCGGCTTCTGCGGCGTCCAGGTCAGAGCCCGGCGGCCGGCGGCTGGCGGACACCAGGTGGTTCTTGGCGGTATTAACCGCGATACGGTAAAGCCAGGTATAAAAGGCGCTGTCTCCACGGAATCGGGGCAGCGCGCGCCAGGCCTTGATAAAGGCTTCCTGGGCAACATCCTGGACCTCGTCCTGGTCACGCACATAACGGCTAATCAACGCGAAAAGGCGCTGCTGATACTTTCGCACCAACACCTCAAAGGCACGCTGATCGCCGGTTTTGGCTTTCTTGACCAACTCTTCGTCTGACACCGATCCCCCGGATCTATCGCGAAACGCGTGAAGTAAACATGGCCGCATGACGGCCCACTAAAACGCGCCATTGTAGCAGTTGCCCGGGCAGCGGCTACACCATGGGCACGATTTCGCCACCTTTTCACATTGCTTGAACATTTCTGTGGCGGCCAGGGCGCGGCGTTTCAACGTATTATAGGACAGAATCGGACACATAGATGCCCGGATGGTTCCCGAGAGGACATGGAAATTGGACACATTCTCGATAGAACACAGAAGGTGAAAGACGCTCACAGGAGCCAGAGCCGGTCCTGCGAGCGGTAGGTCATGAAGGCGCTGAGAGCACTGAAAGCGCCGGGAACTAGAAAATTGAGCAGCCAGAACCGCCGAATTTCTTTTTCACCTGGGCCATACAGCCGCGCATCAGCAGGCCAAAGGGGTCGCCGGGCAGCGTTTCGCAAACCTTCTTCGCCGCATACGCCTTGGAGCATTCCGCAGCCGTGGCCTCCAGGGTATTACCCGCCGCCGACTGTGCACCGGCCTGCCCGCCCGGCGCGGCAGCCGCCATCAAGCCCGCAGATCCGCCCAGTGCCGCCTTCGGCTCACTGGCCTCAATCATCGCAGCCACCACGTCAGCTGGTAGCCCCTCTTGGGTCAGCCAGCTGGATTCTTCAGGGGTAAACAGCGCATAGGGCTGCCCCGCGGCCTTGATGCTGGCCGCCATGGCCGGCGCAGAACGCTTGCGATAGGTTTCCTTGAGCACATCCATCACCCGTAAATCCGCCGGCCCGACAAATAAAAGCCGTTCATTACCGTGAATGTCGTCCGCGAATTCAGGGTGCTTTTCGACAATCGTCGCATAAGCCTTGAGGCGCTCATTACGTTTTTTCCCCGCCAACACCTCGGCCAAATGCGTGGACACCAGCGGGCGATAGAATTTCAGTTGCGGGTTATCCAGCGCGGCGGCCAGTTTATCCACATCCTTTGATTTCTTGAGCGAGTCATACAGAGGCTCTTCCGCAACGATATTTCGCGTCAGCTTTTCTTCATGGGAAAAGAACGAGGCATACCAGGCCGCATCAGTGACTTTCTGGGTCCCACGCAATTTCCCTATTGGAAACCAGCTCATGAAAACCGTGCCGCGATAGTGAGCGTTGGCGCTGTACACCAGCTCACCTTCCGAGCGCATTTCAATGGTCGTATCGAATTGCTGCGGCGCCACCATGGGTACCAGACAAAGGCTGAATGAACAGCCCACCGTAGTCACCACCACAGTAGCAATCGTAGCAATGCTATTTTTCGGACGCTGGCGCGTTACCGTGATATCCAGCGGCGGCATATCCCCCTCATGCAACCAGTAATCCGCTGCCAGGGCCAATTCATCATTGGCACTACTTCTGGGCTTCTCATTCAGGCTTTTTTGGAACTTTTCACTGGCCCACGGATAGGCATCATAAGTCGCCTTACCCTTGGCGTAGGGAATAATCGGATTATTCGGATTGGTGTTGAAAAGATCAATCGTGTCCTGCGTGATGGGTGTACCCTGCTCCGTGTAGTAATTCGCAGACATACAGCCACTTAACAAGCTCACACCCATCGCGCTGGCTGCCAGCCCTTTTAGTACCCTTCTCATAGTGTTCCCCGATACTGATTGTCCGTACGCCACTTCCCCCAATGAAAGCAGCGCTGTCCCAAGTCACAGGAAAATAACAACACTGTCACAAAACCGCATCCCCCATTTGGGGGATGGATCAGCATTGGTCATTTAGCCAGGACCGGATTCACCGCTATACTGGCCACCGCATATCCCACCCAACCGGGCTCTTCACAACAGGATTCTCCATGGCTACCTACCGACACGATGTACTCATTATCGGCTCCGGCGCTGCAGGCCTCACCGCTGCCTTGCGCCTGCCGGATGAGTGTCAGGTTGCCCTGCTCTCCAAGGGAGAGCTCACCAGTGCCAGCACCTACTACGCCCAGGGTGGCGTGGCCGCGGTGCTGGATCAGGAAGACTCACTGGAAAGCCACGTGGCCGATACCCATGTGGCCGGCGCCGGCCTGTGCCACGATGATGCCGTGCGCTTTACCGTGGAAAACGGTCCCGACGCTATCCGCTGGCTGATTGATCTGGGCGTGGACTTCACCCGCTTTGACAGTGGTGACGGCAGCAAGCTGCCCTACCACCTGACCCGCGAAGGCGGCCACAGCCACCGGCGCATCATTCATGCCGCCGACGCCACCGGCAAAGCCATTTCCGGCACATTGATTGATCAGGTCTGCCAAAAACACAACGTGACCCGTTTTGAGCACCGCGTGGCCGTGGACCTGATCGTGCAGGAACACGACGCCCCCAACGGGGAACAAGGCAAAGAAAAACGCTGCTGCGGCGCCTACGTGCACAACATTCAGACCGGGGAAACCGACGTTATCCTGGCCCGCTCCGTGGTGCTGGCCACCGGCGGCGCCTCCAAGGTGTACCTGTATACCTCCAACCCGGATGTGGCCACCGGCGACGGCATCGCCATGGCCTGGCGGGCCGGCTGTCGGGTGGCAAACATGGAGTTCATGCAGTTCCACCCCACCTGCCTCTATCACCCCAAGGCAAAAAGCTTCCTGGTCACCGAAGCCATTCGCGGCGAAGGGGGGCACCTGCTGCTGCCCAATGGCGAACGCTTCATGAACCGCTTTGATGAACGCGGCGAGCTGGCTCCCCGGGATGTGGTGGCACGCGCCATTGACCATGAGATGAAACGGCTCGGGGCAGACTGCCTGTATCTGGATATCAGCCACAAGCCGGCGGACTTCATCATCGAGCATTTCCCCACCGTATACGCCAAGTGCCTGCAGCTGGGGCTGGATATCACCCGCGACCCGATTCCCGTGGTCCCCGCCGCCCATTACACCTGTGGCGGCGTAATGATCAACGAACATGGGCAAACCGACCTACCCGGCCTCTACGCCATCGGTGAAACCAGCTTCACCGGCCTGCACGGCGCCAACCGCATGGCCAGCAACTCATTACTGGAATGTTTCGTCTACGGCAAAGCTGCCGCCGACCATATCGGCGCACACCTGGATGAGATCCCCACACCCCGGGACGACAATGAATGGGACGAATCCCAGGTCACCGACTCAGACGAGGACGTGGTCATCAGCCACAACTGGGACGAGCTGCGCCGCTTCATGTGGGATTACGTGGGCATCGTGCGAACGGAAAAAAGACTGGAGCGTGCCCTGCACCGGGCCGAACTGCTGAAGAGCGAGATCGCCGAGTATTACAGCAACTACCACATCAGCAACGACCTGCTGGAGCTGCGCAACCTGGTGGTGATCGCCGAGCTAATCATCCGCTCCGCCATGCAACGCAAGGAAAGCCGCGGCCTACACTTTATGCGGGACTTCCCGGGAATCAATGAAGAGACCGGGGATACGATCCTCGTGCCAGGGACGTTTTGACGGGAAGAGTACCAAGCTACAAGCCTCAAGCAACAACGCGGGTTGGAGGCGCTGCCACACGGCAACCGTCCTGCCCGCGGAAGATCAGTTGAAAGTTCAAAGTGAAAAGTTGAAAAGAGCAAACCCGGGAACGTTTCCGCCTTACCCTATCCATTTTCGTAACTCGTAGCTCGTAGCTTTGCTATCCCCGCTTCCGCCTCACCCAAAGCCACTGATAAAACGGCTGCAACTGGTCCACCGGCGCCTGGTCCTCGAACACATGCAGCCACCCCTTCGGCGTTTGCATGGCCAGCCAGGGGCCATGGCGAATAACCCGCAGAGGGCGCTCCATCACCTGGGTGTGCTTGCCCATTACCGTCAACGTCTGCGCGTGCAGCTCCAGTGCCACCGGCTGGCGAAGGCGCCAGCCCCACACCAACACGACCAGCGCCCCGAGTAACAGCAGCATGGCCCAGCCCGGCAATTGCGACAGCACAATGGCCGGCATCACCAGCAGCGCCGCCAGCCAGCGCAAGCGCGCCGGATAGCGGGAAGCGGCGAGCTCAACCTTTCTTCGCGGAGACCAGGCCGAGGACATGGCGCACATACTCGTTTAACTGCGGGTCCGCAGGCTCACTGCGGTAGGTAAACCACTCAAACATGTCCGCATCCTCACAGGCCAGCAAGGTGGCGAACTGGGCCTGGCGCTCCGCCGGCTCCGCATCGAAGTGATTATCCAGGTAGCCATACAGCACCACCTCCACTTCCGACGCGCCCCGACGGCACTGCCAGCGATATTTACGTTTCAGGTCTTCATTACTCATTTCTGCACTATCCTGATCAGAAACTCCGGCGTCTTGCGCCAATTACCACCTATGGCTTTCAGGCTGTGCGCGCATTATCTATCATGCCTGATGATTTCTCGACTCCCCCGGAGTCGCACGCCAAGTCACACGCTACGATGACAGGAGCCTCATGAGCTGGTCCGAGTTTATTGCCGCCCAATCCCTGGCCGACCACGCCGCAACGGATAATGCACCGACACTGAGTCAATGCGACCACCTGGCCGTCATCCGCGCCCACGGCGACGAGGCCGGCCATTACCTGCAAGGCCAGCTTTCCTGCGACCTGCACGAAGTGGATAACGGCGGCCACCTCACCGGCATGCACCTGAGCCTGAAAGGCCGCGGGCTGGTCAGCGTACGCATCGTGCGAGACGGTGATGACTACCTGATGCTCTGCCCCGCCGGGCAAAGCGAGGCGGTGATCAAGTCGCTGATGAAGTACCGTCTGCGCGCCAAGGTGGAATTTCAGGTCGACGAGCAGGCGGTGATCATAGGGCTGAGCGGCGCCTTGCCTGCCACCTCGCCAGAACCCGGCCAGAGCGGACGTAACGGCCAGGGCCTCTGGTTGCGCTACCCCAATACGGATCACGCCCTGCTGATCACGGATACCGAACAGGCCGAATCCGTCTGGACCGTGCTTGTCCAGGACCGTACCGCCACCAATGCCAACGACGGGCGGCAAGCCGACATCGACGCAGGCGAAGGGATGGTTTACCCCGGCGCGGAAGACCTGTTTCTGCCCCAGGTACTCAATTACGACGTCACCGCCGGGGTGAATTTCAAGAAAGGCTGCTACACCGGCCAGGAAGTGGTCGCACGCATGCACTTCAAGGGCAAACTCAAGCAGCGCATGCAGCGCATTGATTACACCGCCGAGGTGGACCTGGCACCCGGCGAGACGCTTCGCAACAGCGACGGCAAGGCTGCCGGTGAAGTGGTCAGCAGCGCCCGCAATCATGCCGGGCACAGCGCACTGGTGGTACTGCGCCGCGATACCGACGGTGTGCTGTTCAAGGACGAGCAACCGCTAAACAGCCAGCTCGGCACCCTGCCCTATGCATTGCCCTGGAAAGATTAAGACCCACGGAGCGCACACGCTCCCGTAGTGCCCGTAGGTCGGATTAGCCGAAGGCGTAATCCGACAGCCGACCTGGCAATGGAGCCTACCCATGTGTCGGATTACGCCTTCGGCTAATCCGACCTACCCCAACCGACCCCCTTCCTAAACAAAAAAGGCGCCGAAGCGCCTTTTTTGTGTGTTGCCGGGATTACCGGGTCTTACCCAGATCCGCCAGCGGATGCTTCGGCGCCGGGCAACGGAAAAAGCTATCGATGTAATCTTTCGGCACCGACGCCACATCACGATGGCGGAACCCGGGCTTACCATCCTTGTCAATCAACAAGGCCCGCACCCCTTCGCGGAAATCCCCGTGCAAGGAACACTGCACAGCCAGGCACCACTCCATGCGGAACACCTCAGCCAGATCGTAATAGGTAGAGCGATCCAGCTGCTCCCACACCAGGTGGGCGGTTTGCGGGCAACCGCGCTCCAGGTTGCCCAGTGCCTTGTCCAGCCAGCGGTCACGCTCTTTCACGTTCAGCAGCTGCTCAGTAACCACCGCAATGCTTTCGCCATCACACAGACGATTAATCAACGGCAGATGGTCGATCAGCGGATGAGGTAGATCACTCATGTCCGCCGCCTGCTGCTTGAACAAGCGGTACATCACCGCGCGGTTTTCGGCTTCATCGTCCGCGAAATCCTGCTCGGCCAGAGCACCCAGCAGGCTGTCGGCATCGGCGTCCACCATGCGGTCCGCCATGCCGATTTCTACGGCTTCGCGACCGTTGATGTGCACCCCGGTGAGGCCGAGGAACAACCCCACCCGGCCGGGCAGACGATTCAGGAACCAGCTGCCACCCACATCCGGGAACAGGCCGATGGTGATTTCCGGCATGGCCATGCGCGAGCGCGGCGTCACCAAGCGGAAGTCGGCACCCTGCAACAGGCCCATACCGCCACCCATGACAATGCCGTCGCCAAAGACGATCACCGGAATAGCGCTGGTATGCAGCCGATAATCCAGCACATATTCCGCTGCGAAATATTCTTCGGTAAACGGATTACGGCCTTCGCCCGCGTGTTTCACCATGGACTTGTGCATCTGCACGATATCGCCGCCCGCGCAGAGCGCCTTGCCGCCAGCACCATCCAGCCAGATCGCCACCACATCAGAACGTTGCTCCCAGGCATCCAGCTTCTCGCTCAGCAACTGGATCATCTCCAGGCTTAGCGCGTTCAGGGATTTGGGGGCATTCAGGGTGGCGCGGGCGATCACACGGCCGCAGCGGGTTTCGATTTCGGAAAACAACACGCAGTCAGACACAACGACTCCTTGGTCTCAATTCGGCAAGGATGGTACAGCGGCTAGGGGCCAGCTCCAAGCTTCAAGCTACAACACGGAGAAAGGCCATGCCTGTAGAAAGGAGCTCGCCCCGCGCTGAACATATCGCTTCCCACAAAAACCTTACGCATGGGCGCGGCGCCATCGCTTTCGTGTGGCGCCAAAGCCTGATTCGCGTTGTAGCTTGGAGCTTGGAGCTTGCGGCTTGCGGCTGCCTATTCCGGTACGCTCCAATCGATGGCCGTTTTGCCCTGTTGAAGCAAATATTGATTGGCGCGGGAGAAATGGCCGCAGCCAAGAAAACCACGATAGGCGGACAACGGGGAAGGATGGGGCGCGCTGAGTACACAGTGCTTGTCGCGGTCAATCAGGCGACCTTTCTTCTGGGCATGGCTGCCCCAAAGCAAAAACACCAAGCCTTCACGATCGCGATTCAGATGCTCGATGGCTTCGTCGGTAAACCTCTCCCAGCCCTGCTTCTGGTGCGAAGCGGCTTGCCCGGCCTCGACAGTAAGCACCGCATTGAGCAACAGCACACCCTGCTCAGCCCAATGGGTCAGGTTGCCGTGGGAAGGAATCTCGAAACCCAGATCCCGGTGAATTTCCTTGTAGATATTCACCAGTGACGGCGGCGTCTTTACGCCGTGCTGAACGGAAAAGCACAGGCCATGGGCCTGGTCCGGACCGTGATACGGGTCCTGCCCCAGGATTACTACCTTTACCTGCTCAAAGGGCGTCAGGTTAAAGGCATTGAAAATATCCGGCCCCGGCGGGAAAACCGTTTTCCCCGCACGTTTCTGCTCCGCCAGAAAGGCGCGCAATTGCGCCATGTAATCCTGCTCGAACTCGCCGGCTAAATGCCGTTTCCAGCCCGGCTCTAAGGGCACGGCCTTGCTGCCCGGGGTGTTCGCGGCATCCACATCAGCCATGGTGGGGAACGACTTTATCCAGCATGTTGTACATGCGCTTCTCGACGAACTCCTGGGAGATTTTCTCCGGGTGCACCAGCAAGCGCTGCTCGATGGTCAGGAAGGTGGCGAAAATCAGCTCCGCATCCAGTTTGGGTTCTTTGCAGCCGAAGAGTTCGCAGGCCATGGTCAGCGTTTCCACATGCTGGCGCAGGTACATATCCGCCAGCTCACGCAGCCGGGCATCCAGAATCGCTTCCTGAATAAACGCCTGCTCGGCCACCACATGATCGCGGCGATTCTGCAGTTCATCCACAATGAAGGCCGACATCATTTGCGCCAGCAACTTCACCAGCCGGTCCCGCTCTTGCGGGTCTGCCAGGCTATCGCGGGAAAACTGCGACATCAGCCCGAAGGCCTGCTCCTTGAACGGCTCGATCACTTCCTTCATTGCCCGCTCGGCGAACAGCGTGAAAGTATCCGCGATCAGATCGGAGATGTCCTTGAAGTAATAGGTGGTCGCCGAAAGGGGCACCTCCGCTTCACGGGCAACCGCCCGGTGGCGAACGGCACGAATACCCTCGCGCACAATAATACTGAGCGAGGCCTCAAGAATTGCCTGTCGACGCTGCTCGCTACCAGTGCGGCGCGCTTTTCTTCCCTGGTACTGAATTGCACTTGTCATGGACACAGCCAGCCTTTGTTGTCAGCCCTAAATTTGTGGCGCTCTCCCGACTTCAATCCCGCAAGGGCGGCAGGCGCAAATGGCGCCTGAAAAAAACCGCCCCTATCAGCCCTGAGGCCGCATGTGCGGGAACAGAATAACGTCTCGAATAGACGGCGCATCTGTAAACAACATTACCAGACGATCAATGCCGATGCCCTCTCCGGCCGTCGGCGGCAAGCCGTGCTCCAACGCGACCACATAGTCCTCGTCGTAGAACATGGCTTCATCATCACCGGCCGCTTTCTCTTCCACCTGCTGGCGGAAACGCTCGGCCTGATCTTCCGCGTCATTCAACTCGGAGAAACCATTGGCAATTTCACGGCCACCCACAAAGAACTCAAACCGCTCGGTAACAAAGGGGTTGTCGTCCATACGGCGCGCCAACGGCGACACCTCGGTGGGGTATTCGGTAATAAAGGTCGGATCCTTCAAACGGTGTTCCACCGTCTTTTCGAAGATCTCGATCTGCACCTTGCCCAGGCCGTAGCCGTCCTTGAGAGGAATGCCCAGGCCAGTAGCGATTTCACGGGCACCTTGCTCATCCGCCAGCTTGGCGGCATCCATATCCGGATTAAAATGCAAAATGGAATCGAATACCGTCATCCGCACAAAAGGTTTACCAAAATCGTACACATCGCCCTGATACGCCACATCCGTTGTACCCAGCACGGTCTCGGCCAGGGTGCGCAGCATTTCCTCGGTCAGGTTCATCAGGTCGTGGTAATCACCGAATGCCTGATAAAACTCCAGCATGGTGAATTCCGGGTTATGCCGGGTAGAAAGGCCTTCATTACGGAAGTTGCGGTTAATCTCGAATACCTTCTCGAAACCGCCAACCACCAGCCGCTTCAGGTACAGTTCCGGCGCAATGCGCAGGTACATGTCCAGGTCCAGGCTGTTGTGGTGAGTGATGAAGGGGCGCGCGGTGGCGCCGCCAGGAATCACCTGCAACATGGGGGTTTCGGCTTCTACAAAGTCTTTCTGCACCAGGAAGTTACGGATACCGGCCACGATTTTGGCGCGAATCTGGAACGTCTTGCGGGTATCTTCATTGACGATCAGATCCACATAACGCTGGCGGTATTTGGCCTCGGTGTCAGTCAAGCCCTTGTGTTTCTCGGGCAACGGACGCAGTGACTTGGTGAGCAGCAGGTACTCATCCATCATCACATACAGATCGCCCTTGCCGGATTTGCACAGCGTACCGCGCACCCCGATGATATCGCCCAGATCCCAGCTTTTGGTCTCTTTGCGCACATCGCGGGTTTCATCCTTGGGTGCAAAAATCTGAATGCGGCCGGACATGTCCTGCAGCACCTTGAAGGCTTTGCGATCCAGCATCATGCGACCGGCCACCGCCACCTGAATATTCTTCTCTTCCAGCTCTTCCTTGGTGAACTCGCCGTACTGCGCCTGCAGATCGGCGGCCAGGGAATCCCGGCGAAAATGATTGGGGAACGGATTACCGCCCTCGCGCAGCGAGGCCAGCTTGGCGCGACGTTCTGCAATCAGACGGTTTTCGGCAGCAGCCTGTTGAGAGGCGTCGGCATTCGGTGTGGTTTCGTCTTGGCTCATAGCGTTAGGCTTCCGGTAAAGCGCCCGATGCCAGCAATCCGGCATCCAGCATCATCACAATCCCGCTTTCAGGGAGGCTTCGATAAACTGATCCAGCGCGCCGTCCAATACCTGCTGGGTATTGTGGCTCTCAACGCCGGTGCGCAGATCCTTGATGCGGCCATCATCCAGCACATAGGAACGGATCTGGCTGCCCCAGCCAATATCCGACTTGTTGCTTTCCTGGACCTGTTTTTCCGCGTTGCGGCGCTGCATTTCCAGTTCGTAGACCTTGGCCTGCATCATCTTCAGGGCCTGATCCTTGTTCTGGTGCTGGCTGCGCCCGCTCTGACACTGGGTCACCAGAGTGTGCTTCTCGCCACCATCATCAGTGTATTCATAGGTCAGGCGCACCGCCGAATCAGTCCGGTTAACGTGCTGACCACCGGCGCCGGAGGCCCGGTAGGTATCCACCCGCATGCTGCCCACGTCGATATCCACATCGATATCATCGTCCACTTCCGGGGACACGAACACCGAGCTGAACGAGGTATGACGGCGGCCGCCGGAATCGAACGGGCTCTTGCGCACCAGCCGGTGCACACCGGTTTCAGTACGCAGCCAGCCGTAGGCGTACTCGCCTTCGAAACGGATAGTGGCAGACTTGATGCCGGCCACATCGCCGGCGGAGGCTTCCACCAGCTCGGTCTTGAAACCGTGGGCCTCGCCCCAGCGCAGGTACATGCGCAGCATCATCTCGCCCCAGTCCTGGGCCTCGGTGCCACCGGAACCGGCCTGGATATCCAGGTAGGCGTTACAGGCATCCATCTGCCCGGAGAACATGCGACGAAATTCCAGATCCGCCACCATTTTTTCCAGATCACGCAGGTCGCTTTCCACTTCCGAGAGAGTGTCTTCATCCCCCTCTTCCACCACCAGCTCCAACAGGGCGGAGGTATCTTCCACTCCCTGGGAGGCATCGTTGATGGTGTTCACGACCATTTCCAGCTGGGCGCGTTCCTTGCCCAGGGCCCGGGCATAGTCCGGGTCGCTCCAGACATCCGGGTTTTCAAGCTCGCGCTCGACTTCGGTCAGACGTTCACTCTTCTGATCGTAGTCAAAGATACCCCCTAAGCGCTTCGACACGCTCAGACAGGTCGGAAAGGTGGGTTCGCAGCGGATTGACTTCCATTACGTCTCTCTAGAATAAGTGCTTGGCAGAATTGAAACACGGAAAACAGCGCAGTCTAACGGTTTGCGGGTTGGCTGACGAGGGTCAGACCACACCCTCGACGCCAGGAACATCGCTGGCGGCGCGATAAATCCAGTCGCGAGTGACGAGTCACGAGAAGCGAAAATCATCAGGCTTGACCGTATTTTGGGGTTTGCCTTTCGAAACTCGCTTCTCGCAACTCGAAACTGTGGTGATCGCGCCGCCAGCGACGCTCCTACAAAGACGCTGGCCCGGTCAGTCTCTCAACTCGTAAACGTGGTGAGCCTCGCCCTTCATGTTATCAATGGTGGTGCCGATATAGCTGGCATTGTTGGGAATGCCCGAGCCGGTGGTGAACACCTTGAAGGTGCGCACTTCTTTCGGAGTGTCGATCACGGTGTCCGCGTCCACTTCCACCCACATGAAAATCACCGCTTCCTGGGGGATGAAATCCACCCGCAGTACCTTGCCTTCTTCCGGCAGGCGTAGCTCCTGCACTTCGTTGACCACCTTCAGGCGGTGCTTGTGTATGGTCTTCATTTGAGTCCCCTCCGTTAAGGACACAACACGGCGGTGGACGATAGCCACCCCGCGCAGTCAATGCCGGCACGGCCTTTTGGGCCGCACCCTGGTAAAACAGGCGCCCGATGGTGAGCGCGAGGCGCAATGCTAGCAAAAACCGGGGCCGCCGACAGCATTGTCGACAATTTTGCGGGGAAGGCGATGGGGGGGAACATAAAGCGGTTTCGATTCGAGGCCCAATGTTGGATTACGCCTTTCAGGCTAATTCAACCTACATAGTCACGGGGGCTGGCGGGTTTTGTAGGTCAGATTAGGCGTAGCCGTAATCCGACATCCCCCATCATACCGATCAAAGTGGGATCAAATGCTCGAACAGCAGCTGGGGATTGCGCTGGCCACGGAATTCATTGACCTCCAGGCGATACACCCCGCGCACCTTGTTGATACGGCTGGGCAGCGCTTCCACGGCCACATTGAAATGAATGGCATCAATCACCCCGCTGACGCCCGGCAGGCCCAACGTCAGCTTCAGGTGGCGTTCGCCGACGATACGGTGCTTGAGCACCTCGAATTCGCCATCGAAACTGGGGGCCGGGAACCCCTGTCCCCAGGGAAAACGGTGGCTGAGTAATTCGGCATTCGTCAGTGACAACTCGTGGTCTTCCAGTTCGCCGTCCGTTTCCACAATGCGCTCCAGCGCTTTCGGAGACAGCAGCTCGCCCACCGCTTTTTCAAAGGCCGCCTTGAAGGCGTCCAGCTTTTCCAGCTCCAGCGACAGCCCCGCCGCCATGGCGTGGCCACCGAACTTGCTCAGCAGCCCGGGGTTGGCCGTGGCCACCGCATCCAGCGCATCGCGCAGATGCAAACCGGGTATCGAACGGCCCGAGCCTTTCAATTGGCCACGCTGCTGGGCCGGAGCAAAGGCAATCACCGGCCGGTGAATCGCTTCCTTTACTCGCGAGGCAAGAATCCCCACCACCCCTTCGTGCCATTCCTTGCCATACAGACACAGGCCTGCGGGCAGGTTGTCCGCATCCAGCCGGGCCACCTCTTCCATGGCCGCATCGCGCATGCCGTGCTCGATGGAGCGACGCTCCCGGTTGATGGTGTCCAGGTCCTGGGCCATCTCGGTGGCTTCCGCATCGGTTTCCGCCAACAAACACGCGATGCCCTGGGTCATGTCGGTGAGCCGCCCCGCCGCATTCAGCCGTGGGCCCACCGCGAAGCCCATGTCCGCCGCCAATACCCGGTTCGGGTCCCGGCCTGCCACTTGCAGCAGCGCACGAATCCCCGGGCAGCCCTTGCCGGCACGAATCCGCCGCAGGCCCTGCTCCACCAGCACCCGGTTGGCATCGTCCAGCACCACCACATCGGCCACCGTGCCCAGCGCCACCAGGTCCAGCAGATCGGTAATCGGCGCGCTGGCAGCAACGCCCTGTTCGCGCAACGCCCGCTGCAGGTCCATCAACAAATAAAACGCCACCCCGACCCCGGCCAGGTTGGTGGCGGGGAAATCCTCACAACCGGGCAGGCGCGGGTTCACCAGCGCATCCGCTTCCGGCAGGGTATCGCCGGGCAGGTGATGGTCGGTAATCAGCACTCGCATGCCTTGCGCTCGCGCAGCGGTCACCCCATCCACACTGGCAATACCGTTATCCACGGTGATGATCAGGTCCGGGTCATACAGCTCTTTGGCCAGATCGACGATGGCCGGCGACAGGCCATAGCCGTATTCAAACCGGTCCGGCACCAGGAAATCCGGGCGCGGGTAGCCCAGCCGCTCCAGGCCCCGCACCATCAGTGTGGTGGCCGTGGCACCGTCCGCGTCGTAGTCACCCACAATGCAGATGCGCCAGTGGTCAGTTCGCCCTTGTAAAAGCAACGCCACAGCCCCACGCAAACCAGTGAACTGCTCAGGATGCGGCAGACGTTTCAGACCCAGGTCCAGCAGTGCCGGATCAGTCACCCCCCGCCCGGCCAGAATCCGCGCCAGCATGGGCGGCACATCGGGCCAGTCCGGCGTGTGCTGCGGCCGGCGGGTGATCTTGGGCAAGCTGGGTTTGTCCATGGGCATGACAGTGCTCGGTGACCTGGTGGCGCGACTTTTTTGCAGGAGCGCCACTGGAGGCGCGAACCGACCGACAGCGAAGATCGGGATCGTTCTGCGAACGATTCCGCGTGACCGCGGTTCGCGCCTCCAGTGGCGCTCCTACAGTGGAAGCTCAAGCCCGGCAGTCTGCCACGGCATTGCCCGAACAGCACGAACACAAGGAGCAAGTGATGAAATTTTCGCCATACGGTGCCCCGCAATCGCCAACCCGACCAGATAGTCACAAATTAGGGCTAAAAAAGTCATCCCGCTTCCCTATACTTGCGGGCCTACGAGTTTCGTCGTTTATGTAAGCAAACACTCACATGAATGCCATGTAAACGACGCGCCCACCCCGAATTTCGGGGCCTGGGGCACACCAAAGCGGTCATTTAAACCGCGTACTTTGGGACTGGAGAGCAGAAGCTATGATCTATCAAGGCAACGCCGTAAGCGTACAACTGCTTGACGACGGCATCGCCGAACTGAAGTTTGACCTTCAGGGCGAGTCCGTTAACAAGTTCAATCAGGAAACCGTGGAAGACCTCGGTAAGGCTGTGGAAGCTGTTAAAGGTAACAGCGACATCAAAGGCCTGATCGTGACTTCCGGCAAAGGGGTTTTCATTGTTGGCGCCGACATCACCGAATTCACAGACATGTTCAAACTGCCGGAAGACGAAATCGCCGGCTGGTGTCTGAAATCCAACGAAGTCTTCAACGCTTTTGAAGATCTCGACATTCCCAAAGTGGCAGCCGTTAACGGCATCGCCCTGGGTGGCGGCCTGGAAATGTGCCTGGCTGCAGACTTCCGCGTACTGAGCGAAAAAGCCCAGGTCGGTCTGCCGGAAGTGAAGCTGGGCCTGTACCCGGGCTTCGGCGGCACCGTGCGTCTGCCCCGCCTGATCGGTGTGGACAACGCTGTTGAGTGGATCGCCGCTGCTGGCCAGCACAAGGCCGACAAAGCGCTGAAAGACGGCGTGGCTGACGCGGTCGTCGCTCACGACGAACTGCAAAACGCCGCCATCGATCTGGTCAAGCAGTGCCTGGCCGGCAAGATCGACTTCCGCGCCAAGCGCGCCGAGAAGCTCGAGCCGCTGAAACTGCCGCCCATGGAAAACATGATGGCCTTCCAGACCTGCACCGCCATGGTCATGGGTCAGGCTGGCAAGAACTACCCGGCACCGGTAGCGGCCGTGAACACCATGCAGAAGCACGGTGGCATGAACCGCGACAAGGCACTGGAAGTGGAAGCCAAAGGCTTCGCCAAAGTCGCCAAGTCCTCCCAGGCGACCTGCCTGGTCGGCCTGTTCCTGGCAGACCAGCAAGTGAAAAAGGTCAACGGCAAAACCGCCAAGGCCTCCAAAGAGATCAACCAGGCTGCGGTACTGGGCGCAGGCATCATGGGCGGCGGTATCGCCTTCCAGTCTGCCTCCAAAGGCACCCCGATCATCATGAAGGACATCGCCGACAAGGCGCTGGACCTGGGCATGAGCGAAGCCAGCAAACTGCTGACCAAGCGCGTTGATCGCAAGAAAATGAAGCCGGCCAAAATGGCCGAAGTGCTGTCCTCCATCCGTCCGACCCTGAACTACGGCGACTTCGCCAACGTGAACGTGGTCGTTGAAGCGGTTGTTGAGAACCAGAAGGTCAAGCAGTCCGTGCTGGCGGAAGTGGAAGGCGAAGTGACCGAGGGCACCGTGCTGGCCTCCAACACCTCCACCATTTCCATCACCAAACTGGCTGAAGCCCTGAAGCGTCCGGAAGACTTCGCCGGCATGCACTTCTTCAACCCGGTACACATGATGCCGCTGGTAGAAGTGATCCGTGGTGAAAAGACCTCCGACGAAACCGTTGGCACCCTGGTGGCCTACGCCCAGAAAATGGGCAAAACCCCCATCGTGGTTAACGACTGCCCCGGCTTCCTGGTGAACCGTGTACTGTTCCCCTACTTCGGCGGCTTCGGCATGCTGATGCGCGACGGTGCCGATTTCCAGGCGGTCGACAAAGTGATGCAGAAGTTCGGCTGGCCCATGGGCCCGGCGTACCTGATGGACGTGGTTGGCATCGACACCGGTGTTCACGCGGCCCAGGTCATGGCGGAAGGCTTCCCCGAGCGCATGCAGTACGACTTCAAAGATGTGTCTACCGTGATGTTCGAAAACGAGCGTTACGGCCAGAAGAACGGCATCGGCTTCTACAAGTACGAGCTGGACAAGAAAGGCAAAACCAAGAAGGTTGTCGACGAGTCCACCTACGAACTGATCAAGCCGCACGTTGCGGACACCAAGGAATTCGATGCGGACGAAATCATTGCCCGCATGATGATTCCCATGTGCACCGAAACCGTTCGCTGCCTGGAAGACAACATCGTAGGTTCCGCTGCCGAGGCCGACATGGCCATGATCTACGGCATCGGCTTCCCTCCCTTCCGTGGCGGTCCGCTGCGTTACATCGACAGTGTTGGCGTTAAAGAATTCGTCGCGCTGTGTGACAAGTACGCGCACCTGGGTGGCATCTACGAAGCACCGCAGATGCTCAAAGACATGGCCGCCAAGGGCGAGTCTTTCTTCGCCTAAGCCACGGACAAGCAGGAGTTAAGAGATATGAGTTTGAATCCTAAAGACGTTGTTATCGTCGATGCGGTCCGTACCCCCATGGGCAAGAGCCGTAATGGCCAGTTCCGTCACGTGCGTGCCGAAAAACTGTCAGCCCAGCTGATCCAGGCGCTGATGGCCCGTAACCCGAACTGGGACACCCAGCTCACTGAAGATGTAATTTGGGGCTGTGTAAACCAGACCAAAGAACAGGGCATGAACATCGCCCGCAACATCTCCATGCTGGCCGGTCTGCCGCGCACCAGCGCTGCACAAACCGTGAACCGTCTGTGTGGTTCTTCCATGCAGGCACTGCACTCCGCCTCACAAAGCATCATGACCGGCAACGGCGATGTATTTGTTATCGGTGGTGTAGAGCACATGGGCCACGTGGCCATGGATCACGGCATCGACCTGAACCCGGAAATGTCCAAAGTGGCTGCCAAGGCATCCAACATGATGGGCCTGACCGCGGAAATGCTGGGCAAGATGCACGGCATCACCCGTGAACAACAGGACGCCTTCGGCGTTCGTTCACACCGCCTGGCGTGGGAAGCCACCCAGCAGGGTCGTTGGGACAACGAAATCGTGCCCATCGAAGGCCACGACCAGAACGGTCACAAAGTGCTGTGCGAAATCGACGAAGTGATCCGTCCCGGCGCCAGCATCGAAGACATGCAGAAACTGCGTCCGGTCTTCGATCCGGCCAACGGTACCGTCACTGCCGGCACCTCCTCTGCCCTGTCTGACGGCGCCTCCGCCATGCTGGTGATGAGCGCCGAGCGTGCCCAGGCCCTGGGCCTGAAGCCCCGCGCCAAGATCCGCTCCATGGCCGTAGCCGGTTGTGACGCGGCCATCATGGGTTACGGTCCCGTACCGGCCACCCAGAAAGCGCTGGCCCGTGCTGGCCTGACCATCGACGACATCGACTATGTAGAACTGAACGAAGCGTTCGCTGCACAGTCCCTGCCGGTGGCCAAGGACCTGAAGCTGATCGACAAAATGGAAGAGAAAGTGAACCTGAACGGCGGCGCCATCGCCCTGGGTCACCCGCTGGGCTGCTCCGGTGCGCGTATCACCGGCACCCTGCTGAACGTCATGGAATGGAAAGACGGCCAAATCGGTCTTGCCACCATGTGTATCGGCCTGGGTCAGGGTATCGCTACCGTCATTGAACGGGTTTGATAAACGCCTGATGCCCAAAGCCTGACGCCGGATGCAATTCGGCGCTCAGGCCCGGCAACGCATTTCCGGCCCGCCTCACAAGGGCAGGACTGGAAACAAAAAACCCCGGCTTACCCGCCGGGGTTTTTCTTTTTTTAACACCAGACTGGCCTGTTCTGCATAACCGGGCCTTTCTGCCCCTCGTCTCCCCCACCGTGCCTTCGGTACAGTAACCGTTCTGTCACCAGAACAGGCTGAAGCGCCGCCGACAACAGAGCACCATTCAAGTCGCGTACTCACCTTCTCCACCACAGAGGGCAAGACGGCAACGCGTGATCAGCCTGCATCAAGGAGGAAGCCTTCATGCTTGACTGGATTGCACAGCATCAAAAAATTCTTTCTGTCGTCGCCAGTTTCAGCTCACTGGTTATCTGGATCGTTTACGCGCAACTCCTCTATTTGGGTTTCCGCCGGCAACGCAGCCCGCGCCTGATCATTAACCGTGGGCGCAACAAGGACATCAATGCGCTCTGCCTGATCAGCAACATGAGTGCCGAATCCGTTTTCGTGCAATACATCATCGCCGAACTTCATACCTCCCAGGGCACCATCACCATGGATGTGACGGATTTCGAGCAGGAGTACAACAAGGGCGACGAAAACCCGGAAAGACACAATCCCGCTTCAGGCGCAGTGAATGTGTCGGAGAACACGCGCCAGGGCCCTATTAAGCCGGGCGGCTTCTCCCATATCGGCACGTTCAAGGAATTGGTTGAGCGCATCGCCCGCTGTGAGGGCATCAAAATGGACGGGCACATGCCCCAGGGCGGCCTGGAGTTCACCCACCTGACCCTGCGGCTGATCGGTATCTATGGCCCCGAAAACAAGCCCATCGGCGCCGAGCGGGGCTTCGAACTGGCCTACAACGCTAGTGAGTTCTCTCTCAGCCCCGCCTCCTGGGACACCAAGCAGCTCACCTCACTGCGACAGCGCCACAAGCTCAAGAAGATTGTGGAACAGCTCAACGCCTCGAACATTACGTCCTCATCGCCGTTTCAGGAGGCGGTCAAGGAAACGCAGACGAGCTAGCAGGCCAAGCCGTACTCAACGAAGCAACGGGGCGGGAGATTCGGCCAGGCAGCGATACGGTGCAGATCTGCCTGACCATCAGTGGCGGCACTGGCGCCGCCACAGGCGGACTTATGAATCGGCCTTGTTCTGCTGGGCCGCTTCCAGTGCCACGATTTTTGCGTGCATGGTGCGCATCAGGTCCAGCA
Organism: Alloalcanivorax sp.; assembly: GCA_039983755.1. GTDB lineage: Bacteria > Pseudomonadota > Gammaproteobacteria > Pseudomonadales > Alcanivoracaceae > Alcanivorax. The sequence continues at coordinate 159,773 of JBDWVU010000050.1, forward strand.
TTTCCTGGCGCTCATCGTGGGCAACCAGATTGTTGGCTTCCCGTTCGGCGCGCTGCTCGCTTTCGTGTACTTCCTGAGTCGCGCTCACAATGATGGCAATAAACAGGTTCAGCACCATAAAGCTGGAAATCAAAATAAAGGGCACAAAGAAGATCCAGGCCATGGGATACACCTCCATCACGGGCCGGGCGATCCCCATGGACCAGCTTTCCAGGGTCATGATCTGGAACAGGCTATAGATGCTGGCGCCCAGGGTGCCAAACCACTGTGGAAACGCCTCACCGAACAGCTCCGTGCCCATCACCGCAAAAATGTAGAACATCATTAGCAGCAGCGCCGCCGTCCAGCCGATGCCGGGCAACGCCTGCATCAGGGATTCCACCAACATGCGCAGCCGCTTCACCGATGACAGCAGGCGCAGCACCCGCAGAATGCGCAGACTTCGCAAGATGGCCAAAGGCCCGGAGGCTGGCGTCAGGGAAATGGCGACGATCAGGAAATCAAACACATTCCAGCCGGAGCGGAAAAAACGCGGGCCAAAAGCCACCAGTTTGAGCGCGATCTCCGCCGTAAACGCCACCAGAATCACCTGATTCACCAGGGTGAGCCACTGCCCTGCCCGCTCCTGGGCCACCGCGGAGGTTTCCACCCCGAGGATAATGGCGTTCAGGAGAATCAGCGCGGTAATGCTGTTCCCGAATAACGAGGACTCAAGCCAAACGGTCAGACGCTGGCGCCAGCCATAAGAGGAAACGGAAGAAGACGAGGCCTGCATGAAACATCACCCAACGAGATAAAAGCCGCGAGTATACCTGATCTGTCCATGGGTATTGATAGCGCACGGTCGGGCAAGCAGGTCAATTGATCGCTGCTCCAGCACCCTTTGCGAGCGGGTTAACGAACGGGACAAGGCCCAGCTCCCCCCCCCGGGCATCACTCAGGGACGAGCAGGGAAAACCACCACCTCATCGCCCTCCTGCCATACCGGCAGCTTGATCATGGTTTGCAGAAAGAGTGGGTGTTCCAACCAGCCCTGTAACCACCGCTGCAGATTCGGGTAAGGCAGCTGGCCAAATACATCGCGATCGACATGGGCGAATTGGCGGACAAACGGCATCACACCAATATCCGCGATGGTCGGGGCATCCCCAAGCAAGTAAGCGCGGCTCTCCAGCAACGACTCCAGAACCTGAAGAAAGCCCTCTCCCCGTTGCCGATACTCGGTCTGAGTCATCTCGACATGGCGGTCGGCGTATTTGTAGCGGTCCAGCCAATACTTGAACTCATTATCGTTTTGTTCAATCAGCGCATTGGCCTGATCCAGGACCGTTGCGTCTAAAAGCCCCTGTGGATCTTGCTGCTCTAGCGCCCACACCATGATGTCCCGGCTTTCGTCAATCACAGCACCATCGGCAAGCCGCAAAACCGGCACGGTGCCTTTAGGGCTTATCGCCAGCATCTGCGCGGGCTTGTTTTTCAGGGTCACCTCCCGCAACCCAACCTGCAAACCCGCAAACAAAACCCCCAGGCGAGCACGCATGGCATAGGGACAGCGGCGAAAGGAATACAGACAATCAAGTGAGGCTGTCATAGCGATATTTCACAACTGGATCAGGGGTGTATTTGAGCAGCGGGGAACTGATATTTCTGCTCACCGCCAAAATGATGACCGATGAACGCAACCCATAAGGTGCGCGTAGGGAAAGGCGACTATTAAGACCCTATGCCCGCATGCCCCCCAGAAAATCCGCGATCAATGTCTTCATATCTTGCAAGGTATAGTCATCCGGCGAGGACGCCAGATTGATGGCGGCCTCAACCAGAACACCGTAAATCATGCTGATCAGCAGATTGCGGGGATAGGGTTTGAGCCACCCGCCGTCCTGTAAGCGTGAGATGGTGCGAGCCAGCGTGCCCATGGTGTAGCGGCTATCAATATCACGCCAAGTCTCCCAGCCAAGAAAGGTAATCACCTCTTGCAGTGGCATGGTGTGGCGTCCATTGCTCACCACAAAATCGAGGAAGGTGTCGCAAAGCCGCAGGGTGTCATCCCAGGGGTTATCGGTTTCAGGAACCGCCCCCACCGCCTCTGCGACCCACTGTGCCTGGAGCTGATAACACGCGATTAACACCTCTTTCTTGCTGCTGAAATAGTAGTAAACCGCGCCCTTGGTCATGCTGACTTTTTCAGCAATACGATCAATGGACGTCCCTGCATAGCCGTGTCTGGCAAACAGTTCCAGAGCCTCTTGAATGAGGGTGTCGCGTGTTTCTTCCGCGAATTTTGGTGTGGGTGATTTGACTGACATACCAATAGTATGTCATGCATACCCTCGGTATGTAACTCTCATTCGAATGCCCAACGGGGCCCAACCATGCTGAAGATGAAGAAAAAATGTGAGCGCTGCACCGCGCCGCTGCCTTTGGACGGAGAGGCTCTGATTTGCTCGTTTGAATGCAGTTTCTGCGAGGGGTGTAGCGACGAGATGGATCACATCTGCCCAAACTGTGGTGGCGAACTGCACCTCCGCCCTCCCCGTGTCATAACGCCCATACAGGCGCTGACAAAACGGCTTACAGGAGGGGGAAACCGTGTCCGTTAGCTCCCGGTGGGAACATTGCTCCGACGGTACCGCGCTGGAATATTTCGAACACAATGCGGACCGGGCAGCGCCGTACCAAGGCGTCATCCTGATTGCCAGCGCACTCGGTGTGCCTGCCAGGTTTTATAGTGCGTATGCCAATTTCATGGCCATGAAGGGTTTTACTGTCCTCACTTTTCACTATCGAGGTATCGGCCTGTCCGGCCAACAGACTGATCCGGGTTTGATCCGCCTGGCACAGTGGGGCAGCCAGGATCTCGACACCATGATCGGCAAGGCAACGAAGATCGCGGGCAGCCAACCCGTCTATCTGGTCGGCCACAGTATTGGCGGGCAACTGGTAGGCCTGGCAAAGCACGCGACTCAGTTAAGCGCAGCGATCTTTGTCGGCGCATCGTTCCCTTACTGGAGCCGCAGGCCTCTCGCGTATCGTCTCAAGCTATTGAGTTTTTATTACTGTCTGGTGCCGATACTTGGCCGCCTGCGCGACCCCTTCCCTGCTCGCGCACTGGGGCTTTCCAATGCCGATATGCCTAGCCGGTTGCTTAGAGACTGGGCCGAGTGGGCTTCGCAGAAAGACTATCTGTTATCCCCACGCTTTCATCTCAATGCCAAACAGGCCTACAGCGAACTGAGTCTTCCCGCCCTGGCGTTTGAATTCGCGGATGATCACATCGCTCCCAAAGCGGCGACACAGAAGCTATATGACAGCTACCCGAGCCTGCAGATCGACGTGCGGCGCAAGCCGTCGGGCAAGCCGGTTATCGGCCATATGGGGTTCTTTCGTGAGAGCTGTGGTCACCCTTTCTGGGAAGAACAACTGGCCTGGATGACCAACAAGGAACCCGCCATCGCCAGCCACAGCGGTTAGTGGACTTGCGGTGCAGGGCTTGCGTCAAAGAGCGGAACAATGAATGCCGAGGGATTTCCCGGCCTTAAACCTACCAAGGGGTTATACGATGTCGAACATGGTAAGCACCATGCAAAAAGCCGAACAATGGCCATTAGGGAAGCAGTTCATTCAGCTGGCCATGCGCTGGATGGTGCCCTTCTCTGCCAGTATAAAACCGGAGCTGGAGATTCTGGCACCTGGCCATACTCGCGGGCGAATGCGTGACCGACGCGCCGTCCGCAATCACCTCTCCTCAATTCATGCTGGTGCCCTGTTCACCCTAGCCGAGACAACCGGCAATCTCGCCCTGATGAGTATCACCCCCGATGACGGGCGTTGGATCGTTACCGGCATGGATATCGAATACCAAAAGAAGGCACGTGGCCCGTTGATTGCAGAAACGATCCTGGGGGAGCTGGACTGGTCAAGCAGCCACGAGGTTCGGGGAGAAACCCGTATCTTTGATGAACAGGGGGATACGGTTGCCAAGGCGGAGCATCGCTGGCGGGTTTCGCCTAAGTGACAACACGCCACATCGACGAAAACCTACCGGACACCCATTCATTGAGCATCAAGGCTGCCAATGAATGGATGGGTGTCCTGTTCTTTGTGTTTATTGAACTAGTGCAGCCTGGTTGGTTAGTTCTTTTTGACGGGGGCATACGCTCTTATCGTACCCTGCACCCCAAGCATTAGATCGATATGACTTTCCAGCCATTTTTGCAGTCCACGCTGCAGACCCTTCGCTAGCTCCATCATGAATCATGCCATCGTAATTGATGTTATACATTACCTTAAAAACGTCCACAGACCCTGATTCCGTCATTGCTCCCCTTGCCAGGCTGAAGGTGTCATACCCCTCAGGAGGCGGATGACCATTAACTCGGGTATAAAGATCCACCAATCCGGGATTTGAAAAAATCTCTTCGGTACTCAGCGACGTATCAACTCGATATCCACACTCATCGGCAATTTTCTGTGTCGAAGCACATCCCGATAGAAACAAAACCATAATCACTATCCACTTCTTCATTTTTCCCCCTTGTTGTTTTGAAGAACTACGGCCAGCAGCGGAAAGCGGCCTTTGAACACTGCGACTGAAATCGCAACCAGTTTAGATATGCTGGATCTTGAAACCAAAATGTACATTCTTATCTTAGACCAAGTGCGTACGGATCAAGGCATTGGGGCCAAGTCTGGCATCGCGCGCCAAGACAAGTTCAAAACACTATGCACGATGAAAGACCTGCCCCCAGCTTCACGTGATTCAAGCAATCTACTTGCAAGGAAGGGGGGCAATTTCACGAAAGGCAGCGGGAATGCTTGATACAGTGGACTCCTTTGCCCTTTCCGGGTTCACAAGCGCCCATAGGCGGAAACCCGTAGCCATTGAGCGAGGGTCTCCCAATGCAAAACAACCATATATTTCAGAAAGCGTATTTTCTACATGCTGTGCAATCTCAGCTTGCTCTGTCTTTTTATTATTGAGTGCAGCCCTCTGCTCAGCCGCGACATGTAACGCCATAGCAAATACTGCCCGTTGTTGGGATACGCCTGAAAATACCCCAAGGCAAAACGCATAATCAGGCGTATGGTGTGGGGCGGTGCATTTTTTTGCTAGTTCTTCTGTGGTCATTGGGTAAATAGTGTTCCCAACAGCAAAAGAACTGAGCAATACAGAAAATAGAATAATAAACAGGCGCATTAGACATCCCTCGCTCAATTGCAGGATGATTGGCATTATCACTACACCATACCGAATTTCGATAACGCAGTACCGCGTTGCTCGCAGGAGCAACCAAATATAAAAAAAGGAAACCCATAAAGTCACGCATAAAACCAACAGATAACAAATTATCGCTTATAGAAATATTTTCCCCCTCATATCCCATCACTCATAAACTACCCAGGCAGTATAACCTAGTACTGCCATTCTTCGACAATCTCCAGCATTTCAATGGGTTTTCACCTCGCCCATTTCATTACGCAGCCAGTGCTGGACCACTTGTGACCCGGAAAAGGTCGATAGATCAATAAAAAAGATCGGTTGATTAATGAGCATTCCATTGAGCACTACCCTTCTATCCACTGGCTTTTTCTTCAGAAAGGCTTAACATCTTTGAAATATTCCTACTAACAAGAATCAGAGCCCATAAAAAAACAAGCCACGAAAACGCTGTGAAAAAAATGCAAAACCAAGAACTCCAAGCAGCATTAAAAAAACCAATAGTCCCATGCAGCACTGCACTTATTAAAGCCATAAAAATTGACACCATAATAACCTGGGCAAACCTCCTTAACTGAGTATAAAACCCTTCCCTTCCCTCTCTTCTGGTTCCTTCAAATTCTTTTAATCTTGCTCGAATATCAGCTTGATATTTTGGGTCGTCATAGACTTCTTTCTTGAGAGTCTGAACAATAAAGGCCTTCATACTGTGAATCGCCACCAGTTTGCTAGACACCTTTCAGCCATCCAAAATGGCAACCAGAGAGGTATCTATGAGCAGCAAGCGCTATCCCGAAGAATTCAAGATTGAGGCGGTTCGTCAGGTGACCGATCGTGGTCACAGTGTGGCCCAAGTGGCTGATCGACTCGGCGTCACCACCCACAGTCTGTACGCCTGGATCAGGAAGTTCGGCCCGGATTCCGAGCAGCATCAGGCCAATGCAGATGACCAATCCGAGATCCGCCGACTCCAGAAAGAGCTCAAGCGCGTTACCGAAGAGCGAGACATCCTAAAAAAAGCCGCGGCGTACTTCGCCAGTCAGTCCGATTGAGGTACGCCTTCATTCAGGAGCACAGCGAGCGGTGGCCAATCCGCTCACTGTGTTCTCTGTTGGACGTTCACCCCAGTGGCTTTTACGCCTGGCAGAGACAGCCTCGTTCAGCTCGTGCAATCGAGGACGAGCGCCTGTCCGGTCTGATCAAGCAGTTCTGGCTGGAATCCGGAGCCGTGTATGGCTACCGGAAAATCCATACTGATCTACGCGAGTATGGCGAGCAATGCGGGCCCAATCGAGTCCACCGGCTGATGCGCCACGCGGGAATACGAGCGCAGGTGGGTTATCGTAAGCCACGCCATAGGGCTGGGGAGCTACACAAGGTGACACCGAATATCCTGCAGCGGCAGTTCAATCCGCAAGCGCCGAACGAGAGCTGGGTAACGGATATTACCTATATCCGCACACATGAAGGCTGGTTGTATCTGGCGGTTGTTCTGGATCTGTTCTCAAGACGGGTGATCGGTTGGTCAATGCAATCCAGGATAACCAAGGAGCTAGCGCTGGATGCACTTTTGATGGCTGTCTGGCGTCGCAAGCCTGAGGGCAAAGTGATTGTGCACTCCGACCAAGGCAGCCAATACACCAGCCACGACTGGGACTCGTTTCTGAAGGCGCACGACCTGGAGGGCAGCATGAGTCGGCGCGGTAACTGCCACGACAATGCTGTTGCTGAGAGCTTCTTCCAGCTGTTGAAGAGGGAGAGGATAAAGCGAAAGATCTACAGCAGCCGGGACGCTGCCCGAGCAGATATTTTTGATTATATCGAGATGTTCTATAACAACCGGCGACGCCATAGTTCTAATGAGCAGTTGTCACCGGTAGAGTATGAAAAGCGTCACCAAGAACGGCTGAGAAGTGTCTAGAGAACTGGTGGCGATTCA
>JBDWVU010000051.1:0-73583 GCA_039983755.1 Alloalcanivorax sp.
CGTCATCCAGCGTTACACCTTCATGCATCAACTCACGGATAAACGACACCATTACCAACCCATTGAGGATGGCAATACCCGAGAGCGCGATGAAACCCACAGCTGCAGAAATGGAAAAGGGGATATCTCTGAGAAACAGCAGTAGCACACCGCCCGTCAACGCTAGCGGCACACCAGTAAAGATCACGAGTGAATCCTTGATAGAACCCAGTGCAAAATACAGCAGCGCCACAATCATCAACAATGTCAGTGGCACAACCAGCGTCAGTCGCTGACTAGCAGATTGCAGTTTTTCATAGGTGCCGCCGTATTCCACCCAGTAACCTGCCGGCACCTGTACGGTTTCATTGATGGCTTCGCGAATTTCCTCCACAAACGAACCTAGATCTCGGCCACGCACATTAGCGGTGACGACCACCCTACGCTTGCCATTTTCACGGTTTACTTGGTTGAATCCATCAACCAAGTCAATACTAGCCAGCTCGCGCAAGGGAATCGAACCGAAACCAGGAACCTGAATAGGAAGATATCCCAAGCCTTCCATGTCGGTTCGATATTTTTCAGCCAGTCGAACGACGATATCGGCTCGACGATCACCCTCATAGAAACGCCCTGCCACTTCACCCCCTAATGCTATAGACAACTGGGATTGCAGCGTTGACTTATCTAGGCCATACGACGATAACACTGACTCCTTAGGTGTAATCGTCAAAACAGGTAGGCCAGTTACTTGCTCCATCTGAATGTCCGCAGCCCCGTCTATTTCAGACACCACACTTTCAATCTGCTTTCCCACAGCCTCAAGCTGTTTGAAGTCATCACCGAATACTTTAATAGCCAGCTCCGCGCGAACACCGGCCAGCAGCTCGTTAAAGCGCATCTGTATCGGTTGCAGAAATTCATAACGACTACCCGGAACAGTATCGACGATGGCAGATAAATCCTCGACGACTTGCGCCTTGGATTTCCCTGGATCTGGCCACTGATCCCTAGGCTTGAGAATAATGAAGTTGTCCGCAACGCTTGGTGGAACGGCATCGGTTGCCACATCGGCTGTGCCAATTTTGGCGAAAACTCTCTCCACTTCAGGCATCTTCCGGATTTTTTCTTCCAGCGTTCTCTGCATCGAAATTGCCTGACCAAGGGAGGTTCCAGGGATGCGAAGGGCATGCATAGCAATATCCCCTTCATCCAAATTCGGCACGAACTCACTGCCAAGGCGACCGGCCATAAACATTGATCCGAGCACAACGAATACAGCCAAAGAGACAACCACCATACGCAGATCTACGGCTTTTTTTACCAGACGTTGGTAGCCATTTCGCAACCCTATCATGGCTCTATTTTCCTTCTCTTCCACTCCATTGCGAAAAAGCAAAGCTACACAGGCAGGCACAAACGTTACTGACAACAACATGGCGCTAGCCAAGGCTATGATCACTGTCAGCGCCATGGGGTGAAACATCTTCCCTTCTACACCGGACAAGGAAAATATCGGAAGATAGACGGCGGTAATGATAAAGACACCAAACAGTGCAGGCCGCATCACCTCTTTGGTTGCCGTAAAGACAATAACCAGACGCTCTTTCTGACTTGGTGACGACCCCGCTCCCTTCGCTTGGCTCAGTCGGCGCAGGCAATTCTCCACGATGATGATTGCACCATCCACCAGCAAACCAAAATCCAGCGCACCCAGGCTCATCAAATTTGCACTTACTCGCGCATGTACCATGCCAGTAATGGTCATTAACATGGCGATGGGAATCACAGCAGCAGTTAGAAGCGCTGCACGAACATTACCCAGCAAAAGGAACAGGATAACGATGACCAGCAACGCCCCTTCCAATAGGTTTTTTTGTACAGTTTCCAGGGTTTTTTCTACCAGACCGGTGCGGTCGTAGACAGCGGTGGCGGTAATACCTTCCGGTAGGCCAGCCTTGATTTCCTCAAGCTTTTCACCCACTGCGTTAGCGACCGTTCGGCTGTTTTCACCGACCAGCATAAACACCGTACTCATTACCACTTCGCGGCCATTCTGGGTTGCCGCTCCCGAACGTAATTCCAGCCCCTCTTCTACCGTAGCCACATCCTTAAGTCGTAACCGACTGCCATCCTCTGCCGTCACAAGGGTATTGGAAAGAGCCTCAAGTGAGACAACTTGACCCGGCACCCGCAGCAACCATTGAGAGCCGTTCTGCTCAACAAATCCCACACCACGATTTTGATTATTGGCCTCCACAGCCTCTACGATCTGTTTCTGACTGATACCGGCTGCAAGTAACTTACCCGGATCAAGAGCCACCAAAATTTCCCGCTTATAGCCCCCAATGGGGTTCACCTCAACAACACCGGGCACACGCAACAATTGCGGGCGAATGATCCAATCATGCACTGAACGCAGGTCCGTGGGTGTAATGGAATTGCCCTGTGCATCAACGGCACCGGGTTCTGCATCCACCGTAAACATAAAGATCTCACCCAGCCCGGTAGCGATTGGCCCCATCTCTGGTTGCAAACCCATAGGCAGATCTGAACGGGCACCTGATAACCGCTCACTTACTAGTTGTCGAGCAAAGTAGACGTCAGTGTCGTCACTGAAAATTGCTGTTACTTGAGATAAGCCATAACGGGAGACCGAGCGGGTATATTCGAGCCCAGGTAGGCCAGCCAACGTGGTTTCAATCGGATAGGTAACCCGCTGCTCAACTTCCAACGGGGTATATCCCGGCGCCTCAGTATTGATCATCACCTGGACATTTGTGATATCCGGCACCGCGTCAATCGGCAAGCGACTGAAATTCCACAATCCAAGAAAAGACAGAAGAGCGACAACCACCAGCACCAAACGGCGGCGCTGGATGGCGTGTTGAATTATGATTTCTAGCATATCTACAAGCCTTTAGTGATCGTGGGAAGCGCCGGACTTTTCGACATCGGCCTTGAGAAGGAAGCTGTTCTCACTGACATATTCGGTGCCGGACTTCAAACCACCGAGCACCTCCACCCACTCTTTATCCTGGCGACCCAGCTCCAGCATGCGCACCTCATACTGCTGCCCTACCTTGGCAAACACTACGGTAAAATCCCTGAATCCCTGCAACCCAATACGTTTCACAGCAAGGTCGACCGGATGCTTAGCCACTTCGATTTCAGCAGCCACAAATTGCCCCGGCTTCCAGCCTAAAGGAAGCTTGTCTAGTTTTATTAGCACGTTCTGGGACTGGCCTGAGACAGCCATAGGTTCAATAAAGATCACCTCGCCAGACACCGGCGTCTTGCCACCTGCCTGCTTCAACATGACCCGGTTACCCTCTTTTACCCGCTGGCGGTCAAGAGGATAGACCGCGACTTCTGCCTGGGTTTGCTCGATATCTACTATGACGGCCAAGATACGTTCTCCGGTCGCCTCACCAGCCCCCCCATCCATAAAAGCGATCACACCGGGCATAGGGGCACGCAATGAGTAAGACCGTAGACTATCGTTACTTTCGATAGTAAAAAGAATATCTCCACGGGAAACCGTATCACCAAGTTTTTTGTGCACACGGACAATCTGTCCTGTAAAACGAGCTCGCAGCTCTCGCTTTCCAGAAGGAGGAAGCTTCAGCTTTCCGTAGGCAGAAATAGTCTCATGCAAGAGAGCGGGACCAGCGACCTCCGTGACAACACCCATGGAGTCAGCGACTTCTTGATCGATGGTTGTGCGGCCTTCAAAACTGTCATACTGCCATTGGTAGTTCTTCCCCTGATATTGCGCGGTTACCGTCACCTTGAATGAATGAGGCTCATATATTTCCATATCTCCGCGCAAAAACGACTCCTGAACAGTAAAACCGATTTCATCACGCACGCCGCCAAGCCGTGTCAGCACAACCTCAAGTTCCACTACTTCCGGATCCACTGCCTTACCATCGTCGGTTATCCAGGCGCGATACTCTGGCGGCACTCCGGTCTCAAAGATAGCCAGCTCCACCACAAAACTTCCTTCGCGAAGCATCAGACCGTTATTGGGTCCCTTATCAGGCTCGGCCTCTTCATTTTCAACAGCACCAGCAGCAATACCAACAGTAGGGAGAATCGCCAATAGACAAACCACTAACAGAAGACCAATATTTTTTATTGCTACTTTCATTAATTTTTCTCCTTACTGTTTGCAGAGAGAGATATTCCGGTGAGACGTTCAATTTCTGTGAGATTAACGTGGGAGCTCAACTGCGCACTGATCAACGCCAATCGAGCATCCAGCAATTCCTGCTTAACGGATTGCCATTCCAGATAAGTAAAACGGCCAACCGAATATGCTTTATTTGCCTCAGCCACCGCCTTCTGTAGCCGAGGAATAATTTCTTCATGCAAGGTGCTGGTCTGATGCCGGCTGTGCTGTAAGGCTTGATACAACTCAAACAGCCTGGCTTTTAAACGCGATTCCTCGCTGATCGCCATGGCTTGATTGACTGATCGTTTAGCCTGCAATTCGCTGACCCTCACTTCATTGCGCCGATTTTTACCCAGAGGAATCGCAACACCGGCCACTACGCCAAAATCATCTGTCGCCTCATAGCGACGCACACCCGCAGAAAAGCGCCAACTTGCAAGCGCATCAGACTTGGCTATCGCCATCTCCGATTCATTCACCCTGGCTCGGGTTAGGAAGATTTTGACTCTAGGGCTGTCTTTGAGTCTGACTTTCAGATCCTCCATGGATACCAGCGTCTGATTTGTCTGAAGCTGTCCGAGGAGCTCAAAGTCCGCTGAATCACTGTTACCCCATTGCGCTGCAAGCTGCTGACGGGCTATCGCCAGCTCATGCTCCAGGTCTTCCACATCAAGTTCACGGCGACGCAATTCCACCTCTGTACGCAGGACATCCACTCGGGATGCCCCCCCTGCCCGACCACGGCGACGTATCTCTTCAAGAGATTGGGCCGCACTGTCTCTTGCCCCTTCGGCTACAGCCAATCGTTCCTGGTAAGACAGCGCAGTGAGAAATGCTTGTGCGGTACGCGCTCCTACATCAAATCGCTGGCGCTCAAGCTCGATGGTAACCAGAGACTGGCGCGCTTCAGCGGCGCCGACCCGACTATCTATCTGTTTACCTTCCAAAGCCCAGCTCAGACTCAAGGTCGCCTGGGCGCTGTCAGCCCCTTCGTAGACACCGCTACCGAGCGCATCTTCTACTTCGAACTGGACTTCGGTAGCGGTTCTTAATTTGGCTTGGTTAATTTGTGCCTGTGACGCGCCAGCACGAAATGACATGGCTTCCAGTTGCGGATGCTGAGTGAGGCTGCGCTCAATAGCTTGCTGTAGAGTCAGCGAGGCCGCCGCCGCATCTTCCACTAAAGCGGTCTGACCTATCAGCAGTAAAATGGGCAGCATCAAGTGCGCCAAATACCGATTGGCAATCGGTTTTTTACGCGTAAAAAAAACAGAAATCCAGCTCATCTGAACTCTCTCAATGAAGGAAAAGGGTTTCGAATAAATGATGGAGCACGTCAACACCGGCCGCGCTGCTTAATGTTGCAGAAATAGCAAGCACTACAACAGTCACCACAGGCAAAGCACGATATTCACTGACGCCTAGCAGGTGATGAACACGCCGTTCAACCGCATGGCGGGCAAAATAGCTATATGCATCATCTGCTTGCCTGTCTTGAGCGTTTACGGCGATTTTCTCCACCTGGAGTAACGCCTGAGCGATAATTGCAGGCTGGGGATAGCGCTGCACAACCCACTCATCAGCCAACTGTTCAATCGCCAGCTCAAACTCGGCCTGCAGGAAACGGCGTACACCGGGGGGATACAGGCACGTCAACAGGGAGAAGGCGAACTTGGCCAACGGATCGCGGCGACAAATATGAGCCTGTTCATGAAGACTAATAACCCGCCGCTCTTTCGCACTGATTCTGGAGGCAAGGCCTCGAGTAATATAGGCCTTGGGACTCCATAAACCGGCCACAAACGCCATTGGAACAGGGGAGTCTAGTTCTGCTAGTCCATCTTTGTTGCACTCACTGAGCAGCCCGAGAAGTTGCTGACGCTGAACTTCGGACACCCCTTGCCAGCCCCTCCAAGCAAACAAGGCCAGCAGCCCAATAAGGCAAAAAAGCAAGAATACCCCATGCCAGGATGCGGGCGAGAAAAGATAGGCATGATGCCAATGAATAATGTCGGCCAGCCACAGGTTCGCTTGAGGCTTCCACTCAGGGAGGTAGGAAAGCAACGCTGCAGCCACCCCGGCAAACAGCGGAAAAACGGCAAAGACCCAAAGTAGGTTTCTTCGTATAGCCAAGTGATAGTGCGGCAGACGACTGGCAACCAGACGAACCAGCAGACTAGCCATCATCGTTCCTGTGACCATTCCCAAGATCAGGATCGTCAATAAGTGAAGAAACAACGCCGGATAGCCGAATATCATCAGCAACTACTCTCCGAGTCGGCAGCCCGGCGCGCTTCAATCAGCTTTTCCAGGGCCGAAACCTGATCATCCGACAACTTTTCAGAAAAGGTGCTGAAAGCTGCAATAAGGGTACTGCCAGGATCCGCACTGTAATCTTCGCCAATTTCTTCGATAAGCTTGGCGATAAAAGCTTGGCGATCCATGGCTGCACTATATTGAAAGGCATGCCCTTGTTTTTCACGGGAAAGGAGCCCTTTTTTGAACAATCGATCCAGCGTGCTCTGGATAGTATTCAAGGTACCTCCGCGCTGCTTCTCGAAATGCGCATAGACAGACTTTGCGTCTGCCGTCCGCCCCTTCCAGAAGTATTGCAAGACTTGCTTTTCTAGTTCACCCAGCTGCATGAATCCTAACCACTTAGAGATTATCAATCCGGTAATCAGACTGACACACCTAAAACCGATCGTCAATCGGCTTTTGTATGGCTAGCTCCCTCTCCCACCATCACACGGACAAATTTTATCTTTAGCACCTGTAACCCCCCGCCAATTATTGCAGCCCACTCAAAGGTTAAAGCAAATCAATCGCCTTCAGTGGGAGGGGCTCCGGTGACCAAATTGCTGAAACTCGCAGCTTCCGCCAGGCCGGATCCATGTGATTTATTCAGGGGGTATCTCTTCCCGACACCTCGCAACCCCCATAATTCGGCCTGAGCACCTAACTCTTGCTCTTTCCCCGCATGCCTCCTGTGCGATTGCCTATATAGCCGCCTTCCCAGATCAGGCAGCATGCTCACTTTCCAGCACTCCCCCCTCATCTCGTCAGGAATCCCTTCACCAGATAAGACAATAGGAGTAACCACGTGAGCGTGCCGCACTTCAAATAGTGGCAGTATGAGGCAATTCACCCCTGATATAACCACCCTCCTGATCTCCGCATCCGAAACCAAAACTTCCCATACCCTGACTGCCTCGTGGATTGAAGCACAGACAATCGCATCCACCACAGCCAAAGGTGCCTGAGCCGCCTTGGTACCCAAATGCTGCCTTATTTCGGTCCGAAGCTCTCCATTTTCATCATTACCATCCCAGCCTCCATGATGTAGGCAACTATTAACAATCAGGCTGGCATATCGGTTGATGAGCATCTGCAGGTATCGGGAAAATCTCTCACTGGGAGTATCTCGAAAGTTCTCATGCAAGTTGCAAGGAGCCCTCAACTCTCCCCTTGCAGTAAAAACCCTCTCAAACTCCATGGCCGTCTGGGTGCTAGGTAGTATTCCCGTATCACCTGCTCTCCACCTAGCCGATTTATTAGCCTCCCTCGCCTCCTTCTGCTGCAAACTACCAATCACTTTGGCTGCGTTGTACATACCAAAAGCCGTACGGTACCGATTCTCTTCACTACTTAGTTTGGCCTCCCTGATTAGAAAGCAGGCAGCGCCACCTATACCCATAAAGTCAGGGTGAGCGAGGTTAATGAAATATGCGCCTTTCGACATTCCCAACAAATACCTCCCGGTTACTCCTGCAACCCTGCTTCGAAGGTATCCACGCTGCATCAGCGTACTCAACTGGGATCTCAATCCGTCATCGGTCAGGCCCGCCAAGCGCTTCAGATCACTCCCCCCAACCCCATATACTGCGCCCGCTGAATTGGACCTCACCAACAGCACCGCCAGCACCAATCGATTGTAGGGAGTCAACCATTTCTGGCCTGGTTTGCCGATATCATCTCCTATCGCAGTTAACACATGTTCAGCAAGACTGCGGAGCTCAACGACCGGCTGCTCACTTTCCAGACCAGCAAGCGCTTCCTCAAGCTGAGGCCTCAACTCCAGGCACGCCCTTCTTTTTCCCAGCCCCCCATCGACAAATCGTTTCTGTAACACCCCGCTCTCAGACAACTCCCGGATTGCTTTACTCACCACCCTGTCGTTTAGCTTAAAGCGCTCGACATAGTCCTGGACTGTAAACGCAACGCCACGCCCCTCATCGTCGCAAAGCAGCCGATACAAGAAGTAACGAGTTGGCCCTGCAATAGACGCGAGACCATTCGCCCGGTCAAATTCCGCTGATGTTCCTAGCAATCCAAGCACGCAAAAACCCCTCCGAAATATGTTATTCCTTTCTGTTTATCGTAATTATACCACCTGGCATGTTTTTAGTAGTACGAATATACGTTTATAATACGTCTCAATCGTACTTTTTGATTTTTCAAGGTTTTCAACATGGCAAGGGCAGAGATACCTCTAGAGGATTGGCTCACGAATGATCAAGAAATGCTGACTTGGCTGGAGCAGCACTTGAGACGAAAAGGCGCGTCCATCCAGGTTTTAAACCCATATAACCCTCGCCCAGCGCTCCTAGAAGCCGCTCGTTATTTGATCGCCGATAGCAGCAGCCAGAAGGAGCTCATGAACCTCAAGGCCGCATGGAGAAGATACAAATCAGACAAAAAGCACGGAAACCAGGTGGTCCAAGTCAGGCTCAGTCCACGCGTGAAAAGGCAGCTTGCCAACCTCTCCAAGAGAACAAGTGTTTCCGAAACTGTGGAGAGGCTAGTCAAAGAGGAAAGCAACTATTTCAAAGACAGGAATGCAGCAATCCAGAACGCTATTCAGGAGAATATTCAGCGTCACGAAGAGTCCGCCGCAGGCAAACTCGACCACCTGCAGAAGGAACGCTCGAAGCTGATATTTCATAATGAAGAGCTCCGGGCGGAGCTCTCGGAAACCCAGAAAGAGATGAGCAATATATTGTTTAGGCTGGTCGAGCTTGGGGTCGGCCTTAACATACAAGCAGAGGAAAGCCTTGAGCTAACACCAGATGAGAAACAAGAAGCCCTGCACAGACACCAGTCTCTGCTCGACTACTTCCACAACCGGATAAATGCGGCGGCCTCACTTGCTCAAGCCGAGGACCACAGCAGCACCCATCAGGGGCGCAGACCACAGAAAACCTGAGAAGGAACAGCCACAGCACCTGGTCTCAGCCCCTCTTGAATAGAGGACAGGCTAGCCTTCATACCCATCCCTCAAACCAGCAAGCTGCCGGTCAATCAGCTCAGCAACACCACTATCCACTCCGAACTCTCTGGCAATGACAGCGAAATCGCCGAGAACATCCACGATCTCATCAATATCGTGCTTGGCCTGCTCCCATTTGGCGTAGCCCGCCCGCGCCGCCAGCACCCGGATGGCTTTTAGCGGCGGATTCTTGCCGAAACCGGCATAAGCAGTGGCATGCTCCTGGTATGGGTGAGGACTGAAGGTCACATCGTAGAAAGGGGCAGGCGTCCATTCACCCGCATCATCCTGCAGGAAAGCCCAGTTCTTGCTGTGGTCATCCTGGTTGCAGGCAAACAGGTTGAACATGGCCCGGCGGAACTGCAGTTTGCCGACCGCTGGCGACCGGCACAGATGGCGGCTGACCTTGATCAGATCTTCGTAATCCAGGCTAGGGGTCCGGAAATCCGCATCCAACAAGCCACAGGCACTGTGCATGTGGCGTCGACCTGCCTTTTGGTGGCGGCTTATCCAATCGAACCTCTTTACCCCGAGCCATGCTCGGGCACCACTTTGTTCTGGCGCCTCAAACAGCCGCCACTCAGGTGGCTCCAACCCCAACTTTCCGGCCAGGTGCAAATAGACCGCTTCACAGAGCCCTTCTTCATGGCCGAGAGGTAGATTCCGGGAGGTAAACTTGACCAGCCAAGCCTCATCGCCTGTCCTCGCCACCGTGCGGCAGCGATCTGGCTCATCCGGGGAGATGTAGAACTGCGCCTTGGGTCTGGCACCACCGGAGCTGCCTGCTGCCACCAGATCCGCCAGCACCTCTTCCGTCTGACCGTCAAAAAACGCCTGCGCCTCCAGACCCAGCATCGCCAGGTCGATGTCGCCGGTTGAGGCAAGCTGGTACTCCGAGGTCGGAGAGAATGACAAGGCCCCCATCCCGGAAGCCCCTACAAACGCCAGGCGATCCATGGCGGTGATCTGGGCAGGAAGAATGCCATGCTGTCGGAACACCCGGTCTTGCAATAACGAACCCCAGCCATCAGGCAGACTGTCGCCGAAAAGGCCATGCAGACCGGAATGCGGCCTTTTGGGGGCAAGCTGCAGCTCAGTGGTTGCCTTTAGACCAAAGGTCGAAAGGTTGCCATATCGCCCCAGATAATCCGCATCGTACTGAAAGAAGACGCCCTGCCGGTTCTGCGCCAGCACACCAACCGTCACCGCCTGCCCCGTTGCCAGCGTGCGGGTTACCGTCAGCTTGCGGACCGGCTTAAAGATCATCGCTCAACACCTCGGCAATGCTGGATGGCATCTCAGATTGTTCAGGGGAACGGCGGGTTAGCGCGTACAGGCGGCGCAGATCATCCAGACTCTGCCAGAGCAGCAGCAACTGCCGAAACGAGATTTGGCCGGTGAGCTCGAATTTCTTGATGGTGGATGCCGGCACCCCGCTACGCGCAGCTAGCGCATCGCGAGATAGCTTGGCCTGTTTGCGCAAACGTCGCAGATGGGTGGCAAATGCCTGCTGGACATCGGCATCATCAAGTAGGGCGACCATATCACACCTATATGGATACTATTTTGTCCAATTGTCGCATTTAATGGACAAAATAGACACCATTATGCCCAATAATAGCCTCGCGAGCGCACCAAAGACCAGAAATCGTACTGCCGTCAGCAACGACTCCTGCGCCAGCAATTTTGACCAAATTCCTGCACTAACAGACATGACAGTTCTGGAGCCTTATTCAGCAATAAGGCCAGCGCCGGGCCCAATGAAGAATCCGCTTCCCAGATCTTCAGCCCCGACCCTTCTTCGTGATTAGCTACCAGCCATCCATCCAGGTAACGCCAACGAATTGTCATCTTGCTCTCCAGTGAATAGATTCACCAGAAACCCTATCGTCACGACCTGAAAAACCGGGCACGTGGACCCCGCCTTTTCAGCAACCCACCCTCCTCCAAAAGGCCCCGCGTATTTGCTCATTAAGCTAAATCAAGGACTTAAAAGTGGTGGGCAGCATGGTGGGCAAAGCAAAAACCACCATGCAAAAATACCAGTAAACAACTGATTTTAAATTGCTTTTATTTTTTAACCAACAAGAAGATTCAGAATATCGAATAACGCTTGCGCCCAACGACTCGCCACAAAAAAGCCGGCATTACGCCGGCTCTTTCAAACCTTCCTGACAGCCTTACACCTCCATCCACTCCTTACGGCGCAGTTCGTCCAGGGGAGCGCCTGGAGCACGATCTGACCATGGGCTATGACCAGAACGCTTGGGAGATATCCATGGCGATGGCGAGCATCTGCTTGTCTTTGTCGGCGAAAGCAGAAGCTCGTCCCCGACCGATCAATCCTGATCTGTCAGCGCGCCTTCGCTGGCGGAGCCGACCAGCCGTGCGTATTTGGCCAACACGCCACGGGTATAGCGTGGTGCCGGTTGCTTCCAATTGGCTCGCCGGCGTGCCAGCTCCGCATCGGAAAGATCCACAACCAGGGTGTTCTCCTGCGCATCAATGGTGATCAGGTCGCCGTCTTCCAGTAGCGCCAGCGGGCCGCCATCGAAGGCTTCCGGGGTCACGTGGCCGACCACAAAACCATGACTGCCGCCGGAGAAGCGGCCATCGGTGATCAGCGCCACCTCATTGCCCAGGCCGCGCCCCATGATGGCAGAGGTGGGGGTGAGCATTTCACGCATACCCGGCCCACCGCGGGGGCCTTCATAGCGAATCACTACCACGTCGCCAGACACTACAGTGCCGTCGTTAATCCGTTGCTGGGCTTCTTCTTCGGAACCGAACACCCGTGCCGGGCCGGAAAAGTGGGTGCCTTCCTTGCCGGTGATCTTGGCCACCGCGCCGTCCGGGGCCAGGTTGCCATAGAGAATGCGCAGGTGACTTTCCGCCTTCAAAGGCTCGGACAGGGGCGCAATAATCGACTGATCCAGGGGATAGGGCGCCACATCGGCCAGGTTTTCCGCCAGCGTTCGGCCGGTCACCGTCAGGCAATCGCCCTGCAACAATCCGGCCTCCAGCAGTATTTTCATCAGCGGCTGAATACCGCCAATCGCCACCAGTTCGCTCATCATGTAGTGGCCACTGGGGCGCAGGTCCGCCAGCACCGGCACCCGCTTGCCGATTTCGGTAAAGTCATCCAGTGACAGGGGCACGCCCACGGTGCGCGCCATGGCGATCAGGTGCAGCACCGCATTGGTGGAGCCGCCCAGGGCAATCACCACGGTGATGGCATTCTCGAACGCCGCGCGGGTCATGATGTCGGACGGTTTGATGTCCTGTTCCAGCAGTTTTAATACAGCGGCGCCGGCCCGCACGCAGTCTTCCCGCTTTTCTTCCGACACCGCGTTCTGTGCGGAGCTGCCGGGCAGGCTCATGCCCAACGCTTCGATGGCCGAGGCCATGGTGTTGGCGGTATACATGCCGCCACAGGAACCCGGGCCGGGGATGGCGGTTTCTTCAATCTGCTTGAGCTCGATCAGATCCATGTCGCCCCGGGAATGGGCGCCCATGGCTTCGAACACGGAGACAATATCGGTGTGCCCCTTGCCGGGCATGATAGTGCCGCCGTAGACGAACACGCTGGGGCGATTCAGCCGCGCCATGCCCATCAGGCAGCCGGGCATGTTCTTGTCGCAGCCGCCCAGGGTCACCAGGCCGTCAAACCCTTCGCAGGCGGCCACGGTTTCAATGGAGTCGGCAATCACCTCGCGAGACACCAGCGAATATTTCATTCCTTCGGTGCCGTTGGCGATGCCATCGGAAATAGTGATGGTGTTAAAAATCACGCCCTTGCCGCCGGCCGCATCAGCCCCTTCACAGGCCTTGTCCGCCAGCTCACCAATGTGGCTGTTGCAGGGGGTCACCTGGCTCCAGGTGGACGCGATCCCCACCTGGGGTTTGTGGAAATCCTCATCGGTAAATCCCACCGCCCGCAGCATGGCCCGGCTGGCGGATTTACCGGGGCCATCAACGACCTTTGCTGAATGGCGGCGACGGAGATCGCCCTTTGAGTCACTCATAGTTTCTCCTGGTTTTCAGTTTGGGCGCCGCGGAATAACGCCTTAGCGCTTCACGGCCAGCACGGCAAAGGTGTCGCCAATGTCTACTCGGGCCGGGTGGCGGCGACCAATCAACATGCCTGCAAACGGCGCCCGATAATCCACCGGTGGCTGGCCGGTGCGGTCGAGGCTATGCACGCGGGCAAGCACCTCACCCTGCTGCACCCAGTCACCCAGCGCCACCGTAAATTCCAGCAAGCCGCGATGCTCGCTGACACGGTAATAGTCTGCGCTGGGGATCTCCAGCGCCTGCGAGGATACCGGCAACGGGTCGCCGGGCAGAATGCCGGCAAAGCGTAACACGTTGTCCACGCCCTGCTCTGCCAGCGCCACGGTATCCGGGGTAGTCGTGCCGCCGCCGCGCAGCTCGGTGCTAATGAACACCCGGCCCTGGGCTTCTACCACGCTGTCGAACAGGGCCGCCTCCTCCAGCTCCGCCATAAACAGGGTGTAAGGCGCTCCAAACGCCTCCGCCCCGGCCAGGCAGCGCGCCCCAAAGTCCTCATCGGCGAGGCGGTGGGTGGCAGCAAAAGGCAACAGGTCCAGCGTGCGTCCACCGGAGTGCATATCCAGCACCACGTCGGCCAACGGCACCAGATAACGGGTGAAGTAATCGGCAATTTTCTCGGTGAGAGTGCCGGCAGGGTTGCCCGGAAAGGCCCGGTTCAGATTGCCGCCATCCAGCGGGGAGGTGCGCGTGCCGTTTTGCACCGCCGGGTGATTCATCATCGGCACAATGATCACCCGGCCGCTGATATCACGCGTCTGCAGCCGGTTAGCCAGCTTGAGCAGGGCGGTGATGCCTTCGTATTCATCGCCGTGGTTGCCCCCGGTCAGCAGCGCGGTGGGCCCTTCGCCGTTGCGGATCACCGTCACCGGGATCATCACATTGCCCCAGGCGGACTGGTCGTGGGAGTAAGGCAGTTTGAGGAAACCGTGCTGTACGCCGTCCTGGTGGAAATCCACCGTGGCGCTGATCGCGCTGTCCTGCATAGTGAGTCCGTTGTCTCCGGGTCAGGGTGCGCATATGACGCACCCGGGTCTTTGCGCCTATAATGCGCGCTTTACCGGGATCGCGAACAGGACATTCTCTTTATGGCCGA
Source organism: Alloalcanivorax sp. (assembly GCA_039983755.1). Classification (GTDB taxonomy): domain Bacteria; phylum Pseudomonadota; class Gammaproteobacteria; order Pseudomonadales; family Alcanivoracaceae; genus Alcanivorax. The sequence continues at coordinate 14,593 of JBDWVU010000051.1, forward strand.
CAAAGGCACGCTGTACATCATTTCCGCCCCGTCCGGCGCCGGCAAGACCAGCCTGGTGGCCGCCCTGGTCGACAAGCTTGCCCGGGTCCGCATTTCCGTCTCACACACCACCCGCGCCATGCGCCCCGGTGAGGAAGACGGCGTGAACTACCATTTCACCGACCGTGACAGCTTTGTGCGCCAGGTGGAACAGGGCCGTTTTCTCGAGCATGCGGAAGTGTTCGGCAACCTTTACGGCACCAGCGCCGACTGGGTCGCCCAGACCCTGCGCGGCGGCGACGACGTGATTCTGGAGATCGACTGGCAAGGCGCCACCCAGATTCGCAAACAGCTGCCGGATGCGGTGAGCGTCTTCATTCTGCCGCCCTCGCTGGAGATTCTGGCCGACCGCCTGCGGGGCCGGGAAACCGACGACGAAACGGTGATCCAACAGCGCCTGGACGGCGCCCAGGACGAAATGAGCCACTACGGCGAGTTCGACTATCTGGTGGTCAACGATGATTTCCAGCGTGCCCTGTATGAGCTGGAAGCCATCGTCGAGGCTCGCCGGCTGGTGACAAGCCGGCAGTCTGCCCGCCAGGCCGCCACCCTGCAGAACCTGCTCGCGCCACGCTGATCGCCGCCGTCGGGGCCGGCCCCGGCACCGCCGTTCGGCGGCTGGCACTGGACTTGCCCTGCCCTCAGCCCGTAAAATCGCCTCCTTGCGAATTATCAGGCGGTGCGGGTTCATGTCGAACCGGCCCCGTCAGCTTGTCAGGAGAGCAGCATGGCACGAGTTACCGTAGAAGATTGCCTGGAAAAACTGGATAACCGCTTTGAGCTGGTACTGGTTGCCGGCAAGCGCGCCCACCAATTGCAGAGCGGCGGTAAAGAGCCACGTGTAGCCTGGGAAAACGACAAGCCCACCGTTGTCGCCCTGCGTGAAATCGCCGAAGGCCACGTGACCGCTGAATCCGTGGACAACCCCATCGCGGATCGCAGCGCTGACGTGGACGAGCTGGCCCTGCTGACCCAGTCTTTCGGCGAGTAATTGCCGGTTCCCGCTTTCACCGCAAGGTGAAAAGTGGACAGAAAAACGGAGAGGCCCGCGCCTTTCCGTTTTTTTTTGCGAATTCGCGAGGCAACACGCCGCCGCGCAGCGGATTCTACAAACCCGAAAAGCCCCTCATGATTGGCGCATCAGCATGGTGTTGAGCTGTACAGCCCTCCAGGCACCGGGGTTGTCAGCGGCCGGCATCCAGTGTCCGGCCCCCATCGCTTTTCCCCAGCCAAACAATCGCCTGTGGCTATCCGCCTTGTCATAGACAAAGCCTGCCCTCAAATCTAAGCTAAGAGTTATCTTAGAACCTGCTACTCGCCAAGGGCGTGACGAGGCCTTTTGCCCACCATCCATAATCTGGAAAAACGGTTACGCAGTTACCTGGACGATGACCAGATCGCCCAGGTCGTACACGCTTACCATTTTGCCGAGCAAGCACACGAAGGCCAGTACCGCCGCACCGGGGACCCCTATATCACCCACCCGCTGGCGGTGGCCAATATCCTCACCGACATGCACATGGACCATGCCTCACTCATGGCCGCCATGCTGCACGACGTGATCGAGGATACCGGCATCTCCAAGGAACAGCTGGCCAAAGAGTTCAGCGAGGAAGTGGCCGAGCTGGTGGACGGCGTTTCCAAGATCGCCCAGATCAAGTTCGAATCGAAAGCGGAGCAGCAGGCTGAAAACCTGCGCAAGATGATGCTGGCCATGACCCGGGACATCCGCGTCATCCTCATCAAGCTGGCTGACCGCCTGCACAACATGCGCACCCTGCATGTGATGCGCGCCGAAAAGCGCCGCCGTATCGCCACCGAAACCCTGGAACTGTATGCCCCCATCGCCTTCCGGCTGGGCATGTACAACATGCGGGTGGAATACGAGGATCTGGCCTTTCACGCCATCTACCCCATGCGCGCCAAGTTGATTGGCCAGGCCGTGAAAAAGGCCCGCGGCAACCGCAAGGAAATCCTCACCACCATCAAGTCCAGCCTGGAACACTGCCTGGAAGAAGAAGGCATCGAAGCCCGGGTGCTAGGCCGCGAAAAACACCTGTACAGCATTTACACCAAGATGAAGGAGCAGCACAAACCCTTCTCCGACATCATGGATGTGTTCGGCTTCCGCATCATCGTGGACCGGGTCGACACCTGCTACCGCGTGCTCGGTGCCACCCATAACTACTTCACCCCCATTCCCGGTCGCTTCAAGGACTACATTGCCATTCCCAAGGCCAATGGCTACCAGTCCCTGCATACCACGCTGAAGGCCCGCTCCGGCATTCCCCTGGAAATGCAGATTCGCACCGAAGAAATGGAGGCCATGGCCAACAACGGCATCGCCGCCCACTGGCTGTACAAGTCCGATGACGAGCCCGGCTCGCCCACCCACAGCCGCACCCAGAGCTGGATGCAGCGGCTGCTGGAGCTGCAGCAGAAAGCCGGCAACTCCATGGAGTTCATCGAGAACGTGAAGGTGGATCTGTTCCCGGACGAAGCCTATGTGTTCACCCCCAAAGGCGACATCAAGGAACTGCCCGGTGGCGCTACCGCCGTGGACTTTGCCTACGCGGTGCACACCAAGGTGGGCAACAAGTGCGTGGCGGCGCGCATCGATGGCAAGCTGGCGGCACTTTCCACGCCCCTGGAATCCGGGCAGACGGTAAAAATCATCACCGCCCCCAACGCCACGCCAAACCCGGCCTGGCTGAACTTCGTGGTCACCGGCAAGGCGCGCACCAACATTCGCCATTTCCTCAAACACCAGCGCCGCGAAGATGCGGTGGAGCTGGGCGAGCGGCTACTGGAAAAGGCCCTGCATTCCTACGAAATGGGCATGGACGATCTACCCATTGAGCGGGTAGTCAGCGAGCTGGCCGGCAACGGCTATGTGGAACTGGACGACCTGCTGGAAGATATCGGCATGGGCAACCGCCTGGCGCCGCTGGTAGCGCGCAAACTGGCTGGCGCTCGCGACGACGACGAACGCCAGCACGAAGATGACCGCCGGCCGCTGGCTATTCGTGGCAGCGAAGGCCTGATGGTCAGCTACGCCAAGTGCTGCTGCCCGCTGCCCGGCGATACCATCATCGGCCACCTGAGTGCCGGGCGCGGCATCGTGGTCCACCGGGACACCTGCAAAAACCTGCTGGCGGAAATGCGCAACGCCCCGGAAAAATGCATCGCGCTAAGCTGGGACAAACAGGTGGAACAGGAATTCACCGCCGCCCTGCGCATCGAGCTGATCAACAAGCGCGGCGTACTCGCCACCCTGGCCAACAGCGTGTCGGAACTGGGCTCCAACATCGACACCATCGACATGGCCGAGAAAGACCCCACCCTCACCATCCTTAATGTCACCATGACGGTGAAAGACCGCATCCACCTGGCGCGCATCATCAAGAAGCTGCGCACCCTGGACAGCATCGTCCGCATTCACCGGCTATAGTGAACGCAGCACGCCACCACGCACTGTTTGAGTGGGTGCAGCGTGTTGCGTGAAAGCATTAACCCGTGCAAGCATAGCCGCTTCCTTATTTCCGCCTGTCGGCCCTGTGCCGACGGCACAACCAATGAAGAACACACCATGTCCAACCATTCCGTAATCAGCACCGACAAGGCTCCGCAGGCCATTGGCACCTATTCCCAGGCCATCAAGGCTGGCTCTACCGTGTATCTGTCCGGCCAGATTCCGCTGGTGCCGGAAACCATGGAGCTGATTGACGGTGACATGGAAGCGCAGATCGAACAGGTGTTCAGCAACCTGACGGCCGTCTGCGAAGCCGCTGGCGGCAGCCTGCAGGACATCGTAAAACTGAATATCTTCCTCACCGACCTGAGCCACTTTGCGCTGGTCAACGAGGTAATGGCTCGGCATTTCAACCAGCCTTACCCGGCCCGCGCAGCCATCGGCGTGGCGGCGCTGCCCAAGGGTGCCGGCGTGGAAATGGACGGCATTCTCGATATTGCTTAACCCCACACACCAGGCTTCATGCAACACGCCCGCCCTTGTGCGGGCGTTTTTGTTGCTGCGACCCTCCGGAAGGAGGGGAGACAGGACGGTTTTAAAGGCGCACCATCAAACAGACGGTGGGCGGACAAAGGTCCGCTTGCGTTAATCTGGCAACACTTATTTTCGCAACATAAGGGAGAGCGATATGGATACCGCGACCCACGACCTCAACACCCTGTTTGATCAGCTCGGTCTGGCCAGCAGCGACCCCGATATCGAAGAGTTCATCCACCAGCATGGCGGCACACTCACCGACAGCATGCACCTGCATCAGGCACCCTTCTGGAATGAATCCCAGGCACGGTTTCTCGCCGAGGCGGTTCGCGAAGACGCGGAGTGGGCAGAGACTGTGGATACGCTGAGCGCCCTGTTAAGGCATTGAAGACAGCTTCGGGCTACGAGTGACGAGTGACGAGTGACGCTTGACGCTTGACGAAAAGCCTGGTTGCCGCAGAGGCGTGCCTGCAAGTGGAAACCACCTTCAAACATGCGAATCGCTTGCAGGCATGCTCTTGCGGCGGGCCATGTTCCCACCTTACCCGATCGGTAACAGCAGCAGTATTCGGTCGAAGAAGATGCAATAAAGCAGCAGCGGCACCGGCAAGCCAATCAGCGTGCCAAGCATGTAATGGCGTAACTTCACCCCGCTGAGCGCCAACGTGTAATTCAACGCTGGCATGGTCTGAAACAACAGACGCAGCAAGGCGACACTGCGCACCGGGTGGCTGTCCAGCCGTGCCAGAATCTTCCTGGCGAGGGGGCTCTGTATATCCCGCAGGGCACTGCCGCCGAGACCGCGCACCAGCACATAGGTCACCAGACAGGACACACAGGCGGCCACATAGGTCGCCAGTCCGCCCATCACCGTTCCCAGTGCCAGGATGGCCGCCGCCAGAAAGATCCAGCCGGGCAGCTGAATCAGGTTGCCGATCACGAAGACCACCACAAAGGCAATGAAACCGGAAACCGGATTGGCCTCCAGTTGCGCGCGCAGGAACGACACCGACAGCTGCTCACGCAGGCCAGTCAGTTCCACGGTAATCAGGACCAGCGCCAGCACCATGGCCAGCATGATCAGCCGCCGATAACGCCCCAGAGAAAGTGTCATGATCACAACCGTTCCGCCTTTTCCTGCCTTGCACTATGGACAGTGTAAGCAGTCACAGCCAGCAAAACGTGAAGGGGGAGGCGTTTCAAGTTGAAAGTTGAAAGTTGAAAAGCGCGCCAGACGTGCTTTGGTTTTCAAGGCAGCAGCCCGCGCCCTTACCGGCAATCGCGGGCACGCCCCTGCAAAACCAACAGGCTCAAACCGCGTTTCAACTTTAAACTTTCAACTCGCAACGCAAAATCAGCCCAGCGCCAGCTCCGAATCCAGCACCGCCTGATAGCCTTCCGGCAGCACATCCGCCCAGGCGTCCAGGCCCTGGCGCAAACCGTCCAGGGTATCGGCCACCAGATTGGCGTGGCCCACCTTGCGGCCCGGGCGCACACTCTTGCCATACCAGTGCACCACGCCCGGGTGCTGCAGCCAGGCACTTTCGAACGGGGTGCCGATCAGGTTGACCATGGCGGAGGGGCCATGGACGTTGAGGGCGTGCAGGGGCACACCGGCCAGGGCATGAACGTGCAGGTCGAACTGGGACCAGTCCGCCCCTTCATGGGTCCAGTGCCCGGAGTTATGCACTCGCGGGGCAATTTCGTTAACCATCAACTGACCATCGACTTCAAAAAACTCCACCGCCATGACGCCGGCATAATCCAGCTCTTCCATGATGCCCTTGAGCATCTGTTCCGCCGGTTTTTGCAGGTCCGCACAGGCATTGGCCGGGGCCAGGCTCAGGCGCAGAATGCCGTCCACGTGCCAGTTGCGGGTGAGCGGGTAGAACAGGGTTTCGCCGCTGATGCTGCGCGCGCCGACAATGGACAGCTCACGGCGGAAGGGAATTTTCTTCTCGACGATGGCCTTGCCTGCCAACTCTGCGGCGGGCACAGCAGACAGGCCGCCACCTTCACCCACGATCCAGGTGCCACGGCCGTCATAACCGCCGCTTCGCGCCTTCACTACCACACCGCCGAACTTCGCTACTGCGGCCTGCAGGTCGTCGGTCTTGTCCAGGGTCACCCAAGGCGCGGTGGGAATGTCCAGCTTGTCGAGCATGGCTTTCTGGGTGAAGCGGTCGGGGATCACTTGCAGGGCGCCGCTTGCCACACAACGATCGCTCTGCGCCAGCTCTGCGGAAAAACCAGTGTCCGGGAAGGCTTCACGCTCCACGGTAATCACCGGGTAGCGTTCCTGGCATTCTTCCCAGCTGATCGGCACGGCCAGGTCCGAGGTGCCCGGCAACAGCAATGCCCGCTCCGGGTCGTAACGGTCTACCACCAGCCCCAGTCGAGCTGCGGCTTCTGCCATCATCAGGCCAAGCTGGCCACCACCAAGAACAAGTACGCGATTCATAGCAGATCCGTCAGAGCAAACAGGGAAAAGAACGGAGCCAGGGGATCAGCCCTGCCCCAGCTCTGCATTGGCCAACACCTCATCCGCGCGGGAGGCTTTCCAGTCGGCGATTTGTTGTAGCAGTTCGGGGTTCTCAGCCGCCAGCATCTGGGAAGCCAGCAGGCCGGCATTCCAGGCACCCGCCGCACCGATGGCCAGGGTGCCCACGGCCACGCCCTTGGGCATCTGCACGATGGACAGCAGGCTGTCCCAGCCAGACAGGGTACGGCTTTTCACCGGCACACCCAGCACCGGCAGCGGGGTCAGGGAGGCAATCATGCCGGGCAAATGCGCCGCGCCACCGGCGCCGGCGATAATCACCTTGTAGCCGTTCTCGTGGGCGCTTTTGGCAAAGTCGTACATGCGCTGAGGGGTGCGGTGAGCCGATACCACTTCGGCCTTCCAACCCACATTGAATTGGGTCAGGGCGTCACAGGCTTCTTTCATGGTCTCCCAGTCAGATTGGGACCCCATTACCACGGCAACCGGCGTGCTCATTCGCGTTACTCCATCGCGCCCATCACGGGCTTTTGCGGCGCATCGGTATCTACCCCGGCACCGACACAGAAAAATTTGAGGCGCACACTTTACTAATGCCTGCGCCGGAGGCAAGCCTATCGGCGAAAAAACAACCAATGATCACGTTCCCGGCCGACAGATGGCGATTTTAGCGTGATTTGGCCGGGAATGCGCTTCAAGAGCAGCGACAAGCTGCAAGCTGCAAGCTGCAAGGCGCGAATGTAGGGCGGAGTGAATCCAGCGCCGTGCCCGCGCCCATGTTTCAGTGCGGCGAGCGGCCAAAAGCGATTTTTACCACAGAGGGCACAGAAGAGATCATTGAGTGAAGCGCCTTTCTGCGATCCTCGCCGCAGGAACCAGCCTGCTGGCGATTGGGTCTCTTCCAGGGCTGAATCGCTTGCAAGCAAGCACCTACCAACGCGAAAAATGGCCGTAGACCATTCAGCGCTGTGCCCGCGCACCTTTCCTTTTCAGGTTCGCGGGCAGCGCTTATCAGAGGATGAGGGCAATTCTCGCGTTGTCGCTTGCAGCTTGAAGCTTGTAGCTCATCTATCCGCCAGCACCTGTGCATAGCCCTCCTGGTAACCCGGATACTGCAGAGCATAATGCCCTTGCTGGATATACAGGCTGCGCACCTGTTTGCCCGCCGCCGGATCGTCCGGCACCGCCAGGGTCAGCCCCTGCTGGTCCGCCAACCATTTCAGCACATCCAGATTGCGGCCACCTACCGCATCAGTGCCGATCACCAGCGGCGGCATTTCACGGCCCTCAAGCCAACCCAGCACCACGCTGTGCAGCAGGCCCACGCAGTCGTCGCGATGAATGCGATTAGTCCACTGGGGCGCCGGCAGGCTTTCTTCTCCACGGGCCAGCCTGGCCGCCTTGTCGATTTGCCGATAACGGCCTGGCCCGTAGATTCCGGTAAAGCGCACCACTGTGCTGAGACTGCGGGTGCTGATCTCTTCTTCCGCCGCCAACAATACCTTGCCGTTATAACGCCCCGGGCGCGGCGGCGTCAGCTCATCGACAACGCCTTCCTGATCGCCGAAGACCGCACTGCTGGAAACGAACACCACCGGGGGCAGCGGTTGCTGGCGCCCCAATGCCTCCAGCAGGGTCAGTGGCGCACGCACAAAGGCCTGCAAATAACCTTCCTCGCTGTACTCGGACGGCGTCATGATAATCACCAGCAAATCCACCGGGTCCGGCGGCAGCATGGCCGCGCCTTCGGTGAGATCCTGGCTGTACAGTTCCACCCCGGCTGGCGCCTGGGTGCCGCGACGAATCGCGCTGATGCGGTGCCCGCCCGCCATTAATTGTTCGGCCAGGCCAGTGCCCAGGTCACCCAGGCCGGCAATAAGAATGTGAGACATGGAGACTCCTTGCGCTGCGTCAGACGCTGTATGCCTGGTGCCTGACGCAGCGCATTTTTACGTCGAGGATCCAGCATCTGGCGTCTGGCGCCGTTAGAATGCACAATGGCATTCAATCGATTAAGTGTATCAATGCCATGACACTAACAGAACTACGCTATCTGGTCGCCCTGGCCCGTGAACGCCACTTTGGCCACGCCGCCCAGGCCTGCAACGTCAGCCAACCGACCCTCAGTGCGGCTATTAAAAAGCTGGAAGAACAGCTGGGCATGCCCCTGTTCGAGCGGCGCCCCCGCGAAGTGGTCGTCACCCCCCAGGCCGAGCCCATTGTCGCCCAGGCCCAGCGCGTGCTGGAACAGGCCGACCTGCTCTCGCAGATGGCCACGAGCCAACGCGACCAGCTCAGCTCGCCGCTGCGGGTCGGGGCGATTTTTACCGTCGCCCCCTATCTGTTCCCCACCATGGTGCCGCGGGTGCGCGAAGCAGCGCCGGAGATGCCGCTGTTCATCGAAGAAAATTACACCCACGTGCTGCGCCGCAAGCTGGAACATGGCGAGCTGGACGCTATTATCGTGGCACTGCCCTTTTCCGGTGGCGGCCTGGTACGGGCGCGCATGTACGAGGAATCCTTCTCCGTCCTGCTCCCCGGTGACCATGCCTGGACAGCGCAGAAGAAAATCGCCCCGGAACAGCTACTCAACGAATCCCTGCTACTGCTCGGCGAAGGCCACTGTTTCCGTGACCAAGTGCTGGAGCTGTGCCCGGCTATCGATTCCCAACACCAACGCAACCTGGTGCAGATCGAAGGTGGCTCCCTGGAAACCCTGCGTCATATGGTCGCCGGCGGGCTTGGCATTACGGTGCTACCCAATTCGGCCCTCCACCAGCACGGTTACAACAAGGACACTTTTGCCGTACGGCCATTTGAAGAGCCGGTGCCCTCACGGACCATCGCCCTGGTCTGGCGCGACAGCTTCCCTCGGCCCAAGGCCATCGAAGTACTGCGCCAAGCCGTGCCCAAGGAAGGACTGTCGGGATAACGATGGGCAGGAAGGTTTCTCCCTGTAGGAGCACCTCTCGAGGTGCGAACCCTACCCAGGTAAGACGCTGGAACCCGATTCGCACCTCGAGAGGTGCTCCTACAGCGGTGTTGCCCAACCATGGCCAGTGACAGCCTCTCCAGCCTCCCCATCACCCGCCTGAAAGGCGTGGGACCTGCTGCTGCCGAACGGCTGGCCAAACTGGGCCTGCACAATCTGGAAGATGTACTTTTCCATCTACCGTTTCGCTACGAAGATCGCACCCGTATTACCCCCATCGGCGGCCTGCGCCCGGAAACCGGCGTCGTCATCGAAGGGCAGGTGATGGCCGCCGATGTGATCTTCGGCCGTCGTCGTTCGCTGCTCTGCAAAGTGGCCGACGGCACCGGCATGGTGACGCTACGCTTCTACCATTTCAGCGCCGCCCAGAAGAACAACCTGGAGCGCGGCAGAACCATTCGCGTCTACGGCGAGCCTCGCCCCGGCTCCGCCGGGCTGGAGTTCTACCATCCGGAATACCAGCTGGATCATGCCGACAGCGGCCTGCCGCCACTGGAAAAAGCCCTGACGCCGGTGTACCCCACCACCGATGGCGTGAGCCAGAAGACCCTGCGTAACCTCACCGGCCAGGCCCTTCACTATCTACACGCTCATCCGCCCCAGGAACTGATCCCCGCGCAATTGCTGGATCACAGTGGACTACCCAGCCTCACCCAGGCGCTGAGCAAGCTGCATAACCCGAACCCGGATGACCCGGTGAACCTGCTGCTGGAAGGCAAACATCCGGCGGTAAAACGGCTGGTCATGGAAGAAATGGTGGCTCACCAGTTGGGCATGCTGCAAAAACGGGCCGGGCAGAAAGCCTTCCATGCCCCGCGGCTCAGCGGGCAAACGCTGTTTGAAAAACTGCAGGCCAGCCTGCCCTTTGCCCTGACCGGGGCGCAGCAACGCGTCATCGGTGAGCTCATGGGTGACATGGCCAAGCCTCACCCCATGCTACGGCTGGTGCAGGGGGATGTGGGATCGGGCAAAACACTGGTGGCGGCGGCGGCGGCCCTCGCCGCTATCGAATCCGGTTATCAGGTGGCCCTGATGGCGCCCACCGAGCTGCTGGCAGAGCAACACCGGGACAATTTCCGCCACTGGCTGGCACCGCTAGGCATCGAGGTTCACTGGCTGGCCGGCAGCCTGGGCGTCAAAGCCCGTCGGGAAACCAATGCGGCACTGGCTGATGGCAGCGCCCGGATTGTTGTCGGCACCCACGCCCTGTTCCAGGAAGCGGTGCAATTCCACCGGCTCGGGCTCACCATCATTGATGAGCAACACCGTTTCGGGGTGCAGCAACGCCTCTCCCTGCGCGAAAAAGGCCGTTTTGATACCGCCAACGGCAGTCAGGTGCCCCACCAGCTAACGCTCACCGCCACCCCCATTCCCCGCACCCTGGCCATGAGCGTGTACGGCGACCTGGATACCTCGGTGATCGACGAAATGCCGCCGGGGCGCAAGCCCATCGATACCCTGGTGCTGCCGGAAGGCCGCCGCCCCCAGGTGATCGAACGGATCAACGATGCCTGCCGCCCTGACACCCAAAAAGGGAATACCCAGGCTTACTGGGTCTGCACACTCATCGAGGAATCCGAAGAACTGCAGGCCCAGGCAGCGGAAGCCACCTTCGCGGAATTGCAGGTGGCCTTGCCAGACCTGAGCATAGAGCTGGTCCACGGACGCATGAAAGCAAAAGAAAAAGCCGAACGGATGGCCCGCTTTTCCCGGGGTGACGCGCAACTGCTGATCGCCACCACCGTGATCGAGGTAGGTGTGGATGTCCCCAACGCCACTCTTATGGTGATGGAAAATGCCGAACGGCTGGGCCTGGCACAATTGCACCAGCTGCGCGGACGTGTGGGACGAGGCGGCGAGCAAAGCTATTGCCTGCTGCTGTACAAGAACCCGCTGTCACTCACCGGCAAACGGCGGCTGGCGGTAATGCGCGACACCACCGACGGTTTTATTATTGCCGAAGAGGATTTGAAACTACGCGGCCCCGGGGAATGGCTCGGCACTCGCCAGACCGGCGACCTGGCGTTTCGCATTGCCGACCTGGTCCGCGATGAAGCCCTGATGGAACCGGCCAAAGACGTGGCCAACAAACTGATGCACGACTGCCCGCAGTGGGTTGAGCCGCTGCTGCGTCGTTGGTTGAAAGGTGGGGAGAATTTCGCAGATATCTAAATAAAAAAGCTTGTCGGGTTACGTCGCTACGCGATTAACCCGACCTACAAAAAATCACTGCCCGGAAAGAATTTTCACCGGAATCCATTGGGTTTTTGTCTGCATCAGAAAACCGTTATTTACCCAACTCTTCAGCACCGTATCCACTTGCTGTTTCAGTTCGCTGTCATTCTTGCGCATTACCCACGCCAGCTGTTCCTTGGTAAGCGGCTTGTACAGGCCCAGCAACTTCACCGGGTACTCGCGTTTGTTAGCCAGGTTCCAGACCGTGGGCGCATCGTGAATGAACGCATCAATGTCACCGTTAACCAGGGCCTGAGTCGCTTCAGTATTGCTGTTGAATCCCCGGGTCTGCGCATCCATGGTCTCTTTCACGAACGCCTCACCGGTGGTGCCATTTTTGTAACCCACCCGGTACTGCCCGGTAAACAAGGCGCCGGGCGTGGCCAGGCGGGCAGCATCGTCGAGACGGATCATCGCCATCTGACCGATCGTGGTATACGGCAAACTGAATGAAAACGCCTTCTGGCGGCTAGGCGTTATGGATATGCCTGACATGATGATATCGATTTCGTTATTTTTCAGCGCCGCAAACAAGTCACTCAATTGCGTGTATTCATGCAGAGAAAAGGGGCGCTCCAGGTCCTGTGATAACTGCTCGGCAAAATCCCGCTCCAGCCCCACCACCTTGCCTTCTTCACGAAACACCAGCGGCGGATAATCGGGCATGACACCAACCCGCAAGGCTTCGCCTTCCTGCTCGCCATGACCATTACTGCTGCAGCCGGCCAGCAGGCCCACCGCCAGCACCAGTATCCATCCCATTCGTTTCATCATTCTTTGTGCATCCTGTTGTCTTTATGGAATCAATGTTCGCACCGGCCCTGCCTTTCTTTCCCACTAAGGCATGGAAGGCAAGGCACCTTCAAGGTGTTCCGGGGTCGCCATGCCCCGCATCCATTTCACCGTAGTGATTTGCCAGTCCGGATCTGCGGCTTGCAGGGAGGCCAGCACACCGGGCAAATGGGCCGCGCCGTAGGTGATGTAAATGCGCTGGCTGTCATCAGCGATAATCCGCTGCGCCAGCTTCCGGTTGCGGAAATCAAGAATGACTTTATCCAGCGGCCGGGGCTCATGCTCGCTCTGATCGCCCAGCGCAATGGCAAAGGCACCGCGACACAAAATACCGATCAGTTTTTTCTGTTCATCGGTGGCAGAAGCATGCCAATCCAGCAGGGCGGCAACTGGATCACTGGTATCCGTGGAAGCGGGAGCCTCCCGGTCACGCACCTGCTCGGCGAAAGCCGGGTCCGTGGCTATCAAACGATCGTATTCCTGTTTCATTTCCAGGCTGGTGACATCCGCCGCCACATGCCGCTCCGGATGCTGCTGCGCATCGAGCTCCATCAAACCAAAGTAATCGATCTGGAACTTCACCCCACAGGCATCGGCCAGGACCTTGTAGTTCTCTGCCAGGTCACCGCCACCGGCAAGCTGTTCGTCAAACCAGGCATCACCTTCACCGGGGGAAGGCTGCACCCCTTCGTAATACAGCCGATAGCCCTCATTGAGGGCCTCTTCCAGATCATAGACCACCGATTTATAGAAACTCTCCATGCCCACGTGGACCATGCCCTGGAAGACCACGGTTTTCTTGCCATTGCTCAAGGTCGCCTGGGGTAACAGCGGTGGATCTGCCTGGACCTTGTAGACCAGGTAGTAAATCGGCAATGCCGTGGCGATGGTCAACAGGCAGAAAAATACCCCTACAGATTTCAGCAAGCTGCGATTTTTCTTTTTCCCCAATAGCAAACGCAGTGCACCGTTCAGCAACGCACCCAGCAACAACGCCAGCGCAGCAACGGCCAGCAACACCCACCAGGAAATACTGAACAACACCGGAAAGCTGAACAGGAAAGCCAGCCCCACAGCAAAACAGATAATCGCGGACACTCCGATCTTCAGCCGCACCCCCAACGGTAACGTCAACACACACCCCCTTAATCATGTAATGCAAAAAGTACCGACAATAATCCGGCCACCCCCGGTATCCGCCATGCCCCATCTGCACGCACTATTATTTTCCTTTGTGCCTTGTGATGAGCAATCACGCCTAGACTGCCCGGTTTTAGCTTAAACCGCCACAATCTCAGCAATAACAGCACTTGCGCCTCTTACTTGTCATCGTGTTGTGCTGGAATAATGAGAGGCTTTTCTGCACGATAAAGAAAAAGTGGGCACACGCCGTATCGACATATTTTCAGGGATGAAAAACGTTATGACTGCAACCTTTTGCCACCACTCGCACTACCGCACTGCCATTGGAACCGTCATCGCAGGGTTGCTCCTGCTGCCCTTCAGCACCACCGTCCACGCTGATGGCAAACATGCCATGAATGAAAAATGGTACCTCTCTGCGGGGGGCTACAGTGTGTTCCGTGCCGATACCACCCTGTCACTGGTGGAACGCAATGTGGGGGCCGGCGCGGCCATCCGCCCAGGGGATACGCTCGGGCTGGATCTGGAAGAAACGGTTTTGCGACTGGAGGGCCATTACCGATTTACGCCCCGTTCCCAGATTGTTGCCTCCTGGTTCCAGGTGGAATCCGACGCCTCCAAGGTCCTGCAGAAAGAGATCGACTGGGTAGACCAGGGCGGCAACACCACCACCGTGGCCGCTGGCAGCACGGTATCCAGTTCGCTCGGTTACGAGATCATGAAGGCCAGCTATTTCTATTCTTTTTATCACAATGACAAGGTCGAGCTGATGGCCGGGGGCGGGCTGCACGTCTCCCGATTCGATATCGATCTGGATGTAAAGACAGACCCGGGCGGCACGGTCTCTGCCCAGGAAACCCGTGACGCCGCCCATACCGTCCCCTTGCCCACCGTGGGCTTCGGGCTCAACTATCGGGTCAACCCGAAGCTGTACTGGTTCCTGAAAGCCGAAGGCTTTTACCTGGAGTACGACGACTGGAAAGGCCTGTTCTCTGAAGTTCAGGTGGGCATGGAATACAACGTATGGCGAAACCTGGGCGTGGGCGTGGGCCTGGCCACCAACAACCTGAATGTCACGGAAACGGCGCCGCAATACACCTTCCGCTACGATAATCGACTCAGCGGCGCCAACCTCTTCCTGTCCTGGTCGCTGTAAACCGCCCGCGAACATAAGAACAAGAGGCAAAACGCATCAATCACTGGACACCGGAAAAATCCGGCGTAATATCGCCGCCGCCCACGAGGGCGAACAGTGATTCACCATAAGGAAGATCGATGGCCAAAGGCCCCAAGCCCATGCACAACTGGGCAGCCATGGACCCGCTGATGCGAAAAGGCGGCGCCCACCAGGAAGCCCGCAACACCCTGCGTCCACGCATGGCAACCCGCCAGGCGTTGAACGAATACGATGATTGGCAAGATGACAGCGAAGACGATGCACAGACTATCGGCGGCGAGGGGCCCGGCCCCTCCTCGGCCCAACACCGTGCCTGTTCAATCGTCGAGAAGGGGTTTCACGCCTGACCGAACACCAGACGTAAAGAGCCTGACGCTGGAACAAAAACCCGAGCAGGGATAACGCTGGGGTCAAGGCATCACGAAGTGGCGATCAGGGCTCGCAGATCCAGGCCTTGGCGGCATCCACGTCATCGCTGGGGAACACCTTCACATCAATGGACGGCAGCAACTTGTCCGCCAGTACCGACAGGCGGCGCATCCAGTCCTTATCGGTGACCACGGCTTCGCGGTCGAAATGCTTCCAGTGGGCAAGGCCGAACTTCAGGTCCTGAAACAACACATCCATGGACACCCCGCCAAAGGTTTCCATCTCTGCATAGAAACGTACCGTTTCATGCTTTTGCAGGGCGGCTTCCAGCGCCGCGGTGACAGAATCGAATTCTTCGCGGGTGATCTTTCCGGAGATACGTGCACCCACAACCCGGTCGTCATCAAAAGGAATCAACGTCAGCATGGTCCGTCTCCCGTCCCTGTCGTGCCTGCCCTGTGCGTCGGCGTCGATTCGCACGGCGCACGCTCAGACACGTCATTGTGTCTGCCGCAAATTGTGTCTGCCGCAATGAGCAGCGGGCGCTATTCCTGTTCCGGCGCGGGCGCCGTCAGGCTTTGCCAGCCCTGCTTGGCGGCCTCCCAGCTTTGCTGGAATTTTACCTTGGCCGCATCCCAATTGTCCTCACTCGCATTCTGCAGGGCCTGATAACGGGTTTCCAACTGGGCCTGCTGTTCTTTCAGAGCGGTCAGCGCCTCCTGCTTCTGCAGGCGAGCATCCTGGGACAGATCGCGCCACTGGCTGTTGATATCGCCTTGTAGCAGGGTGATCTGCTGATTCAGGTCATCGATGGCGTGACGCGCCACGCGCATGGCCTGATTTTTCTGTTCCACGGAATAATTCTGGATATCGTCCAGAGTCTCTTCCATCTGGGCTTCCACTTTTTCCGGTTCCGGCGTTTTCACATTGGGAACGCCTTCAGTCTCTGCCCACGCCGTGGCGGTGGTCACCAGCATAAGGGTGGCGGCGGCCAATAATCGGTGTGTCATCGGAACAACTCCTTGTTTTGCCTTTTGTGCCAAATCTGGCTGTGCCTGTACTGGAATGTGACAAGTCAGACGGCAAAACGCTCCCCCGATGATGCAAAAAGCCGTAAAACGAGGCCAGAATGCCCCGTTTTACCCGGGGGATTCATGCGTTGAGAATATACGCCAGCATCTCCACCACCTGCTCCGGGGTGCGCGCTACCGCATCGGCGGCGGCATCCACCTCTTTCAACGGATGATCGTGCTCTTCATCGTGCAAAATGATCATCGGTGTGCCCAACGCCGCCGTGTAACCGGCATCAAATGCCGCATTCCATTGCTTATATTTGGGGCCAAAACGCACCACCACAAGGTCCGCCTCATCAATCAGCTTGCGGGTACGGATACCATTGATGCCGGCACCCAGGCGGTCTTCCCAGAAACGCTTGTCTTCCGCACCGAGAATATTCACCCCCACCTTGTCGCTGGCCTCGTGGTCGGTCACCGGGCTGCTGAATTCGATATCCAGCTCTTTCTCGGCGCAACCCTGCACGATGCGCTCGCGCCAGTCGGTGTGAATTTCCCCGGAAAGGTAAACGGTCCAGAAACTCATGGTGATTCTCCCGATTGATTCTGAAAAACGGCAGGATAGGCCCGCCGGATTGCAAAAGCCACCTTGCAGAACGCCACACGCTCAACGCCGGATGCCTGACGCTAAAGTGACACAACCTGAAAACTCACGGGAACCACCGCCAGGACCGCCACGCTGCATGCCCTGCCCCGCAGGCGAGAGATCCACCCTGGGCAGAGCGCGGTACCCAAGTGACCCCATTGCACCTTGAACCGGGACGGTGGCTGCCGTTAAATGCCCCCATTCGCTCTCACTGATTACAGGAAGGTTTGCCATGCGTATAACACTGATGCTCCTGCTCGCCACCGCACTGCTGGCAGGTTGCGACGACCCGGACGCACCGGCCAAGCCCTCTGACAAACCGGATACCACGGAAAAAACTGACAGCACAGAAACCGGTACACCGCCAGAAACACTGGTGCGCATCGTCCATACCCTGAATAAAACCGACGAGCAGTGTGACGCTGACGGCTGCCCGAAAGTGGACCTGCAATGGCTTACCTTTGAAAACCAGCCCGCCCTGAACAACGCCATTAGCCAACAGCTGGCCGCCATGCTGATTCAGGATGAGGGCAACGCCACCCACGATGGCACCATCGAAGGACTGGCCGATGCGTTTCTGCAGGATGCGTCCGACATGGCCATGGCCTCGGAGCAGGGCTGGGAGCTCAATGCCACAGTAAAAAAACAGGGCCGACGCGGCGACCTGGTGACCCTGTCCATGGAAACCTATGAATACACCGGCGGGGCCCACGGGCTACCCAGCGTGCAGTACTTTCACTGGGACCTAGCCAAACAACAAAGTGTAAAACTGGGCGACCTGCTGGTGCCCGGTCAACAGTCCGCCTTCTGGGAAAAAGCCCGCGAACAACACACCGCCTGGCTGGATGAGGAAAACCTGGACCAGACTTTCCGTGACAGCTGGCCGTTCGACAAGACCGATAACGTCTTCTTCAGTGACAAGGGGATGGTGCTGCAATACAACGTGTACCACATCGCGCCCTACGCCATGGGCCAGCCCACCCTGACGATTCCCTATACGGAGCTGGAGGGCATTGTGCGCGGGCAATATTTGCCACAGCAGTGACAAGTTACGAGAAGCGGGTTTCGAAGAGCGAAGAGCAAAACCGCCAGGTCCTCATGTTTTGCCTTTCGTAACTCGCTTCTCGTCACTCGCAACGGTTTCCCTTTTCTACGTAGCCACCAACGCTAACAGGAACACCAGCTCCGTCAGAATCACGCTGGCGCCCAACGCATCACCGGTATAGCCCCGCAACTGCCGCCACAAATAGCCTCCCCATAGCAGCGCCACCAGCGCAACGGATAACAGTGCAGGCACCAACGCTCCCGCCAGGGCCGCCACTGTCACCGTCATCGCGGTAGCCACAGCCAGACGTTGTGCGCTGAAGCCTTCCGCTACGGGTTTGCTTTTACTGGTGTCCGGGTCGGTCACATACGGCAGAAACCGCATCAACCACAGCGGCGTTAAACGGCTGATTACCGGGCTCAGCAACAGGGCCAGCCAAACGGAATTCGCGTCCGCCAGCAACAATCCCTTCAAACCCAGCGCCATGATCAACGCCACCGCCCCATAGGTGCCGATACGGCTGTCCTTCATGATTTCCAGACGGCGTGCCACGGTATAGCCGCCACCCAGCGCGTCCACACTGTCTGCCAGCCCGTCTTCGTGGAAAGCCCCGGTGATCCACAGGTGGAATGCCAGCACCAGTGCCACACTGATACCGGTATTCCAGTAGCCGCCCAGCAACACGAACAGCGCCGCGTAGACCACCCCCAGCAACAAACCCACCAGCGGAAAATACACGCTGGAACGGTTCATCAGTGTCTGGCTGTAATCAATGCGCACCAGCATGGGCACGCGGGTCAGAAACCCCACCGCCAACCAGAACGCCTGCCATTCATCTTGAATACCGCGTTGAAGAGAACGGTCATTGTCCGCTTGTTGTGTCATCAAACATCCTGCTGTCGATAGGTGTCAGGACTCGCCCGTACCTGCGGCAAACCCCTTGTTGAAAGTGCTGGCCGGCGGGGAAGAATTGGCCACATCAGGCCCCCGGCCTGATAACAAAATGCGTGGTGGGGTCGAGGAAGAACATCTTCTTCCAGCCCTGCGGCGCCTCGTCAGCCCGCCAGAACATCGGCAACAGACTCACCAGGGAATAGTGCAGATGCGGCGGCTTGCCAGCCGCATTGCCACTGTCCCCCACGGTGCCCACCGGGGCGCCCGCCCCCAGCCAAATGCCACTGTCGGCGATGCCCTGCAAATGGGCATAATAGTGCAGCCGCCATTTTGGGCCCAACATCAGCACCACCTTGCCGCCCCGCGACAGTTCGCCGCGATAGAGCACCAACCCGCCACTGCTGGCGATCACCGGCGTGCCCGCATCAGCAAAGATATCCACGCCCTTGTGGACCCCGGACTTGCCCCAGGGGTGATACCAGAAAGTCTGCGGGTGCCAGTCGTTTCGGTCTGCGCCCTGCACCGGCACCTGCCGGGCCTCCGGCAGCAGCAAGCCTGCCACCAGCACAAACAGCAGCAGCCACAGGCCGCGACGAATTACAGTACGGATTCGCGACATAATTCCAGCCACCTCTCAATGCCAGGGCTGCGGTACTTCTGGCGATGCAGCACAAAATAGAATTCCCGACTGAAATCCCGATGCGGCACCGCCAGCTCCACCAGCGAGCCCCGCTTGAAGGCCTCCTGTAAACACACCCGCGACAGGCAACTGATCCCCAGTCCGGTTTCCACCGCTCGCTTGATCGCCTCGGTATGCTCCAGCTCCAGGGCCAGGTCCAGCTCGGGCACCAGCCCGTGCAGGGCCCGCTCGAAGGTCTGCCGGGTACCGGAACCCGACTCACGAACAATCCAGTGCGCCGCCCGCAAATCGTCGTCAGTCAGTACTTGCTTACTTTCCAGCACATGCTGCGGGCTGCAAAAAACCACCAGCTCATCCTCGCGCCAGGGCAACAACTCCAGGTCCGGATGGTTCAGCTCGCCCTCGATAAGCCCCAGATCCAGCTCAAAGGTGAGCACCCTGTCCACAATGGAGCGGGTGTTAGCCACCTCCAGATGCACCCGCGCACCCGGCTGCTGAGCCATATAATCCGCCATGATCGCCACCGCCAGGTAATTGCCGATGGTCAGGGTGGCGCCCACATTGAGTCGCCCCAGATCCCGGTGGGACTGCAGGTCCGCTTCCAGCTCCCGGGCCTGGGCCAGCAGCGCTTCCGCCCGCGGCCAGAACTGCCGGCCCAGCTCATTGAGCTTCAGCCGCTTGCCGGCCCGCTCAAAGAACTTCACGTCGTAAAGCCCTTCCAGCTCTTTCAACGCCCCGGATGCCGCCGACTGGGACATGCTCAGGTGATTGGCCGCATGGCTCACATTTTCAAAGTGGGCAATGGCGAGAAAGACTTCCAGTTGCCTGAGGGTGTAGCGCATGACCACCTATCCATGATTAAATGAGAATCATTATTAACTGTATGCCGCATCATATCGGCTTTCTCGATATCAACTATCGGAATAACCCATTTTACCGATAAATGCCATTCGGTTAAATTTCCACCATCTGGAATTTTGGAATAAGCGCTGATTTAACTATGTCTAATTTGAATACCGAAACCGTCAAAAGCGTTCGCCACTGGAACGATACCCTGTTCAGCTTTACGACCAGCCGGGACCCGGGTTTTCGTTTCAAGAACGGACATTTCACCATGATTGGCCTGGAGCAGGACAACGGCCGCCCGTTGCTGCGCGCCTATTCCATTGCCAGCGCCAACTATGAAGAAGAACTGGAGTTCTTCAGCATCAAGGTGCAGGACGGCCCGCTGACCTCCCAGCTGCAGAACATCCAGCCGGGCGACAAGATCTACGTGAGCCGCAAGCCCACCGGCACCCTGGTGGCCGACCACCTGCTGCCGGGCAAGAACCTGTGGCTGCTGTCCACCGGCACTGGCCTGGCGCCGTTCATGAGCATCATCAAGGACCCGGAAGT
This sequence comes from Alloalcanivorax sp., assembly GCA_039983755.1. GTDB lineage: Bacteria > Pseudomonadota > Gammaproteobacteria > Pseudomonadales > Alcanivoracaceae > Alcanivorax. The sequence continues at coordinate 35,482 of JBDWVU010000051.1, forward strand.
GTACGAGCAGTACGACCGCGTCATTCTCACCCACGGGGTCCGTCATGTCTCCGAACTGGCCTACCAGGACACTATCGAGAATGAGCTGCCCAACAACGAGTTCTTCGGTGAGTTCGTCAGTGGCAAACTGCTCTACTATCCCACGGTGACCCGTGAACCGTTCCGCAACGAAGGACGCCTCACCGACCTGATGACCAGCGGCAAGATCTTCACGGACCTGGGCCTGCCCACCCCGAGCCTGGAAAACGACCGCTTCATGCTCTGCGGCAGCCCCGCCATGCTCAAGGACACCACCGAGATCCTCGACAACTGGGGTTTCAAGGAAACCCGCGGCGGGGTACTCGGTGAGTACGTGATTGAGCGGGCGTTTGTGGAAAAGTAAACGCCGCAGGCTTCACGCCAGATGCAACACGTTACGGGCCGCTTTCGCGGCCCGTTTTTTATCTCCGGCCAGCTCTCTACGCCCCAGTCTGCTACTCTCCACTAGCCTTTTCGGGGAAGGGAATGTTCCAGCCGTGCAACCACAATCCATTGCCATCATCGGGGCCGGGACCGCCGGGCTCGCCACTGCCGCGTTGTTGGCCCAACAGGGCCACGCCATCACGCTGATAGAACGCGCCCCCGCCCTGGAACCGGTGGGTGCCGGCTTGCTGTTACAGCCCGCCGGGCTCACCGTCCTCCACCGCATGGGCCTCTATCAGGCCATGTGCCATTACGGCGCGCATATCGATGCCCTGGTGGGACATACCTGTTCCGGCCGCGCCATCATGAACAGCCACTATCGCCCCCTTGGCGAACAGGCCCACGGCCTGGGCATCCACCGCGCCAGCCTGTGCCACGTGCTGGATAGCCACCTGCAGACCCTGCCGCATCAACGGCGCATGGCCAGTACGGTCATCGCCGTGGACAGCCAGCCCCAGCAGGCAACGGTCACGCTCGAACAAAAGCATGAAAACCAACCAGGTACACAAACCCTCACCTTCGATGCCGTGCTGATTGCCAACGGCAGCCACAGCCAGCTGCGGCCGGCGGCCTGGACGCGCTACGATCGCCTGTACCCTTGGGGCGCCATGTGGGCCATGCTGCCCATGACCGCCCCCTTTGATGTGCCTCTGCTGCAACAGCGCTATCACCGGGCCAGCGCCATGGCCGGCATTCTTCCCACCGGTAGCCGGCCCGACCAGCCGGAGACACCGCTAGCCAGCTTTTTCTGGAGCCTGCCGGTCACCGAGATCGCCCACTGGCAACAACCGGACTTTGCCGCCGCGCCTTTTGAAAAATGGCGCGGCGCACTGCATACCTTCTGGCCGCAACTGGACGAGGTGCTGACACCGCTGACCCAGGCGCAGCAGCTAACCCCCGCCACCTACCGCGATGTGATCATGTCGAAATGGGGAGACAACCGACTGGGCGTTATTGGCGACGCTGCCCATGCCATGAGCCCACAACTGGGCCAGGGCGCGAACATGGCCTTGCTGGACGCCTGGGCTCTGGGCGACGCCATGCAGCAAGCGGATAACTGGCATCAGGTCTGGACGCATTATCACCAGCATCGCGGCCCGCAGATTCGCTTTTACCAACGCATGAGTCGCTGGCTGACACCGGCCTTCCAGTCGCACAGTCGTGTCGTCGCGACCGGCCGCGACCTGCTGTTTCCACTGCTGAACCACCTGCCCTGGATGCGGCTGCAAATGGCAAAAACCATCGCCGGCCTGAAAACCGGGCTGCTGCGTTAAGGTCGCACCGGAAACCAGATTAACCGCTAAAGGTCAGCACCTGCCGCTGGGTTGTCGCGCTTTGCCAGGCCTGCGCCACCTGGCTGGCGGGCACCGCCACTGCATCAACCTGCAGACCTGCCAACGTGACCGCCGCCAACACCTGTCCCACCGCCTGCACCAGCTCTATCTTGCTGACACTGCCCAGCCCACTGCCCATAAGGGTCAGGTCGGTACTGCGCAATGCTCCGGCAGACAACGGCAATGCCATCCCCGCCATGGAACCAATATTCACAAAGCGCGCGGCGGCGGTTTCACTGGCAATGGCATTGAGCAGGCATCCCGCCGGTGGCCCCCACAGGTAATCAAGCACCACATCCACCCCGTTAGCGGCTATCTCGCCAACAAAGGCATCAGTGAGCACCTCCTCCGGTTGATTCAGAGCAATAAACGCATCCGCGCCCAAGCCCCTTAATGTCGTTTCGTGCTCCGGGTTACGGGCTGTAGCCACAATACGGCCCGCCCCTAGATGCCGCGCAATCTGAATCGCCAACCGCCCGGACGCGCCCGCCGCACCGTTGATAAGCACCGATTCCCCTGCCTGAAAATTGGCACGCAGCATCAACGCTACCCAAGAGGACATGCCCGGGTTGGCAATGGCCGCCGCCGTCACATCATCCACTGCAGCGGGCACCGCCACACATTGCTGTGCATCCACCGCCACCACTTCGGCCATAGCCCCCACCGGGGCCCGGGAAAACGCAAAATACACACGCTGCCCATCCGGCAAGTGCCCCACCCCGTCTGCGCCAGGCACCAATGGCAGGGTTTTGCCGCTGCTATAGTGACGGCCAGCCGCCTGGGCCCGCACAAGCTGACTGATCGCCGCCGCACAAGGGCGAACCAGCACCTCGCCCTCGCGGGCCTCCGGCGCCGTAAAGTCCGTCCACACCGGCGCCTGATCAAATTCATTCACCACGACTGCTTTCATGAGACTCTCCGAAATTTCGTGCGCGATAACACGATTGAATCAATCCTTCTCTCCATGCTGAGAGCGCCACTGACTGGGCGTCATGCCCATCCAGCTCTTGAACGCACGGGTAAAATTGGCCGGGTCGGCAAAGCCCAGTAGCTCGCTGATACGCTGAATTTCCATATCGGAACTGGCCAGCAGGTGGCGGCTGTCCCGGTATCGGGCTTCTTCCAGCAACGACTGGAACCCCTGCCCCCGTTCCTGCAACCGGCGCCGCAACGTGCGGGGCGTCAGATGCAGACGCTCGGCAAGCTGCTCCGGGGCCGGATAGCCGTGCGCACCCAGCACCAAAAGCTCACGCACCTGACGCAGCAAGGTATCACCGGGGGCCATCAAGGCGCTTTCCCGCTCACACTGGGCAAGGGCATGACTCAGCGCTTCCGGATTGGCGGTGGGTAGCGGTCTATCCAGCCACTGCACCGCTTCCGGCGCCCAGATGCCTGCCCGTGCCTGGCGATAACGCACAGGCACCGCCGCGTCATCCATGGCACGGCCAGAGGTTGGCGGCTCGCCCTGCAGCCAGATTTCCGGCACCAACGACAAGTCAGGAAGAATAAACTGCATGCCACTGGCCATGCTGCCCAGCATGAAACTGAGCAGCACATCACGCACCGCAGCGGGCAACACCACTTCCGGCACCAACTCGAAGAACAGCCCGCCGCGCTCCTCCTTTGCGCTGAGAACCACACTGCGACCCCGCAGGTGCCAGAACCGCTCCAGCAGTCCAATGGCCTCGCGGGCACTGCCCGCACACATAAGCACATAACCCAGGCTGCCATGGGCCGTGAGCGGCATTCGCTGCCCCACCTCCAGGCCAATGGCAGCGTCACCGGTCAGCGCGGCAGCGGCCGCAAACACCTGTACCGTCTCCTGCAGGGACACCCGCCCGGATGGGTCCTCCAGCAATGCTGCCGGCACCCCCGCAGTGGACAGCAAGGTCTCGCGGGAGACACCTCGCTGCGTCGCCACCTCCACAAACATGCGCACATAGGTCACCGCCTGGCTGCGCTGGCGGGTCCACTCAGGGAAACGGCTCCAGTCGATCTGGGTGAGGGATTCAGACAATTTGGCCACCAATGACAAGTGCTTTGTCCGCCCAGCATCTCACGCACTCCTGGTGCTCACCAGTACCGTATGGGCCAAGCGTCAACGTATCCTTTTCGCCAGGAGGCTCAAAATGAATGCACCGGCAAAACAGCTTCATAACAATCCGACCGCTGCCCGCCCGACCATGGTTATCCCCACCGTCCGCCAGCCGGACTTCGACCTGGCGGACGATGTGCCCAAATACTGGTGGGATAATGACCCGCTAAAAACCCTGTTGCTGGGTGCCCTGTCCGCCAGCTTCCCCGCCGGGGAGCGATTCTTCATTGATTCCGTGCGACATTATCAGGACCGCATTAGCGATCCGGAGCTGAAGAAAGCCGTGCGCGCCTTTATCGGCCAGGAAGCCCATCACTCCAAGGAACACAAGCTGCTCAATGGCTATCTGGAAGAACGGGGCGTCGGCCTTGGCCGTCTGGATCGTGAAATTCAGGGTTTCATGGACTGGATGCGCAAGAATCTGTCACCGGAGCGGCAACTGGCGCACACCGTGGCCGTGGAGCATTTCACCGCACTGATGGCGGAAGAATTCCTGCTCAAATATGACGCCCTGGATGAAATGGATCCGCGCATGGCACCGATCTGGGCCTGGCATGCCATTGAAGAATCCGAGCACAAGGCCGTGGCGTTTGATGTGTACAAACACATCGGCGGCAGCGAATTCACCCGCGTCACGGAAATGGCACTGGTCAGCGTTTTATTCCCGCTGTTTTCTACCCTGCATCTGGCACAGCTGATGAAGGAACAGGGCGAGCTGACCAATGTGAAATCCTGGCTGGGCGGCCTCAATTACATGTGGGGCAAACCCGGCGTATTCCGCAAACTGCTACCGTCCTACTTCAAGTTCTACAGCCCGCGCTTCCACCCGTGGCAACACGATGCCCGCGATCTGGTGGAAAAGGCGAAGAAAAAATGGCTGGGTGACTGGGCCTGATTTTCAGTTTGCCAGAGGCCAAATGCCGGGCGCATGACGCCTGACGCAATAAGAGTAAAGCAACAGCAATGCGCGTCTGTTCAGCGCTGTTATTTTCGATTTTAAGCGTCAGGCATTAGGCTTCTGGCCCAGCAGCACTATTCCACCTCCACCAAATCAAAACTCTGCTTGATCTTGCCCCCTTCACGAATCGACGTAAGCACACTATTCAACCGCGTCGGGTCAAAGGCCTGGGTCTGCAACTTGGCAAGTTCGATATAGAGATTGGTGGCGGCCAGCACGTTACTGGACACATTCTGGTCACTGTGAACCACACCAAAGCTGACATCCGGACCAATCAAGTCGATGGTTTTGTTATCCAGCAAGACCGTATCGAACTCCGACACTAGCGCATGAGTAACGGTGTACTTTCCCGCTGGCGTGGTGATCACCTGGGGGGTTTCAAATTCAATTTTCTCTCGTGACTTCAGATAAGTGCCTGGCGCGGCAACCGCCATGGGCAAGGCAAGCCCGAAGCGTACCGATTTCGCCTTGGCGGATTTCACGTTACCCTCTTTATCAATGACAAATTGCCGCCGCAGTCCCGGCTCCATGCCCAGCGCCATCACACGCCCGGTTTCATCCTGCCAGGACAGACCCACCTCATAGCCGTCATCAAATTCCTGTAGCACTTCCCAGATGATGATCTGGTGACCTCGCGCTGGATTCTTGATAACGGACTTGTCGCCCACTTTGGCATTCTCGTGGATATAAACATGGTCCGGCGCTTTCATCGCCGCCACCATGGGCACTTCCAGTAGTGAGCAACCCTGCAGCATCGCCAGCATAGAAACCCCAGCCACGCAGGCGATTCGACCCCGTGTCATTAACCCCATCTTTTTCCCCAATTCATCATGCGCTGCTGCGCCAGAACGATAACCCTACCGTATAATTGTGCATTGCTGCGTTATTTTTTGGTTCATCTTGTATGAAAAATAGGGTCACCAACACCCGCTCAGCAGCAGCCTTCCTGGCTTAAAGCCTGGGAATCAAGGGTGATTACGGGGTAACGTCAGAGAGCAACGAAGAGCATTGCGCCCTTCGTGCGTTTCAAAAAAAGCGAAAACAACCTATTTTTTAGGGCCAGGCTGCAAGGTGACTGGCTGAGCCAACGCATCGGTGGCCTCTGGCGGCTTGTCGTCCAGATTCTTTTTCGCCCCGCAGGCCACACATTCCATCCACTGGCTGTCGCCATCGATAATGCGCTGTATCTTGTCCATCTGCCCACATTCCGGGCAGGTTGCCCCGGCAATAAACTGGCGTTTCATAACATCCCTCCGCTTAACGGCAAACACCCGATGCCGGACACATTGCCGTCGGGCATCGGGCGTCCGGCATCAAACGTTTTATCCATTAATCCCGCAATGGCGCAGCAGCGGTTCCACGCTGGGCTCGCGGCCACGGAACGCCTTGAACAGCTCCATGGGTTCGCGGCTGCCGCCCTTGGCGAGAATTTCCGTGCGGAACGCGCGGCCGGTTTCTTCGTTGAACTCGCCTTCTTCTTCAAAGCGGGAATAGGCATCTGCCGATAAGACTTCTGCCCACTTGTAGCTGTAGTAACCGGCCGCATAACCACCGGCAAAAATATGCCCGAAGCTATTGGGGAAACGGTTAAAGGCGGGCGGTTGAATCACTGCCACCTGTTCGCGCACTTCATTCAATACCTGATAAATATTCAGGCCCGGTTGATACTCGGCATGGATACGCATGTCGAACAGGGAGAATTCGATCTGCCGCACCATTTGCATGGCACCCTGAAAGTTTTTCGCCGCCAGCATTTTTTCCAGTTTTTCTTTCGGCAGTGACTCACCGGTTTGGTAATGGCCGGAAATCAGCGCGATGCCTTCCTCAGTCCAGCACCAGTTTTCCAGAAACTGGCTGGGCAGCTCCACCGCATCCCAGGCCACGCCGTTGATACCGGAAATCCCGGACACATCCTGCTCGGTCAACATGTGGTGCAGGCCATGGCCGAATTCGTGGAACAGGGTGACCACTTCGTCGTGGGTCAACAGGCCCGGTTTGCCACCGGCGGGCGGTGCAAAGTTACAGGTCAGGTAGGCAACGGGCGTTTGCAGGCTGCCGTCGGGCTGGCGACGACGAATACGCGCATCGTCCATCCAGGCGCCACCGCGTTTCCCGGTGCGGGCATACATGTCCAGATAGAAGGCCGCACGGACACTGCCATCGTCATCCACCAATTCGTAGAAGCGCACATCATCGTGCCAGATGTCCACATCCGTGCGTTGTTTAAACTGAATGCCGAATAATTTTCCGACCACAGAAAACATGCCGTTGATAACCGTGTCCGCCGGGAACCAGGGACGCAGCTCTTCTTCGGAAATATCGTAGCGCGCTTCACGCAAACGTTCGCTCCAGAAACCGATATCCCAGGGGTTTAAATCACCAGCACCTTGCTCGGCCGCAAAGGCTTTCAATTCTGCCAGTTCCTGTTCCGCCTGGGGCTTGGCGCGACGGGCCAGGTCTTCGAGAAACTGTACGACTTCATTCACATCCCGCGCCATTTTGGTGGCCAGGGATTCTTCCGCGTAATTGGCGAAGCCCAGCAATTGAGCCTGCTTGTGCCGCAGTGCAAGGATCTCATCCATGATCGCCGCATTATCAAACTGGCCCGCCTGCGGCCCCTGATCAGAGGCCTTGGTGGTCCAGGCGGTGTACATTTCCTTGCGCAATTCTGCGTTTTTACAGTGGCTCATCACCGCAATAAATACCGGGGCATCCAGTGTCAGCAGCCAGCCGTCTTTTTCGTCGGCCTTGGCGCGATCGGCAGCACCGGCCTTGGCGCTGTCGGGCAAGCCATCGAGCTGGCTTTCATCGGTGATGTTCTTGCTCCACGCCTGGGTAGCATCAAGCGCGTTGTCCGAGAATTGACTGGTCAGTTCAGACAAGCGCTTGGAATTCGCCATATATTGCGCTTTCTTTTCCTCCGGCAGATCCACCCCGGACAAACGGAAATCACGCAAGGTGTTGTCGATATCTTTCTGTTGGGCTTCGTTCAGGGTTGACCACTGCTCACTGTCGCGCAGTGCTTGGTAAGCAGCACAAAGGGCCGCATTTTGTCCCACCTCGGTCCCGTATTCGCTAAGCAGGGGCAGGCAACTGTTGTAGGCATTACGCAAGGCTTCATTCTGGGCCACGGCATTCAAATGCCCGGCCGGACCAAAGGCTTTACCCAGGCGGTCATCTTCCTGGTCCAGTGCCTGAACCAGATGCGCGTAGTCGAAGTTTCCCTCCGCCAGCACCTGCTCAATACGGGCACGGCCCTCTGCCACCAGCTGCTCCACGGCAGGAAGCACGTGCTCGGGCTGGATCTGTGAAAAAGGAGGAAGTGCCGGGTAATCAATCAGCGGGTTGTTGCTCATGGGTGTCCTGTCCTGCTCTGGGTTCAGCGTGTGTCTGTGCGGCTGGCAGCCGATGGCGAGCGGTGTCGTCCGGCTGCAACAGCGTCTGGAATATCAGCCACTTGCTTAGCAGAAAAACGCCAAGCAAGATCAATATGGCTATCAGTATACGAGCGGGCGTCTGCAAAAGGTGCCCCTGTAACCATGAATTTGAACTATCGAGTGTATCAGTGATGGGGATTCGCCGCTTTGAAGACAAGGCCCCGCAGTTGGGGAAACGGGTATATGTGGACGAGGACGCTACGGTGATCGGCGAGGTCACTCTGGGCGACGATTGTTCCGTGTGGCCGAAGGCGGTAATCCGCGGAGACATGCATGCGATCCGCATTGGTGCCCGGGTCAGCATTCAGGATAACGCGGTGTTGCATATTACCCACGACTCCACCTTCAACCCCGGCGGCTTCGGGCTGCAGATCGGGGACGATGTCACCCTCGCGCACCAGGCCATGCTGCACGGCTGCACGCTGGGCAACCGGGTCATGGTGGGCATGCAGGCGATCATCATGGATGGGGCCATCGTGGAAGACGATGTCATCGTCGCCGCCGGCTCACTGGTCGGGCCAGGCAAGCACTTGGAAAGCGGCTACCTCTACCGCGGCCAACCCGCCCGGCAGGTACGCCCGTTGACCGAAAAAGAAAAAGCGTTTTTGCCCTATGTAGCCGGCAATTATGTGCGGTTGAAAGATCGGTATTTGAAAAGCAGCAGCAGTTAGCTTCTAGCTTTGATCGTCTTGCGGACGATGTCCGCGCTATGCGCGGTTCGCACCCTAAACGGTGCTCCTACAGCGGCTTCGTAGAAAAGTAGATATTGAGTAACTTTTCAACTTTCCTTTACACAATCGAGCGTAGCTCGTAGCTCAAATCTGCCACATGAAGGACATGTTGCCGAAGCTGAAGGTGTCATCGCTGCTACGCAGGGGAGAGGTGGAACTTTGCAGTGTCAGGGTGAAAGAAAAATTGTCCCAGCGCACACCGCCTCCCACCACCAGAGCCAGCACACCATCGCGGGCTTCCACATCGTATTCCTCGGCATGATGTTCCAGGTAGGAATAACCGATATATTCACCAAAGCTGCCCACAAACGCTTCCCAGCCAAAACCACTGCCATCAAACAGGCCAACCAGCGAACCGGCTGTGCCGATACCGGCATAATCGGGAATAAAGTTGCGCGGCAGGTTTCGGCCCAGCCGGAAAAAACCGCCAGCCGTTGCGGTCCCATGGAAATTGTTGGCATCCACACCCCAGGCATAACCCAGCTCGCCCTGCAGCCCCGAGTCCCACTGATACTGCTGGAAACGGCGGGCATTGATAAAATACACGCCGCCGATCAAGTCTGTCCCCAGCTGGTTATCCCAGCCTTGCGGCTCGGTGGAGCCGGTTATCTTGTGAACCAGTTTCTGGCTTTGCTCCGCCCCGGACTCCGGACCAACGACACCCAGACGCGCGCCATAACCAAACAGGCTGCCGCCGTTCCAGCTGAACAGCCCCATCTCCAGATTGCTGTAACCCGCATAGGGCAGATCATTGTAAGCAGGGGCGCTTTGGCTGATATCCGCCGGGGTAATCATGACCTGTTCCAGACTGAGCGTCAGCGCATGCTTTTCATCCTTGAGGCTGATGCCGGGCAAGGGAGACAGCGCGCTCGCCAGGCCGCAGGTAACACTGCCATTGCGTTCGCAATGGTCATGGGCATCACCCACCCAGCTGATCCGCACACCATTGGTGTACTGCCCATCGGCACCGACGAACAGATCGTTATCCCAGGAAAAACCCAACGTGGCAGCCAGCACAGGCAGCGGTAAAAAAACGCTTAATAACAGAGTAAAACGCAGGGACATACTTCACCCAGTGATAACGGGCCCAAGAGCCCCGAGCACGTACGACGACGTCGAAACGTGATTAAAAACGCCAGCGGCGCTGCATCACCAGAAACGCAAACGACGCAGACCAAGTGATGAGTATCAAACCATTCAGCGCTTGCACCCCGGCAATTAAACGCAGGGTACCCACCGGGAACAGATCCCCCAGCCCCAGAGAGGTATAGCAAGCGGCAGAAAAATACAGGTGGTCAAGAAAGCTGCCGTTCACCGCCCCACCAATACCCATGGCGGTGTCTCCCACATCCAGCAGCAGGTACACCCAGGCATAGAGGCTGATTTCCACCATATGGGCGGCAAACATGGCGATAACGACCACCAGGATTTCACCCCGGAAATTTGGCCAGCGCTTGAGCAGGCGGGACAGGCCCGCTAGTGTCCAGTAATGCAACGTCACCGTGGTCAGCACCATGGCCAGGCTGACCACGGAGGCATACACCACTTCGTACATGACCGCGCCTTCTGCCATGACAGGCTAACGCAACGAGGCCATGACAGGCGCCGTGTCCGGACGCCAGCCACGCCAGATTTCAAACGCTTCGGCGGCCTGCTCGACCAGCATGCCCAAGCCATCCGCGGTGGCGTTGGCACCCTGCTGTTCTGCCCAGCGCAGAAACGGTGTCGGTTCACTGCCGTAAACCATGTCGTAGGCCACGGCGCCCTCTGCCAGCAAACCATCCGGCAGCGCCGGCATTTCGCCCTGCAAACCGGCAGAGATGGCGTTGATCACCAGATCGAACTGCCCCATGAGATTATCCAGGCCACCCCCCAACACCGGAGGGCCTTCGCCTTTCATTACGTTGGCGGCCAGCGTTTCCGCTTTCTCTTTGGTTCGGTTGGCAATGCGCAACAGGGTAGGCTCTTCCGCCAGCAACGGGCCCAGTACACCGCGTACCGCACCGCCTGCGCCCAGGATCAGCACTCGTTTCTTGCGGATGCTCCAACCCTGATTATCACGGATATCTTTCACCAGCCCGGCGCCATCGGTGTTATCGCCGTGCAGCTGCTCGCCATCCCACCACAGGGTATTCACCGCACCGGCCTGGTCGGCCCGCTCGGTGATGGCATCGCACAGTGCAAAGGCCTGCTCCTTGAAGGGCACCGTGACATTGGCGCCCAACCCGCCAACCTCACGGAAGGACTGCACAGCACCGGCGAAATCATCCAACGGCGCTTCACGCTTTTCATACTGCACAGCGTCGCCACGCTGAGCGGCAAACGCGTGGTGAATATCCGGCGAGCGGGAATGACTCACCGGATTGCCAAAAACACAATACAACCCGGCTTCTAACGCGGTTTTCTCAGCAGTCATACCCACTCCCGGTGAATCAGAAATTTCTGGTAAAGCTCAATCTCGGCACTGTCCGGTTCGGGGTGGTAATCGTAGTCCCAACGCACCAGCGGCGGCAGTGACATCAGGATGGACTCGGTACGGCCGCCGGATTGCAGACCAAAAATCGTGCCGCGATCGTAAACCAGATTGAACTCCACATAACGGCCGCGACGGTACAGCTGGAACTGGCGCTCGCGCTCGCCATAATCGTGATCTTTACGGCGCGCCAGAATCGGCTGATAGGCGGGCACATAAGCATCGCCAACACTGCGCATCAAGGCAAAGCTGGTGTCGAAATCAAAGCGGTTCAGATCGTCAAAGAACAACCCGCCGACACCACGGGGCTCATCCCGGTGCTTGAGGTAAAAGTAGTCATCACACCAGGTTTTGAATTCCGGGTAGATCTCGTTACCGAACGGTTCACAGGCGTCGCGGGCCGTCTGGTGCCAATGCACCACGTCTTCTTCAAACCCATAGTAGGGTGTCAGATCGAACCCGCCGCCAAACCACCACACCGGGTCTTCACCGTCTTTTTCCGCCACAAAAAAACGTACGTTGGCGTGGCTGGTCGGTGCATAGGGGTTTTTCGGGTGGATCACCAGCGACACGCCCATGGCCTGGAAACTGCGGCCGGCCAATTCGGGACGGGCCGCCGTGGCGGATGGCGGCAACTGATCGCCAAACACATGGGAAAAGTTCACCCCGCCTTTTTCGATCACCGCGCCATTTTCCAGCACCCGGCTACGGCCGCCGCCGCCCTGTTCGCGCTCCCAGCTGTCTTCACGGAAGGTGGCGGAGCCATCTTCGGCGCCCAGTGCGTCACAGATACGGTCCTGCAGATCCAGCAGGTAGTCTTTCACCGCCTGCAGTGAAACCTCTGACATGGTGCTTTCCCCGGATGCGGTCGGTGTGTTCACGGGCGCAAAATGCGCCCGCTTTCCAGATCAATAATGGTAGAGGGTTTGCTCGCCCGGTCACAGGCACCGCTGACAATAAAGTCGAGTTGGTCACCCAGCTGCCGGGCCACCTGATAGCGATTGCGGGCCGCCGGGCGGCCGCTGATATTGGCACTGGTGGAAATGATCGGTTGCCCGGCCAGCCGGCACAGCTGACGAGCCAGCGGATGGTCTGGCACGCGCACCGCCACCTTGCGGTGCTGCCCGCGCACCCAGCCGGGCAGATGCTCATTGGCCTCAACCAGATAGGTCACCGGCGCCGGCCATTGCTGCTGCAAGCGGGCCGCCTGCTGGTCGTTCAGGCGCAGATACGGCGCCAGCTGCGCCAGGGTTTCACCAATCAGAATCAGCCCTTTGCTCACCGGCCGCTGTTTGATGGCCAGCAACTGCATCACCGCATCCTGGTTGAACGGGTCGCAGCCAAGGCCGTAGACAGACTCCGTGGGGTAGGCGATCACGCCGCCCGCCTGAATAATCTGTGCCGCGCTGAGCAGATGCTGGTCCATGACGAAGCCCTGAAAGCAAAAGCGGCAAATTACCCTGCACGGGCCGGCGACTCAAGTCTGCCGATCAGCAGGCGGCTCAGGCTTCGCTGGTCTGGCGTTTCAGATAGCCACCCGCCACCCGCTCCACCCAGCCCTCCAGCTCCAGATCCGCCAGCTGCCCGGCCAGCTCCGACATGGGCATTCCGGTGCGCTGCTGCAACGCATCCAGCGAGTTCAGTCCACTGGTCAGGTGGGCAAGCAAGGCCGGAGGGTCGCAACGAATGCCGCTGGCTTCCACGCTACGCTGGAAATCCCCAAAGGCCTGGAAAATATCGTCCACGGATTCCAGCCAGCTGGCGCCATCGCGCAACAACTGGTGGCAACCCTTGCTAAGCGGATTGTGGATACTGCCCGGAATCGCAAACACCTCACGGCTCTGGGACAGCGCCGTGCGCGCCGTGATCAACGAGCCACTCTTGATGGCCGCCTCCACCACGATGGTGGCCAGACTGAGCCCACTGATAATGCGATTACGCATGGGAAATTGAGCAGGTAGCGGGCGCGACCCCGGCGCGAATTCCGACACCAGCGCCCCGCCGGCTTCCACAATCTGGCTGGCCAGCAGGCCATGGCGCGGCGGGTAGATACAATCCGGGCCACTGCCCATTACCGCTACCGTGCGCCCGGCACTCACCGCACCGCGGTGAGCGGCCGCATCAATGCCCAGCGCCAGGCCACTGACAATCACAAAGCCGCTACCGGCCAGCTGGCGGGCAAAGCGGCGGCTGTTGTCGAGGCCGTCCGCAGAGGCATTGCGCGCGCCCACCATGGCCAGCGAAGGCGCATTCAATGCCTCCACGCTACCGCGCACGGCAATTACGCCGGGCGGGTCGTTGATCTGTGCCAGCAGCGGCGGGTAATCCGCATCCCCCAGCGCAATCCAGCGCCAGCCCTGCTCACGCAGTTGCTCGAAGTACACGGGCAGCTTGCCGGTATTGTCCAGCAGCCGGGCACGCTCTTTCAGGCCAGCCGGTAGCAGGGGAAGAAAATCCGATACCGGCGCCGAAGCAATCCGGTGCTGTTGCAGGGCGCGGCCAAGGGCCGCTGACGACGGGGAAAACAACGCCTGCAATAGCAGGCGTTTAAATTGTCCGTCCATTCGCCCACCTCCTTGTGTGCGTTGACGGTTTTGTCGGGCGCCTAAGCGCCGGCAGTGAGCGCTACCGCAGAGAAATCAGTAGCTGCCCGCCGGGCTTTCGGCGATGTCGTTCATATAGATAGGCCGCATGGACTCCATGATCAAGCCGTAGCTGACCTTGTCGAACACCCGGAAGATCACCATGGAACCGGTTTTCTCACGGGGCAGCTGGACCATGTCACCTTGCTGACGATCGCGGACCACTTCGCCCTGGCCATAGATATCCAGCACGTTGCCTTCTTTCAGGCCGTCACGCAGCCCCTTGTTGATCACGACCACATCGTTACGGGCCACACTGTTAAGGCGGTCGAAGAAGCGAATCACTTTCGCCTCAATCTTGGTGTCCGGTGCCGATGGATACAACACGGCACGCACGCGGCGATCTTCGGTGGAGAACAGGCGATCATCAATACGCAGGTCTTCACTGGAGTCGGTGACCCGCAGGGTAATCATGTCGTCATCGTGGCTGGCCACCCGGCCCAGGCCGATCTGGCGGGCTTCGTAACCCAGCACTTCATTGGTATCCGGGTCCACATATTGCTCGCCGGTGCGGTAGAAACCGTAGCCCTGATCCAGATCTTCCCATTGGGTCACGGTATCGCGGGCGTAAACGGTATCGCCTTCACCGAAGATCACACGGCGATCGCGGCCACCCACCAGATAGGGGGCTTCGACGATTTCCTTGCGGTCTACCACCAACCCTTCCTTCAGGTAAGACTGGATTGCACTGGCAGGAATGGCCGGAATCGCTTCGTCATTGGCAATTTCACGCACCCGCGGGGTGAGTTTCACTGTACCATTGGACATCACGGTCTCTTCCACGCCCCGTTTTACCGACAGGCGCGGCTCACCGTTAACGTAGGAAAGCCGGATTTCGTCGCCGGGGTAAATCAAGTGAGGGTTACTGATTTCCTCATTGATCTGCCAGATTTCCGGCCATTGCCACGGCTCTTGCAGAAAACGGCCGCTGATATCCCAAAGGGTATCGCCGTTTTTCACGAAATACTTGCTGGGGTGCCCGTCTTTGAGCACCACCGCTGCGGAGGCCATACCGGACACCGCCAGCACCAGGCCAAAGGTCAAGGCGCGCTGGACCGATTTCATCATCATCGGATTCCTTTTATCATTATTGGACTCATCCCCGAGAGCGGCCGCGATCCCTTATTGTAGACGCGGTTCCTTTTGGATATTAGCAATGCGATCATATATTTAGCAACCGAAATTCGAGTACTACCGCAACTTCCGAGAAGGTACATGGCTAAACTGGAAATACTGGAATTCCCTGATCCCCGACTACGCACAGTAGCAAAGCCGGTGGAAAAGGTAGATGACGAGCTTCGCAAACTGATCGACGACATGATCGAAACCATGTACGACGCCTCCGGTATCGGCCTGGCGGCCACTCAGGTGAACGTGCACAAGCGCCTGCTGGTGATGGATCTGTCCGAAGAGCGCAACGAGCCCAAGGTGTACATCAACCCGCAGATCACGCCACTCACCGATGAGCTGGCGCCTTACGAAGAAGGCTGCCTGTCGGTGCCCGGGTTCTACGAGAAGGTGAAACGCGCGGCGCGGGTGCGGATTAATGCCCTGGACCGGGACGGCAACGCCTTCGAAGTAGAAGCGGACGAACTGCTCGCCACCTGCATCCAGCACGAGATCGATCACCTGGACGGCAAACTGTTCGTGGACTACGTCTCCCGACTGAAGCGTGACCGCATCAAGAAGAAGCTGGAAAAGATCCACCGCCAGCAGGCATAACCCAGCTAACAGCTTCGAGCTGCTAGCTGCGAGGCGCGATCGCACCGCTTCATGGATTCACGTCAGTGCCCGCGCCCGCCTTTCTGCGCGGCGGTGGCACTGCAGCTTACACACATCTTCAATCGCGAAAGCTCGCAGCTAGAAGCTCGTAGCTCGCCACTCAAAAGAGGCCGCTCATTGAAACCCTTACGCCTTGCCTTCGCCGGCACCCCGGACTTCGCCGCCGCCAGCCTGCAGGCCGTGCTGGATAGCGATCATCAGGTCGTGGCCGTTCTCACCCAGCCGGATCGCGCCGCCGGGCGCGGCAAGAAAGTGCAGCAAAGCCCGGTCAAACAGCTGGCGACAAGCCACGGGATTGCCGTGCTGCAGCCGGAAAACCTGAAGGGCGAAGACATCCGCCAGCAATTGCGGGACCTGAACCTGGATGCCCTGGTGGTGGTGGCCTATGGGCTGATCATTCCCCAGGCGGTGCTGGATATTCCCCGCCTGGGCTGCCTGAACGTGCATGGCTCGCTGCTACCGCGCTGGCGTGGGGCCGCCCCCATTCAACGGGCCATCACCACCGGCGACACGGAAACCGGCAACACCATCATGCAAATGGAAGCCGGGCTCGATACCGGCCCCATGCTGCTCAGCGAAGCCCTGCCCATCGGCGAGAGAGAAACCGGCGGCGAACTGCACGACCGGCTGGCCACCCAGGGGGCCCGCCTGTTGGTGACCGTGCTGAACGATCTGGAGCACCACCTGGCCAACGCCACCCCACAGCCGGACGAAGGCGTCACCTACGCCCACAAACTGAGCAAGGCCGAAGCGCGGCTGGATTTTCGTTTACCCACCCGCGCCCTCTACAACCGCATCCGCGCCTTCAATCCTTTCCCGGTGAGCTGGGTGCCCCTGAATGGCCAGCCCATGCGCATCTGGCAGGCCAGCGAAAGCCCACAACCGGGGCAGGACAACGACGAGCCCGGGCACATCCTGAGCGTGGACGACCAGGGTATCCATGTGGCCACCGGCGATGGCAGCCTGATCCTCGAAGAGCTGCAGCTGCCCGGCAAACGGCGCATGGCGGTATCCGATCTGCTGCGCGGCAACCCGGCCCTGTTTACCGTTGGCGAACCGCTGGGCGATGCCATTGCCGATGCGTCTGGTGATCAATGTGGCAACGCCTGACCCGCGCCTGAGCGCCGTGCGCGCCCTCAACCGGGTACTGCCCGGCAAGGGCGACGGCGAAAGCCTGCGCGAGGTGCTGCGCGACTTTCCCCTGCAAGGCAGCGACGGCGGCCAGATGCGCGATATCTGCTTCGGCGTGTGCCGTCACCTGCGCCCGCTCAATCACTGGCTCAACCAGCAGCTCTCCAAACCCCTCAAGGCCAGCGCCCAGCCGGTTCGCCTGGCGCTGCTGGCCGGCCTCTATGAACTGTGGTTCAGCGACCGCCCGGCCCACGCCATCGTCAATGCCTACCCGCAACTGTGCCGCAAGCTGAAAGCCCCCTGGGCCGCCGGCCTGAGCAATGCGGTGCTGCGCAAGGCCAGCCAGATTACCCTTGAAGAGGCTGTGGCCGACGCCCCCGCCAATATCCAGCTGAGCCTGCCAGACTGGCTGTTTAAACGCTGGCAAAAAGATTGGCCCGACGACGCCGACGTCATGGCCCGCGCCAACCTGCAAACGCCACCGTTCACCCTGCGGGTGAATCGTCAGCAGCAACAACGAGCCGATGCCCTCAGCGCCCTGGGTGAAGGCGCCCGTGCGGGCAGCGTTGCCCCTTACAGCATTTACCTGCAGCCCGCCCGGCCGGTATTTCAGCTCCCCGGTTTTGAGCAAGGTGCCCTGTCCGTACAGGACGAAGCCGCCCAACTGCCTGCCGAATTGCTGCAGGCTCCGGCCAACGGTCGCATCCTCGATGCCTGCGCCGCCCCCGGCGGCAAAACCGGACAACTGCGCGAGAAATTCCCCGCCGCAGACCTCACCGCCCTGGAGCTGGAAGGCAAGCGACTGGCCCGCATCCGCGAGAACCTGGCGCGGCTGGGCACCGACGTCACCCTGCTGCAAGGCGACGCCAGCGACCCGCACTCCTGGTGGGACGGCACCCCCTTCGATGCCATCCTGCTGGACGCCCCCTGCTCCGCCACCGGCATCCTGCGCCGCCAACCGGACGTGAAGTGGCACCGCAAGGCCTCGGACATCGCCGCACTGGTTGATTTACAAGCGCGCATGCTGGATGCACTATGGCCGCTGCTCAATCCCGGCGGCATGCTGGTGTATGCCACCTGTTCGGTACTGCGGGACGAGAACGACCATCAGGTTCGTGACTTCCTGCAACGCCAGCCACAGGCCCGGGATGTGACGCCACGGCCGGAAGGGGCCACAATGGTGGACGCAGGGTGGCAGCTGTTCCCGGAACAACACGGTCCGGACGGTTTCTACCTGGCTTGCCTGCGTAAAGAATCGGGGGCCCGACTCAGTTCATGAAAATCATTATTCTCGGTGCCGGCCAGGTGGGCGGCACTCTGGCCGAAAACCTGGCCAATGAACGCAACGACATCACGGTCATCGACACCGATGATGAGCGCCTGCGCGAGCTGGGTGACCGCCTGGATATCGGCACCGTGCGTGGCATGGGCTGCTACCCGGCAGTACTCAAGGAAGCCGGGGCCGAAGATGCGGACATGCTGATCGCGGTGACCAACTCTGACGAGGTCAACATGATCGCCTGTCAGGTGGCTTACTCCCTGTTCCGCACCCCCTCCAAGATCGCCCGCATTCGCACCGCCCACTACACCAGCCGCTCGGAAAAACTGTTCAACGAGAACGCCCTGCCCATTGATGTGATCATCAGCCCTGAACAGGTGGTGACTGACTACATCAAGCGCCTGATCGAACACCCGGGCGCCCTGCAGGTGGTGAACTTCGCCGGTGGCCGGGTACAGCTGGTGGCGGTACGCGCCTATTACGGTGGGCCGCTGGTGGGCAACGAACTGCGCGAATTGCGCAAGCACATGCCCAACGTGGATACCCGCGTCGCTGCTATTTTCCGCCGTGGCCGGCCGATCATCCCGGAAGGCAACACCGTGATCGAAGCCGACGATGAAGTGTTCTTCATCGCTGCCAAGAACGATATCCGTGCGGTCATGAGTGAGCTGCGCCGCCTGGAGCATAACTACAAGCGCATCGTTATCGCCGGCGGCGGCAACATCGGTTACCGGCTGGCGAAAACCATTCAGCATCGCTACAACGTCAAAGTCCTGGAGCGCATGCCCAAACGGGCGGAATGGCTGGGCGAAAAACTGCACCAGACCGTAGTGCTGCAAGGGCTGGCCACCGACCGGGACGAACTGCTCAAGGCCAACATCGAAAACACCGATGTGTTCTGCGCGCTCACCAACGATGACGAAGCCAACATCATGGCCTCACTGCTGGCCAAACGGCTTGGCGCCCGCAAGGTGATGACGCTGATTTCCAACCCGGCCTACGTGGACCTGGTGCAGGGCCACGACATCGACATCGCCATTTCGCCCCAGCAATCCACCATCGGCAGCCTGCTCAGCCATGTACGCCGGGGCGATGTGGTCAACGTCTATTCCCTGCGTCGGGGCGCAGCGGAAGCCATTGAAGCGATTGCCCATGGCGACGCCAAGTCGTCCAAAGTGGTCGGGCGCGCCATCGATGAAATTGATCTGCCGGAAGGCACCACCATTGGTGCAGTCGTGCGCGGCGAAAAAGTGCTGATTGCCCACGACCATGTGGTGATCGAACCGGACGACCACGTGATTTTGTTCCTGATCGACAAACGCCGAACCCGGGACGTGGAGAAACTGTTCCAGGTCGGCTTTACGTTTTTTTAGGAAACGCATGCACGCAGACACGCAATCACGCACCACGCAACAGGCAGCACACGACCATGCCGGGCTTCGGCGTGATCCGTGGTGCGTGTCGGCATGCCAGCGGGAACCCTCATGCACTTCGCGCTAATTTCGAAAATTCTCGGCCTGCTGCTGGTGGTCTTCAGCTTTACCATGATGCCACCGGTGGCCGTGTCCTACTGGTATCAGGAAGGCAGCGAAACCCCGTTCCTGATTTCTTTCGTCATTACCCTGGCGCTGGGCTTAAGCCTGTGGCTGCCGTTCTTCCGCAACAAAACCGAACTGCAAACCCGTGACGGTTTTCTGGTAGTCACCCTGTTCTGGTCCGTGCTCGGCGTTATCGGCGCGCTGCCACTGATCATCAGTGACGACGTACCCGTAGGCTTCACCGATGCGGTGTTCGAATCCGTCTCCGGGCTCACCACCACCGGCGCCA
This sequence comes from Alloalcanivorax sp., assembly GCA_039983755.1. Taxonomy (GTDB): domain Bacteria; phylum Pseudomonadota; class Gammaproteobacteria; order Pseudomonadales; family Alcanivoracaceae; genus Alcanivorax. The sequence continues at coordinate 55,633 of JBDWVU010000051.1, forward strand.
CCATCCTGTCCGGCATCGACTTTCTGCCCAAATCGGTACTCTTCTACCGCCAGCAATTACAGTGGCTGGGCGGCATGGGCGTAGTGGTACTGGCCGTGGCTATTCTGCCCATGCTCGGCATCGGTGGCATGCAGCTCTACAAGGCTGAAATCCCCGGCCCCATGAAAGACGCAAAGCTCACTCCACGCATTGCGGAAACCGCCAAGGCCCTGTGGTTCATCTACCTGTTCATTACCATTGCCTGCGCCCTGCTGTACTGGGCCTTCGGCATGAGCGTGTTCGACGCCATTTGTCACAGCTTCAGCACCGTGGCCACCGGCGGCTTTTCCACCCACGATGCCTCCATGGCCTACTGGGACAACCCACTGATCGACTGGACCGCCACCCTGTTCATTCTGATTGGCGGGCTCAACTTTGCCCTGCATTTTGCAGTGTGGCGCGGCCGCTCCCTGTTCGCCTACCTTCGTGATCCGGAATTTCGCTTTTTTATCAGCCTGTTCCTGATCTACACCGCCATCATCACCGCCGGGCTACTGTTCTTCCATTACGACTTCGAAGTGGATGACGCTCTGCGACACTCCGCTTTCCAGGTGGCGTCTTTTAGCACCGGCACCGGGCTGACCAGCACCAATGCTGCTGCCTTCCCCGGCTTTATCCCCTATCTGCTGGTACTCACCAGCTTTATCGGGGGCTGTGCCGGTTCCACCGGCGGCGGCATGAAAGCCGTGCGCGCCGCGCTGGTTTTCCACCACAGCATTCGCGAACTGCGCCGTCTTATTTATCCCAACGGCGTATTCGCCCTGCGCTTTGGGCGCCAGTCCATTCCCGACCGGGTGCTGCAGGCCGTTTGGGGGTTTGTCGGTGTTTACATCACTATTTCGGTGATCTTCACCCTGCTGTTCACCATGACCGGCATGGACCTGGCTACTGCGGTGAGCGCCGTCGCTGCCAGCCTTAACAACCTGGGGGTGGGGATCGGCCAGGTGGGCGGCGGCTTCGCCAACATCACCGACAGCGCCAAGTGGATGATGACCGTACTGATGGTCGCCGGCCGTCTGGAAATCTTTACGCTGCTGGTCCTGTTCACGCCGATGTTCTGGAAACAATGAAAGCAGTTAATAGTTAACAGTGAATAGTTGCGCGGGGCTGTGCCCTGCCAACGGGAAGGCCTTGCCCGCGCCAACAGGAAGGAAACCGCATGGGCCATGCATGCAAGGCATCAATAAAAGGAGAGCATGTGCTCGGGAAAATCGAAGAATGGATTCATCAGGTTAACGCCTCCCACGAGTCAGTTCGTCAGTCATGCTCTGCCTTTCAGCGTGAGTTTGAAGGCTTCTATTCTTTAGCTTTTCTCGACACTGCTTTCTTCGTTGTCACCGATGACATTCCCAAACCGGACTTTCCAGAATTGCGCGCAGCTGGCTTGGGGGACTTTATTGATATGGACGTGGACGGAATTACCTACAACAACACCTATTATGTGAGGAGAGGGTCCGCGCAATCTTTACGCCTTCATTTTCACGAACTAGTACATGTGGCCCAGTGGAGAGAGCTTGGTGTTCCCGGCTTCATCACCCGCTACATCCAGGAAATTCAGCAATTCCAATACAACGGGGCTCCACTGGAAATAATGGCTTATTCCCTAGACGGCCACTACCAGGCCGGGGGTCAGAGTCTGAACATAGAACAATTCGTGCAAAGAAACCTTTAAATGACATCCAACCAAAAAAGCCCCGGCATTGCCGGGGCTTTCTTGTTCTAGCTGTTAACTCTTAATTATTAACTGTTAACTGCTCTTACGCGATATTGTTAACCCTCTTGGACTCACGGAACAGCTGGTCCAGCTCGCCTTCGTAATAGGCTTCCACCCGCGGGTTCATCACTTTTTTCCACAGCGGCGGGATCATTGCCAACACATACATGGTGGCGTAACCCGCCGGTAGCTGGGGGCTTTCCTCGTAGTGACGCAGCACCTGATAACGACGCTTGGCGTAGGCGTGGTGATCACTGTGACGCTGCAGTTGGAACAGGGCCAGATTGGTCAGCAAGTAGTTGGAGTTCCAGCTGTGGGCCGGAGTCACCCGCTCGAAACGCCCTTTCTCATTCACACGACGGTGCAGGCCGTAGTGCTCAATGTAGTTGATGATTTCCAGTGCCAGCGCCGCAAAGAAGCTCTGCCCCAGGAAGAACACCACACCCATCCAGCCCCACAGCAAACCAAAGGTCACCGCGAACAAGGCAGAAATGCTGTACCACCAGATCAGCTCGTTGTAGATGCTGATATTTTTCTTGCCCTTACGCTCCAGGTATTTCTTTTCCAGGCTCCAGGCATTGATGAAGTTATGCACGAACGCCTTGGGAAGGAAGTTGTACAGGCTCTGGTTGTAACGGCTTGAAGAGGCGTCATCCGGAGTAGACACGTGCACATGGTGACCGCGTACGTGCTCCACCTTGAAACCCGCATAAGTCACTGTAGACAGCAGCAAACCGCCCATCCAGTTTTCTACTTTGGGATCCTTGTGGATCAGCTCATGGCCCAGGTTAATGGCGATAATGCCACCCACCGTGCCGATGGACACGATCCAGCCAATCTTGCCCAACAACCCATAGTCATTGGTCATGAAGATATGGCCGGCGTAGAACAGCACCGCAATCCACACAAAGCCCATGGCAATAGCCGACACCCGGTAAAAGCGCTCTTCACTCATGGTGGGCACCTGGACATCTTCGCTGGGGTTGGTCGGGTCTTTACCGATCAGGTAATCCAGTACCGGGATCACGCCGAAAATAAACACGTACATAAACCAGGCCCAATAATCCTGGGTCCCGCTTTCCACACCCACATAGGCAGAAAAAGGCACCAATGGAACCATAATGGCCCAGAAACTCAGGTAGCCGTATTTTTTCATTTTTAGCATTACATCGGCATTCATATTCTCGAACATGGCTCACACCTCGCTAGTTCAAGCCAAACAGTAACAGTCATCAATGTGAAGGTCACATTATCCATGATTTCCTGAATTGTCAAACAACTCAATTAATGACATATTTATCCCGATCGCGGATAATAGCCGCACGCCACACTCGCCTTACCAAGGACTCCAGCATGTCGCTACAAGCGGTCAGCCTCAGCGAGCAAATCGCCCGACACCTGGGTGAGCAAATCATTACCGGTGAGCTCGCCCCCGGCAGTCGCCTGCCGGAAAACGAACTGGCCAGGCAGCTTGATGTAAGCACTAACTCACTCCGTGAGGCCTTCAGGCTGCTGGAAAAGCAGCACATGATCGAGCTCCAGCCGCGCAAGGGCGCCCGCGTCTGCGAGGTCACCGACGAGCAGGTACGCGACCTGTACGAGTTCCTGTTCTTGCTGTTGTCACGGCTGGCCGGCCAGGCCGCTGCCCGCTGGCAACCCGGCGATATTGAAGACCTGGTGGAGATGCTGCCCCAGCTGGAACAACACTTTGTCAATGACGACCTGCGCTCTGCCCACCAGCTGGCGTTCCGCTTTGTGGAAATCGCCACCGTGCGTTTCGCCCACAACCGCTACCTGGCCACCGATATTCAGGATCTGATTCCCCTGCTCAAGCGCTATTCGTTTATCGCCCTGCAGGAAGACACCTCGGAGTTCGACGTCTCGCTACAGATCTTCAAGCGCCTGCTGGTCAACGTTGTCGGCCGCAACGTGGCCGACGCAGAAGCGGACATCCGCGAATACGGCGACAACCAGTGCCAGATTGTCCTGCGGGCCATCGCCAAGCGCAGCGCGGCGTAAGAAGGAGCAGCTTCTAGCTTCTAGCTTCTAGCTTCTAAGAAAAGGATCGCGCCCGGCGCGGCACATGCAACGATTAAACTGCGCATTGTTCTCCTCATAGCTCACAACTCGAAGCTAGTAGCTGCCTCCCCACACAATCCCCACAAAGCCTCCTTGTTCCCTTGTCATGCTGGCCCTCATCACAAGGAGGCCACCCCATGAAACTGACGCTTTTCTTCTCGCTACTGCTACTGACGCTCAGCGCCCGTGCGGACTGGCAACATTGGCAGGACGAGGCCGCCACCGGCGCCTTGCTGCTGGCCGATAATCAGGGACAGATTCACCCAGCCACCCTGCTGGACACCGACGCCCATATCACCGTCAGCGGCCCGCTGGCAGAGGTCACACTGACCCAGCGTTTTCACAATCCCAGCCAGCAGTTTCGCGAAGGGCGCTACCTGTTTCCGCTGCCGGAAAATGCCGCTGTGGACGGCATGGTGCTGACCATTGGAGACAGGCGCATCGTCGGCAAAATCGACAGGAAGGCCGAAGCAAAAAAGACTTACCGACAGGCCCGCGCCAGTGGCAAGAAAGCCAGCCTGGTCAGCCAGCAGCGCCCCAACCTGTTCACCTCCGCCGTGGCCAATATCGCCCCCGGCGAAACGGTGCAAGTGGAGCTGCATTACCAACAGACCCTGAATGTGGATGGCCACCGCCTCCAGTTGCGCCTGCCTCTAACCCTGACGCCGCGCTTCACCCCAACCACAGAACCACCCCATCCCCTGGACTCGCTGCTACGCAATACCGTGGCGGCCCCCGGCGGCACGGCCGAGGCGGGCACCGCGTCCATCCACATCGATCTGGACGCCGGTGCGCGCCTGGCCACGCTGGGCAGCCCCAGCCACGCCATCCACTACCAACGGCACGGCCACCGCTACACCGTCACGCCAAAAGCCGGCGCCATCGCCATGGACCGGGACCTGCTGCTCAACTGGGAACTGGAAGACACCGGCGAACCGCTGGTTACCCGCTTTCACGAAGAGATCGACGGCGAACACTACGCCCTGCTGATGGTGGTCCCGCCGGAAACCGGCCAGGTAACCACCCTGCCCCGGGAAACCCTGTTTATCATCGACAGCTCCGGCTCCATGGGCGGCGCGCCCATGCGACAGGCCAAGGCCAGCCTGCAACTGGCCCTGCAGCGCCTGAAACCCGGCGATCGTTTCAACATCACCGACTTCGACAGCCAACACACCCTGCTGTTTGCAGAGCCTGCCGCGGTGAACGAGGCCAGCCGCCAAAAGGCGCAAGATTTCGTAGACAGCCTGCAAGCCAGCGGCGGCACCCATATGCTGCCCGCCCTCAGCGCCACCCTGAGTCAGCCCGTCAGCGACGGTTACCTGCGCCAGGTGATCTTTATCACTGACGGCGCTGTCGGTAACGAGAACGGCATCTTCCGCGCCCTGCAGCAACAGCTCGGTGAAGCGCGCCTGTTTACCGTGGGTATCGGCTCAGCCCCCAACAACCATTTCATGACCCGCGCCGCCCAGTTCGGGCGCGGCAGCTTTACCTACATCAACGACCAGAACCAGGTACAGCAGGGCATGGACACACTGTTCCGCCGCCTGGAATCGCCGCTGATGCGCAACCTGCAGGTGCAACTCCCGGACGGCATCGTCGCCGAGCGGTGGCCGCAAAAGCTGCCAGACCTGTATGCCGGTGAGCCCTTGCTGGTGGCCATGAAGCTGTCCGCGCCGCCGGCACAGATTACCGTCAGCGGCTACAGCACCCAACACTGGCAACAACCGGTCACCCTGCCCACCCACAGCAACCACCCGGGCACCGCCAGCCTGTGGGCCCGGCGCAAGATCGCTGACCTGATGGATCGCATCACCCTGGGTGCTGCGGAAACGGATATCGCTCCGCTGATCACCGACGTGGCCCTGCGCCATCAACTGGTCAGCCACTACACCAGCTTTATCGCCGTGGAAGAAACGGTCTCCCGGCCCGCCCATGAACCCCTGCTGCACGACACCGTGCGAAACCAGGCACCGCACGGTACGCAACACACTGCGGCCTGGCCGGGCACGGCCACACCGGCGCCGCTGTTGTGGCGGCTGGCTGGCGTGCTGTTGGTGCTCTGCCTGCTGCTCTGGCTTCGTCAGCGGAGGCTGAACCATGGCGCGGCTTGAACGCGGGGTGCTGGCACTCAGTCTGGCGGGGCTTCTGGGACTCGCAGGCTGGGCCAGCTGGCTGGACGGCAAGGCCTGGCTGGCCCAGCACCTGATCGCCCACGCCTGGCAAACTACGCTTAAGCAAGGCGCACCCCAGCGCCCCTGGCCCTGGGCAGACACCTGGCCGGTAGCGCGCCTCACCACCCCCGCCGGGGAAACCCTCTATGTGCTGGAAAGCACCAGCGGCGAAGCCCTGGCCTTCGGACCCGGCCGACTGGCCGGCGGCATCGGCAGCGACCAGGCTCTCACCCTCGCCGGCCACCGCGATACCCACTTCGCCTTTCTGGAAACCCTGAACCCTGGCCAACCCCTCGCCGTGCAATTGGCCGACGGTTCACAGCAGCATTTTCAGATCAGCAGACAGCAGGTCATCAACAGCCAACAGCACCCCCTGCACATCCCCCGGGATGACCAACAGCTGATCCTGATCACCTGCTACCCCTTCGGCGCCCTCACCCCCGGCGGCCCCCTGCGCTACGTGGTCACCGCCACATCGGCACCCACCAGCAACACGGTAAATAACCAGGCGGAACAATAAACAGGCCGGGAAAAGGCAGAAAGGAAAAAGGAGAAAGGAACAGGCCGAATGGCCAGCAAGGAGAAGGTATCGGTCAGGCGCGAGGCGCAAACATGATGATGGCCATCCCCAACAGGGCCACACCGGAACCCAGCAAATCCCAGGCTGTCGGGCGAATACCGTCCACCGCCCACAACCAGAAAATCGCCATAAAAATATAAACGCCCCCGTAGGCGGCATACACCCGGCCCGCAGCAGTGGGGTGCAAGGAAAGCAACCAGGCAAACAACGCGAGGCTTAGCGCGGCTGGCACCAGCAACCAGATCGACTTGCCTTCACGCAACCACAGGTACGGCAAGTAACAGCCCACGATCTCGGCGAGCGCTGTAATCACAAACAACGCAAACGCCTTTATTTCCGGCACAGTCCAACCCTTTTTCTGCTCATTCATTCACTCCGGGGCATAGGCCACGTCATGACGCATTCCGGCAAACAGCCAGTTTCGCCTGCGCAAGGTAATCACAGAACGCAGCCACATCCGGATTACTAAACTGGCTGGAAATGAACTCACCCGGAATCAACCCTTCATCCCAGCGCGTCGTCACCAACAGAGGGTTGCCCCCATCATCGCCCGGGAAAATCTCCACCACCGCGTGGGTCTGGTGAATATAGATATCACGGAGATCTTTGCGGCAGCGAAAGTCCTCCGTATCGGAAGTCGACCTGCACTGGTAGCCCGCGTCAGTGAAAAACGCATTGGCGCTGGAGAACAGTGCCGCGCGGTTGAGCGGATCAGCTGACAACGGCTCCAGTGTCCTGGCAACATCACCAGCCACATTGGTACAGCCGGAAAAAATTGCGGGCAGAAGAAGGAGAAAAACCTTGGAGAATTTCATAAGTCACATCTTGGCGATTTAAATTAAAAAAACGAAATACCATAAACATGGAAATCTCATCACACAAGGAAACGCCGGGAATGGATCCGCGCCTACTCCGTAGCTTTCGCTTTCGCATAGTTTCTAATGCCTATCACGACGACATAGAGGTAATAGATCCAGTAAACAGGAACCGGTGCAATGAGCATCAGCACCATCCAGACATACCTTTTCTTTTTGACTGCGTCAGCGATCAAGTAGGCGCCATGAATAATAATCGCTAGCACGAAGACCAAAACGAGCCTTAAGCGGTACTCGTGCAGAACATTATCTGGCGATGCGATTTCATTAAGATAGCAAAACAGCCCCAGAAGAATGATTCCCATCAACCCCAGAGCATTAAAAATTAAAAACCCGGTTTTCCTAATTTTATTCTTCCTGTTGACACATTAGTCACTGACTCTTGTTAGCCGCACACCATCAACGGTCATTTTCCATGCACCACCAATTTCATGCGGTGCCTCCGTGACGTCGAATGTGGTAGTCATGAAAAGTACCCCCACAACAAAGTCATCGCCCTCAAAACGTTTTAAAGGTCCACTTACGGAAGTGGTTGCCCCTCCCTTTAGCCGCTTATAGGAAACAGATCCATCAGCAAGAATCAGCAGGCCCATTTCGTTACTTCGCCACTCTCCTACATAGTCCAGCCTGTCTTCGGGCAGTGGATCCGCACACCCTGACAGGAGAATGATGAAGAACACGAGCAAGTACTTTTTCATTAATTTAATCCCTATAAAGATTCTATCAGCAGAGATTCCCCCGAGGGAAACAAGCGCCATACAATGGAAAAAGGCCAGACCTCACACCCCCAATCCCAGCGGAGCTGAAACAGGGAAATTCGTGACCTGACTTTCCATGCACAAGCATCATGCCTTGTTAGATTTCTTCAATTTGAAAAATGGAAGGCAGGAGCCTCCTTGCTGTGACAATCACCGTAGTATTGAATATCGACGCCACCACCATTTGGAAGTTGTTTCATTACAACGGCAAGGCCCGATTTCTTATCGGTGCGCTCCGATAGTGGATCATTAAACACCCAAACCTCATAAAACGTAGGAACCTCGTGCTTCACTATACGCGTTTCAGCCAATGCAGAAGATTGAAGATCACAATTCCTCATTATGGCACCAAATATGTCCTGCCTTACCTGAGGGGCCCGCTCAGATATGCTTTGCCCGGGAACGCCTGCCCACTCAACATGCGCTATTGATCCCCCGCTATCAGATGGCGTCGCCATATATCGAAAGGGTGAAAATTGATCTTCTAAAGCCTGGTTGGCCGATCGCAGAGCTGCGTCACTAGCTGGATTTCCAGCGCAGCCGGAAAAAATCATGGAAGAAAGTATTATTGTTAATAAATATCTGTTCATAAAATAACTCATCTTTAGTTTGAACGTAGGACTATCGGAGCTAGACCTTGCCTTTTTCCATTGAAGCATGGGGGAAAATCCTGATCCCGAAACCTTGACGCGCAGAGGTGATTCGCGGGCTTACTTGGCATTGATTAATTTCACCGTAGGGGGCCATTCAGAAACAATATCTATCACTTGGTTTAAGCAATAAAATCCGTAGTGAACAAAGGGACCAGGATACTCTTCAGTGGCGACTGTGCCTTGGCTAATATAGTTTAAAAACGCTGACTTAGAATAAATTCGTGCAGACCCGCCTTCGAACGTTTCCTCTATACCTCCAGCATAGCTTTCATCCGTTACTGCATAGGCTATGTATTTATCGAATACAATTTCATAGCGAGCACCGCTGTCGGTTACTTCTATGGAATTGCTCTCGTCCAACATCTCACGTAGCGCATCATTGGGCTCTTCTTCTGGTGACATGTCCGAATAGGAATCAGATACTCTAGCCTCAGCTATTACTATCCTTAAGCAATCTTTATGGGTTTCTTGTATCTCAACCATATCGAGATACTTATGCTGGTTCATGACACTAAACATAGATGAGACATCTCACTCCTGCCATAACGGGGTAGTTTTCAGAACACATGGCTCTCGCCTCTACTAATGACCAAAATACGGCAATACGACAAACGGAAGAAAAACACCAAACACCATGGCCAATCCCGTTTTCTTTATGATTCCCTTCGGCCAATCGACAATCAAAAAAACAACCCACAGCCAGGCAACTGAAGCAGATAAAATTCCTTCTGCTTTATAAATTCCAGAGACATACATGCCGTAGAAGACAATCAAAGGCGTCAATTTCAGCATACGTAGAAGCTGACGCCCTTCTTCGGTACTCTCTTTTTTGATGGCCTCCAAGTGAGTTTGTCTTCGATTTTCCAAGCAGACTCTCCGGTTTTTAACTCTCGAACGCCTGGGCTCAGCGGCCGATTTGGAGGCGCGCCGCGCCGGAAAAGCGGTCCGCTGCAGCCCCTGGTTAAGTTGCATTTTCCACCATATTCTCGAATTGGGACTGGTATTTTTCCAGTTTTTTGGGGTTACAATCCGGGCATACAAACGGCTTGCGTTTACCTATGACCATTGCCTGACCAGAGCCGCAGTTGCTGCACTTTAGTCCACTGTAGATATAGGGGGCAAAATGGGTACATTTAACGTCACCACATTTGGCTTTTAAAGCTGCATATTCTTCCGTTGGAAATTGGTTTGATACCTGTAGCTCCTTGAGACTGCGCAGATGTTCTACGAAAGCGAGACTTTCATCTGCAACTTTCAAATTGGTGATATGCAGTAATTCGAGGTGTTTCAAGTTACCAAGCGGTGAAAGCGTATCCAGCTTTAAAGCTGTATCCATACTCCCGGTCAAGCAGAGCATTTCCAGACCCTCAAGCGATGCTATCTCATCTATGCTTCTGACCTTAGGAAAGTGCTCTAACCCCAGAACACGAAGTGATTTCAGAGCAGATAATTCCGTCAGCTTGCTCGCCTTAGTATTCCCCCAGATTAGAAGCGTTCGGAGGTACGGAAAGTTACTCAGTATTGAAAGCGTTGGCGTACGAAGGTCATGAATGATTAAGATCTCGACTCTATCCATCTTTGGTACAAGAGCTGCTTGCTTTTCATTCACCCCAGAAAGCCAGAGACACTTCAGCGCAGAGAATTTCTCTAAGGCCGCTATATTTTTGGACTTGCCAAAACAGGCAATATATCTCGAATCAAGCGGTAGCTCAGATAAATCATCTGATACGGCAGCTTCTGATTTTGTAAGCTCAAAAGGGAACTGCATTACTTTCCTTGCAACTTAACGCTGCAGACACGCGCTTGTCGCGTGCTCTGCCTTGTTATAACTTTTCTTTCCCTGCACTTACAGGATGCTTGTTTAGGAAACCCTTCACAGTGTTCGAATGATAGATTTCCAATATGTCGAGATTACGAATTGCTGCCTGAATTAACCACTTCGACTCGTCCTCTACTGTAAAATAGAGCTTGGCGTTGTTATCAGATGCACTGTTCAGGTGTTTTATGCTGTTTTTCGTTGAACCAAGCAGGGCCTTAAGGTCTCTCTTGCTTTTCTCTTCCCAGCCCAAATTTTCAATGCCTACCTTTTGAATTTCACTCAATGTGTTGACTGCTTCGGTTAGCTGATCCGTTTTCCCAACAACACGAATAATTTTGCCAAGCAGCTCTTCAGCCACGCCTGCTAGGTTCATAGCTGCGAAATACCGTTGATGAAGCTCTCGCTCTTCGATTGCAGCCTCAAGATATTCCAGTGCAATATTAATTTTCGGGTACTCGATCATGAGTTATAACGCCGCCAGCACGCGCGGCTTTGTAGTGGAGGCGGAGCCGAAACGAAAAAGCCGTCGCCGTGCCTGGCCTTGTTAAATTTTCACTCAGATACCCGAAGGTACTTTCCCGGGTAGTTCCCCTGAAGCATTTCTTCGACATCTTGATTAAGAGACCTAAACTCTTCCATACGGTTGAAAGCCTCAACATCAACAACTAGTTGCTCGTTTAGCGTTCTTGCGCCCAACACAAGGCTGTGCGTATCCGAATCTGAAAAATAGCATTGCGTGCCGGATCTCCGCGGACTTCTCTGTTCGAGGTTGCGAGCGTTAGCTAAAGATGATAAACGCTCACACAAGGTTGAGACCTCACCTTGGGCTTTATAGACAGCTTCAGAGCCGAGGCTATAGGTCGCTCTCGGAAACGTATCGCAGCCAGTAAGTAGCATTATCAAAATTAAGATGATTGATCGATTCATGGCTAAATTTAACAGCGTATTCAGTCGAACGGTTCGACATATCTTTTTTCGACATAATTCTTAGCGAGGCAACAGCCACTGAGCCAAATAATTCAATGGCCACAAGGATCTGGAGTACCGTCGAGAATTGGTATCATCTGACAAAAGTCGAAGTAGCGGGTTATTTCCTGCGCTTCCTTGACTCTCTCCCCTAGTTAAACCCACTTTATATCAACCGTTTAGCTTTTTATGTAAGCCATATCCTACAAATAAGCCGGGTTTTCTGTTGAGCATGGGCTAGTCAGGATTTGGCTGCACTAAGGTTCGCACCTCAAGTGGTGCTCCTACAGAAAGAGGAGGCATAAAAAAACGCGGCCGATGGCCGCGTTTTTTTATTCGGAAAAATGAAGCAACTTACCGCCCGATAATCTCCCGGGAGATGATTTCCTTCATGATTTCGCTGGTGCCGCCGTAGATGCGCTGGATGCGTGCATCCACGTAGTCGCGGGAGATGGGGTATTCCTGCATGTAGCCGTAGCCACCGAACAGTTGCAGACATTTATCCGCGACCACACCCTGCAGCTCGGTGGTGGTGAGCTTGGCGATGGAGGCGTTGGTGGCGGTGAGTTCGCTGCGATCGTACTGGTCGATGCACTGCTCACCGTAGGCGCGGTTGACGACGACCTGGGCGTGCAGGTCCGCCAGCACGAAGCGGGTGTTTTGCAGGCTGGAGATCGGCTTGCCAAACGCCATGCGCTCTTTGGTGTATTCGATGGTGCGCTCGATCATGCCTTCACAGGCAGCGATGGCGCCCAGGGCCAGGATCAAGCGTTCGCGGGGCAGTTCGTTCATCAGGTTGGCGAAGCCTTTGCCTTCACCGCCGAGTATCTGGTCGGCGCCCACTTTCACGTTTTCGAAGAACAGCTCGGAGGTGTCCGCCGCGTGGTGGCCCATTTTTTCCAGGTTGCGGCCACGGGCAAAGCCGTCCAGTGCGCAATCCACGGTGAACAGGGTCATGCCTTTGGAGCCGGCATTCGGGTCGGTCTTGGTGGCGAGCACGATCACGTCGCAGTGCTGGCCATTGGTGATGAAGGTTTTCTGGCCGCTGATGCTGTAGCCATCACCGTCCTTGTCGGCACGGGTTTTCATACCCTGCAGGTCGGAGCCGGCACCGGGTTCGGTCATGCCGATGGCGCCGACCGCTTCACCGGTGACCATTTTCGGCAACCAGGCTTGCTTCTGCTCTTCGTTGCCCAGGTGAAGGATGTAGGGAGCAACGATGTCGGAGTGCACGGAGATGTTGGACGCCAGCGCACCGAAGCCAGCGCGGGACGCTTCTTCCACGATCACCGCAGACAGGCGGAAGTTGGCGCCGAAGCCGCCGTATTCTTCCGGGACGTCAACACACAGCAGGCCATTTTCGCCCATCTTGTTCCACAGCTCGCGGGGGAACATTTCGGCTTTTTCCCACTGGTCATAGTGAGGAGCGACTTCGTTTTCGAGGAATTTTTTGACGTTATCGCGAAACAGTTCGATTTCGTTCTGGTCAAGCATGTTGGCTAGTCCTGTTGGTCAACGGCGGCGGCCCACCCTGGGTGTGCCGATTAACGATGGCCCACATTCTAGCGTTAAGGCGTGACGGCCACATCAATGCCGGGTGACTGTCCGGTCCCGACGGGTGAGGCGAATCGCAGCCTTTGGCGTGCGCCGGCAAATCTGGAGTTTGGTTCTTTACGATTGGCGTGCGGGGGTTCGCGCCCTGGAAGGGCGCTCCTACAGAATCCGTCGGGCTTGAGGGAAACCCGATCGGCTAGGCTGGCTCTATGCGTACGTCCGCCTTCAGGGAATTAGCCACGAAGCAGTTGCGATGGGCGCTGTCGTGGAGTTTTTCCAGGGCTGCGCCATCCGGCTCCTCGCCGTCGAAGACGACTCGGGGGCGCAGCACGATCCGGGTAATTGCCATGCGGCCTTCCGGGTTCTTTTCTACCGTGCCTACCGGCTGGTCAATATAGCTAAGGACGTTGAGGCCACGCTTGGCGGCGATGGACAGGAAGGTCAGCATATGACAGCTGGCCGTGGCGGCAATGACGGCTTCGTCCGGGTTCACCCGGTTGGCGCAGCCGTAAAACTCCGGGGAGCCGGAGGCCTGCACCACTTCGCCGCCGGCGAAGGTCCATTCGTGGTCCCGGTTGAAGTGTTCATAATCGAATTCAGTGCCCCGCTGCAGGTGCCAGGCCACTGTTGCGCCGTATTCACTCATGGTCAAACTCCCTCTCTCGCGTGATCACTTTCACCATGATCCGGCAAGAGAGGAAAGGCAACCATGTTCCAGATCAATGTCTGATCAGCTGTCCTTCACCGGGGCCAGAAGGCAACGTTCCACCTGATCCATCACCCGCGTGCTGTACAACAAGGCACAATGGCCCAGATACGGGACATGGATATTTTCTTCTGCGCCGTGCAACACCGCCGTGGAGACCGGCAGCACAAAATTATCCATGTTGGAAAAGATGGAAAAGTACCGCGCGCCACCCGGGCAGGTTGTTTCAGTGGCCAGCTCCCGGATAAAAGGGCTCTGGTAGCGCAGCTGGGCGGCAGCACCCAATGGCGGAAACAGACCGGCGACCCGCGACCCGTAGTGCGGGCTGCCCAGGGTGATCACCCGATCCACCTTGCCGGCCAGGCCCAGGTTTTTCAGGGCGTACCGGGTCAGCGGGCCGCCCATGGAGTGACAAACCAGGTGGGCTTTTTCCGCGCCCGTGGCCGCCAGGATTCGCTCCACATGATCCACCACCTGCTGGGACAGCTTGCGGGCATTGATGTGTGGCGGGGTATAGCTCACGGAATAGACGTTGGACCAGCCCCGCCACTTCAGTCGCCACTGCATAAACAGGAAGTTGGCGCTGTTACCGCCATAGCCGTGGACCAGAATCACCGGTGGCTCACCGTGATGGCGGCTGCGCGCCGGCGAGGTATCGTGGATCAACCGCAACGGATAACTGAACACCAAAACCGTCAGCGCGGCGGCTTCCTTGGCCATACCCAACATGGCGGGCACCAGCCGTAGTGGCTGCTCACCGGGCAGCTCGGCCTGTTGCGGGAAACTGCGGCGGTCGTAGTACCAGCAAAGGTAGAACAGCAGGGTGATGGACACCGTGGTAAGCACCGCCAGTGCCAACAGAAAAATGATCAAACCCATCCCGTGATTACTCCGTTGTTGTTTTTACTGACGCTAGGCCAGTGCCGGGGAGGATGAAGCGGGGCTGGTATGACTGTCGGACAAGACGTCAAGAGAATTCACAATTGACCGCCAGCCATCCCGTCAACGGGCCCCACATGGCTGCCCGCCTGGAAAAACCACAACCTCGCTAGCCCAGCCCCTGCTCGTTCAGCCAGGCAGTACAGTGCGCCACCGCTTCAGCCAGTTTGTCGTTCTGGCCAAAGTAATAGTGATTGGCACCGGCCACTTCTCTCAAGGTGGCTTGCCCTGATTGGAAGCCATCGAAGAGCCGTTGGGTATGGCTGGGAGTACAGGCATTGTCGGCGGTGTTGCCGATCACCAGGGCCGGCACCGTGATACGCGCGGCACAGGCCGGGCCATTGGCGCGGGAATCGTCAAAGCTCCACTGGCTCAACCAGCCGCGCAGGGTATTGAAGCGCGCCAGCGCCACCGGGCCGTTGTTCACCGTTTGCGGGTCGCCGAGATAACAGGTGCCGGGGGCACGGTCATTGCTGTCCTGTTCCGGGTCCAGCCAGCGCACGTCACACATGGTGCGGTGCACGATGAAGCCGTACTCCTCCGTGTGCAGGCCCTGGCTACGGAAATCTTCCAGCTTGCCCTTCACCCAGGCAGTGATGCGGCGGTTGCGGTCGATCTGTGCCTGGCGGAAACGGGCCACGAACTCAGCACTGTAGGGCGGCTGATTGGGGCAATCCGGGTGGTATATATCCAGCTCCCGATCCCGATCCTCCGGGTTGTTCTCGTCTTTCACGGACGGGTCCAGCCATTCAGTCATGGTGATGGCACGGGACACGTGGGCCGCCAGCAGCATGATGCCGTCCGCTGGAATCAGGTTTTGCGCGGTGAGATCGTAAGGGTCTCCCGCTGGCGTGTGGGTAATCTGCGGGTCTTCCGCTTCGGCCTGATACAGCAGGCTCAGGGAGCCACCACCGGACCAGCCCGCCAGCACCACTTTTTCAAAACCCAGCCGTTCTTTGGCATCGCGCACGCAGGCGCCCAGATCCGCTACCACCTTCTCCATCAGCAGCGCACTGTCGGCCCCGCGGTAACGGCTGTTGCAATAGATAACGGAGAGCCCCGCTTTCGCCAGCGCCGACACCATGGGCAGATAAGCCCCGCCGCCCACCGGGTGCATAAAGATCACCACGGTCTTGCCCGGGCCGCTTTTCGGGGTAAGCAGGTGGGATTCCAGCGCCACCAGGTCCATGGGGCCGGCGTAGGTGTCCTTGAAGCTGGATTGCTCCATGAAGGTCACCAGATACGGGGTGCGGTCGTAATGCTTGCTCATTGGGGAGCGTCCTTTTGTTCTGCTTTTTGTTTGCCCTTCTGCTGGTCCATGGCGCCCTTCACTTTCGAGAAGTCAGTCTTGCTCATGTCCAGGCCACGCATATCCAGGGCCACGGCACCAAAATTGTCTTCCTTCAGCGCGCGGGTCTTTTCGGTCCATGCCTTCAGCACCCCATGGGCGTTGGCAGCATCCTCCGCCACCACCGCCTCGTAGCGGGCATCCTTGATGGTGATCTCCAGTGGAATGCCGTTGGGGTCGAAGAAATAGATGGAGTGAATGAAGTCGTGGTCGATGGGGCCGAAGCAAGGGCGACCCGCCTTGTTGATTCGTCGGCGCCAGTCCTTCAACTCGCCCAGGGTGTCCACTTCAAAGGCCAAGTGCAGATCGAAGGCACTGCGCGGGCGAAACATCTTTTCATCCGCCCCCTCCGGGGCATCGAAGAAGGCAATGAAATTGTCATCGCCCATCTTGAAGAACAGATGCATGTAATCGATCTTGCGGCCGGTGCCGGGTTCTTCATCGAACACCATGGCCATGGTGAGTGGCAGGCCCAAAACATCTTCATAAAACCAGCGGGTCTGCTCGGCATCGCGGCAGCGGTAGGCGCTGTGGTGCACGTGCTTGAGCATGGCGCAGGGGGGCAGGCTGCTCATGGTTGGCTCCTGTTATTGTTAGTGGCGACAATGATGCTCCTTAACCCAAGGTTGCCGCAGACGCCGCCACCAAGGAAAACCGAAACCACCAAGAACCTGTCAGTTCTGGCCACCCTGCCAAACCACCGTCTGTCCGCCCAGGGTGCACAAAGCCAGCACCGATGGCACACTTGCGGGCCCTTTTCGGTACGACGACAAGCACCATGACAGACCAGGCAATCATCAACGAAGTGGGGCTGCGCGACGGCCTTCAGAACCAACCGGTTACCGTGGACACGGCCACCAAGGCGAAACTGGCCCAGTTACTGGTCGACGCAGGCATGCGCTACCTGGAGCCGGTGAGCTTTGTGAGCCCCAAGGCGATCCCGCAGATGGCCGATGCTGCCGCCCTCACCCCGCTATTACCGCAAGGTGACGCACTGCACTACACCGCTTTGGTGCCCAACCTTAAGGGCTACCAGCTGGCCCGGGAGGCGGGCTACCCCACGGTGGCATTGGTGCTGTCCACCACCGATTCCTTCAACGAGCGCAACCTGCGCATGAGCCTGGAACAGGCCGCGCAGAGCTGTGAAGCGATCATTGCCGCCGCCAAAGCCGACGGCATCGCCACCCGCACTTATATCTCTGGCGCCTTCGCCTGCCCCTACGACGGCCCGGTGCCAGTGACACTGCCCCAGCAACTCAGCGAGCGCATGTTTGCCGCCGGCTCCGACGAAGTGGCCATCGCCGACACCATTGGCGCCGGCAACCCCCAGCAGATGAAAGACATCATGGCGCCGCTGATTCGGGAATTCGGCGCAGAGAAGTTCTACGTACACTTGCACGACACCCGCGGGCTGGCCGCTGCCATGGCCTGGGCGGCGGCGGATCTGGGGGTGCGTCGTTTCGATGCCTCCGTGGGCGGGCTGGGCGGCTGCCCGTTTGCCCCCGGCGCCACCGGCAACATGGCCACGGAAGATCTGGTGTACTTGCTGGACAGTGCCGGGCTGAAGACCGGCATTGATATCGAAGGGCTACGGGCCGCAGTGGCGCTGGCCGCCGAAGCGACCCAGCGACCACTGGGCGGGCGCATTCTGAGCTGGATGGAATCCCAGGAGAAACAGGGCAAGACACCCTGCATAGGGTAATCCCGTACCTCCGTAGGAGCGTCGCTGGCGGCGCGATATCCCCTAACC
>JBDWVU010000052.1:0-26707 GCA_039983755.1 Alloalcanivorax sp.
CGTCATCCAGCGTTACACCTTCATGCATCAACTCACGGATAAACGACACCATTACCAACCCATTGAGGATGGCAATACCCGAGAGCGCGATGAAACCCACAGCTGCAGAAATGGAAAAGGGGATATCTCTGAGAAACAGCAAGCGGTCGGCTAAATCTGTCCTTTTGGCTGCACTTCTCGGCATGCTGGTCGATCATCCGTTCAATTTGCTGTCTAGTCAGGCGCTCTGCCCGCATCACAATGGCTGGGAAAAAACTGGTGGCAGGCGGCCGATTTGAAAATTGACCCGGTAAAAAACCATCCAACCGACCGCTGGGACTTGACGATCTATAATAAATGAATCTGGATATTAGTCGCTAATCAAAGGAAAAACTCCAATGAATAGAGCTTATCCAGCACTCACGGACAACCGTTTCATGGTCTTGGTAAATGTCTTGGCGCTGAACGTAGCCCCCGAATGCGTAGAGGACTTTACAGGCAATTGCTGTGCCGCTAGACTTCGCTTCCTTTTTGTTTGGGCATAACTGGCGTGGTTAGACGCAGATTCATAATGGCAATGATGCTCCTGATGGCTTTGCAGTCGGTGGTGTCTGTTGCTGATATGGGTCAGTTTTATAGTCCGGGAGTGGTTCACCACGATGCTGAACTTTTAACTGACCCCTCGGATATTGAGCCAGCCGACACGACCGGCAATCAGTCTCCCGCCGCGCCGGACGATTCCGGCCATTCATTCGTGCAATGTGATCTGTGCCATGGGCACTGCCATATGCTATCGATGGGTTACCTGCCGGACGCTTTGGGCAATATGCCGGACAAAAGCCTGACGGGCTACCAGGCCAGTTTTTCCTCTGTCGATCAATCCTCTCCTTTCCGCCCTCCTATCGTTTGATCCTGCGAGCAGCACCTTCCCCAGCTTGGGGAACTACTGTCATTTAGACTTTCGTAGGAGTAGTTTCATGCTTTTTGGAATGCCCATAAAAAATGGGCGGCGGGTAATACCGAGTCAATTTTTTAACACCTTGCTGTGTCTTCTCGTGCTAACCCTGACGGGCACTGTTGCGTACGCCGAGCAGGCACCTCTCACACTTGCCAATGCCCTCTCGCGGACCGTGGCGCAGAACCCCACCCTGCAGGTTTTCGATTTTCGCCTTCAGGGCCTTGAAGGCCGTCGTTTCACGGCGGATCAAAATCCTGCCCTGGAAGCCGGCCTGGAGGTGGAAAACGTCCTCGGCAGCGGCAACCGGCAGGGGAGCGACGCGGCAGAGTACACCCTGTCCTTGTCATCGGTTCTCGAACTTGGCGGCAAGCGTGAGGCCCGCGTCAGCGTCGTCGACTCGCGATACGCTCTGGTCGAGGCCGAGCGCCAGGCCGAAACCCTGGATGTGCTGGGACAGGTGGCCCAGCGTTTTGTCGCCACCTTGGCCCTGCAGGAAAAACTTGAACTGGCCGCTGACGCTGTGGCGCTGACCGAGGCCACCCACGAGATCGTCACCCGTCGCGCCGACCGGGGCGCGGCGCCCCAGGCCGAAGTCATGCGCGCCAGGGCCGCGCTCACCCGGAGTCGTATCGAGCAGTCCCGCGTGTTAAGCGAATACGAGAGCCGGAAAATAGCTCTGGCTTCGCTCTGGGGTGATACCCGTCCGGACTTTCAGAGTCTGGAGGGCGACCTGTTCCAGTTCGGGTCCTCCGACAGTTTCGAGATCCTGTACCAGCGGGTCAGTGAGAGCCCGGCCATTCAAATCTATGCCAGCGAGCGGCGCGTCCGTGAGGCGGAAGTCCAATTGGCACGGAGCCAGTCCGAGAGCGATATCCGCTGGCAGGTGGGTGTCCGGCAGTTCGAGGAGACGGATGACTCGGCGCTGGTCGGCGGGTTTTCCGTACCGCTGTTTTCCGGACGGCGCAATCGCGGCGAAGTGCAAGCCGCTCTGGCGGCGCGGGATGAAGTCCGGTACCGCCGGGAGGACACCCTGCTTCGCCTCCACTCGCGCCTGTTCGAGGCTTACCGACAGCGGCAGCAAAACATCGAGGCGGTTGAGCAGATTCGCGGCCAAGTGCTTCCCGATCTGAGTGATGCCCTCAGCCAGACCCGCGAGGCCTACGAGAAAGGTCGCTACAGCTATGTGGAGTGGACCGCCGCGCAGCGGGAATTGCTCTCCGCCCGGCAGGCGCTGGTCGACGCCGCCACCACGGCGCTGCTCAACCAGTCGCTGATCGAACAACTGACGGCGCAGCCTCTGGCTGGCCGCTGAACAAGGATTACTACCATGAAAGTCGTTAACTATTTACTCATACTTGCCAGCGTTTATGTGCTGACGGCCGGACCGACTCATGCCGCGGAAGATGATCACAGTGATGATTCGCATGCGCACGGTGACGTCAACGAAGAGCGCGGCGAGCACGAGGAGTCGGAGAGCACTCACGCGGAAATCTCCGCCGAGATGGCGGAGCAAGCCGGTATCCGAAGCAAGGCCGCAGGTGCCGGCATCCTGGAGCGCACCATCAGCAGTTATGGCCGCCTTGTTCCCAATCCCGACGGGATTGCCCTGATCAGGGCACGCTTCCCGGGTCAGGTTACGAAAATCAATGCCAGTCTCGGTGACGCGGTCAAGGCTGGCGAGCCACTGGCCAGCATCGAATCCAACGACAGCCTCCAACCCTACACCTTGCGTGCGCCTTTCGCCGGTACCGTTATCCAGCGCAATATCAACGTCGGCGAGCTGGCCGGGGAGCAGGCGCTGTTCACCATCGCCAAGCTCGACCCGCTATGGGTGGAATTGAAAATCTTCCCGGGGCAGCGCCGCGAAATCGCACCAGGACAGCTGGTGCGAATTGACACCGGAGATGCCCAGCACGAGTCCAGGATCAGTCATATCGTGCCGCAGAACAGCGGCTCGCCCTACGTCATTGCCCGGGCAGAAATTGCCAACGCAGAGGAGCTGCTTTCACCGGGCCGGCTGGTTTCGGCGAGCATCGTGGTAGAGCGTATCGAAGTGCCGCTGGTGATAGAAAATCGGGCCCTGCAGTTGCTCGACGAATCCCAGGTCGTGTTTGTGCAAGAAGGCAATAGCTTTGAGCCCCGGCCTGTCGAGTTGGGCCGCACGGATGGCCAGTTCACCGAAATACTTTCTGGCCTGAAGCCCGGCGAACGCTACGTGGTGGAGAACAGCTATCTCATCAAGGCGGATATCGAAAAATCCAGCGTGTCAGACGACGATTAACAGGAGGCCACTATGATCGACGCTATCGTGCGCCTCTCTGTAGAACGGCGCTATCTCATGCTTTCGCTGATTCTGGTGCTGATCGGTGTCGGTGTCTGGAGTTTCCAGCGCCTGCCCATCGACGCGGTACCTGATATCACCAATGTCCAGGTGCAGATCAACACCGAGGCACCCGGTTATTCACCCCTGGAGACAGAGCAGCGCATCACGTTCCCGGTGGAGACGGCGCTGTACGGCCTGCCCAGCCTGTCCTACACCCGATCCCTGTCCCGTTACGGCCTGTCCCAGGTGACCGTGGTGTTCGAAGAAGGCACGGACATCTATTTCGCCCGCAACTTGATCAACGAGCGCCTTGGCGCCATCAAAAGCGTCCTTCCGCCTGGGCTGGAGCCGGAGATGGGCCCCATCGCCACCGGGTTGGGCGAGATTTTCATGTACACCGTGGATGCGGCGCCCGGCGCCACCCGGGAAAATGGTGAGCCCTGGGATGCCACTGCCCTGCGGGAAGTGCAGGACTGGATCATCAAACCTCAACTGGCCCAGGTGCCCGGGGTGATCGAAATCAATTCCATCGGCGGCTACGACAAGCAGTATCACGTCACGCCCTCCCCGAAAAAATTGTTGGAGCTCGGCGTCAGCCTCGAGGACTTGGTGGCGGCACTGAGGGCCAACAACGCCAACCGTGGCGCTGGCTATATCGAACGCAATGGCCAGCAGCTGCTGGTGCGCTCCCCCGGCCAACTGAAGACCATCGGCGACATCGAACAAGTAGTGATCGCCAACCGCGATGGCGTGCCCCTCCGGGTGAAGGATGTCGCGGAAGTGGCCATTGGCAAGGAGCTGCGCACCGGGGCTGCCACCCGCGACGGCGTGGAAACGGTGATCGGCACCGCCATGATGTTGATGGGAGAAAATTCCCGTAGTGTCGCCCGGGCCGTTAGCGAGCGGCTGGAGGATATCCGGCCATCCCTGCCCGAGGGCATTCGCGTGGAAGCCGTCTATGACCGCACCACTCTGGTGGACAAGGCCATCGCCACGGTGGAGAAGAATCTGCTTGAGGGTGCGCTGCTGGTGATCGTGGTGCTGTTCCTGCTGCTGGGCAACCTGCGGGCCGCCCTTATTACCGCGGCGGTGATCCCCCTGTCGATGCTCGCCACCATCACTGGCATGGTGAGGACCGGCGTTTCCGCCAACCTGATGAGCCTGGGGGCACTCGACTTCGGGCTGATTGTCGATGGCGCGGTGATTATCGTGGAGAACTGCATCCGGCGCCTGGCCGGGTCTCAGCAGGCTACGGGTGCGCGCCTGCCGCTCAAGGAACGGCTGCAGGTCGTCTATGAAGCCACGACCGAGGTGATACGTCCGAGCCTGTTCGGGGTGGCGATCATTACCGTAGTTTACATCCCCATCTTCTCCCTCACAGGGGTAGAGGGCAAGATGTTCCATCCCATGGCCGCCACCGTGGTCATGGCCCTGGTGTCAGCCATGGTGTTTTCGCTCACCATCGTCCCCGCCGCCGTTGCGGTGTTCCTCACAGGCAGGATCCGCGAAAAGGAAAGTGCCGCCATCAGTGCGGCCAAAGGGATCTATCGCCCGGCGCTGGAGCTGGCCCTGAAATTCCGCTGGCCGGTACTGGGGGGCGCCGGCGCCCTACTGGCGGTCTGTATCTGGCTAGCAACCACCCTGGGGTCGGAATTCATCCCCCAGCTCAGCGAGGGTGATATGACTGTGCAAGCCCTGCGCATTCCCGGCACAGGTCTGGAGCAATCCATTGCGATGCAGAAACCTTTGGAGCGGCGCATCAAGGCCTTCCCCGAGGTAGACAAGGTATTCTCGCGAATCGGGACACCGGAGGTGGCCACCGACCCCATGCCACCGAATATCGCGGACAGTTTCGTGATTCTCAAGCCGCGCGAGCAATGGCCGAACCCGGACAAACCGCGAGATGAGCTGATTGCCGAGATTCAGGCGGCGGTCGGGCAATTGCCCGGGAACAACTACGAGTTCACCCAACCCATCGAGATGCGCTTCAACGAACTGATCTCCGGTGTGCGGGCGGACCTGGGCATCAAGGTATTCGGGGACGACCTAGACCAGATGCTCAATGCCGCCAATGTGGTGCTCGAAGTCGTGGAGTCAGTGGAAGGGGCCACCGATGCCCGGGTGGAGCAAATCACCGGGCTGCCCATGCTGTCGGTGCACCCCAAACGCATGGCGCTATCCCGCTACGGCCTGACCGTGGATGATCTTCAGGATCTGGTGGCAGCGGGTGTAGGTGGCGAAAACGCCGGCCTGATCTACGAAGGGGATCGCCGCTTCCAACTGGTGGTGCGCCTGCCCGAGGTCATCCGCCGGGATGTGGACAGCCTGGCGGATCTGCCGGTGCCCCTGCCGGGAGGCGGCTATGTGCCACTGTCAGAAGTGGCGGCGCTGGAGTTGGCTCCGGCCCCCAACCAGATCAGCCGGGAGAACGGCAAGCGACGGGTGGTGGTCACCGCCAATGTCCGGGATCGCGATCTGGGCGGCTTTGTGGAGGAGATCAAAGGAAGAGTTCGACAGGAAGTGGATCTGCCCGCCGGGTACTGGCTGGATTACGGCGGTACCTTCGAGCAACTGGAATCCGCCAGCCAGCGCCTTGCCATTGTCGTGCCCGTGACCCTGGCGATCATCATTGCCCTGCTGGTGATGGCATTCAGATCGCTGAAAGATGCGCTGATCATCTTCAGCGGCGTCCCCCTGGCCCTGACCGGTGGCGTGCTGCTACTGTGGCTGCGGGACATGCCGCTGTCGATCTCCGCCGGTGTGGGCTTTATAGCCCTGTCGGGGGTGGCGGTACTCAATGGTCTGGTGATGGTGGCGTTTATTCGGGATCTTTGGCACAACCAGGGTGATCTGGTTTCCGCCGTGGTGGAAGGTGCTCTTATTCGTTTGCGTCCGGTCCTGATGACCGCACTGGTCGCCAGTCTTGGCTTCGTGCCCATGGCCCTCAATACGGGTACCGGCGCTGAGGTTCAAAGGCCGCTGGCCACAGTGGTGATAGGCGGGATTATCTCATCGACGCTACTGACGCTGTTTGTACTGCCAATTCTGTACACATTGCTGCACCGCCAGGATGAAAAGGTGTAATTGCATCCGGGTAGCCCGCTCTTGGCCGCCATTTGGCCGGGAGCGGGTCGTTTTCGAGAAACAAGTTCGGCATTGATTGCCGGCCAGGAAATGCAGCCTTACCGACTGGCAAGCACGGTCAAACCGAGCGCATTTTTAAGGCTTTTTTCCGCTAAGGTTTCAGGAAGATCCATCCAACTCGGCATTGGGATTTTCTTTTCGCAGTAAGCCTACGAAAACGAGAAGCAATGCACCGAGGACAATTGCAATATCGGCAAGGTTGAAGGCTGGCCAGTGCCAGTCTCGCCAATAGAAATCGAAGGCATCTACAACATAGCCGCGAAAGATCCGGTCAATCAGATTGCCCATGGCGCCACCGAGGATAAGACTGTAAGCGATGGCGTCTCCATTATGACCTTTTTCACGAATCAGCTTGATCAGCACGACCGAGACCACTACCGCGATTCCGATAAAAAAATAGCGCTGCCAGCCCCCAGCATTTGCGAACAGACTGAATGCGGCACCGGTGTTCCATACGTGCACCCAGTTAAAGAACGGGGTCACCGCGATCGACTCGCCATAAGCCATTGTTTGTTGAACCAGCCATTTTACAGTTTGGTCCGATGCTGCTATCAGGCCGGATATGGAAAACAGGACATACGGCGAGAGATTGTTGCCAATAAAGGGCATGCTTTAACCCTTGAGCGCCAGAATGCGCCTGGCACCGTTAAGCACGACGAGCCCCGCGATGCTACCGATAACCAGATCCGGATAATTGGAGCCGGTCCACGCGACCAGAACGCCGGCGGTAATGACCCCCAGGTTGATCACCACGTCGTTGGCCGAGAATATCCAGCTTGCCTTCATGTGCGCTCCGCCCTCCCGGTGTTTGGCTATCAGCAGCAGACAACTGGTATTGGCAATCAACGCGACGAATGCGATAGCCATCATCACCAGCGATTCAGGCTCACTACCGAATACAAAGCGTCTCACCACCTCTATGAGTACGCCAACAGCCAAGATCAGTTGCAGGACACCCGCAAGATGGGCAGCACGTAGCTGCATTTTCACGCTGTGACCAACCGCATAAAGGGCAAGCCCGTACACGGCCGCATCGGCAAAATTATCCAGGGACTCTCCAATCAGGCCGGTGGACTGGGCGATCAGACCGGCAGTCATTTCCACCACGAACAGAAGTGCATTGATGCCGAGCAACCAGCGCAGGGTCCCGGATTCTTGCTTAGCAGAAGCTGCCGAAAACTCGGCGGCCTTGATGGTCTCCGGATTTGCAGCGACGGTTTCCTGAAGCGAGGCGCCTAGCCCCAAGGTCTTCAGTTTCGAGGTGACGGGCTCGACCTCGCCGTCATGCACGACCTTCAGCCGGCGGTTCGACAAGTCGAAGGACAGCGCCCGAATCTCCTCAAAGCCGTTCAGGGCTAGGCGAATCATTCGTTCTTCTGATGGACAGTCCATCTTCGGCACGGCATAAACACTGACCCATCTCCCTGGCGCCTCGGAGGAGGCCTGTATATCGGTATCCGCTGCGGACGTTGCATCACCGCCACAGGCGCCACCACAGGATTTGCTCATGATACGACTCCACTTGAACAATGTTGTGGTACCATTTAAAACTATAAAGCTACTATAAGGTCAATAGAGTAAAGAATCCGTTGGGGAGGAGGCTGATGCGCATTGGTCAGTTGGCGCAGTTGGTAGGGGTCGAAACACAGACGATCCGCTTCTATGAACAGCAGGGCTTGTTGCCGCCGCCTGATCGGCAGGACAACGGTTACCGTGTCTATACCGAGAAGCATGGTGAGGGGCTGGCCTTCATCCGTCGCTGCAGAATCCTGGGCCTGTCACTGGCTGAGATTCACGAACTACAGAGCTATCAGGACGACCCTCATCAGCCTTGTACCGCCGTCAACGCCTTGCTCGATGATCACATCTCTCATGTGCGGTCGCAGATAACCGCTCTGCAAGCGCTTGAGAAACAACTCGTTTCACTGAGAGCGAGTTGCAACGATGACCGGGAAGTTGAGGCGTGTGGGGTTCTTGCTGGAATTAGCGAAGGAAACATGCACCAGCAGTAGGTGAAGCATCAACCAGATAATCCGATGAGATGCCGGTCTGTCTCACTCTCATGCAAAGGTAAGATCAACCATTTAATCCGCTTACCCTCTTGAACAATCGATCCAGCGTGCTCTGGATAGTATTCAAGGTACCTCCGCGCTGCTTCTCGAAATGCGCATAGACAGATTTTGCGTCTGCCGTGCGCCCCTTCCAGAAGTATTGCAAGACTTGCTTTTCTAGTTCACCCAGCTGCATGAATCCTGACCACTTAGAGATTATCAATCTGGCAATCAGACTGACACACATAAAACCGATCGTCAATCGGCTTTTGTATGGCTAGCCCCCCCCCCTCCCAGCATCACACGGAAAAATTTTGTCTTTAACACCTGTAACCCCCGCCGATTATTAGTGTCAGATCAGTGCTGATCTGACACTAAGCAGGGTGCCAAGACCAAAAGATTGCGATCCTTATGTGCTCTATTTACTTATTCACAATCGCAACCACCCAAGCTTTAAGCTTGGTTAACCCGGATTCCTGTTGCGTCGTTGCATCAGCAGATAGGCTGCGGGCAGCACGAAAAGTGATAACAAAGGTGCTGTTACCATCCCTCCTACCATGGGCGCAGCAATGCGGCTCATGATCTCGCTACCTGTGCCTCCCCCCCAGAAAATCGGAAGAAGACCGGCAATAATAACAGCTACAGTCATCGCCTTAGGTCGAACACGTAATACCGCGCCATCACGGATAGCACCCATCAAGGCAGCTTCATCCTTTTGGCCCTGCTCCTGCCTCTCCTGCCACGCCTGCTTTAGGTACAGCAACATGATCACGCCAAACTCGGCAGCGACACCCGCCAGGGCGATGAAGCCGACACCAGTAGCCACCGACAAGTTGTAGTCCAGCAGATACAAGAACCAGATACCGCCGGTCACCGCAAACGGTAACGTAGCCATAATCAGCAAGGCTTCACCGATACGGTGAAAGGTCAGGAATAACAGTACGAAAATAATCAGTAAGGTCGCCGGCACCACCACTTTCAGTCTCGCATTGGCCCGCTCCAGGAACTCAAACTGACCGGCAAAGGACAAGCTGACCCCCTCTGGCAGCCTGACTCCATCATTCACTGAGGCACGTAGATCATCCACTACCGAGGCTAGGTCACGCCCCCGAACATCGATATACACCCACCCAGACAGTCGGCCATTCTCACTTTTTAACATCGGTGGCCCATCGGTAATCTTGATATCCGCCACGGTTCCGAGGGTAATTTGTTTTCCTTCGGGAGTGACTATGGGCAAATCGCGTAAGCGATGCACCGTGTCGCGCCACTCGCGAGGATATCGAAGGCTGATCGGGTAACGCTCCAGCCCTTCCACTGTCTCACCGATGTTTTCACCACCAATCAAACCACTGACAACCGACTGAATATCCGCGATGTTGAGGCCATACTGAGCCGCAATGCCACGCCGAATATCGATATCCACATAACGACCACCAGTCAACCGTTCAGCCAATGCTGAGGAAACACCGGGTACTTGTTTGGCTACCTGTTCGATTTGACGACTCACCTGGTCAATGATCTCTAGGTCATTACCCGCTACTTTGATGCCAATTGGGCTCTTGATGCCAGTGGCAAGCATGTCGATACGATTGCGTATCGGAGGAATCCAGATATTTGCCAGTCCAGGCACGCGTACAATACGGTCCAGCTCCTCGACAAGCTTCTCCGTTGTCATGCCTTCACGCCATTGGTCCTTGGGTTTGAAACGGATGGTGGTTTCAAACATCGTCAATGGTGCAGGGTCAGTCGCTGTCCGCGCACGCCCCGCCTTGCCGAACACCTGCTCCACCTCAGGCACCGTTTTGATCAACCTATCGGTCTGCTGTAGAAGCTCGGTAGCTTTTTGTGCTGACAAGCCTGGTAAGGCACTTGGCATATACAGCAAATCGCCCTCATCCAGCGGTGGCAAAAATTCACCACCAAGCTGACTTAGCGGCCAAAAGGCGGTAACAAAAACTAAACCGGCAACCAGCAAGGTGGTTTTCGGCCACGCCAAGACTCGCTCTAGTACGGGTTGATAACAACTAATCAAAAAGCGACTGATTGGATTACTTTCCTCGGAAGGTATCTTTCCCCGAATCCAGTACCCCATTAACAGTGGAACCAATGTCACCGATAGGCCGGCTGCCGCCGCCATAGCCCAGGTTTTGGTAAATGCCAGTGGGCCAAATAGCCGCCCTTCCTGTGCTTCCAAGGTAAAGACAGGAATAAACGACAAGGTAATAATTAGCAACGAGAAGAACAGCGCTGGCCCCACTTCGACAGCTGCTTGCTCTATGACTCGCCAATGCGCATTACCAGTCAGAGATTGCCCTGGGTTATCCCGATGCCAAATCTCAATTTTCTTGTGAGCGTTCTCGATTAACACCACTGCTGCATCCACCATAGCGCCGATAGCGATAGCAATGCCGCCAAGCGACATGATATTGGCATTGATGCCCTGGTAACGCATCACAATAAAGGCAGCAAGGATTCCCAGCGGTAGGGAAATGATGGCCACCAGTGACGAACGCAAATGGCCAAGAAACAATACGCACACCAGTGCAACTACAATGAACTCTTCAATCAATTTGTAACTGAGGTTTGTTACCGCTCGATCAATCAGCTCACTTCGATCATAGGTGGTGACGATCTCAACCCCTTCCGGCAAGCTTTCCCGCAGTGTCTCAAGTCGCTCATGCACGGCAGATAGCACGGCGCGGGCGTTCTTGCCTGAACGCAGAATGACGACCCCGCCGACGACTTCCCCTTCACCGTCCAGCTCGGCAATACCACGCCGCATCTCCGGACCAAGGCGAATCTGCGCCACATCTCCAAGCTGTACTGGCACTCCATCAACCAGTTTTAGTGGGATTTTTCGGAAATCCTCGAGTGACTGAAGGTAGCCACTGGAGCGCACCATGAACTCCGCTTCGCCCAGCGTCAGCACTGCTCCCCCGGTTTCCTGGTTAGCTTGTTCTATCGCCTTGCGTACTTGTTGATGACTGATCCCATGGCTGGCGAGTTTGACCGGGTCAGGGACTACCTGATACTCACGTACCATGCCGCCTATGGTTGCCACTTCTGCAACGTCAGGCAGAGTCTGCAGCTCGTATTTTAGAAACCAGTCCTGTATCGAGGTTAGCTGCGATAGATCATGCTGGCCGGTGCGATCGATCAATGCGTACTGATAAATCCAGCCGACACCGGTAGCGTCTGGCCCAAGTGATGGTCGTGCTGTACGCGGCAATTCAGACTGGACCTGACTAAGGTATTCCAACACCCGTGAGCGTGCCCAATACAAGTCGGTACCATCTTCAAACAACACGTAAACATAACTATCACCGAAGAACGAGTAACCACGTACTGTGCGCGCACCTGGCACGGCCAGCATGGTGGTGGCAAGTGGATAGGTAACCTGTTTTTCCACCAGCTGCGGTGCCTGACCTGGGTAACTGGTGCGGATAATCACCTGTACATCGGACAGATCCGGTAAAGCATCTACGGGGGTATTGTTGATAGACCAGATTCCCCACGCACTCATGAACAGCGTCGCCAGCAGCACCAAAAATCGGTTAGCCAACGACCAGCGAATCAGGGTAGCGATCATGGTGCAACCTCCTGTTTGTCGAGAGACACCACAGTCAAGCCATTATCGGTATCTTTGACGCCGACGCGCACACGATCGCCCACTGCTATATCGCTGGCCACCTGTTCGCTGGCAAGACGAAAGCGCATGGTCATGCCAGGCATACCGAGCGTCTTAAAAGGACCGTGTTTAAGCTTGACCTTGCCGTCGGATAGCCCCTCGATAACCCCCTCGGCGTAATGCAACGAATTCACTTGGGTGTCTTTTTGTTCCGCCACCTGCTTTTCTAGGCGCTCCACAATCAACCCTTTGTCTGTATCACGAATGCCAATGCGCACGCGATCACCTACCGATATCCCTTTGCCTACTTGTTCATTCGCCAGGTTAAAACGCATGGTCATGGCAGGCATGGACAAGCTCTTGAAAGGGCCATGGTCCAGCATTATTTTGCTGCCATTCAGTTGCTCGACAACACCTTCGGCATAGTGCAGTGCGTTCATCATTTCCGTCTCATCTGACATAGCCAGCTCCTGAACGGCAATGCCTTGCAGGCTGGCTTCGGAATCGAGCAGGAACTGACCACTGACAACCACCTTCTGGTCTTCCTTCAGCCCTGCCAGGATCAGCGTTTGGTCTCCCAGCTCGCCCCCCGGCAACACTGCCTGCGGACGATATCGACCCTCCCCCTCATCAAGCATCACCAGGCTGCGCTTTCCTGTATGCAATAAGGCTGCGGTTGGTACGGCCAATGCTTTCTGTGTGGCTTCGCCATGAATGCGTACCTGAGCGCTCATGCCCGGACGCAGATCACCCTCGTCATTGGACAAGGTCACTCGCACCGGCACAGTTCGGCTGGACTGATCCACCAGAGGCAGAATGTCGGCAACTTGCCCCTCACGCAGTGCTGGCTTCACTCCTTGAACGGTCACGTCAACAGCGTTACCACTACTGACTTGCCCCAATTGGCGTTCCGGGACTGCTATCTCCACCCACACGGGGTTGAGTGACTGAATCTCCGCCACGGGAGCACCGGCCGACAGCGTCATGCCAGCACGAGCATTGAGACTGCGTATCACGCCATCATGCGGAGCTGTCACCGTCCAGGTTTCCAGCGGTTTACGTTGGCGTTCAATACTTCGGATCAGGGATGCAGGCATGCCCAATGACAACAGGCGCTCCCGCCCGGCGACGATCAGTTCGTTGTTGCCGCTGCCGAGCACGGCCAGCCATTCATGCTGAGCTCCAGTCCAGGCCGGAACTCTCAATTGCATCAGCGGCTGACCACTGGAGATGGTGTCGCCCTCAGCCAGAGGCCAGACCTTGTCTACGAAGGAAGGCGCGGGGCTTTGCAGGCGTGTCAGGGCGCGGTCGTTGTAAGCAATCAACCCCGTGACATCAAGCTGAGATTGTGACTGAGCCACGACCACCGAGGCACTGCGAATTCCCAGATTTTGTACCATGGCTGCATCAATACGGACCGTTGGCTGATCGCCATCATCACCACCATTGGCATAACGGGGCACCAACTCCATATCCATGAAAGGTGAGGGCCCGGGCTCGTCAAAGTGCTGCTGGGGATACATAGGGTCATACCAGTACAGCACTTCCTTTTCATCCGCTTTGCTGTTGGTTTCACTGCTGTCCATCGCCATCGATATACTGCTCTGCGAAGGGGTGACGTAACGGCCCAAATATATTCCGGCTAGCAACAACAGCGAGGCAGCCAAACCGATCAAGGCATTGCGTTTAATGTTCATCATCTTGCTCCTCGCCCACCATGCCGTGGTGGTCGTAGGTAAAATGGAGGGCGGCTGCCTGCTGGTCATACTGCCCGCTGAGATCAATTTCTTTCAGTTTGGCGTCCAGCCATTCGCTACGTGCCCGTACAAGATCGGCCAAACTGCCATCACCGCCGCGCCAAGCTGCCCTAGCCAATCCCACTTTCTCTTTTGCGAGAGGCACCAGTTGCTCCCGTTGCCGGGCAAGCGTGCGTTCCTGGCGTTCATATTCGGCCAGATCGCTCTGCAGCATCGCTTCATGTTCGCGACGTACCGCCTCTGCACGAGATTCCAGTGCTTGCCACTCAGCTTCCGCCGAGGCAATGCGAGGCCCCTGGCGCGACCGGCTGAACAATGGCAGGTCCACATTGACCTGTAGCATCGCCATGTCACTGAATTCTTCACGATTCATATAAGCCAGAGTTAAAGCCCAGTCCGGCTTCTTGGCGGCACGAGCCTCGTCCGCGTTAGCCTGGGCGACAGAAGCCTGACGCGACGCTATCTCAAGTTCAGGGTGCTTATGCAGGCTATTCAGTAACTGTTCAGCATTGATGGCGAAATCAGGTGCTTGGCCAGCCGGTGATTGCCGGCCGGCTTCCCCCAGCCAGCGTATTAAACGAGCCTTAGCCTGGCGTTGCCTGGCCAGAAGAGCATCTCGCCGATCCAGTAATGTCACGGCTTCCTGCCTGGGTGCCACGCTATCAATAGCCTTTCCTTGACCCGATGAAAGTCGGGCACGCACTGCCTTGTCGAACAAACGATTTTCAGCAATGAGTTCTTCCAGCAGGACTAGTTGACGATCCAGAGTGTGGAGCTCGATCCAGGCTTGAGCGGTCTGACGCAGCACGGCCAGACGAGTCGCCTCTTTCGTGGCCTCCGTTAAGCCGATTTGCTGTCTGGCACCTTCTGCCCTTGCTGTGCGTTTGCTGCGATTGGGGAAACGCTGGGTTACACCAATACGCTGCATGGTCATGAAATCACTCGACAGGCTGTAACGATCGGCACCATCCACAGGTACATTGTCGAGGCCAAGAATCAGGGTGGGATCAGGCAAAGCATCGGCAGGCCCTTCTGCCTGCTGAGCGGCCTCGACGCGGGCCGATTCCGCCCGCAGTTCCGGTGATTGACGTAAGGCGAGCTGTAGCGCCTGATTAAAAGTCAGGCCTTCTGCCCCAAACGCCTGGACACTAGCTAGCAGCAGGGAGGGCGCTAGCCAGCCGAGTGCGCGCCGATACCGGCCGGCGCTCAGAAATATCCAATACATGTGTCACTCCAACACGGATCATGGCGCGCAACGCGCCCTCAGTGGGCCCAGACCAGGCCGGACCCCGAAAAGATCAGTGAGAAAGTGCTAGTGGCGGTCGCCAGATGGTAGATAAGGCAAGGGGGAGATAGAGAGGGTCAGAAAAATGAGGGGCAGCCGGATTTGCTGCCTGAAAAGAATTCGCCGGTGGCGTATTCATGATCGAGAGCTGCCCAGCATGGCACTCCTGACCAGGCTTGCAAACCGGGCCACTGTGCGTGCTGGATTGACCATCCAGACAACAATCGTTTTGTGGCATGGCGGACATCATGCTGCAACGGTCATCCATGTCTGCCTGCATCATGGTCTGTTCCATGGGGCAAGGCTGCACCAATTGCACCGCTGCCATCCCCTGCAAGGAGATGCTAAGCAGAAATAGGCAGCTAATGAATAACCGGGCAATAAACATATGGTGTCAGCATAGTCCGAAGTGATGTGCTGTAGGCAACATAAACCTTGGGGTAACCCCCATGTCAACGTTTAATATCGAGCTATATAACTATTGATCACCAGCTCTGCTCCCTCTGGCATGCTCTTCTCTACGCCACAGCCTTCAATAGCATTACTTGATGAAGCGTGAAAGTGTCTCTCGATGCCATTCCAGGCGCCTGTTGGCATGCTGGGTACCGAGGCTTATGTCGACAGGTGGCGGCGTGGTTAAGAACTATAAAATCGACACTTTGATCTATTGCGGTTGTAAGATGCCCTCGCTGATGCCAGCAAGAACCCCGCAAGCATCAACTTCACGGCCATCGTTGCACCTCGCTCTCAGGGAAACGAGTTGCTTCTCAAGCGATTGCAAAGCCGTTATCTGCGACCGCGCATCAGCAGACTTCCTGTTATAAGCAACCTGTTGGCTTTACACACCTAGAGAGTTAATCACAATGAGTTGGATTAAAGGGGTATCCGGATTAAGTGGTAGATGGAGCCCCCTTGCTCCTTCGAACCCTTAACTCTCCCAGAAGGTTGATAGATCGACGCCGTAGTTTTTCTCAGGCTCGGGAAGACCCATGCTGTAGGTCATGGTGGCCTTGCCCAGGAAGGGGGATTCCTTGATCTGCGGCACCTTCTTCTTGTGCTTGGTGGTGTAGAGCATCCGGGCCCGCATCACCTCGAATGAGTAGCCCCGGCCATCGCGGTTCTTGTCCTTGGCCAGCCGATTGATCGACTCCGTGAAGGCGTTGGTGATTGGGGTGTCGGTTTCGAAGTAGGCCAGCACCTCCTCGCGCCATCCGCTGACGGCGCTGACGAGATCCTTCCACACCTCTTTCTGCCCCTGTGGAATGTCGTCAATCCAGCGGGCCAGCGCCTTTTCGGCATCACGCCGGGTGGTGCTGTCCCAGATGTGGTAGAACCGCTCCTTGTGCTCGTAGGCCGCCAGGAGCTGAGGGAAGGCCCCTGTCCATGTCTCCATGATAAGCCGCTCGCGATCTGAAACGTCGTGGGCACGCTTCAGCAGGATCTTCCTATCGCCCTTGAGGGTCCGCCGCTGGTTTGGCTTCAGATCCTTCCTGAGTCCCTTACGCACCTTCTCCAGGGCTTCGTTGGCCATCCGCACCACATGGAACTTATCGACCACAATGCGAGCCTGCGGCAGTACCGCCTGGACAGCACGGCGGTAGGGTTTCCACATATCCATGCTGACGATCTCGACCTGGTGGCGCTCGGTCATGCTCATGAGGCGCCTCGTCACCGCGTCCTGCTGGCGACCGGGCAGCAGGTCCAGTAGGGTACGCTCCTCCAGGTTGGTCAGGATGCAGCGGTAGCGGCGGTTCAGGTACAGCTCGTCGATCCCCAGGCAGCAGGGTGTCTCGAAACGATGCCAGGCTGCCAGGAACTCAGCCTTCTTCTTGAATATCTCGCGGACAGTCTTCTCGTCGAGGCCCGTGGTATCAGCCACGTAGGCGTAGGGGTGATTGAAGGCTTCCTTCTCGACGTGGTTGTAAAGCCTCCGCGTCATGCGGTGATCGTCTACCATTTCCGGAAGAGCTGGCCGGAACGTCCTTCCACACGCCCGGCAGGTGTAGCGGCGACGGACCACCCAGAGGGTGACCCGCTTTCCGTGGATGGGTAGGTCGCGATAGGCCACATCGCGCTTGCCGAACCTGACAAACTCACTCTCAACGCCGCATTCCTCGCAAGCTAGAGGCTCAGGAGCTTCGACCTGGTAGTGGAGATCATGCTCTTCCATCTTGGTGCCTAGGACGTGGTACTCGGGAAGGTGAAGGATGTTGTCAGGCAAGCTAGTCATGCAAACTTTCCTTGTCGACATGGTCCATAGATGATCGCGACTCTTTGACCGCGTTGTTTTCAACGAACTGAAGGTGAGTTACTCCCTTGGGTCTTCTGCTTCTCTGAGCCCTTCATGCAATGACGCAATTAGCGGGCAAGTGATATTGCCTTGTTGTGCATGGCATCTGTCGACCATTTCGCTCAGCACCTTCTCAATTCTTTCAAGCCTGTCGATCTTCTCGCGAACGTCCCCTAACTTGTGCTCTGCGAGAGCACTGGCTTCTTGACAGTGGGCGCCATCTTCCAGCCGAAGTAGGTCACTGATCTCATCCAGACTAAAGCCCAGCTGCTGCGCCGTTTTCACGAACGTCAACCTGTCGATATCGGCGGCACTATAGCGTCGAATACCTCCGGGAGGGCGTTCGGGCTCCGATAATAGCCCTCGTCGCTGGTAATAGCGGATTGTCTCGACATTGACGCCGGCCGCCTTGGCCAGGCCGCCAATGGTCATGGTGTCCGCCACTTTATCTGCATGTCTCTTCATGATGCTTGACTCCGTACCAAGCTACGGAAGTAACCTTATCGTAGCTCCCCCCATCCCGAAAGGAGAATCGTCAATGCGGACATCTAAAACGGGGCGAGGGCCCCTGGCCGCCGGAGGAGTCGCGGCCCTCCTGGCCTCGGCGTGTTGCCTCGGCCCGCTGGTGCTGATCACGCTGGGCGTTTCCGGCGCCTGGATCAGCAATCTGGCGGCGTTGGAGCCCTATCGCCCGCTCTTTATCGGCGTCGCGCTGGTGGCGATGTTCTTCGCCTGGCGTCGCGTCTTTCGGCCAGTGGAAAAGTGCCAGCCGGGAGAGGTGTGTGCCGTGCCACGGGTCAGGACGGGCTACAAGGCGATCTTCTGGCTCGTATCGCTGCTGGTGCTAATCGCCCTGGTATTCCCCTACATCTTGCCCCTGTTCTATTAAAAGGAGATCTACCATGAAAGCTCGTTTCGCCTTCATCGCGCTACTCGCCCTGCTCAGCACGCCCGCCTTAGCGGCCCTGCAGACCGTGACGCTGTCGGTGCCGGGCATGACCTGTGCCGCCTGCCCGATCACCGTCAAGGCCGCCCTCAACAAGGTGGACGGCGTCTCGCAAGTCGACGTGAGCTACGCGGATCTCGAGGCCGTGGTCACCTTTGACGACGCCCGAACGTCGGTGGAGGCATTGACCGAGGCCACCATCAACGCTGGGTATCCATCAACCCCGACATCCTCGCAAGCGGATCGAGAGTGATCATGAAGAATCCCAAGCCCCTGCTGCGCGTGAGCGTGATCGGCACCGTCCTGGTGGCATTGTGCTGCTTTACGCCGATCCTGGTGATCCTGCTTGGCACGGTGGGCCTGGCGGGGCTGACGGGCTATCTCGACGTTGTGTTATTGCCGGCCCTGGCCTTCTTCATCGGCCTGACCATTTATGCGATTTGGCGTAAGAAGCAGTTCGACGCCTGTTGTGACAACGGCTCTATCAAATCAAGGAATACGCCCCCTGAGTGACATCAAGCAGCTGCACATCGCGGTCATCGGGTGAGTTGTTTACGAGCTTGCCCGCCACGGTGAAGGAATAAGCGTGAAAGATTCGCAGAAATTTTTAAGCGTCGTGCTTGGCACCGGGTTGATGGTGCTGTGTTGCGCGCCAATCGCCCTGGTGCTATTCGGTACGGCGGGCCTGGCCGCGTTGGCAGGCTATCTCGATTACCTGCTGTTTGCCGCCCTGGCCATCGGCTTACCTCTCTACGCGCGATACCACAAGCGGAAGCAGGATGCCGGCTTTACTAATGAAGACTCGGAGAAACGTGATGATTGAACTCAACGTGAGTGGCATGACCTGTGACCGCTGTGCGGATCATGTCAGGGAAGCCCTGGAGAAGCTGCCCGGCGTGCAGTCGGTGGAGGTATCCTATCCTCAGGGGACGGCATCGGTAGCCGTTGATCCGGAGACACCGGCCTCGGCGTTGACGTTTGCCGTGACCCGACTTGGCTACCAAGCTCGACTGGCCAACAGTGGGCCCACTTCCCCGGCAGGCGCATCGGTGTCCAAGGGCCGTGATGAAGACGCCCCGCACATCGCGGTGATCGGCAGCGGCGGCGCCGCCATGGCGGCGGCCCTGAAAGCCGCCGAGCGCGGCGCCCGGATCACCCTGATCGAACGCGGCACCGTCGGCGGTACCTGTGTCAATACAGGCTGTGTGCCTTCGAAGATCATGATTCGCGCGGCCCATATTGCCCACTTGCGTACGGAAAGTCCCTTCGATGCAGGCCTGAGCGCCCAGGCGCCGGTGGTGGATCGGGCCAAGCTGCTCGAGCAGCAGCAGCGACGTGTCGAGGAACTGCGTGACGCCAAGTACGAGGGGATTCTGCGCGACCACCCGGCCATCACGGTCCTGCACGGCGAGGCCCGGTTTATCGATGCCCATAGCCTGATGGTCAAGCTGAACGAGGGCGGCGAGCAGGTCGTCCACTTCGACCGCGCCTTAATCGGTACTGGCGCCCGACCGGCAGTACCGCCGATCCCGGGTCTTGCCGACACCCCCTACCTGACCTCTACCAGTGCGCTGGCCCTGGACACCCTTCCCGAGCGGCTGATTGTGATCGGCGCCTCGGTGGTGGCCCTGGAACTGGCCCAGGCCTTCGCCCGGCTGGGCAGCCGGGTCACGGTGCTGGCCCGCAGCCGCCTGCTCTCCCAGGAAGACCCGGCGGTAGGGGATGCGGTGGAGGCGGCGTTTCGCCGCGAGAGCATCGAGGTCCTCAAGCAGACCCAGGCGAGCCGCGTGGACTACACCGACAATGAATTCATTGTCGACACCAACGCCGGCACCTTGCGG
Organism: Alloalcanivorax sp.; assembly: GCA_039983755.1. Lineage (GTDB taxonomy): Bacteria > Pseudomonadota > Gammaproteobacteria > Pseudomonadales > Alcanivoracaceae > Alcanivorax. Next base: position 20,206 of record JBDWVU010000052.1, read on the forward strand.
GCGGATCAACTGCTGGTGGCCACCGGACGGACACCCAATACCGAGGCCCTGAACCTGGCGAGCCTCGGCGTGGAAACCGCACGTGGGGCGATTCTGGTCGATGAGCATCTGCACACCACGGTGCCGGGGCTCTATGCCGCCGGTGACTGCACCGATCAGCCGGAGTTCGTCTATGTCGCCGCCGCCGGGGGCAGCCGGGCTGCCGTCAACATGACCGGGGGCGAAGCCACCCTGGACCTGAGCGCCATGCCGGCGGTGATCTTCACCGACCCCCAGGTGGCCACCGTCGGCCTGACGGAAGCCGAGGCCATCGAGCAAGGCTTCAGCGTCGATACCCGCGAGCTGGACCTGGAAAACGTGCCGCGTGCGCTGGTGAATTTCGACACCGGTGGTTTCATCAAGCTGGTGGCCGAACGCGACTCGGGCCGGTTGCTGGGGGTGCAGGCGGTGGCGGGGGAAGCCGGTGAGCTGATCCAGACGGCGGTGATGGCGCTACGCGCACGCATGACCGTACACGACATCGCCAATGAGCTATTTCCCTACCTGACCATGGTGGAAGGGCTCAAGCTCTGTGCCCAGACTTTCACCAAGGATGTGACGCAGTTGTCCTGCTGTGCCGGGTGAACGATATGAGCGCGACCGTGGTGCCACTGGGCGGCGGCACCACGGGTTTTGGGCATGGACACCACAGGGAGCTCTGTCACGATGAACACGACACTACCCGATTGCGGGATGATGGGGGCGATGGGCTGGATAATGCCAGTGATCGGAATTGCCCTACTATTGCTGCTGGTCCTGGGCATCGCCTGTTTGGTGAAGTATCTGCTCTCTAGCAAGTGAGCGTACTGAGCGAGCCATCAACCAGCTAATCCGTTGTGGGTTGAGTTTGTCGGCCACCTTTCTCTCTCGCATACCAACCAGATAATCCGGATACCCGATTAAAGTTGAACGGGCTGAGCAAACCCCGTGGAACTTGATCACGGTCAACAGATCACGGATGAAGTCGCTTAAGGCGCCAGCTATGGCAAAATAGCCCCTACTCGAGGCTCCACGCCGATGGCCTAGGATTGCATGCCCAAAGATCCGGTAGGCAGGTATTTCCGTGCCCAGCTTCTCCTTCATCGTGGTTTTGACGTCGATTTCGATCAGCACCCCGAAGCAGTTATCCGTGAGAGACTGACGCGCTCGTTTGTCAACCGCCTCAAAATCAGCATCTTCTATGGTTCGATCAATAGTGTACGGCACCAGCTATTATTACTTAGGGCCAAGCTTGATAACTCGCAGGCGCAATGCATTCACAATCACGCTGAAAGACGACAGCGACATTGCAGCAGCCGCGAAGATCGGTGAAAGCAGTATCCCGAAGAACGGGTACAAAACCCCCGCCGCAATCGGAACGCCCGCGGAGTTGTACACAAAAGCAAAGAACAGGTTCTGTCGGATATTGCGCATGGTCGCCAGCGACAGACGACGCGCTTCTACAATACCCATCAAGTCGCCGCGCAGCAGCGTAATGCCCGCGCTTTCGATGGCCACATCTGTGCCGGTGCCCATGGCCACCCCCACGTCCGCCGTTGCCAATGCAGGCGCGTCGTTAACGCCATCACCCGCCATCACGACAACACCCCCTTCATCTTTCAGACGCTGGACGATCTTGCCCTTATCTTCCGGCAGTACCTCCGCTTCCACTTCATCGATATGCAATTTGCGAGCAACCGCCTCGGCCGAGGTGTAGTTATCGCCAGTCAGCATGACCACTCGAATGCCGTCTTTTTGCAGCGCGACAATAGCAGCGTGGGTCGTTCTCTTGATGGGATCGGAGATGGCCAACAGCCCAGCGATTTTTCCATCGACGGCGGCAAAAATCACGGTAGCACCATCTTTGCGATGCTCGTCGGCATCGCTGTCAAATTTAGTGGTGTCGACATTCTCCGACTCCATGAGAAGACGATTACCAAGCAGCACCCGCTTGCCGTCGATTTTTCCTGTTACCCCTTTACCGTTGGGAGAATCGAAGTCTTCCGCATCCGGCAGCTTCAGCTCCATGCCCTTGGCTTTGTCCAGAATGGCGTGGGCCAGTGGATGCTCACTGCCTTTCTCGAGTCCGCCCGCAAAACGCATCAAAGCATCGTCATCGTACCCATTCGCTGTAACAATTCGGGTGATTTGTGGCTGCCCCTCTGTCAACGTGCCGGTCTTATCCACTACCACCGTATCTACCTTTTCCATGCGTTCAAGGGCTTCCGCATCGCGGATCAGCACACCACTTTGGGCGCCGCGGCCAACACCTACCATGATCGACATCGGCGTTGCCAGACCCAGTGCGCAAGGGCAGGCAATGATCAGAACACTGACCGCCGCAATCAGCCCGAACGCCATGGGCGGTGTCGGCCCAAGGAATGACCAGGCTATAAAGGCAACAATGGCAATTAGGATCACGGTGGGCACAAACCAGCTCGCCACCTTATCGGCAAGCCCCTGGATCGGTGCGCGGCTGCGTTGGGCGCTAGCCACCATCTGCACGATTTGGGAAAGCATGGTGTCCCGGCCAACCTTGTCGGCCCGCATGATAAAGCTGCCCTGTTGGTTAATACTGCCGCCAATCACTTGGTCGCCAGACTTTTTGCTGACTGCAAGAGGCTCACCGGTCACCATGGACTCATCCACGTTGGAGCTGCCTTCAAGTAACTCACCGTCCAGCGGCACCTTGTCCCCCGGGCGCACTCGCAGGCGATCACCCACCTTGACCTGATCCAGCGACACATCGGACTCGTCGCCCTGGTCATCCAGCTTTCGGGCCGTCGCCGGTGCCAGATCCAGCAGCGCCTTGATCGCGCCCGAGGTTTTCTCCCGGGCCCGCAGTTCAAGCACCTGGCCTAACAGAACCAGCACCACGATGACCGCAGCCGCCTCGAAGTAGACGGCGACAGAACCGTCTTCCTGCCGAAAGGCGTCGGGGAAAATCTGGGGCGCCAGTGTCGCCACCAGGCTGTAGATCAGCGCCACGCCAGTACCAATGGCAATGAGCGTGAACATGTTCAGATTGCGGCTGACGACGGACTTCCAGCCTCTGACAAAGAAAGGCCAGCCACACCAGGCCACTACTGGCGTCGCCAACACCAGTTGAATCCAGTTGGACATTTGTGGGGCAACGATCTGGTCAAGGCCGGTGAGATGTCCGCCCATTTCCAGCACCAATACCGGCAGGGCCAGCACCAGGCCAATCCAAAATCGACGGGTCATGTCTTTGAGCTCTGCCGAGGGCCCGTCATCCAGACTTACCTGCTCGGGCTCCAGGGCCATACCACAGATAGGGCAATCTCCGGGGCCCTGCTGGCGAATTTCCGGATGCATCGGGCAGGTGTACATGGTGCCCGGAGCCACGGGTTCGTCCTGTTTCTGTTCTCCACTGAGGTAGTGTCCCGGGTCGCCGTCAAACTTCGATTTGCACCCCGAAGAACAGAAATACCAGGTTTTCCCGCCATGCTCGCTGCGATGTTCCGCCGAGTGTGGATTCACCGACATGCCGCAAACAGGATCTTTGACCGTGTGCTCAGCCGTCATGGCCGATCCCTCCCTATCGAGTTCTGGTGATTAGTGATGATGAGCATGAGATTCTTTGTGTCCCGCTTCTTCGGCTTCTGTGGCCTTTTTCAGGAACAGTTGCTCGGCCACTGCGATAACAATCATGGTGACAACCGCCACGCCAATAACAAACAGGTCAGTATTCAGTTTGACCCAAACGAAGCCACCAAGAGCGAGCAAATCCAGAACAATTGCCACCGTGGGCACCCACACATTGGCCTTCACATCCTCCCGTAAATAGCGCAGAACGCCCCAATGGATAGCAATGTCCATGATCAGGTAAAAAATGATGCCCAGCGCTGCAATTCGGGACAGGTCGAAGAAGGCCGTGAGGATAAGCCCAAGCACCACGGTATAAACCAGCGTGTGCTTCTGGATGCTACCGGGCATGCCGAAATGACTGTGGGGGACCAGCTTCATTTCAGTCAGCATGGCCAACATGCGTGAGACGGCGAAAATACTGGCCAGAATGCCACCGGCGGTGGCCATCATCGCAATGGCGACGGTAAACCAGACGCCGTAGTCGCCCAATGCGGGACGCGCAGCGGCCGCCAGAGAGTAGTCCTGCGTTTTGATGATTTCCGCCAGGGACAGGTTACTGGCAACGGCGAAACCGACCAGGGTGTAGATCACCACGCAGGCTGCGATGGAAATAATAATCGCTCGCCCCACGTTTCTCTTGGGGTCTATGACTTCCGAGCCGCTGTTGGTGATGGTGGTAAAACCTTTGAAGGCCAGAATGCCAAGGGCCGTTGCCCCCAGGAAATTGCCAAAGGTTCCAGCCTCACCGGGGCTAGAGAAATCAACAGAAACACTGTCGGCAATCCAGATACCCACCATCCCGAAAACCAGAATGCCTCCGATCTTCAGGATACCTATAAAGGAAGCCACGCCCTGAATCATTCGGTTGCCCAACAGATTGATCAGAAACGCGGCCAGAATTAGTGAGACGCCAAGAATGGGCACCATGCGGCCACTTTCATCGCCATCGAACAGTTGCATGGTGTAAGAACCGAAGGTTCGCGCAAGAAAGCTCTGGGCAATCACCATCGAGAAATACATCAGCAAAGCATTGAAAGCCGTCGGTAACCGATTGCCATAGGCTTTGTGCAGGTACATGCCTATGCCCCCGGCTGACGGGTAGGCATTGGAAATTTTGATGTAGGAATAGGCACTGAAGCTTACGATTACCGCCGCGGCCAGAAACGCCAACGGGAAAAGAACGCCAGTCATCTGCGCCATCTGCCCGGTAAGGGCGAAGATACCGGCGCCAATCATGACACCGGTGCCCAGCATAACAGTTCCCGGAAGTGTAAGACTGCCTTTCTGATAGCGCGTGGTTCTGTCGTGCGTGCTGCTCATACAACCTCCTGTTGTTTTGAACGGCGTTTGATACTCAATAAATAGCCAATGCTAGCTTGGGTAGATCTCACTTGCATCAATGTCGAGAAAAACGGGCCAAAGAAATATCTTTAGCCCCTAAGTACCTGATCAGAGTGCGATGCGCGCTCCAATCACAGCAAACCAATCTGCTGTACTGCCGCCGTCCGCTTCGGCAAAGTCGGCACTATCGCCGTATTTGCGCTCATGCACCACGCCCACATAAGGCGAGAACGCACGGTCGATCAGATCATAGCTCAACCTGAGTCCGGTTTCGGTAGAAACCAGTCCTTTACCAACGCCAATTTCCCGGTCCTCGCTAAACGCAACCGTGGCATCCAGCGTTGCCGCCAGAATCCAGTAGTTGGTGAGAAGCAGCTCGTACTCTGCATCCAGTTCGGCTGACGTATCGCCATCCTTACTGACATACAGGTTTGCATCGATCTCAAACCATTGGGGAGCCAGCCCGGCTACACCGAGAACGGCATATGTACGGTCCGGCCCCTCGGGCGTATCGAAACGTACGCCCGCTTTGGCGTCGAAGAACTTGGAGATGGGGATCTGGCCGACCAGCTGGTTTTCCAGTGTTTCGTAGGCCTGCTCCTCTATCTCGTACTCCCCGGTTGTGAGCAACCGGACTTTGAACTCGTCGGTGCCATAGAAAGCATCCGCATTCCAGACGCCCAGTTCCTCGTCATCGTCGCTGTAGCGGTATTCAAACTCCTCGAATTGAACACCCCAGGTTGTGAGCGGCTGTTTACGAGCGGTGGTGTCGGAGATCATTTCCTGAGCTGTCACCGCCGTTGAGACACCAATAGAGGCAAGGAAGCTGACTGCGACAATTGATCGAATACAGCTCATACCTCACCTCCATCTTTGGCAATCACGTCTGTTTTGGCCTGCGTCGACTCTGGCCCACCTTCAACAATGACCTTGCGGAACATACCAGCGGCCGCGTGATAGGACAGGTGACAGTGGAACGCCCACTGACCGGGCGCGTCGACCTCGGTTTCCATGTAAACGGTGGTGCCGGGCTGCACACTGACCGTGTGTTTGATCGGGTTCCACTGGCCTGCGCCAACATCAAGGATGGACCACATACCGTGCAGGTGCATGGGGTGAGTCATCATGGTTTCGTTGACAAACTTGAAACGGACCCGCTCACCGTATTTGAGACGAATCGGATCGGCGTCTTCATACTTGACGCCATTAATGCTCCAGGTATACCGCTCCATATTGCCGGTCAAACGAAGCTCAATTTCCCGGGTCGGCTCGCGAACTTCATACAACGGATCCTGAGCCTTCAGGTCAGCGTAAGAGAGGAACTTTCCGCCATTGGCAGCTTTGGGCATGAGGCCACTGCCCTTGGCGTAAAAAGGATCGCTTTTTTCTTCTGTCCCCATCGCCATGGAACCATGGTCCATGCCGGACATGCCCGAATGATCCATATCTTTCATGTTGGAATGATCCATACCTTCCATATTGGAATGATCCATGCTGCCCATGTTGGAGTGGTCCATCCCGGACATATCTCCCG